>NZ_JBKFDI010000001.1:0-1658261 GCF_046452355.1 Erythrobacter sp. NE805 | reverse complement strand
GGGGGGGGGGGGGGGGGTGTTGGGGGGGGGGTTGGTGCCCCCCCCCCCCCCCGCGCCCCTTACTCCGCTGCCTCCAGCATCTCGCCGTCGTCGTCCTCGTCGAGGATCGACTTCAGTTCGACGTTGAGGCCAAGGCTGCGCATTTCCTTGACGAGCACGTTGAAGCTCTCCGGAATGCCGGCCTCGAAGGTGTCGTCGCCCTTGACGATCGCTTCGTAGACCTTGGTGCGGCCGACCACGTCGTCGGACTTCACCGTCAGCATTTCCTGCAAGGTGTAGGCGGCACCGTAAGCCTGCAAGGCCCAGACCTCCATTTCCCCGAAACGCTGGCCGCCGAACTGCGCCTTGCCGCCCAGCGGCTGCTGGGTGACGAGCGAGTAGGGGCCGATCGAACGGGCGTGGATCTTGTCGTCGACGAGGTGGTGGAGCTTGAGCATGTAGATGATGCCCACGGTCACCTTGCGGTCGAACGCCTCGCCGGTGCGGCCGTCATAAAGGACGCTCTGGCCCGAGGAATCGATCCCCGCCTTGACCAGCATGTCCGAAACGTCGGCTTCGCGCGCGCCGTCGAACACCGGGGTCCCCATCGGCACCCCGGCCGAAAGGTTGCCCGCGAGCTCGACGATATCCGCGGTCGAACGGCTTTCGAGGTCCTCGACATATTGCTCGCCATAGATGTCCTTGAGACGGTCCAGCACGGCAGCGGGCGGCGCGACATTGGCGTAATCTTCGGCCGCGTTCGGGTTGGCCGCGCGCCAATCTTCCAGCAGCCCCTTGATCTCGTGGCCGAGCGCGCGGGCGGCAAAGCCGAGGTGCGTCTCGAAGATCTGCCCGACGTTCATGCGGCTCGGCACGCCCAGCGGGTTCAGCACGAGGTCGACATGGGTCCCGTCGGCGAGGAACGGCATGTCCTCGATCGGCAGGATGCGGCTGATGACGCCCTTGTTCCCGTGACGGCCGGCCATCTTGTCGCCCGGCTGGAGCTTGCGCTTCACCGCGACGAAGACCTTGACCATCTTGAGCACGCCCGGCGCCAGTTCGTCACCACGTTCCAGCTTCTCCTTGCGGTCATGGAACTTGGCATCGATCGAGGCGACGGCTTCGTCGTATTGCGACTTCACCGCTTCGATCTGCGCCTGGCGGTTGTCGTCGGCGACCGCGAACTTGAACCACTCGTGGCGATCGACCTCCTCGAGAAGGGCTTCGGTGATTTCCACGCCCTTCTTGAGGCCCTTCGGCGCGGCGCTCGCGGTCTGGCCGAGGAGCATGTCGCGCAGGCGGTTGTAGGTCGCGCGGTTCAAGATGTTGCGCTCGTCCGCGGCGTCCTTCCGGAGCCGTTCGATCTCCTCGTTCTGGATCGCACGGGTACGGTCGTCGATCTCGATGCCGTGACGGTTGAAGACGCGGACCTCGACCACGGTGCCCGCGACACCCGGAGGCAGACGCAGCGAGGTGTCGCGCACGTCGCTCGCCTTTTCGCCGAAGATCGCGCGCAGCAGCTTCTCTTCCGGGGTCATCGGCGATTCGCCCTTGGGCGTGATCTTGCCCACGAGGATGTCGCCCGGGTGCACTTCGGCACCGATGTAGACGATGCCCGCCTCGTCGAGGTTGCGCAGGGCTTCCTCGCCGACGTTCGGGATGTCGCGGGTGATGTCCTCCGGCCCGAGCTTGGTGTCGCGGGCCATGACTTCGAACTCCTCGATGTGGATCGAGGTGAAGACGTCGTCCTTCACGATGCGTTCGCTGATGAGGATCGAGTCTTCGTAGTTGTAGCCGTTCCACGGCATGAACGCGACGAGGCTGTTCTTGCCGAGCGCCAGCTCGCCCAGATCGGTCGAGGGACCGTCGGCGATGATGTCGCCCGCTTCGATCACATCACCCACCTTCACCAGCGGACGCTGGTTGATGCAGGTGTTCTGGTTCGAACGCTGGAACTTCTGGAGCGTGTAGATGTCGACGCCCGACTGGCCGGGTTCGACATCGCCGATCGCGCGGATCACGATGCGGGTCGCGTCGACCTGGTCGACGATCCCGCCGCGCTTGGCCGCGATCGCCGCGCCGGAATCGCGCGCCACGGTCTCCTCCATGCCGGTCCCGACCCACGGCGCTTCCGCCTTCACCAGCGGCACGGCCTGGCGCTGCATGTTCGAGCCCATCAGCGCGCGGTTGGCGTCGTCGTTTTCCAGGAACGGGATCAGCGAGGCCGCGACCGAGACGAGCTGCTTGGGCGAAACGTCCATCAGCGTGATCTGCTCGCGCGGGGCCATCAGGTTGTCGCCGTTGTGACGCGCCGACACCAGCTCTTCCACGAAGCTGCCGTCCTCGTTGAGTTCGGCCGAGGCCTGCGCGACGGTGTGCTTCTGCTCCTCCATCGCCGAGAGGTAGATCACGTCGCCAGTCACCTTGCCGTCCACCACCTTGCGATAGGGAGTCTCGATGAAGCCGTACTTGTTGACGCGGCTGAAGCTCGCCAGCGAGTTGATGAGGCCGATGTTCGGGCCTTCCGGCGTCTCGATCGGGCAGATGCGGCCATAGTGCGTCGGGTGGACGTCGCGCACTTCGAAGCCGGCGCGCTCGCGGGTCAGACCGCCCGGCCCGAGCGCCGAGACACGGCGCTTGTGGGTGACTTCCGAGAGCGGGTTGGTCTGGTCCATGAACTGCGAGAGCTGCGAGGAGCCGAAGAACTCGCGCACCGCGGCCACGGCGGGCTTGGCGTTGATCAGGTCGTTCGGCATCACGGTCGAGACGTCGACCGAGCTCATGCGCTCCTTCACGGCGCGCTCCATGCGCAGCAGGCCGACGCGGTACTGGTTCTCGAGCAGCTCGCCCACCGAACGCACACGGCGGTTGCCGAGGTTGTCGATGTCGTCGACTTCGCCCTTGCCGTCCTTGAGGCCGACCAGCTCTTTCACCACCGCGAGGATATCTTCCTTGCGCAGCGTGGTGACGGTGTCCTCGCACTCGAGCCCGAGGCGCATGTTGAGCTTGACGCGGCCCACGGCCGAGAGGTCGTAGCGTTCGGCATCGAAGAACAGGCCCTCGAACAGCGCCTCGGCGGTTTCCTTCGTCGGCGGTTCGCCCGGGCGCATGACCTTGTAGATCGCCTCGAGACCCTCGTCGCGGTTCTCGGCCTTGTCGGCCTTGAGGGTGTTGCGGATCCACGGACCGGTGTTGATCTCGTCGATGTCGAGCAGCGCGAGGCGGTCGATGCCAGCGCGGTCGAAGGCGTCGACGTGCTCGAGGGTCACTTCGTCACCCGCCTCGATGTAGATGCGCCCCGTCGACTCGTCGATCATGTCGGCGGCGGCGTAGCGGCTGACGACTTCCTCGGTGGGAAGCAGCAGCTCGGTGAGGCCGTCCTTGGCGGCCTTGTTGGCGGCGCGGGGGCTGATCTTCTGGCCGGCGGGGAACACTTCCTCGCCGGTCTTGGCGTCGATCAGCGGGAAGGTCGGCTTGGCGCCGCGCCACTGTTCGGCGACGAAGGGGATCTTCCACCCGTCCTTGGCACGTTCCCAAGTCACGGTGTTGTAGAAGTAGCCGAGGATGTCCTCGGCATCGAGGCCGAGCGCGTAGAGCAGCGCGGTGACCGGCAGCTTGCGCTTCCTGTCGATGCGGACGTTGACGATGTCCTTGGCGTCGAACTCGAAGTCGAGCCACGAGCCGCGGTAGGGGATCACCCGCGCGGCGAACAGCAGCTTGCCCGAGCTATGCGTCTTGCCGCGGTCATGGTCGAACAGCACGCCCGGCGAGCGGTGCATCTGCGAGACGATCACGCGCTCGGTGCCGTTGATGATGAAGGTGCCGTTCTCGGTCATGAGCGGCATGTCGCCCATGTAGACGTCCTGCTCCTTGATATCGAGCACGGAGCGGGTTTCGGTCTCGGCGTCGACCTCGAAGACGATGAGGCGCAGCGTCACCTTCATCGGGGCGGCGTAGGTGATGCCGCGCTGACGGCACTCGGTGGTGTCGTACTTGGGCTCTTCCAGCTCGTAATGCACGAAATCGAGCTCGGCGCTGCCGGCGAAATCGCGGATCGGGAAGACCGAGCGCAGCGTCTTCTCGAGGCCCGAGACATAGCCGGTCGCCTTGTCCGAGCGCAGGAACTGCTCGTAGCTTTCGCGCTGCACCTCGATGAGGTTCGGCATCTGCACGACTTCGTGGATGTCGCCGAAGATCTTGCGGATGCGCTTCTTGGCGGTCCCTTGCGCCTTGCGGCTGCGGGTGACGGGCGGCTTCGCCTTGGTGGCCATGGAGGGGTCTTGCCTCTTGATAGGGCCGCGCGGGCGTTCCGCGCGGACGGGAAAAATCGCTGTCGTTCCACGCGAAAAACGCCACTTTCGCGCAAAGCGGACGCCGCCTGCCCGCCCCGTCCCTCAAGGCCGGTTCCGGCAGCAGCACTGTCCGTCTGCGTCGCGAATGTGGCGTGTCGCCGCTTCCATCCCGAGCCGATTCCCGCGCATGAATCGGCCTTGCTCGAAGCCAGGGCGAGGGGCGCATGTAGGAGCGCCCCCGGGCGGAGTCAATGGCGCGGCGCAGGCGATATCGCGCGGATGTTGCGGCGCTTTCCTACGCGGGCGGCACCCGGCAGCCTCCGGGCGGCTCTTTCGCATCGTCGCAACCCCCACCTCCGTCCTGCCGCATGATCCGCGCGCCGCACCCTGTGTCCGTCCGCGTTCGCAATGCGGCACGAAACCCCTGTTCCTGCTGATGAACTTGCGATGTCGTCAGACGGACAGGGTGTCCGCTTTGTCCGCCTGACAGCGCGATTGCGGGGCACCCGCCGACCACCCCTTCCCGGAAAACGGCAAGATCAATATCGAATTTCAATATTATTGATTGACGATATGCCGCGAATCGGACTAGAGAGGATTTATCGAATCACGATGTGCCCCCGAAAGGAAAACGATATGACCCGCTTCCTGAACACCACCCTTGCCGCCGCTGCCGCGGTGTTCCTCACCCTCGGCTCGATCGGCGCGATCGTCACCGTGCCGGCCACCGAGGCCGCCGCGCAGACGCCGATCGCCCTGCCCGCGCTCGCCTGAGCCGACCCTCACAGGAGCACCGCCCCATGAACCCTCGCGGAATGGACCCGCTGCTGGTCGCCAGCAAGGTCGTCACCCTCATCCTCCAGGGCGCGGTCGGCCTCGGTGCCGCCGCGCTCGCGGTCAGCCTGCCGATCGTCACCGTCTTCAAGGGCGACATCGTCAGGGGCTTCGCCGACGGCGCGGCGCTCCCGGTCGAGGACCTGCCGCTCGCCCCGACCGTCGCCCTGCTGGTCCTCCTGTTCCTCGTGCTCGCCGCGATGTTCGTGTTCTTCGGCAAGCTGCGCCAGATCATCGACACGGTCGGCGAGGGCGATCCCTTCGTCCCCGCCAATGCCGAGCGGCTGAGCCGCATGGCGTGGCTGATGCTCGGCGTGCAGGTGCTGCTGTGGCCCGCGGCCTATTGCGCGAGCGTGCTTGCGGACTGGGCGAACAAGGTCGACGGCGTGGACCTCCACGTCCAGGGCGACGGCTTCGACCTCACCGGCATCCTGATCCTGCTGCTGCTGTTCGTCCTTGCCCGCGTGTTCCGCGTCGGTGCGGCGATGCGCGAAGACCTGGAAGGAACCGTGTGATGCCCCCCAGCATGGACGACATCGAAGGAGCCCGTATCATGGTCAAGCTCGACGACCTGCTCTACGCCCGCCGCATGACCCTGACCGAACTCGCCGAGCGGGTCGGTCTGACCCTTGCCAACCTCTCGATCCTCAAGACCGGCAAGGCCAAGGCGATCCGCTTCTCGACCCTCGCCGCGATCTGCCGCGAGCTCGAGTGCCAGCCGGGGGACCTCCTCGCCTACCGCGGCGAGGAGCGCTGACACCGCAGGGCCGGGGCAGCGATGTCCCGGCCCTGCCGTGCGGGGTCAGTCCGAGCGCACCCGCCCCATCACCAGCGCGGCGAAGGACAGCAGCAGGATCGCCCCCGCCTCGAAGACCACGTTCTCGGCCTGCATGTCCTTCCCCTGGAGCACGATCAGCCGGGCGATCGCGGTGATGGCGATGAAGATCGGGAAGACGAAGGAGCTGCCCTTCCCGGTGTAGAACACCGCGATCATCGCGATCACCTCGGTGTAGAGGAACATCAGGAGGATATCGGCGAGCACGATGCTGCCGCGCTGGTAGACCGCCGCGACCTCGGCACCGGCCGCGCCCAGCGTCATCAGCGCGGCGACCATCAGGAGCCCCTGCTCGATGAAGCGCAGCGCGCGGCCTGCGGGATTGGCGTTGGCCCCAGCGGCGGGATCGGCGGGATCGGGCGTGTTCATCACCCCTGCTTATAGGGCAAGACGGGCGGCAGGCCAAAGACTTGCGCGGCCCTAGGGGTTGACCCGCAGGCCTCCCCTGCCCCGCTCGCCGCCGGACAATCCGCTTGACTCCGCCCCGCGCATGGCTATTGGCCCCGCCCGATCCTTTCGAGGATCATCCGTCCGAGACAGTTGGTGCAGGCAATCGGGCCCGCTTAATTTCCAGCCTAGACGGGGAAACGAGATTTTCGCGCAGGCCCGTCATCCGGGCATCGCGCTGGTGCCTGATGGCACACCCTCCTTCCCTATCGACGGACTCGCCCGCGTTTGGAGCCGCAAGGTTCCAACACGGACAAACGTAGCCGGTCGCGTCCGGGGAGCCATTCCCGGTCGCGGTCAAATGTGAAGGAGTATGGCATGGATCGTTCGCAGAAAGCCGACGCGGTTGCCCAGCTCAATGCAGTCTTCAACGAGGTTTCCGTGGTGGTCGTCACCCGCAACCTCGGCATGACGGTGGCCCAGTCCACCGACCTGCGCGGGAAGATGCGCGATGCTGGCGCTACCTACAAGGTTGCGAAGAACCGTCTCGCCAAGCTCGCCCTCGAGAACACCGACTATGTCGGGCTCGGTGACATGCTCACCGGCCCGGTCGGGCTGGCCTGGTCGAAGGACCCGGTCGCGGCTGCCAAGGCCGCTGTCGATTTCGCCAAGTCGAACGACAAGCTCGAGATCGTCGGCGGGTCGATGGGTTCGGTCGTGCTCGACGAAGCCGGGATCAAGGCGCTTGCCTCGATGCCGAGCCTCGACGAGCTGCGCGCCAAGCTCATCGGGCTGGTCAACGCCCCGGCGACCAAGATTGCCCAGGTCGTCACCGCCCCGGCCGCCAAGGTCGCCCGCGTGTTCGCCGCCTATGCGGAAAAGGACGCAGCGTAAGAGACGCTTTTCGCCAGACGAAACAATCTGTTGGGGCATTTTTCCCGCCCCGCCACAATTTGGAGTGAACCATCATGGCCGATATTGCCAAGCTTGTTGAAGAACTGTCGCAGCTGACCGTGCTCGAAGCTGCCGAACTCGCCAAGGCGCTTGAAGAAGCGTGGGGCGTGTCCGCTGCTGCTGCCGTCGCCGTGGCTGCTGCCCCGGGCGGCGCTGCCGATGCCCCGGCTGCCGAAGAGCAGACCGAATTCGACGTCATCCTGACCGGCGACGGCGGGAAGAAGATCCAGGTCATCAAGGAAGTCCGCGCGATCACCGGCCTGGGCCTCACCGAAGCCAAGGCGCTCGTCGAAGGCGCGCCCAAGGCCGTCAAGGAAGGCGTGTCGAAGGCCGAAGCCGAAGACATCAAGAAGAAGATCGAGGAAGCCGGCGGCACCGTCGAGCTCAAGTAAGCTCGTCAGCCGGTTGCGACCGACAAAGGGGGCGGCGCCAGCGATGGCGCCGCCCTTTTTCGTCGCTGCGACCCGCGGCGGCGCGGCGGCTTTTTGCGCTTTCCTTCGCTCGCCAGCGCGCCTATCCGGGCCGGCTCGCCTGACCGCGGGCCATTGCGAACCGACGACATGACACAGGCGACCACTCTCTCGACGCCCGGCTGGGGGCAGGAACTGCGCGCGACGCTCGCGCTCGCCGTGCCGCTCGCCGCGACGAACCTGCTCCAGATGCTGATCCACGCGGTCGACGTGCTGTTCATCGCCCGCTTGGGCGAGCAGCCGCTCGCCGCCTCGAGCCTCGGGATCGCGATCTTCGGCACCACGATGTGGGCGCTGACCGGCCTCGTCGGCGCCTGCGCCCCGCTGATCGCGGCCGAACGCGGGCGCAGGCTCCACGCGGTGCGCGACATCCGCCGCACGGTGCGCATGGGGCTGTGGGGCGCGGTCCTCAGCGGCCTCCTCGGCATGGCGATCTGCCTCGGCGGCGAGGCGCTGCTGGTGGCGAGCGGACAGGACCCCGAGACCGCCGCGCTGGCGGGCGACTTCCTATTCGTGGTGTCCTTCGCAATGATCCCGATGATCATCGCCAGCGTGTTCCGCATCTTCGTCGCCGCGCTCGGCAAGCCGGGCTACGCGACCGCGATCACCCTCCTGGCGCTGGGCACCAACATCCTCGGCAACTGGGCGCTCGTCTACGGCCATCTCGGCCTGCCCGCGCTCGGCCTGATGGGCTCGGCGCTGTCGAGCGTGCTCACCGCGCTCGCCATGATGTGCGCCTACATCCTCGTGATCGCCCGCGACCGCACCCTCAGGCGCTACCGCATCTTCGGCCGCTGGTGGCGGCCCGAGTGGACGCGGCTGAAGGATATCCTCGTGATCGGCACCCCGATCGCGCTGACGGTGTTCGCCGAGGCCGGGCTGTTCAGCGGCGCCGCGCTGCTGATCGGGCGCTTCGGCGAGACCGAGCTCGCCGCGCACACGCTGGCGCTGAACCTCGCCGCGCTCGCCTTCCAGATCCCTTTCGGCACCGCGCAGGCGGCGACGATCCGGGTCGGCTTCCACCACGGCGCGGGCGACCGCATCGCGGCCGGGCGCGCCGGGTGGGTGGCACTCGCGATCGGCACCGGGTTCATGAGCACCACCGCGCTCGCGATGCTGCTGGTGCCGACCTTCCTGCTGCGCGCCTATATCGACCCCGAGGCCGCCGCCAACGCGGCGCTGGTCGGCTTCGCGCTGCAATACCTGGTCTGGGCGGCGGCGTTCCAGCTCGCCGACGGGGTCCAGGCGGTCGCCGCGGGGGCGCTGCGGGGGCTCCAAGACACCCGCGTGCCGATGTGGATCGCGATCTTCAGCTACTGGGTGCCGGGCTTCGGCATCGCCGTCGGGCTCGGCTTTGCCACCCCGCTCGAGGGATCGGGGGTGTGGATCGGGCTCGCCACCGGGCTGTTCTTTGCCGCCGCGCTGCTGCTGTGGCGCTGGAACCGGCGGGACCGGCTGGGCCTGACGGTGTACGCGCCCGCCGCCTAGCGTGGGGGAACGGGCGCGGCGGGTGGGGCCGGAGGCGCGAGCGGCACGGGGTGGAGGCCGATCCCGAGTTCGTCCAGCCGCGTCTTCACCCCCTCAGCCATCGCCCAGCTCAAGGCGAGGTGATCGCCGGTCCTGCACCACGCCCGCACCCCCACGCGCACGGCATTGTCGGCGAGCCCCGCGACGAAAGCGACAGGCGCAGGCTCGGCGAGCACCCGCGGGTCCGCCTTCGCCAGCGCGAGCATCGCCTCGCACGCAGCCTTGAGGTCGTCCTCGTAGCCGATGTTCACCACCAGCTCGTAGCGCCGCGTCGGCATCCGGGAGTGGTTGACCACCGCCTTGTTCCAGAGCTCGTTGTTGGGGACCATCACGTAGAGCCCGTCGAGCTGGAGCATCTCGGTGGTGAACAGCCCGATCCCCTGCACCGTCCCCGCGACGGGTCCGGCGGTGATGTATTCGCCGACCCGGAAGGGCCGCTGGATCAGGATCATCACGCCCGCCGCTACGTTCGACAGCGTCCCCTGGAGCGCGAGGCCGACCGCAAGCGCGAGGCCGCCCAGTGCGGCGATGATGCTCGTCGTCTGCACCCCGAACTGGGTGAGCACGGTGATCCCCACCACCGCCCACAGCGCATACTTGATGATGTTGCTGAGGAACTTGGCGACCGTCGGCTCGATATGCGTGGCGCGGGTCAGCGCGCGGTCGGCCCATTTCGAGAGCAGCCGGGCGAGGATCACCCCGATCACCAGCACCGCGATGGCGCCGGTCAGGAAGGCGAGATTCACCTTGAGCCACACCCACGCCTCGTGCGCGACGTTGATGTCGTCGGAGCGGTTGATGATCAGCGGGGTGAGCTTGGGGGAAGACATCGGTCGGCGGGGTTCCTGTGGGGGGTCGGGCGGTCTGGGGTAGCCGAGCGTATCCGCGCTGACCACCCCGGCCACTGCTCCTTCGTCGGGGCAGGGATGCACCCCGCGACGGACAGGCGCATTGACAGCCCAGCGACCCCGACATAACGACTACATCTGTAGTCAAAAGGAACAGGTATGACCAAGTCTCTGTCCGCCTGCCTTTTCCTGTTTGCGGCATCGGCTTCGGCGACAGGGCCCGCAGAATCAAGCCTGCCTGCCCACCCAGTAGCATCGGCGACGGCCTCGCCCATCGTGGTTCACCCCGTCTTCGATGTCAGCTTTGTCTGTTCCTACCATCCGGAAGGACAGCTCGCCGCTCTTGGCGATGCTCTTGGGACAGATTGTCTCGTCACCTCCGTACAGATCGACGAAGGCGGCACCGGATGGAGCAGGCCCTATGTGACAGATGGGACCACCAACGAGGATTGGTATGGCTGGAACAGGCCGGTCCTGGCGCCAATCTCGGGGGAGGTCGTGGAGGTCTACGTCAATGACAAGGTCAATCGGCCGGGCGTCATGCAACCGGGCCGCGCATCATCGGTGGTGATCGCAGGGGCCGACGGTCTCCGCGTGGTGATCGCTCATGTGCAAGCGATCCGCGTGCGCACCGGCGCCAAGGTTACGGCGGGCGAAGAAATCGCGCGGGTCGGCAATAACGGCTTCTCCCGCAACCCGCATATCCACCTCGGCGCTTACCGTGATGGGGTGGCGGTGCCGCTGTTCTTCGATCCTGTGGTCCCGGTCAGGTTCCTTGTAAATGGCGAGGTGTACGAGGGCCAGTAGCTCGCTGGCGGGCCGTCCGTGCCTTGACCCGGACGCAGCGCCGGGCCCGGCGACCCGGCAGTGAAAATTTTTGCACCCGCAGGTCTTGATTCATTTCCGCCCCGCGACCAAATGCCGCCGCGTTGGCACTCTCGGTGGGAGAGTGCCAAGCAACCCCAACCTATTCAGGAAAGGTCCCAAGCATGGCATTTCGTCCGCTCCACGACCGCGTCGTGGTCCGTCGCATCGAAGCCGACACCAAGACCGCCGGCGGCATCATCATCCCCGACAGCGCCCAGGAAAAGCCGAGCGAAGGCGAAGTCATCGCCGTCGGCGAAGGCGCGCGTGACGATTCCGGTTCGCGCATCACCCCCGACGTCAAGGTCGGCGACCGCGTCCTCTTCGGCAAGTGGTCGGGCACCGAGGTCAAGATCAACGGCGAAGACCTGCTGATCATGAAGGAAAGCGACATCATGGGGATCGTCGGCTGACGCCGGGCCCCTTCCTCACTTTCTAGAACAACCCAATCTCAGGAGAAACGAACATGGCAGCCAAGGACGTGAAGTTCGGCCGCGAGGCCCGCGAAGGCATCCTGCGCGGCGTCGACATCCTCGCCAACGCCGTCAAGGTGACCCTCGGCCCCAAGGGCCGCAACGTCGTCATCGACAAGAGCTTCGGCGCACCGCGCATCACCAAGGACGGTGTGAGCGTCGCCAAGGAAATCGAGCTCAAGGACAAGTACGAGAACATGGGCGCGCAGATGCTGCGCGAAGTGGCCAGCAAGGCGAACGATGCGGCAGGGGACGGCACCACCACCGCCACCGTGCTCGCCCAGGCGATCGTGACCGAAGGCATGAAGTCGGTCGCGGCCGGCATGAACCCGATGGACCTGAAGCGCGGCATCGACCTCGCGGTCACCACCGTGGTCGAGAACCTCAAGCAGCGCTCGAAGGACGTCTCGGACAGCAGCGAAATCGCCCAGGTCGGCATCATCTCGGCGAACGGCGACCGCGAAGTCGGCGAGAAGATCGCCGAAGCCATGGAAAAGGTCGGCAAGGAAGGCGTCATCACCGTCGAGGAAGCCAAGGGCCTCGAGTTCGAGCTCGATGTCGTCGAAGGCATGCAGTTCGACCGCGGCTACCTGTCGCCCTACTTCATCACCAACCCCGACAAGATGACCGTCGAGCTGGATAACCCCTACATCCTGATCCACGAGAAGAAGCTGTCGAACCTCCAGTCGATGCTGCCGATCCTCGAGGCCGTGGTGCAGTCGGGCCGTCCGCTGCTGATCATCGCCGAGGACATCGAGGGCGAAGCGCTCGCCACCCTCGTGGTCAACAAGCTGCGCGGCGGGCTCAAGGTCGCGGCGGTCAAGGCTCCGGGCTTCGGCGATCGCCGCAAGGCGATGCTCCAGGACATCGCGATCCTCACCAAGGGCGAGATGATCAGCGAAGACCTCGGCATCAAGCTCGAGAACGTCACCGTCGGGATGCTCGGCCAGGCCAAGAAGGTCTCGATCGACAAGGACAACACCACCATCGTCGACGGGGCCGGTTCGGCTGACGACATCAAGGCGCGCGTTGCCGAGATCCGCACCCAGATCGACAACACCTCGTCCGACTACGACCGCGAGAAGCTCCAGGAGCGTCTCGCCAAGCTCGCCGGCGGTGTGGCCGTGATCAAGGTCGGCGGTGCGACCGAAGTCGAGGTGAAGGAGCGCAAGGACCGCGTCGACGACGCGCTCCACGCGACCCGCGCCGCGGTCGAGGAAGGCATCGTCCCGGGCGGCGGCACGGCGCTGCTCTACGCGACCAAGGCTCTCGAAGGCCTCAAGGGCGCGAACGAGGACCAGACCCGCGGCATCGACATCATCCGCAAGGCGATCACCGCCCCGATCAAGCAGATCGCCCAGAACGCCGGCCACGACGGCGCGGTCGTCGCGGGCAACCTGCTGCGCGAGAATGACGAGACCCAGGGCTTCAACGCCGCGACCGACACCTACGAGAACCTGGTGAAGGCCGGCGTGATCGACCCGACCAAGGTCGTGCGCACCGCCCTCCAGGACGCGGCCTCGGTCGCCGGCCTGCTCATCACCACCGAAGCGGCGATCGTCGAGCGTCCGGAAGACAAGCCGGCCGCCCCCGCGATGCCCGACATGGGCGGGATGGGGTTCTGAGCCGGTAGGGCGGGCGCAGCCAGCAAGCTGGCTGCGCACTCGCCCCCGGCCGGCCAGCGGGGCAGAGCCCCGTCTGACGACACGGGCTCCGCCCGTGTCGGCCCAGCCTCAAGACACAAGAGAAACCCCGGCGGAGCGATCCGCCGGGGTTTTTCTGTGTCAGTCGCGCTCGATCAACATACCGGCGTGCCGCGCTGGGGCTGGGCCGGCTTGCCGAGGATGTAGCCCTGCGCGAAGCGCACGCCGAGTTCGCGCAGCGCCTGGAGGTCCTCGCGGGTCTCGACGCCCTGCGCGATCAGCGTCACCTCGGTGTCGGCGGCGAACTGGACCAGCGCCTTGACCAGTGCGCGGCGCGCGGGGTCGGCGGCGAGGCCGCTGAGGAAATCGTGGTCGAGCTTGACGATGTCGGGCCCGAGGTCGACCAGCGCCCGCAGGCCCGAGAAGCCCCCGCCGGTGCTGTTGACCGCCACCCAGGAGCGTTCCTTCCAGAACTGGATGGTCTGCCTGACCGCGGCCGGGTGGCCGACCGTGTCGTGATCCTGGAGCTCGATCACCAGTCGCGAGGCGAAGCTCGCCGGGATCATCCGGGCGAGCTCCTGGCTGGCAAGCGTCGCGGAGGAGACATTGATGGCGACGAAGCGTTCCGGGTGCGCCGGATCGAGCGTGGCGAGCGCCTTGCGGGCGACGTGCAACTCCAGCTCGACCGTCTTGCCTGCGGTGCGCGCACGTTCGAGCAGTTCGATCGGCGAGCGGTGCGGATCGCTCTTGTGCCGCATCAGGCATTCGTGGCCGATCAGGTGCCAGTCGGTGAGGTCGTAGATCGGCTGGTGGATGATCGCGATGTCGTCATCCCCGATCAGCCGCGCGATCTCTTGCGCGGCGTCGATCCCCTGCTCCTCGAGCTCGATGCGGCCCTCGATCTGGTCGCTGACGATCGCGGCGACCGAGCGGATCATCTCCATGTCGCGCTCGTCGATGTCGGGGCGCGGGCGATAGCTGAAGCAGCACAGGCTGCCATGCACCCGCCCGTCGCGGCGGCGCATCGGCACGCTGAAGTGCGAGCGGACGTTGATCGCATCGGTGATCGGCAGGCAGGCGGCGGCCTCGTAGTGGCTGGTATCGGTGACCCGCTCGGGCAGCTTGCCTTGAATCACCAGCCAGCACAGGCTGTTCTCGTTGGGGTTGTGATCCCCCGAGGCAAGCGGCGAGACCCCTCGGGCGGCGACGTGGGTGAAAATCCGGTGCGTCGAGCCGATCTGTCGCGAGACGAAGGCGACGTCCATGTCGAGCCTCGCGCGCAGCGCCTCCAGCATGTCGCCGATTTCCTTGCGTGCGCCGGAATAGGGCCGCTGGGCGGAAGCGTCCGGCGGGAGAACCGGCGGGCGGAGGAGAGTCGAGAGGCTGCTCATGCCTCATTTGATAGACCCGCTGCCCCCAAGCGCAGGCAAAGCCGCGCCCTTGGAGCCATACGATGGTGGCCGGCAGGACCCGATTAACCATGACGGGGCGGCAGGCGTGCCGCCGCCCCGCCCGCGCTCAGCTCCGGATGAAGGCGAGCAGGTCCGCGTTGATCACCTCCGGGTGCGTCACGAACATCCCGTGCGGCAGGCCCGGATAGGTCTTGAGCGTGCCGCTCCGCAGCAGCTTGATCGCGGTGCGCGCCGAGGCGTCGATGGGGACGATCTGGTCGTCCTCGCCGTGCATCACCAGCACCGGCTGGGTGACGGCCTCGAGGTCCGCGGTGAAGTCGGTCTCGGAGAAGGCCTTGATGCAGTCGTAATGTGCCTTGGCGCCGCCCATCATGCCCTGCCGCCACCAGTTGCGGATCGCGCCCTCGATCACCGTCGCGCCCTCGCGGTTGAAGCCGAAGAAGGGCCCGCTCGCGACATCCATGTAGAGCTGCGCGCGGTTCGCGGCGAGGCCGGCGCGGAAGCCGTCGAACACCTCGATGGGAAGGCCGAGGGGATAGGCCTCGGTCTTCAGCATGATCGGCGGCACCGCGCTCATCAGCACCGCCTTGGCGACGCGCCCCGGCTCGGCGCGGGCGACGTAGCGGATCACCTCGCCCCCGCCGGTCGAGTGGCCGATGTGGACCGCGCCGCGCAAGTCGAGGTGCCGCGCCAGTTCGATCACGTCGGCGGCGTAGGTGTCCATCTCGTTGCCGGTGTCGGTCTGGTCCGAGCGCCCGTGCCCGCGCCGGTCGTGGGCGACGACGCGGAAGCCTTCGCCGAGGAAGAACAGCATCTGGTTGTCCCAGTCGTCGGCGGAGAGCGGCCAGCCGTGGTGGAACACGATCGGGGGGGCGTCCTTCGGTCCCCAGTCCTTGTAGAAGAGGCGGGTGCCGTCGGCGGTGGTGATGAAAGCCATGACAGGTTCCTTCGCAGATCGGGGCGGGCCGGGGCGCGCGCACGCGCCGAGGGCCGCCGTGGTGGAACGGACTTGCAAGCGTCGACTTGTTGGTCTTGTCGGCACGCCCCCTCAGCGCGGCCGCACCCCCCGAAGACTTCCCTGCCCGGTGCAGCGCCGGAGCGGATGGTGACACGAAGGCAACGTGCGCGATAGCTCGGCTCGTCGCACGCCCGGCGCGGCGCGGCTCGCGGTCCCCGCGCGCGCTCGGCGAGGCGCGCGGCGCGCCGGTCCGGGCGCGGCCGGTCGGTAATGCAGGATAGCCGCTCCCCCGAGCGCGCGTGCCACCTTCCCCTCCCGCCAATCACCGGAGGATGCCATGCGCCACCCCAACGCCAGCCGCTGGCCCTATCTCGCGCTTGCCGGGATCGGCCTTGCCATCATCCCGATCGCCGCGGGGGTCACGGCCACCCGCCGCCGCCGCGACGCAGGGACCGATCCCGACAGCGCGCCGGGGCATACCGCAAGGCGCTCTTTCGGCGATTACCAGGTGGTCGGCCGCAGCGTCACCATCGCCCGCCCGCGCGCCGAGCTGTTCGCCTTCTGGCGCGACTTCTCCAACCTCGCGACCTTCATGGCGAACCTCGACAAGGTCGAGCCCGTCACCGGCGATCCCGCGCTGAGCACCTGGCACATCCGCGGGCCCGGCGGCACGGTCTTCAAGGTCGAGACCCGCATCGCCCGTGAGGTTCCCGGCGAGCTGATCGCCTGGCGCTCCACCGAGGATTCCGAGGTCGACACCGAGGGCCGCGTGACCTTCGCGGACGCGCCCGGCGAGCGGGGCACCCGCGTGGGCCTCATCATCGCCTACAAGCCCAAGGGCGGGAAGGTCGGCGACATCCTCGCGACGCTCGTCGGCCGCAGCCCCGAGATGCAGGCGCGGCATGACCTGAAGCGCCTCAAGATGCTCATGGAAACCGGCGAGATCGCCACCCCTGCGCGCAACCTTGCGCAATACAACAAGGAGGAGCCCCGCTGATGCGCGCCCTGACCTGGCATGGAAAGCACGATGTCCGCGTCGACACGGTCGACGATCCCGAGATCGTCAACCCGCGCGATGCGATCATCAAGGTGACCTCCACCGCGATCTGCGGCAGCGACCTGCACCTCTACGACGGCGTGATCCCGGCGATGCTGCCCGGCGACATCCTCGGCCACGAATTCATGGGCGAGGTGATCGAGACCGGCTCGGCGAGCACCCTCCAGAAGGGCCAGCGCGTGGTGGTGCCCTTCCCGATCAGCTGCGGCGGGTGCTTCCACTGCCGGATCGCGCAGTATTCGTGCTGCGAGAACTCGAACCCGGTCGAAAAGCAGGACATGTCGGAGAAGCTCTACGGCTACCCGATGGCCGGGATCTTCGGCTATTCGCACATGACCGGCGGCTATTCGGGCGGGCAGGCCGAATATGTCCGCGTGCCCTTCTCCGACGTCGGCCCGATCGTGGTGCCCGATCACCTCGAGGACGAGCAGGTGCTGTTCCTCTCCGACATCCTGCCGACCGGGTGGATGGCCGCCGAGAACGCCGGGATCGGCCCCGACGACACGGTCGCGGTGTGGGGCTGCGGGCCGGTCGGGCTATTCGCGATCCAGTCGGCGCTGGTGATGGGCGCGGCGGAGGTAATCGCCATCGACCACTACCCGCACCGGCTGGAGCTCGCCAGGAAGCTCGGCGCGAAGACCATCAACTTCCGCACCACCGACGTGCGCGAGGCGCTGATGGAGATGTCGGGCGGCATCGGGGTCGATGCGGTGATCGACGCGGTGGGGATGGAGGCGCACGGCTTTGCCATCGACAACATCATGGACGTCGCCAAGCAGACCATCGGCATCGGCGCCGACCGGGCGAGCGCGCTGAAGCAGGCGATCCTCGCGGTGCGGCCCGGCGGGCGGGTGTCGATCCCGGGCGTCTATGGCGGGATGACCGACAAGTTCCCGCTCGGCGCGCTGATGGAGAAGGGCTTGCAGATCCGCACCGGCCAGACCCATGTCCACCGCTACCTCGCCGACCTGCTCGCGATGATCGAGGAGGGCAAGCTCGACACCACCTTCCTCATCAGCCACCGCCTGCCGCTCGAGGAGGCGCCGACCGGCTACAGGAACTTCAAGCAGCAGCAGGACACCTGGACCAAGGTCGTGCTGAAGCCGGGGGAAATGCACACCTGAGGGAAACCCCCTCCGGAATCGCCCTTAGGCGCGCCCCCGCGATGCCCTAACGCCCGTCGTGCGAACCCCCGGAGCAGCCCCGACCGGGCGGCGAAACACGCCGTCGGCGCCAAGGGGCAAGAGAGATCGGGCTATGACAACAAGCGAATTGGCCGAACGGCTGGACTATTACGGGCTATCGACCCGCGACACCGACTATGCGGGCGTCGCGCGCGCCATCGACCGCGCGATCGAGAGCGCGCTCACCGGCTTCTACGACGAGGTGAAGACCCGTCCGAACCTCGCCGGCAAGTTCATGGACCCAGCCTCGATGACCCGCGCGCGCGCCGCGCAGGCGCGGCACTGGAAGGGCGCCTTCACCGAGGGGCTCGACGAGGCCTTCCTCAAGCGCTCGCAACACATCGGCGGGGTGCACGCGCGCATCGGGCTCGAACCGAAGTGGTATGTCGGCAGCTACGCCCGCGTGCTCGACGACCTCATCGCCGCGATGATCGCGCCCGGCTGGAAGCGCCTGCTCCCCTGGAAGCGCGCCGAGGCACGCCAGGTCGCCGCGCTGGTCAAGGTCTCGCTGCTCGACATGGACATCGCGCTGTCGTCCTACTTCGCGGACGTGAGCGAGAAGGTGAACTCGCTCAACGCCACCCTCGGCGCGGCGCTTGCGCAACTCGCCGAGGGCAAGCTCAACATCCCTGCAATCGAGCTGCCCAAGGAATATGCCGGGGTGGCCGCAGACTTCAACTCGACCACCGCCTCGCTGCACCGGACGATCGGCAGCGTCGTCGAGGGGGTCGAGGCGATCTCCGCCGGGTCGAGCGAGATCCGCGCCGCCTCGGACGACCTCTCGCGGCGCACCGAGGAGCAGGCGGCGAACATCGAGGAGGCGGCCGCCGCGGTCACGCAGATCCTCGAGCAGGTGCGCCAGACCCGCGAGGAGGCGAGCAACGCCCGCCTGCTGATCCGCGAGAGCAACCAGACCGCCGACAACGGGGCGCGCATCGTCGGCGAGGCGGCGACCGCGATGGACCAGGTCGAGCGCTCGAGCCAGGACATCGCCAACATCGTCAGCGTGATCGATTCGATCGCCTTCCAGACCAACCTCCTCGCGCTGAACGCCGGGGTCGAGGCCGCGCGCGCCGGGGAAAGCGGCAAGGGCTTCGCGGTGGTCGCCAACGAGGTGCGCGCGCTGGCGCTGCGCTGCTCGGAATCCGCCGACGAGATCAAGTCGCTGGTCGGCGGCACCCGCGCGCACGTCTCCTCGGGGGTCGATCTCGTCAACCGCAGCGGCGACGCCTTCGCGGCGATCACCAAGGCGGTCGCCTCGCTGACCAGCGCGATCGAGAGCATCGCCGCCTCGACCGAGGCGCAGGCCGAGAGCATCGCCCAGATCCACGGGGTGGTCGGGGACATCGACCGCTCGACCCAGCAGAACGCCGCGATGGCCGAGGAATGCAGCGCCGCAGCCGCCTCGCTCGCGCGGGAAGCGGGGAACCTGGGCGGGCTGGTCGGCTCCTTCGAGGTCGACGGCACGCACACCGCCCGCCCCGCCCCCGCCCCGCGCCGCGACCCGGCGGCACGTCCCGCACCGACGCGCGCGGCGGCCTGACGGCTGCCGCTGGCGGTGGCGGTGGCGGTGCCGGTGCCGGTGCCGGTGGCCGGTGGCCGGTGGCCGGTGGCCGGCGTTTCCTACACGCAGTCCGGGCGCTAGACCGCGTTCGGCTCTTTCGCATCGTTCTGCCCGGCCGTGCGAGGCCGTTGACCGGCATGGCGCGGTCTCGCGCCGAGCCCCCGTGTCCGTCCGCCTGCCGCGAGCGGCGGCAAACATCTGTATATATTCAGGAAACAGAGAGGCGCCAAAGCGGACAGGGTGTCCGCTTTGTCCGCTTCGGCGGCAGGTCCCGTGCGGCAGTTGCCGCCGGGGCCGTCACCCGATGCGGTGTTCGCCGCGGATCCAGCGCACCGTGCCCGAACTCGCGCGCATCACCACGCTCTCGGTGGTGAGGATCGTCTCGCCGGTCGGCTTGCGCTTGCGCTTCACACCGTCGAGCAGCGAGCCGTCGGTCACGCCCGTCGCCGCGAAGATGCAGTCGCCGCGGGCAAGGTCCTCGAGCTTGTAGATGCGGTTCAGGTCCTCGATGCCCCACTTGCGCGCGCGCGCCTTCTCGTCCTCGTTGCGGAACACGAGGCGGCCGTTGAACTGCCCGCCGACGCAGCGCAGCGCCGCCGCGGCGAGCACGCCCTCGGGCGCGCCGCCCTGGCCCATGTACATGTCGATGGTGGTCTCCTCGTCGGTGACCGCGATCACCCCCGCGACGTCGCCGTCGCCGATCAGCACCACCCCGCAGCCCAGCGCGCGCAGCTCGGCGATCAGCTCGGCGTGACGCGGGCGGTCGAGCACGCAGACGTTGATCTGCGCCGGGCTGACGCCCTTCGCCTTGGCGACCGCGCAGACGTTCTCGGTCGCGCTCTTGGCGAGGTCGATGATCCCCTCGGGATAGCCGGGGCCGACCGCGAGCTTGTCCATGTAGACGTCGGGCGCGTTGAGCAGGCAGCCCTCTTCCGCCGCCGCCAGCACCGCGAGCGCGTTGGGCCCGGCCTTGGCGGTGATCGTCGTGCCCTCGAGCGGGTCCAGCGCGATGTCGATCTTCGGCCCCTTGCCCATGCCGACCTTCTCGCCGATGAACAGCATCGGCGCCTCGTCACGCTCGCCTTCGCCGATCACCACGGTGCCGTCGATGTAGAGGTTGTCGAAGGCGCGGCGCATCGCTTCCACCGCCGCCGCATCGGCCGCCTTCTCGTCGCCCCGCCCGACCATCTGCGCCGCCGCGACCGCCGCCGCCTCGGTCACGCGCACCATCTCGAGGACCAGCACGCGCTGGATCGCATTGTCGCTCGCCGCTTGAAGCTGCGCGGCTTGCTCGGTATCGCGTGCGGAGTTCATCGGAAATTCAGCCCCCTGTTGGTCTGGTGCCAAAGCCGGCCACAGCCGGACATGAAGATGCCCCCGGCGCATAAGCGGATGGAGACGGGTTTGTCGAGCAATGCCATGCCTGTCCTGCCGGGTTTTCGTCTCGCCCTGTCGGCTCTCGCGCTCGGCCTCGCCGCAGCTGTGGCGGCGCAGAGTGACAGCAGCGCGACACAGGCCGAAGCGCCCGCCGCGCAGCCGCAGCCCCAGCCTCAACCACGCGTCAACCTGATGGTCACCGTGCCCCGCACCGAGGTCAACCAGGCGCAGGTCCAGCAATGCCGCCGCGAGAGCGATGCGGGCACGATCAGCGGCGAGATCGTGGTCTGCGCCGAGACCGGCGGCGAGGACGCGAGCGCGCTCACCGGCACCCGCGCCGAGACGCAGAAGCGTTACGCGCAGGAGACCCAGAACAAGGGCAAGCCCGCCGCCCCCGACCTGTTCGGGATCCCCGACAACGGCAAGGGGATCGGCTTCGGCAAGGCCCCGCCCCCGGCGATCACGGTCGATTTCGACGCGCTCCCGGTCGCCCCCGCGGGTTCGGACGCCGACCGCATCGCGCGCGGCCTCGCCCCGCTCGGGCAGCAGGAGGAGC
This sequence comes from Erythrobacter sp. NE805, assembly GCF_046452355.1. Classification (NCBI taxonomy): domain Bacteria; kingdom Pseudomonadati; phylum Pseudomonadota; class Alphaproteobacteria; order Sphingomonadales; family Erythrobacteraceae; genus Erythrobacter; species Erythrobacter sp. NE805. Next base: position 1,637,047 of record NZ_JBKFDI010000001.1, on the reverse strand, counting down.
TCACCGAGGAGCAGGAGCGCGCCCGGCGCGAGGCCGAGGGGATCAGGACCACCGTGCCGCCGCGGCCGACAAAGAAGAAGAAGGGCTAGCGCGGGTGCCGTCGGCCCTGCCGCTCGCCGCCGCGCTGCTCGCCGCGCTGGCGCAGGCGGGGCCCGCAGCCTTGCCGCAGCGCGGGCCCGCCCGCCTCCCCGCGCCCGCCGCCCCCGCCAAGCCCGAGCCGCCGCGCATCCCGATCGACCTCGGCTGGGACGCGCCGACCGCCGAGCCGCCGCAGCAGATCGACATCCTCGCGAGTCCCCCCGCCTCCGAGGCGGCGAGCGCCGCGGTGCTCAAGGAATGCGAGGACAACCGCGAGGCGGGCGTCGTCTCGGGCGAGATCGTGGTGTGCCGCGAAGCCGCGGAGGACACCTCGCAGAGCTTCAGCGGTAGCCACGAGGCCTGGCTCAAGGCCTATGCCGAGCGGACCAAGGGGCCCAGCACTCCCGATGTCGACGGCAGCGGCCTCCCTTACGGCATGATCCCGATGATCACCATCAAGGGGTGCTTCATCGGCCCCTGCCCCAAGGACCCCGCGCTGATCATCGACGTCACCGCGATCGAGACCCCGCCCGCCGGCTCCGACGCCGAACGGGTCGGGCAGGGACTTACGCCCCGCGAGGGCGACGATGCGCCGGTGTCCGACGACGCGAAACGCCGGATCGCGGCGGAGCTGGGGCTGCCGGAGGCTTCACCCACTCCCCGTTCGCCCTGATCGGGTCAGTTGGGAAGGATCGGCAGCACCAGCGGGGGCGCGGTGAGGCTGTCGGAGCCCTCGAGCTGGGCGAGCGCCTTCGCGACGCATTTCTCCGGCCCCTCGTGGGTGACCATCGCCACCATCACCTCGCCCCCGCTCTGCGACCGGCCCTGCTGGATGAGGCTCTCGATCGAGACGTCGCCGTCGCGCATCGCCGCGGTGATCTCGGCGAGCACGCCGGGGCGGTCCTTGACCATGAACCTGAGGTAGGTGCGCTCGGTGCGGTGGCCGGGCTCGGCCGCGGGGAGCGCGGCGAGGTGCGCGACGGGGATCGAGAAGGGCGCGCCCACCTCGTCGCGGGCGATGTCGATGAGGTCGGCGGCGACGGCGCTCGCGGTCGGACCGTCGCCCGCGCCCGCGCCCTGAAACAGCAGGCGACCGGAGAAATTGCCCTCGGCGACGACCGCGTTGGTCGGGCCGTCGACCGCGGAGAGCGGGTGGCCCTTGGCGACGAGGCAGGGGCGCACGCGCTGGAGCAGGCGCGGGCCCTCGGCGGTCTCCTCGACATCGGCCTCGCCGATCAGCCGGATCACGAAGCCGAGCGCGTCGGCCTGCGCGATGTCGCCCGCGCGGACGCGGGTGATCCCGGCGATGCGCACGCCCGCGAAGTCGATCCGCGTGCCGAAGCCGATCGCGGCGAGGATCGCGAGCTTCTGCCCGGCATCGACCCCTTCGATGTCGAAGGCGGGATCGGCCTCGGCGAAGCCCAGCCTTTGCGCCTCGGCGAGCACCGCGGCGAAATCGGCGCCGGTCGCCTCCATCTCGGAGAGGATGTAGTTGCAGGTGCCGTTGAGGATCCCGTAGACCTTGGTGAGCGCATTCGCCGAGGTGCCCTCGCGCAGGCCCTTGATGACCGGGATGCCGCCCGCCACCGCCGCCTCGAATTTGAGGGCCACGCCCGCGGCCTCGGCCATTTCGGCGAGCTCGAGCCCGTGGTGCGCGATCATCGCCTTGTTGGCGGTGACGAGGCCCTTGCCGCTCGAGAGCGCCGCGCGGGAGAGGGCGAGTGCGGGGCCGTCCGAGCCGCCGACCAGCTCGACCACCACGTCGACATCGTCGCGCCGGGCGAGCGCGCTCATGTCGTCTTCCCAGGCGAAGCGGGCGATGTCGACGCCGCGGTCCTTGCCGCGGTCGCGCGCCGAGACCGCCACCACCTCGATCGGCCGCCCGGCGCGCGCGGCGATCAGCCGGGCGTTGGTATCGAGCAGGCGGATGACGCCGGCGCCGACCGTGCCGAGGCCGGCGATCGCGATGCGCAGGGGTGTGGGGTCGGCCAAGCGGTCCTCCATGACTTGCGGACGACCGGCGCTTAACCGTGCTGCTCGCGCGGTCAAGCGCGGATGCGGCGGATCACTCCGCAGTGATCCGCCGATCGCACGGCCCGAGCGCCTCGCGCACGAAGGCATAGTCCCCCGCCGCGAGCCGCCGCTCGGCCGGATCGCGAGAGAGGTTGGCGCTGCTCGGCAGCTGCGCGGGGAGCGAGCAGGCGAGGCGATACCAGCGCAAGGTTTCGCGCGCCGGGGGCATCGCAGCCGAATCGATGATCTCGCCCCACGAGACGCCCCATTGCGGGCGCTGGCCCGGGCGGCGCAGAACCGTGATCGAGACCGGCGCGCGGTTGGCGGTTGCCAGGAAAATCTGGGTTTCCGATTCGCCCGTCAAGGTCCCCGGCACCGCGAGCGCCTCGGTGACGCCGGTGATCTTAGGCGGCACCTCGGCGGCGTAGAGGTCGGTGAGGATCGGGCGCAGCCGCGCCTCGAGCTCGGGGGTCCAGGCAAGCTGTCCGGCGCGCGCGACGAGCTGCACCTCGCCCGGGCGCCCCGCGACGGGCCGCGCGAACAGGATGAAGTCGCGCTTGGTGAGCTTGGGCACCTTGCCCTTCGCATCGAGCGGCACGTCGACCAGATAGGCGAAGCTTGCGGAAATGCTCGACTTTCCGGCGATCAGCGCGACCGTCTGCGCCTCCACGTAAAGCCGCGCGAATCCCGCTGAGAGGCCCGGCGCGCGCTCTGGCTTCAGGGCGGTCTGGCGGCGAATCTGTGCCCGGATCACGAGCGGCGCACTGTCCGAAAGATGGACGAGATCGCTGTATGTCGGATTATTGGCAAGGTTTGCAGCGACCGGCGCCGGGGCCTGCGCGGCGAGACCCGTCGGCACCGCCAACAGGCTGCCGAGCACCCCCGCGAAGGCCGCCAGTGTTTTGATATTCGCCATTAAATCCTCTTTAACCTGTGTTCTTGGCCGCGCCCTATGGGCAGCTACCTAGAAGCGGGCTGTAGCAGAGCCTGTTGCACATGACTCGCAGTGAATCCGCCCTGAACCGCAAAAGCGTTTGATCGGCTAGGGGATGCCCGTTAAAGCCCGCATGGCTGATTGCGCGGGACTGGGGACATTGCCGCGGGAACAGTTCAGGTTGCGTGCTGGATGCGAGCGTCCAGCACGTGCCAGCCGGATAACCTACGGGCCGTGCCGCCGCGCCGCGCCCGTTTGTTTGTTCCGGCGTGGGAGGACCGAAATGACCGGGATCCGCTCACCAGCCGCAGACACGGCTGGCGGGTGGGAAATGTGCCGATCCCTAGATCGGCGAGTAATTGGAGAGAAAGCGCTGGATGTCCTACGCTAGCCAACAACAAGGTTTGACCGGCCCGAAGCTAGTCGCAATGATTATCGCGCTCTCGATCGTCGGACTGGTCGGAGCGGGCATGGTCATTTACCTTGCCGTCGACGCCGTCAAAGAGGCGGTCGAGCGGGTCACCACCGTCGACGTGACGGAAGAGCCGCCCCCGCCGCCGGACGAGCCGCCGCCGCCCGAGGAGCAGCCGGAGACGACCTCGCCGCCGCCGCCGGTCGCGCCGCCGCCGCCGTTCAACATCGCACCCAACCCCCCGCAGGTTGAAACCGTGCAGACCCCGCCGCCGCCGGCGCCGACGTTCACCCGTCCGAGCACCGTGCCGACGGCGCCTCCGGGCCCGCCGACCCCGCCGCGGGTGTCCAAGGCGCGCGGCGTGCAGCCGAAGAACCAGCGCAGCTGGGCGGCCCGCATCCAGGAGAACTACCCGCGCCGTGCTGCGCAGGAAGAGATCGAGGGCACCGTGGGCGTGCGCGTCACCGTCACCGCCGACGGCCGTGCAACCGGGTGCTCGGTGACCTCCTCGAGCGGGTCGGGCATCCTCGATGACGCCGCGTGCAAGGACCTCGAGCGCTATGGCCGCTTCGATCCGGCGCTCGACGACGACGGCAACCCGATCAGCGCCAGCTGGTCCACCCGCATTACCTACAAGCTGAACTGATCGATCGGGCCGGCAGCCCGCCTGCCAATCCCGGAACCCAAATTCTTTCAAGAGGACTTTCGCAATGACCTTTACCCTTCTTGCCGCCGCCGCTGGCGAAGCACCGCAGAGCGAGTTCGGCTTCATCCAGGCCATGGAACAGGGCGGCCCGGTCGCCTGGTCGATCCTTGCCATCATGGTCATCATGTCGGTCGGCTCGTTCTACATCCTGTTCACCAAGGTCTTCGAACAGAACAAGGTGCTGAGGCAGTACAAGACCGTGCAGACCACCTTCTGGCGCGCCGCCAGCCTCAAGGAAGGCGCCGCCAAGCTCGACAAGGACAGCGCCTGGCGCCAGCTCGCCGACGATGCGGTGAAGGCCCAGGAAGACCACGGCAAGATGACCGACAGCCTCGAATCGCACGACTACATGCACGGCTCGCTCCAGCGTTCGGAAGATTCGATCAACGCCGTGCTCAACGGCGGCCTCGCGTTCCTCGCGACCGTCGGTGCGACCGCGCCGTTCGTCGGTCTGCTCGGCACCGTGATCGGGATCTACCGCGCGCTCATCAACATCGGCATCGCCGGCAACGCCTCGATCGACAAGGTCGCCGGCCCGGTCGGTGAAGCGCTGATCATGACCGCGATCGGTCTGCTCGTCGCGGTTCCGGCCGTGTTCGCGTTCAACTACCTGCAGGGCCGCAACCGCAAGATCGCGGCGATGCTGAGCACCTTCTCGACCGACCTGCTGGCCTACATGAACTCGAACGGCGCGGTGAAGCCGACGGTCGTGGCGGCCCCGGCTGCCAAGCCCGCCGCCAAGCCGGCGGCCGCTCCGGCCACCAAGGCCTGATCGCCATAGCCGCATGATCGGCGGGAGCGGCGCGTGCGCTCGCTCCCGCCGCTGCCCGGGCGGGCCCCTCGGGACGCGCTCGGGACGGCACAACAAGTCAATGTTTTGACAGGCTAGGAATTCACAATGGCGATTTCTACGGGAGGTGGGGGCGATACCCCGATGTCCGACATCAACACCACGCCGCTGGTGGACGTGATGCTGGTGCTCCTGATCATCTTCCTCATCGCGGTTCCGGTGGCGATCCAGACGATCGAGAAGCTCAAGATTCCGGTCTTCGAATCCGTCGAGGCGAAGACGAAGGCGGAAAACCTGCTGCTCACCGTAAGCACCACCGACGACGCCGGCCGCAGCGCCGGCGAGCCGGGCTTCGCGGGTGCCTCGCGCAACGGGGAATGCCGGGTCTACTTCAACAACATCACGCCCGTCTCCTCGGACGAGCTCGAGAAGATGGCCTTCGACCGCCTCGATGCGATCGTCCAGCGCGCCGGCGGCGCCGAGGCGCTGATGGCCGACCCCGAGAAGATCCCGCAGGTCCACATCCGCGGCGACGTCAACGCGCCGTGGCGCTGCGTGGCGGGCTCGATCTACCGCATCCAGCGCGCCGGCTATCCGATCGTCGGGTTCATCTCGAACCCGGTCGACCCGGACGCCTGAGCCTCAAGCGAACTTAAGGAGTAACTGACATGGGTATGGCTGGAGGCAAGCTCGACGGCGAGCCGATGATGGACATGAACATGACGCCGCTGATCGACGTGCTGCTCGTTCTGCTAATCATGTTCATCATCACCATCCCGGTCGCGGTCAACTCGGTCGACATCGACCTGCCGCAACCGACCAACGCGCCCCCGCCGGACGTGGAGCCGACCAAGAACAAGCTGGTGCTCACCCCGCAGGACCAGATCCTGTGGAACGGCACCCCGATCGACGAGGGTCAGCTGGTCCAGGCGTTGCAGACCTCGACCCAGATGACCCCCGAGCCCGAACTCCAGTTCGAGCCCGAGGCGCTCGCCAGCTACGAGCTCTCGGCCAAGGTGCTGCAGGTCATCAAGCAGTCGGGCGTGACCCGCTTCGGCTTCGTCGGCAACGATAAGTACCGCGACTTCGCCAAGTGATCCGCGGGGGGCTCCGGCCTCCCGATCACCCGCGAAACGGGCGCCGCGAGACGATCGCGGCGCCCTTTTTCGTGTGCGGCGCCAGAGGCGGCCGGATTCGCGCATGGCGGTAGCGGCGACCTTGCGGCGTCCAGGCCCGCTTTAGACCCCTCCAAGGCCCCTCCAGACCCGTATCAGACCCCTGCCAGCGGGGCATCGCGGCGATGTTTCCAGTGAAACATCGCGTGTCGGCTCAATCCCCCTCGAGCGGTTCGTCGGGTCGCATCGCGGCGGCGATCAACCCCTCGGCCTCGAGCAGCAATTCGTCGTCGAGAGCCCCTTGCGGCACTGCCTCGCGCCCGATCATGGTCATCACCGGCACCGCCAGCGGCGAGACCCGGTCGAGGGTGACGTGCACGAGGTCACGATCCGAGCGTTCCAGCAGCTCGGCGATCCGCCCGACATCGGTCATCCGCGAGCGCGCGTCAGCCCAGGCGGCCTCGATAAGCACATGATCGGGCTCGTATTTCCTGAGCACGTCGTAGATCAGGTCGGTCGAGAAGGTGACCTGCTTGCCGGTCTTCCTCTGCCCCGGATGCTGCCGCTCGACGAGGCCGGAGATCACCGCCACCTCGCGGAAGGCGCGGCGGAGCAGGTGGCTCTCGGTCACCCACTCGACGAACTCGCCGGTCAGAATATCGGGCGATAACAGCGGTCTGGGATCGGTGACCGGCTTCAGCCCCCAGACCGCGAGGGTGTAGTCGTTGGCGACGAAGCCGCCGGGGAGCAGCCCCCGGTCCTCCATCCGCCGGGTGATGAGCATCCCCAGCGACTGGTTCGCGTTCCACCCCTCGAAGGTGTAGAAGGCGGTGTAGTGCTTGCCGCCGTGGGGGAAGCTCTCGACGAGCAGCTCGCCCGGTGAAGGAAGCCGCGAGCGGTGATCCTGCATTTCGAGCCATTCGCGCACGTCGTCGGGGAAGCGGCCCCACCCCGCCCGATCGGCGAGCATCTCCTGCACCCGGGTGGCGAGGTGCGTCGTCAGCGGCAGGCGGAGGCCGCCGTAGGAGGGGATGGTAGCGCTCCTCTTGGCGGCGCGCACCACCACCTCCATGTCCTTCATCCCCTCGACCTCGAGGCTCGTGCCGGCGAAGAAGAAGGTGTCGCCGGGGGAAAGCGCGGCGGCGAAACGCTCCTCGACCTTGCCGAGGCTGCGGCCGTTCCTGAACCGGACGGTGAGCATCTCGCTGTCGACGATGATCCCGGCATTCATCCGGTGCCGCTGCGCCTGGTTGGGATGGGCGAGGCGCCAAACCCCTGTTTTGTCGCGGACAATCCGCTTGAAGCGGTCATAAGCCTTGAGCGCATACCCCCCGTCGGCGACGAAGTTCAGCACGCGCTGGAAGGTGGTCTCGTCGACCCAACTATAGGCGAGCGCGCCGCGTACCTCGGCGAGCAGGTCGGCCTCGTGGAACGGCCCGGCGCAGGCACAGGCCATCACGTGCTGGGCGAGGACGTCGAGGCTCCCCGGGCGGAACGGCTCGCCGTCGCGCTGCCCCTCGTCGACCGCGTCCTTGGCCGCCATCGCCTCGAGGAACTCGAAACGGTTGCCCGGCACCAGCAGCGCGCGGCTCGGCACATCGAGGCGGTGCCCTGCGCGCCCGATCCGTTGGAGCAGGCGCGAGGAGCCCTTGGGCGCGCCCATCTGCACCACGAGGTCGATATCCCCCCAGTCGATCCCGAGATCGAGGCTCGCGGTGCACACCAGCGCGCGCAGCTCGCCGCGCGCCATCGCCTCCTCGACCTTGCGGCGGGCTTCGGTGGAGAGGCTGCCGTGGTGGATCCCGATGGGAAGGTGATCCTCGTTCACGTCCCACAGGCACTGGAAGATGAACTCGGCGAGGAAGCGGGTGTTGGTGAAGAGCAGCGTGGTGCGGTTGGCCTTGATCGCCGCGTAGAGCTGCGGGATCGCCCAGCGCCCCGCGTGCCCGCCCCAGGGGATGCGCTCCTCGAGCGGGAGCAGGATCTCGACCTCGGGCTCGGCGCCGACCTCGCCGAGTACGAGGTGGGCGGCGGCGATTTCGCCCTCCTCGCCCGTCTGCGGCGCGAGCCACTCCTGGAAGTCGCGCGGGTTGGCGAGCGTGGCCGAGAGCGCGACCCGCTGCGCCTGCGGCGCGATCGTGTGGAGCCGCGCCAGCGACAGCGCGAGAAGGTCGCCGCGCTTGTCGGTGGCGAAGGCGTGGACCTCGTCGATGACGATGCGCCTGAGGCCCGCGAACAGGTCGAGGCTCTCGGGGTAGGAGAGCAGCAGCGAAAGGCTCTCGGGCGTGGTCAGCAGGATATGCGGCGGCCGTTCCCGCTGGCGCTTCTTGCGGTCCGACGGCGTGTCGCCGCTGCGGGTCTCGACCCGGATCGCAAGGCCCATCTCCGCGATGGGGGTTAGGAGGTTGCGCTTCACGTCCTGTGCCAACGCCTTGAGAGGCGAGACATAAAGCGTGTGGAGCCCCTCCCCCGGAGGCGCCTTGCCCGCGAAGTCGCACAGGGTCGGCAGGAAGCCCGCGAGGGTCTTTCCCGCCCCCGTGTCGGCGACGAGCAGCGCGTGGCTCCCGGCGCGGGCCTTGGCGAGCATCTCCCACTGGTGCCGCCGCACCCGCCAGCCGCGGCCCTCGAACCACGCGGCGATGGCGGGCGGAAGATCAGGGGCGGGGTCGGGCGCGCTCACCCCTCCCATGTGGCGGCTGCCCCGCGCGTGCGCAAGCACAGCGGGGCGAAGCGTCAGAGCCCCTTGAGCACCTCGTCCGGAACCTTCGCCAGCGCCGCCGTCGCGGCCTGCGCGAGCGCGGTCTCGGCGGCGCAGCGGTCGGCGGCGGCCGGGTCCCCGAAGGCGGCGACGAGCCGCTTCTCGGGAAGGCCGCTGCGCTTCAGCGTGTCCGCCACCAGCCACCCGGGAATCGCGTAGCGCACCTCGCCGCCCTTCGGGATGTGCCCGAGCACCTTCGCCGCGAGCAGTTCGTGCAGCAGCACCTGCTCGCGCGCGCGGTCCTTCTCCGAAAGGTCGAGCGCCAGCCCCTCGAGGTTGCCATCCATCAGCCTGCGGCAGGTGTCGTCCTTCCGCGCACGGGCCGCCGTCAGCCACATCGCCTTGAGCTCGGCGCGCGCCTCGAGCTCCGGGCGCTTCGCGATCTCCGCCGAGGCGAGCGCCTTCATCCGCACGAGGTCGAGCGGGAGCGCGATCTCGGGCCTGTTCACCGCCGCGCGCAGCTGGTCGGCGAGCACCGGATCGGCCGCGCGCACCGCCTTCATGTCGGTGCCCGCACCGAAAATCTCGGCAAGCTTCGCGTCGACTTCGGCGTCGCTCGCCGCGACGACCAGCGGGGGGCTGCCGCTGCCGGAGGAGTCTCCGCTCGCCGCGCCGAACAGCGCCAGCACGCGCACCGCCGCGAAGATCAGGACCACCGTCAGCACCCAGCCGCGAAAGCCGCGACTGGCCCCTGCGAAGGTGCCCGCCTCGCCGCTCCCGCCCGCGTCCCACGAGGCGACGCGCTGCGGATCGAGGTGGCTCTCGAGCTCAGGGAAGTTCCTGCGGATGCCGTCGATCAGCTTGTGCACGTCGGTGCGTTTGACCCTCAGCCGGTCGAGCACCCCCGCCGTGCCCGGCTTCGAAAGCTCGGCCCAGGCGCGATGCAGCGGGTGGTCGGCTTGCTGCACCTTCTCGTGAAAGCGCATCCCCTTGAGCCGCTGGTTGAGGAAGCGCAGCGCGGGACGCTCCTCGAGCGCGCCGGCCTCGTCGAGCCAGTGGAAGGCCTCGGCGGCAGGCTCGACGAAGGGGGCGGAGCGCGGCCAGGTGCGCGCGAAGAGCTCGGCGAGCGCCCCGTCGAGGGCGTCGTGCTCGGCAAGGTCGGCGGCCTCGGCCCGGGCAGTGAGCATCGCCAGCGCGGCGAGGCCTTCGTCCATCTCGGCGAGGCTCATCGCCTCCTCGCTGGGCTCGCCCTCGGGGTAGAGGATCGCGAGCAGGCGGTTCCAGGCGGCCTGCGCCTCGACCTGCGCGGCGGTCAGCTCCGGGTCGGGCGCGGGTGCGAGCGGGCCGGGGCGATAGGGGCGGGGGCTGTCGTCGAAGGGATCACCGTCCCACAGCCCGTCGTCGTCGAACCAGTCGTCATCGGTGTACGCTTCCGGCGCGTCGTCGAGACTGCCGAGGCCGAGGTTGTCCTCCTCCTCCTCGGCGCGCGCGGCGTTCGCGGCGAGCCACAGGGCGTGGTCCCGCGCGCGGCGCAGTTCGGCATAGCCGGCGATGTCCTCGTCGACATTCGTCGCGCGCAGGGCATCGGCATAGGCCTTGCGGATCGCCGCGCTGTCGGTCGTCTCGTCGATCCCCAGCCGGTCCCAGGGGAAGCGACGGCGGCTCATAGCGGAGAATGCGCGTCGATCTCGTCGAGCAGCCGGGTGAGCCCCTCGCGCGCGGCGGCGATGATCCGCGGATCCTGCTTCTCGAGAGCGCCGGTGAAGTCGGTGAGCGCCTGGCCGATGACCTCGCGCGCGGCGCCGGTGAAGCCCTCGTAGGCGCGCTCGGCCCGCGCGATGAGGGCGACGTTCTCGGCCTCGTCGCGCGGGTGGACCTTGAGCTTTTCCAACCGCTTGCGGCTCTCGGCGATGTCCTTCTGGGTGCGCCGGTCGTCCTCGTCGACGATCGCGAGGTTGCGGGTCGTGCCCGTCGCGGGGACGGTGACGTCGATGTCGAGCAGGCCCGAGGTGTCGTAGGTGAAGCGCACGTCGATCGCCACCTCGCCTGCCGGCTTCGGCGGTACGGGAACGGTGAGCTCGCCGAGCTTGACGTTCTTCTTCACCTCGCGCGCCTCGCCCTGGTAGATCGCGAAAGTCACCTGCCGCTGGTTGTCGGCGAGGGTCGAGAAACGCTCCATGCGGCTGATCGGCACCGGGCTGTTGCGCTCGATGATCGGCGCGAAGATGCCCTCGTGGAATCGCCCGTGCACGTCACGGGTGGCGGTGTCGACGCCGAGCGTGAAAGGCGCGACGTCGGTGATGCGGATCTCCTCGAGCCCCTCTCCCCCCGAGAGCAGCCCGGCCTGGATCGCCGCGCCGAGCGCGACGGCGTGGTCAGGGTGGACGGTCGCATTGGGGAAGCGCCCGAACATACGGGTGAGCGCCTTCCTCACCACCGGCATGCGCGTCGCGCCGCCGACCAGCACGATGTCCGACAGGCTCTTCACGTCGATATGGCAGTCACGGAGCGCGCGGATCACCGGATCGCGCAGGCGCTTCACCAGCCCCGCGGCGGCTTCCTCGAAGCCTTCCGTGGTGACGCGCGCGGTGAGCGGCTCGCCTGCGACGACGACGCTGAACTCGGCCTCCTCGGCGGTGCTGAGCGCGCGGCGGGTGCGCTCTGCGGCGAGGGTCAGGAGCGCGCGGCGGCGGTCCGCGGGGAGCCTGTCGAGCGCTTCGGCCGGGAGCATCGGCTCGACCAGCTTCACCAGCGCCGCGTCGAAATCGTCGCCCCCCAGCCGGTTGTCTCCCGCCGAGGCGCGCACCTCGACGATGCCTTCGAACATCTCGACGATCGAGACGTCAAAGGTCCCGCCGCCGAGGTCGAAGACGAGGAAAGGCTCGCGGTCGCCCTTGTCGGCAAGGCCGAAGGCGAGCGCCGCGGCGGTGGGCTCGTTGATGAGGCGCCTGACCTCGAGCCCGGCGATCTCGCCCGCGCGGCGGGTGGCGCGGCGCTGGCGCTCGTTGAAATAGGCGGGAACGGTGATGACTGCCTCGGTGGGGCGCTCGCCGGTCGCCGCCTCGACATCGTCGGCAAGGCTGCGCAGCACCATCGCCGAGAGGTCCTCCGGGGTGAGCGTGGTGCCCGCGAGGGTGACGGTCGAGGCCGTGCCGATCATCCGCTTGAAGCTGGTGACCGTGTCCGCCGGGTGGGTCGCCATGCGGTCGAGCGCAGCCTCGCCCACCCAGGTCTGCCCGCCCTTCGCGAGGCTGACGGCGGAGGGCGTCAGCATCTTGCCGAGCGCATTGGGCACCAGTTGCGGCGCACCGTCCTGCCACAGCGCGACCGCGCTGTTGGTGGTGCCAAGATCGATCCCGACGAGCATGGCGCTGTCATAGCGCCGCGCAGCGTGCAGGCAATTGGAATTGCGGGCGTTCGGCCGTGCCTAGTGCGCGACGGACTCCCCGCGCTCGAGCCCCGAGGCGGCGAGCTGTGCGTCGATCTGGGCGAGCAGGCGCTCGAGCCCCGCCTCGCTGTCGCTCTCGGCGCGCGCGACCAGCACGTCCTGGGTGTTCGAGGCGCGCAGCAGCCACCACCCGTCGGCGGTGTTCACGCGCACCCCGTCGGTTGTGTTGACGCTCTCGACCTCGGGGCCGGGGTTGGTGGAGAGCCGCCCGGCGATCTCCTCCATCGCCGCGAACTTGCGGGTCTCGTCGACCTGAAAGCGCATCTCGGGGGTGTTGAGCATCGCCGGCATGGCGCTGCGCAGCTCGGTCACCGACTTGCCCAGCCGCGCGGTCGCGGCGAGGAGGCGAATCCCGGCGTAGAGCGCGTCGTCGAACCCGTAGTAATCGTAGGCGAAGAAGACGTGGCCGCTCATCTCGCCGGCGAGGGGGGCGGCAGTCTCCTTCATTTTGGACTTGATCAGCGAGTGGCCGGTCTTCCACATCAGCGGTTCGCCGCCGAGCTCGGACACCCGGTCGAACAGCGCGCGGCTCGCCTTCACGTCGGCGATCACCGTCGCGCCGGGGCGGTTCTTCAGCGCATCCTCCGCGTAGATCATCAGCAGCTGGTCGCCCCAGATCACCCGCCCCTCGCCGTCGATCGCGCCAATGCGGTCGCCGTCGCCGTCGAAAGCCACTCCGAAATCGAGGTTCTTTGCCGCGACGAGCACGCGAAGATCGGTCAGGTTCGCCTCGACAGTCGGATCAGGATGGTGGTTGGGAAAATGTCCGTCAACTTCGGTAAAGAGCAGATGGTGTTCCCCGGGCAGCTTCGCGGCGAGGGCCTCGAGCGCCGGACCGGCGGCGCCGTTGCCCGCGTCCCAGCCGACGCGCAGACCTTCGAGCTGACCGGGCTCGATACCGGCGAGACCCTGGAGCAGGCGCTCGACATACTCGCCAAGGATGTCGCGCGAGGTCACCTCTCCGGTGCCGCTGGCGAACGCGCCGTCTGCTGCCAGTTTCCCGAGCTTCTGGATATCGGCGCCGAAGAACGGCCGCCCCAGAAATACCATCTTGAAGCCATTGTAATTGGGGGGATTGTGGCTGCCAGTTATCTGAATGCCGCCATCCACCTGTTCATCTGAGGCTTCGGCATAGTAGAGCATCGGCGTCGGACCGAGGCCGATCCGCACCACGTCGCATCCGCTGGTGGTGAGCCCCTCGACCAGCGCATGCTCGAGCATCGGCGAGCTGACGCGGCCGTCGTACCCCACCGCCACGCGCTTGCCCCCGGCCTCCTGCAACAGGGTCCCGAAGGCCCGGCCAATCGCCCGCGCATCTTCGGCGCCGAGCGTCTCGCCGATGACCCCGCGGATGTCGTACTCGCGCAGCACGGTCGGGTGGAACTGGTGTTGCATGACGTCTGGTTCTCCTTGCCGCGAGAGGCCGCGGGTGCACAGGTGGCGGGGTGGGTGCGGGCGCACGACCGATGAAGATCGGACGCGATGCCCGCGCGCGGCGGCACATCGTGCATTCCCCCCAACGCCATGCTTCCTGCCTGAGAAACCCGTGACGCAGGTTTGTGTCAATCCCGCGATGTTGGCACGCGGGCGCTAGTCCCCGTTCTGGTCGCGCCCGAGGGGCAGCTCGTCGAGCAGCAGGTCGCGCGCGGCATTCGCCTCCTGCATCGCCGCGGTCGAGCCCCCGCGGTCGGGGTGGACCAGCGCGGTCAGCCGGCGGTGCGCGGCGATGATCTCCTCGCGCCCCGCCCCCGCTTCGACCCCGAGCAGTTTGCGTGCCCGGAACACCGCCTGCGAGCGCGTCGGTGCAGGGCGCAGGTAGTCCCACGGCCACTTGCCGAGCGCCCAGCGGCAGAACACGCTGAGCAGCGCGAGGATGACGACCAGCTTGAGCATCAGGCCAGCTCCAGCTCGCCCTCGCGGCTGAACTCGGGCAGCGCGAGGGCCTTGATCAGCGCGCGCAGCTCCTGCCGGGCGACGAGATGGCTGGTGCCGAGCTCGCCGAGGTGCCCCTTGTCGAGCAGCGTGAGGCCCGAGGGGAACAGCTCACGGTAGATGACCCGCTCCGAGAGGCCCTGCGTCACCCGGAAGCCGACCCGCTTGGCCATCTCGCCCAGCGCCTTGTGCAGGCGCGCCTGGTTCTTCGCCTCGACATGGCCGGTGCGGTTCCGGACCACGATCCAGTCCATCTCGGGGCGCTGCTGCTCGATGGTCATGCGGCTGCGCTTGAGGCGCGCCTCCCAGATCAGCTCGGCGAAGAAGGAGAGCTTCCTCACCTTGAAGGTCTCGGCATCGACCTGGCCGATCAGGTCGAAGTCGACGAAGCTGTCGTTCATCGGGGTGACGAGCGTGTCGGCGTGCTCGACCGCGATCCGCGCGAAGGGGTCGTCGCGGCCCGGGTTGTCGATGATGAGGAAGTCGCAATGCGCCTCGAGCCGGCGGATCATCGCGATGAGATCACCGGTGGTCTCGCCGCGGAACACCTCGCAGTCGGGGGTCGGCAAGGTGAGGCCGCGCTTCTCGAGCGTCGCCAGCCGGTTCTCGATGTAGCGGTGCATCGTGCGCTGGCGCGGATCGAGGTCGATCGAGGCGATGCGCGCGCCGAGGTAGGCGAGCGCCACCGCGACGTGGACGGCGGTGGTCGACTTGCCGGTGCCGCCCTTCTCGTTGGCGAAGACGATCCGGTGCGCGTGCCCCTTTCGCAAGGCTCGGGATGCGGGAGGCGCGGCGGGCGACATGGCGGGTCTCTCGATGGGGCACAGACACCGGCCTGCACCCGGGCAGCTTGAAACTTTGCGGCAAGCGCCGCTAGGGCGTTAACTCGCATTTATCCTTGGAGGCGCGAGCGTGCAAACAATAGCCACCCTGCACATGTTGAGAACCGCGCTCGCCGCTCTGCGCGCCGATGGCGGGCGGGTCGCGCTGGTGCCGACGATGGGCGCGCTGCACGAGGGGCACCTGACGCTGGTGCGCCGGGCCCGCGCGGAGGCCGATCACGTGGTCGCCTCGATCTTCGTCAATCCGAAGCAGTTCGGCCCCAGCGAGGACCTCGACGCCTATCCCCGCCAGCTCGCCGCCGACGCCGCGATGCTGGAGGCCGAGGGGGTCGCGCTACTGTGGGCGCCGAGCGTCGAGGCGATGTATCCGCAGGGCTTCGCCACCAGCGTCAGCCTTGCGGGGGTGAGCGACGGGCTGTGCGGCGCGGCCCGGCCCGGCCATTTCGACGGCGTCGCGACGGTGGTGCTCAAGCTCTTCAACCAGGTCGCCCCCGACATGGCGTTCTTCGGCGAGAAGGACTTCCAGCAGCTCGCCGTGATCCGGACGATGGCGCGCGATCTCGACCTCACCCGGCCCGAGCCGCAAGCGATCATCGGGGTGCCGACCGTTCGCGAGGCCGACGGGCTCGCGATGTCGAGCCGCAATCGCTACCTCTCACCCGGCGAGCGCGCCGCGGCCGCAACCCTTCCGCGGGCCATGCGGGAGGCGATCGACGCGATGACGAGCGGGGCGCCCGTCGCCGGGGCGCTGGCCGGGCTGGAGAGCGAACTCCTCGCCGCCGGTTTCGCCAGCATCGACTATGCGACGCTTGCCGACGGCCGCTCGCTCGAGCCGCTCGCGGCCTTCGGAACCGAACCCGCCCGGCTGCTCGTCGCCGCGCGGATCGGCGGGACGCGGCTGATCGACAACATGGCGGTGAGCCCGGCCCCCTGACCGGGGTTGTTGACGCGCCCGAGCCTTTGATGGCATGGGCGGCGCCGGAGCCCGAGCGGGTATAGCTTAGTGGTAAAGCTCCAGCCTTCCAAGCTGGCTATGCGGGTTCGATTCCCGCTACCCGCTCCACTCTCCACATCCCCTGAAATAACGAAGAACACTCCCTCCCAGCAGGCGGAATCGCGCGCGTGGGTCACAGGAGTGGGTCACAACGGTGCGCCTGAAACCGGCCCAACGCTTTCGGATCGAGGGGCTGGCCAGCTGATCGCCCTGGCCTGTCCGCTCAACCAGCCGCGGTCACTGCACGGAACCGGCGCTCCGCGAACCACAGGGCGCCGCTGATCGCGAGCCAGCCGAGGAACCAGGGCCAAGCCGGGCCGCGCCGCTCGGGCACGCCGCGGGCAGCCGGGGCGCCCTGCTCCGCAGCCCAGCGTGTCGTCGCCGCCGCGTCCTCATCGGCTCTGACGGTCCGTAGCGCACCTTCGGGAAGGACGAGGAAGGCGAAGACCTGCTCGCCGCCGCGCGCCGCCTGCACGATCGTGTGAACGCCCGGTGCCGAGGGCCAGGTGGCGGCGCACCCGCCCGCCCCCGCATCCGGGTCGATCGCGAGCGGGACTTCCTGCCCGTCCGGGCGGCGCAGGCGCGCTGCGGAGCCGATTCCGCACACTGCCATCCGCTCGCCGACCTGCACCAGCGCGGGGGCCTCGGGCCGGAACCGACTGTCGGGACGGGCGACGGCGCTGAGAGTCTCGCTCCACCACTGCTCGTAGCGATCGGCCTCTCCGCTCAGGACCAGGGCGAAGCTGTTGGCGAGCGCCCACAGCGCCACCCGGCCTTCGCCGTGCTGCTGCCACCCCGCCACGAGAGCGCCGTCGGCATCGCTCACCGCGGGAACGAGATCGGGCCCGGCGCGCAGCACCCAGCGGCCGAGATCAGGAGCCGGATCGTCGATGGTGTTGAGGGTGCCCGGCACGTCCTCGGTCCCCGGACCGCGCCGGGCCGTGAGCGCATTCGGGTCCGGCGCGCGCGGCGCGAGCGCGACCGGGGCGATGTCGCTTCCGCCCTCGACCGAGAGGCCGAGCGCGCGCCAGCCGGAGCGAGTGCCGGCGGTCGCGGGGCCGGTCATGCGTACGACCACCCCGAGCCCATCGGCGACCGCCCGCGCCAGCGCCGCGCGCCCGCCGACGCCGATGCCCGCGAGTGCCGTGTCGTCGATGACGACGACATCTGCCTCGCGCTGGGCGCCCGGATCGAGCCGTGCCCCCTCGCCGCCAAGGTCTATCCCGCCGCCTGCCGCAAGGCTGCTTTTCAGCTCGGCCCCCGCATCCTCGAGCCAGCGGCGCAGATACTTCGCCTCCGGGGAAGGCGCGCCGATCAGCAACACGCGCAGCGGCCGCTCGGCGAGGGTGCGCAGCGGCACCGGCGTGTCGGAAACGATCGCCCGGTCACGCCCGCGCAGCCGCAGCGTGAAGCGTGCAAGGCCGGGCGTGCGCGCGGTGCCGCCCAGCGTGAAACTCCCCTCGCCGCCGATCGCGCGGCTATCGACGCGGCGGCCGGCCGGATCGAGCAGCTCGGCCGTGCCGCCCGCCAGCCCCGCCGCCTCGCCGGCGAGCACGAAGGCCGAACCGGCGGTCGTGTCGGCGGGGGGATCGAGCCTGACGAGGCCCCGCGGTGGCGGCAGCGGCCTGAATTCGACCGGCAGGCCCGCATCGGCGTCGCGGTCCCGCGCGGTGAGGCCGCGCCCGAGGACGCGGATGCGCCGAACCTGCGGGTAGCGGCGCAGCGCGGTGGCGAGGTCGGGCACACGCTCGGCGCCGGCGAGACGCGGCGCCTCGGGCAGCGCCACCAGCCGCTCGCCGGGGCCCCCGCGGGTGCCGGAAGCGGTATCGGCGGTCGCGACGAGCAGGGTCTCGCCGCCGATCGGCAGGCGCGGCGGGAACAGCGCGAGGGTAAGCAGCGCTCCGCTCGCCAGCGACAGCGCCGCCAGTGCCCAGCCCCGCCAGCCGCGCAGGGCAAGCACCAGCCGCGCGGCCGCGGCCAGCGCGCCAGCGCCGATCAGCAGCGCGGCAAGCGTCTCGGCCGCGATCATCGCTCGAGGCCCTGCGTGTAACGACGGCCGAGCTCGCCCCCGTCGGCGCGGCGGCGCACCTGCGCAGGCGGGCGGGTCAGGACCGCCCACAGCTGCCCGCGCAGCCGCTCGCGCGCGGCGGAGGAACCGGGCTGGCTTCGGAGCGCGTCGATGGCGGCGAGCACCGAGAGCGCATCGCGGATGCGCCCGCTGTTGGCGCGGACCCAGCCCTCGAGGCCGGCGAGGTCGATCGCGCCCGGCTCGGCCAGCGCGCGCCACGCCGTCGCGGGGACGGCATCGGGAAGCGCGAAAGGCGTCAGCACCGCACCCCCGCCGACGATCCCGGCGCGCTTGCCGGTCATCCGCCGCGCCATGTCGATCGGCGGCTGGATGGTGCCGATCCGCGGCAGGTAAATGCGGCTCGCCTGCTGGATCTTCTTTATGTAGTCGAGCGCCCGGTTCTCGAAGGGCAGCGCCTTCTCGGGCTCGCCCGAGCGCAGGTGAAGCTCGGCCTCCCACATCGCGTCGAGCGCGCTCTTGAGCAGCGCGCGGGTGCCGGGGTCGAGCAGGGTCGCGGCCTCGCTCTCGTCATGGGTGTGGCCGAACTCGGCAAGCATGTTGCCGAGCCCGCCGAACACCGGGGATTGCGCCTCCTCCTCGCCGTGATCGTGCCCGTCGCCCTGGTGATGCTCCTCTTCCGCAGCCTCGTCCTTCTCGGCGATAGGCAGGGGCGGGCGCGGAGCCTCCTCGGCCTCCATGCCGACGAACTGGCCGTAGCGCAGGCGCAGCAGGCGCTGGTCGACGCCGATCGTGTCAGAGGCGACGAGGAAGTCGTCGGCCGAGAGCCTGCCGCGCCGCCTGATCAGCGCCTCGGTATCGATGATGACCTGCCGCTGGCTGCGGAAATAGGCGGGCATGGTCTGCTTGGCCATCATCTCGAGCCCATCGGCGCTTGGCGACAAGGGAGCCGGCCAGCGCAAGATCACGCCCGGTCCGCGCACCACCTGCGGGCCGGGCGCGCGCGTGTCGGCGATCGTCAGCTGGGCGACGAGGTCGCTGCCAGGCTGGAGGTCGAAGGCGGCAAGATCGAGGTCGACGGTGAAGCGCCGCCGGCGCGGGTCGCCGGTCCCGGCAACCGTGCGGGTGCGCTCGGTGAAGCTGACGTTCTCGCCCTCCCCGATCGCGGTGGTGAGCGTCAGGCGCGCGAGCGGATCGACCGCGTAGTCGTCGCTCGCCTCGAAGACCACGCGCCAGCGGCGCTGGCCGGGCTTGATGAGGACGAGGCCCGAGGCGGGCTCGATGACCTGCACCTGCGGCGGCTCGTCGGCGATGGGCTCGAGCCGATGCGGCGCGGGTGTGACGCGTCTGCCTTGCGCGGTGACATGGTAGAGCGAGGGCACGTCGAGCCGGAGCGCGCCCGCCATGCCTTCCTTCCCCGGCGCCAGCGGAACGGCTCGTCCGCCGACCAACTGGAGCGCTGCGGACTTGGCCTGGGGCGTGAAGGCGAGCGTCCACTCGATGCGCGAGCCCTGCGGCGCGCGCACGTCGAGGCTTTCGCCGTAGCGCGGCGGGAGGCGGGTGTAGGCGGGCGGGACGATCCTGACGCGCAAGCCGGAGAGGCGCGGATCGCCGGGCGCGCCGCCCTCGCCGGGGCTGGCGCGGGTGAGCGGAGGCGGGGTCGGCTCGGGCGCGGGCCATAGCACCGCGACGGCGAGCGCCGCCGCCCCCGCGAGCCAGGCCGCTGCGATCCTGCGCCGCGACCAGTCCTCGGCGAGGCCAGCGGGATCGAGCGCTGCAATGCGCGCGGCGATCCGCGCGGCCTGAAGGCGCTCGAGCGGGCCGAGCTCGGACTTGTCGAAAAGCAACCCCGCGCTGTCCTCGAGGCTCGGCTCGCGGGCGTTGAGGCGGCGGACCAGCCATTCCCGGCCAAGCTGGTGCGCGGCCCGGCGGACAGCCAGCGCGACACCGGCGGCGCCGAGCAGCAGCGCGGCGGCACCGGCTGCGACGCCGCCCAGCCGCCACGCCAGCGCGACGGCGAGGAGCGCCAGCGGGCTCCACACCAGCACGGCATCCGCCGCCGCCCGGTGCCGTGCCGGGCGAACCCATGCGGCGAAGTCGGGCTCGCGGCTCACGCGGCGAACCTCCGCGCGCGGGTGGCGAGGAGACGCTCGGCGAGAAAGCCAAGCGCGATCAGCACGCCGAGCCACGAGGCAAGCTCGCGGGGCGGCAGGGGGTAGGGCTCGATGCCTGCCTTCGGAACAAAGGCTGTCGATGCGACCCGTGCAGGCGGTGGCGGTGGAGACGAGACGACCTCGCGCAGGCGCGCGGCGAAGTCCGGCGCGAGAAGCTCGGGCATCGCGGCGGGCGCGAGCGGGTGGGTGAAGCGCAGCAGCCGTCCCGCGCCGAGCGGAGCGCCCTCGACCAGCGTTTCGCCAACGCCGTCACGCCACAGCGCGCCCGTCGCCGCCGGCATGGCGACCTCCGCTCCCTTGCCGAGAAGCGCAGTCCCTCCCTTGCTGACCCAGTCGGTGACAGCCTGCGGGAGGGGTCCGGGGACGAGCCACACCAGGACCGTCTCCGTAGGCGGGAGGGCGTCGTCCGTGCGCGCCTCAAAGCGGGGCGCGTCGCTCCAGGCGCTGGCGGCGGCGCGGAAGTAGCGCAGCGAAGCCTCGCCGCCCGGCGGATGCCGAACCGCGAGGGCGGGGCTCGGGGGCGGCTCGGGTTCAACATCAGGATTGCCCGCCGCTACGACCCGCCACGCAACCTTGCGGGTGAGCCGCAGGGGCTCCGCATCGACACCGGAGAGCACTGGCGGGACGAGGACGGTGAGCGGCGCTCCCGAGGGAAGTTCTGCATCGAACTGCCGGATCAGGCTCGACACCTGCGAGCGTGGCGGCGGGTCCGCGGCGCCCACCTCAGGGAAGCCGGGCGCGATCCACCTGAGCTCCGCCTCCGGCCCCACGGCGGCGCGGGCGGCAGCGGGATCGACACCCGGCGCAGCGAGAAAATGCGGGGTATCGCCCTCCGACCCCAGCACCGCGGGCCTTGCAAGCAGCAGCGCGAGCAGAGCCATCAGCAGCAGCCGCAAGGCGAGGAGCACCCACTCGTCGAAGCGCAGCTTGCTCCGGGGACGGGGCAGTGCGTCGAGCCAGCGCAGCGCGGCAAAGTCGACCGGCACCTCCTCGGTGCGGCGGTGCAGGTGGATGACCAGCGGGACCGCCAGCGCCGCCAGCGCGGCAAGGCCCAGCGGGGCGAGCAGCAAGGGTGTCACGGCGCGCCCGCTCCGCGTCCGAACAGCGCCTGAAGGGGCCGGTCGATCGGCTCGTCGAGCCAGACCGCCGCGTGCCGGATGCCGGCCTTGTCGAGCCGCTCGTCCAGCGTCTCGCGCGCCGCAGCGAAGCGGGCGAGGAAGGTTGCGCGCAGCGCCGCGCCGTCACTGACCAGTTCGGCGCCGCTCTCCTGCTCGCGGAAGCGGAAGCCGCCGTCGAAGGGGAATTCGCGCTCCTCGACCGTCAGGAGCTGGATCGCCAGCACCTCGCGCCCGGCCTTTGCCAGCCGCTCGATGAGGGCGATACCGCCCTCGTCGAAGCAGTCGCTGAGGAAGATCACGAGGTCGCGCGCGCCGATCCGCTCCCACAGCGGGGCGAGGGTCGGCGGCTCGGGGAAGGTGCCGCCCGGGGTGATCCGGGCGAGGTCGACCTGCATCCGGCCGGCCTGCCCGCGGCCCGACTGCGGATCGACGACGGCAAGTGCGCCGTCCTGCAACACCATCCAGCCGAAGCGGTCGCCCTGCATCGTCGCCAATTCGCCAATGCACAGCGCGAGCAGCCGCGCCGCATCGAAGCGCGCCCAATCGGGCCGGGCACGGTCGGCCTGCGTCATCGATCCGCTCGCGTCGATCAGCACCCAGACGGCGAGAGGGCTCTCCTCCTCGGCCTCGCGTACGAAGAACTTGTCGGAGCGCGAGAACAGCTTCCAGTCGATGCGGCGCGGCTCGTCGCCCGGCTCGTAGGCGCGGTATTGCGCGAATTCGAGACCCGCGCCCTTGCTCCGGCTCGCGTGCATCCCGAAGCCGCGCGTCCCGGCCATGCGCCGGGGGCTGAGCGACAGGCGCTTCAGCCTGCTGCGCACCTCGGGCGGAATGGTCAGGGCTGCGCGGGGCATCGTTCAGCCGGCTGGCGGAGGGATGTGCGCGAGGAGGGCTGCGACCACGTCGTCGGCGCTCTTGCCCTCGGCCTCGGCGGCGAAGGAGAGCAACAGGCGGTGACGCAGCACCGGCGCGGCGAGCGCGGCGATGTCCTCGCGGGTGGCGGCGAAGCGCCCGTGGAGCAGCGCGCGGGCCTTGGCGCAGAGCACCAGCGCCTGCCCCGCGCGCGGTCCCGCACCCCAGCGCACATAGGTCTCGACCGCGGCCGGCGCGGCCGGATCACCCGGGCGGGTGGCGCGGACCAGCGCGGTGATCCAGCCGAGCAGGTCGTCGCTGAGATAGACCTCGCGCACGTGGCGCTGGAGCGCGATCACGTCCGCGGCCCCCATCACCCGCGGCACGCCCGTCTCGGCGCTGCCGGTGGTGCGCGCGAGGATGTCGCGCTCCTCCTGCGCTGTCGGATAGCCGACCCGCACCAGCAGGAGGAAGCGGTCGAGCTGCGCTTCGGGAAGCGGGTAGGTGCCCGCCTGCTCGAGCGGGTTCTGGGTGGCGAGCACGAAGAACGGGCGCGGCAGCCGGTAGGTCTGCCCGGCATAGCTGACGGTCTTCTCCTGCATCGCCTCGAGCAGCGCGGCCTGGGTCTTGGGGGGCGTGCGATTGAGTTCGTCGGCGAGCAGCAGGTTGGTGAACACCGGCCCCTGCTGGAAACGGAACGAGCGGTGCCCGGTGCCGTGGTCCTCCTCGAGCAGCTCGGTGCCGAGGATGTCGCTCGGCATCAGGTCGGGGGTGAACTGCACCCGGCGGAAGTCGAGCTCGAGCGCCTCGCCGAGCGTCCTCACCAGCAGCGTCTTGCCGAGGCCGGGCACACCTTCGAGGAGGCAATGCCCGCCCGCCAGCAGGCCGATCAGCAACTGCTCGACGACGTCGCCCTGCCCGACGATCGCGGTGCCGATCGCCGCCTTGAGGTCGCCGATCCGCGCGGTCAGCCGCTCGATCTCCGCCGCAGGGGTGGGTGCCTGTTCTGCCACTTCGTCGAACCCTTCAGTTGGTGAGCGCATAGATCACGATATTGACCCCGAACCGCGTGTTGTCCTCGGCGAGGAAACGCTTGTTGCGCCAGTCGTAGTCCCACTCGCAGCCGTAGTCCTTGTTGCTGTAGAGCAGACCGAGCCGGCCGTTGATTGTGATGCCCTTGAGGTAGTCATGGACGAGGTCGTCGCCCCAGCCGTTGAGTTCGAAGGTGGTCGCGGGCGGGCCGGTGAACTTGAAGAAGCTGGTGTAGAGCGGGTGGGTGTTGGGCAGCTTCTTGAGCGCGTCCGGACCGAAGATGCTCGCGATCTGCGCCTCGAAGGACTTGGCGAAGAGGCCGTCGATGTCGTGGTTGCAATCGTCGACGAACAGGAAGCCGCCGTTGCGGATGTAGCGTTCGAGATTGCGGCGCTCGGGGGCGGAGAACTCGACCGCCTTGTGCCCCGCCAGGTAGCAGAACGGGGCGGAGAGCATCTTGGGATCGCCGAGATCGACGACGTGCTCCTCGGGATCGACACGCAGGGTGGTGTAGTCGATCAGCGAGGTGATGAGGTTCGCCGGCATGCGCTGGTCGACGTTCCAGTCGCCCGAGTTGTACCTGAGGCGCGTGAACCAGAAATCATAGCCGCGGCTCGCCGCACCGCCCGGGCGCGGCTGGGCGGCGGCGAGGCTTCCGGCAAAGGGGCCGGCGGGCAGCACCGCCCCGGCCAGCGCGCCGCCCATCAGACGCAGGAACTCGGCGCGGGTCATGGCAGGCTGGCTCTCCCGGACCCGCGCGCTTCGGGTCAGACGGCGTCCGACAGTGAGGTGAAGGTGAAGTCGCGGATCTTCATCGGCGGGATCAGCATCGAGCTGCCCTCGTCGGCCTTCACCCGCACCGCGCGGCCCAGCTCCTCGATGTTGTTGAGCATGATCACCGGGCTCTCGTTGAAGCGGAAGTTCTTGATCGGGTACTGGAGCTGACCGTTCTCGATGTAAAAGGTGCCGTCGCGGGTCAGGCCGGTGAGCAGCACGGTCTGCGGGTCGACGAGGCGGATGTACCAGGTGCGGGTCACCAGGATGCCGCGCTCGGTCCCGGCGATCAGCTCGGCGGTCGACTTGCTGCCGCCCTCCATGATGATGTTGCCCCAGCCCGCGGTCTCGGGCTTGCCCTGCTTGGACGCCCAGTAGCGCGAGTATTCGAGGTTCGCGACCTTGCCGGCGTCGATGATCTTGGTCTTCTCGCGCGGCAGGCCCTCGCCATCCCAGGGCAGGACCGAGACTTCCGGGTGCCAGGGGTCGGTGTAGATGTTGACGCGCGGATCCATGATCTGCTCGCCGATCTTGTTGCCGCCGCCCTGCTTGGAGAGGAAGCTGCGCCCCTCGTCGGCCGACCGCGCGTCGAAGAAGTTCATCATGAAGCTGACGAGGCCCGCGCCCGCGGCCGGCTCGAGGATCACGGTGTACTTGCCGGGCTCGAGCGCCTTGGCATCGACCGAGGCTGCGGCCTTGCGCATTGCGGTCTGCACGTCGGCCGCCGCGTCGAACTTCGCGATGTCCTTGACGTTCCTGCCGACCCACCCGGAGCCGCGCCCGTCTTCGGTGCGCACCGTGCAGGTGTAGTCGGCCGAGGTCGACTTCTGGTAGCCGAAATTGCCGTTCGAGTTGGCGTGGGCGAAGAAGTTCTGCCCGTCCTCGAGGAAGCCCGCGGCGACCAGCTTCTGCTTGCGACAGGCGAGGATCGAGGCCTCGGCAATTTTCGCGCGCGCCTCGGCGGTCAGCGCGGCGGTCGCCTCGCTGAAGGTCTCGGTCGGCCGGTATGTCTGCTTGCCGACGATCGGCATGAACTCGGGGTTCTCCGGCGCGAGCCGGGCGAGGTCCTCGGCGCGGCGCACCACGCGCTCGAGCGAGGCGTCGTCGAACTGGTTGATGGTGGCGATGCCGACCCGCTTGCCGAACGCCACCTCGACGCCGAGCTCGGTGTCGTCGACGAGCCCCGCCGTCGAGATGTCGTTGCGGGCGAAGCGCACGTTGCCGCCGATGCCGCCGGAGAGCTGTGCGCTGGTCTGGTCGGCGGTCGACAGGGCGATGACCTTGTCGAGGATCGCCTTGGCCTGGGCTTCCGAGAGAATGCTCATGTCTCGCGTCTCCTTCGTGCGCTTAGCCGAGCGACCGGGCGGTGTTGATGACGTTGACCCCGTCGAAGCGGGCGGTCGAGGAGCCGTGGCTCACCGCCGAGACCTGACCCGGCTGACCCTTGCCGTCGAAGAACGATCCGCCCATGCGGTAATCGCTTTCGTCGCAGATCGCGGTACAGGCGCCCCAGAACTCGGGGGTGCGAATCTGGTAGGCGACATCCTCGATCATCGGGCCCAGCTTGCCGTTCTTGATCTCGTAGAAGACCGTCCCGCCGAACTGCGCATTGTAGCGCTGCTGGTCGATCGAGAAGGACCCGTCGCCCGAAATATAGATGCCGTTCTCGACCCCGGCGATGAGGTCCTCCGGGCTCAGCTTGGTCTTGCCCGGCGCGAGGCTCACGTTCGCCATGCGCTGGAACTGCACCGAGGACCAGCTGTCGGCGTAGCAGCACCCGTCGGACTCGCTCTTGCCGAGGATGTGGGCCTGGTCGCGGATCGTCTGGTAATCGACGAGGATGCCGTCCTTGACGAGGTCCCAGCGCTTGGTCTTCACGCCCTCGTCGTCATAGGCGACCGCGCCGAGCGAGCCGGGCTGCGTCTTGTCGGCGAAAAGGTTCACCAGCTGGCTGCCGTATTTGAACTTGGCATCGCGCTTGTCGATCGTGGCGAAGCTGGTGCCGGCGTAATTGGCTTCGTAGCCGAGCACGCGGTCGAGCTCGAGCGGGTGGCCGACGCTCTCGTGGATGGTCAGCCACAGGTGCGCCGGATCGAGCACCAGGTCGTACTTGCCCGGCTTGACCGAGGGCGCCTTGAGCTTGGCCTGCGCATCCCGCGCGGCGGCGGCGGCATCTTCCTTCATGTCGTAGGACTTGCCGTAGGAGACGTGCCCGTTGGGCAGCACGAACTTGTCCTCGGCGCGGCCGTCGAGATACTCGTAGCCCATGCCCACCGGTGCCGAGAGGCCTTCGCGCGAGCGGAACTTGCCGGTGGTCTTGTCGACCGCCGTCACGGTCATCGGCGCCCAGATCCGGTGCACGTCCTGATCGATGTAGGAGCCGTCGGTCGAGGCGAAGTACTTCTGCTCGTTGACGAGGAAGAGCAGCGAGTTGACGAAGCTCGCGCCTGCCGCGAGCGCGGCCTCGTTGACCGACATGAGGAGACCGACCTTGTCTTCGATCGGCACCTCCATCGCGTTCTTCTTGATCGGGGTGCGCCAGCTCACCTCGCCGACGCCCGGCGTCGGGGCGAGCTGGACCTTGGTCGACTGGATGCGCGCATTGGCCTTGGCGATCGCGGTCGCCTGCCGCGCGGCGGCGGCGACGGCATCCTCGGTCATCTCGTTGGTTGCGGCGAAGCCCCAGGCGCCGTCGGCGATCACGCGCACGCCGGTGCCAGTCGATTCGGTGTTGACGATGTTCTCGACGTTGCGCTCGCGGGTGATCACGAACTGGCGCAGGTAGCGCCCGACGCGCACGTCGCAGTAGCTCGCCCCCGCCCCGGTCGCCGCCGAGAGCGCCGCGTCGGCGAGGCGCTTCTTGACCTTGATGTCGATCGCCTCCTGGAGCTGGCTCGCGGCGATCGCCTTGCCGAAGAAGGAAGGCGCGACCGCGGCCCCCGTGAAAAGGGCGCTCAGCGCCAGGAAGTCCCTTCGGTCCATGTCGTTGCTCCCCAACGGGGCCGGCCGCTTGCCCCGGGTCCTTCCGAAGCACGTCCGGCGATCACTATCGCGACAGGGAACCTCGCCACCGGGCGCTTGGCGGGCTTGCGAGCCCTGCGCGCGATCGATCGTTTCCCCGCTGTCTCATCGCTAGCAAGCCGCGACCCCACCGGGCGGGCGAGACGACGAAACGCCGCGCTTAATCGACGAACAGGCGACCGCGGCCCGGGCCCCTTCGCGCCTCAGCCGCAGAAGTTCGTCGCGATGATCCGCGACGCGAGGCTCGGGTCTGCCGCCGTCGCGGGAATCTCCACCAGCGCGCGCAGCGGCACGGCCAGGCGATAGAGCAGCTCGCCGTCCACCACCTCGCGCTCGGATGTGCCGCCTAGCGTGCTCGGCACGATCGTGGTGAGCAGCATCGTCCCGAAGCCTTCATTCGCCTGCGGCTGGTCGGCCAAGGGGCCCACCGGCTGCTCGCGCCACGCGAACACGAACAGGTCGCCGCTCGCCGACCAGGTCACCGACACCCGCACCGCCTCGCAGGCGCCGAGGCCGTATTTGAGGGTGTTGGTCGCAAGCTCGTGGAGCGCGAGGCTGATGTGCTGCGCCGCGGTGGGGTTGATCTGGAGCGCCGGCCCAGAGGCGCTGACCCTTGCGCCGTAGGTGGTGGTGAGGACCGCCAGCCCCGCCTCGACCACCTTCACCAGCGGCGCGGCCGCGCGTTCCTCTGTCGCGATCGCGCGGGTCGCGTCGGCGAGCGCGCGCAGGCGCCCGAGGAAAGGGTCGAGGAACGCCTCGATGCTGGCCGCGCCGCGCGCGGACTGCACGGCGAGGGTGTGCACCACGGCGAGCAGGTTGCTGCTGCGGTGCACCGCCTCGCGCGCCTGCACCGCGAGCGCGCTCGTCGCCGCCTCGAGTTCGGCGGTGCGCTCACGCACTTGCCGGTCGAGCGAGGCGAGCGTCTCCTGGTGCGCGGCGATCTCGCCCTGGAGCTGGCGGTTGGCGGCCTCGAGCTCGGCGGGGGCGGGCAGGCGTATGAGGTCGGGCACGAGCCGGAACAGCATCATCGCGGTCGCCATCGACACCATCCCGGTGGCGAGCTTCACCCAGCCGACGAAGGGATAGATCGGCACCCACAGCGTCACGATCATGAAGAGATGGGTGATGCCGCACAGCAGGATGAAGGCGCCGAACAGGAACACGAGGCGTGCCTGCGGCACCTCGGTGCGCTTGCGCAGCACCATGAACAGCGCGACCGGAATGGCGATGTAGGACAGCGCGATGAGCAGGTCGGAGCCCGCCCACAGCGTCACCAGCCACGGCTCCCAGAGCAGGCACATGCCGTGCGGCATGTAGTCCCCGAAAGCGACAACGTGGTGCTCCATTCCACTCACTCCTCGCTTCCCCGCGTTGACGGCGGAACGATAATCAAGGCTTCTGCCGGGGCTGAAGCGGGGCGTGTCGTCGGGCGCCGACTCGGATGGGACGCGCTGCAGGAAAAGGGCGCAGCGCGGATGGGCCTAGCCGCAAGGCGGCTCGGAAAAAGGTCATGATGCGAAAGACCGGCGATTACATTCGATCTGGCAGCAGTTCCATAGCACCACGGTCGGTGCGCTGCAAAATTATGCTGCGCGAAAGCAAACTAGATTAAGGAGTCTCGGCTTCATTTAACAAATGACCTGTTGTGAAGACGGGCAGCGGGACTCGCGCCTTTCCGACGTCCGGACGACACGCCACCATGTCCCGCGAGAGGATATCTTGACAGATTCGCCAATGCCTTTCCGGCACACGGCGGCGGCGCCGTCTCCCACGGAAGGCGAGCCATCTCCGGACAGTCTATCGCCCGAGGCGAGCCTCGGCTATCGCGGGCTCGCCGAACCGGCAGGCTTCCTCTCGCACCGTACCACTTGGACGTCCTACGGCCTCGCCGTGGCGCTCACCGGGGCGGTGGTCGTCCTGCGTCGCTGGCTCGACTCCTATTCCGAAGGGATCGTCCCCTTCGCGGTGTTCTTCCCCGCGGTGCTGGTCTGCACCCTGTTCGGCGGGGTCGGCCCGGGCGTGCTGTCGCTCGCGCTGGCGGCCGCGGCGGCGACCTTCTTCTGGCTCGAACCGATCGGCAGCTTGACGCTGACCGGCCCGAGTTTCGTTAGTCTCTTGTTGTTCGTCCTGAGCAACGCGGTGAACATCTATGTCGCCGACCGGCTGCGCAAGGCGCACGACCGGCTGCGCCAGAGCGAGGCCCGGCTCAGCCTCTCGCAGGACGTGGGGCGGATCGGCATCTGGGACCTGGATCTGAGGACCGGTGCGCTGTGGTGGTCGCGCTCGTTCCACGAGGTCACCGGGATCGCCGTGACCGAGCCGCCCTCGATCGAGGGGGTGATGCGCCGCATCCACCCCGCCGACCATGCGCGGGCCGTGCAGGCCCTCGACGATGCGCGGCGAGGGAATGACCGGCTCGACATCGAGTTCCGCTTCAACCGCGACGATGGCGCGACAATCTGGCTGGCGGGCCGCGCCGAACTGTTCCGCGATGCGCAGGGGCGGCCCACGCGGCTGCTCGGCATCAACTTCGACGCGACCCCGATCCGCACCGCCGAGAGCGAGCGCGACCGGGCGAATGCGCTCCTGAGAACCTTCTTCGAAAGCCTGCCCGGCGCCGCCTTCGCCAAGGACGTCGAGGGCCGCTACCTTCTCGGCAACCCGATCTTCGCGGCCGCGGTGGGCCACACCGAGGAGTCCTTCGCGGGCAGGACCGACCTCGAATTGCTCGCCGATAAGGAGCAGGCGCGCGCGCTGATGGCCAACGACAGGGCTGTCATGGAAGGTGGCAAGGCGCGGCAGCTCGAGGAAGGGCTTCTGCTCCCCAATGGCGAGATGTCGTACTGGCTCGGAGTCAAGGCACCGTTCTTCGATGCCGACGGGCAGCCGCAGGGGATCATGGGGATCTCGCTCGACGTGACCGACCGGCGCAAGGCCGAGGAGCGGCTGCGCTTCCTCGCCGACGAGGTCGACCACCGCGCCAAGAACCTGCTCGGCGTGGTGCTCTCGCTGGTGCGGCTCACCAAGGTCGACGACGTGAAGGCTTTCAAGGCGGCGGTGAGCGGACGGATCGAGGCGCTTGCGCGGGCCCACGCGCTGCTCGCGGCGAACCGCTGGCAGGGGGTCCACGTCGACACCTTGCTGCGAGAGGAAATCGCGCCCTTCGGACGGGTCGGGAGCGAGCGAATCCAGCTCGCCGGCCCCTCGGTGCTGCTCGAGCCCAACGCCGCGCAGGCGCTGGCGATGGCGGTGCACGAGCTGGCGATCAACGCCGCGATGTACGGCGCGCTATCGGTGGAGAGCGGGTGCCTCTCCGTTGCCTGGGAGATCGAGGGCAGCGACGCGCTGGTACTCGAATGGCGCGAGACCGGCGGTCCGGAGGTCGCGCCGCCCGCCGCGCCGGGCTTCGGCTCGACCGCGATCCGCGGGGCGATCGAGCACCAGCTCAGCGGCACGTTCGACCTCACCTGGGCGCCGAGCGGACTCACTTGCCGGATCGCATTCCCGCTCGCCGGGAATGCTGCGCCCGGGCCGGGCACCGCGGACCCGGCGTCATCGGGCGAGCGCGAGGCGACACGTCCCGCTGCGGCCAAGGTCGAACTCGCCGGCAAGCGGGTGCTGGTCGTCGAGGACGAGGCGCTGATCGCCCTCACCCTCGTCGACGCGCTCCGCGAGATGGGCTGCGAGGTCGCCGGCCCGGCGAGCACGGTCGCCGCCGCGCTGGAGCTCGCCCGCGCCGACCGGCCCGACCTCGCGGTGCTCGACGTGAACCTCGCCGGGACCGGCAGCGCGCCGGTCGCGCAGGCGCTCCGCAGCGAGGGCGTGCCCTACGTCTATTGCACGGGCTATGCCGAGCCCGCCTTGCAGATCGCCCCCGAGCTGCGCGCGGCGATGCTCACCAAGCCGATCGATCCCGCCGCTCTCGAATCGGCGCTGCGCGTGGCGCTCGCCGACGCGCCGGAGCCGTGCTCCGCCCCGTGAGCGGGCGGCCTACTGGAGGGTGACGATTTCCTCGCCGCCGTCGTGCCGGCCGTAGAACTGCATCAGCTGGACCAGCAGCTCGCAGCGCTCGGCAAGGCTGCCGGCCTCGAGCAGCGCCTGCTTGCTCGCCGGATCGAAGGGCGCGATCTGCGAAACGCCGTTGATGAGCGAGCGGTCGTCGAGCCGCCCGACCGAACCCCAGTCGACCGCATAACCCTGCGAGGAAGCGAAGGCCCGCGCCTCGCGCTCGAACCCGCCGCGCTGGGCATGGGTGAGGGTCTCGTCCTCGTCCTCGTCGAGGATCTCGGCCTCGATCTGGCGGAAGGCGGTGGTGACCTCGAGCTCGCGCACCAGCCGGAAGCGCGCGGTGCCCTCGAGGATCAGGTTGTAGCGCCCGTCGTCCATCGCCTGGATCTCGCCGATCCGCCCGACGCAGCCGACCCGGTAGAGCGGCGCGCCCTCGACCGGCCGCTGCGGCTGGATCATCGCGATCTGCCGGTCGCGGATCAGCGCGTCGCCGACCAGCGCGCGGTAGCGCGGCTCGAAGATGTGGAGCGGCAGCTGCATGCCGGGAAACAGCACCGCGCCGGTCAGGGGAAAGATGGAGAGGCGCCGGGTCACGATATCAGGGGTCATCCGAACAATACGCGGGACAGGCGCCGGCGGACGCCGACCACCCACTCGTCCTCGAGCCCGGTGGCCTCGAAGATCTTGAGCAGCTTCGCGCGAGCGGCGCCGTCGTTCCACTCGCGGTCTGCCGCGATCATGGCGAGCAGCGTGTCGGCGGCGGCATCGCGCTGGCCGGCGGCGAAGGCGGCCTCGGCATAGGCGAACTGCGCGTCCATGTCGGCCGGCGCGGCCTCGGCAGCGGCGCGCAGGGCAGCGAGCTCGCCGTCATCGACGCGGGTGCCGGCAAGCTCCAGCGCGCTGCGGGCCGGGGCAATGGCCGGATCGCCGGCGAGGCGCGGGTCGCTGTCGATCACCTCCATGAACTGCTGCGCCTGCTCGATCTCCCCGAGCTGCACCAGCGCGCGCACCAGCCCCGCATGGGCGGGCGCATTGCCCTCGGCGAACTCGGTGATCTGCGCGAAGATCGACGCGGCGCGTTGCGGATCGCCCGCGGCGAGCGCCTCCTCGCCCATTTTCACGAACTGCGCGAGTTCCTCGGGCGAAGGGCCCTGCGGCGCGGCGGCGCCATCGACGGCCCCCGCCTGCACCGGCAGCTGGGCGAGCAGCTGGTCGAGCATCGCCTTGAGCTGCGATTCGCTGCGGGCATTGGTCAAGTCGGCGATCGGCTGGCCCTGGAAGATCGCGTAGACCGTGGGGATCGAGCGCACCTGGAACTGCGCGGCGATGAACTGCTCCTCGTCGACATTGATCTTGGCGAGCACCACGCCCTTTTCGGCATAGTCGGCCGCAACCTTCTCGAGCACCGGGGTCAGCGCCTTGCACGGCCCGCACCACTCGGCCCAGAAGTCGAGGATCACGAGCTTGCCCTGCGAGGGTTCCACCACCGCCTTGCGGAAACGGTCCACGGCCTTCTGTTCGTCGATGCTCAGTCCCATGCTGGCCAAGATATCTGCTCCTCGTGTGCCTCTCGCGCCCCGCGCGCCGGTCCGGCCCCAATGTGGGATGGCCCGCGCGGATGTGAAGCGCCTGCGATGTGCTGGCGGCTCGGCCTCCCGCGATCAAGCCCAATCGGCCACAAATTTGCGCTTGCAGGGCCGTGGGAGCGCTGCTAATCGCGCCGCCTCTCCGGCAGGAACGGCGCTCGCGCGGTTCCCGTCAGCGCCAGTGAGCGGGCGTAGCTCAGGGGTAGAGCACAACCTTGCCAAGGTTGGGGTCGAGGGTTCGAATCCCTTCGCCCGCTCCAGTTTTCCTCAAGTAAATCAGCCGTTTCTTCTCGTCGGCGAGGCCCCGTCACTGCTTATAATGCGCGAATTTGAGTGCAAGTAAGCAATATGTAAGCGCGTACAGAGCGCTCGCGAGAGGCAGCGAATTTTCTGCTGAATGCAGCGTTCAAGCGCAATGCGACCGGCGATGCACAGCGACAAGCCGGGATTATCCGCATGCCGAGCGAGCTCACCAGTGACGCCTGAGTCGGGAATCGAGCTCGTTCTGTAAGGGATCGAAGTGCTGGCTCAGATCGCGCCAGGGCTCGAGGCGATAAGGCGCGGGACCGCGTCGAGACAGATGGAGTGGTAGGCTGAAAGTGCGGAAACGCATTCAGTCCGGGCGCTGCCGAAACTCCTCTCGACGTGCAACAGTCGCTGCGGAGCAGAAGGGATTACGAAGGGTTCAAGCCTCCGGACAGGATTGAGCCTTGCACTGATCTGCTCGACAGAACGGAGCAGGAACCTGTTTCCGGATGCAGCAGCGATCGCGCCGAAGATCGCGCTCGCGCGGCCAGCATGATCCTCACTTTTGGGTGTTTCCACGACCGTCAATCTGTCGGTCGCAACGTCTGTCTTGAGCGCGTGGACCGGCAAGAGATGATTGATATCGAGCATCTCGCGCAGAGTCTGCTCGCTCAGCCGTGCGACCCGGAAGCCATTCCCCGGGCTGAACTCAACGAGGCCCTCACCGGTCAATTGATTGAGGCTGTCCCGCACAGGCGTCATGCTCACGCCCAACTCGTCGGCAAGCCGCAGCGCCTCCAGCTTCGAGCCCATCGGGAAGGCGCCTGCCATAAGGTCGCGCTTCAGGCGCTGATAAGTGGGCCCGAGGACGTATGCCGGGCTCATCGCTTCTCGCGGCGGGCGTCCGCAAAGGCCCGGACCGTCTCGGCCTGGTCAGGGCGCAGTGCGTCGCGCGCCCGCAAATGTTCCGATGGCCGGTCGGAAAGCAGTACGGAGGGACACTGCCCCTCGTAGTTCCCGAGATTGGGGCGATGCTGGGAGTACCCTGCCAGTTCGGCGAGCTCGGGCGAAAAGGTGCGGGCCACATGCGGGGGATAGGCGAGCCAGAGGTTCTCGTATGGCTTGAGCCAGCCCAGACTGTACCCGATGATCACCGCGCGTCGTACCGCCTGGGTGTGGTTCGGCCCGGCACCATGTATCGTGGAACCCAGAAAACAGATGGCATCTCCCGGACTGCATTCGGCGATTATCGGCGCGCCAAGCTGATCCGGATCCGCAATATGCTGCCTGTGCGTGCCTGGGTAAATTCGGGTCGCACCGTTCTCGGCGGTGAAGTCGGTCAGCGGCCAAATGACATTGAGCAGATATTCGTGCTCTCCCTTGACCCCGGCCCACAGGTCGTGATCGCGATGCGGAAACTGCTCGATCTCTCCCGGATGGATTGCGATCGCCTGGGCGACGTTGAGCTGGATCCGGTCGCAGGCGGGTCCCAGAATCGTCCGTGCGAGGTCGAGCACGAGCGGTTGAAGCGCCAGTTCTGCAGCCGCCGGTGACCTGCGCAGGAGGCTTCCAAATCGCTGCGTGCGGTAACCGTAGAAGTCGCCGTGGCCGAGGGGCACGGCAGCAAATGCTGGCGCCAGGTCCTGATCAAGGGTCCTGAGCGTGGCAGCCGGCAAGGCGCTCGGAAGGATGCAATATCCCTCGCGCAAGAGTTGGTTCAGCCAGATGGACCTGCCTGGCGTTGACGTCACAACACGGCCTCCGGTTCCCCTGCGGCGATCCGGAAGGCGACAGGAGCATAGATTGCCCTGCGAGCCAGATCCGCTTTGGTGTTCGTGTCGATCCGGATTTGCAGCCCGACCAGTTCCTCGCGATTGATCTCGCGAGGCGGTCCGAGTGGCGAACACTTCCAGCCGAATTTGGCAATTTGTTCGAACCAGACCCGGCTGGCGACGGCGGTGTAGCCTTCGAGGCTGCAATCGACCGCGAAGTCTGCGAGCGCACTGACAAGCTGGTTGCGGGCCAGTCGGCGCTCAGTCGCGGGCAGCCCCGGTTGGATGCAGAAGCGGGTGATCTCGCGCAGGTGCGGTGAGCGGGGGACCGCGCCGCTGCAGAGGCAGGGAAAGAGATCGCGCAGAATATACGAACGCTCGGTCGGCAGAAGGCGCGCTGAAGCCCGGTGCCTCCCATGAGGGTCGGTAACGATGATGTAGGTCGCCTCGGGAGTGTCGAACTGGTCGATCTCATAAGCACCCTCTACGACGGGAATATTCCAGCCGAGCGCATCGACGAAGACCCGTTTGCGGGCATGGAACATCTGGCGAAGCACGTGGTCTGGGGTGCAATTGCTCTGGTGGGCTGATCGGGAATGCATGGCAGCCTGTCTCGTTGTGGCGTGGACAAGGCTGTTCTCGGTGGCAATCGGCTGGTGTGGTATCCCACGAAATGGGGATCCCGCTGGCGCGCGCGGAGTATCACACCCGTGCCGCCAGCGGGGGTCTGGCCATCAGTGAGGGTCGCGCCACCGCATCAGGTCCGAGAAACCAATCAGACCGTCAAACAGTGCCGAAATGATCAGGGACTGCTTGCAGTGGACTTCGTACCGCTCGCGTGCCGACCTGAGGTGCTGGATAACTGTCTCGGTCCCGATCCCGAGGATCATCGCTGTCTCGGCCGCAGTCTTGCCGCGCGCGATCCACAACACGCACTCGCGCTGGCGCTCGGTAAGCGCGGGCCGCGGAGCCGCCCGGGCGGCGTCTTGGAGCCGCAGAGCGCAGCCGAGCGCCTGGGCTCCGACGCATTCGGCCAGGGCGAGGAGTTCCCTCGGGAGCTTGCGGTCCGTGGCGACGGCGAATGTGCATGTTCCGCGAGCCAGCCCGGGAAGATGGCGCGGTACGGTGAACCCGTCACCGATGCCGCAGTCCTTCCCGACCTGCAGCATCTGGCGATCTCCGCGCGTCAGGGGAACAAGCATTCCGATCGCGTCCCACGCAAAGCCGTTGAAGGACTTGTCACAGGCGCGCCTCACGGGATCCCGCCCCGCCAGTTCGAAGCCGACATAGACCCTTGCCCACTCCTCGGGATAATCATGGAGCAGAATGCCCGGCGCAATCGCCCTAGACGCCCGGAACTCAAGGCTGAGCGCGAAGTGATCGAAGCCGAGCTGGCGGGAGAACCGCGCGAGCGTTCTGTCGAGCTCGGACGTCGTGGCGACCTGGCTGAACTCGGATGCACATTCCTCTGCAAATCGAACTTCCATGGGCAAGACTGTCCGATCGGCGGGGCACCATCCAACGCACCTTCGCCGGATCGCCTTGATAAGCCCGCTCCGCCGGTTTCAATCCGCCGTTGCAGCGCCTGCCGAAGCAAAACCGATCCTTTCCTTTCCGGGCGAGCGATCCCGCAGGCTCGTCGCCCAAGAGACTTATAACGCTCTCAACTTGAATAAAAAGACATGTGACAGGAATGTGATGGTCCGTCTCCTAGTCCCGAGCCGCGCCGTTCGCCGGGAGACAGCCATTGAGGAGGTCGCGATAACCGCCCTCGACCAGGTGCAGCCCTTCGGCAAGAAGGCGCTGGATCTGGCGGCGCCGGGAGGACGTCTTCCACTCGATCGCCCGGTCGCCTTGCAGATCGCCGCCGAAAACGGTCGCGGCCACCAGCCTGAGGCTTGCAGGCGATGCATCTCCGTTGTTCCGCGCATCGAGCACCTCCAGCATGAGACGCAGTCGGTAGTGCTGGAAGGGCGTCGGCTGGAGCGCGCGGGCCTGCGCACGGCTGGCCGGATTGTCTGCCGGGAAGTGAAACACCGTGAGCGCGGCGGTTCTGAGCGCCAGCGGCCCTTCGGCAGGAAGCAGATAGGTGGGCGCGGCACCCTCTTCGCCCGGCGTCAGGAGAAGCCGATGCCGCGAACCGCCGCGGTCGAGAACGAGATGGCGGCCCGCAGGGCCAGTCGTGTCACAGACCACGCTGCCATGGGCCATGCCCTCGACCACTTCAGCCCAGCGCCCCGGGGGGGCGGTCAGTGTGATGATGAAGGCGCATCCGTCGCGCCGCCAGATCGCTGGCGCTGCGTGCGCTGGAGCGGCGGGATCAGCAGGGAAATTCAAGGCCCCATGTGTGCGCCATCCGAAGCGCAGCGGCCATCTCGCCTGAGCGTTTCCGCATGCCTGAGAGCCGGGCAAACTGGCGCTGGTACGCGCTGTTGCGACGCAGGAATTCCTGCGCGTAATCAGCAAAATCATGCGCGTGGCGCCGGGCATTGCGGTTGTCGGATCGGGCCATGAGGCACCTCCTTTTCCGACACAGGCATCTATAGG
The DNA here is from genome assembly GCF_046452355.1 of Erythrobacter sp. NE805. Taxonomy (NCBI): domain Bacteria; kingdom Pseudomonadati; phylum Pseudomonadota; class Alphaproteobacteria; order Sphingomonadales; family Erythrobacteraceae; genus Erythrobacter; species Erythrobacter sp. NE805. The sequence goes on along the minus strand of NZ_JBKFDI010000001.1, from coordinate 1,599,929 downwards.
TATCCGGCAGTCCCGATCAGCCCATGGCGCGGGAGCAGCCTTCCCTGATTCTGGGTATAGCCAATGGGCTTGCCCATGTTGCATGACCGGACCGGCACGTAACCGGGCGTTGAAAGCATCCGTTGGGAGATGCACCGGCACCTTTAGCTGACGCCTGGACATGCGTACCGGCACCCGGTCAGGGCAGGCGTGGCACAGGGCGGCCTGGCGGTCATTATAGCGGTATAGCTGCGAACGCTTTCCGGGGACGCCGCCTTGTCCTGACAGCTTCAGATCGGACCGGATTCGGGGTTGTCCGCGCGGCGATTTGCGCGCACAATATTATTGCGCGGCTTTGAACACTGGCAAAACCCGCGCGGTACTTTCCGCCAGACATCACGCACGCCGGCCTGGTGAAAGCCCGGCGGCCGTTGTGAATGAGGCTCGCGCTGCGCGGGTCTGACAACGGCACAGTTCTGGGTTGTTCAAGGCAGCGAGCCAGCACGGCCGTTGCCGCGACAATGCCTGTTCGCGTGACCCATGACCGAGCGCATGTCTGCCGGAGAGGCGCTCCCGGCATCTTCGCACCCTGCAGGGCCCGGCCCGAACGCCTGTCTTTGCCCGGGATACCGGGCGAAGCTTGAAGGTCTGTACCGCTCTGAATCCGGTGCGCTGCGGGTCTGGCTTGAAAGGCAGGTCGGCCATGAGGCTGCCGATGATCTTGTTCATGAGGTATTCCTGCGCGCTGCGCGCTGCCCCCAGCTCGGCGGACTGCATAACCCCCGCGGCTTCCTGCGGCGGATCGCCCGGAATCTGGTCATCGACCGCGCCCGAAGGCAGCCCGGGATGAAGTCCGTCGTGCCGCTGCCCGAGTCGATCGAAGCGGCGACCGCACCTGAACAGGAGGCGGGCCTGCATGAGCAGGAGACATTGGCTGCCTATGAAAGCTCGCTTGCAATGCTTCCTGCCCGGACGGCCCGTATCTTCGCCATGAGCAGGGTCCAGAGGAAGACGTACCGCCAGATCAGCGAAGAGCTGATGATCGCGCCCGCAACGGTCGAATACCACATGATGCGCGCCCTTCGGCGCATCAGGTCATCTCTTGCCGAGGCGCGCGGTGACGCGACAGCGCCGCCCAGAATTTAATTTCATCTGAAACTAAGGTGCGGCGCCAATCCTGCGTCATCTCTCCTGCGGCAATGTCGGTCAACGCATGCCGGACAGTGAAAAGGGAGAAGATGATGTCGATGAGGAGCAGGACCATGAAGGTCCTTCAGGCCAGCGTTGCGGCTGCCGGGCTGGCGATGCCCGCCCTTGCCCAGGACCCCGATGCCGGGCGCGAACCGCAGGAGCCCGGCGCGAGGGAAGACACGGGCGAGGCTCCGATCGTGGTCACCGGCACGCGAATCCGCGGTGCACGCATCATCGGTGACACAACGAGGATCGACCGCGACACGATCATCGAGGCGGGGCAGGTCGACCTTGGTGAAGCGATCCGCACCCTCCCCCAGAACTTCTCGGGCGGCCAGAACCCCGGCGTCGGGTTCGGCGCCGGATTGACCAACAGCAATGTGAACTCCGCCTCGAGCGCCAATCTGCGCGGCCTCGGTGCGGACGCAACGCTCACGCTGCTCAACGGGCATCGGCTGCCCTATGATTCCGCCTTGCAGGGCGTCGACATCTCGGCCATCCCGCTGGCCGCCGTCGAGCGGATCGAGGTGGTGCCCGACGGGGCCTCGGCAATCTACGGATCGGATGCGGTCGGCGGGGTGGTCAATGTCATCCTGCGGCGCGACTTCGAGGGCGTCACAACCTCGGGCCAGCTCGGCGCCAGCACGGACGGAGGATACTTCCGGCAACAGGCCGATATCGTTGCCGGAACGAAGTGGGGCAGCGGCGGCGCGTTCCTTGCCTATGACTATGCGCATAATGACGCCGTCAGGGCGGACCAGCGCGATTATGCCGGGTCGCTCGATCCGGACACCCTTTTGTTCCCGTCACAGCGCCGCCATGCGCTGACCCTGTCGGGGCACCAGGAGCTGGCAGGCGGCGTGCAGGCCAGTCTCGACGCGCTCTATTCGTCCCGGGCATCGCAGATCGTGAGCGGCACGCCGGCGGCGCGGTTCATCTCCACGCCAAAGGTCGAAAGCTACACGCTCGCGCCCTCGATCGCCGTTGATCTTGGCGGCGGTTGGGAGGCGCAGGTCCTTGGCGTCTACGGCGTGGACCGGACCGACTACCGCACCGACTTCGTGCCCCAGCCCGGGAATGGCAACGTCACCACCGGCTGTTTCTGCAACAGGGTCGTCTCGATGGAGGCGGGCGCGGAAGGGCCGCTGTTCGCGCTCCCCGGCGGCAGCGCCCGGCTCGCCGTCGGGGCGGGTTTTCGCAACAACACCCTCGACTTCTCACGGGTGGTGAACGGCACGGTGTCGGCGGCCTTCGACCGCACGCGGCGCAGCCGCTTCGCCTATGGCGAGCTCTACCTGCCGGTCATCGCGCCGGACAATGCCATCAGGGGCGTTGCCGAACTGACCCTCTCGGCCGCCTTGCGCTACGAGGACTATACCGATCTCGACCGGCAGGCGACGCCGCGTATCGCGGCAATCTATGCACCGGTCGAAGGCCTGAGGTTGAGGGCAAGCTGGGCGCGCTCGTTCAAGGCACCGACCCTCTTCCAGCAGTTTACCCCCTACCAGGCCTTCCTCCTGCCGGCTGCGGCCTTCGGAACCGGGTCACCGGGCCAGACGATATTGTATGCGAGCGGCGGCAATCCCGATCTTGAATCCGAACGGGCGCGCAGCTGGACAGCCGGGTTCGAGCTCGAGCCGCGCGGGGTGCCCGGCCTTACCATGTCAGCAACCTGGTATGACATCCGCTACAGTGACAGGGTCCTGCAGCCGATACCAGGCTCGATCGCCGCTGCTTTCCGGGACCCCGGATACGCCAGCCTTGTCACCCGGAATCCGGGAGACCCATTTCTCAGCGATCTGATCGGCGGAGCGCAGCTCGGCCTCCAGAACTTCTCAGGTGCCCCCTACAGCCCAGCCGCAGTCCTCGCCTTCATCGACAATCGCAACATCAATGTCGCTGTCCAGAACATCGAGGGCATCGATGCCCGGGTTGCATGGAACCGGCGCATCGGGTCCGAACAAAGCTTCGGGTTCGAGCTCGCCGGCAGCTGGCTGGACTCCGCCCAGCAGCTGACGCCCGGGCTGCCCGAGGTACAGCTGTCAGGCACCGTGTTCAGTCCGCCGCGCTACCGGGCGCGGGCGACCGCGCGCGCCGAACTCGGGGCGTTCAGGGCCAACGCGGCGGTCAATTACACCGGGGCGCTGGCCGATCGCCGGTTCGCGACGGAAAGTCGCATCAAACCCCAGGCCACACTCGATCTCGGCCTGAGCTATGATGTGATCGCGGGCGACGGCGACGAGCCGGGACTGACAGTCTCGCTCACGGTCCAGAACCTGTTCGACCGCCAGCCCGATGTGATCAGGATCACCGGGCCGAACGACACGCCCTATGATTCCACCAACTTCTCGCCGATCGGCCGCTTCATTGCCGTGGGCATCAGGAGGCACTGGTAATGGGCCTCCTGATGGCGGCAGCCCTTGCGCATTCGATCGTTCCGGTGGCGGACATTCCTGTTCCGGAGGGGGACCCTTGTGCGCTGTTCGAACGGCGCACGGGCGTTTCGTCTGGCGCGGCCATCTCAGTCGATGACCTCGTTGAACTCGCGGACATCGGCCGTTCGGACCCCAACGAGACGGCCAGTCCCTTCGGCATCTCGCCTGATGGCCGTCAGATCGCGTTCCTCGTGCGGCGCGGCAATGCGCAGACCAACAGCTACTGCCAGAAACTGATGGTGATGCCGACAGATGGGACAGGTACCCCGACGGAAGTCGCACGGGACGCCATGTTCATCAGGGATGACTTCGCGCTGCGCACATTCGCGGCGATGCCTGCCGGATGGGCCAGGGTGATCGTTCCGCGCTGGTCGCCCGACGGCAAGTCGATCGCATGGCTGCGGCAGGCAGACGGGATCAGCCAGGTCTGGATGGCTGATCCAGGCGGATCAGCGAGGCCGCGGCAATTGACGGCCTCGGCCGACAATATCGACGACTTCGCCTGGACGCCGGATGGTCGGGGCATCATCATGGCCACCCGCCCCGGGCTCCGGCGCGCCGCCGAGGCGATCGCTGCCGGCGCGCGCCGCGGATATCTCTATGACGAGGCGGTCTCGCCCCAGTTCGGCGTCCGGCCGATCCCGACGGGGACGATGGCAAGGTCCTACACCAGGGCAGACGTCGTTTCCGGGCAGGTGAGTGACGCTGGTCAGGACGAGATTGCCCTGCTGTCCCCTCCGCCGCCTGCGGATGCGCCGGAGGGAGCACGGCTGTTCACCCCGGGGCCCGCAGGCGTTTCTGCATGGCTCGAGCGGAAAGACCCTCAGAGGTTTATCTCGCCCTCGCGCCTGGTCCTGCGCCGCGATGGAAAGGAGGTGCGCTGCGACAGCGCGCAGTGCGAGGGCATCCTGCGCCTGTGGTGGTCAGAGCCGGAACGGGCCTTCATCGCCGTGCGCAAGGGTGGATGGGGCATGTCGGCAATGGGCATCCTGCGCTGGGATCCGGATGAGTCTGCCCCGCACGAGATCATGGCGAGCGATGACATGCTGATCGGCTGCAGCCCCGTCGGTGCCGAACTCATTTGCGCCCGCGAGGGTGCCGTCACGCCGCGGCGGCTCGTCGCGCTCGATCTGCGCAGCGGAGCGGAGCGCCTCATTCATGATCCCAACCCCGGTTTCGCGCGCCGGGCCAAGGGCGAGGTGCAGCGCTTTCGCTTCCGCAACGCCTACGGGGTCGAGAGCTACGCCGATCTGGTGCTACCACCCGACCACAGGGCCGGCGAGAAGCATCCGCTGGTGGTAGTCCAGTATATCAGCCACGGCCTGCTGCGCGGCGGTTCGGGTGACGAGGTGCCGATCCTGCCCCTCGCCGCGCGAGGCTTCGCTGTGTTGAGTTTCGCCAAGCCTGATCTTGTTCCAGAGGTTGCGTCGGCGAGGGACTCAACCGAACTGCTCAGGGCGAACCGTGTCGACTGGCTCGATCGGCGCAATGTCCAGTCCTCGCTGGAGATCGCGGTCAGCCTCGCTCTCGGGACCGGAACGGTTGACCGGGAACGTATGGGGATCACCGGCTGGAGCGACGGCGTATCCTCAACGCAGTTCGCCCTAATCAATTCGGAACTCTTCAAGGTCGCGGCCCTCGGTTCGTGCTGCGAGGACCTGTACAGCTATGTGCTCGAGGCTGGCCCCGCCTACAGTGCATTCACCCGCAGCATCGGCTACAAATTCCTTGAGCCCGGAGATGAGGAATTCTGGCGGCCCATGTCGCTGATCCTGAACGTGGACCGCGTATCAACTCCGATCCTGATCCAGAACGCCGACACCGAATATGAAGGCGGGCTCGATGTGGTCGAGGTGTTCCGGCGGAACAACAGGGCCATCGAGCTCCACGTCTTCGAGAACGAGACCCACTACAAGTGGCAGCCGGCGCATCGGCGCACGGTTTACGGGCGCAACGTCCGCTGGCTCGAATTCTGGCTGATGCACCGCAAGACCTGCGATGGTGATGCGGCGACGCAGGCGGAGCTCGCGAGATGGCAGGCGATGCCCGGCGCTCCGTCGCCGGAAGGCCTCGTCTGCGCGCCGCCGCCCTAGCCTTTCCATTCGCGCGCCCAGTTCTCCGCCTCGACGAGATCGAGGAGCCTGTAGACCACAGGGTCATCCCGGTTGCGGTCCGTATGCAGCGCGCTGTCAATGGCAGCCATGTCGATGAGGCCTGCCTCGTCGAGAAAGCCGCCTGCCAGACGCTCGCGAAAGATCTTCCGGTTGCGGTCGAAAATCGCTCTCAGGAAGCTGTCGGGCCCGGCCTTGGATGTCCTGCGATGGAGCACCGGCGGCAGCTCGCCGGCAAAGGCCATACGGGCGAGCGCACGATTGATGCCGCCATGACACCAGAGCCAGGTCGGAAGGGAAAGGCAGAGCTCGAGCAGCGGCTGGCTCATCAGGGGTGAGAAGCGCCCGGCGGGGTCTGACGGCCCGTGACAATGGAGCTGGGCGCGCATGATCAGGGCGAGATGATCCTGTTTGCCGCCATGCGCTGCCGCCACCTCGCGATCCCAGGGCGTGACTGGCGACAGGGCTGCGAAGCGGCGCGCACGACCTTCGGTCAGGCGCGCATCCCCGGGCCAGGCAGGAAACCCGGGCTGCCGGACCAGGCGGCGCAGGGTGGAGCGCGCCATGCTGCCGAGATCGGATCCTGTGACGCCGCACATGTCCAGCAGGGTCCTCGGCCATGGCGAGAACAGGCCCTCGGACCTGAGGCGATCGACCACAGGCGCAGCCGAATGCAGGTAGCAGAACAGGTTGTCGCCGCCGTTGCCGTCCCAGACAGTGGCGGCGCCGTGGCGCCTGCGCGCCCCCGCGAGCATGGCGTCGACACTTGTCAGGAAGGATTTGCGCGACGGGCGCGGCAGTCCTGCCGAGGCGCAGCGGAAGGGATCGAAATCCTCCGGCGCATAGATCACCTCATGAAGCCGCACGCCAAGGTGACCAGCAAGCTGCCGGGCTGCAGCCCGTTCATCACCGCCCGGATCCCGCGTGGCGAGCGTGGCGCAGGAAAAGGGCAATCCTGCTGCGGCCTGCGCGCCGCAGATGAGCGAGGAGTCGACGCCGCCCGACACCGCCACGATCGGAGGTCCGAGGGTCCGGTGCCATGTCGACAGGACCGACAATGCCTGATGACGCAGCATTTCCACAGCCTCCCCGACGCCCGGCGGTGTCCCGCCCGGCAGGAAGTCGCCAGCGTGCCAGAGCGTGCGCTCCGACGTCGCGCCGTCCTGCAGTGTTGTGAGATTTCCGGGACGCAGTTCATGCACACCCTCAAGGCAGGTGGTCGTGGTGCGCAGTTCGGGCCGGGCGAGGAACTCGCCCAGCGCCGCCCGGTCGATCGTCGGCCGCGAACCGTCGGCTGCGAACAGCAGGCGCGCATGCGTTGCAACCAGAAGATGCGTCGTGGTGACGCGATAAAGGACGGGCAGCAGACCCGAGGGGTCAGCCAGAAGCCGGATCGCCTCGCCATCCACGAGGACGGCGAGCCAGGTCCCCCAGCACCGGGAAGCGAGTTCATCGGCGACGGTCCCGGGGTCCAGCGGCCGCCCTGACTGTTCGCCGGAGACGGGTGACGCCCCATCGCGCCCGAAAACATGGCCGAGCACCAGTCCGCTGCTTCCGGACCGCGGCACCGGGGTCGCGCCATCGGCCCAGTATCGGGCTTCCTGCGCGCAGGCCGAGAGCGGATCGGGCACGGCCTCTGGTACTCGCCGCTGCACGCCTCTGGCGCACAGCGGTATCGCGATGGCAAACTGCACGGGCATTACAGGACCAGCAGCGGCGCGAAGCGTTGCACCTCGTCCCAGGTGTCATTGAGGACGACCGGACCAGACTGTGCCCAGCAGTGGGCACCGGCGAGAACAGCTGCATTCCGTTCGTCGGGTAAGCGGAAGTATCTGTCCCCGGAAATATCGAGGAAGATCACCTCGCCCTCCAGGTCGCGCCAGGCATGGGTCGCCTTGTCGGGCAGATCGCGCATGGAACGAACGAGGTGCGCACACCCTGAGGGAGTGCGCACCTCCCGGGCTCACTCGCCGGCCGAGCCGGGAATGTAGCGCGACGGACCCGTGCTCAGATCGACGTCGAAGACCGCGTTGCCGCGGGTTTCGACCGACGCCTTGCCGAGTTCGACCGGACGCTCGTTCCGGGTGCTGGGATCACACATTGCCTTGCTCCTCCTTGCTTGATCGCGACTCCGTATGTCGCGATGACAAGGATGTGTCCGGGCGATGGATCATGCTATTTTATAATGATTTTATATTGGCGGGTCACCTGGCGCCGAGGGCCGCAAGGCCGGATCACCCGCCCTGTTGCGCCGCTGCCTTGCGAACTCGCGGTCTGACGCGATGAAGCGATCGATGATCGGCGCGATGAGCGCCGAGGGTTGTGGTGCGCCTTCGCTGACCCCGCCATTGAGCGCGATGGCATAGTCGGCGAGACGCCGATGCAGCCGCGCCGGGAGTTCGATGGTCAGCCTGACGGGTGTCTCGCCATTGATGTCGGACAGCTTGAGACGGGTCATTCAGGATTTCCGAAATCGACGTCGCGGGTCACCATGACCCGGACCGGAAAGCCGGGGCGGATCGTCAGGGTCGGGCGGAGATTGAGCTCGCGGGACACGATTTGCTCTCCGGCCCGGTTGATGCTGTCCTGACTGCCGCGCCGCAGTGCGCGGGCGAGATTGTCGTCATTTCCGGCTCCCAGCTCGCCACCGATGCCGAGCAGGGTCGACACGAAAGCTGCCCTGAGCACGCCGCCCCAGCGATGGTCGACACGGTCCTCGAGGCCGGCATAGCCGGAGGCATCGGCAGCTGGCTGGCGATCGAGCGCGATCGAACGACCGTCGGGGAGGACCAGGCGGCTCCAGGCCAGAAAGACACGCCGCTGGCCGAAGCCGATATCGGACCCGTAATTCCCGATGAGGCGCGCGCCTTGCGGCACCAGCAGGCGCCGGCCTGTACGACTGTCGTAGACGTTCTGTGTCACCTGCGCTGTGACCAGCCCCGGCTGGTCGGAGCGGATTCCGGTAATCAGCGCGGCCGGGATGACGGATCCTGCGAGCAGCATGTCATCGCCAGCGGCGGCGCTGAGCCGTTCAGCCGGACGCGTCTGCAGTCCGCTGCCGGATGCGGCACGTCGCGGAGTTGGCGCTGCAGCATCTCCCGGCCCGGACGAGGCCGGTTCAGCCGGTCCGGAAACCGGTCCCGTGCCGGAGCGGCTGCCGCTGCCCATAAAGAGCGCGCTGACCCGCACCGCCTCACGCTCCTGCTCGCGGCGCAGGCGCGCCTGCTCGCGGGGGTCGGGGCCGCCTGCCGGCCGGGCAGGTTCTCCCACCGGTGGCAGTGCGGCAACGGCGCCGCGGTCCTGCGCATCAAGGATCGGCTTGCCGAGGTCTCCGGGCAGCGGGGGACCGAGCCTGGAGACCTCGCTGTAATCGTCCGGCGCCGCAGCAAGCCCATCGGCCACCGCAATCCCGGTCGTGTTATGGACTTCCGGCGCGGTGTCTGCGGGACGCGGACGAAGCGCAAGGATCAGCGCTCCGCCAACCAGCGCCAGCACTCCTGCACTCCCTATCCCGATTGCCTTGCGTGACAGTCGTACCACCCGGGGACGCTCGCCATGCAGCCTCACCACCGCTTCAGGGTCTTCATGCTGATGCGGCTCCTGTGCCCCGGTCTGGGGGCGCTCCTCGTCCGGTGCGATCACGATCCGCTCCATGCCCGGTTGACGAGCCGCACGCGCTGCTGGCGGCGCCCGGCGCCAAGGCGCAGCTCGGCCCTCTGGAAGAGCCGGTCGACGATGAGGTAGCGGCCCGACGCGCGGTAGTTGGCGAGTTCGGCTGCGCCGTCCTCACCGATGATGAAGAACGGTGGCATCTCGGTCCGGGCGATGGCGAGCGGAAACTCGATCAGCGTCCGCCTCCCGTCGTCGAAGATTCGCACCGGCCGCCAGTCCGGCCGGTCTCCCTCGATCCGGTAATCGAAGTTGAGCTGCTCCAAGGCGAGGCCATCTGCAACCGGTTCCGCATGCGCGGCAACTTCCGCGGCCTGGCGCAGCGCGATGAGCTCGTCAGCCGGATAGGTCCAGCTCACCGAGGCCATCCATGTGCGGGGCGTTGCACGCAGTTCTAGATGATAGGTGCGCCGATCGGTGTTGATGACGAGATTGGTGGATATGTCGGGCCGGATCGGCTTCACGAGGATATGTACCCGCGCTTCTGCGCCCGTGCCGCTCAGGGTGTCGCCGATCATCCAGCGGACCGTGTCGCCTGCAGCGACAGGACCGGGGCCAACCAGCCTTTCGCCCTCCTGCAACGCGATGTCGGTGACCTGGCCGGGCGCGGCATAGACTTGGTAGAGCGCCCCTTCACGCCAGGGATAACGCTGAATGGCATTCTCAAAACCCGTGACCTCGGGCTCGACCCGCGCTGCCCGGTTCGCCGCTCCCACATGACTCCGGGGATCGGGGGCATGGCCGGAGTCAGGGGAGCGGCGCGCGGCGGTAGGGGCGGTCCGCCGCGAAGGAGAAGCGGTGAGTTCGGGCACCCGGGCCGCCGGCGCTGGAATTGTCGGTGTGATCGGAAGTGCGCTGGCGGGCGGTGCGACAAGCAGTGAGACGCCGCCCAGCATCAAGGCAACAGCGCGTGGGGTTAGGTTCGAGAGGGGCATCAGCCGAGTTCCTTTGACCAGTTTATCGAGGTGACAAGAATGCCCAGCGGGTTCTTTGAGAGGGCATCGGCGGTGCGGGGCGGCTGCACCGCGATACCAAGTATCGCTGTCCAGCGGCTGGTCCCGGCCAGCGCGCCGTCGCGGTAGCGGCGCTCCGTCCACGCCACCCTGAAGCTTTGCGGCGAGGCGCGGATCACGCTGGTGACATCGACTGCCACCTGCTCGCGGCCGACCATCGCGAAGGGGTCATTGCTGCGCGCATAGTCATTGAGCGCCAGCGCACCGCGGTCGCTCACGAAATCATAGGCGCGCAGCCAGTTGGTGCGCACCACAACCGGATCGTCGGGCAGCGCGCGGACATGTTCGATGAAGTGCGCCAGGTGGAAAGCGATCTGCGAATCGCTCGGGTTGAAGCCCGCTTCGGCCGGCGCAACGGAGCGCGCCTCGCCGAGCTTGTCGACCTCGACCACCCACGGGACAATCGTGCCGCGGGCGTTCTGCCAGATGAGTGCCGCTGCCAGCACGCCAGAAAGCCCCAGCGCACCGAAGAACGCATAGCGCCAGCTACGGGCCTGGACCCGCGCTGAACCGATGCGCTCGTCCCAGACCTGGCTGGCGCGCTGGTAGGGGGTCTTGGGCCCGGGAGTCTTGCCGTATCGGATCGAGGGTCGTCGGAACATGGGCACTCTAATCCTTCTCTCGCGTGTCGATCGATGCGCCTGCGCCGGACCCGTCGCCGCTGCGCATCGTATGCGCCGCGAGTGAAGCGGCCTGGCCGAGGCTCTGACGCTGCCTCATGGATTGTGCCCATCGGGGCATTTCCCCGGCGGCTGGCTCTTCCGGTGCGGTTGCGCCGGGTGCCGGCGTGATGTGGCCGCCCATGTGGCCCACCGCGCTCCGTGCACCGTCGCGGAAGTTTGACTGCGCGCTTTCAGCTGCATTGCGTAGTGGCGATGCGGCGACACCGGCTGCCGCCTGGCCGACACCCGCCATGCCGCCTGCAACGGCCGCGCCGCCAGATTTTCCGGCCGAGCCCATGGCATAGGCCATGGTCGCGCCGCCCGCTGCGCGCGAAGTACCTGCAGCGACCGAGGATGCGGCACTTGCTACAGCGCCTCCGGCGAGCTTTGCACCTGCGATACCGCTTGCGGCTGCACCGCCGGCCAGCAGGGCCGTGCCTGCTGCCGCGCCTGCGCCTAACTGCGGACCGCCGGCAACGATGCCGTTGGCAATACCGGGACCGAAGATGCCAAGCCCAAGCAGGGTGAGGCTGGCGAGCATGATCGCGAGGGCATCCTCGATCGTCGGCTCGCCGGGAATGGCGTTCCGGAACTCGGCGAACAGCGTCGAGCCGATGCCGATGATGACGGCGAGCACGAGCACCTTGATGCCGGAGGAGACGACATTGCCGAGCACGCGCTCGGCAAGGAAGGCGGTCTTGCCGAACAGACCGAAGGGGATCAGCACGAAGCCTGCGAGCGTCGTCAGCTTGAACTCGATGAGGGTAACGAAGAGCTGGATCGACAGGATGAAGAAGGCGATCACCACTACCGCCCATGCGAGCAGCAGGATCACGATCTGCAGGAAGTTCTCGAAGAAGCCGACATAACCGACAAGATCGGCGATTGCTTCGAGCAGCGGCGAGGCGGCATCGATCCCGACCTGCGCGACCCGGCCGGGACTCAGCAGGTCAGCTGCCCCCAGACCCGCCCCGCTCACCTTGAGGCCGAGACCGGCGAAGCTCTCGAAGACGATGTTGGCGAGCGCACCCCAGTTGCCGATGATGTATGCGAAGATGCCGACGAACAGCGTTTTCTTGACGAGCCGCGCGATGATGTCCTCGTTTGTGCCCCAGCTCCAGAGCAGGGCTGCAAGCGTGACATCGATGACGATCAGCGTGGTCGCAATGAAGGCGACCTCGCCCGAGAGCAGGCCGAAGCCGCTGTCGATGTATCGCGAGAAGACCGCGAGGAAGCGATCGACGACACCGGTCCCGCCCATCTCAGTCGCTCCCGCTTGCGGTGGAACCGGGGAGAGGCATGTCGGGCGTGGGCTCCGTCCCCGTCCGATCAGGGGCGGGTAACGGCGCGGCTCCGAAGAAGCGGCGGCGCTTTTCCGTCCATGCGGCGCGGCAGACGGGTGAGGACAGTGCCTGCTCGCCCATTGCGCTGCAGGCGCGCAACTGCATCGCGAGCGCATCTGCCCCTGCTCCCCTGCCAGCGAGCGGCAGTACCGGGGCCGAGACCGGTTCCTCCCGCAGCTGGACGAGCGTCATGGCAATCGCGAGGCCGACGAAGGCAGCAGCGCCGACCTGCGCGAGGCGTTTGCCTTCCATGGCGGCTCAGTTCCCGCCCGGGCGGGACTGGCCCTGTACATTACGGGGGCGGCCGGCAAGGAACCGGCGCAGCTGCTCACGCGCCTGCGCCTTCGCGGCGGCGCGCTCGGCTGCATCGAGCGCCTGTGCGCGATTGGCCGCTGCCAGCGTGGCGGTGAGATCAGCAAGCTGGCGGGCCTGCAGGGCGAGAAGCTGGTTGCCGGCCTGCGCCGCCTGCAGCGCTCCGGTTGCGGACTGGCTGGCGCTGAGCACTTTGCCGATCGCGTTGCGGGAGCCTTCAATATTCGCGACCGCGCCGGCCTGGACCTTGAGGGCATCCTCGAACGCGGCAACGCTGTTTTGCCAGCGTGCCTCGGCGCCATCCACCATCGCCTGCTGCGATGCGCCGAGCGTCGTCCCGCGATACTGGCGCTCGAAGACGGTCTCGACCGCCCGGACGTCATACGCAATACGCCGGGCCTGCTGCAGCAGTTGCTGCGTCTGGCGGATCTGGTCCTGCAGGGGCTGGGCGATGGTCAGCGGCAGGCTCTCGAGGTTCCTCGCCTCGTTGATGAGCGAGTGCGCTTGGTTCTGCAGCATGCGGATCTGGTTGTTGATCTGCTCGAGCGTGCGTGCCGCGGTCAGCACGTTCTGCGCATAGTTGGACGGGTCATAGACAATGCCGCCGAACTGCGCCTGCGCAGGCACGGAAGCGACGGTGCCGGCACAGGCGAGGACAAGCGCGCTTGCGGCCGCAAGATCGCGTTTCAGTATGGTCATGAGGGGTCTCCTTGCTGAAGGGTGATGGGGGAATGCGCCGGTGCCATTGCGGCGGGCAGCAGGTGAGCGGCCCAGCCATGGCCGCGATGGGCGAGCCAGGCGGCGGCAAAGCCGTCACGACCGGCCTCGGCAAGAATGCGGGCGATGGCGTGTTGGTCGTGTTTCGATGAGGCGGCGGTAAAGGCCAGCGCGACCTCGCCGAGCCCCAGGTCGAAGAGGCGATTGCCGCGGGCTGACTGGCAATAGTACTCGCGCTTGGGGGCTGCCCGGCTGACGATCTCAATCTGGCGATCATTGAGGCCGAAGCGCCGATAGATTGCGAGGATCTGCGGTTCGCGGGCGCGCTCGTTGGGCAGGAACACCCGGGTCGGACAGCTCTCGATGATGGCAGGCGCAATCGCCGAGCCCTCGATATCGGCAAGGCTCTGGGTCGCGAAGACTACACTGGCATTCTTCTTGCGCAACGTCTTGAGCCACTCGCGGAGCTGCGCGGCAAAGCCCGGGCTGTCGAGCACCAGCCAGCCCTCATCGATGATGATCAGGGTAGGTGCGCCGTCGAGCTGTGCCTCGATACGGTGGAACAGATAGGCCAGCACCGCCGGTGCCGCCGCCGATCCTGTCAGCCCCTCGGTCTCGAATGCTTGGAAATCCGCCGAACCGAGCCGCTCGCTTTCGGCATCGAGCAGGCGTCCGTAGGGGCCGCCGAGGCAGTAGGGCGCGAGCGCTTGCTTGAGCGTGTGGGATTGCAGGAGCACGGCGAGTCCAGTCAGGGTGCGCTCGCCTGTCGGCGCGCTCGCGAGCGAGCCAAGCGCGGTCCAGAGGTGCTCCTTGGTCGCCGGGTCAAGCGTGACGCCTTCCGAGGCAAGAATGGCCTGCAGCCATCCCGATGCCCAGGCCCGTGTGGCCGGATCGTCGATCCCAGCCAGGGGTTGCAGGAGCACGCCGTCATCATTGTCGCCGGCCAGACTGGTGCCGAGGTCCTGCCAGTCGCCGCCGCAGGCCAGCGCGGCGGCGCGGATCGAGCCCCCGAAATCGAAGGCGAAAATTCGCGCGCCGGGATAGCGCCGGAACTGCAGCGCCGTGAAAGCAAGCAGCACTGATTTGCCCGCGCCTGTGGGCCCGACGACGAGCGTGTGCCCGACATCACCAACATGCAGCGCAAAGCGGAACGGGGTGGTGCCTTCAGTCCTGGCGTAGAACAGCGGCGGCGCATCCCAGTGCGGGTCGCGCTCTGGCCCCGCCCAGACCGCCGAGATCGGCAGCATGTGCGCCAGATTGAGGGTCGATACCGGAGGCTGGCGGACATTGGCGTAGAGATGGCCCGGAAGCGAGCCTAGCCAGGCCTCGAGCGCGTTCATGCCCTCGGCAATGCAGGTGAAATCGCGGCCCTGGATGATCTTTTCGGCCTGACGCAGCTTCTCAGCGGCAAGGCCTGCGTCCTCGTCCCACACCGTCACGGTGGCCGTCACCAGCGCCATGCCGATATGGTCTGCGCCAAGCTCCTGCAGCGCGAGATCCGCATCGCCTGCCTTGTTCGCAGCATCGCTGTCGACGAGCACCGAGGCCTCGTTGGTCATTACCTCCCTGAGGATCGCGGCGACCGACTTGCGCTTGGCGAACCACTGGCGACGGATCCTGCCCAGCAGCCTCGTCGCATCGGTCTTGTCGAGCATGATCGCCCGGGTCGACCAGCGATAGGCAAAGCCCAGCGTGTTCAGTTCGTCGAGAAGTCCGGGGAAGGTCGAGCTCGGGAAACCGATCACGCTGAGTGTCCTGAGATGCGCCTTGCCAAGGCGCGGCTCGAGCCCGCCGGTGAGCGGCTCGTCGGCAAGCAGGGCGTCGAGATGCATCGGAGTTTCGGGGGCCCGCACTTTCTGGACCCGGCTCGAGATGCAGCTGTGGAGATATGTCAGGGTCTCGCCATCATCGAGCCATTCGATCTCGGAAAAAAAGCCTTCGAACAGGCGCAGGAGACGGTCGGTCCGGTCGATGAAGCCGGCAAGCTGTTCGCGTGCGTCGACGCCCCTCACCTGTCGGCCTTCATAGAGCCAGGTCTCGGCGCGCGCGGCATCCTCGGCCGGAGGCATCCAGACGAGCGTGAAGAAATAGCGGCTCTCGAAATGTGCGCCTTCCTGCGCAAACTGTGCGGCGCGTTCCTGTTCGACCAGTGCGGAGGCCGGATCCGGAAATGCGCATGCCGGATAATCCTGTGCGGGTCGCCGCACGGCCTCGACGAAGATCGCCCAGCCTGACCCCAGACGGCGCATGGCGCTGTTGAGCCGCGCGGTCACGCCGACCAGTTCGGCCGGCGTGGCGCTGTCGAGATCAGGCCCGCGGAAGCGCGCCGTGCGCTGGAAGCTGCCGTCCTTGTTGAGGACCACGCCGGGCGCGACCAGCGCCGCCCAGGGCAGGAAGTCTGCGAGGCGATCGGCTTTCCGGCGATATTCATGCAGGCTGAACATGGTCAGACCTCGCAGAAGGCGGGAAAGCGCAGGTGACGCCGGGCGACATCGACGAATTGCGGGTCACGCCGCGCGGCCCATACCGAAGCGGCGTGGCCGATCGCGAAGAAAACCAGCCCGGCTATCCAGAGCTGCAGACCGAGCCCGATCGCGCCCGCGAGCGTTGCATTGGCAATGGCCAGGCCGCGCGGCGCACCGCCAAGCAGGATATGCTCTGTCAGCGCGCGGTGAACCGGGACCACGAAACCAACCGGCAGATCGGGCGTTCCGGCGTCCATCAGACCAGCGCTCCGCCGCCGAAGGAGAAAAAGGAGAGGAAGAAGGAGGAGGCGGCAAAGGCGATCGACAGGCCGAAGACGATCTGGATCAGCCGCCGGAAACCGCCCGAGGTGTCACCGAAGGCGAGGGCAAGGCCGGTTGCGATGATGATGATCACCGCGACGATCTTGACGACCGGGCCCTGGATCGATTCGAGGATCGCTTGGAGCGGTGCTTCCCATGGCATCGACGAGCCCGCTGCATGGGCCGGGACAGCGGCGATGAGGGCCATGAGGCTGCCGGCGGCGAGGCCTGCAAGGCGAGGGCGCCGGACGCGCGGAAAATGCTTCACAACAGTTCTCCATCAGTGGGGATGAGCGGGGTGAGCTGGTATTCGCCGCGCGGATCGAGGCCTTGCACGGCGGCAAGCTCGGCCAGGCGCCGGCCGCTGGCGTCGCGCGCGAGAACCGCGATGACATCAATGGTCTCGGCGATCAGCGCGCGCGGCACGGTGACCACGCATTCCTGGATGAGCTGTTCGAGGCGTCGCAGCGTGCCGAGCGCAGAGCCGGCATGGATAGTGCCGATGCCGCCGGGGTGACCGGTGCCCCAGGCCTTGAGCAGGTCGAGCGCCTCGGGCCCACGCACCTCGCCGATCGGGATGCGGTCGGGGCGCAGACGCATTGCCGAGCGCACGAGGTCCGACAGGCTTGCGACTCCGTCTTTGGTGCGCAGCGAGACGAGATTGGGCGCAGCGCATTGCAGTTCGCGCGTGTCCTCGATCAGGATGACGCGGTCATAGCCTGCCGCGATCTCCGCGAGCAGTGCGTTCACCAGCGTAGTCTTGCCGGTCGATGTTCCGCCGGCCACGAGAATGTTGTGGCGCGCCCGCACTGCTGTCGAAAGGGCTGCCGCGTGGGAATCGCGCATAATCCCGGCTGCGACGTAGTCGGCGAGTGAAAAGACAGAGATCGCAGGTTTGCGAATCGCAAAGCTTGGTGCCGTGACTACGGGTGGCAAAAGGCCTTCGAAACGCTCACCGCCTTCGGGAAGTTCGGCCGAGACCCTCGGCGCACCAGCATGCACCTCGGCGCCGACTTGGTGGGCGACGAGGCGCACAATGCGCTCTGCGTCGCTCGCGGACATCCAAGAGGGCGTTTCGGAGAGGCCACTTCCGAGCCGATCGATCCATAGCCGACCGTCGGGATTGAGCATGACCTCGCTCACTGCGGCGTCGGCCAGCCATCCGGCGATCTCCGGTCCGAGCGCGGTTCGCAGCATGCGCCCAGTGCGCGAGGGCAAGACATTTGCGATCGGAACAGCACTCATGCCTCGCCTCCGGATGGCACGACCAGGTACCGGTCGCGCTGTGCGAGGCTCATCAAGAAGACATTGTTCTCCGCGAAGGCAACAGGTTGGTCGAGCGCGCAAGTGCCGGCGCGGAAATGACAAGTCCGGCGTAGCGCGTGTCGCAGCACAGTCCGGGCCGATGCCACAGGCCCGCGTGTTCAAATCATGGCCGCAGCACTGCAGACAATGGTGCGAGACCGGCAGGAGGCAGTGCTTGCGAGCCGTGCTGGAGTTTAGGCCAATTTGGGCAGCTGGACGTTTGTACCCCAGCGAAGCCCAATCTCACGCGCGTTGCGCTGACATGATGCTCTATCTTTTGATCTCCCTACTCCGAACTTGCGGGCGCTCCGTTGATCGGCTCGGCAATCTGACCGTCGATGACAGCTACCAGCAGCTTCTCCTGTGCGCCGACCAAGCGCATCGAGACGCCGTTTTCCTCCATCAGGATGGGGCTGCCCAGGCAGTTCCTCGATGATTCGTTCCAGGGCACCGGCATCCGGGTTCGGACGGTAGTCGGGCTCGTCGCGCGGTTGCCGCGTGGCGATGTTGAGCGCGCCCGCCAGATCGTTGCCGGTCTGCGCAATCAGGCGGAGTGCATCCTCCGTTGCAGCACCTAGCGCGCACGGCACGGCGCGTAGCGGTTCGCCCTCCGGCAGGAGGTTCATCAGCGATGGAAGAACACTGATGACCTTCGCCGCAGCCACATCAATCCATAAAGAGTTGGCTGACCAAGACGTAAGCGCCGTACAAATAAGCTAGTCCGACCATCACTCCTACGATCACCCCTTCCGCTTGCAGGTCGGGATCTGGTTCGTTGCCGGGATCGGAATGCCGCTCGCTCATTGCAGGGGTGACATATCCCCAATCACGAAGGCGATAAAGTCCCTACGTGAGATCTCGTACTCTCAGGTATGCATAGTCACGACATTCGTCATTATTGCAGACGTTGGCTAGGTATTGATACCGGATGCATCTTTGCGCGAGATGGTATAAATCCAATCATAGAACGCAGTGGAAATTTTTAATTTCGCTCGATAAGAGAATTTTGCGGATATCTTGTTGATTAGCGTTAATCACAGTCATAATCCAATTTCCAGAGATCGACAGAAGCGCAGATCCTAAGTCCGGAATGACGAGTCCCGCTTCCTTTTCTGACGAAGCGCCACCGCGACCAGACAATTGTTCTTGGAAAAATCCATCATGGTCATCGCGAGTGCCTCACGATTTATGATTATCGCTGCACTCGGGCTGGCGTCCGAGACCCATGCCGATGTCATGGAGCTCGGCCCCGAGGGCGCACGCTGGGTTTCGGGCCCGCAGGCCGGGCGCTCGCCGGTCGCCGCACCCGCCGCTGCCGCCGCCGCCGAGACGGTGGTCGCGGACGATCTCGCCGCCGATTACCTCGTCTCCGATCCCGCGCGCCATGCCCGCGGGGTGCCGCCGCGCTATGCCGCCAAGATTGCCGAGCTCGCCGAGCGCTACGACCTCTCGCCCGCGCTGATGGAGGCGGTGGTGTGGCAGGAAAGCCGCTGGAACGAGAACGCCCGCTCGCCGGTCGGTGCGCAGGGGCTCGCCCAGCTGATGCCGGGGACGGCGCGCTACCTCGGCGTCGACCCGCGCGATCCCTTCGCCAATCTCGAGGGCGGGGCGCGCTACCTGCGCGAACAGCTCGACCGCTTCGGCGGCGACATCGAGAAGGCGCTCGCCGCCTACAATGCCGGGCCCGGCCGGGTCGAACGCGCGGGCGGCATCCCCAACATCCGCGAGACCCGCGGCTACGTCACCGCCATCATCGGCCGCCTCGCCAGCCATTCCCGCGCGCAGGGGCAGTGACGGCTCCGCGCTCCCAGACCATGAAAGCCAAGACCATCACGATGACCCGCAATTCGCTTCCCGCCCGTCTCGCCGCCGCCCTGACGCTCGCGCTCGCCCACGGGGCGGCTCACGCGCAGAATGCCGACCCGGCGGGCTCGGGCCCGATCAACAACGCGCTGCTGTGGCTCCAGGGGACGCTGCTCGGCACCGTCGCCACCACCGTCGCCGTGATGGCCGTCGCCGCGATCGGCTTCATGATGCTCACCGGCCGCATGAACTGGCGCTTCGGCGCGACCGTGATCGTCGGCGTGTTCATCCTGTTCGGCGCGACCACCATCGTCGCCGGCATCCAGTCGGCCGCCGGGTAAGCGCCCGTGAGCGAGCTCGTCCGCCACCCCGTCCACCGCGCGCTCACCCGCCCGCAGATGTTCCTGGGGGTGACGATGAACTTCTTCATCATCAACCTGATGGTGACGACGATCGCCTTCCTGATCCTCAAGAGCTGGTGGATCCTGCCGGTCCCCGCGGTGATGCACGCGATCGGCTACTTCGCGTCGCTGCGCGAACCGCGCATCTTCGACCTGTGGATCACCAAGGTCTCGCGCTGCCCGCGCGTGCCCAACTACAAGCGCTGGGGGTGCAATTCCTATGCCCCGTAAGGAGTGCCGCTGATGGCCAAGACATGGCTCGGAGCCGCCGCGTGGAGCGCCAAGGAAGCCCGCGTCGGCGACCGCCTCCCCTATGCCCGGCTGATCGATGCGAGCACCGTGCTGCTGCGCGACGGCTCTGTGATGAGCGCGATCCAGGTCCCCGGCCTCCTGTTCGAGACCGAGGATTCCGACGCCCTCAACGCCCATGCCGCGACCCGCGAGGTGATGCTGCGCTCGGTGCTCGATGCGCGCTTCGTGCTTTATCACCACGTGATCCGCCGCCGCGTCGAGGTCGAGCTCGATGCCGCGTTCCCCGATCCCCTCTCGCGCCACATCGACTCGCGCTGGAAGGAGCGGCTGGCGGGCGGCTCGCTGTTCATCAACGACCAGTTCGTCACCCTGATCCGCCGCCCCGCGCGCGGCAAGACGGGCCTGCCCGAGCGCATGGCCAAGCTCTTCTCCCGCGCGGGCCAGGACGAGCTCGAGGCCGATCCGCGTGACCTCAAGAGCCTCAAGGCCGCGGTCACCGGCCTCGTCGCCTCGCTCCAGCAATATGGCGCCGCGGTGCTCGGCGACTACCAGGCGCCCGATGCCGGGGGCACGAATTCGGAGATGCTCGAGCTCTTGAGCGCGCTCTACAATGGCGAGATGCGCCCGGTCCGCCGCCCCGCGCCCGAGACCGACATCGGCCATATGCTCCCCTATCGCCGCGCCTCCTTCGGGCTCGACGCGATGGAGCTGCGCGGCAGCGCCGCCCCGGACTTCGCCGCGATCATGGGCCTCAAGGACTATCCCGAGGCGACCTCGCCGGGGCTGCTCGACAACCTCCTCAGGCTCCCCTTCGAGATGGTCGTCACTGAGAGCTATGCCCCCAACGAGCGGACCACCGCGCGCGAACGCATCGACCTTGCGCTGAGGCGCTCGCGTTCGGTCGACGAGGACGCCGCGGCCGAGCGCGCCGAGATGCTCGCCGCACGCGATGCGCTCGGCAACGGCGCGGTCGGCTTCGGCGACCATCACCTCACCGTGCTGGTCCGCGAGCGCACGCTCGACCGGCTCGACGAGGCGGTCGCCGCCTGCGGGGCCGCGCTCGCCGACACCGGCGCGATCGCGGTGCGCGAGGACACCAACCTCGAACCCGCCTTCTGGGCGCAGTTCCCCGGCAACGAGGAATACATCGTCCGCCGCGCGCTGATCTCCTCGGCCAACATGGCGGGCTTCGGCAGCTTCCACGGCTTCGCGCTGGGGCAGGCCTCGGGCAACCACTGGGGCGATGCCGTCACCCTGCTCGAGACGACCAGCGCCACCCCGTTCTTCTTCAACTTCCACCACGGCGACCTCGGCAACTTCTCGGTCATCGGCCCGTCGGGCTCGGGCAAGACCGTGGTGATGAACTTCCTCGCCGCGCAGGCACAGAAGTTCAGCCCCCGCACGATCCTCTTCGACAAGGACCGCGGCGCGGAGCTATTCATCCGCGGGATCGGCGGGCGCTACGACCGGATCAGCCCCGGCCAGCCTGCCGGCTTCAACCCGCTGTCGCTCCCCGACGCGCCGGCCAACCGCGCTTTCCTGCGCGACTGGCTCGCGGTGCTGCTCAAGGCCGATGGCCCCGAGGAATTCGCGACGATCAGCGCCGCGGTCGATGCGACCTATGCGAACGATCCCTCGCTGCGGCGCCTCCGGCACTTCAAGGAGCTGCTCGCCGGCACCCGCCGCCCGACGCCGGGCGACCTTGCCGACCGGCTCGCGGCGTGGATCGGGGAGGGCGAGCACGCCTGGCTGTTCGACAACGCCGCCGACCGGCTCGACCTCGGCACCCGCGTGCTCGGCTTCGACATGACCGCGCTGCTCGAGACCCCGCGCCTGCGCACGCCGGTGATGATGTATCTCTTCCACCGCATCGAGGAGCGCCTCGACGGGCAGCCGACCATGATCCTCATCGACGAGGGCTGGAAGGCACTGGACGACGAAGTCTTCGCCGCGCGCATTCGCGACTGGCTCAAGACGCTGCGCAAGCGCAACGCGCTGGTGGGCTTCGCGACGCAGTCGGCGCGCGACGCGCTCGACAGCCGGATCTCGACCGCGCTGGTCGAGCAGACCGCGACGATGGTGTTCATGCCCAACAGCCGCGCCCGGCCCGAGGATTATTGCGACGGCTTCGGGCTGACGACCCACGAGTTCGCGCTGATCCGCTCGCTCCCCGCGCACAGCCGCGCCTTCCTCGTGCGCCAGCCGGACGCGAGCGTGGTGGTGCGGCTCGACCTCTCGGGCGCTCCGGAAGTGCTGACGATCCTGTCGGGCCGCGAGAGCGCGGTGCGGCGGCTCGACCTCTTGCGCGAGGCGGTCGGCGATGCGCCCGCGGCCTGGTATCCGCCGCTCACCGGCCGCGCATGGCCTGAAGGATTTGGGCCGGACGGGCCGGGCGATCCGGGTGACGACACCATGTGGCAGGCCGCGGAATGAGCACGACCTGCGACATGGCCGCCCAGGCGATGGGCAGCGGCGTCTCGGCGGCGCTCACCGCGGTCGACTGCATCGCCAGCGGGATGAGCGAGCAGGCCTTCAACCGCCTGTTCGGCAGCGAGGGCCAGTTCACCCTCGCATTGACGCTGCTGCTGGTGTTCTACGTCGCCGGCTTCGGCATCTCGCTGATGCTCGGGCGCTCGAACCTCGGGGTGCGCGCGCTGCTGCCGAAGATGATCACATTGGGCCTCGTGGTCGGCTTTGCGACCAGCTTCGTCGCCTTCTCGACCTTCTTCTACAACATCTTCATCGGCGGGCCGGACCAGATCGCGGGCGCGCTGACGGGGACGAGCGGGGAGAGCGCCACCGCGGTCTTCGCGCAGAAACTGGACGTCGTGTTCCTCGCGATCCAGCAGGCGAGCGGCGACACCAAGGACATCGCCGCCTTCTCGCCGCCCGGGATGATGTGGATGGGCGCGCTGCTGCTGCTGCTCGGCACGGTCGGACTGCTGGTGACCGCGCGGATCGGGCTCGCGCTGCTGCTCGCGGTCGGGCCGATCTTCGTGGTGCTCGCGCTGTTCGAGGGGACGCGCGGCCTGTTCACCGGCTGGCTCAAGGGGCTGGTGATGCTCGCGCTCGCGCCGCTCTTCGCGGTGCTCGGCGGCTCGATCATGCTCGAGATCGCGGTGCCGGTGCTGCAGGCGCTGACCAAGATCCCCGGACAGATCGATCCGCAGGCGGCGATGGCCTTCTTCCTAATCGGTGCGGTGCATATGGCGCTGATGTGCCTTGCGATGAAGGTCGCTTCGGCAATGGTGGCGGGCTGGCAGGTGTTCGGTTTGGTGCCCGCGCGCGAGCGCGAGCGCGCTCTTGTCGTGCCGCCGCCGGCGCCGGGCGCCGCGCCGCGTGGGGCGGTCCTGCCCCCCGCCAGCCCGGGTCTGGCCCCTCGCAGGGTCGAGGTAGCCCCCCTCCAGCCCGGCCTTGCCGCCAATGACACGGGGCTCGAGGGCAATGTTTCACGTGAAACACGCGTCATCGCCGCGACCGGCAGCGGGGCGCCGGTGAGCCCGCTCAATCCGCCCGCCACCCGCACCCGCGGGATCGGCAATCGCTTCCGCACCGCCTCGTCCTCGCGTGGCACCGCGCCAACCGCCACGACCCCTCCGGAGACCTACCGATGACCCGCGCCGTGCTCCTCGCCGCGCTCGCCCTTTCGTTCGCAGCCCCGGCGGCAGCGGATAACCGCTTGCAAACGCGTGTTTATGATGCCGATGCTGTGGTGCAGGTCGAAGGCCGCACCAAGGTCCAGACCACCATCAAGTTCGGTCCCGACGAGGTGATCGAGAACGTCGCGATCGGGGATTCGGCCGCCTGGCAAGTGCAGCCCAACAAGGCGCAGACGATCCTCTTCGTGAAGCCCCTCGAGCCCGCCGCGCGGACCAACATGACGGTGGTCACCGACAAGCGGACCTATCTCTTCGACCTCGTGGCTTCTCCCAAGAGTTCAGCGCTTTACGTGCTTCAATTCCGCTATCCCGAGCTCGAGAAGGCGGCCGAGGAAGCCCGTCTCGCCGCCCTCGCGGAAGCAGAAATGAAGGCCATACGTGCAACGTTGCCCGAGACGCTGTCAGACCCCGACCAAGCGCTCGGTGACAACGCAAACCAAGCCTTCGATCCCGCTGCTCTGAATCATTCATGGGCCAGGTCAGGCACGCCCGAACTCCTCCCCACGACAGCCTATGATAATGGCACGGCGGTGTTCCTGACATGGCCCGAGGGAAGCGGGGTACCTGCGCTCCTTGTCACCAACGAGTCGGGCGAGGAAGGGCCGGTCAACTTCACAGTGCGCGGCAACACCATCATCGTCGACGGAGTGCCCCCCAAGCTGATCCTGCGCTCCGGCCGCGCCACCGCGACCTTAACCAACACCGCCGGGCCTGCTCCCGGGCCGGTGCGGGCGAGGCTGAGCGTACCGCACAACAAGGGAGAGATCTGATGCGTCTGGCGATGCGACTGCCGTCCAAGAAGAGCGTCGGAGGCCGGTCGATCGAGCGCACCGATCCGCGCGAGCGGGAATCCGCCGAGATCATCGACCTTGCGAGCCGCGCCGCCTTCCCGGCGGTGACCGATCGCAAGGTCAACGGCGACGGGATGCAGCTCGTTGCCGGCGCGGCTGTCGTCGGTCTGCTAGGAGCGTTGACCTTCTGGTCCATGGATGCCGCGCGCATTTCTGGGGGCGAGTCTCCTAGCGATGCGTCCAGACTGCCCAACGTCATGCCGGTACCCGCAGGAACTTCGCCAATGCCGGTCCAGCTTTCGAATTCTCCTGTACAATTGGAGGCTATGCCGGTGCAGCCACAGAGCGCAACGGTCCCGGCACCGGTTTACGTAGCCAATCCAAGCGCAGTCGACGCCGTGATCCCGGGATCCGGAGTCAATCCCTACGCCAGCCCGCAATTGATATTTGACGGCGGCACCGGACGTCCCATGGGTACGGCCGAGGGCGCTCTCCCGGCGCCCGCCCCGGGCACCCCGGGCGCCGAGGTGGCCGGCACGGGCGGCGCGGCCGCCTTCGCGAGCCGCGTCGGCGGAGTCGGCGGCGCGCCCGCGCAGGCGCGTTCGATGGTCAACCCCTCGACCACCGTCACCGAGGGCACGCTGATCCCCGCGATCCTCGAGACCGGGATCAACACCGACGTGCCCGGCTACGTGCGCGCGGTGGTGAGCCAGGACGTCAAGAGCTTCGACGGCAAGCGCGTGCTGATCCCGCGCTCCTCGCGCCTCATCGGCCAGTACCAGGCCGGGGTGCAGCAAGGCCAGAAGCGCGCCTACGTGATCTGGACGCGGCTGATCCGCCCCGACGGCGTGTCGGTCGCGATCGCCTCCCCGGCGGTCGCCTTCGACGGCACCACCGGCCTTGCGGGCGATGTCGACAACCACTTCTTCCAGCGCTTCGGTTCGGGCCTGCTGCTCTCGGTGGTGGGCGGCCTCAGCGCGGTCGCGACCGGCGGGATCGGCGGCGCGCTGCTCAGCAGCGGCGCGCAAGGGGCGGCGAACTCGGCGATCCAGCAGCAGGGCCAGATCAGCCCGACGATCCGCGCCCGGATCGGCGAGCCGGTGCGGGTGTTCACCGCGCGCGACCTCGATTTCAGCGCGGTCGGCGGCTGAGCGGGCCGGTGAGCGCCGAAGTCTATCGCATGGCCGGCAGCGAGGGCGAGGTCCCGCTCACTGCGGAGCGCTCGGTCTATCTCGACGCCTATCTCGCGCCGTTCCGCCGCTGGCTCGAGCGCGACACGGTGACCGAGATCATGGTCAACCGTCCGGGCGAGGTGTGGATCGAGGATGCCGCCAGCCCGGGGATGCAGCGGATCGACACGCCGGAGATCGACGACCGGCTGGTGCAGCGCCTCGCCGAACAGGTCGCGCGGGTCTCGCACCAGGGGATCAACCGCGAGCACCCGCTGCTGGGCGCGACGCTGCCCGATGGCGCGCGCGTGCAGTTCTGCGGGCCCCCGGCCGCGCGCCGGCACTGGGTGATGGCGATCCGCCGCCACCGCCGCCTCGACCTGCCGCTCGACGCCTACGACGCCGGGCCGATCGCGGGCGAGGCCGAACCTGCACTCCCCGATCCGCAGAGCCAGCCCATCGCCTTCCTGCGCGCCGCGATCCGTGCCCGGCGCACGATCCTCATCTCCGGCGGCACCAGCACCGGCAAGACGACCTTCCTCAACGCAATGCTCGGCGAGATCCCCGAGGCCGAGCGCGTGGTACTGGTCGAGGACACGCCCGAGCTCAAGTTCCCCGGCGCCAACGCGGTCGGCCTCGTCGCGGTCAAGGGCGAGCTCGGCGAGGCCAAGGTCACCGCCAACGAGCTCCTCCAGGCCGCGCTGCGCCTGCGCCCCGACCGCATCGTGCTGGGCGAGCTGCGCGGCGCGGAGAGCGTCAGCTTCCTGCGCGCCATCAACACCGGCCACCCGGGCAGCTTCTCGACGATCCACGCCAACTCGGTGCGCGGCGCGCTCGAGCAATTGTCGCTGATGGTGATGCAGACCGGCATCGGCCTGACCCGCGCCGACACCATCGCCTACGCCGCGAGCGTGATCGACGTGATCGTCCAGCTGGGCCGCGACGCGAACGGCAAGCGCGGCATCACCGCGATTGCGGAGAGCCGTGAGCTGATCTGAGTAAAGCCAATTTCAGCTTTAGCGATCGTCGCTTGATCCGGTATCATGGCTCTTGCCGCGCCATCAAGACTGCCGGCAACTGTCACCCTGCTGCCAGAACGGCCACTTTCCAGCTTCCTCCATGCGAGACGGGCGAAGCGTTGTGGAGTTGGCGCTAGCGAATGACGATACCGCGAACAGGGCGCCCACAGCTTTGATCGCGAAAAAAAATCCCAGCTCCGACTCGTCTGGTTAGGGAATGCTGACCACGCCGGCGGACGCTTCCGTGATCGCACGGCGTCGCTGCAGCAATCCGGCTCTCCGCCTCGCTAGAAAAGCGACAAGGTTGCGGGCACGCTGAACCCTCGAGTCAGCTCATAGGCTCACTCCAATGAGCTGCTCCACAGCAATCCTTATGTCCGATCCTAAGCGCTTGGCCACCCCGTTGGTGCCGATCCGTTGGCCTTGGAGCCCTTGCGGGCGAGATCGTCGGAGCCTTGCGCCCGGAGCCATCGCATATCAATCGCGACATCCCAATTACGACTCTGTTGATTTACCTATCACTATCGAAAGCTCTCTTAAATATCCCGTTATCTGCAGGATCATGCATCAATGATACAAATTTTATAGAAATATCATATGGCTTTTATATTATATGCCGCCTCGCGCTACACTAAGAATATATTGCTAAAGTATGGGCCCCAACCCGGTAGCCAACCTTAATTGCCAAATCGTACGCTGATCATACCATGCGCCTAAATTAATCCGGCAATTGAATGGCGGAAAGAAGGGTTTGCCATGAGCTCCAATCAAGTCACACAAAGTTCCCAAAGCACGACTGGCTCGTCGTCGCAGACGGTGTCCGGAGGAACCGCACTGGCCGCATTGGCTGTCGCGACCACCGGCGCAGCCGTCGTGACTAGCGGCGGAGCAACCTTGACGTCGACAAGCGACGCGATGCGCGTGCAAGGGACTGCAGAAAGCAGAAAGGCTGCTGCGCGCGCGGGACTCCAGGCAAGCCTCGGGGTGACCGCTGCCATCATCGATGAGATTGATCGGATCGGGATCGAAGAATGGCTCGATCGCGAGATGGCCGCGCCGAATGACGAAAACTCAGTCAGTTTTTTCTCGTCGCGCGGCTTGGATGCCATCGATAGTAATGGACACTGGCGAAATGAGGTAAACTTTGACCCGATGATCTGGGCGCAGCTGATGGCTGGCGGCTCCTCAGTTCGCAAACGGATGGCCCTTGCTCTCTCTGAAATCTTCGTGGTGTCCCTAACGGGCTTAAATCTGCCTTGGAAGGCGCAGGCCGTCGGTGCTTACTGGGACATCCTCAACAGGCATGCGTTCTCCAGCTTTGGCCAGCTGCTGGAGGCCGTGACGCTGAGCCCCGCGATGGGGGCCTATCTCAACATGGCTGGTAACAGAGCCGCTGATCCGAACACCGGCAGAGTGCCCGACGAGAACTTTGCTCGCGAGATCATGCAGCTTTTCACGATCGGCCTCGTGCAGCTCAACCCTGATGGAACACCAATTCTCGTCAGAGGCCGGGAAATTCCGACCTATTCCAATGCCGATGTGCAGGGCCTCGCGAAGGTATTTACAGGCTTCGATCTGGACTACCAAGGCGTATCCATGGTTCGCCCTCCAATTCCGCACGCGCCGGTGCCCACCGTGCAACTCGTGAGGCAACCGATGACGGCCGATCCGAGCCGCTGGTTCCCTCGGCTCTCCCAGTCAACGCATTCGCCCGACGAGAAGAGCTTCCTCGGCGTCACGATTCCCGGAGGACTTCCGCCAATCTCGACCCTGAGATGGGCGCTGAATGTTCTGGTGAATCATCCGAATGTCGGGCCTTTCATCGGCAAACAGTTGATCCAGCGTCTCGTGACCAGCAATCCAAGCCGAGCCTATGTTGCGAGGGTTGCATCAGCCTTCAACAACAACGGCTACGGCAAGCGTGGCGACCTGGGGGCCGTCTTCAAGGCGATCATCCTGGACCCTGAAGCATCGAGCGCCGACAGCATCACGAGCCCGTTCTTCGGCAAGGTTCGCGAACCTGTTTTGAGGTACGCACAATGGGGCAGAACATTCGGCGCCCGTTCAACCTCCGGATCCTGGAGGATTCGCAACATGGGCGTGGAGACTCTCCTCAATCAGGCCCCCTGTAGATCACCATCCGTATTTAATTTCTTTAGGCCCGAATATGTCGCTCCGAAAACGCAATCGGCCGCAAATGGCATGGTGGCCCCCGAGCTGCAGATCGCGACCGAGAATGCCGTTGCGGAGTACACAAATGTTATCCACCGAACCGTCAGAGACAGTGTATATTGGTATGACGACATCAAGGCTGATTATTCGTTTGAGATAAGTCTCGCAGCAGATCCAGATAAACTTTTAGATCATCTCGATCTAGTTCTGACCGCAGGTCAAATTAGTCAATTTACACGCGACACCGTTCTTGATGTCATACGCAGCACGCGGATCAATGCTACGAACGAGCTCCCCGGCCGACTTCAGAGAGTTCAAGACGCGATCACACTGATAATGGTCTCCAATGACTACATCGTACAGAAATAGGGGTGTGCAATGACCTTCATCATTTCTCATAAAATTGATCGTCGGACGTTCACCAGTCGAGCTGCCGCCTTGTCCATTGCCGGCGCTGGATCCAGCTATGCACTCGGCCTTGCCGGCTTAAGTGATGCCGCTGCGCAGTCTATGCCGACAGATTACAAAGCCTTGGTCTGCATTTTCCTTGCCGGCGGCAATGATCATGCAAATACCTTGGTGCCGGTCGACGTGCCAAATTACTCAAGGTACGCCGCCATTCGAGGTGGCGACGCTGGAATTGCGATCCCGCACCAGCAGCTGATGGGCGGCACCTTGAGGCACCCCACAGATCAAGTGCTGACCGACGATTTGAGGTTTGCGCTCAATCCGGCAATGCCGAACATGAGGCAATTCTTCAACGAAGGCAAAATGGCCTCTCTGTTGAACGTTGGCCCGCTCGTGGCGCCCATTACGAGAGCCCAGTACGATAGCGGTAACCTGACCTCGTTCCCCAGGCCGGCTCAGCTCTTCTCACACAATGATCAGCAAGCGACGTGGCAGGCCTTCGGAACCGAGGGCACCCGCATCGGCTGGGGAGGTCGATTGGGAGACCTGGCCTTGTCGGCCAATCAGAACTCCATGTTTACCGCAATCAGTGCGAGCGGCAATGTGGTGTTCCTGAATGGCGCCAGAACGGCGGCGACAAATATCAATCCCGCAGGACCCTCAACCATGTGGTTTGCGCGGGGTACCTCAAGGTATTCAAGGGCCATGACCGCGCTTCTCAAGCAGCAGAGCCAGAACATCCTCCAGAACGACTGTGCCGCACTGAACGCGCGATCAATCGACTACTCTGCCTTCATCGACAATGCGTTGAGAAACGCGCCGGAGTTCACAAAGTTCGGAGCCAGCAACTCACTTGCAGCGCAGCTGTCGATGGTGGCACGCCTCATCTCCGTTCGACAAAGCATGGGCGTTTCGAGACAAGTATTTTTCGTTTCGATGAGCGGCTTCGATACTCATGGCGCCTTTGCGTCCAATCACCCGACGTTGCTAAGCACACTCGATACGGCGGTCGCTCAGTTCTATCGAGCAATCCAGCAACTCGGACTGGAGAACTCGGTTACTTCTTTCACCGCTTCCGATTTTGGAAGGACACTGACGTATAACGGCGACGGCACTGACCATGGTTGGGGTTCACACCACTTCGTTCTCGGTGGGGGTGTGAATGGTGGCCGATATTTCGGCAGAGCTCCGAGAATTTCGACGACCAGCGACGACCAGGTGGGCAATGGCCGCCTCTTGCCTACGACGTCCGTGGATGAATATGCGACGACATTGGCTCTCTGGTTCGGCGTTTCGCCGTCTGAGCTTGGACTCATCGCACCCAATATCGGTCGCTTTGCGAGGCCGGATCTTGGGTTCATGAAGCGCTGAGTTGATATGCAGGCGTGACACTGATGCCGCGGACTGCCAATCGCGGAACGCAGGAGCGTGCCTCACATCAGGTCTTATCAAGGAACTGGAGTGATAAAGCCTGAAGTAATTAAAAATATGGAGGCAACTAAATAGTGATACTTGATTTTTCGATGCCGTATAACGAAGCCGAAGAAGAGGCAATCTACAGTAGCGCTGCTTTACTGCCCAGTCATGCGGTTCCTGCAAGGCCGGCGCCGCACTTCAGGAGTTCAAGTCTATGGGTATGGGATCGATCTGGCACTGGCTCATCGTGTTGGTGATCGTCATGGTGCTGTTCGGGCGCGGCCGCATCTCGGAGATGATGGGCGATTTCGGCAAGGGCATCTCGAGCTTCAAGAAGGGCCTCAACGAGACCGACGAGGCGCCCAAGCCCTCGGCCCGGATCGAGGCCCCGGCGCCCGTCGAGGCCTCGGTGGTAACCCCCGCCGCCGAGAAGACCGACGGCACCGGCGCCTGATCCGTCGCCGGCCTGAAGCAGGGCACCCCCCATGTTCGATGTCGGCGCCGGAGAGCTGCTGGTCATCCTGATCGTCGCCGCGGTGGTGATCGGGCCCAAGGACCTGCCGCTCGCGATGCGCACCGCGGGCCGCTGGATCGGCAAGATGCGGCGCATCTCGGCTCATTTCCGCTCGGGGATCGACGCGATGGTGCGCGAGGCCGAGCTCGAGGAAATGGAGAAGAAGTGGAAGGCGCAGAACGAGGAGATCATGCGCCGCTCCGCCGCCCTGACCGCCGAGGCAAGCGCCGGGAGCACCTCCGCGAGCGCCGCCCACGCCCCGGTGATGACCGGGCCTCCCGTGGCCGAGGTGATGCTGCCCGCCCAGATCCCCGCCGATCCGCCCGCGGCGCCCGCGCCTGAAGCGCCGGACACGCCGCGCCCGGCCACCGGGACCACCGGCGATGTTTGAGATCCGCGACCTCGACGAGACCCGCGCGCCGCTGCTCGACCACCTGATCGAGCTGCGCACCCGCGTCATCCGCGCGCTGCTCGCGCTGCTGGTCGGCTTCGGGATCTGCCTGTTCTTCGCCGACGAGATCCTCGGCCTCCTGGTCTTTCCCCTTAAGCAGGCCTTCCCCGAGGGGAAGGGCCAGCTGATCTTCACCCAGCTTCCCGAGGTGTTCTTCGTCGAATTGAAGGTCGCGCTGTTCGGCGGCTTCGTGCTGAGCTTCCCGGTGATCGCCAACCAGCTGTGGGCCTTCGTCGCGCCGGGGCTCTACGCGCGCGAGAAGAAGGCCTTCCTGCCGTTCCTCTTCGCCACCCCGGTGCTGTTCAGCGCGGGGGCCTCGCTCGCCTATTTCATCGTCATGCCGACCGCCTTCAAGTTCTTCCTCGGCTTCGGCGGGCAGGCGGGCGGGCTCGAGGTCCAGGCGCTGCCGAGCGCGGGCGAGTATCTCAACCTCGTGATGCAGTTCATCCTCGGCTTCGGGGTGACCTTCCTCTTGCCGGTGCTGCTGCTGCTGCTCCACCGCGCCGGGATCGTCACGCGCGAGCAGATGGTGGCGGCGCGGCGCTACGTGATCGTGGTGATCTTCGTGATCGCCGCGATCGTCACCCCGCCGGACCCGGGCTCGCAAATCATCCTCGCGGTGCCGCTGCTGCTGCTGTTCGAGGCCTCGCTGGTGCTGATGCGCTTGCAGGAGAAGGCGGTCGAGGCAGACCGGCTGGCGCGCTCCGACGCTTGGCCGGTGCCCTGACGTCCTGCGGCATTTGGCGCATGGGCTTCCAGTCTTGTCCGCAGCTTGAACGCACCTGATGCCGGGTTCATATGTCTGTTTCATGTAACATCATCAATCATATAATCATACTATGCCTCGGCAGAAGAACCTAACTGGTGGTTCTTCAATTCGAGCTAGCCTCGCGAGTAACTTGGCTTAACAACTAACGCTCTTCTCGGTAATCCTTGTGAGTTTGTCGGATCAGGTCGCCTGCCGCGCGTGAGGGTTCGCACGCGCTGCCCTTGCGGTAGGACTGAGCAGGTGCCATCTAATGCTACTAAGGAGCAGTTGATGGTGCCGAACCGCTTTGGCGTAAGTGCGTCATTTAAGTAAAGCCGACGGGGCTACGAAACCATCGAATCTAGTCGTCGGGCTGAGAGTTCAACGCAATAGAGTGAATGCGATTATTCGCAGCAATGTGTCGCGCGTCGGCTTATCCGCGGAGGGAAGAAGAGAAGTCGCCAGCACTTAGGAGGCGCTTAAGGCGCGAGCCTCCACCCCTTGAGCCCCCGCTGGCTGCCCACCCGGATGGTCGAGAAGGTCTGGGGCCGCGACAGCCTGCCCGCGCCTTTCGTCCCGCCCGCCGGCCAGCGGATCGGCGAGATCTGGTTTGAGCCGCCCGCCGAGCTGCCGCAGGTGCTGGTCAAGTACCTGTTCACAAGCGAGAAATTGTCCGTGCAGGTGCACCCCTCCGACGCCTCCGCCAAGCCCGGCGAGGCGGGGAAGGAGGAGTGCTGGCTGGTGCTCGATGCCGAGGATGACGCCCGGCTCGCGATCGGGTTCGAGCGCGAGGTGCCCCCTGAGGAGATCGAGGCCGCAGCGAAGGACGGCTCGATCGAGGACCTGCTCACCTGGCACCGGGCACACCCCGGCGACCTCTTTTACCTCCCTGCCGGGACGGTCCACGCCATCGGTCCGGGCCTCGCTCTCGTCGAGGTGCAGCAGACCAGCGACACCACCTTCCGCCTCTACGACTACGGCCGCCCGCGCGAGCTGCACCTCACCCGCGGGTTGGAGGTTGCCGAGGGCGTTCCCTACGCTGCGGAGCACCGCCGCTCCATCGCCGACGGGCCGGTGCTGGTCGACGGCCCGCATTTCCGGCTCGACCGGATCGAAGGCGCGCTGGATGCGGCGACCCTCTCCGCCTACGAGGGCGCGCTGCTTGTCCTCCCGCCCGAGGGCGAGGTGGCGGCCAAGGACGGGTCGGCGCGGGCCGCGGCGGGAGAGTGCCCGGTGGCGGACGGGCTCGCGAGCCTCGACTTCACAAAGGCCGGCGTGACCCTGCTCACCCGCGCTGTCTGAAACGGCGATGTTTCACATGAAACACCGCGATGATTGTTGACGTGCTCCCCTGATTGTTACCAGTCAGAGGTAGAGTCTCGCTCCTTCATGATGGTTGTTTGATTGGATGGCAACGTGTCTGGGGGCATGCCCCCAGACACGTTGGCCGGCGATCTCGGCGGGGGTCTTCCCGCCCAGTTTCGAGTGTGGCCTGACGGTGTTGTAATCGTGCCGCCAGGCGGCCAGCACGAACCGGGCATGGGACAGCGAGGTGAACAGGGTCTCGTTGAGGCATTCGTCGCGCAGTCGGCCGTTGAAGCTCTCGACGAAGCCGTTCTGCATCGGCTTGCCCGGTGCGATGTAGTGCCACTCGACCCGCCGCTCCTGTGACCAGCGCAGGATGGCCGACGAGGTCAGCTCGGTGCCGTTGTCGCTGACCACCGTGTGCGGCTTGCCGTGGCTGCCCATCAGGATGGTCAGTTCCCGCGCTACCCGAGCTCCGGACAGCGACGTATCAGCCACCAGCGCCAGGCACTCGCGCGTGAAGTCATCGACCACGCACAGGATACGGAAGCGCCGACCGCAGTTCAGGCTGTCGGAGACGAAGTCGAGCGACCAACGCTGGTTCGGGCCGTCCGGCAGCACCATCGGCCTGCGCGTGCCCAACGCCCGTTTCCGGCCACCACGGCGACGCACCCGCAGTCCTTCCTCGCGGTAGATGCGTAGCAGCTTCTTGTGGTTGGGTGTGATGCCCTCCCGAGCCAGCAGATAGCCCAGGCGGCGATAGCCGAACCGGCGACGCTCAGCCGCCAGCTCGCGCAGCCGTTGCCGCAGCGCTCCATCATCCGGCTTTGTCGGCTCGTAACGGATCACCCTGCGGCTCACACCAACCAGTTTGCACGCCCGACGCTCGCTCACCCCGTGATGCTCCCGGGCATGGGCGACGGCTTGGCGCAGGGCGTCACCATTTTTCTGATGCCAGATCCTTCAACACGGCATTGTCCAACATGGCCTCGGCCAACAACTTCTTCAGCCGCGAGTTCTCCTCCTCGAGCGACCGCAGCTGCCGGGCCTCGGACACTTCCAGCCCGCCGAACTTCGACTTCCACTTGTAGAACGTCGCAGAGCTGATCCCGTGACGGCGGCAGACCTCCGCCGTCGCCATGCCCGCTTCCTGCTCCTTCAAGATCGCAATGATCTGCTCTTCGGTGAACCTGCTTCGCTTCATATCCGTCCGACTCCTTGGCGTCAGACTCTACCAAAAAGCGGTCACATTTCAGGGGAGCACGTCACCGGCAACTCGTAGATCGATCGAGAG
Source organism: Erythrobacter sp. NE805 (assembly GCF_046452355.1). Lineage (NCBI taxonomy): Bacteria > Pseudomonadati > Pseudomonadota > Alphaproteobacteria > Sphingomonadales > Erythrobacteraceae > Erythrobacter > Erythrobacter sp. NE805. The sequence goes on along the minus strand of NZ_JBKFDI010000001.1, from coordinate 1,565,004 downwards.
CCGAGCCTCACTGCAAAACAGCGGAATCCTTTGCGCGACGGAAGCCGTCGAGCATGCAACAGTGCGAACTCTCCGGAAGCTGATCCAGCGCCATCTGCACATAGGCTGCCGAGGTTATATGGCCTAGCGACACCAAGTCTTCGATGATCCCGGCCATCAACCGCTCGATGTCGTATCGCATGCCAGCAGAACCGCGTAGCGGCACTTTACGTTCCCGTGACAGGAACAGTACGTATTCTTTCGCACCGTTGGAAGGCTGGTGCGCAGCTCGCTGAACCGCATCGCGCTATTTCAGGCGAAAGAGAAGAAGCGAGCCTGCGGGAAAGCTGCGAGTCAGTTTCCCACGTGCCGCTGCGGCTTCATCACTCTCGAAGTGTCCCTCATAGACGGCCTGCGAAATGAACCGGCAGATCCCGGGATGCATGCGGCGGCCTCCCGCCCTTGAGCATCTTCTTACAAGGGCCCTTCCCGTATTCAGCGATAGGCCGCGGCTAGAGGGGATCGTCCGAGAGGATGATGACCTCGCGGACGCAACTAGCCGCGCCATTAGCGCCATGGACAACACGACCCTCGGCATCTTGGGCCCGCCCGGGACGGGAAAGACCTATGTCAGCGGCCTGTCGATTGTCGGTCTCGTGCGGTCGGGAAGGTCCCGCATTGCTTTGCCCTTCTCCTCGCGGTCACCCCGTGAAGCGCATCAGGTCCGTGGCCGAGAAGCGGAAGCTCCCTTCGATTAATTGTATGCAAAGCTCTTTACCATAAGCTATGCCCGTTCAGCATGACAAAACCTGTCATGGAGATTCTGAATGTCGTTCGCCAAGGCACAGGAGCTGTTGAAACTCGCGATGATGGCCACGCGTCGCAGTGGCGTGTCGCGCGACGAGATCATTGAAGAATTCGGCTGCGTCTATCGCACCGCGCAAAGGATGACCGAGGCGCTTGAGGCGGCATTTCCGCAGACCGAAACCACTGAAGGCGACAATCGCAGAAAGCGCTGGCATATTCCGGCCCGGCACGTAGCCGCGCTTCTGTCTCCTTCTCCGGAAGAACTGGCGGCTCTTTCAAGCGGCATCTCTCAACTTGAGCAAGCGGGCATGCTCCAAGAGGCCTCCCTCACCCGAAGCCTCGCCCAAAAGGTGCGCGCCCTGGTTCCCCCGGAAAAGGGGGCACGTCTTGCGGTCGACGAAGAGGCCATACTCGAAGCGCTGGGGCATGCAGCCCGGCCAGGCCCAAGGCCGGCCGCCATTCGAGAAGTGGACGCGGCGATCTATGAAGCCCTGAAAGGACCATTCCTGCTTCGCTTTCCGTACCAGAAGCGCGGGCAGGCAAAGCCCGTAGACCGGGTCGTTGCACCTCATGGTCTGCTTCTTGGTGTCCGCCGTTACCTTGTCGCTAGGGATACGGCCAAACCATCATCGGCCCCGCTCCAGCACTTCCGCGTTGAGGAAATCGCTGAAGCGGAAGTGCTCCCTCAGAGCTTCGAATTCGACGCGGGCTTCGATATCCGCCAGCATGCCGCACGCGGGTTTGGCTCATTCGAAGATTCCGCCGAATATAGCGACGTTGTCTGGCGCTTTGCGCCGGACGCGGCCGCCCATGCACGAGGATTCGTTTTCCACCCGACCCAGGTCGTGGAGGAAGAGCGAGATGGCTCGCTGCTCGTCCGCTTCAAGGCGTCAGGTCATCTCGAAATGTGCTGGCATCTCTATTCATGGGGCGATGCTGTTGAGGTTCTGCAGCCAGCCGAGCTGCGCGAGATGACCCAGGCATATCGGCGTCGTTTTGCGGCCTATCCCTAAGAGGACGAGCCCCATCAATTTCGGTCTTCGAGGCTCACAGTTTAGGATATTCGTGCTGCGCCAGCTTCTGATCAATTGCAGGTCGGGGGCTATGGCATACTGCGTTTCGCCGATCGCAGAACAGCACTTCGTACAGCGCGAGAAAGGTGCTCCTGTTAGGCCTCAGGCTGCCTCCAAGGCACCGTCAGCAAGGGCGACCGACAATCGAAGTCCCATGGCGGCAAGAATGGAGCGGATCGTCTCGAAGGACGGATTGCCCTCTTCCCCAAGGGCTTTGTAAATCCCTGCCCGCGTTATTCCACTGCGATTGGCGAGGTCGCTTACCCCGTGAGAGCGCGCCACATTGGAAAGGGCCGCACGTAGCTCTTCAGGGGTAGCGTCCTCCAGATAGGCATCCAGGTACGCGGCGATCGCTTCGGCACTGTTAAGATAGTCCGCTGAGTCAAAAACAGTCGTTTCGATCCTGGCCATCACTCAATCTCCTTTGCCAACTCCTTGGCTTCCTCAATGTCAGCGCTCTGCGTGGATTTATCACCGCCGCAAAGGAGGAGAACCAGCTCCTGTCCTCGCTGAACGAAATACACCCGGTATCCTGGCCCATAGAATATCCGCATCTCTGAGACGCCCTCACCCACCGGGCCGACGTCGCCGAGATTTCCAGCCTTGGCCCGATCAATCCGTTTCAGGATACGAGCGCGAGCCCTTTCGTCGCGCAGACCCGCAAGCCAAGTGGCGAAGCGGGTCGTTTGCCGAACCTCGAACATGTGCTTCCTATAGTTGACATTATTCTTTATGTCAACCATGGTTGACAGCGGACGATCCCCTAGTCGCCATTTAGCCCTTCGGAGCCAGAAAAGGCTGGGGGCGCTTATCGCCTCTCCCAAGCGAACATAAGCGGGTTTCCAGAGGACTTCAGAGCGAAGCCGCCAACTGATCGATGCGGCAGTCCGGTCAAGAACATCCGGCTGATCGTAGTAGCTGAGGTGCGGAGTGTCCCCGTCCCACAGCAGCGTCTTGCGGGTCGAAGGTATCGCCTCGAAATGCCGCCGAGCGGCGTCAGGCAGGAAGCTGTTGTCGCTGTGGATCAGCAGATAAGGCTTGGTAAGGGCCCGCGCAGCGCTGATTGATTCATAGGGCAGCAGGTCAGCATCGCTCATCACGGCATAGCGATTGTCCTACAGGCCCTTGTCGGCCCACACGCGATACCAAGGCGGCATTCTCGTATCAAGGCTCGGCATCGGCGACCCGGCGCGCGCTGCGGCAGCCGGGATACGCGCGAGCGGCACGGCCTGCGTGCCCGATGGCGGGCAATCGCAGCGGGTCGCGGCTCTGGTCGAGTCTGGCCAGATCACCACCTGCGTTGCCGAAACCGTTCCGATTGATCAAGCGGCAAGGGCGGACACCGTGAACCAGACGGGCTCGGTCAAGGGCAAGTAGTCGTCGTGACCTGAGACGGCGGACCGGCAGGATCATGGCGCCTCGCCAGCAGGGCTTTGGGGCGATTGGTTCGCGTGCAGGCATCATGAAAGCCGTTCGGGGAAGGCCTTCCCTTGCGCCGGAGCCGTGGCCTGCTCTCCGGCGACCCCTTAGGGCGGGGAAACCCCGCAACGCCCCCGGGAAGCGGAGCGGGGCTGATGGCGCGCTCTGTCCCGCAGGGCCTTGCGGCCCTGCTCCTAAGGGCGCGGCGTTGGACGCAATGAGCCCCGCGCGCTCTCCGCCTCCGGCCGGCATGAGCCAAGGGCCTGCCTGCCCGGCGACAGGGTCCCGCCGGAGCGTCCGGTCCCGATCATAATGCATGGTCTGCCTGCGGTCGGGGGGCGCATTGTTTGCTGGCGAAGCTCGCTGGTCGCTCGCCCTTCATGAGACTTTCGGGGGTCTGCGGACGGCGCGCGTGCGCGCCGGCATTGCTGGTGGAGGCCCTGCGCAAGTGGCGGGGTGGGCGGCGCTCCCGTCTGGGCACGCTCGGGCCAGCCGCAACCCGGCCCCTCAACCGGCCCCGCCCTGTCCGTCCCATCCGTCCCCCAAGACGGCAGGCGCGGGGCCAACCTTTCAGGAGAATGCGAAGGAGAATTCCCATGCAGATCGATCATATTCCACTTGGCCGGCTTTCGGTCGCCGCCATGAGCTTGCGGCACGGAAGCCCTTGCTGCATCTCGAGGGCAGTCTGGGCCACTCTCCGACACCTATTCGGCCAACGCTTCTGCCGCGGTCCGGATCGGCAGCGAAGTCTCGAGGTCGGCACGTCGCCAGTCAAATCGCCCCTCCAACTTCTTTATCCACGCAGGTGAGAGAGTGGGCCACGAAGCAATAATGTTCTCGAACACGCCGCCTTTCGAACGGCGTAAATTGTATCTCGCTTGAAATTCCGCCAGATACAGCCAGAGATTATGCGGTGCGACCTGCTGGTAGCCCCGAAAAGCCCGCCGCAGCGCCCCCCAGCACGAATCAATCTCGCATGTCGAGTAACCTTGCTCGTTGAAATAGCCCTTCGAATGGTTGACGGTGATATGCTTGAAGCCGAGTTGCTCCACTCCCCTATAAGCGGCCCAGTCGTCAGTGACGATCGTCGATCCCGGCCTGACATTCGCGACGATATTCGCGTGCAGAGTTGCCCGCTTTCTGTCGGCGACAATGCCCATCCTGACTTCGCCGTCACACGCGAACCCCTGCACGATGGTCGCTTCCAACTGCGCGCAGCCCGGCCGCCTAACATGCCGCAAGAGCACCTCGTCGGCCTCAACCAGTTTCCCCGCGCCGCCAATCATTCCGGTGTCCGTACTAGCTGCCATGTGGAGCCGGATAGAATTCGCCAGACGGTGAGCGGCTTTGGGGCTGAGAGCAAGCTGCTTGCGGAGAAATGATCCTCTAATACCGGTATTGGAGTTACAGAACAGAAATATGCAGTAAAAGACGACTGTGAGAGGAATATTCGTTCGATAAAATGGCGTATCTTTCATCACTGAAATATGTAGTCGGCAGTGATGCATGTATTTTTTGGTACTTTTTATTTTTGTCCACTTGCCCTGCCTTCCGCAACCCGGACACGCCGAGTTGCCGCCAAACTTGCTCTTGAACACCCAGTCGAGACACGCGTCTTCATCCGGAAAGGTGTTGCAGAACTCCAGGATGCCACCGCGCATCGCGCCCCTCGTTTTGATCGATCACACTATCTGAAGAAATTGCGCTGCTCGAGGGCTGTTACCTGAGCGGGACCCAGGGGAGGGAATCTGGCAACCATATCCCAGAATATGGACCCGGAACGATGCCGCCTGTTGTATCGAAATTCATACTCCTTGAAGTATTGCCATGCGTGGTCAAGCTGGACACCTTTGAACTGGTCGGCAAAGCTGAGATTGAGATATTGAAGAAACCCGTGAACACTCCTCTCAGTTTCCGACCGTCGCTCGAAGGAGGGGGAAAATTCGGCGATCGGTTTGTTCGATCCATAGTTCGAAAGCGCCTTGAAGGTGACGAAGCAGTCTGTGACGATTTTTGACTGTCGGTGACACTTGAGCGCAACGACCTTGCGAAGTTGCCTGGTTCGGGGTTGGGCGACGATCGTGCAATCGACCCGGCTGCCGTCGCATATTACGAGAACCATCGCGGCATTCTGCTTGTTCGCCCGGTCGTTGACGATTCTCCGGATCTTTGTCAGGCGCGTGGTCACGACACCTCCTGCAGATCCCAGTCTCTGGCCTGCATCGAGCGCGGCAAGATGCTGCCTGATCCGCGATCCGACCCGATAGGCTGTCGGCGCGGAGACGCCAAGTTCCTTTGCCAGAAATGGCGCCGGGATGCTCTCGTGAGAATTGGCGAAGTGAAGCATCGCGTAGAACCACAATTGCACTGGTATGCGTGATCGCTCGAGCAGGGTGCCCATCATCGGTGACACGATGCCGCCGCAGGGATGAAAATAGTGCTTTTGCCGGGCATGGCGTTGCCAACGGCCGCGTTGTCCGCAGCGCGGGCAATCCGGATTGCCGCCATCGTGCAGACTGAATACATGTGCAAGGCAGGCCGCGTCGTCCGGAAAGGCGGAGAAAAACTCCCGAAGACTGGTTCCGGCCTCGGCTGTCACAACGGACCTCCTGCCGGCCTTGTCTTTACCCAGATCGAAACTTGCCACGCTATCCACCAACAAGGGCCTCAGCCCGAAGCCGGTTGGCACGTAGCCCAGCTTATGCGGCGTTGGCTACGGCACGCTGCGGTCACCCCAAGGCCGGCAGTTCCTCGGCCGGGGTTTCGGGTGATCGGCAAGGCCGTCGGCGCGCCATTCCCGCCCGCCCCGCCTGTGCCCAACTCCCCCGACTCCAGGGATGGACCTCTCTACAAGGCGAGCAGAGCAGGCTATTTCTGGCGACTGCGTAGGCACGTGGGCGCATTTTCGTGAGCGAGTGTTCTCGTTGCCGGTCCATACCAACCGAAGAGTTTCAATATCAGCCTGTACTGTTCGGTAAGGGACCGGTGTTGGTGGGATGGCCATCACACCAAGGCCAACTGGTCGCTGGATCAAGTGCCCCAAAGCCTTCGAGGGCTGTCCCTCAGCGCGATCACGGCCAGTTCTTCACTTCGGCCCGAATGGTTGACTGAACCACAGGGTTCGTATCGCAAGGGGGCCAAAGCGCAGCCATCCCGCGCGGCTCGGGCGCGACCAGACCGGGCGGTTCGGTTCGGCAGCCTATGCCCGCGAGGAACTGGTGGCCGAGCTCGCAGCCGCGTTCCTGTGCGCCCGCGCTTGGCATCGAGCCGACCGTGTCGCAGTCTGTCTGCTGCCGTTTGGGGAGGGGGAATGCCTTCCCCTGCACCGGAGCCGGCTTTCCGTCTCCGGCGCCCCCTTCGAGCGGGGACACCCCGCAACGCCCCGGGAAGCGGAGCGGGGCTGATGACGCGCTCTGTCCCGCAGGGCCTTGCGGCCCTGCTCCTAAGAGCGCGGCGTTGGACGCAATGAGCCCCGCGCGCTCTCCGCCTCCGGCCGGCATGAGCAAAGGCCCGGCCTGCCCGGCGACAGGGTCCCGCCGGAGCGTCCGGTCCAGGTCATGATGCATGACCTGCCTGCGGTCGGGGGGCGCATTGTTGGCTGGCGCAGCTCGCTGGTCGCTCGCCTGTCATCACACATTGTGGGGGTCTGCGGACGGCGCGCATGCGCGCCGGCGTTGCTGGTCGAGGCCCTGCGCAAGCGGCGGGGTGGGCGGCGCTCCCGTCTGGGCACGGTCGGGCCAGCCGCAACCCGGCCCTGGCGGGACCGGGTCCTCCATTGGCATTGCGGTCCTTGCCGCACAGGCCCTGACGAAGCCCATTTGCGCGATGCGGATGCGGCTGTCCCGTCCGCGCCTTCCTGGTCGCTGTCACCGCCCACCCCGCCCCTTCCGCCGGGCCGGTGTGCGGAAGTTGGGCAGTCTGGGAGACGGATGATGGCGCGTGGCAGTGGCAAGGGCAGTGCGGGTGGCAGGGATGGGAGGGCGGCGCGCTGCGCCGCTGGCGCGCGCGAGACGCGCGGGTCGCTTTATGACGAGGTGACCGCGAGCATCGCCGCGCAGCTCGAGGAGGGGGTATTCCCGTGGGTCAGGCCGTGGAGCACAGCGCTCGCCGCGCCGGGCCTGCCGCGCAATGCGGTGACGGGTCGCGCCTATTCGGGGATCAATGTCCTGATCCTGTGGGGCGCGGTGATCGAGGGCGGTTACCCTTCGCAGGACTGGCTGACCTTCCGGCAGGCGCTCGCCGCTGGCGGGGCGGTGCGCAGGGGCGAGCGCGGGCGCACGGTGTTCTATGCCGACCGCTTCGTGCCGAAGGGCGAGCGCGAGCAGGCAGAGACCAGTGAGTTGGGCGAGGAGCCGCGCGGGATCGCCTTCCTCAAGCGCTTCACCGTGTTCAATGTCGCGCAGTGCGAGGGCCTGCCCGAAGGGCTGGTCAGCGCGCCCGCGCCGCTTCCCGCGCGCGAATTGCATGAGGCTGCCGAGGCGCTGATCGCGGCCACGGGTGCGAATGTCCGGATCGGTGGGGGCGAGGCCTTCTATGCGCCGAACGCCGACTATGTGCAGGTGCCCCCGCAGCCTGCCTTCCATCACCAGATCGATTACTACCGCACCGCGCTCCACGAGCTCGGCCACTGGACCGGTCACGCCTCGCGGCTCGGCCGCGACCAGACCGGACGCTTCGGTTCGGCCGCCTATGCCCGCGAGGAACTGGTCGCAGAACTGGCCTCGGCCTTCCTGTGCGCTGCGCTCGGCATCCAGCCGACCGTGCGCCATGCCGATTACCTCGGCAGCTGGCTGGCGGTGCTGCGCGCCGACAGCCGCGCGATCTTCCGCGCCGCCAGTCAGGCGAGCAGGGCGGCGGAGTTCCTGCTGCAGTTCCACGACGTTCACGAGGAGCAGGCGGCATGAGCGCGCCGGACGCACCCGTCAGCGGCCACGATGCCTTCGCCGTCGAGACCACCGAGGCCGGGCTGCAGACGCTGGTGCCCGGCGTGGTGCCGGTCACATTGGGCGACCGGCTCGCGGTGCTCGCCGCCGCGCCGCTGGTCCCGAAAAAGCGCCAGCGGCCTGCCGATCACGGGCTGTTCGACACCAACGCCCGCAACCAGCTCGAGATGTTCTGAAAGGAGGCTCCGCGCGATGGAACTGCTCACCCACGCCCTGCGCCAGCGCCTGCTGGCGAATGGCGCAAGCCCCGGCGACCACGTGCCACTCGTCAAGTTGTTCAATCCGCTCGGTGCGGCGACCTGGCTGATCACCGAGCTGGATGTGGACGGCGACACCCTGTTCGGGCTTGCCGACCTCGGCTTCGGCTGCCCCGAACTGGGCAGCGTGAGCCTCGCCGAACTGGTCGCGGTGCGCCTGCCGCTGGGTCTCGGCATTGAGCGCGACCTGTACTTTACCGCCCGCCATCCGCTGTCGGTCTTTGCGCATGCAGCGCGGGCGCAGGGCCACATCACCGAACACCCCGACCATCTCGCCCATGCCGCCGCTGCGCTGGCGCGCGCGCCGGCAGCGGGCCGGAGCCGTTCACCGCCGTAGGTACCCCCCCGACAGCGGATGAACCCCGGCGCGCCCGTGTCATGCGCGCGGGGACAACCGGCCCCGCCCTGTCCGTCCCCTCCGTCCCCCGGACGGCAGGCGCGGGGCCACCCTTTCAGGAGAATACGAAGGAGAATTATGATGCAGATCGACCATATTCCGCTCGGCCAGCTTTCGGTTGCCGCGATCAACATGCGGCGCGGGCGCAAGGCCCCCGATGTCAGCGACATCCTGCCCTCCATCAGGGCGCGCGGCGTGCTCTCGCCGCTGTTCGTCAGGGCGAATGGCAAGCCGGACAATTTCGAGATTCTCGCGGGCAAGCGGCGCTATTTCGCCAGCCTCGAGGCCGCGCGCGAGAGTGGCGAGGACCGCAGCCTGCCCTGCATCGTGCTGGGGCCGAGCGATGATGCCGAGGCACTCGAAATCTCGATGATCGAGAACCTGCTGCGCGAGGACCCCGACGAGGTGACGCAGTGGGAGAGCTTCACGCGGCTGGTCAAGGAAGGCCGGAGCGTCGAGGACATCGCCGCGACCTTCGCGCTCACCGAAATCAAGGTGAAGCGCATCCTCGCGCTCGGCCATCTCCTGCCCCGCATCCGCGAGGCCTACCGCAGCGAGGCCATCGATGCCGCCACCATCCGCCACCTGACGCTCGCCAGCAAGGCGCAGCAGGCGGCGTGGCTGGCGCTGTTCGAGGACGCCGAAGCCCATGCGCCGCGCGGCAGCCAATTGAAGGCATGGCTGTTCGGCGGCGCGTCGATCGCGACTTCGGTCGCGCTGTTCGACCTCAAATCCTACGCGGGCGACATCGTCACCGACCTGTTCGGCGAGGAAGGCTATTTTGCCGATGCCGATGCCTTCTGGGCCGCGCAGCTGGCGGCGGTCGAGGCGCGCAAGGCGGAATACCTCGCGGCAGGTTGGGCCGAAGTGGTGATCGTCCCCACCACCGCCCATTTCGCCAGCTGGGAATACGAGCGTGCCGCCAAACGCAAGGGCGGCAAGGTCTATATCCAGCTGCGCCGCGACGGCGAGGTGGTGTTCCACGAGGGGTTTGTCTCGCGGGCCGAAGCGGCTGCGGCGGCGCGCCGCGCGCGCGGCGAGGACGAAAACGCGAAGCCCGCGCGCCCCGAGATGACCGCGACGCTGGCGAGCTATGTCGACCTCCACCGCCATGCGGCGGTGGCAGCGCAGCTTGCCAGCGCGCCCGCGCTGGCGCTCCGGGTGATGGTCGCGCATGCGATTGCCGGATCGCCGCTGTGGAGCGTGCGCCCCGCCGATACCGCGAGCCGCAACCCGGATATCGCTGCCAGCCTTGCGGCTGCGCCCGCGACCATCGCCCTTTCGGATAAGCGCCGCGCGGTGCTGGCCCTGCTCGGGGTGGAGGAGGACCGCGCCAGCCTCACCCGGGACCGCTACGGCTGCGATCTGGTTCCGGTGCTCCACCGCCTGCTGGCGCTGACCGACGACGAGGTCATGCAGGTGCTGGCGCTGGTCATGGCGGAGACCCTCGCGGTCGGCAGCGAGGCGGTTGCCTATTGCGGCGAACACTGCGGGATCGACATGGCCGACCACTGGCAGGCCGACGCGGCCTTCCTCGGCCTCCTGCGCGACAGGGAAGTGATGCTGGCGATCCTCGCCGAGACCGGCGGCGCGGCGGTCGCCAGCGCCAATGCCAGCGAGAAGGGCGCGGTGATCAAGGGGCTGATCGCCGATCATCAGACCGGCGCGAATGACCGGACGAAATGCGATCGCTGGGTGCCGCGCTGGATGACCTTCCCACCCGCCGCCTATACCGAACGCGGCGGCGTGCCGATGGTGGCGACCGCACAGCGGGCGCGGTGGATGGTCGGGGACGAGCCGCCGACGGAGCAGGAAGGGAGCGGTGCACTCCCGTCCGCCGAGACGGCGGATGACGAGGTCGTGCCAGCGCAGGAGGTGGAACCGGACGGGGCAGCGCTCGCTGCCTGAGCGTGGTTGGCCGCCGCTGGAGGGAGGATTCGGGGGCGTTCCCCGCCCGCCCTCCATCCGGCGCAAGAGTCTGAAGGCTCTCAGCTTTCATGACCAGCGGGACTGGCGAACTCGCTGAAATGTCACTATTCCGGTGCGATGCACGAGCTGCCCGACATTGCGGCCATACGCATCATGGCGGCCCGCGAAGCGGTGGCTCGCCTCGGGCTGCTGAAGCCCGCCGCCGAGCCGACGATCGCGGCGCTGCTGGAGAACCTTGGCGGCGACCATCCACGCAGCGCCGTAACAACCTGGCGCAGGGCGGGCGAACAGCTGTCCGCCGAGGAGAAGCGAATGCTCGGGATCCGGGCGAATGCCTTCTTCAGCCGACAGGCTCTCGAGGAACTCTCCGACAAAGGGTTCGCCGACCCGCTGAAAGCACATGAAACGACGCTGTTGCGCGCCTCATTTGTCATGTTCCGGCATCGTGATGCGGCGATATACCGGAAGATCATGGCAGAGCATCCGAGGGTCCGGATGGCGGTGCGATACGACGCCTTTCATCATGATTCGTGCGATGTCTGCAAAAGCCTCCACGACAGGCCTGTCGGGGACGACTGGGCGCTGTTCGCACCGGTGGCTTGCACCTGCCCGACTGCGCCGCACAGCCTGCGCCTTGATGCCGACTGGCTCGGACCGGCCCTGGAGACGGGAGCACAAGAGCCGGAGCGCCCCGCGCCTTCGTTCCTCGGCATGGTACGGGCCTTCCTCGCGCGCGTCTGAAGTTCCGGGGCACCACCCGGCGGGCGGCGAGCAAAACCCATGGAAACAATCCGTGCCGCCGTCAGTTTTTCGGGAGCCGCGTGCCTTCGATGCACAGTGCGCATGCATTGATCCCTGCCCGGCCTGTCAGTCGGTGCGGAAACGGCCGTTGCCCGGACCTGTTCGTCCTGCCCCACGAGCCCGCCCCACCGCCCGCCTCGTCAATGGCCTGTCTGGCGGCGGACGGGCTTCGCCCTTGCGGGGCCTAGGGCGCAACGGCGCGGCCTTGCGGCTATTTTCCGCCGGGCGCGACTGCGCCCTTTGCATCGCGAGGCAAAATAGCCGCTGGCCGCTGCCGTCCTCCGTTGCGCTGCGGTCCCTTGCAGGGATGCGCCGTCCCCGCACAGCCGCCTGTGCATGGCCATCGAGGCTGCGATGGGCGCAGGCTCGAAAGGACAAGGAACTGTACAATGGCCAACATCGGTAACTTCACCCGCACCGCCAACGGCTTCAAGGGCGAGATCGTCACCATGAGCGTGCAGCAGAAGAACGTGCGCATCATCGTCGAAAGCGACCAGACGAACGAGAACGCTCCCTCGCACCGGGTCTTCGTCGGCCGCGCCGAGATCGGTGCCGCCTGGAAGAAGCAGAGCCAGGAAGGCCGCGACTACCTCTCGGTCAAGCTCGACGATCCGAGCTTCTCAGGCCCGATCTACGCCAACCTCTTCGCCGAGGAAGACGGCGAGAACTTCAGCCTGGTGTGGACCCGCGCCCGCAAGGCGACCGGCGAGTAAGCCGACCACGCCCCGCCCGGTACCGCCGGGCGGGGCTTTTCCGGCGGGCGCGCCACTCCCCGGTGCCGGGCATCGGGCGATGGCACCGAGCCCAAGGGAAGGGGCGACAATCGCGCCGCGTGAATTCTGTCGCTCCTCCCTTACCGCTCCGATCCGCCATCCCTCTCCGCAGCGAGCGGCCCTGCGCCGCAGTCATCCTCGCCTTCGCGGAGATCCTCCATGACCGCCATTCCCGCGCCTATCCGCCCACGCTATCTGAGGACGCCCGATGCCGCCGTGCATCTCGGGCTCTCGCCGCGCACGCTTGAGAAGCACCGCTGCTACGGTACCGGGCCCGTCTATCACAAGCTTGGCGGGCGGATCGTCTACCAGATCGATGACCTCGACGAGTGGGCCCAGCAAGGCTTGCGGCGCTCGACCAGCGATCCGGGCAAGGGCGTCGTCCATCCCGCCAGGCGGATCGATGGCTACACCCCTCCGGTCCGGCGCTGAAGGACCGGGCGATGGAGCGCCGCGCCGCCTTCGATGAAGCCTCGAGCCAGCTCGACCTGTTTGTCGGAGCGGGCGGCGCCATCGCCGCACGCGATGCGCAGGACCTGATGGCCTGGCCCTTCTTCAGTCTTGCCAAGCGCAAGCGCGTGAGGCCCATCGATTTTCGCATGGGCGAGGTCACGATCCTCGTCGAGGCCACGGCCGAGCATGGCATGGCGACAATCTGGGATGCCGATGTGCTGATCTGGATCGCCAGCCAGATCGTCGAGGCGCGCGATGCCGGGCGGCCGACGTCGCGGCTGATCGCGGCCACCCCGCACGAGATCATGCGCTTCACGCAGCGCAGTACCGGCAAGGTCGGCTATGAACGGCTCAAGGCCGCGCTCGACCGGCTGCAGTCGACCAGCATCGCCACCTCGATCCGGCAGGCGAGCTCCCGGCGGCGGCACCGCTTCTCCTGGATCAACGAATGGCGCGAGCGCCTCGATGGCAGGGGCCGCGCGATGGGGATCGAGATGATCATTCCCGACTGGTTTTATGAGGGCGTGCTCGACCGCGCGCTCGTGCTGACCATCGATCCGGCCTATTTCCGTCTCACCGGGGGGCTTGAACGCTGGCTCTACCGCATCGTGCGCAAGCATGGCGGCCGCCAGACAAACGGGTGGAGCTTCGATATCGAGCACCTCTGGCTGAAGTCAGGCTCGCTCTCGCCCTGCAAGCGCTTTGCCTTCGAGGTCCGCGGCATCGTGCGGCGCCAGTCACTGCCCGGCTACACCCTGAGCCTTGACCGTCCGCTGGGCCGCGAGCGGCTGAATTTCGTCGCGATCCCGGTCGACGCCTTCACTGCAGCCATGCGCCGGATCGGCATGCGCCCTGTGGACAAGTCTGTGTGATGTTCGGTCCATCAGGAACCCGGTCACTCGGTCCATCAGGAACCGGAAGTTCGGTCCATCGGGAACCGGAATCGGGCACAGCATGCTGGAATCGCGGCGCAAATCCGGCCTGTAACCATCCTAACAGGGAATCCTTCGGATTCCTGCTAACGCCGCAGCGCCTGTGCGAAGCCGGCCCGCCGTTGCCGCCGGTGACGCCGCAGCGCACAAGCCAGAACGACCCGCCGCTCACCCATGTGACGCTGGTCTGGCGACAGGGTGTGCAGGAGGACTGGCTACGGTTCGGCAAACCGGTAGCGGAGCGCATCATCGATCGCCGCTCCCGCATCGAAAGCTATGCGCCGGGCCAGGTCTTCGCTCTCGTGCGCTGGGCGTCCAACGCCTATGGCACGCAGCGCTCGCAGCTCGTGATCGTGCGCGCGGTCGGCCACGGGGACGCTTTCAGCACGCTCCCGCAGGTCGATCCGGGCGGCGAGATCCTGCTGTCGGCACGTGGGTGGCCGAAGGTCCGCGCGGCCTTCGGGCTGATCGATGCCATCGAACAGTCGGGTTTCGACCCGTGCGACGTCGCGCCCGAGCACTGGCGGCACATGCACAATCGGCTAACGGTCGGCATGCCGGTGCGGCCCTATGACCAGCGCCGGCACAGGGCCTGGTGTCTGCGCAGGCGGCTGTCATCATGAAGCGGCGCACGATCCTCATCGCCGGCACAGCCGCTGCAGCTGCCCTGGCGAGCGCCGCTCTGCCGGTGTCGCGCGTGCTGGTCTGGAACGCCACGGCGAGCGTGCCGACCGGACTCTATCACATCCGCGGAACAGCCAGCCTGCATGTCGGCGAGCGGGTGGCGATCGATCCGCCCCCGCATCTTCAGCGCTTCCTTGCGGCGCGCGGCTATCTGCCGACCGGCATGCCATTGCTGAAAGAGATCGCCGGGCTGCCCGGCGACAGGGTCTGTCGCACCGGGGCCAGCATCACGATCAATGGCGAGCCCGTCGGCACGGCGCGCACCCATGACAGTCGCGGTCGTGCGCTGCCTGCATGGAATGGCTGTCGGGTCATTGCCGCCGATACAATCTTCGTGATGAACCGGCGCGCAGCGGACAGTTTCGACGGGCGCTATTTCGGACCCTTGCCCGCTGCCCGGCTGATCGGCCGCGCGAGCCCGGTCTGGACCGATGAGACGGGCGACGGCGAGCGCGTCTGGTTCGCCCGGCCAACCCTTTCCGAACCTGCCAACCCTACCGAGGAGACCCAACCGTGACCTGTATCGGCACCTTCAAAACCACCCGCGACGGCTATTCAGGGCGTCTGCAGACCCTGACGATTGACCGCGCGCTCACCCTCGTTCCGTCGGAGCATGCCGACGCGGAGAGCGCCCCGGACTACCGCATTCTGGCAGGCGAGGGCGAGGATCTCTTCGAAGTGGGAGCGGGCTGGAAGCGCACCGGCGACAAGGCGGGCGCCTATGTCGCGGTGCTGATCGATGATCCGGCGCTGGTGCAGCCGCTGCGTGCCAACCTGTTCCGCTCGGACGGGGGCGCGCATGTCCTGATGTGGTCGCGTGGGACCCGCCGCGACGCGAAAGACTGACTCAGTGACGTCGCGCCGACTTTCGATCGCGCTGGCCTGCGCGCTGATCCTGCCGCTGGCCGATGCCGGGCATGCGCAGGCCGCGAGCACCCCCGCGCCCATCTCCGACATCGACATTGCGCCGCATGTCCGAGAAGCCGCGCAGCGCTTCGGCGTGCCGGAAAACTGGATTCATGCCGTGATCCGGACCGAGAGTGCAGGCCGCGTCCGCGCGGTCTCTTCGGCGGGCGCCATGGGCCTTATGCAGCTGATGCCCGGGACCTGGGCACGCCAGCGCGCGCGCCTGATGCTGGGGACCGATCCGTTCGATCCGCGCGACAACATCCTGGCGGGCACCGCGTACCTGCGCGAAATGTACGACCGCTACGGCGCCATTGGCTTTCTTGCGGCCTATAATGCCGGGCCGGGCCGCTATGAGGAATGGCGCGACAGGGGCCGCCCACTGCCGCTCGAAACCCGCCGCTATGTCGCTTCGGTTGCAGCGCTGCTGCAAGGCGGGAGCGTCACGGTTGCAGCGGCCATGCAGCCGGCGGGGAACATGCCGCCACGTTTGCCGCGTGAAGATCTGCAGCCTGAGCCAGTCTCAGGCGACGGCAACCGGCAGTCCCAGGCCAACCCCTTTGCCCGTCCTGCTGCACCCGGGCACGACCTGTTTGCGCCCGTCCGGACGACAGGAGACGAGTGACATGTGGTCCGATGCAGGCCCTTCCCACCTGGTCGTCCGGCGAGGTCCGGGAGAGCGGGAAGGCGATGAGGAAGGAAGGTGGGGGGATGGCAAGATTAAAGCACCGCCGCCGCGTGGGGTGCAGGTGGCTGGATTTGTTGGGGAATCGGCGCCGTCAGCGGCGGCCCGCCGCCATCGCAGCGGCCGAATTGTCCAACGAATTCAGCGCCGGATGCGCTGGCAGCAGCACTTCTGAGCCGTGGCGGACGATGAATTCACGATCAGGCCGGGACGCGTCGGCGACCGGGGCGGGCAGGGCTATCGCAGGGCCACAAGCCTGGTCGGACGCGTCCAGCAGATCGCGAGGAAAGGCGGGAATGCCCGGCACGGAGCGCGTCAGAGGCCGCGCCGCACTACCACCCGCCGCGCCCGTGGCGGACGCGCGGCCCTTGGGAGTCGGCAGGCGCGCTATAGCCGCCGGGTCATCGTCAAGGCGCGGATTGTCCGGCATCGCGGCACCCGCTTCCGTTCGGCGCCGCTCGCGCGGCACATCGCCTATCTCGAGCGCGACGGCGTCACCCGGGATGGAAGCGACGGAATCATGTTCGACGCGCGCGGTGACGCAGCCAACACGACGCGCTTTGCCGGGCGCTGCGAGAGCGACCGGCACCACTTCCGCTTCATGGTCTCGCCGGAGGATGCGGCCGAGCTCGCCGACATCAGGACCTTCACCCGCGAGCTGATGGCCGACATGGCGCGCGACTGCGGCACGGCGCTCGACTGGGTGGCGATCGATCATTGGAACACAGCCAGCCCCCACGTCCACATCCTGGTGCGCGGTGTGGCCGATGACGGGAGCGACCTCGTGATTGATCGCAGCTACATCACCCGTGGTCTGCGGGGCCGCGCGCAGGAGCGCGTCACGCTGGAGCTTGGGCCGCGCAGCGAACGTGACATCGATGCCGCGCTGCGCCGCGAGATCGGTGCCGAGCGGTGGACCGGGTTGGACCAGCAATTGCGGCGCATCGCCGGGCCCGAGGGCCTGATCGATCTGCGGCCTGATGCGGCGGCATCGAGCCAGCGCGACCGGACCTTTCTGATTGCCCGGGCCAAGATGCTCGAACGCATGGGGCTCGCCGAGCCGGCGGGCCCCGCGACATGGCACCTGTCCCCGCGTGCCGAGGCGACGCTGCGCGAACTCGGCGAGCGTGGCGACATCATCAGGACCATGCACCGCGCCATGGCGGCGCAGGATCGCGAGCTGGCGCCCGACCGGTTGGTGCTCGGCGCCCCGCAGCCCGATGCTGTCGGGGGAGGAGCCATCGAGGGGCGGCTGATCGCGCGCGGGCTGCACGATGAGCTCACCGGCGAGGCTTTCGCGATCGTCGATGCAACCGACGGACGGACGCATTACCTGCGCTTCCCCGATATCGAGCGCACCGGCGATGCGGCACCCGGCGCAATCGTCGCGCTGGGTCGCTGGACCGACCGGAACGGGCGCGCGCAGGAAGGGCTGTTGGTCCGTTCCGATCTTTCCCTTGACCAGCAGATCGGAGCCCGGGGCGCCACCTGGCTCGACCGCAGGATGATGGCTCCTACCCAAACGGCGCCGGCCCGCGGATTTGGGGCAGAACTGGACGCGGCGATCGGGCAGCGCCGTGACTGGCTTGTCGAGCAGGGATTGGCCACGCGGCAGGGCCAGAGGGTAGTCTTCAGCCGCAATCTGCTTGATCGGCTGCGCGCTGACGAGATCGCGCAGGCAACGACCGCGATCGCCGGGCGCTACGGGATCGAACCACGGCCCGCAACTGAGGGCGGCATAGTCTCAGGGGTCTATCGGGAACGGATCGCGCTCGCGTCGGGACGGTACGCCGTGATCGAGGATGGGCGCGGCTTCCAGCTGGTGCCTTGGCGACAGGATCTCGACCGCCATCTGGGCGCGGCGGTCTCGGGGCGGATCAACGGGCGCGGCGGGGTCGACTGGAGCCTCGGGCGCAAGCGGGGACCAGCGCTGTGAGGCATCATAGCGAAACCGGCAAACTTGAACTCGTGTCGCATGATGCTTATAGTCGCATCAGGAGACGCGATATGGCAACCACCGCTTTTGGCTATGCAGGGGTTCCTCAGGGGCTTCAGACCTTCGCCGAGGATACAGATCGGCAGCGCCTCACAGCTGCGGCCGTCAAGGCGGTGCTTCGTCTCACCGGGGCCTGGAACACCAGCAATGCGGAAGGGGCGGCGCTGCTCGGCGTGTCAGAAAGCACCTGGGACCGGATGAAGGCGGGCCGCTGGGAAGGCGTGCTCAGCCAGGACCAGCTCACCCGGGCCTCGGCGCTGATCGGGATCTACAAGGGGCTCCACCTGCTTTTCGCCAACGACCTTGCCGATCGCTGGCCCAGGCTGGAGAACCGTGCGCCGGTGTTCGGCAAGCGCTCGCCGATCCGCGCGATGATCGAGGGCGGCATTCCGCGCATGCTCGAAACCCGCCAGTATATCGACGCGCTCCGTGGCGGGCTCTGATCTGGCGGGCGATCTCCCGCTCGTCCGCGAGGCCTTCGAACGCACCATCCGCCTCGTGTCGAGCGCGCGGCTGCGCGAGGCGGTGCTTGCTCCGCTCGCCGATACGGCTGAGGAAGAAGCCCTGCTCGCCCAGATCGAGGGGGCGACCAGCAACCGGCTGATCGCCGAGGAGCGCGGCCTGGCAGGGCTTGCCGCTGATGAGCTGGTTCACGGCGTTCCCCATGCGAAGTTCATCAATGCCAGCTTCGCCTATGCCAAGCCCCGCCAACCCTCGCGCTTCAATCCGGCGGAACGCGGCGCCTGGTACGCCGCGCTCGACGTCGCAACCTGCCTCGCTGAAGTCGGCTTTCATCTCACCCGGGCGCTTGCTGATGCCGGCAATTTCGACGCGGTGGTCGAATATGGCGAGATGATCGCGAGCATGTCGGGGGTCTTCGTCGATCTGCGCCGGGAGCCGGGCCACCCTGCGCTCAGTCCCGACCCGGCGGCCGGCTATCCCGCCGGCAACGCCCTCGCCTCGCGCGCGCGCGCCGAGGGACACAACGGGATCATCTACCCTTCCGTCAGGCATGCAAGGGGCACCTGCATTGCGGCGCTGTGGCCCAACGTCGTGCAATCGGTCGTCCAGGGTGCGATGTACCGCCTGACCTGGGCAGGCGATCCGGCCTTTGTTGTCGAGGCGCTTTAGCCCGCGCCTTTCCGTTACTTCGCTGCGTTACGACCGGGCCTATTCAGCCTTGTCACTGGCGGCGACCAGGCCTTCCTTTGCCCCGAAAGGAGAGGTCGATGTCAGCGACGAGGATCCTGTGGGGGCAGATATTCGCTGTGTTCGCCATCGCGATCGGCGGCGTCTGGGCGGCAACCCAGTGGACCGCCGCCGCGCTGGCCTACCAGCCCGAGCTCGGCAGCGCGTGGTTCATCGCCCTCGGCAGGCCGGTCTATCCGCCCTGGTCGATCTTCTGGTGGTGGTTCAGCTACGAGGCCTATGCGCCGCGCATCTTCGAGACCGGCGGGATCATCGCGGCTTCGGGCGGGCTCATCTCCGTGATCGCGGCGATCGCCATGTCGGTCTGGCGCGCGCGCGAGGCGAAGAGCAGCGCCACCTATGGCTCGGCGCGCTGGGCGACCCGTGCCGATGTCGCTGCGGCCGGACTGCTGGCAGGACGCGGCGTTGTCATTGGCCGCCTCGCCAATCTCTATCTGCGCCACGACGGTCCCGAGCATGTGCTGTGCTTCGCACCGACCCGCAGCGGCAAGGGGGTTGGACTTGTCGTCCCGACGCTCCTGACCTGGCCGCACTCGGCGATCGTCCACGACATCAAGGGCGAGAACTGGGGCCTCACCGCGGGCTTCCGCTCGCGGTTTGGCCGGGTGCTGCGCTTCGATCCGACCTCGGCGGACTCGGCCGCCTACAATCCGCTCGCCGAGGTCCGCCGCGGCATCAACGAGGTGCGCGACGTCCAGAACATCGCCGATGTCCTCGTCGATCCGGAAGGCTCGCTGGAACGCCGCAACCACTGGGAAAAGACCAGCCATGCTCTGCTGGTCGGGGCTATCCTCCATGTGCTCTATGCGGAAGCCGACAAGACCCTCGCAGGCGTGGCAGCGTTCCTGTCCGATCCCTCGCGCACGATCGAGGCGACCCTCGATGCGATGATGCGCACGCCGCATCTCGGGGATGACGGGGTTCACCCGGTAGTCGCGAGCGCAGCGCGCGAACTCCTCAACAAGTCGGACAACGAACGCTCGGGCGTGCTCTCGACCGCGATGTCGTTCCTTGGCCTCTACCGTGATCCTGTTATCGCCGCGGTCACGCGGCGCTGCGACTGGCGCATTGCCGATCTTGTCGATCCGCGCACGCCGGTTACGCTCTATCTCGTCGTCCCGCCGTCCGACATCAGCCGCACCAAGCCGCTGATCCGGCTGATCCTCAACCAGCTCGGTCGGCGCCTGACCGAGGACCTTTCCGCCGGAGCCGACCGCCAGCGTCTGCTGCTGATGCTCGACGAATTTCCGGCGCTGGGGCGCCTCGATTTTTTCGAGAGCGCGCTGGCCTTCATGGCAGGCTACGGGATCAAGGCCTTCCTGATCGCCCAGTCGCTGAACCAGATCGAGAAAGCCTATGGGCCCAACAACGCGATCCTCGACAATTGTCATGTCCGCGTCTGCTTTGCGACCAACGACGAGCGCACCGCCAAGCGGATCTCGGATTCCCTCGGCACAGCGACCGAGCTGCGCGCGATGAAGAACTACGCCGGGCATCGGCTCTCGCCCTGGCTCGGGCATCTGATGGTATCGCGCACCGAAACCGCGCGCGCCCTGCTGACCCAGGGCGAGATCATGCAGCTGCCCGACACAGACGAGATTGTCATGCTTGCGGGGGCGCATCCGGTAAGGGCAAAGAAGGTGCGCTACTACGCCGATCCGCGGCTTGCCGGACGGGTGCTTGCGCCGCTAGAAGGCACCAAGACCATTGAAGCAAAGCCATCGGGTGACTGGGACGAGTGCCTTGTAACCCCGTCGGCTAGCCGTACCTCTGATAGACCCATGACCGTGGAGAACGAGGACGAAGGTGAGGGCGGCATTCGCCGCGAGCCCGAGATCCCCGAGCACGAGGACATTGCTCCCGCACAGTCGGTGATCCGCAACGAGTTCGCATTCGACGATGGCGACGACGAGTACACGGCAGCCCGCAATCGGCGCTTGGCCGGTCAGGTGCAGGACAATGCGCGGCGGGCAGCGCTTGATCCGGGCGACGGGATCGACCTGTGACAAGAGGCAACCGGATAAAGCATACCTTCCGCCTGCCCCCGCAGCTCTCACGCCAGCTCGCCGACCATGCGGGACGCGGGCGCGTCTCGCAGGCTGCGGTCGTCGAGGCGGCGCTCGCATCCTTCCTCTCGCCCGACGGCTCCGAGCGGCTCGAGGCCGCGTTCAGCCGCAGG
Organism: Erythrobacter sp. NE805; assembly: GCF_046452355.1. Lineage (NCBI taxonomy): Bacteria > Pseudomonadati > Pseudomonadota > Alphaproteobacteria > Sphingomonadales > Erythrobacteraceae > Erythrobacter > Erythrobacter sp. NE805. The sequence goes on along the minus strand of NZ_JBKFDI010000001.1, from coordinate 1,543,582 downwards.
CTTGACCGGATATCCCGCCAGCTCGACCGATTGAGCTATCATGTCGATGTCGGGAATGAGGCCTTCGCGCTATACCTGCGGCGCTGGCTCGCGGTGACCGCCGCATCATCGGGCACAGAGACGGCCGCAGCGCGCGCCGAGGTCGAGAAGCGCTTTGCCTTCTTCATCGAGGCGCTTGCGCAGCGTATGGACACGGGCCGGCTCCTTCATGACGAGCTGGTGCGCGGCGAGGAAACCGCTCGGCTGATGCGGCGATGAGTCGAATAGTTCTGCCGTGGCGCGCATGTAGACCATCTGGGATCGACCCTCGATGGCTTGGAACGGCCGGATTTCGTAGACGGGTCGGTGCGAAATGGTTACCGCCCAAACTGGGCGGACATGCTGGGAACGGTATGGATTAGACGCGGCGCCGATCCAAGGGATCGTCGCTGCGGGTCACGAGGTTCAGCTCCTCGAGAGCGCGGATCCAGCGCAGGCCGGTGGTTGCCGGGAAACGCGCGACGAGGCAGACCCCGTGATGGAGGTTTCGCGGCCGAGCTCCTCCTGTCGGTAGAGGTCAAGCAGGATCTCCCACGAGGGGCTTGCGGAGAAATCCGGTAATTCGAACAATTCGTCGACCCGGACCTCGGGCAGAAGAAGTCTGGCGAACAGATCGGCAATCACCGACCTGTGCGCCGCGCCCGTCACCGGATTGCTGTATTAGGATCGTATTTCGCTCAGCAGGCCGGAAATCGTATCCAGCACACTCAGCACATCATCGACCAAGGGATCGCGCGTTGCGATCGGTGCACCTCGAAGAGTTGCAAGTTTCATCTCATCCTGGAAATAGAAGCCACGACAGTCCCTCCCCCGCGCCTAATGGAGGTGCACTACGCGACGTCGGGGCGGCTTGCAGCAGGGTGATCGCTCAACTTGGGGGGTGCAGCGACCGGAACGGTTGTCTCAGTCCCAGTCTTCGTTCCTGGCGATCCCCGGGGCGTGGTTGACCGCGAAGTCACGACCCGTGCTGCGACCGGTGTAGATGCCGATGCCGAGCTCGTGCTCGCAAGCGGCGATGAGCGCTCTAGCTGCGGATTGCGGTCACGGATCTTGGCCACGCCCCCCGTCTCGGAGCGCGTGGTCCGGTAACCGGACATGTCGCATCGAATTGGCGTCTGGCCGTCTGCTCAAGCTTCTGCCAGCGCTCGACGAAACTGCTCGGTGCGGCGCCGCGGTTTGGTGCGCAGCTAGGTCTCGAGCTGCCGCGCTTGCACGGCGCGCCGCACCCGGCCGGTGACCGCCTCGCGGGCGAGTTCCGGCCTTTTCTTTTAAGCGGCTTCGGCGTCGTACGAGCCGTAGGGGCGCACCATTTATACCGCGCTCGTCGGTGACATACTCGAAGGCCGAGCCTGCTCGCCAAAAAGGATCAGACCGCGCTCCGCGGCGTGCGCCAGCGCCGCGTCGCGGCCTTGCGCGAGTGGCAGATCATGCGACGGATTCGCATGAGGCGACGCATCGAAACTTTGCGGTCTCGTCCAGAAGGCTGGGCTGATCGAGCTCACCGATGATGAACGGCCCGTGCTGCTGGGCGCGTTCCTCGCCATTGCCGCCAAGTTGCAGGGCGAGGAACGCGAACAGATGCTGGCCTTGTAGCGACGTCGCCGGAAACGCGCCTTCGAACAAAGCGAGTAAGAACAAAGGTGCACCGCGAGTCCGCGCCTGCTACACTCCTGTGACCATGCGCACCGACCTCGATCATCTGCCCCCGCAAAAGCAGCGCGAGCTTGAGCGCGTGGTGCAGCTGATCTTCGAGGAGTTCGACGACGCCTTCGCGCTCGCCAAGCACGAGTGGAAGAAAGCCGGACGCATTCTAAAGGTGATCCTCTACGGGAGCTATGCGCGCGGCACCTGGGTCGACGAGCCGCACACCGCCAAGGGCTACCAGTCGGACTTCGATCTTCTCATCATCGTCAGCGACAAGCGGCTTACCGACCGGGTGAAATACTGGTCCAAGCTCGATGACCGGCTGATGCGCGAGTATGGCCTTACCGGAACGCTGCGCACGCCGGTCAACTTCATCGTCCACACGCTGCAGGAGGTGAACGACGGCCTCGCCCATGGCCGCTATTTCTTCATGGATGTGAAGGCCGAAGGGATCGCGGTCTACCAGTCCGACGATACCGAGCTCCACACGCCCAAGCCCAAGACGCCAACGCAGGCGCTTGCCATGGCGCAGGAGTATCTCGAGGAGTGGTTTCCGAGCTCGCTGGTCTACCTGAACACCGCCCGTGGGTTGGTGGCAGAAGGGCGCACCAAGGAGCCAGCCTTCATCCTGCACCAGTCATGCGAAAGGCTGTACCACACAGTGCTGTTGGTGTGCACATTCTACACCCCGCACGTGCACAACCTCGGCTTCTTGCGCACTCAGGCTGAGCGGATTGATCCGCGCCTTACCTACGTTTGGCCGCGCGATAACAAGCGCGATCGCGCGCGGTTCGAGAAGCTCAAGGACGCCTATGTCAAAGCGCGCTACTCGAAGCACTACCGGGTGACCAAGGAAGAGCTCGAATGGCTTGGTGCACAGGTCGAGGAACTTGGCCGCGTCGTGCACGAGGTGTGCTCGGAGCGGATCGAAAAGCTCAAAGCGGACGCGAAGGCGAAGCGCGACAAGGTTCGCTGATCAAGTTTCGCAGGGATGGACGCGTCAGCCGAAGCTGTTGCCTTATCGAACGATCGCCCTGCGATATCGCGCCGCCTGCGCCTCAGCCTCATTTCAGAAATAGGCCTCGGCGCGGGTCGTATCGTAGTGGGGCATGCCAGGCAATTGATCGATCCAGTCGCCGCGCCGGGTTCACTTGCCCGTGCTAAGGTACTTTGTGGTCACAGTGAAACTGAGCGATTCTTATCTTGTCTAGAACGTATTTGCAGATCCCAAAGGAAAAATGCGGTCATTGTTGGGTTAATCTACCCTTTGACGCCCGCATCTGGCGATGATACTTCTCGAATAGGTCTACATCCGGGGGCATGAGCACGTGCGTTTCCAGCTGTTTCGCAAGAGATCGATGTCGACTCGATTGTTGGTGGCTGCGCTTATTATGATCGCTGTCGGACTTTTAGTGTTCCTACGCGGGGCTGCACGTGACCTATCAATCGACGCTTATCCGATGCCTGCCTGCAGCACACCAGGTCCTGCTGATGGGAGGGTCTTCCATGTTGATCCAGTGCTTGGTAGCGCGGAAGGAGACGGCAGCCAAGCAAGGCCGTGGCGTGACTTGAACCAGTTGGTCGCCGTAGGGCTGCTCGGCGAGAGGCAGCGTCGGGTCGCGCGAGCCGACCGCATTTTGTCGCGCCTAACCGGCCGCATTCCCCGAGTGAGCCTCGAGGAGCGGCGCGGAGTGCGCGTGCGCGGTGGCGATATGTTGCTGCTGGCAAGCGGCGAGTATGGAGATGTGGACCTTTCTGGGCTCGCCAACAGTGGCTTCGTGACCATCGCTGCGGCCCCGGGCGCTCGCCCCCATTTTACGAGCCTCGATCTGTCGCGCGCTTCGCACTTTGTCTTACGCGGGATCACTGTCACCGCCGGGCGCGCGCCGCCCGAGCGACGGCAACTCGTCTCGGTCTATGCGCCGGGTGAGGCGCGGGCGGACAACATCGTCCTCGATGATCTCGACATCGGCTCGACCCTAGCCATCGCTGCTACCCCGCAAAACGCCTTCGTTGCCCGAGCACCCGATGGTATCGTCCTCGCGGGTGACTGCCTGACCCTGACTGGTGCCGAGGTGCACGATGCGATGACGGCAGTAGAGATCTACCGCGCACGGCAGGTGCTCATCGCCGACAACACATTCCGCGATTTCGCTATCGACGGCATACAGTATTCAGGCCGCAGCATCGTGATCTGTGACAACATCGTCATCGACCAATGGCCGACATCCAGCTTGCTCCACCCCGACTGTATGCAAGGGACGGGTTCAGACGAAGCAGCGTTCGGACCGGTCTTGATCACCGGCAATGTGTGCATCCGTTCGATCGGCTTGAGAGCTGCGCGGCCAGGGGGGCACGTCTACGATGGTGGTTGGCAAGGCATCGTTATCTTTGACGGGCACTGGAGCGGTGTGATGGTGCGCTGCAACCTCGTTCTGCCCGCGGCGGGGCACGGCATCGCGCTCTACGGCGTGGACGACGCTCTGATAGAAGGCAATGTAGTGCTCGGCCTGAACGGCGGACCTGCTAGCTGGATTGCAGCGTTGCCAGCGAAAAACGGTCGTCAGTCGACGAATGTGGTTATCAGAAAAAATCAAGCAATGGCTTTTCTCAACGCCGTGAAATCCGCGCAAGCCCCATTCGAAACGATGATCGACGCGTTGGGGGTAAACCGAGAAGACTCTGAGATCCTTGCTATGTTGCGAGGGGAACTCTCTGGCGTTTCGGTTGCTGAAGGCAACGTATGGCAGACGGCTCAGGTAGCACGCCCGCCACTCGGGTTCGACGAACGCTTTGAATGGACGACAGGCGTGCAAAGCAAAATTCCGCGCGACGTACCAGAAGCAAGGCAGATCCACCCGCTACCCGAGGCATGTAAGGTCAAGACTGACGCCGGATAGATCAATACGAGGCGATCTAGTCCGACACCGCTTGCTGTCAACGAGCTCCACATTCACCGCATCGAATGTGTGATCGACTGCAGATCTTCTAGGCCCGATCTCGATTCGCGCAACCGGGGAGCGCTCGATCATCATGGCGCTTTGCTCGGTGCATGGTGAGCAGATCACCGTTCGAAAGAGAAAGTGGTCGAGAGCAATTTCGACTACCAGCTGCAGATGCTGGCCGAGACGCCGCCGCTTCTAGTTCCCTATCGAGAACACTCAATATGCGCTGCTTGGCTGGTTCGGCGAATACATGAGGACACCCTTCGATCGTTTACATCGGAGGTACGGCTGTTGAGCCCGCAGCCAAGCGAGCGAAAAAGTCGCGAAAACGCCAACAAAATCACGGATCGGCGAGGCTTGAGAGGTGCTCGCGAAGGAAGACTCTGGCAGGGCTTCAAACCTCGGCAGAACTGGCGAGGTTGATTCTTCTAGCCGCAGCGCGCGGCAAGGGCGTCGAGCCGGTCTGCCGCCGCTGCGTCTCGAGCCCGCAGGACAGTGCCTGCGGTGCCGAGCTGCTCGCAGGGGAACCGTGCACCGAGTTGGACGGCTAGGGTTGCGACTCCCGCAAAGACCGCGGGCGGCAGGACTTGCGGCCCGCGCTCGAGGAATTGCGCGTGCCAGCGCGGCGCGGCGGCGAGCACCTCGGCGAAGGTCTGCTGCCCGGTCCCGCCTGGCTCGCCGAGCACCTCGGGGGCGAGGCTCGCCAGCAGCGCATCCGGTGTCGCCGGAGCGCGGAACAGCGCGGCATAGCGCCGCGCCGCCTCGGCCTGGTCACCCCCGGCGAGCGCGATGCGCAGAACGGCCTCCTGCGCGACCGGATCGCGCCAGCCGCGCTCGCCCGCGACCGCGATCGAGAAGGTCGCCGCCTCCGCCTCGCCCGCCTTCGCTTGCGCGGCGGCGAGCAGCGTGAGGTGCTCGGCGGGGAGCGGGCGGCGGCGCACCAGCGTCTCGGCCTCGGCGAGCGCCGCGGCAGCGTCCGTGCCCTGGAGCGCCGCGGCGGTGATCGGCAGCTGGGCGTAGGCGCGCAGCGGGGCCGGGACGAGCGGCGCGACCGAGGGGTCGCGCTCGGCCTGGCGGTCGAGCTGCAGCCCGGCGGTGAGCGCGCCGACGCCGATCAGCGTGGCGGTCCAGAGGATGCGGCCGATCATTGCCCCTCTCCCCGGCGATTCGCACCGGCCCGCGCGAGCAGCAGCAGCGCCAGGCCCGCGAAGGCAAGGATCGTCTGGTTGCGCAGCGGGTAGTCGGTGATCGACTGGAGCGCGATCGCGAGCAGGAAGCCCCCGCCCGCCCAGCCCGGCCAGGCGAGCTGCGAGCGCCGCGCGCGCCACGCCAGCGCGAGACACCCGGCGAGCCACAGGGCGGCGAGCACCAGTCCGGGCAGCCCTGCTTCCATGACCAGCTCGAGATAGTCGTTATGCGCCCGTCCGGCGGTACGAAGTGTCACATTTTCCAGCGATTCGTCGATCTGGAACACCTCGTCGAAGGTGCCGATCCCGGCGCCCGCGGGCCAGTAGCGCTCCCCGGCGAAGAGCGCGTCCTCCCAGATGAAGCGGCGCGGATCGTCCTTGGCCTGGAACCGCTCGAGCGTCTCGCCGACGCGGCCCGGCGCGAGCACGAACAGCCCGCCGATCACCGCCACCCCGAGCACCAGCGCGCCGAGGGTGCCGAGCACCGCGCCCCCGCCGCCCTGCCGGTCGCTGCGCGCCGCAGTGCGCTGCTCGCGCAGCCAGCCGATCCCTCGCAGGGCGGCAAGCCCGAGCGGGATCGCGGCGAGGGCGAGCCCGGTGCGCGACTTGGTGAGAACCACCCCCGCCACCAGCAGCAGCCCGAGCGCGAGGCGCAGCCACGGCACCGCGGGATGGGGCCGCGGCGCGGGCAGGAGGCAGGCCAGGCCCACGCAGAAACCGAGGAACAGCCCGGTCGAATTGCGGTTGGCGAAGGTGCCGAGCAGGTATTCGCCCGGCTCGCGGACCTCGAAGAGCGCGAAGTTGTCGCCCGCCGGGTTGAGTTGGACCAACCCCATCAGCACCGTCACGATCCCGAGCGCGACCGCCATCCAGCCGACCAGCAGCAGGTGGTGGCGCGGCATGGTCCACCCGCCGACCAGCACCGCGAGCGGCGTCACCGTCGCGGTGAGGGCGAGCGCGGTGCGCCAGGGGTTGACGCTCCAGGTCATCCACCCGGCCTCGCCCGCGGCGTCATAGGCGCGGGTGACGAGGTCGTGCCCGGGGAGCGCGCTCCACAGGTGCTCGGGAAGGGGGACGACCTGCGCCAGCGGCAGCAGCAGCGTGAGGCCGATCAGCCCGCGCAGCATCCACGGCGAATCGCGCAGGAACTGCTTCGCCGCGCCGTAGCGCAGCGCCAGCACCGCGATCGCGGCGAGCTGCACCACGAGGTTGGCGAGCCCGTAGCGGCTGCCGCCCCCGCCGCAGGCGAAGGCCACGAGGAGGAGGATGCAGAGGGCGAGAACGCCGGCCCGGTCAGCCGTATGTCGGGGCAAGAGAGGGCCTCTCGAAAGCGCGCGGGGGGAGCACAAAAGAAAACGCCCGGGCCGAGGTCCGGGCGCTGTCTGAATAGCGTGCCATCAGGCAATCGGGGAAGGCAGGATCAGGTGCCCGGCGACTGGCCGTTGTCGTTCGACGAGCCCGAACGGGAGACGCCGTAGATCACCAGACCGCCAGCGGTGATGCCGAGGATGATCGGCAGGGCGCTCGATTCAGCCTGCTTCTGGCCCTTGGCGGCGCGGCCCTGGCCGGGGGCGCTGACCGAGACCGACGACTTGCCGGCGCGGGTGCCGGCTTCGGCGGCGACCGGCAGAACGGCAAGGCTCGAGGCGGCGGCGGCGAGCATGATGCGCGATACGGTCTTCATCGTTTCAATCCCCGTGTTCGAAATCTCGGCTTCTACCTAGTGCAATGCAGCAAGCATGGCAACCTCATATTGTCGAATGGTAAACGCCTGATCGACGCCCGGCCACATTTCGTCGGACCAGTCGAGGCATTGATGTTTCAGGTGAAACATTCGCACAAGGCCGCGCACAGGCAGGCTGGCGGGGGTCTGGAGGGGGTCTGCGGCGCGCGGGAGGGGGTCTGGAGCGCCCTTTGGACCGACCCTGCGGCACCCTGCCGCGCGGCCGGCCGCAAAACCGCGAATCGCGCCCGCCGCGGTCACCGCGCCCCGGCAAGTTTCCCGTTGACCGGCCCCAGCCGTGCTGCAATGCAGCGCGCGGGTATTCATCCACTGGGGGCGGCACGGACAATGGCAGGCGAGACCAACAGGCGCGGGATCATCCTCGCGGGCGGCTCGGGCACCCGGCTCTACCCGCTCACCCGCGGCGTCTCGAAGCAGCTCATGCCGATCTTCGACAAGCCGATGATCTACTACCCGCTCAGCACCCTGATGCTGGCGGGCATCCGCGAGATCCTTATCATCACCACCCCCGAGGACGCCGCACAGTTCCAGCGCGTGCTCGGCGACGGTTCGGACTTCGGCGTGTCGCTCACCTACGCCGTCCAGCCCAAGCCCGAGGGCCTCGCCCAGGCCTTCCACATCGGCGCCGACTTCGTGCGCGGCGGCCCCAGCGCGCTGATCCTCGGCGACAACATCTTCTACGGCCACGGCCTGCCCGACCTGCTCCAGAGCGCCAATGCCCGGACCAGCGGCGCGACCGTCTTCGCCTACCGGGTGAGCGACCCGCAGGCCTTCGGCGTCGTCGAATTCGACGCGGGCGGCAAGGCCGTCTCGATCGAGGAGAAGCCCAAGGTCCCCAAGTCGAACTACGCGGTCACCGGCCTCTATTTCTACGACGAGACCGTGGTCGACCGCGCCCGCGACTTGAAGCCCTCCGCCCGCGGCGAGCTCGAGATCACCGACCTCAATCGCCTCTACCTCGACGAGGGCACGATGTCCGTCGAGATCATGGGCCGCGGCTTCGCCTGGCTCGACACCGGCACCCACGCCTCGCTGCTCGATGCGGCGACCTATGTGCGCATCACCGAGGAGCGGCAGGGGCTCAAGATCGCCTGCCCCGAGGAGATCGCCTGGCGGCAGGGTTTCATCACCGCCGAGCGCCTGCGCGAAATCGCCGAGCCGCTGCGCAAGTCGGGCTACGGCGAATATCTCCTCAATCTCCTGGAACAGCCGGTCATCGCATGAACATCGTCGAGACCGCGCTCCCCGGCGTGCTGATCATCGAGCCGCGCGTTTTCGGCGATGCCCGGGGGTTCTTCATGGAGACCTGGAACGCGGCCGTCTTCGCCGCCGCCGGCCTCGACCTCAGCTTCGTGCAGGACAACCACTCGCGCTCGCAGAAAGGCGTGCTGCGGGGCCTGCATTTCCAGAACCCGGGGCCGCAGGGCAAGCTGGTGCGGGTGACCAGGGGCGCGGTGTTCGACGTCGCGGTGGACCTGCGCCAATCCTCGCCGACCTTCGGCCAGTGGACGGGGGTGGAGCTCAGCGCCGAGAACAGGCGCATGTTTTGGGTGCCCGAGGGCTTCGCCCACGGTTTCCTCACCCTCGAGGACGACACCGACTTCCTCTACAAGTGTACCGCGCCCTATGCGCCCCAATCCGAGCACACGCTCGCCTGGGATGATCCGGCGGTGGGGATCGACTGGCCCGACATCGGCATGGCGCCGCTGGTCTCCGAGAAGGACGCGCGCGGGCTCTCGCTCGCAGAGGTGAAGGTTTTCGCATGAGAGTGCTCATCACCGGCGCGAACGGCCAGCTCGGCAGCGCGCTCCAGCGCACCGCGCCGGCGTGGGCCGACATCAATGCGATCGACGTCGAGGATGTCGACCTCACCGACAGCGCGATGCTGACCGCGCGGCTGGTGGTCGAGGCGCCCGACCTCATCATCAACGCCGCCGCCTACACCGCGGTCGACCGGGCCGAGAGCGACGAGGCGCTCGCCCGCGCGATCAACGCCGAGGCGGTGGGGGTGATGGTCGCGGCGATGGCGTCGACCGGCGGCAAGGTGGTCCACGTCTCGACCGACTACGTCTTCGACGGCACGAGCCCGGTCGCCTACCGGCCCGAGGACCCGCGCAAGCCCCAGTCCGCCTATGGCCGCACCAAGGCGGAAGGCGAGGACAAGCTGCGCGCGCAAGACCTGCTGGTCCGCACCGCCTGGGTCTATGCCGCGGGCCTGCCGAACTTCGTGCGCACCATGATCCGCCTGATGAACGAGCGCGGGGAGGTGGGCGTGGTCGCCGACCAGGTGGGCTCGCCGACCTGGGCGACGGGGCTCGCGCGGACGATCTGGGGCCTTGCCGAGAAGCAGGCGACCGGCACCTTCCATCATTCCGACGACGGGGCGATCAGCTGGTACGACTTCGCGGTCGCCATTGCCGAGGAGGCGCAGGCGCTCGGGCTTGTGACGCGCACGCCTGTCGTGAGGCCCCTCACCACCGCGGACTACCCCACCCCGGCGCGGCGCCCGGCCTTCTCGCTGCTCGATTGCAGCAAGACCCGCGCGCTGCTCGGCGACCGCGCCGTTCCCTGGCGCGAGAACCTGCGCCTGATGCTCGAAGAGGAAGCGAAACTTGGCTGACGTGCTCGTTACCGGCGGGGCCGGCTTCATCGGCGGCAACTTCGTGCATTACTGGAACGCCAAGCACCCCGAGGACCGGGTGATCGTGCTCGACGCGCTGACCTATGCCGGCAACCGCTCGACCATCGCCGGTGCGCCCAATGCCGAGCTGATCGAGGGCGACATCCGCGACACCGCCCTCGTCGAGCGGCTGCTGCGCGAGCGCGGCATCACGACGCTCGTCCACTTCGCCGCCGAGAGCCATGTCGACCGCTCGATCAGCGGGCCCGACGCCTTCATCGACACCAACATCCTCGGCACCAACAGCCTCCTAAAGGCCGCGCGCGCGGTGTGGCTCGGGGGGAGCGGCACGGAACACCGCTTCCACCACATCTCGACCGACGAGGTGTTCGGCTCGCTGGGGCCGGAGGACCCCGCCTTCAGCGAGACGACGCCCTACTCGCCCAACTCGCCCTATTCGGCTTCCAAGGCGGCGTCCGACCACTTGGTGCGCGCCTATCACCACACCTTCGGGCTTTCGGTCACGACCAGCAACTGCTCGAACAACTACGGACCCTACCAGTACCCCGAAAAGCTCATCCCGCTGTTCCTGCTGAACGCGCTCCACGGCCGGGCCTTGCCGATCTACGGCGACGGGATGAACGTGCGCGACTGGCTGCACGTCGAGGACCATTGCCGGGGCATCGAGGCGTGCCTGCTGCGCGGGTTACCGGGCGAGACTTACAACATCGGCGGCGGGGCAGAACTGCCCAACATGACCGTGATCGACACCATCTGCGCCGAGGTCGACCGCGCCTTCGCCGAAGTGGAGGGCCTCGCCCAACGCTTCCCCGATGCGCCTGCGGCGAAGGGCCTCGCCACGAACAGCCTCAAGACGTTCGTCACCGATCGCGCCGGGCACGACCGCCGCTACGCGATCAACGAGACCAAGGCGCGCAGCGAGCTCGGCTATGCTCCGCTGCACGGTTTCGAGGAGGGACTCGGACAGACGCTCCGCTGGTATCTCGACAACGAAGCCTGGTGGCGCCCGCTGATCAAGACCTGAGCGGGGCGTTCAGAGCTCCTGGACAAGCTCGATCTGGATTCCCCGCGTGGCGACCGGGTGGATGAAGTTGCACAGGAAGCTGCCCGCGCCCCTGATCGCTGCCGGCTCGAGCAGCGGCAGGTCATTGGCCCGGCACCACGCCTCGGCCGCGGCGATGTCGTCGACTGCGTAGGCGAAGTGGTGGACGCCGCCCAACCCCTTGTTGAACTTCGTCAGAGGGCCTTGTGTCGCCAAAACCAGCTCGATCGCGGCGCCGCTGGCGGGCTTAGTGAAGATGCACCAGCTGTGCCACGGCTCCACGAAGCCGCGATAGTCCTCAACAAGGCCGAAGCTTTCCATGTGCCGCTCGGCGTCCTCCATCGAGGAGAAGACCACGCCGACATGGTGCAGGCGGTAGTGGGAGAAGATCGACATTGAGCGCTCCTGGGCCGGCTGGTCGGTCAACGAAAGGATTCTGCCAAGGCGAGGCGTTTTCCCGCGGCGATCAGCGTCTTGCGCGAAGGCACTTCAACGAGGAGGTAGCTCACCCAAGACACGAAGGTGATTCCTGCCAGGACCACCGCGATGAGCCCGAGGCCCCCGAGCGCTCCGACCTCGCCCCGCTGGGCGAGGAGGGCATCGAACGTCAGCACCCCAAGCGGGAAGTGCCACAAGTAGACCGAGTAGGAGACCTCTCCGAGGAGGACCGGGAACGGGTGCTGCAGCGCCTTCAATCCACCATGCCGCTCGGCATCGGCGCAGAGAAATACGATGGCCGCGAGCAGCAGCACGATCACCACCAGTGGCGCGCCGAACTGCACCGCTGCCACCAGAGCGACGAGAGCGGCGAAGAAGCCGGTGAGCGCGAGGCGCCTGCCGAGCGTGATGCCTTCGCCGAACCGCCAGAGCGCAATTCCAAGCACGAAGCTCGGCAGGATGCGCAAGGTGCCTAGATTCCAGGTCGAGCGCAGCAGGTCGGTCCCCGTGCCGACCCGCCGGGCGACATCCATCGCGATCAGCAGCGCGACGCTTGCTGCGAGCAGTGTGAGGGGGCGACCCAGCAGCGGGCGCATCGCGAGCACGAACACCGGCAGCAGCAGGTAGGCGAACCACTCCGCGCTGATCGACCATGAGGGAAGATTGAAGATCAGGCCATTGGTCGAGCCCCAGGCGTGGATCATCGTCACGTGCGCGAAAAGGCCGCGCGAGATTTCGCCCTTGGGGAGCGTCATCCACTGGCCCAGATCCCAGATGCTGTAGGTCACCCCGGCGCGGGCCGCCACGGCTGACAGGGCCAGTGTCGCGGCAAGGGTCAAGACATGCAGCGGATAGACCCGGCCCACCCGGCGCACGAGGAAGTCCCAGTAATCGAAGCGTCCCGCCCGCAGTTTGGGCAGGTAGACATGCGCGAGCACGAAGCCCGACAGCACGAAAAAAAAGTCCACCCCCAGGAAACCGGACATCGCGATCGGCGCCGTCTCGAGCCCGGTGCCGCGGAAGAACTCCTTGAAGTGGAAAAGGATCACCCACGCCGCTGCGAGGAACCGCAGGCTCGTCAGCGAATGAACCACCGGGGGGTAGGTATGGCTCACGAGGCGCTCGGTGGACTGCGTTTCTGCGTGCATAGGCTTGTCTCCGCGTGAGCGAGAAATGCGTTCTTGTCGGTCCGCCCCCATCCGAGCTGCACCAGCGTGTCGCCCAGCATCCGGGTGACCGCCACGGCGCCCGTCCGGTTGAGGTGGCCGTAATCGGAGAAGAACTCCGCGTGGCCCGCGATGCAGGTCGCGCTCAGCACGGGGCCGGCGGCGAGGTAGTAGCTCTCCTGCCGCAGCCGTTCGGGGTTCTCGAAGATTGGCAGGTAGACGAAGCCCAGCGCCGTGCCGTTGGCTTCGGCAAGCTCGGCGATCGCCTTGGTGTACTGCCGCTCGACAGCGAACTCCTGGTTTGCGAGTGCGACAGGGAGGACCGGCGGCGTTATCCCGCGCACCCGCGCCTGCGCCTTCGGTCGCAGCTCACCGGCCGTATGAGTCGTGTCCCGGTCGACCAGCCCGGCGGTCGGGGAGATGAAGCTCTTGGTGGAATCGAAGTTCGTGCCCGCGTAGTCCTTGCGGTGAAAGGTGCCGACGCCGAAGACCTGCGGCAGGCGGCTTTGCACGAACAGCGACATCTGCCGGTAGGGAATGTAGGCGAGATCATCCAGCCACGCGAGGTTGATCAGCATCGGTGCGTCGAGGATGTCCGGGGCCTCGGCGATGTTGCGGAAGGCGGGATGGCTCTCGCGCGGCATGGCCTCGATCGCCGAGATCAGCACCAGCTTCACTTCCGGGTGGTGGCGGAACAGCTCCCGGGCGAGGACATAATGGGCGCTGCGGCCCTCCTGGGGAATGCTGAGGTTGGCCACGTGCACCTTGCGCCCGAGCCGCTCGCTGAGCCGCTGCGCCAGCAGCGGCCCCGAGACACCTGCCTGCAGGCGCGAGTTGCCGATTACCGCGATGTCGATCGGCGTCTGGTCGAAGGCGAGCCGCTCGTAGCTCCACACCGTGCGGAACTGCAGGGTCGAAGTAAGCTGCTGGTAGCGGACATAGGTGTCATGCGGAAGCAGCAGGGTCGCCGCGCCAAGGCCGAGCATACTGAGCACCACCAGTGCGATCATCAGCCACGGCCGGTGCACTTCGCCGCCCTCTTCCTCCTTTTGGTTCTGTGCTGCCGACATCATCATCCTCCTGACCTTCGCTCAAAAGTTGAAGTAGATGAACTTGGTGGTGCCACGCATGATGAAGGCGACGGCGAGGAACAGGGTGAGGCCGGTCGCCAGCGCCCACCTCCCGGTCATGCGCCAGGCGAACTGGACGGGACTCGGCGCTCGCTTAGCCCAATCGTCACGCCAATTGAGCACCGGATCGAAGCGGGTCATGATCTCCTGCGAGTTGGGCAAAACATAGATGATGACGTAGGCGGCAAAGGTGCTGGCGAGGGCCGCGCCGAGGCCAAGCGGCCAGTCGGCGGGCACATGGATCAGTCCGCCGGCTCCAGCGCCAAATGCGGCTGCGAACAGCGACAGCATCGCCGCGCCGCTTGCCGCGCCGAAGGGGAGGATCGCCGCGACAAAGGCAAAGAGCGTCGCCGCGCGCGCGAGCGGCGCACTCCATGCGGGTTCGGCCACTCCCGCTTTCCTGCGTGCCTTGCGTGCCTTGCGCCGGAAGGTTGCCCAGAACTCGCCGATCGACATGTAGGCACCCTGCATCAGGCCGAATACCACGAAGGTCCAGCCGGCCCCGTGCCAGACGCCGATGATCAGCATCGCGATCATCGTCGGCAGGATCATCGACAGGACGAGCGTGCCATAGGTGCCCATCCCGCGCATCGCCGCGGCGCGGGCTAACGGGATCGAGATCGGCTGGAACACGTAGAGCTGCACCCAGCGGCCGAGCGTCACGTGCCAGCGCCGCCAGATTTCGCTGACGCTGCGCGAACGGAGCGGGGAGAGGAAGTTGAGCGGCAGCACGATGCCCAGCATCCGCGCTGTGCCGATGGCCATGTCGGAATAGCCGGAAAAATCGAAATAGACCTGCGCGGTGTAGGCGAAGGCGGCGATCCAGGTGTCGACTAGCCCGAGTGTCCCGCCGTCTTCGGCCGCGCCAAACACCGGCATTGAATAGAGCGCCAAGGTGTCGGCGATTACAGTCTTCTTGAACAGGCCGATGCCGAAGATCGCCAGGCCGACGAGTATGTTCGCTCCCACTCGGCCGCGCGTCGGCGGCGTGCGATGCTGGCCCTCAACTTCGTCGTAAAAAACGATCGGTCCGGCGAGCAGCTGCGGGAAAAACAGCACGAAGGTCGCATAGTCGAGCAGGCTTGCCGGCTTGATCTTTCCGCGGTTCACATCGACGAGGTAGCCGATCTGCTGAAAGGTGAAGAAGGAGATGCCGAGCGGCAGGACGATACCCTCGACCCTGAAACCGTTGCCGGTGAGCGCCCCAACCGTCTCTACAAGAAATGCGAAATACTTGAAGTAGCCAAGCACCAGTAGGTTCAGCACCACCGCCCCCGCCATAACTAGGCCACGTCGCTTCTGGTGCTCGGCGAGGCGTCCGACCATCAGGCCGGCGACGAAGTTCAGCACGGTCGAGGCGAGCAGCAACAATACGAACTGCAGTCCTGCGAAGGCGTAGAAAAAGATCGTCGCCGCTATCAGGAAGGGCCGCCGCATGGGCGCAAGCCGGGACAGCGCTAGCCCGTAGTAGACTGCCACCACGGTGGGCAAGAAAAGGAATATGAAATAAACTGAATTGAACAGCACTGGCTTGCCCCCGTCCGCCTGTCACGATCCGGTCAGGTCGGCTCGGCAATGACCGAGCAGGTCACCGCGGTCTTGCGCTTCAGGGCGCGCGGCAGCGGCACGCCTTGGGTGGTGTGCGAGGCGATCTCGAGGACACGGAAGCCCCCGGCCTCAATCATCGCCACCACCTCAGACGGATCCCGCAGCAGCTGGAGGTGGTCCGGCATTGGCGCGTTGAGCGGGATGTTGACGAACAGGAAGCCCCCCTTCGAGACTGCGTGCCGTATCTTCTGAAGGGCATCGACCGGTTGCTCAAGATGTTCGAGCAGGTGCGAGAGGATGATGAGGTCGAACTGTTCGGTCCCCGCCTCGATCTTGTGCATGTCCTGTATGGCGTAGCGCGCGCGCTCGCCCATGCCGAGCTGGCCAAGCGCGGCGCGGGTCTGCTCGAGCGAGACCGCGCTGATGTCCCATGCCACCGCCTCGCTCATGCCCAGCCGGGTGAGGGCAAGATAGATCAGGAGGCCGTGACCCGATCCCACCTCCATAAGCCGCCCGCCTGGCTGTACGCGCGAGCCGAGACGGCCGAGGAAGAACTGGAGGCTGGAGATGTGCATGTACCAAAGCACATGGCTAAGGAGCAGCCCGTGCATGTAGCGCTCCATGAACACGTCGTCAGAATAGACATGCGCGTTGGTCTCGGCGAAGGTCGAGAAGCGGTAGGCGTCGGTGCGCGCGAAGTTGAACTCCTCCTCACGGATCACGTCGCACAACCAGCGATAATCCTCCGCCACCTTGGGCGCGTGATCGCCTGTCAGCTGTAGCACGACCCGAGCGACCGCGTCACTTGTGTCGAGCAACGCCGGAGTGCGCACGGCAAAGCTCTTGCGCAGGTAATCGGCATGCTCGGGCCAGGCCGCGGTCACCATCGCGGTGAGGCGCGCGAGGTCTGGCCGACTGGCCAGAAGTTCGTCAATGAAAGCGCTTGCCGTCATGCCACTCATGCCTCCACTTCGGCCGGTTGGGCCGCATTCTCGATAACCATCGGCAGATCGGGTGCGGCGTAAGATGCAAGCTCCAGCGTCCAGCGCGTGCCGCCCCCCCCGATCTCGCCGGCAGGAGCGAAGCCGAGCTTTTCGAAATGCTTCTCCACCAGGCCATTCTTGGGCGTCGGAAGATACTCGCCGACGAGCTCGTGCACGCCTTCGGCCCGTGCCGCCGCGGCGACCACGGCCAGAACGGCCTCCTCGACCCGGCGCTCTAGCACGCGGCAGCTCATCAGCCAGGTGTCGCAGCGCCACTGCGCCGGGCCTTTATTGAAGATGATCACACTGATCATCCCGTTGTCGCCGAAGCGATCGGTGAGCCGCACCTGCAGCGTGAACTTGCCCGGGTCAGCCTCGAAGGCGGCGATGTCGGCCTCCGAATAGCGGCGCGTCGTCAGGTTAAACTGGTTGGACTTGTTGACGAGCTGCGCGATCCGCACGCGACCGGCCGCATCGAAGGGGCGCAGGGCGCAGACCATCTGCAGCGAGCGGAGATATTCGTCCATGTTGCCGATCTTCTTGAGCTCGCTGGCACGCGCGGCGTTGCTTTGGTACATGGCGGCACGCTGGCGGTCCTCATCCCCGAAGGTGATCGCCTCGAAATAGCCGGCAGCGGCAAGCAGCGGCACGTAGCGAGAGGGATCGTCGCCAACCTCGGGCACCGCGACCTCGGGCAGCTCCTGGCGAACCCGCTCGCGCTCGGCCGGGTTGTCGTCGAGGAACACCAGCGCGTCGGTGCCGATGTTGAGCCCCTGAGCGATGTGCCTCAGGTTGCTCGCCTTGTCGGTCCAGTTGGCGACGAACATTGCGATGTCGTCTTCCTTGAGGACCATCTCCTCGTGGCTCCGGAACGGCAGGCGCGCGTTCGCGTCCTCGTTCTTGGAGCACACCGCAAGGATCACGCCGCGCGCGCGCAGGTGCTTGGCGTGGTTCTGGATGGCGAGGAAGGCCTCGCCCGCGGCCGAGCCCTGGCCGAGCTTGATCCCTTCGACGCCGTCGTCCCCGATCACGCCGCCCCACAGGGTGTTGTCGAGATCTAGCACGAGGCACTTCCTCGACAGGCCCCGCGCCGCGGCGAGCAGGCGGCAAAGGTGGTCGGCGGCGAGCGGCACCGCGTCGAGCGCGAAGGGCAGCTTGGCCTCGTGCCAGCGCCCCGCGTCATGCCAGCGAGACAGCCCCACGTGCTCGGCAAGCGCGGCGAGATCAAAGAACAGGTCGCCGGCCCTGCGTTCGGCGGAGGCGAGGCGGGCGTTGAACTGCTGCACCATCCAGCGCACAGCGCCCGGTTGGATGGCATCGAAGCTGCCGAACAGCGCGCTCGCCGGCATCGGCAGGCTTTGCAGGATCACCCCCGCGCCGCTGCCCGCATGGACCGCGTCGCGCAGCGAAAGGACATAGTCGAGGGCGGCCATGACCGCCAGCTCGCCGCCACCCTCGTCGAGCCGCGGCTGGGCCAGACCCAAGGCCGCAGGATCGAAGGCCAGCCACACGAAGTCGGGCGCGAAGGCGTTGAGATTGGAACCCGGGTCCAGCACGGCCTGTGCGTTCTGGCCGAACTCGGCCTGGTAGAGGTCGAGGAGCAGCCCGTGCCGCAGCGCGGTCCCTAGCAGTGCCTGGGCGAGAAAATCAACTGTGTGGGTCGCCGAGATCGCCAGCCTACACGGACGCAACGTGGTGGCCGCGAGGCTCGACCGGCGGGTTGCGACAGCGCTGGCGAGCTGGCCGAGCTGGTTAAGATCGAGGTCGTGATGCGCGAGCCGGATCAGAGCCGCCGGATCGCTTCGGGCATCCGCACGCAGCGCCCGCACATCCGCTCTCCAGCTCGCCGGAGGGGGTAGCAGCCATTCAAGATTGAATGACATGACTGTCGCTTCTCCTGTTGCGCGGCGAGGCCGTGGCGAACACCGCCGGGCCCTAGCCGCCGGCGATCAAGCAGCTTTCGAGATAATCAGGTCGACCATTTGGCCGACGTTATCCAGCCCAGCGACTTCGCTGTTGCTGAAGCGCACGCCAAACTCCTTTTCAATCGCGACCACGAAGCGGATGTTCGAAAGGCTGTCCCACTCCTCGATGTCGGCCGCGCTCAGGGTTTCCTCATAAGCCAGCTCGTCGAGATCGAACACGTCTTCCATGAGCCTGGCGATGCGTGTTGTGACGTCTGCTCGAATCACGAATTTTGCCCCTTTTGCTGCGCTGCGACACGAAAGCATCTCCAGACGTCCGCTTTACCCTTGTCAAGACCGCGCGCAATCTTCGGCAGCGCAGATGCGAAAATGCTTCACTGCAAAACCGGCCCCGGCATCAGTCAAGCGAAGCGCGACCCTCGTAGCCCCGCCACCACACGCCCGGCTCTAGCACGATCGGCGCAAGCGCGCGGCGGCGCGCCCGGTGAAATCCCGACACGGGGCCGAGCAGCACGCTCACAAGCCAGCGCCGGAATGCCGCGATCCAGTAGGCGACTCCGATCACCGGGATCGCGAGGCCCTGCCAGTGGCGGCGCGCGTAGTGCATGAGGCCGGTGTAGAGGAACCGCATCCGCGCCGCCGACTGGCTGTTGCCGCTGCCGACATCGTGGATGATCCGGACCTCGGGGGTGAGCCACACCTCCCCGCCGATCCGCTTGAGCCGGGCGAAGAGATCGATCTCCTCCGAATAGAGCAGAAACGAGGGGTCGAAGCCGCCGAGCGCGTCCCAGGCGCTGCGGGCGATCATCGCGAAGCCGCCGCACAGCACGTCGACCCGGACCGGCTCGGCCAGCTGCTCGATGCGCGAGCGCGTCTTCACCGCCGAGGTCAGCCCGAAGGCGCTCTGCACGATTCCCGAGAGGGTCGGGATGGCGAGGAAGTTGCCCCCGTCGAGCGTGCCGTCCGGGTAGGTGGTGAGCCCGCCCCACGCCGCCCCGCCCCGCGTCCGGGCAAAGGCCAGCAGCCGGTCGATCGCGGGGTCGACCAGCCGGGTGTCGGGGTTGAGCAGCAGCAGGTACTCGCCCCGCGCGTGCTGGGCGATGAGGTTGTTGCCGCGCCCGAAGCCGATATTCCCCTGTCCGGGGATGATCCGCACCGCGGGGAACCGCTCCGCGACGAAGCCCGCGGTGTCGTCCTTGCCGTTATCGACGAGCAGGATCTCGTAGCTGCCGGGCGCGGTGTGTTCGATGACCGAGCCGATGCAGTCGGCGATGAAGCCGCGCGAATTGTAGGCGACGATCAGGATGCTGACCGCGGGGACGGCGTGCTCGGGTGCGTCGGTCATGCCGGGTTCCTTTCTTGGTCCGAGCCCTGCCGGCGGGTCAGCAGGTCGGCGAGCGGGCGCGCCGCGGCGATCGCGCGCCGCTCGACGAGGGTCCAGGACAGGACCGCGAGCACCAGCGTCGCCGGCAGGGCAAGGACGATGTTGGCGAGCGGGCTCATCCCCGGCGCGAAGTGGACGAGGGCCTGCTGCACCGGGAAGGCGTAGATGTAAACGCCGTAGGAATAGTCGCCGATCCGGTTGTAGCCGAGCAGGCGTCCCTTGGGCACGAAGCCGAACCACAGCGCGCCGTAGACGAGCGCCACCACGATCCCCGCGGCGAGCAGGGTGCCTGCGGGCAGCAGCGCTGTCGGAATCCACAGCGCCAGCGCAATCCAGCCCGACAGCACCAGCCGCTCGCGCCACACATAGGCCGCGGTGCCGAGCATGAAGGGAAAGGCCAGCCGCGCGAGCAAGGCGATCCTCATCGACACCGCCTCACCGAGCGGCCCGCCCGGCGCCGAGCCCCAGGCGATCCCGATGTGGGCGCAGCCCACGAGGGCTGCCGCCGCCAGCGCCAGCCAGCGCCGCCGCAGCACGCCGATGAGGCCCAGCAGCACCACCCCGCCATAGCAGGCGACCTCGTAGAACAGCGTCCACAGGCTGCCGTTGATCTGCGGGCCGTAGGGGTTGGTCTCGAACACCCCCGGCAGCGCGAATTGCGGGCTCGCCAGCAGGAGGTTCGCCGGGATGTAGGTCCACGTCCCGCGCGCTGCGAGGTAGTCGGCGAGCGGCAGCCTCGTGAGCAGCGCCCCCGCGCAGACCGTCAGCACCAGCACCACGGCCAGCGCTGGGAACAGCCGCAGCACCCGCGCGGCGGCGAAATGCAGCATCGTCTCGCGCCGGTCGAAGCTGCGCGCGATCAGCAGCCCCGAGATGCCGAAGAACACCGCAACCGCGTATTCGCCACCCGTCGCACCGGTCAGCACCAGCAGCGGGTCCTTGCCCCCGCTGATCGGGAAGGCATGGCTGACCAGCACCGCGCCCGCCGCGAGCATCCGCACGAGGTTGAGGTTGTTGTCCCGGCCGGGCAGCAGCGCGGCGAGGGTGGGAGCGGATCGGCGCATCGGTCTCCGCCCCGTCATCCGGTCCGGATCGCGATCAGCGACTTCCTGAACACCAGCGCGAAGCGCTCCGCCGAGTGCCGCGCGTCGGGGAACAGCGCGCGCATCGTCGAGGGCCCGATCATCCGCCAGTCGTCGAGGATGCTCGCCGCCCGCGCGAAGTCGCTCCTGCCGGCAAGGCCGATGCTGAAGCGGGTGTAGCACCACAGCCGCAGCGGGTCGGGCAGCCAGTGGAGGAAGGGGAAGGCGACGTGGGGGTCGATCGGGAACCACACGTTCGGCGTCTGCACGTAATAGGCCTGCCCGACGCGGCGCACCTCGTTCGCGAAGGCGATCATCCGCGTGTAGCCGCCGACATGCTCGATCGCCGAGTTGGAGTGGACGAGGTGGAATTCGCCGTCGGCATATTGCGGCATCGCGCAGGCATCGCCGGTGACGTTCTCGTAGCGCACGTGGGGAAGGGTGCGCGCGCTGTAGTCCTCGAGTTCCTCGCCGTAGTTGAGGATCGTCAGGTGCACATGGGCGGTAAGCTCGGGGGCGAGCAGGTTCCAGTATTCCGCGCGCCCGCCCGCGTCGAGCACGCGGACCTCGCCGTGCCTCTGCACCAGCCCCTCGATGAGCGCCGCGATCTGGCGGAAGCGCGCGGCGCGGAACCGCGCCTGCGCGCGCTCGAAGATCGCTGGGGTGTCGCGCCGTGCCATGCGTCTATGCCGCCGGCCTGCGGGCGATGAAGATCAGGAGCTCGGCATTGTCGGGCGTCTCGGGCGGGGCCCCGGCCATCGCCTGCCGCAGCGCCGCGTGCGCGCGCTCGGGCGCAGCGGCGAGCGATTCGCCCCACAGCAGGTCGCGCGCCGCCGGGTCGATCACCTGCCGCTCGATCACGAAGCCGGTCTCCTCGAGCGCGCGGGCGAGCGCGGCGCGGGTCGGAAGTGCGAAATGCCGCGGCACCTCGAGCCCGCGCCACACCGCGCCGAAGATCGCAAGGCCGCTTGCGCCTGCATTGGGCAGCTCGACATAGAGCGCCCCGCCGGGCTTGAGCCAGCCGAACAGCCGCCGCAGCAGGGCGAGCGGATCGGGCACGTGCTCGAGGACGTGGGCGAGGGTGATGTAGTCGAACTCGCGGTCCCACCGGTCGTCGGTGATCGTCGCGGTGTCCTCGACCTCGATCCCCTCGGCGGCGAGGGCGGACAGGAGGTGGGGATCGTACTCGACCCCGTAGAACTTGAAGGGCAGGCCGCGCAGCTGGCGGAAGAAGCGCCCGCCCCCGCAGCCGTAGTCGAGCACCCTGGCGGGCGGCGGCGGCACGAAGCGCAGCTCCTTGTCGAGCCCGGAGGTGTCGTAGCCGATCGCGGCGAGGGCGAAGCCGACCAGCCGGTCGAGCGGGCCGGCGATGCCGGGGAACAGGCTGCGGTAATAGGCGGCCCTGATCCACTCGCGCAACGGGTGCGGCGCGACAGTCGGGTCGGCGTGCTCGTTGTGGGTGTGGTAGCCGCTGTAGGCGCGCACCAGCCGCTCCCCGGCAGGGCGGCGCGGCAGCCACAGCGAGCCGCAGGCGCGGCAGCGATGGATGGCGAAGCGGCCCGGATCTGCGCGGAAGAAGAGGTCTTCTGCGCCGTCCAGCGCAAGCTCGGCCGCCGTGCCGCCGCACATCAGGCAGGCGGCGCAGTCCTCCAGTCCCTCATCGCCGCAAGGAGCACCGCCCGCGTCGCTTGTCGCAAGGTCCTGCATGTGGTTCGTAACCGGATCCCCGCATCCTGCACAAAGGCGCTTCGCCGCGCCCCATACGCAGCGAAACGGCAGCCTCGCGGCTGATCGTTTTGCAGTTGCGAAACATTCCTCGCACAGGCAAGAGCGCCCGGCAAGTCATTTGACAGGCCGTATCGGGGTATGACAAGGTGAAGGCAATTTCGGGGTCAGCGGCTTGCGCCAACAAGTCCGGTGTCGCGTGCGTTGGCGAAAAGACTTGCTGGCCCGCGCCCGTTCCGGCGGAGCGCTGATGGCACTCGCGAAGAACTCCATCTACAATCTCGCGACGCCGATCATCGCGGTGGTCGTGACGATCGCCACGGTGCCCTTATTCATCAAGTTGATCGGCACGGAGCGCTACGGCGCGCTGCTGCTGGCTTTCGTGCTGCTTGGCTATTTCGGCCAGGCCGACTTCGGCCTCGGACGTGCGCTCACCCAGCGCCTTTCCTCCTCCACCGGGGCGAGCGCCGACGAACGCGCGAGAGTGGTGTGGTCCGCAATTGCTGGTGCGAGCGTGATCTCGCTCGTGGGGGGCGTGCTGGTCTATGTCGCGGCAGATTTGTTCTTCCGCTGGTCCTTCAACGCGAGCCCGGGCTTGCGCGCCGAGATTCTTTCGGCGACGTGGCTATTCGCGCTATGCGTGCCAGTCATCATGCTGACCGGCGTGACCTCGGGCGCGCTTGGCGGGCTCGAGCGGTTCGGTATGATCGCGGTCGGGACGACAATCGGTAACGTGCTGTCGCAGACGCTTCCGCTGCTTGTGGCCCTGCTATGGTCGAGCCAATTCACTTGGGTGCTCAGCGCCTCGATGTTCGGGCGGCTGCTTGGACTCGCGCCGATCGCTTTCAATATGGCCCGGGTGTTCCTGCTTGGCCAGAAGTTCAACCCTGCGATGGCGGAGCTCAAGCGGCTGTTCTCTTTTGGCAAGTGGGTAATGGTTAGCGCGGTCGTCGGCCCATTCCTGACGAGTGCGGACCGGATGGTGATCGGCGCCGTGCTGGGCGCGGCGGCCGTGGTGGCTTATACCGTTCCTGTGCAGATCACGATGCGTACGGTGATGTTCCCCTACGCGATCATCCAGGCGCTGTTTCCGCGACTCGCAGCGCACGACGAGCAGGAGTCCCTCCGGCTCGGCAAGTCGGCAACGGTGATGGTGGGGCAGCTGTTCGGCTTCATCGCAATCGGGATCATCTGCCTTGCCGAACCGCTGCTGCATCTGTGGCTGGGCGCGAAGCTCGACCCACGCTCGGTCCCGCTGGCGCAGATCAGCATTATCGGATTCTGGATCAGCGGGCTCGTCAACGTGCCGATCGCGCTCATCCATGCCCGCGGCAATCCACGCTTCACCGCCGTCTTGCACGTGATCCAGCTGCCGATCTATGCCGCTTTGCTTTACGGTTTCGGCGTTGCCTTCGGGCTCAATGGGGTGGCGGTGGCGATGGTGCTGCGCTTCATCATCGACGGCCTGCCGATCTTCCACAAGGCAGGTTTTCTGACGCGCGATGTGATGAGCCGTCTTGCCGGCCCGGCCCTGCTCATCGGGCTTGCTTTGGCGGCGACCCCGTGGATGAGAGATTGGATCTCGGCTCTCTTTGGAGCGAGCCTGTTTTGTCTCGCTCTCCTGGCGCTGACATTGCGCCAGATGCCGGAGGAGGCGCGAGAATGGGTGAAGGTACGCCTGCAGCGCTGACCCGCTCTGCGGCAGCCGATGCGCACTTGAACGCAAACGTGCCGTAGCCTAAACACGAAGCCTGCGACCTGGGCTGCTGTCCTGCGCGAACCCTCATTTCTGCACCTAGGAATGCCGATGTCCATCTTCGCGCCGAGCCTGCCAGCTGCGCCCGTCAAGGTCCGGCGGACCTTGCCCGACAGCAATCGGCCGATCGTCGCGCTCATCCCGATCCTCATCGTATTCTATGCCTTCATACTGGCTCCGCCCGAGACCGAGTTCAGCCTCTTCGGGGTGCGGTTCTTCGGATATCGTCTCGGGGTCCTCCTCGGGACGATCCCGGCGCTGTGGATGACCATTAAGGACACGCGAGGGTTCCTTAACCGTGTCGACATGGCTTATGCCGTCATGATGTTCTGGATAATCCTGTCGTTTCAGGTCGTTTACGGTCTTGAGATTGGGTTTGTCCGCGCGGTTGGCCTCGTGCTCGACTACGGCGGCTCCTATTTCGTGGCGCGGGCATGTATCGTCACGCCGAACGATCTGCGTCGCTTCCTGATCCTTATCATGCCCGGCCTTCTCTACGCTGGTCTCATCATGGCGGCAGAAAGTCTTTCCGGACACCTGTTGCTCCGCCCGGCGGCAGCGTCGATCTTCGGCAACATGACCGGTTTCTACAATGGGGAAGCGACGGGCGAGTATACGCTGAAGGAGGAATTCCGCGCTGGCCTGCTTCGAGCTTTCGGTCCGTTCGATCACCCTATTCTGGGCGGGACAATCATGACCGGCTTTCTTCCCTTGTACTACTACAGCGGGCTGCGAGGTTGGCCTCTGATCGGTGGAGTAATCGCGGCATTTCTTGGACTTTTCTCCCTGAGCTCTGCAGCTTTTTTGGGTGTCATGATCATGCTCGCGGCATTCGCAGTTAACCGCGCGCTTCCTCACATCCCGAAGATGTCGTGGTGGATTGTGATCACCCTTGCGTCGCTGGTGCTGCTTGTTCTCCATCTCGTCTCTACCAATGGGATTGCACAGGTCATCGCGCGCCTAACCTTTTCGCCTGAGAGCGCCTATTACCGCGTGGCGATCTGGGAATACGGAACGGAGAACGTCAAGAATAACCCGCTGTTCGGTCTTGGCTATTTGACATGGGAGCGACCGAGCTGGATGGTCGCGGAAAGCGTGGACGCGCACTTCCTGCTTCTCGCCATGCGCCACGGCCTACTGGTTCCGGTCGTGCTGCTGGCGGGCATATGTCTCGGGATGATCAGGATCGGTCAGGTCATGAAGAGGATTGATCCGCAGAATTGCAGGCTTCTGTTTGGTATGAACATGGCGGTGATCATTTACCTTATCATCGGCCAGACAGTGACCTTCCATGGCGCATGCGCGGTCGTTTTCATGTCGTTCATCGGTTTCCTTGCATCGCTGGAGAGCTGGGCGGAGTATCAAGTGCAGTCCGATAGGCAGCGCGCGTTGCTGAAGTCGCGCGCCGTACTCTACGCCAGGCAAGCTACGATCGCAGCGGCTGCTGCTTGACCGAAGCCAGCTCAGTCGGGGCGGATCGGCCGCTCGAAGGTGTTGCCGCTCATCGTAATTGCCAGCAGCAGCGCATTCGCCGAGATCCGCGTCGCGCGCGAGCAGGTTGCCGGCCCGGACGCGCTGCTCGCGAACGTTCCGTTCTTGAGTTGAAGGGTCGTTGCGCATGGTATAAACGCGGCATTTTTCTCGGTAGGGAGAGAGGCGTCCCAAGTCACTTGCTGAGCCGTGGGGTCGCTAAGTCAGTCGGGGCGCATCGTGTGGCCATGCTTAGAATGGTGCGCGCTGATGCAAGGCATTCCCTCGATGCTTCGCTGTTTCCTCGAAAGAAAGATTCGATGTGTGCGGTTGCGTTTAGCAACCGCTTCGGCTTGGCGGCGGTGACGCCTTGAGGGCTTCACATTCATTGTGCGTTGCACTAGCATTGCGTGAGCGGCAATCGGGGAGCCTGAAGTGGCATTCATTTCCTGCATGGATTCGGAAAACGGGCTGGTCGATCCTGCCGCGGCGAAGGAGATCGGGCTCGACCTGACCGAGCGCTATGCGCAAGGCGATCCCTATCCCCACATCATGATCGACGATTTCCTTCCCGAGAGCATCGCCCGGATGTTCCTGGCGGAGTTCGACCGGCTTCCGAGGGACAATGAGGATTCGAGCGTTCTGTTCGACCGCCCGACGGAACGGCTGAAGCAGCAGTTCAACCCCGATCACATGGGCCCGGCGGCGCGTTACGCCTTCTACAGCTTCAACTCCTTGCCGTTCATTCGCATTCTGGAAAACATCACCGGCATCGAGGGGCTGATCCCGGACCCCTATTTCCGCGGCGGCGGCTTCCATGAGATCTCGACCGGTGGCCACTTGTCGATCCACGCCGATTTCAACCGTCATTACTACCTGCCGCTTGAGCGGCGCATCAACCTGCTGATCTATCTGAACGACGATTGGCAGCCTGAATTCGGCGGCCAGCTGGAATTGTGGGCGAACGACATGTCGCGCTGCGTTCAGGCGATCACCCCGGTGTTCAACCGGGCGGTGATCTTCAACACCACCTCCCACAGCAATCACGGCAACCCGCAGCCCGTGGCGCACCCCGAGGGCCGCTCGCGCAAATCCATCGCGCTCTATTACTACACGGCCACCTGGGACGAGACCAAGCGCAAGCACACCACCCAGTTTCGCGCTCGGCCGAATACGGAAGATCGGGTGGACTGGTCGGTCAAGGCCAAGGAATTGCTGGCCGACCTCACGCCGCCGCTGCTGCGACGCTCGCTCAGCCGCTCCAAGACCTGATCGTCGCCGGAGCGATCGTTCGGCGGCGGATTTCGACTGGTCGGCCTCGTGCGGCGACGCGGTTCCCGCTTTTCCCGGAGGGTGTTTTTTCTCGTCCCGGCAAGGTGCGAGGATCGAGCGTTGCGCCATTCGGGGGCGGGGGCTCTGAGGGCTTGGAACTGTCTCGGAGCGGGGAAATTCGTCGCTGCGCGCTGCTGTCGCTGCGTTGACATAACTACCTGCGAAGGGCACTTAGTGCACTGCAACATGATAGGGGCTGGATGTGGCAGTTAACGTCGCGGTCATCGGGCTTGGCAAGATGGGGATCTCGCATCTTGCGATCGCGAACGCGCTCGAGCACTTCAAGGTGACGGCGATCTGCGACACCTCCGAGATCGTCGGGGGAGTCCTGCAGAAATACACGAAGCTGCCCTTCATCGCCGATTTCGACAAGGTCATCGCGCAGCCCGGCCTCGACGCGGTGATCGTGGCGACCCCGACCACCACGCACGACTGGATGGCGCGCAAGGCGATCGACAGGGGATTGCATGTCTTCTGCGAGAAGCCCTTGACGATGTCCTCGGCCGTCTCGCGCGAGCTTGGCGCGGCAGCTGAGGCCAAGGGCCTGGTGACGCAGGTCGGCTACCACAACCGCTTCATCGGCACCTTCCGGGAAGTGAAGAGGCTGCTCGAGGTGGGGGCGATCGGCAAGGTCAGTCATGCTCAGGGCGAGGCCTATGGTCCGGTCGTGCTCAAGCCCGCCAAGCCGACGTGGCGCGGCAAGGCTGGAGCCGGCGGCGGCTGCCTTTACGACTATGCCGCTCACCCGCTGAACCTTCTCAACTGGTATTTCGGCGAGCCCGAGGCCTGTAGCGGCGCCATGCTCAAGAGCGGCTTCTCGTCGGAAGTGGATGACGAGGTCTATGCGGCCCTCGGCTTCGCGGGCGGCGTGACGGGCCAGATTTCGGTGAACTGGTCCGACCCTTCGGTCCGCAAGATGACGACCCGGATCACCATCTGGGGGAGCGCCGGACGGATCTACGCTGACCGCCAGGAGATCCAGGTCTTCCTGACCGGCGGTGCTCCCATTCCGGAGGGATACAAGGAAGGGTGGACCGTGAATTACATCACCGATCTCACCCCGCCGGTCAGCTTCTACCTGCGCGGCGAGGAGTATACGGCGCAGCTGGAGGCCTTCGGTGATGCCGTCGCGGCAGGCAAGGGATCGGAAGAGAACTCCTTCGCAAGCGCAGCGCAAACCGATGCGACGATCGAGATGATCCGCGCTTCGGCCGAATCCGGCGGAAGCGTCGGCAACTTCGGAGCCACGGAACTCGCGCCGCGCAAAGGCGGCTTGCTCGGTCGCCTCGTGGGGCGCTGAATGGCACGGCGCATGCCCCGGCTTCTGGCCGTGGCCTCGGGCGGAGGTCACTGGGTCCAGCTCCTGCGACTGCGGGACGCCTTCGCGGGTTACGAAACCGCCTATGTCTCCATGTTCGAGAACTACGCCGAGGCGGTGCCAGGTGCCCGGCTCCACACGATCCCCGATGCCTCGCGCTTCAACAAGCTGTCGTTCCTGAAGGTCGCGTTGAAAGCACTCTGGATCATGGCGAAAGAGCGCCCTCGTGCGGTCGTCTCGACGGGCTCTGCGCCAATGCTCTTCTTCATCCTTCTCGGCCGTCTGATGGGAGCCCGTACTCTCTGGATCGACAGCATCGCGAACGCCGAGCGCATGTCGTCTTCGGGGCGCCTCGCCCGCAAGCTCGCCCACCGGACCGTGTCCCAGTGGCCCGAAGTTGCCGAGAAGGAAGGCGTCCAGTGCTGGGGTAGCATCCTGTGATCTTCGCCTCGATCGGGTCGATGCTGCCGTTCGACCGCTTCGTGCGGGCCGTCGACGAGTGGGCGCGCGACAATCCGGGTGAAGAGGTCTTCATCCAGATCGGGGAGGGCGCTTACGAACCGGTCCACGCGCCGTTCGCCCGGATGGTCCCCATGTCCGAATACCGCAAAAGGTTGAAGGACTGCGATCTCTTCGTCGCCCACGTCGGAATGGGGTCGATCCTGCAGGCACTCGAGGCGAGGAAGCAGATGCTTCTCATCCCGCGCGACATCGCCCTGGGTGAGCACACGACGGATCACCAGGTTCACACCGCCCGGCGTTTTCAGGGGCGGCAGGGCATGAAGATCGTCGAGAGCACCGAGGCTCTCAAGGCCGAGATGACCGCGCTGCTTCGCGAGCCGATGAAGGTGGACGGCAGCGACTTCTCCATCAAAGCGAGCCCGCAGCTGCTCGATGCTGTGGCAACCTTTCTCAAGGGTGGCACGCCCACTCCAATCTCCAAGGCGGGATAACCGGAATGGAACGCATTCTTTTCGGCGATAACCAGTTCTTCGGCATCAACCACATGTCCGAGGAAAAGGCGCGCGCCCAGGCGATGCGCTTCCAGGACATCGACAACATCGTCGAGGTGCTCCAGGCCGCGTTGCACGCGGGGGCGGGCGGGTTCATGTGCACGACGCACGACACCATCGAGAAGATCGCCGACCGGGTACGCGCCAACCCCGAGCAATGGCAAGGGTTCACCTTTTACCCGGGCATGCCCTACGCGCATAAGTACGCCAATGCCGTCACCGAGCTCGGCTACTTCGATGCGCTGCGCAAGTTTCTTCCCAAGGAGGGTCTCGTCGACACGATGCTGCGCGGAGGAATGGCCGTCCTCGGCCGCGACATCGAGGGCATGATGACCCTTCTGGTCGATGCGGAGATGAAGATGTTCCGCGACCTGCACACCCCCGTGATCTTCCTCCAGAACGTCGTGACCGATCTCATTCAGGGCCTTGGCGTCGTGGATGCGTTCCGGGTGTTCTCCGAGCACTGCCGCAAGCGCTACAATGCTGAGGCGGGTTTCATCACCATGAACCTGCCCAAGCTGCTGCCGATGCTGCATGAGGCAGGCATCGAGAACCCGATCGTTTGCGCCAACGTCAACAAGATCGCCTTCCGCATGTCGGGCGGCGTCGAGGGATATCGTGAGGCGACGGCGAAGTATCCTGCCCGCGTCATCGCGATGTCGGTGCTGGCTTCCGGCGGGATCCGCCCGCGGGAGGCGATCGAGTGGGTCGTTAACGAACCCTATGTGGAATCGATCCTCTTCGGTGCCTCGAGCAAGGCTAACATCTTGAATACCGTGGAACTGATCCACGAATACGATCAGGCGGCAGGTCGCATGGCTGTCTGATCGCGTGCTGTTAAGTCACTATGTAACGTCGTGAAACTCTTCTTTACAAAAGGGCGTACCTAGATGATCGGGATCGAAGGAGGGGACTTGGGGTGTCATGTTCAGTTCGCGTCTGACTTTCGAAATCCGCACGGTCGTCCCGCAGCGCATGCATGTCGGCTGAATTGCCCTCCATGAACTTCCTCGGACTGGACTTCGTGGAAGCGCCTCACGAGCAGCTCGCCGCCGAGCTCGATCGCCTGTCACGCTGTTCGGGCATGTCGCTGGTGGTGACCCCGAATGTCGAGCACGTCGTCATGCTCCGGGGCAAGCGCCAGCCGGGCCATGTCGAGCAACGCTTCAGCCGTGCCTATGGTGCCGCCAGTCTGCGCCTTTGCGACAGCCGCGTGCTGCGGGGTCTCGCATGGGTCAAGGGCATCAAGCTTACCGTTCTGACGGGAAGCGACGTCACGGCGCTCCTGTTCGAGCAGGGATGGCTCGACAACCGCAAGGTCGCGCTCATCGGTGGCGATGCGAACATGCCGAGAGACCTCAAGGCACGTTTCCCGTCGGTCGATGTCGTTCAGCACATCCCGCCGATGGGTGTCCTGGACAATGAGCCGGCGATCGAGCGGATCGAGGAGTTTCTCAAGTCCGAACAGTGGGAGTACATACTCTTCGCGATCGGCGCGCCGAGGAGCGAGATCATTGCTCATCGGGTCATGGCGACAGGCAGCGTCACGGGGGTGGCCTTCTGTCTTGGCGCCTCGATCGAATTCATGCTCGGTCGCAAGCGGCGCGCCCCGCGGTGGATGCAGCTGGCTGGGCTCGAATGGGTGTTCCGCCTGCTCACCGAGCCGCGCCGGCTGTGGCGTCGCTACCTGATCGAGGGGCCCAAGATCATCTCGATTATGAGGGCCTGGCGTCCTTCCTGATCCAGGTCAGTCGCGCGCATATCCGCGCACGCGCGGCTGGCTCCACCACAGCAGCTTCCCGAGGCCTCCGCCCGCTTCGCACCGGAAGTGGTCCGCCAGGTCCGCTCCGGCGATCCCGGCAATCGCAGCCGCTGTGCGATAGAGGAGGAACTGCACGCCTCCCATGAGCATCCACGTCGAAGCCCGCACCATCCCGGTCACGCCCCCACCCCCGAAGGCCAGGATGCTGCGGATCTGCCCCTGATTGAAGCGGCGCAGCTCGAGGAAAGACAAGGTCATTCGCTCCTCGGGGATGACTTCCTCCACGACCGCCTCCGCGTTCCAGATCAGCCGGTGCCCCCGCCTCACAAGGCTGCGGATCAGCCACACGTCTTCGCCGCCGCGAGCGTTGAAGCGGGTGTCGAAGGGTTCTTTCTCTCCGAGACAGCGGCGCTTGTGGAACATGGCGTTTCCCGTGCCGAGGTACGGCCACCTCGCCGAAACATCGGCGTTTGTCTCCCGGCGCATGTCACGCACGAAGTTCCGCGCGACCTGCTTTGACAGCCCGGGCGGGCACGAGGACAGAAGGCGAGGCACGATGCGCGCGAAGCTCGCATCCGTCCGGCCGTCGGCCTGTGCAAGCCATGCATCGAGCCATCCGGGGCCGGGAAGTTCGTCGTCATCGAGGAAGATGACGTAGGTTCCGCGGGCCTCGCGGACGCCGTGATTGCGCGCGTGCACGACGCCGGTACGGGTCTCCTGTTCGTAGCGCAGATGCTTGCTGCGGCAGGCTTCGACGATGTCGCGGGCGCTCGCGGCCGGGCAGTTGTCGACGACGAGCACCTCCACGGACCTGCCTTCAAGCTGAGGGCAGAGCGCCTCGAGCAGTTCTCCGAGGATCGCTTGGCGGCGATAGGTCGTGATCACGATGCTCGCGATCAGCGCCGTCTTGCCCGAGGCAAGAGAAGCGCTGCCGAGGCTGGCGGCGTCGGTCGCGGTCCGCGTCATCAATGACTGGGCCTATTACCGGTCTCGTGAAGGTCGATCAGGTCACGAGGGTGCCCGTCGAGTGGACTACTGGCGCGGACCGTACTGGTAGTAGGTGTACTGGTAGTCGTAGGCCTGGCCGGCTTCGAGAGCGCGGTACTTGCTCAGGACGGCGCCGATGACCTTGCCGCCCGCCGAGGTGAGGCGTCGGACCGCGGTGCGCGCGCGGCTGAAGGGCAGGGTGTTGGCTTCGAGCACGAAAACCGTGGCGTCGACGAGGCGCGCGAGCATGGGCGCGTCCGCCAGACCCATCACCGGGCAGGAGTCGAAAACCACCAGCGAGTACTTGCCGCGGCATTCCTCGATGAATTGCTCGAATTCCCTGGAGGCGAGGATTTCCGTCGGACTGGGCGGCAGCTCTGCCACCGGGAGAATGTGGAGGCCCTCGTGCACGCCGCGTACGATCGCGTCCTCGAGCGGGACGTGGCCCAGCACGACTTCGACAAGCCCGACCTTCGGACGCTCGAGCCCAAGCAGCTTGGAGACCGACGGGCGACGCAGGTCTGCGTCCACCAGCAGCGTCTTGCGACCGAAGTTGGCGAACATCTCGGCGAGCACCACAGCGGTCGTCGACTTGCCTTCGCCTGCCTGGCTGCTGGCCACCTGGATCACGTTGCTGGTACGCGGAAGCGAGAAGTCGATCGCCGCCCTGATCGAGGAATAGGCTTCCATCAGTGCGCTGAAGCGGTTCGAGCTCTGCAGCGTGAGATCGCGATCGGCCACGTGAGGAGTGTGGCCGAGGAACGGCAGGGCGAGCTTGTCCTCGACGTCTTCGAGCGAGCGGATGCGGTCGTCGAAGGTTTCGCGAAGGACCGCGAGGCCCACAGCGAGGGCGATGCCGATGGCGAGCGCGATGGTCATGTTGCGCAGCAGGTTCGGCGAATAGGGGGAAGAGGGCACGGTTGCAGTATCGAGCATCTGCAAGGTGTCCGGGTTCACGTTGGCGGCGCTGTTGACCTGGTTGTAGCGGTCGAGCAGCATCTTCAGCTGGTTGCGCAGTGCCTCGGCTTCGCGATCGAGCACGCTCAGCTGCACCTTTTCGTCCTGCTCGCCCAGCGTCGCACCGGTCAGCTGCTGGAGCTCGGCGGCCAGTGCGTTCTCTTGATTGCGGGCAATCGTGAGCTGGTTGCGGATGTTCGACTTGATGTCGGCCGCGCTGCGTTCGAGCTGGCTGTTGATGGTGTCGATCTGCGCGCGCAGATTGGCGATCTGCGGAAAGTCGTCATTGTAACGCTGGCGCAGTTCCGCAAGCTGGGCGCGCTTCTCGGTCAGGTCCGCGAGAAGTTGCTGCAACGACTGGCTGTTCTGGACTTCAGGAAGCTGCGAAGCGGGAAGCGACTGAACCGTGCGCCAGCGCTGTTCGGCGGCGATGCGATCGGCGCGGGCCTCAATAAAATCCTCGTTGATGGACGCCAGCTTGGTGCCGATCAGCGTCGTCGCCGAACTGGCATTCTCCGCCTCGTTCGGCCCGTTGAGCGGCTGGACGATGATGCCGCGGGCACGGGCATATTCGTTGGCCGCCTGTTCAGCATTCTGCAGCCGGACCCGCGTCTCTTCGATCTGGCCCGAGAGATAGGTCAGCG
This sequence comes from Erythrobacter sp. NE805, assembly GCF_046452355.1. Lineage (NCBI taxonomy): Bacteria > Pseudomonadati > Pseudomonadota > Alphaproteobacteria > Sphingomonadales > Erythrobacteraceae > Erythrobacter > Erythrobacter sp. NE805. The sequence continues at coordinate 1,509,720 of NZ_JBKFDI010000001.1, read as the reverse complement.
CGTACTTGCTGCTCGCAACCGAGGCCCGGGTGTCCGAGGCGAGAAAAGCGTTCGCGTAACCATTGGCGATCTCCGCAGAGAGGACCGGGTTCTCGGAGCGCACGCCGATATCGATGACCAGGCTTCCGGGGGTCGACTTGACGTTGAGGCTGCTGATGAGCGCCGAGACTGCGGCCTGACGCTTGGATTCGCGCCATTGCTGGTCGGTCAGTCCGGGTGCACGGGACTTGTCGATGTCCTTGCCCAGCAGGCCCTGCCGCTGATCGAGCTTGAGATCATCGACCACGACCCCCGCAAGCTGACGGCTGCCGATCCGCTGGATCATCGTCGCGATGTACTTGTCCACGAGCTGAGTCGGGACCGCCCTGTCGCTCTGACCTTCGACGACCTCCTCGTTGAAGGGTTTGACGCTGACCTTCGCGGTGGCTTCGTATCGGGGGGTCATCAGCAAGGTCACCATCAGGCCGAGCGTGACGGCGGCAAACAGGACGCCCGCCACCAGCCAGCGCTGGCGGTACAGGATACCGCGCACCATGCTGATGTTCAGAAACTGCGGGGGTGCCACCTTCTGCACCGCCGGGAGCTGGTCGGGCATGTAGACGTCAAGCCACGTGCCGCGTCCGGCCGGCTCGGGGTTACTCATGATGGGACGCTCGGTCATGTTCAGTTCCGTATCGCCGCTGTTGCAAAGACGCCGAAGGCGGGCAGAGCCTTGAGCGCGTCCTCCCAGAACTGGGAGAGGCCGTCGGTGCCCATCACCACGCGGTCGCCCGGCTGTAGCACCGGGTCGAGCATGGTCCCTTGGCGGATCTGTTGGTAGTCGAACTTGGCAATCATGATGCCTTCCGGTGTCTCCCGGAAGACAGCCAGCTGCCGCTCCTTGGCGACCCGCCGCGGCCCGCTGGCCAGTGCGAGCGCGGTCGAGAGGCGCGCGCCCGGCTGGAACGCGTAGACGCCCGGCTTCTCGACGGCCCCTTCGACAGTGACGAGGTGAGAGGCGTATTCGGCGATGTTGACGCTCACGATCGGGTTCTTGAGGCCGGCCGCGGCCAGGCGCCGGGTGACATCCTGCTCGAACTGCTTGGCGGTCATGCCCGCCGCGGGGATCGACCCGACCATCGGCAGCGACACGTTGCCCTCGACGCCGACACGCACGCTCTCGAGCGAGAGGTCCGGTTCGCGAAACACGACGACGGAAAGCTCGTCAGCAGGGCGAATGGCGTAGGTTGTCGGGCGGGCGATCGTGTAGTCGCTCTGACCCAGTTCTGCCGAGGGCTCTGTGGCGGCCATGCCGATCACCGGTTCCGGTGTAGAGCCACAACTTGTCAAAGAGGCCGCTCCAGCGACCAAAAGGGCGGCGCCCAACGCGCGACGTGCCATCATAATCTTGTTTCTCCCCCGCATCGGTCCTCGCAAGGCTTAGCCGCAGTGTTTTCGCAGTGCAACATGTATGAGGGCCAAACGCGATGGCAGTTGAAAGCCGAACCCTCTTGCGCCCAAGCGGCGGCTTCTGGGCAGGCTTCGACCTTGCCGGACCCGTGCTTGTCCAAATCCGAGTTTATCGTCGCGATGGGCAAGGAGGAGGCGCACGGGTTCAAGAGGCTTGCATCACTATCGTCCGGCGATAAATCGTGAGCACTGCATACCCGGACGTACAACGATGCTCCGGGCCGAGATCGCGATCATCACAATCAGGACGCAAATGCATATGTCGGCTGCACCATCGACGTTAAGTCTTATCGCAGCGATGTTCTATTGCGCTGTCGCCGCCTTGGGCGGCCTCGCCCTCTTTCGAGCGATAGTCCAGCAACAGTTGCCGTGGCATCGATGGGGGTGGGCAATGGTTGTCGCGTTGTTCGTTGTTTTGGCGATCGTTCGCGTGTTTTCCGTCGAGGACTGGATCCGCGGTGACCTGCGTGAGGTTCTGATCCAGGGGAAGGCGTATGACACCCGCAGGGCGGTGCAAGGGCCACTGTCTGCGATCCTGTTCCTGATCTCCGCAGCAGGTTTTGCCAGCCTGTTCTATTACATCAGAAGGGGCATCGAAGGGCGGCGCAATGTGGCTATTCTGGCTGCGCTCGGTTGTACAAGCGGCATGCTCCTTCTCTTCGGGCTACGGATTGTCTCGCTGCATTCGGTCGACGCTCTTCTGTTCGGGCCTCTCAAGCTCAACTGGTTCCTTGATATCGGCCTGAGCGCGACAGTCGCAATTTGCGCGGTTCGCTATCGTGCGGTGGTGCGGCGCAAGTAGCGCTGCGCCAGAATGGCGCCTCCCTCCGGGTCGGGCTTCATCGAAGTAGCGTATGTCGCTGCGCGTCTGCGAAACTACGGCCTGCGCCGGCCGAATTGCAGGCGGCGCTCCGTCTCTTCTCCGCTGTGCACAATATCATCCATGAACTTAACCAATGCCATTCCGATAGACGGACGCACGTAGGCCATTTGGACGGTAAATGAAGACTAGGGCCTCGCGCTAAACGATTTCTGTCTGGACTGCTCCGCCGTGGACTGCGATTTTCAAGAAACCTTCCGGTTGCTGGCAGGCAGGGGTGAGGGGACCGAAACGATCATCGAGACTGATCTTGAAAGGGTCTGGGCGTGTGCGATCCCTGTCAGGGCGCTCAACGTTCAGATATGAGTGCAAGTGGAACTGGTCGAACTGATCCCAACGTTGATCGGCGACACATCCAAGTTGGTGCAAGTGAATGAACGCGACCGCCAAACGGAACTCACAGCTGCGCTACAAGTGACGATGTGGCATCTGCGCATCACTTCGGAGAATCAGTGAACCCACGAAGTCCCGCCAAGATACGAAATGGCTATGGTCGCCGGCGAGTAAGCCGAAGACACGATCGATCGAGCATGGGGAATTCCGTTCGAGCGGCGAGAATGGCTGCAGCCAACCCTCTTCGTTATGTAATCACGAATTCCCGCGTCGACGTGGCCGCGACTCGGGGTTTGGGACGATGCTTCTCGCTGTGTTACGCGAAGTATATGACCGCCATCGCATCTGCTTTAGCCACCCGGTGTTATTGATCAACGGGCGTCAAAACGAAGGATTTGCGGGTGCCAGTCGCCAGTCATATCTTCGTTGGAGTTCCTCGATTGCGTTGTCCGTAAGCATCGGCCAGTTCGCGACAAGGCTCTCGAAAAGATTACCTTGGCCCCGTCGGTTGTTATACCTGGTGACGTGCTCCCCTGAAATGTGACCGCTTTTTGGTAGAGTCTGACGCCAAGGAGTCGGACGGATATGAAGCGAAGCAGGTTCACCGAAGAGCAGATCATTGCGATCTTGAAGGAGCAGGAAGCGGGCATGGCGACGGCGGAGGTCTGCCGCCGTCACGGGATCAGCTCTGCGACGTTCTACAAGTGGAAGTCGAAGTTCGGCGGGCTGGAAGTGTCCGAGGCCCGGCAGCTGCGGTCGCTCGAGGAGGAGAACTCGCGGCTGAAGAAGTTGTTGGCCGAGGCCATGTTGGACAATGCCGTGTTGAAGGATCTGGCATCAGAAAAATGGTGACGCCCTGCGCCAAGCCGTCGCCCATGCCCGGGAGCATCACGGGGTGAGCGAGCGTCGGGCGTGCAAACTGGTTGGTGTGAGCCGCAGGGTGATCCGTTACGAGCCGACAAAGCCGGATGATGGAGCGCTGCGGCAACGGCTGCGCGAGCTGGCGGCTGAGCGTCGCCGGTTCGGCTATCGCCGCCTGGGCTATCTGCTGGCTCGGGAGGGCATCACACCCAACCACAAGAAGCTGCTACGCATCTACCGCGAGGAAGGACTGCGGGTGCGTCGCCGTGGTGGCCGGAAACGGGCGTTGGGCACGCGCAGGCCGATGGTGCTGCCGGACGGCCCGAACCAGCGTTGGTCGCTCGACTTCGTCTCCGACAGCCTGAACTGCGGTCGGCGCTTCCGTATCCTGTGCGTGGTCGATGACTTCACGCGCGAGTGCCTGGCGCTGGTGGCTGATACGTCGCTGTCCGGAGCTCGGGTAGCGCGGGAACTGACCATCCTGATGGGCAGCCACGGCAAGCCGCACACGGTGGTCAGCGACAACGGCACCGAGCTGACCTCGTCGGCCATCCTGCGCTGGTCACAGGAGCGGCGGGTCGAGTGGCACTACATCGCACCGGGCAAGCCGATGCAGAACGGCTTCGTCGAGAGCTTCAACGGCCGACTGCGCGACGAATGCCTCAACGAGACCCTGTTCACCTCGCTGTCCCATGCCCGGTTCGTGCTGGCCGCCTGGCGGCACGATTACAACACCGTCAGGCCACACTCGAAACTGGGCGGGAAGACCCCCGCCGAGATCGCCGGCCAACGTGTCTGGGGGCATGCCCCCAGACACGTTGCCATCCAATCAAACAACCATCATGAAGGAGCGAGACTCTACCTCTGACTGGTAACAATCAGGGGAGCACGTCACCGGCCTTGGCCCCAAGCTGATCCTGATGCTTTAGCCGAGGCGGCCGCGACCACTGCGCTCGGCTACGGCCGCTGCTTGCGCCTTCGCTGCCGCTAGTTTCATTCCGTAATGAACGGGAAAAGCAAAGCAATTCGGTTATGATAATCGTTTGCATAGGTAGCATCACTTAACGACGCTCTGTCCAATCCGTGTCAAAACCTTAGGCATAACTTAGATTAGGAAACTCTACAGGGTTCGGGCGGGAGGGGACCGCAATGAGCGATGTAGGAGCAACATGGTGGGCGCACAGCAATCGAGAATATTTTTCCGGCCGCAGCACTCCGCGGGCAATGGCAATCATGAATCGAGCTTGGATTATGCCAGTGATGGCAGAGGCACGGCCGCGCTTCGGCGGGACGTGGCGATGAGCGCCCACGACGAGTATCGCGACACACTGTTGCTGATCGAAAGTGCCGAGCAAGAACTGAAGCGCAGGCGGTTACGCATGCGCTTCCTGCCCGCGGAACTGTTCGGAGAGGGCGCCTGGGCGATGCTGCTCGATCTCTTCATCTGCGAGCATCGTGGCAAGCTGGTCTCGACCACAAGCTTGTGCCTCGCTTCCGATGTGCCGCCGACGACCGCTTTGCGTTGGCTGGACGTTCTTGAATGCAAGGGTCTCATCCGGAGAACCGGAACCGTGAAGGATCGGCGCGTCAAGCACGTCTCCCTCACCCAGGAAGGACACGTCGCACTGCGTGCGATCCTGACTTCCTTCGGAGGTAGGTGATAGTACGTATGACTGGAATCTAAAGGCGTAAGGTGTATACTCCCCTAAATGCACCCCGAGCAGCGCGATCAGATCCAGCGTCTCATCGATGAGTTGTCTGCTTGCGGGCACCTCATCGCGGCCGCTCACATGCAGGCTGCACTCGACTGCCTAATCCAACCGGCGACGTTGGAACGCTGACAGGCGCGGTCCGAGGCAAAACGTTGGCAATCCGGCTGCTGCGCCAAATCAGGCCCCGATGTCCTCGAAGTAATCCGTGAGGCTCTTGTAAGCCTCGGGGGTCAGCCGCACGAAGCGTCTCCGGTGATCATCGGGATCGACGGCGGAGCAGACGAGGCCTCGACGTTCGAGCTGCTTGAGCCAGCGATGTGCGGTGGTTGCGGGCGCCCCCGACCCCAGGCTCACGCTCTTCACGCTCATTTCGTCGTGACGGTGCTGATGGATGAACAGATCGAGAAGCATGTCCCAGGCCGGTTCGCCAAAAATGCTGGCCGAAAATGCGAAATGCTTCGAGCGGGCACGGCGGCTCTCAAACACCTGGACCGCCGCGTTGTAGGCGGCATCCAATCCCGTCACCCTCTTCGATTTCTGGTCGTCCGGCGCACTCCCGAGCGTTTTGCACCGTAATTCGTCGATCGTGCTCTGTGCTTGATCGACTAATTCCGAGAGCTTCTTGATGGTCTCGTGAGGCATGGCTTACTCCTTGCGACTCAGATCCCGAGTTGGATATAGCGCGATTTGCGAGCTAACGCCTTGTATAAATAGACAGCGTGTCGCCTAACTTTTCTGGCAGTGTGCTAATTTCCGACACCTCGTAGTCGGCAATTGCACTTTGTGCGCCGGTCAGGCCCACCGCCGCTCGGCCCGGGCAAGCACCTCGTCGATCCGGTTATCTGTAAGGATCTTATCCTCATCGCCGCCCAGGCCTTCCGCTCGAAAAGTCAGCAGCTCCACGCCGAACCACGACTTCAGCTCCTTCACTCTATCTGCGAGGCTATCGGTCATCTCTCGACCCAAAAGCGGTCGTTCACGATCGCCAACGATGATGTCTGCTTCCGCCGAAAGGCGGGTCTCGCCCTTGCAAAGAAGGGCAATGCAGCCGAGGGGGCTTCTGCCGCCCCGATCCAGATGTCCGCCATGTGTCGGACTTCGGCCCATTGGTTCCCGATTTCCTCACTTTGGCTATTCAGAGGGAATCCTTACTGTTATAGCGGCGGCGAGAGGCGGGGGTAGAACCTTGAATGCGGAGACGATAAAGAAGTTGGCCCGTCAATTTGACGAGGCACAGGTTACATTAGATGAACTTCGCCGGGATAGCGGTTGCGAGACCTTCGGGTGCAAACCCGCTGCGCCTCAGGTCCGTCATCAAACCGCATTGGAAGCGGCGCTGATGGCGTACCAACAGAGGCGATCACGTGCAAAGCATCTGCAGGATCAAGAGATCTTCGGTGAACCTGCATGGGACATTCTGCTCGACCTTTACGCTCACCAAGCCCAGAATGAGCAGGTGTCGGTCAAGAGCGCATGCATTGGATCTGGTGCACCTGCAACAACCGCATTGCGTTGGCTGAGCGTCCTTGAGGCCAAAGGATTGGTTCGCTCCTTGGACGATCCTAGTGACAATCGACGGCGGCTTATCCGCCTCACGCCTGAAGGCTATGAAGCGATGACCCGTTACCTCAATGAAATTGCAAGATAGCGAGGGTTATCCGGGATACGCGCTGCGCACGTTTCGTGGGAGCGAGTGGTTCAGGTGGTTGGAGTGCTCATCTGTAAAGCGATAACTGGGCAGCCGCCAAAGCAGGACCGGGGCTACCAAGGGCGCCGCAGACAATCGGTACGGTGGCAGCTGATCACGCAACCACCCTTAAATCATCGGAAAGAGCGATTCGTCGCAAGCCGCGCTAGAATGCTCGCCTGATTTTCAACGGGCCGGGCTGACTGATGTTTGAGGATGCGCCACCAGCAATTGCCGTCCTTGATCTTTCTTGACGTGACCCCCTGATTTTCCTCCACGAGCGATTAGAGTCTGGCCTGAAGGAAGGACAGATGATGAAGCGTGTGAGGTTTTCGGAGGAGCAGATTATCGGGGTGCTGAAGGAGGCGGAGGCGGGCGCGAAGACCGCTGATCTGGCCCGGCGGCACGGGGTTTCGGAAGCAACGATCTACAACTGGAAGGCCAAGTATGGGGGGCTGGAGGTGTCCGAGGCCCGCCGGCTGCGGGAGCTTGAGAGCGAGAACGCGAAGCTGAAGCGGCTGCTGGCCGATGCGATGCTGGACAACGTCGCGTTGAAGGATCTGCTTTCAAAAAAGTGGTGACGCCCGTCGCGAAGCGAGAAGCTGCCGCTCATCTCCAGGCGTGCCACGGGATGAGTGAGCGGCGGGCGTGCCGTGTCATCGATGCCGATCGCAAGAGCGTGCGTTACCGTTCCGCGCGGGACGATGATGGTGCGCTTCGCGAGAAGCTGCGCGAGTTGGCCAACCAGCGGCGTCGGTTCGGCTATCGCCGTTTGCATATTCTGCTGCGCCGAGAGGGCGTGATGATCAACCGCAAGAAGACCCAGCGGCTGTATCGTGAGGAAGGGCTTGCGGTAAGGCGACGACGCAGCCGCAAGCGCGCTGTCGGCACCAGAGCACCGGCTCCGGTGCTTGCCCTGCCGAACCAGCGCTGGAGCCTCGACTTCGTTCATGACCAGATAGCCTCTGGCAGACGGTTCCGGGTGCTTAACGTGGTCGATGATGTGACCAGAGAGTGCCTGGCAGCGGTGCCGGACACCTCGATATCCGGTCACCGTGTGGTGCGCGAGCTGGCCCAGCTGATCGCCCAGCGAGGCAAGCCCGGCATGATCGTCAGCGACAATGGCACCGAGCTCACCAGCAATGCCGTCCTGGCGTGGTGCGGTCAGATCGGGGTGGAGTGGCATTACATCGCTCCCGGCAAGCCAATGCAAAACGGCTACGTCGAGAGCTTCAACGGTCGCATGCGCGACGAGCTGCTCAACGAAACCTTGTTCATGAGCCTTGCCCATGCCCGGGTCGAGATCGCGGCTTGGGTCGAGGATTACAACCGGGAGAGACCGCACTCGGCCTTGGGATACGCTACACCGGCGGCGTTCGCCGCCGAACTGAACAAGCAATGGCCTGCTTCGCTCCGCCCTTCGGGCTCCGCTACGCAGCCCATTGCTTCAACCGCGCCGATGCGCAAAACAACCGCCCGGCTCTAATCCCAGCCGGAGGAAAGCTGGGGGTCACGTCATTCTGATCCGAAATCGCTTTCGTCGGTGCTGGAAGCCGCAAACGATGCGATCCTGATCACTGAAGCTGAGGCCTGAGAATCTCTTCATCCGCGAATTGTATATGCGGACGAAAGCTATACCCTCATGTCGGGCTGCCGCGCGATAGCGCATCGCTGTGGTCGACAGCGATCGGCTGTTCCCGGCGATGGCACTCCGCTGCTTCTCGATTTCGTCTTCGAGCGACCGGATCGAGTTCCGGCTCGGATGCTGGACCTCCTTGCCGGGCGCTTGGCAAAGGAACAGTTCCGGCAGCGGCTTGCCCCGAATGGGAGGCGCAGCATCCTCGCGAATTGGCTTGATCAGGGGCTCCCCATCACAGGCGGCGAGATGGCGCCTCGGGAGATCGATCAAGGTGACAATCATCTGATCCTGCATTCTTCGGACGACCCAGCCGCTCGTCCGTTCAAGCTCTCTTGCTGAGCGACAGGCGGGCAGTAGCAGCTCGGCGTTTGCGGACGTGTGGTCGACGTCCCTGTGCGCAGTCTTGCGCACTGCAATGGCGTCCTTCCGACACATCAAGCGGCAATAAGTTCCAGCAGCGACATGCAACCATCAGTCCGCCTCAAATCATCGTTCGAACCCTTTATTATGAAACTAGCGCTCAGAGAAAGGGTGAGTTGACCGAAGTTACCGACCTTTGCCGTTCGAAGTGATTATCGCTTTATCTCCGAATCCTATCACTCTGTTACTTCTCCGATCCGGTGAGTAGACTGGCAATATGATCCGCAACCGCGGTTGCTGCGGCTCGAAGCGGCTCATCGATGTGGATGTATCTTTGCGTGATGCCTCGCGAGGCATGTCCAAGGAGCGCGGCAATGGTGAGTTCCGAGTAACCGAGTCCGCCAGCAACGCTAGCGAAGGTATGCCTGAGGACATGTGGGGTGACGTTTTCGATTCCTGCCCTCAAACAAATGCGATCAAGCACACGCACAACACCCATAAAGTGGCCCTCTCCCCAATCAGCCGGGAAGAAGAATTTCGATCCCAAATCAGGTTGGGCCTTCAGAAGTTCAACAGCAGCTTGGCCAATAACGCGCCGCTGTGCTCCGGTCTTGGTCGTCGCAAAATGGACGGCGTTCTCTTCCTTGAGCAGCCAAGCCCGTTCAAGACTGAGTGCTTCAAGGCGGCGGAAGCCAGTTAGGAGTAGCAGTCTGATCACGGCAAGTCCCTTGGGATGCTCGCGATCAGCCTCCGCCTCCCTCAACGCTGTGCCGAGAGCGCGCAGCTCGCTCTGGGAAAGCCATCGCATCTTCGGTGTACTTGCCAGACGCCTGACACCGCGTGCGGGATTCTTCTCTATCTCCCCCAACCTCACGGCATGTTCGAGAATCGAGTGGAGCGTAGACATCGTGCGGGACGCGACTCCCTCTCCGCCCTTGGTCGCACCACCTCGGCTACCTGCGCGAGGTCTGGAGGTTACACCCGCTGAGATGTCAGCCTGAGCCGCTTCGATGTCGCCGAGCTTGAGTGTTTCGATCACGCGGTGACCTAGGAGGGGTCTGATGTGCGCTTCGATCCGGCTGCGATCCATAGCAAGTGTGGAGGCCTTTATTGGCTTCCGACTTCTGCCAATGATCTTGCCGGCGTCAGCTCGTTCAAGATACCAGTCGCAGATCTCGCCGATCGTATGGCCGCGCACCTGCTTGATTTCTGCAACTGGATCCGCGCCCTTTGCGACGTCCCCGAGCATAACGCGGGCGCTGCGTCGGGCCTCCTCGACGGTCATGAGGCCGAAACGGCCAATTACCTTTCGGCGGCTCTGGCCGGCGGGATTCCGGTACTGCACAACAAAGCTCTTGGTACCCTGATATCCTACCGAGACGCCGAAGCCGCGCAGCTCCGAGTCCCATACGAACTGACTCGAACCTTTGATCGCATCTTTGGAAGGTTTGAGAGCTTCTACGAGGCTCTTTGTGATTTTGGGCATGTCTTCAGTACCTTGGCGCAGAAGCGGGAAATCTGCTTATTTTTGATGCGACAGTGGCCTGATTCGCTTCCTTTGTAAGCTTCTCAGATCAAGAGCTGGCGTAGCGAAGAGTACCATCGACATGCCTCTGAGGCAACTTTCTCTATCTAATTGAGCTAGTTGTGGTGTTGTAGCGCAAGATCCGAAAGCGTGGCGAAATTGCCTCGGGCGAATTGCCAAGGTTGGGGTCGAGGGTTCGAATCCCTTCGCCCGCTCCAGTCTCCTTCGTCAGATGCGGCAATCCGGCCCGGTCGCGGCAGCGGCCCGGGCTCTTCTCGCGAGCGCTGCTTGCGGGCATGTCGTTCGTCGCATCCGCTCGGCATCTTCTCATTTTCGGGCTTGCAATCCGCCGGCATCGCGCTAGCGGCGTGATACGTTATCACATACAACTCGGACCCTCACCGATGAACAACCGCACCACCCGCCTTGCCTCCTCGCGCCTCGCTGTCGCCGCCGTGATCGCCGCCTGTGCCGCGGTCCCGGCGCAGGCGGACGAGCCGCAGCAGCAGCCCGCCGACGCCCCGGCCCCGCGAGTCGAGGACGATCTTCACAACAACGACGACCAGCCGCTCGGCAACATCATCGTCAGCGCCAACGGCCTCAAGGAGCTCGACCTCCTTGCCGGCACCAGCGTGCTCGGCATCGAGGACGTGCAGCGCGGCGCCGTCACCGGCCAGATCGGCGACCTCCTCACCAAGGTCCCCGGCGTATCGGCGACGAGCTTCGCCCCCGGCTCCTCGCGGCCCGTGCTGCGCGGCCAGCAGGGCGAGCGCGTGCGGGTGCTGGTCGACGGGATCGGCACCTCCGACGTCTCGAACACCTCGGTCGACCACGCCACCACCATCGAGCCGATCACCGTCGAGCGGATCGAGGTGCTGCGCGGCCCGGCGGTGCTGCTCTACGGCAGCCAGGCGATCGGCGGCGCGGTCAACGTCATCGACAAGCGCATCCCGACCCGCATCCCCGACGAGCCGATCCACTTCGACGCGCTGGGCGGGGTGGACACCGCCACCAACGCCCGCAACGGCTCCGCCTCGCTTGACGTGGGGCTGACGAGCAACCTCGTCGCGCATGTCGACGGCTCCTACCGCAAGTCGGACGACTTCGAGATCGGGGGCTTCCAGGTCGCGCCCGCCCTGCGCGCCGATCTCCTCGCGGACGCCGCTGAGGAGCAGGCCGAGGGCGAGCTCGACGAGGCCGCCGAACTGCGCGCAGCCGCCAACCAGCGCGGCAAGGTGCCCAACTCCGCGGTCGAAAGCTGGACGGTGAATGCCGGCCTCGGCCTCGTCCTTGGCGAGAGCACCTTCGGCGCGTCGATCGGCTGGTACGACACGAATTATGGCGTTCCCACCCGGCCGGGCGCCGGCCACCATCACGGGGAAGAAGAGGGCGGCGAGGAAGAAGGCGGCGAGGAACTCGTCACCATCGGCCTCGAGCAGTTCCGCGCCGATTTCAAGGGCGACATCCACCTCGGCGAGGGCGCCTTCGAGCGGCTCAAGCTGCGCGCGGGCTATTCCGATTACACCCACACCGAGTTCGAGGGCGACGAGGTCGGCACGGTGTTCGATTCGACCAGCCTCGAGGCCCGCGCCGAGCTGGTGCAGAACCCGGACGGACGCCTGCGCGGCTCGACCGGGGTGCAGTACCAGCACCGCGACTTCTTCGCGGTCGGCGCCGAGGCCTACATCCCGCCGAACCTCACCGACCAGGTGGCGCTCTTCACGCTCCAGGAATACGGCACCGGCCCCTTCCAGGTCGAGGCCGCCGCGCGCGCGGAGTTCACCAAGGTCAAGGCCCGGACGCTCGGCATCGAGCGCGACTACGACACGCTCTCCGGCGCGCTCGGCCTCGTCTACGAGGGTGTCCCGGGGGTGCGCCTCGGCATCAACGGCTCGCGCGCCGAGCGGGCGCCGAGCGCCGAGGAGCTGTTCTCCGACGGGCCGCACATCGCGACCCAGGCCTTCGAGATCGGCGACGCGGACCTCGACACCGAGCGTGCCTGGGGGCTCGAGGTCTTCGCCCGCGGCGATATCGGCGCCGGCACCTTCAACCTCTCCGCCTACCGCCAGTGGTTCGACAACTACATCTACCTCGAGGAGACCGGCGAGGAGGAGGACGACCTGCCGGTGTTCCAATACCTCCAGCAGGACGCCGACTTCTGGGGCTTCGAGGCGGAGCTCAGCTACCCTGTCGTCGACACCGGCAGCTTCAAGCTGCTCGCCGACCTCAACGCCTCCTATGTCGAGGCCGAGCTCGCCGACGGCACCGCGGTGCCGCGCATCCCGCCGCTCAGCCTGCTCGGCGCGCTCGAGGCGCAGACCGATGCCTTCGACGTGCGCGGCGAGGTGCAGTGGTCGGCCAAGCAGGACCGGGTCACCACCTTCGAGACCCCGACGGACAGCTTCACCCTCGTCAACGCGCTGGTCGCGTGGCGCCCCTTGCGCGACAACCGGAACGTCACGGTGCAGCTCGCGGCGGACAACCTCTTCGACGTGAACGCCCGCCGCCATGCGAGCTTCACGAAGGACTTCGTCCCGCTCGTCGGACGCAATTTCCGCGCGAGCGTGCGCCTCAGCTTCTGAGGCGGCACTCTCGGCAGAGGGTCGCAGGAGGGGCAGTCGGGCCCAGACCCGGCTGCCCCTTCGCGTGTCAGGCCTCCACCGCGAAGCGCAGCTCCGCGTGCTCCTCGAGCCGCTGCACCAGCGCCTCGCCGAGGAAGGCGCCCGGAGTCCCGATTCCGCCCGGCTTGTCGCACGACAGCAGCGCGATCCCCGTCTCCGAGAGCATCCGGCTCGTCGACCCGTAACCCGGATCGTAGCGGCCCTTGACGGCGAACTGGAGCCGCTGGCCGTCGTCCATGTCGGCGACGAAGACGATGTCGTAGAAGCCGTTCTCGCGTTCCTCCTTGCTCGGCCCCTCGCCGGGCTTGGGGGGCTTGGCGCCGAAGGGGTTCTTCATGAACTCGAGCGCCGCCTGCGCCGCCGCCTTGCCCGCCTCGCCGGGGCTGGTCAGCACCATCTCGTCATAGCGGAAGTCGGTTCCGTAGGGGTGGCCGAGCAGGAAGTTGGTGCGGTGGACGTTCTTGGTGTTGATCGGCGCCATCACGAAGGGCGCGGACCACTTGCCGAGGTCCTCCTCATACGAAGGGATCATGCCCGAGGGCTGGTCCGGTCCCGCAAAGCCCGGGGTGAGCGCGAAAGGGTTCCTCAGCACGTTGATCAGCGAGGGGCTCTTCGCCGCCGCCTTCATCGTCGCCCCGAGGCTCGCCGCGGTGCCGCCCGAGAAGGTGCCCTGCATCGCCCGCACGCGGCCGCGGATGCGCGGGGCGGGCCTGCCGAAGCGCTCGACGCAGGCCTTCTGGGTCATCATCACCCCGAGATCGAAGGGGATGGAGTCAAAGCCCGACGAGAAGCAGATGCGCGCGCCGCTCGCCTCGGCCGCGGCCTGATGCTCGGCGATCTTCTCGGCCATCCAGCCGGGTTCGCCGCAAAGGTCGGCATAGTCGGTGCCGGTCGCGACGCAGGCGGCGACGAGCCGGTCGCCGTAGAGCTGGTAGGGGCCGACGGTAGTGAGCACGACGCGGGTGCGCTCGCACATCGCGCGCAGGTCCTCGTCGCTGTCGGCATCGGCGACCACCAGCGGGGTCGCGGCGGGCGCCTTGATGAGGTCGCGCACCTCCTCGAGCTTGGCGAGGCTGCGCCCGGCCATCGCCCACTTGGGGCCGTCCTCGCGCGCGCCGTAGGCTTGCGCGAGATATTCCGCCACCAGCCGCCCAGTGTAGCCGGTGGCGCCATAGACGATGATGTCGAATTCGCGGGTGCTCATGTCAGGTTCCTAACTCCGTTCGTGCCGAGCTTGTCTAAGCACTCTCCTTCTTCTTGCGTGTTCAAGAGGAAAAGCGGGGCTTCGACAAGCTCGGAGCGGGCGGCAAGCGGACAAAGCGGACACCCTGTCCGCTTGCCGCATGGCGACGAAAGCCAACGAAGCGAACCACTTGCGCAGGATCGGGCAAGGCGGACGGACACGGGTTGCTGAGCGAAAACACGGGCGAGGGCCTCCCGGAGGGTCGATCCGGCAAGGCTAGCCCATCACGCTGCGGGTAGGAAAGCTGCCCGCAGCCGATCTCCCCTCCCGCTCGCGGGTGGGGGCGGCAGTGGGCAGGCGGCCCCCGGCCCTAGAGCCGCGGCAGGGTCACCCCGCGCTGGCCCATGTATTTGCCCGCGCGGTCCCTGTAGCTCGTCTCGCAGCGCTCGTTGCCCTGGAGGAACAGGAACTGGCACGCCCCCTCGTTGGCGTAGATCTTCGCCGGGAGCGGGGTGGTATTCGAGAATTCGAGCGTCACGTGCCCCTCCCAGCCCGGCTCGAGCGGGGTGACGTTCACGATGATCCCGCAGCGCGCATAGGTCGACTTGCCGAGGCAGATCACCAGCACGTCCTCGGGCACGCGGAAATATTCGACCGTGCGGGCGAGCGCGAAGGAATTGGGCGGGATCACGCAGACATCGGTCTCGCGGTCGACGAAGGAGTTGGCCGCGAAGTCCTTGGGATCGACCACCGCGGAATCGACATTGGTGAAGATCTTGAACTCGGGCGCGACCCGCGCGTCATAGCCGTAGGAGGAGAGCCCGTAGGAGATCACCCCGTCGCGCCGCTGCGCCTCGACGAAGGGCTCGATCATGCCATGCTCGAGCGCCTGCGCGCGGATCCATTTGTCGGAGAGAATCGCCATGCGGCAAGGGATTCCCGATGCCGGGCGGCGGGGCAAGGGTCGGGCGCGGACATATCCCCCTTCCCCGTCCCGGGCCCGACCCGTGACCCCGCTTCCTTTCAGGGGCGCCGCGTCGAACAGGCAGCGGGGCCCCGGGTCAGGCCCGGGGCGGGGGATCAATTGCGGTGAGGGCAAACTCCGCCCACACCGGCAGGTGATCCGATGCGACGGTCGCCAGCGCGCTCCTGTGCACGCCGCAACCGGTCACCGCCAAGCGCTCGCAGTGGAGGATGCGGTCGAGCCGGCCGAGCGGGCGCCGGCTCGGGAAGCTCGGGCCGGGGTCGAGCAGGGTGAAGTGCTTGCCGAACTCGCGGAAGCAGCCTGCCACGGAGCGCCATTCGTTGAGGTCGCCCATGAGCACCACCGGGCCCTCGGCGCGCGCCGCCTCGCCCAGCGCGGCGATGGTGCGGGCCTGCCGCACCCGCCACAGGCCCGACAGGTCGAGATGCATCCCGAACAGCGTGACGCTCGCCCCGCCGATGCCGAGCGTCGCGCGCACCACCCCCCTCGGCTCGAGGCAGGGGATGTGAAGGACGTCGTGGCTCTCCACCGCGATCCCGCGCCGCACGAGGATCGCGTTGCCGTGCCAGCCGAGCGAATCGTGCTGCACGTCGAGCGGCACCGGGAGGTAGTCGGTGTGCCCCTCGATGAGGAAGCGCGGCAGCACGCTCGCCCGGGTGCCGAAGCGCAGGTCCGCTTCCTGCAGGGCGACGATGTCCGCCCCCACCTCGTTGAGAACATTGAGGATGCGGGCGGGATCGCGCCTGCGGTCGGTGCCGACCCCCTTGTGGATGTTGTAGCTCGCGACCCTGAAGGCGGCGGGCGGGGGTGCGGCGTCGGGCATCGCGGAGAGGATACAGGCCGCCGCGCTTATTCGATAGAGCGCGGGGCACGGCTCGTCGCATCCTCGCGTCATGAGCTACGGCGCGCGTGTTCTCTATGCCTTCGACGGCGGGGCCCGGGGCGACTGGGCGGTGACTGCGATGACGACGCTGACGGGCGAGAGCCTGCCGGCGGTCGCGGCGCTCTCGGTGCGGCAGGGCAGCTGGATGGAAGCGGGCGGGGCCGAGGCGCCGGAGCCTGTGTGGAGCCTGTGCGGGGTCGCGAGCCACCTGCGCTACACGCTGCGCGCGGAGTTCAGCGAATTGTCGGCGCGCGGCAGCCCGCTGGGGCGCGGCGAGGCGCGGCGCGCGGCGCTGATCCCGATCTCGAAGAGCGAGGCGTGGTGGGCGCTCGCGCAGGACGAGCGCCGCCGCATCTACGAGGAGCAGTCGCGCCACACGAGCATCGGGATGGAGTATCTCCCCCAGATCGCCCGCCGGTTGCACCACGGTCGGGACTTGGGCGAGCCCTTCGATTTCCTCACCTGGTTCGAATTCGCCCCCGAGCACGAGAGCCTGTTCGACGATTTGCTGGTGCGGCTCAGGGCAAGCGAGGAGTGGACCTACGTCACCCGGGAGATCGACATCAGGTTGAGCCGTGTGGATTAGCCCGCTGCGAGCAGGCTCGCGTTGCCGCCGGCCGCCGTCGTGTCGATGGTGGTCACCCGCTCGGTCGCGAAGCGCGCGAGGTAGTGGGGGCCGCCGGCCTTGGGACCGGTGCCGGAGAGGCCCTCGCCGCCGAAGGGCTGGCTCTCGACCACCGCGCCGATCTGGTTGCGGTTGACGTAGAAGTTGCCGACCCGCGCGTGGGCCTCGACGAAGCGCCGGGTCTCGGCGATGCGGCTGTGAAGGCCGAGGGTGAGGCCGAAGCCGGCCCTGTTGATGTCGGCGACCACCTTGCCGAGCTCGCCCGCCCTGAAGCGCGCGACGTGAAGCACGGGGCCGAAATTCTCCCTCGCGAGGTCGGCGATGGAGGCAATTTCGATGATCGTCGGCGCGACGAAGTGGCCGGTGGCCGGGGCGCCGGGCAGGCGTTCGACTGTCAGGCCCCTGGCGATGCAGTCGGCGACGTGCGCCTCGAGCAGCGCCTTGGCCTCGGCGTCGATCACCGGGCCGACATCGGTCGCGAGGGCCGCCGGGTCGCCCACCTTGAGCGCCGCGAAGCCGCCGCGGATCATCTCGAGCACGGGCTCGGCGATGTCCTCCTGGAGGTAGAGCACCCTGAGCGCCGAGCACCGCTGCCCCGCGCTCTGGAAGGCGCTGCCGAGCACGTCGCGCACCACCTGTTCGGGGAGCGCCGAGCTGTCGACGATCATCGCGTTCTGCCCGCCGGTTTCGGCGATCAGGGTCGCGATCGGGCCGTCGCGGTTCGCCAGCGCGCGGTTGATCGCCCGCGCCGTCTCGGTCGATCCGGTGAAGGCGACGCCTGCGAGCCGCGGGTCGGCGGTGATCAGCTGGCCGACCTCGCCCGCACCGGGGAGGAGCTGGAAAGCCTCGGGCGGGATGCCCGCCTCGTGGCACAGCTTGACGGCGAGCGCGGCGATCAGCGGGGTCTGCTCGGCGGGCTTGGCGATCACGGCGTTCCCCGCCGCGAGCGCGGCCGAGGCCATGCCGATGAAGATCGCGAGCGGGAAGTTCCACGGGCTGATCGTGGCGAACACCCCGCGGCCGTGGAGCCGCAGCAGGTTCTCCTCGCCGGTCGGCCCGGGGAGGACCGTCGGCTCGGCGAACTGCCGCCGCGCCTCGGCGGCGTAGTAGCGCAGGAAATCGACCGCCTCGCGCAGCTCGAGCACCGCATCGAGCAGCGTCTTGCCCGCCTCGCGCTGGCAGAGGCTCAGGAACTCGGCGGTGTGCGCCTCGAACAGGTCGGCGGCGTTCTCGAGCAGCAGCGCGCGCGCTTCGCCGCCGAGCGCGTCCCAGCCGGGCTGGATCGCCGCGGCGCGGGCGAAGGCGGCGTCGACCTCCTCAGGCGTGCCGTCGCGGCGGGTGCCGACGATGTGCGAGGGGTCATGCGGCGCGGTGACCTGCACCACCTCGCCCGCCAGGGCCGCGGGGAAGGTCGGCTCGGCGCGCCAGTGGACGCCCTCGATCAGCTTCAGCCGCGCGAACAACGGTTCGCGCACCAGCGGGTCCGAGAGATCGATCCCGGCGCTGTTCTGGCGCCGCCCGAAGATCGCGCCGGGCAGCGGGATCGCCGGATTGCGGCGCGGGCTCATCGCGGCGAGCTCCGCCACCGGATCGCCGACCAGCTCTTCCGCAGGCACGTCGGCATCGCCCATGCGGTTGACGAAGCTGGTGTTCGCCCCGTTCTCGAGCAGGCGCCGCACGAGATAGGCGAGCAGCTCCTTGTGCCCCCCGACCGGCGCGTAGATCCTGACCGGGGTCTTGCGGTTGCCCTCGAGCGCGTGGAGCGCGTCGTAGACCTCCTCGCCCATGCCGTGGAGGCGCTGGAACTCGAAGGGCCGCCCGGCGCTCAATTCCTTGATCGCCCCGATGGTATAGGCGTTGTGCGTGGCGAAGGCCGGGCGGATCACGTCGGCGTGCTCGAACAGCCGCGCGGCGCAGGCGAGGTAGGAGACGTCGGTCGCGACCTTGCGGGTGAAGACCGGATAGTCGGTGTAGCCCCCGACCTGCGCGAGCTTGACCTCGCTGTCCCAGTAGGCGCCCTTGACCAGCCGCACGAACAGCTTGCGGCCATGCCGGCGGGCGACCTTCCCCGCCCAGTCGCACACCCACAGGCCCCGCTTGGAATAGGCCTGGATGGCAAGGCCGAAGCCCTCCCAGCGGCTGCCGTTGGGGCGGCGGAACAGGTCGTCGTCGGCGACCAGCTCCTCGATGATGTCGAGGCTGAGCTCGAGCCGTTCGGCTTCTTCCGCGTCGATGGTGAAGTGGATGTCGGCATCGCGCGCCTTCGCGGCGAGATCGCGGATCACCGGCACCATCGCCGCCTTGGCCTCGTCCGCGTGAAAGAAGGTGTACTTGGGGTGGAGCGCCGAGAGCTTGACCGAAATCCCCGGCGAACCCGCGACCCCGGCTCCCGCCTCGCGCGCCAGCCGCTTGAGCGCGGTCTCGTAGGCCTGGCGGTACTTCTCGGCATCGGCGAAGGTCATCGCCGCCTCGCCGAGCATGTCGAAGGAGTGGGTGATCCCCCGCGCCCGCTCCGGCGCCGCGCGCTTCAGCGCCTCGTCGATGGTGCGGCCGAACACGAACTGGCCGCCGAGGATCTTCATCGCCTGGCCGGTCGCGGTGCGGATCACCGGCTCGCCCAGGCGGTTCATCGCCCGCTTGAAGGCGCTCCCCAGCCCCTTCTGCCGCGCGTCGGGCGGGTCGAGCACCTCGCCGGTCAGCATCAGCGAGAAGGTCGCGGCGTTGACGAAGGTCGAACTGCTCTCGCCGAGGTGCTCGCCCCAGTCGATCTGGCCGATCTTGTCCTTGATCAGCGCATCCGCCGTCGCCGCGTCGGGCACCCGCAGCAGCGCCTCGGCAAGGCACATGAGCGCGATCCCCTCCTCGGTGTCGAGGCCGTATTGCTGGAGGAAGGCGTCGATCCCGGAGGCCTTCTTGGCCCGCGCGCCCTCGATGAGGCCGATCGCCAGCCGCGCCGCCGCGTCATGGACCCGCGCCGCGGGCGCCGCCTGCTCCAGCCGCTCGGCGATGCACGCCTCCTCGTCCTGGCGATAGGCGCGACGCAGGTCGGTGCGGTCGATCGGCGGGACGGGGGAGTAATCGGCCATCTGGTTTCACCTGCAACGATTCGGGGGTCGAGGCGGCCCTCTGAACCCGCCGAGGCTGCGCTTCAAGCGCGCTCTTTGCAACGGCTCGCCTTGATCGCCGCGGCACACGCGGTTAGCCTTGCGCGGGCGATTACCAGGGGCCTCGACGATGCGGATGTTCTGCTTCCACTGCCGCGACGGAGAGGACGGGGGCCGCCTGCGCGCGATCCACCGGCCCGCGCATCTCGAGTTCATCCACGCCAATGCCGAGCACTTCGTGATCGTCGGCCCCCTGATGCGGGCGGACGGCCTCATCATCGGCTCGCTGCTGATCGTGAAGGCCGAGGACGAGGCCGCCGCGCGCGCCATCCTCGCCGACGATCCCTACCTCACCGGCGGGGTGTGGCAGCTGATCCGGGTCGACGAGTTCAGCCCGCTGCTGGGCGACTGGGCCTAGAAAACCGCGCCTGCCGCCGCGTAGCACACGGGGCCGCTGAGCAAACCGACGAGCGGTCCGTAGGGACGCTTGCGCATCGCGAGCACCACGCCCGCCAGCCACATGAGGGGCGCGATGACGAGGTAGGCGAAGACCTCACGGCGCTTCTCGATCTCGCACAGCCGGGTCGCTGCGGGCGTGTCGGACGACGCCCAGCAATCGCCCATCAGCAGCAGCAAGCCCGAGAGTGCAGCGAGCACCAGCCCCGCCGCCAGAATCGCTGCGGCAAGCGCGCCCGCCCGGGTCACGCCAGCGCATCCTCCGGGTTCTCGCCAGCGTGCGCCCTGTTCCAGCGCACCGAGGACCAGAAGGCGAGCCCGATCAGCACCGCGCCGATCAGCCCGGTGATCGCCTCGGAGATGTGCATGAAGGTGTTGAGGTACATGATGACCGCCAGCGCGATGATCGCGTAGAAGGCGCCGTGCTCGAGGTAGCGGTATTCGCTCATCGTCCCCTTGTTGACGAGGAAGATCGTCATCGAGCGCACGAACATCGCCCCGATGCCGAGCCCGATGGCGATGACGATGAGGTTGTTGGTGAGCGCGAAGGCACCGATCACCCCGTCGAAGGAGAAGCTCGCGTCGAGCACCTCGAGGTAGAGGAAGGCCCCGAAGCCCGCCTTGGCGACGTCGCCGGCGGACGGCGTGGGCGGTTCGAGCAGGTGGTTGACGATCTCGACCGCGAGATAGGTGAGCAGGCCGGCGATGGCGGCGACGAGGAAGGTGTGCGACTCCTCGACAGGGAGCACGCTCGCTACGCCCCAGGTCCCCGCCAGCACCACGCCGATCGCCAGCGCCTCGATGTCCGCGACCTTGGAGAGCGGGCGCTCGATCGCCTCGATCCAGTTCACCTCCTTGTCGGAATCGAAGAAGTACTTGAGCCCGACCATCCCGAGAAAGGCCCCGCCGAAGCCCATCAGCCCGACATGGGCGCTCTCGACGATCGCCTGGTATTGCCGCGGCTCGTTGAGCGCGAGGTTCAATGCCTCGACGGGGCCGAGCGAGGCTGCGACCATCACGATCACCAGCGGGAAGACGATGCGCATCCCGAACACCGCGATGGCGATCCCCCAGGTGAGGAAGCGCCGCTGCCAGACCGGGTCCATGTCCTTGAGGACCGAGGCGTTGACCGCCGCGTTGTCGAAGCTGAGCGAGACCTCGAGCACCGCCAGCACCGCGCAGATCCACAGGATCCCGAGCACTCCGTCGAGCGTGCCGGTCAGCGCCCAGCCGTACCATCCGCCGAGGCCGAGGCACACCA
Source organism: Erythrobacter sp. NE805 (assembly GCF_046452355.1). Classification (NCBI taxonomy): domain Bacteria; kingdom Pseudomonadati; phylum Pseudomonadota; class Alphaproteobacteria; order Sphingomonadales; family Erythrobacteraceae; genus Erythrobacter; species Erythrobacter sp. NE805. Next base: position 1,488,156 of record NZ_JBKFDI010000001.1, on the reverse strand, counting down.
GGGTGAACAGCAGCGAGCCGCCGAAATGCTTGAACATCGATTATCCCTAACAGTCTGACGGCACGCTCTTAGAGCGGCGCGCCCGGCGCGGCTAGATGGCGAAGCTGCCTTTGAGCCCGTCGATCACGTATTGCGCTGCAAGCGCGGCGAGCAGCACGCCGAGCAGGCGGGTGATGACCGCCTCGACCTTGTCCCCCGCGAGCCGGATCAGCGGGCCGGCGGCGAGCAGCGCGGCGGCGGTGATCGCCAGCACCGCGACGAGCGCCGCGAGCACCTCGAGCGATTGCGGGAGGCCGTTCGCCTCGTTCATCAGCAGCATCACCGCCGCGATCGCGCCCGGCCCGGCGAGCATCGGCATCGCCATCGGGAAGACCGAGACGTCCTCGATCTCGGGCGTCTGAGCGATCTTCTCGGCGCGCTCCTCGCGGCGCTGGGTGCGCTTCTCGAAGACCATGTCGAAGGCGATGAAGAACAGCATCAGCCCCCCGGCGATGCGGAAGGAATTGAGTTCGATGTGGAGCGCACCCAACAGCTCCTGACCGAACAGCGCGAAGACCAGCAGGATCGCACCCGCGATGCCCACCGCCCGCAGCGCCATGCTGCGCGCCTGCGCCGCGCTCGCGCCCTTGGTCAGCCCGGCATAGATCGGCGCGCATCCCGGCGGGTCGATCACCACGAACAGGGTGACGAAGGCGGACAGGAAGGTCTCGGTGAGGGTCATCTCGGCCCCGGCCCCTCACATCATTTGAGGGCCGGGGCAAGGCTTTGTTCGATGGGCGTGGTCCAGCGCCCCTCGTAGAAGTAGTCGGCCGCGATCACGCGCGTCCCGTCGGCGCGGTGCTGCCAGCGCCAGCGCAGCGTCCCGTCCTTCGAGAGGGTCGCGCCCTCGGTGCCGTCCGCCCCGATCGGCAGCGCGGGCGGCGGCGGGACCGGCGCGCCGGGGCGCGGGCAGCTGGCGATCAGGCCCTCGACGAGGTCGATGGCGGTGACGATGATGTCGCCTTCCGCGATGCGTTCTTTCGGCGGCGGCTGCGGGTTGTCGTCGGCGCCGACGTCGAAGACGTAGCGATACGCTCCGTCCGGCTGGCGCTCCCAGACGGTGACGAAGCTGCCGACCGTGCCGTCGGGGGCGCGGAAGCGGCCCTTGCTCACCGCGGTCGCGCCGTCGCAGCTCATCGCGATGACGCGCGGGGCCCATTGCACGGCCTCGGGCGGATCGGTCTGGGTGGCGAGCCACGGGAGAACCGCGAAGGGCCCCTGCGGCCCGTGGAGCATGGCACCCGGCGCGGCGAATTCGCGGAAGGCGGTCCACTGCCCGCGCTCGCGCGCGGCGCGGCTGAAGGCGAGCTCGGCGGCGACGATGGTGCTCGGCTGCGCGGCCCCCGGCGCGCGGGCGAGCACGCGGTCGATGACCGTCTCGGGGATCTTCGGCCGACCGCCCCCGCTCCCGGCGCAGGCGGCGAGCGCAAGGGTGCCGAGAGCGAGCAGCGCGCGGGCGGGAAGGCGCATGGGGGTCTCCGGAATGGTTTCGCGGGCCCGGTGTGGCGGAAAGCCGCGTGCGCGGCAAGCCGTCAGCCCCCCGCCAGCTCCGGCAGCCCCACGAGCGCCGCGCGGCACTCGGCGTCGGCGAGCGCGGCGAGGACCGAGAAGGCGACGAAGCCCGGCTCGCCGAGGTGCGCGACCACCGCCGCCGCCTCGGCATCCCCGATCGCGGTGTGCTCGAAAGGCATCCGGCGGGCATAGGCCAGCACGGCGCGGGGGCCCGCGTCGAGACCGCTCTCGTCGGGCGCCGCCCCCATGCCGTGCACCGCGGCGACGGCTTCGCGGACCAGCGCCGCCAGCGCGGGATCGAGCGCGGCCTCGGTCTTCCCCCGGAAATCCGCATAGTGGCGGGCGAGCACCGGATCGGCGGCCAGCGCGGCGCAGACGGCGCTCATTCCGCCGCCTCCAGCACCTGCGGGGTGGGCAGGACGGTGCGGTCCATCGTCTCGGGCTCGAGCCCCATCGTGATGAGCGCCTTGGCGAGTGCGAGGAACAGCGTCACTCCGAGGCCGAGCTCGGCGATCTGTGCCGGGGTGAAATGCCGCTGGAGCGCCGCGCGCGCGTCGCCGGTCAGCAGTTCGGGATCGTGGATCAGCGCGTCGGTGAACTTCAGCGCCGCTTTCTCGGCCTCGGTCAGCCTGGCGCTCGTCTCGTAGCCGTCGGTGATGTCGTCGACCACCTCCTCGCCCAGCCCCTGCCCAAGCGCCTTGTCGAAGCGCACGTTGCGGCAGAACCCGCACTCGGTGACGCGGGCATTGCGCATCCGCGCGACCTCCTTGATCCGCGCCGAGAGCACCTCCGACTGCCAGAACCGCCCGTAGAGCGCGAAGAAGCTCGCCGCGATCTCCGGCTGGTGGGCGAGCACCGAGCCGAAATGCGGCGGCTCGCCGGGAATGGCGGAAGATACGCGGGGGATGGTCGACATGAGCCTCTCCTTCGCGGGGCAGGATACCGCAGGGTTACGGTGCGGCACCCTCGCCATTTTCACAGGCGGGCGGCACGAAGCCTCGTGGCAGATTGCGCCGACAACTCTTGGGGAGAGAACACCATGCCCGGCGAAGCACAGCGCGTGATCGAGGACTTCTGGCGCATCCAGGACACCGGCGACTACACCCGGCTCGTCGACCTTTTCGCCGAGGACGCCTTTCTCGAGGACCCGATCTGGGGCCAGTACCGCGGCCGCGAGGCGATCCGGGGGTTCATGGCGACGATGGTCAAGGAGATGGGCGAGCGCAAGGTCCACTTCACCGTCGACGAGATCTGCGGCGACGACCACGCCGTCTGGGCGCGCTGGACGCTGCACATGGAGGGCGCGCCCTCGCGCGGCGGGGTCGGCATCTACAAGGTCGAGAACGGCAAGCTCACCTACTACCGCGACTACATGGACCCGGCGGGGGAGTAGTCCCCTTCTCGTCATTGCGAGCGGAGCGAAGCAATCCATGGCCCGAACTTCGCGGCAGGCGGTCGGTCCATGGATTGCCGCGGCCTTCGGCCTCGCAATGACAAAAGCCGTCACATCGGCCGGTAGTCCGGGTGCCCGCTTTCCCTGAGGTCGAGCATCGGCAGCGGGAACTCGGCGCGGGGGCTGGCGTCGGGCTGGTCGGGCATCGGCATGGTCCAGTCCATGATGTAGCGGCGGCTGGCGATCCGCCATTCGGCGCCGCTTTCGGTTGGCCGCTTCTCGAAGGTGTCGAGGTAGCGCCCGCCGTACATGTTGCCCCTGTAGGGCTCGCCCTCACCCTCGCGCCGGAAGCCGCAGGCGATGCCGTAGCACTCGCCCTCGGCCGTCGTCGCGCTGGTCAGCTTGACCGCGAGCGACGACAGCAGGTGCCAGCGCCGCCCGGTCGAGCGCTCCACCTGCATCACCACCGGCACGAACTGCGCCGCGGTGCCCTTGAAGAAGCCGTAGTCGATCGCCGCGTCGGGCCAGTAGCACCCCGCCTGCCCCGCGTCGTCGAGCCAGTCGAGGGTGCGCGAGTAGCGCGCGATGAGGTCGTTGATCGCCTGCCGGTCGAGCAGCTCCTGGAGCTGTGCTTCCATGCTCATGCGCGCGCGCTCCACCATGCGGGGATCGAGAGGGGGAAGCGCTCCTGCGCGGTCCGCATCGCCTCGCTCGCGTCTGCGGAGAGCGGCGGGTCCTCGGTGGGCGGCAGGCCCCCGCCCGCGCCCTCCACCGGGCTGACATACTCCAGCTTTATCCCCGCCAGCACGTCGGCGAAGTCGTGGCCCTCGTGGTGGTCGCTCATCTGGTGGTGGTAGAAGGCCCACTTGTCCCTGAAGCTGAGCAGGCAGTAGTAGGTCAGCGGCTCCTGCCCCTTCCAGTATTCGTAGCGGATCACGCCCTCCTCGGTGCCGAAGGTCTCCCTGACCATGTCGTGCATGATCCCCTCCCACTTGGCCTCCTTGCCGGGCTTGATCTGGATATGGGCGAGCAGGGTCGTCATCGGCGGCGGCTCCTTCAGGCAGGCGTGAGGTTGAGCATCAGGCGGAAGATGCCGAGCATGATCCCGCCCTGGTGGCGGAAGTCGTTGCCCGGCGCGTATTCGAGATCGGCGAAGGCGTCGGCGAGCTTGTCCCACGCGATCGTCTGCTCGAGCCGCGAGAGGTTCGAGCCCGGACACGAGCGCGGCCCCTGGCTGAAGGCGAGGTGGCGGGTCGCGGCCTTGCGGTCGAGCTTCAGTTCGAGCGGGTCCTCGAACTCGTCCGGGTCGATGTTGGCGGCGGCCCACCTGAGGTGGAGCATCGAGCCGGCGGGCACGGGGACCCCCTGGAACACCTCGTCCTCAGCACAGATGCGGGTCGAGAGGCCCTGGGTGGGCGAGCGCAGCCGCATCCCCTCCTCGATGAAGGTGCGGATCGCCGCCCGGTCCTCGCGGAGCCGCCCGAACAGCCCGGGCCGCCCGCACAGCAGCTGCGCCTGTTCGGCGAGGGCATATTGCGTCGTCTCGAGCCCGCCGATCACCATCGCGTAGACCACGCCGTTGATCTCGTCGTCGGTGAGCCTGCGCCCGAGCGCCTGGTATTCGACCTGGGTGAGGAAGCTCACCATGTCGTCCTTGGGGTTGGCGCGCTTCTCCCGCGTCTGCTCCGCCACATATTCCTTCATCCCCGCCAGCAGCCGGAACTTCTCGGCGCTTTGTTCAGGGGTGAGGATGTTCTTGTGGGTGGTCCCGATCACGTAGGACATGACCTGCGCATTGCCCCATTGCTCGAGGCGCGGGATGTCCTCGAGCGGGAAGCCGAGCACGCTTGCCATCACCCGCTGCGGCAGGGGCCGGGCGAAGTCGGCGACGAAGTCCACCGCCTCGCCCGCGCGGGCCTTCGCGAGCATCCCGGCGATAAGGTCGTTCACATGCGCCGCGATCATCCCCGCATGGCGCGTGCAGCCGGGCCCGACCCACGGGTCGGTCAGCTCCTTTCGGTGTGCGCGCCACAGCTCCGGGTTGGGGCGCAGCGAGACGATCGAGGCGACCATCGCATCGATATCGGGGATATGCGTCGGCATCTCGCCCGAGGCCTGGATATGCGCGACCAGCAGCGAGAGCGTCGGCGGGAAGCGGTCCCAGTCCTTCACGACGCGGGAAATGTCCTCGTACTTGGTGAGGACGAAGGCGTCGCTGCCGGGGGTCAGCCCCTCGCCGGGGAGGCGCTGCACCGGGGCTTCCGCGTGGAGGATCGCATAGGCCGCGTACCAATGCTCCTGCGCGCCGGGCGCGAACAGGTCGACATCAGCCAGTGTGCGCGGTGTTTCGCCTCGCAATGCCGCCTCTCCCAACGCGGGGCGGTCCGCCTTGTTTAGCGAATCCGCCAATTGCTGTCCGGGGTCTTGTCCCGCAGCCTCGCCGCTACGGAAATGGCCTTTTTTGTGAGGCCTTCATGAGGAGAGCATCGTGAGCCGCATCACCAAGCTGGCGCCGGAGGAGTGGGACGAACGCCTCGTCACGGCGATCCAGCCGGACAACCTCACCGATCTCGAGCAGGGGCTGACGCGCTACTTCGCGCATTGCCCCGAGCAGGCGCTGGGGCTCATGGGCTTTGGCGGGGCCTTGAAGCGGGGCCGCACCCTGCCCGAACGTCTGGTCGAGCTGGTGCGGCTGCGCGTCGCCTTCTTCAACCAGTGCCGCTCGTGCATGGCGATCCGCTATTCCGACGCGGTCGCGGACGGGGTCACGGAAGGCCTGGTGTGCTCGCTGGAACGCCCGCAGGAGGCGAAGGACCTCAGCGCCGCCGAGAAGGCCGCGATCCGCTACGGCGAGCTGATGGCGACCGACCACCTCGCGATCGACGACGGCGTCTATGCCGAGCTGCGCGAGCACTTCACCGAGGCGCAGATCGTCGAGCTCGGCATGACGGTCGCCTTCTTCGTCGGCTTCGGGAGGCTCGCGGCAACGTGGCACATGGTCGAGGAGCTGCCCGAGGCTTTCCGCAAGGCCGAAACAATCGCCCCTTGGGGCGCCGAGAAGATCGAGGTGCGATGATGGCAACGCAAGCCCCCGAAACCGGCGCGGCCCCGGTCATCAACCTGTTCGACCCAGCACTCCAGCAGTGCCCCTACGACGCCTACAAGACGCTGCGCGACGAGGCCCCGGTCTACAACATTCCGGGCACGCAGATCTGGGTCGTCTCGCGCTATGACCACGTGCGCGAGGTGCTGATGGACCCGCAGCGCTTCCCCTCGACCGCCGCGAACGAGCTGCTGCGCGCCTCGCCCACCGATGCCGAGCGCGGGCGCAAGGTCGCGGCGCGCTTCAAGGAGAAGGGCTGGCTCCCCGCGCCCACCCTCGCCGGCCGCGACGACCCGAACCACAAGCAGATGCGCGCGATGTTCAACGAGGCCTTCAAGCCCAGCCGCATCAAGGCAATCGACCCGCGCGTCGAGACCCTTGCCTACGAGCTGATCGACGCATTCCTCGCCGACGGGAAATGCGACTGGGTGCGCCAGTTCTGCGTCCCCCTCCCCCTCTTCATCATCGGCGAGCAGATGGGCGCCAAGCGCGAGGACATGTGGAAGATCAAGGGCTGGACCGACGCCTTCTTCCACCGCATCTCGCTGATGCTCCCCGAGGACAGGCACCTCGAAATGGTCGACCGCGAGATCGAGGCGCAGCACTATTTTCAGCCGATCTTCGAGAAGCTGCGCGCCGAGCCCGACGACAGCCTCATCTCGGTGCTGGTCAACACCGTGATCGAGGGCTGGGGGCGCACCCTCAACGACAACGAGCTCCACGCCGAAATGATGGCCGACACCTTCGTCGGCGGCTCCGAGACCACCACCAACGCGCTCGCGGCGGGGATGAAGCTGCTGATCGAGAACAAGGACGTCTGGGCGAAGCTCAAGGCCGATCCCGACAAGTACATGCGCAATTTCGTCGAGGAGGTGCTCAGGCTGGAAAGCCCCGTCCAATCGCTGATGCGCTTCACCCACGCGGACGTGGAGCTGGACGGGGTGACGATCCCCGCAGGCTCGGTCGTCAACGTCCGCTACGGCGCGGCGAACCGCGACGAGCGCTTCTTCGAATGCCCCGAAAAGCTCGACCTCGAGAGGCCCAAGGCGGGCGCGCACATGGCCTTCGGCTCGGGCACGCACCACTGCCTCGGCGCCCCGCTCGCCCGGCGGGAATTGACGTGGGGCTTCCAGGCGGTGGTCGACCGCTTCGCGGACATGTGGTTCGCGGAAGGGAAGAACGACTTCACCTACCACCCGCACTTCCTGCTGCGCTCGCTGAAGCAGCTCCACATCGAGTTCGAGCCGAAGAAGCGCTGAGATGGCGAGCCTCCTCGAGCCCCCCGCCCAGCGCATCGACACGACTCCGCAGCCGATGCCGGCGCTCTCGGGCCGGCCGATCGCGGGCAGCCGCTACTGGTCGCGCGACTTCATGGAGCGCGAGTGGGAGGCGATCTGGACCAAGGCCTGGCTGATCGGCGGCCTCGCGAGCCAGGTCGAAAAGCCCGGCGACTTCTTCACCTACCACATCGGGCGGGAATCGATCCTCGTCACCCGCGGCGAGGACGGCGTGGTGCGCGCCTTCTACAACGTCTGCCCGCACCGCGGGAAACGCCTCGTGATGGAGGAGGAGGGGCATGCGAAGCGCCTCGCCTGCTCCTACCACGGCTGGCGCTTCACCCCGGACGGCGAGCTCGCCTTCGTCCCCTGCCCCGAGGATTTCGCCGGCGGCTCGCCCTGCGGCAAGGTGCGCCTCGCGGAGGTCCGGTGCGAGGTCTTCGCCAGCTTCGTGTGGGTCAACCTCGATCCCGACGCCGCGCCGCTCGCGGAGCACCTCGGACCCGTCGGCCCGCAGCTCGAATGCTACCGCATGGAGCAGATGCGCCGCACCCACTGGGTCACGCTCGAGGGCGACTGGAACTGGAAATGCGTGCAGGACAACTTCAACGAGTCCTACCACCTGCCTTTCGTCCACCCCCAAACCCGCTTCGTGATGGAGCAGTCCTACCGCGAGTGCCAGTTCGACCTCTACGCCCCCCACGGCCATGCGCGGATGTTCATGCCCGGCTCGCGGCCCGCGCGCAGCCTTCGCGGCCACGCCGACACCGTGCTCCAGATGATGAGCCGCGAACTCGCCTACTGGGGCCTCGACCCCGAGGATTTCCGCGAAGACCCGCTGGCGATCCGCGAGGCGCTCCAGCGCGCCAAGCGCGAGAAGGGCGCCGCGAAGGGCTACGACTACGCGCGCTTCCACGATGCGCAGCTCACCGACCACTTCCACTACACGATCTTCCCCAACATCTCCTTCAGCCTCAAGCCCGACGGCTGCATCTGGCTGCGCGCCGACCCGCATCCGACCGACCCCGAGCGGTGCTTCTTCGACATGTGGTACTTCACGTGGTTCCCCGAGGGCGTGGACCGCTACTACGCCTACTCCATGGGGCAGGAGGTCGACCGCACCACCCCCGTCCCGCACCGGCGCGGAGTGGTCGGCGAACTCTCCTGCGGCCCCGGCATCGATCAGGACGTGAGCATCTGGAGCGAGCAGCAGAAGGGCCTGCGCTCGCGCGGCTACAGGGGCGCGCACCTCGCGGGCCAGGAGGCGCGGGTGCGCTTCTTCCACGATACGATCGATCGCTGGCTGGAGGCCTAGAGGTTGGCGAGCGCCGCCGTGCGCCCCGCGATGTAGCCGAAGGTCAGTGCCGGGCCGAGCGTGCCGCCTGCCCCGGCATAGATCCCCCCTGTGGGACAGGCGATCGCATTTCCCGCGCCCAAGAGCCCCGGGATCGGCGTGCCGTCATGGCCGAGGATGCGCGCCTGACCGTCGGTGCGCGGGCCCCCGTTGGTGCCGAGCAGGCCCGAGGCGATCTCCACCGCGTAGAAGGGCGCCTCCCGAATTGCGCCCAGCGTCACCGCCGTCCCCTCCCGCGAGCGGTCGCCGTAGAAGTGGTCGTAGGCGCTCGTCCCGCGCCCGAAGTCGGGGTCGTGGCCCGCGTCGGCATGGGCGTTGAACCGCGCCACCGTTGCCGCCAGCGCCGCCGGGTCGAGCCCGATCTGCCCCGCGAGCCCCTCGAGCCTGTCCGCCCGCATCACCCACCCCGGCATCGGCTGCCCCGGCTGGCGCGTGCCGAGCGGATAGCGCGCGGCATATTGCGCGTCGAAGACCAGCCACGCCGGGAGGTTCTCGTAGTCGTAGGTCGCCGGATCGAAGCGGTGGAACACGCCGCCCAAGGCCGAGTAGTTCGCCGCCTCGTTGCAGAAGCGCCGCGCCTGCCGGTTCACCATGATCGAATGCGGCACGGTCCGCTCGATGAGGATGATCTGCGCGCGCTGTTCGCCGCTCTCCCACGGCGCGTCGGGGGTGACGAGGGTCGGCGCCCACCACGCGCTCGTCATGTTGCCAAGGCTCGCGCCCGCCGCCATCGCGAGCTTGAGGCCCTCGCCCCTGCCGGTCGGCGGGCTGGCGGGCGCGGTGACGGGGCCGCGCAGAAAGGTCTGGCGCAGCTGCGCGTCCCATTCGAAGCCGCCGGTCGCGATGACTACGCCGCGCCGCGCCGCGAGCGCGAAGGGCTGGCCGACCCGCTCCCCCGCGATCCCGGCGATGCGTGCGCCGTCCTTCACCAGCCGCTTCGTCTCGACCCCGAGGATCGGTTCGATCCCGCGGGTCAGGCACGCCTTCAGGAGCCGCGCCACCATCGCCTGCCCGAAGCCGCATTGCCGCGCCGCGAGCCTCTGCCCAAGCACCTGCGGCGAGGGCAGCGCGCTCGCGCCGCCGAGCGGGGTCTCGCGCAGCATCAGCGGCTTGGGTTCCTCGATCGCGTAGATGCGCGCGGCCCACTCGCCGAGTTCGGGCAGATCGAAGAGGTCGTGGTCGAGCGCGCGCGAACCCTGCGGCTTCGCACCCGGGCGATCGAGATAGTAGTCGGGATAGCCCGGCAGCACCGAGACGCTGAGCGCGCCCGCATCCTCGAGGAAGGCGAGCGCCTCGGGGCCGCGCTCGACGAAGGCCTCGAGCGTCTCGTCGACGAGGTCGCCGTGATCGAGGCTGCGGAAATAGGCGAGCGCCTCCTCGCGCGAGTCCGGCATTCCGGCGGCGCGCATCCGCGGGTTGTCGGCGACCCAGATCACCCCGCCCGAGATCGCCGAGGTGCCGCCGACGCGGCTCCCCCGCTCGACCAGCGCCACGCGCGCGCCCGCCTCGTGCGCCGCGAGCGCGGCGGCCATGCCGGCCGCGCCCGTTCCCAGGATTATGACGTCCGCCTCTCCCATGCGCGGGTTAGACGCCCTGCGAGTGCGGTGCGGCAACCCGTCATTTTGGCAAGGTGCCTCGCCCCTTGGTTCCCCCTATTCGTCATTGCGAGGAGCCGCAGGCGACGCGGCAATCCATGACCCGCCCTCCGCGATTGCGCGCTTCGGTCCATGGATTGCTTCGCTACGCTCGCAATGACGAGAGAGGACGGAACACATGAAACTGGCAGGCAAGGTCGCCGCGATCACCGGGGGCACGGCGGGCATGGGGCGCGGGATCGCCGAGGCGTTCCTCGCCGAGGGCGCCAAGGTCGCGCTCTTCGCGCGCAATTCCGAAAAGGGCGCGAAGGTGCTCGCGGAACTCGGCGCGGGCGAGAACGCGCTGTTCGTCGCGGGCGATGTGATGAGCCAGCCCGATCTCGAGGGCTTCGTCGACAAGGTTGTCCAGCATTTCGGGACGCTCGACATCCTCGTCAACAATGCGGGCGGGGCGGGCGACTTGCAGCCGCTCGTCAACCTCTCCGACCACGCCTTCGACGAGGCAATGAAGTGGAACGTCTATTCCACCTTCTGGGCCTCGCGCCGCGCATTGCCGACGATGCTCGGGAAAGGCTTCGGGCGGATCATCAACATCTCCTCGATGGAGGGCAAGCACGGAAAGCCCGTGCTGACCGCCTATTCCGCCGCCAAGCACGCGGTGAACGGCATGACCAAGAGCCTCGCGCGGGAGGTGGGGGCGGCAGGCGTGACGGTCAACGCGATCTGCCCGGGGATCGTCATCACCGACATCATCAGGAACAACGGCCCGGCGACCGCCAAGGCGATGGGGCTCGAGTTCGAGGAGATGATCGACCTCTTTGCACAGGAAGCCGCGATCAAGCGCCCGAACACGGTCGAGGAGGTCGCCGCGGTCGCGGTGCTGCTCGCGAGCGCGGCGGGCGGGGGGATCACCGGCCAGCAGATCAGCGTCGACGGGGGGACGGCGCAATACTGAGCGCGGGCCAGCAGGGGGCCAGCTCGTGCCAGACCCCTGCCAGGCTCGCCCCAGACCCCCGTCAGACCCCCTCCAGACCCCCTCTAGACCCACCTCAGCGGACGTGTTTCACGTGGAACATGGCCTTGGCGGCGATCACCCCTGCAACTTCGCCATCGCCGCGCCGACCGCCGCGGCGACATCATGGGCCTGCGGATTGCCGCGCATGATGAGCCCGCCATTGGGCTGGATATTGGCCCCCGTCACATAGGCCTGGTCGGTCGAGAGCCACAGGCAGGCATGGGCGACGTCGTCCACGGTGTTCAATCTACCCATCGGATAACGCGGGAGAAATGCGTCGGTGAGGCCCGGCACCTGGAAGCTCTCGTGGGTCATCGGGCTGTCGGTGAAGGCGGGCGAGACGGTGTTGGCCTTGATCCCTAGGTGCCCGTAATCATTGGCGACGCACTCGATCAGCGCCTCGGAGCCGCGCTTGGTGCCGATATAGGCGGCGTGGTTGGTGATGATCGCCTTGGTGGTCGCCGAGGACAGCGAGATGAGCGACCCCCCGGTCGGCTGCTGCTGGCTCATGACCCGCACGAAGGCCTGGAGGAAGTGGTGCACCCCCTTGAATTGCAAGGCGACTATCTGGTCGAGCTGCTCCTCGGTGATCTCCTCGAGGCTCGCCAGCAGACCCCAGCCGGTGGTGTTGATGGCGATATCGACCCGCCCGAAAGTCGCCGCCGCCTTGTCGGCCATGGCATTCACATGGGCGCGGCTGGTGATGTCGCACAAGGTGTATTCCCCAGCGATTTCAGCGGCCAGCGCGGCGAGCGGGGCCTCCTTGCGGCCCGCCACCATGACCCTCGCGCCTTCGCGGGCGAACAGCCGGGCGATGGTCTGGCCCATGTTGCCCTCCGAGGCCGCCCCCAGAATGACCGCCGTCTTGCCTTCCAACTGTCCCATCATCTCTCTCCTCTTCCCGCCCCGCGACTACCACGCAGGGGGGCGGGCCGACCCTTCCCAAAAGTGGGCATTGTCGTTCGCGGCCCTCGGGGCCGATAGCCGCAGCCAACACAGGGAGAGAGAGCGAGACGATGTTCACAGGACCCCTCGAGGATCGCGTGGCGATCATGGAACTGAACGGCACCTATGCCGATGGCGTGGTGCGGATCGACCCCGAGACCTGGGCGAGCGTCTGGGCCGAGGATGCCGACTGGGACCTGATGGGCCACCAAACGAAGGGCAAGGAGGCGATCGTCGCCTTCTGGAAGGGGGCGATGAGCGGGCTCGAGGCGGTGAGCTTCCACTGCGTGCCCTGCATGATCGAAGTCACGGGAAACTCGGCGAAATCGCGCGTCCAGACGCAGGAGATCCTGAAGCCGAAGGACGGCACGGCGCGCCATGTCGGGGGCCTCTACGAGGACGAGCTGGCGAAGGTGGACGGCCAGTGGCGCTTCACCAGCCGCAGCTTCCGGATCGTCGCCGAGTTCGGGGTGGAGGGCTGAAAACATGGCCAAAATCCTGATCTCCGCGCAGATCGACCTCGACCCCGCCCAGCGCGAGGAGGCGCTCAGGACCGCCCGCCCGCACATCGAAGCGGCGCTCGCGGAGAAGGGCTGCATCCACTACGACTGGAGCGCCTGCGCGATGAACCCCGCCCGCGTGAACGTCTTCGAGGAGTGGGAAAGCGAGGAGGCGCTCGCCGCGCATTTCCGCGACCCGGCCTACACGGGGATGCGAGATCACATCGGCCGGTTCGGGATCACCGCTGCGGTGAGCCGCAAGTACCGGGTCGATGCCGAAGGGCCGGTCTACAACGCCGAAGGCCAGGCGACCGAGGCCTTTGACTAGGCGACCCCACCGGCTTCTGGGCGCGATCCTCGCCGGCGGACAGGCGCGGCGGTTCGGCAGCGACAAGGCCCACGCGCGTTACGAGGGCGCGCGGCTGATCGACCGGGTGGCGACGGCGCTCGGGGCGCAATGCGCGGGGCTCGTGGTGTGCGGCCGCGAGGAGCCGGGCTTCAGGTGCATCCCCGACTGGCCCGAGCCCGGCCTCGGCCCGCTCGGCGGCCTCGCCGCGGCGCTCCGGCACGCGGGCGCGCAGGGCTTCGCCGAGGTCCTGTCCGCCGGAGTGGATGTGCCTGATCTGCCTCACGATATCGCCAGCCTCCTCGCAGGCGAGGGCGCCGCGATCGTCGAGGCTCAGCCGGTCGTGGGGCTGTGGCCGGTGGCGGCAGGGCCGGTCCTGGAGGCATTTCTGGCGGGCGGCGGGCGCTCGCTCTACCGCTTCGCCGACCACGTGGGGGCGCGCCGGGTGGCGCTTTCCCGGACGCTGATGAACGTCAACCGGCCTGAGGACCTGAACCCACCCCGCTGCGACTAGCCAGCAAGCTGGCAAGTCTCGCTCCCCTCCCGCTTGCGGGAGGGGCTGGGGGTGGGGCCGCAGGCTCTCAAAGCTTCAGCATCTGCTTGCCCCGGTTCTGCCCGGTGAACAGGCGCTGGAGCGTCGCGGGGGCGTTCTCGAAGCCGTGCTGGATATCTTCCTGATATTTCAGGCGCCCGTCCTTGACGAAGCCCTCGAGCCGCTTGCGGATGCCGGGGAACTCGCTCGCCCAGTCGAGGACGATGAAGCCCGCCATCGTGCCGCGGCGAAACACGAGGTTGAAGTAGTTCTCGGGGCCGGCGGGGAGCGTCCCGGTCTCGTAGCGGCTGATCCCGCCGCAGATCACCACCCGCGCTCCGGTGGCGATGCAGGCGAGCATGTCGTTGAGGATCTTGCCGCCGACATTGTCGTAGATCACGTCGACGCCCTTGGGGCAGAGCTCGCGGATCTGCGCCTTCACGTCGCCCGCCTTGTAGTCGATCGCAGCATCGTAGCCCGCTTCCTTGACCAGCCAGTCACACTTGTCCTGCCCGCCCGCGATGCCGACCACGCGGCAGCCGGCGATCTTGGCGAGCTGGCCGACGATGCTCCCCGTCGCCCCCGCCGCGCCGCTCACCAGCACGGTGTCGCCCGCGACGGGCTTGCCGACCTTGAACAGGCCGCAATAGGCCGTGAGGCCGGTCGTCCCGAGCACCGAGAGCACCGCGGTGGGCGAAATCTCGGTCTCGACCTTGGTGAGTTCCTTGCCGTCGGTTACGAGGTACTCGGTCCAGCCGGTGGTGCCGAACACGAGGTCGCCGACCGCAAAACGCCCGCCGTTCGAGGCGACCACCTCGGCGATCCCGCTGCCGCGCATCACGTCGCCGATCGCCATCGGCGCGACGTAGTCGGCAATGTTCTCCATCCAGCCCTTCTGCGCCGGGTCGAAGCCCAGATAGTGGGTCTTGAGCAGCACCTGGCCGGGCGCGGGATCGGGCAGCTCGGTGGTCACCAGCTTGAAGTCGTTTGCGATTTCGATCCCGCGGCCGCGCGGGTGTCCGTTGAGGAGCCATTGGCGGGTGGTGGTGGGCATCGGGCAATCTCCTTGGTTTCCCGCCCTATTGCGGGTGCGGCGCAGCCGCCTCCACGGACAAAAGTGTCAGTCGAGCGGCCCTGCCCCTGTGGTAGTCTCCGAGCCAATTGGGGAGAGAGACGATGGGCTTTCAGACTCGCAAGACCTTCTGCCGTTTCTGCCATGCCAATTGCGCGATGGAAGTCGACGTGCTCGACGGCAAGGTCGTCGAGGTGCGCGGCGATTCCGATGATCCGGCCTATGGCGGCTACACCTGCATGAAGGGCCGCGAGCTGCCCGACAGCCACAACTCCGAAAACCGCCTCCACCACAGCCTCGTGCGCAACGCGGCGGGCGAGTTCGTCGCGACGCCGATGGATGAGGCGCTCGCCCATGTCGCGCGCGAGCTGCGGCGGATCATCGACCAGCACGGGCCCCATTCGGTGGCGGTTTTCATGGGCTCGGGGGGCTTCCAGAACTCCGCCGCGATGGCCGCCTCGCTGAGCTTCGCGCAAGGAGTGGGGAGCCGCAACTTCTACACCTCGGTGACGCTCGACCAGCCCGCCAAGGTCTTCACCACGGCGCGCTACGGCAAGTGGATGGCGGGGCCGAACACCTTCTCGGAAAGCGACGTCGCCTTCTTCATCGGCAACAACCCGATCGTCTCGCACTATTCGCCGGTCGGCGGCGTGCCCCCGTTCAGCCCCTCGCGCCGCATCCGCGACAAGAAGATGGAGGGGCTGAAGCTGATCGTCGCCGACCCGCGCGAGAGCGACGTGGCGCGGCTCGCCGACATTTACCTCCCGGTGAAGCCGGGCGAGGACCCGGCGATGCTGGCGGGGATGCTGAATGTCATCATCGCCGAGGGGCTCTACGACCGCAATTTCGTCGCCGCCCATGTCGACGGGTTCGACAAGCTCGCCGAGGCGGTGAAGGCCTTCCCGCCCGAGGTCGCCGCGGCGCGCGCCGGGCTCGAGACCGAGCAGCTCGTCGCCGCCGCGCGGATGTTCGCGGGCGGCACCAAGGGCTGCGCGGTCACCGGCACCGGCCCCGAAATGGCGGGGAACGGGACGCTCACCGAATACCTCGTGGTGTGCCTCAACACGATTTGCGCGCGCTTCAAGCAGGAGGGCGAGAAGGCCGCGATCCCGGGCGTGTTCAGCCCCTACCAGACCGCGCGCCGCGCGCAGGTCGGCCCGCCGGTGCCGATGTTCGGCGCGGAAGGGATGCCCAAGTCGCGCTTCCGCGGGCTCGGGCATCTCGGCTGGGAAATGCCCTGCAACGTCCTCGCCGACGAGATCCTCACCCCCGGCGAGGGCCAGGTGCGCGCGCTGATCTCGGTCGGCGGCAATCCGGTGGTGGGCTTCCCCGACCAGCTCAAGATGGCCCGCGCGCTCGACGATCTCGAGCTGTTCGTGCAGATCGACCCGTGGATGAGCGCTTCCGCGCGGCGGGCCGATGTGGTCCTCGCCCCCTCGCAATGTCTCGAGCGCGAGGACATCACCAGCCTTTCGGAATGGTGGCACGAGGAACCCTATGCCCGGTACACCGAGGCGGTGGTCGCGCCGCCGGGCGACTGCATCGACGAATACGAGATGTTCTGGACGCTCGCGCATCACCTCGGCACTTCGATGAACCTCGCCGGAGGGCCGCTGCCGATGGACAGGAAGCCCACCAAGCAGGAGTTCCTCGACCTCGCGGTTGCCGGCTGCCTCGTCCCCCCCAGCCAGGTGCGTGCCGATTGCGCCGCGAATGGCGGGGCGGCGGTGATGTATCCCGAAAAGCATCCGCTGGTGGAGCCCGTGGACGAGAGCGAGTTCCACCGTTTCGACCTCGCGGTGGGGGCGATGCCGAGCGAAATCCTCAAGTACGCAGCCGGCAGCAAGGCGCGCGAGGGCTTCGACTTCCGTCTCATCTCCCGGCGTTCCAAGACGCGGTTCAACTCGATCGGCCATCCGCTCAAGAAGCTGCAGGCCAAGACGACCACCAACCCCGCCTACATCCACCCCGAGGACATCGCCGCGCTGGGGTTGGAGGAAGGCGGGCTGGTCGCGATCACGTCGCCCCACGCCACGATCCACGGCGTGGTCAAGGCGAGCGACAAGGTGCGGCGCGGGATCGTCTCGATGGCGCACGCCTATGGCGACGCCGATGCGGGGAAAGACGACGTGCGCATGCGCGGTGCCTCGACCAACCGGCTCGTCAGCGAGGTGGTCGATTACGATCCGATCACCGGCCAGAGCCTCCAGAGCGCTATCCCGGTGAAGCTGGAGCCGGCTTGACCTTCTCACCCCCTCAATGCCGTTCGGGCTGAGCTTTGCGAAGCCCTGTCCTTCCTTTGCCGCAAGTGGAAGTGCAGCCCTTCGACAAGCTCAGGGCGAACGGGAATGGAGATTATCCAAATGCCCACCAACCGCCGCTTCCTCCTCCAGCGCCGCCCCGACGGCACCCCGGTGCGCGAGGACTTCGAACTCGTCACCGAGCCGACGCCCGAGCTTGCCGAGGGGCAGTTCCTGATCCGCAACCACTATGCCTCGCTCGATCCGGCGATGCGCGGGTGGATGGATGCGGAAGGCAACTACATGCCCCCGATCCCCTTGGGCGACCCGGTGCGCGCCAGCACCATCGGCGTGGTCGAGGAGAGCCGCGCCGAGGGCTTCGAGAAAGGCCAGTGGGTGATGGGCCTCAACGCGCTCGAGGACTATTCGATCGGCGTGGCGGGCGGGTTTACCCAGCCGATCGACCCCTCGCTGGTGCCCAGCGTCACCAACTACCTTTCGATCTTCGGCGCGGTCGGGATGACCGCCTATTTCGGCTTCCTCGAGGTGTGCGAACCCAAGCCCGGCGAGACCGTGCTGGTCACCGGCGCGGCCGGCGCGGTCGGGAGCCTCGTCGGCCAGCTCGCCAAGATTCACGGCTGCCGCGCGGTCGGCATCGCCGGGGGGCCCGCCAAATGCGCGCGCCTCACCGACAAGTACGGCTTCGACGCGGCCATCGACTACCGCGGCAAGGGCGAAACCGCGCTCACCGCCGCCATCGCCGAGGCCTGCCCCGACGGCGTCGACGTGATCTTCGAGAACGTCGGCGGGATCATCCTCGATGCCGGGCTGATGAACCTCAATCTCCATTCCCGCGTGGGGCTGTGCGGCCTCATCAGCGAGTACAACACCGCGCCGCGCGGCATCCGCAACCTGTGGCAGCTGATCGTCAAGCGCGCGCAGATCCGGGGGCTGCTCGTCGCCGACTACGTCCCCCGCTTCGGCGAGGGCGCGGCGAAGATGGCGGAGTGGGCCGCCGCGGGCAATCTGACCATCGACGAGCACGTCGACGAGGGGCTGGAGAACGCCTTCGACAGCTTCATGCGGCTGTTCGCGGGCACCAATGACGGCAAGATGATCCTCAAGATCGCCTGACGCGCATGGCCCGCGATCTCCTCGTCCTGTCGGGCGGCCACGCCTACGACCGCCCCGCCTTCGCCGCGCTGCTCGCTTCGCTGGGCGAGTGGGACATCACCCACCTGATGCACCCCGAGGCCGAGGAGGCGGTCGCGAACGGCCGCGCGCTCGAGGCCGACGCGGTGCTGTTCTACGACATGGGCGGCTACAGCTTCGCCGACAAGTGGGTGACCTCGCGCCCGCCGTCGGAAGCCTTCCGGCGCGCCATCGTCGAACGCTTCGCAAGCGGGCGCGGCGCGGTGGCGATGCACCATGCGCTCGCCGGGTGGGCGGACTGGCCCGAGTGGCACGACATGCTCGGCGGGCGGTTCCTCTACACCCCGGGCGAGGTGCGCGGGGTGCCGACGCTCGATTCCGGTTATCGCCACGACGTCGAGTACACCGCCAGCGTGGTCGCGGATCACCCGGTCACCGCCGGGGTGCCCGCCACCTTCACCGTCACCGACGAGCTCTACCTCGCGCAGGTCTTCGAAGACGAGGTCGAGCCGCTGGTCCGCTCGGACTACAGCTTCGACCGGGAGCACTTCTACTCGGCCGCGCTCGGCATATCGGGGACGCTCTGCTCCAACGAGGGCTGGGACCACCCGCCGGGGAGCAACCTCGTCGCTTGGGCGAAGCGGGTCGGCACCGCGCCGCTGGTCTATCTCCAGTTCGGCGACAGCCCGGTGACCTATGCCAATCCCGAGGTGCGGCGGCTGCTCGCCAACGCGCTCGCCTACATCGCAGGAGACACCGCATGACCCCGCAAGCCACCGTCGAGGCGTTCATCGGGCACTGGAACGCCTGCGACATCGAGGCGATGCTCGCGCTGTGTGCCGAGGACATCGTCTACCACAACATCCCCATGGAGCCGATCCGCGGCACCGCGGCGATGCGCGCGATGGTCGAGGGCTTCCTCGCCAATGTCTCGGGATGCGACTGGCAGGTCCACGCGATCGCGGCGAACGGCAACACCGTGCTCACCGAGCGGACCGACGGCTTCACCTTCAAGGACGGCCGCCATGCCGCAATCCGGGTGATGGGCACCTTCGACATCGGCGCCGACGGGCGCATCACCGGCTGGCGCGACTATTTCGACATGCTTGAATTCCAGCGCGAATTCGCCGGCTGACGCGCCGCGCGCCGCAACCCTAACACATTAGCGCATCGCAAGCGGGGCGGCGGTTTGGTTAGGCTCCGGCCGAGATTTCCAAGGGTCCGGAGCCGTCGCAAATGAACAAGCCTCAAGGCAATGTGTTCGCGCCTGAAACACTGATCGATCCCTTCGACCACTACCGCGCGGTGCACGCGGCGGGGATCGCCATCGAGCATCTGGAAGGGATGAACACCTGGGTCGTCTATTCCTACGACCTGTGCAGCGAGGCGGCGGGCAAGCCCGAGGTGTTCTCGAACGATTTCACCGCGCTGATGGGCCGCGAGGCGGACGAGGACATCCAGGCGATCCTCGCCGAGGGCTGGCCGGACCTTCCGACACTGCTCACCGCCGACCACCCGGTCCACACCCGCAACCGCAAGCTCGTCAACCTCGCCTTCTCGGCCCCGCGGGTGAACGCGATCGAGGCGGACATGCGCCAGAAGTCGATCGAGCTGATCGAGGCCTTCGCCGACCGCGGCGAGTGCGAGTTCGTCGAGGAGTTCGGCGTGCCGCTCCCGGTGGCGATGATCGCCGGGCAGATCGGGCTCGAGGACGATCCCAAGCGGGTGAAGGCCTGGTCCGACGCCGCGGTCGACCGCTTCAGCCAGATGGTCGATCACCAGCGAAAGCTTGAATGCGCGCGCAGCCTCGTCGAGTTCCAGCACTACATCAAGGGGTTGATCGACGACCGCCGGGCGAACGGCGGCAACGACCTGCTGACCGACCTTGTCGAGGCGCGGGTCGAGGGCGAGACGCCGCTGTCCGACCCCGAGATCATGTCGCTGATGCAGCAGTTCATGGTGGCGGGGAACGAGACCACCACCTCCACCCTCGCGGGCGGCCTGCTCCAGCTGATCCGCAACCCCGACCAGATGGAAAAGGCCAAGGCGGCCGCGGGCGGGCGCGATCCCAAGCTGCTCGGCAACCTCGTCGAGGAAGCGCTGCGCTACGAGACCCCGACCGCGGGGATGTGGCGGATCGTCAAGCAGGACACCGAGCTGGGCGGCATGGCGATCCCGGCCGGCAGCGTGGTGCAGCTGCGCTATGCCGCGGCCAACCGCGATCCCAAGAAGTTCCCCGATCCCGACAGGTTCGACATCGAGCGCACCAACGCGCGCACCCACCTCTCCTTCGGCAAGGGGCCGCACATGTGCGTGGGCAACATGCTCTCGCGCAAGGAGATGGTGGTCGCCTTCGACGAGCTGCTCGAACGGCTCGACAACTTCGCGGTCGCCGACGAGAACGCGATCCGCATCCTTCCCAACATCCTGCTGCGCGGCGTGACGCACCTGCCGATCACGTTCACGCGCGCCGGCACCCGGAAAGCCTGATCCATGAACTTCGACCTTTCCGAAGAACAGCAGATGTTCGTGTTCTCGGTGGAGCGCTTCGCCGCGCCGATCGACGTCGAGGCGCGCCGCAAGCTGCGCCTCTCGCCCACGGGCTATGACCGCGCGCGGTGGCAGCAGCTGGCCGAGATGGGCCTGATCGCCCTCGCCGCGAGCGAGGGGGCGGGCGGGATGGGCGGCTCGGCGCTCGATCTTGCGCTGATCGCCGAGGCGATCGGCAAGGCCAATGCGCCCGACCCGCTGCTCGAACACGGCATCCTGCCCGCGCTGCTGCTCGAACGCGGCGGCGCCAGGGAAGTGCTCGAAGGCGTGCTCGCGGGCACGACCATCGCCACCCTCGCCTGGACCGAGCGGGGCCAGCGCTACAGCCTCAAGGCCAAGGGCATGAAGGCCGAGGAGAACGGCGGCTCCTTCACCCTCGCCGGCGAGAAGACCATGGTGATGGGCGCGCTCCTCGCCGACCTGTTCATCGTCACCGCCGACCTTGGCGGGGAGACCGCCTGCTTCCTCGTGCCGAAGGATGCCCCCGGGCTCGAAGTGCGCGCCTACCGCCTCGCCGACGGGAGCATCGCGGGCGAGATCAGGCTGACCCGCACGCCGGCGAGCGGGAAGCTCGCGCTCGACGGCTCGGGGCTCGCCGCGGTCGCCGCGGACCTGCGCCTCTATGCCGCCGCCGAGATGGTCGGCCTCGGCCAGCGCCTGCTGGGCGACACGCTCGCCTATGTGAAGGAGCGCGAGCAGTTCGGCGTGGCGATCGGCAGCTTTCAGGCGCTCCAGCACCGGCTCGTCGATGCCTACGCCAAGGAGGAGCAGGCGCGCTCGATGCTCTACCGCGCCGCGCTCACCGACCGGGGCGACGCCGCGCGCTGGCAGCGCGCCGCCGCCGGGGCCAAGGCCTACATCGCCGCCAATGTCGATGCCATCGCCCGCGAGGCGGTGCAGATGCACGGCGGCATGGGGATCACCGACGAACTCGCGATCGGACACGCGATGAAGCGCGTGATGGTGCTCGCCCGCCTGTTCGGCGACGTCGACACCGTGCTTGCGGAATATGCGCTGGCGGCCTGATCCGCCGCGCCGGAGGGATTGAAAGATGGGCGAAAAGATCGACCCCAACCTGTGGAGCGACGGCCCCGAGCCGCACCTGATGGGCGGACGCCTGCCCTCGGGCGAAATCGTCTTCCCGATGCCGACGGGCGATGCGGCCGAGGGCGTCGAGCCCTACAGGCTCTCGCGCCGCGGCACGCTGTGGTCGTGGACGAGCCAAGGCTTCCTCCCTAAGGAACCCTACGAGGGCCCGGGCTCCGGACCCGGCGAAGGCCCGCCCGACTTCCGCCCCTATCTCCTCGGCTATGTCGAGCTGCCCGGCGAGGTGATCGTCGAGAGCCGGATCGAGGGCGCGCGGCTCGAGGACCTTTATCTCGGCATGGAGCTCGAATTCTGCATCGTGCCGTTCAACGCGCGCTACGACACCTTCGCCTTCCGTCCCGTCGCCCAAGCCAGGAGTGAGGCCGCATGAGCGAGAACGTCTACATCATCGGCGCCGGGATCCACCCCTTCGGCCGCACCGACAGCCGCACGGGCCGCGAGCAGGGCGTCTACGCCGTGCGCGAGGCGCTGAAGGACGCGGGGCTCGATTGGGCCGACGTCGAGTGCGCCTATGGCGGCTCGGCAGCGGCGGGCAATGCCGACATCATGGTCAACGAGCTCGGGCTGACCAGCCTCCCCTTCACCAACGTGGCGAACGGCTGCGCCACGGGCGGCAGCGCGCTCGCCGCCTCGCAGCAGGCGATCGCGAGCGGGATGTACGACCTCGCGCTCGCGGTCGGCTTCGACAAGCATCCGAGAGGCGCCTTCAACGCCAAGCCGTCGGACTATGGCCTCCCCGAATGGTACGGCCAGACGGGGATGATGCTGACCACGCAGTTCTTCGCGCTCAAGATCCAGCGCTACATGCAATTGCACGGCATCAGCCGCACGACGCTCGGCCGGGTGGCGGAGAAGGCGTTCCGCAACGGCACGATCACACCCCACGCCTGGCGTCGCAGCCCGGTCGATCTCGAGACGATCATGAACGCGCCGATGATCAACGACCCGCTCACCAAGTACATGTTCTGCTCGCCCGCAGAGGGCGCGGTGGCGCTGATCCTCGCGAGCGAGAAGAAGGTGCGCGAGCTGGGCGCCGACGGGGTCAAGATCCGTGCCGTGGCGGTGAAGACCCGGCCGCCGAACTCCTTCGAGGTGTTCCAGGCCGGGGTCAGCATCGAGGAGGGCGGCAAGCCCACCGTGCTCGCCAGCCAGGCCGCCTTCGAGAAGGCGGGGGTCGGCCCGGAGGACATCTCGGTCGCCCAGCTCCAGGACACCGAGAGCGGCGCCGAGATCATGCACATGGCCGAGAACGGCTTCTGCAAGGACGGCGAGCAGGAGGAATGGCTGGCGAACGGCTGGACCGAGATCCACGGCGGCAAGCTCCCCGTCAACACCGACGGCGGCTGCCTCGCCTGCGGGGAGCCGATCGGCGCCTCGGGCCTCAGACAGGTCTATGAAAACGTCACCCAGCTGCGCGGCCGCGCGGGTGAGCGGCAGGTGCCCGGGCGCCCGCGCTTCGGCTACTCACACGTCTATGGCGCCCCGGGCCTCTCCGGCGTCGCGATTCTGGAGCGCGAATGAGCCGGATGCAGGGCAAGGTCGCGCTCGTCTCGGGCGGCGCGGAGGGGATCGGGGCGGCGGTCGCGCGGCTGATCGTCGCCGAGGGCGGCAGCGTGATGCTCGGCGATGTGCAGCTCGAGAAGGCGCAGGCCCTCGCCGCCGAACTGGGCGAGCGCGCGGCGGCGACGCCGCTCGACGTGCGCGACCTCGCGCAGTGGGAGGCCGCCGTCGCAGCAACGCAGGCGAAGTTCGGCAAGCTCACCGTGCTGTGCAACATCGCCGGTATCTCCGAGCCGGGCAACGTCCCCGAAGGTGCGCTCGACGTCTGGGAGCGGACCATCGACATCAATCTCCACGGCCCCTTCTACGGCATGCGCGCCGCGATCCCCGCGATGGAGGCGAGCGGCGAGCCCTGCGCGATCGTCAACATCGGCTCGATGATCGCGCTGCGCCCGGCTGCTTTCGTCGCCGCTTACTCGGCCTCCAAGACGGGCCTCAGGGGCCTCACGCAATCGGTGGCTCTCGACCTCGCCGAGCGCGGCCTGCCGATCCGCGTCAACATGGTCCACCCCGGCGCGATCCGCACGCCGATGTACGAGCGCTACAAGTTCTCCGGCGCTGCCGACCCCGAGGCGATCGAGACCCAGTTCGCCGCCACCCACCCGATGAACCGCATCGGCGAGCCCGAGGAAGTGGCGCGCGCCGTCGTCTTCCTCGCCAGCGACGAGGCGAGTTTCACCACCGGCTGCGACCTCACCGTCGACGGCGGCGGGTCGATCAGGAGCTAGGACACAATGGCCGAACAACCCGCCACCCGTATCGACGCGCACTTCATCGCCGCGGGCAAGTATCACGACATCGACTACCCCCGGCTCGAGATCCTCAAGCTCCTCGCCGAGCACCCGCACATCCGCACCACGGTCGCCTGCGACTATTCGGGGCTCGAGCGGCTCGAGGCGTGCCGCTTCCTCATCACCTACACCTGCGATCTGATGCCGACCGAGGAACAGGCCGCGCAGCTCAAGGCCTGGCTCGACAAGGGCGGCAAGTGGATGGCGCTCCACGGCACCAACTCGATCCTCGTGTTCACCGCCGAGGGCCTCGTCGATGCCCCCGAGACCCGGCCCGACGTGATGGAGATGCTCGGCACCCAGTTCAAGGCGCACCCGCCGATCGGCAAGTTCCCGGTCGAGGTGGTCAACAAGGACCACGAGCTGACGCGCGGGATCGCCGACTTCGAGGTGGTGGACGAGCTCTACCTCTCCAGGACCACCGCCCCCATCGACACTCTCATGCAGACCACCTTCGAAGGCGAGGCGACCGGCTTCGTCGACGCGCAGTGGGACAAGACCACCGTGCCTATCGTTTATACGAGGGACATCGGCGCGGGCCGGATCGTATACAATGCCCTGGGCCATTGCCGCGGGCACTACGACCTCCCGGGCATGGCCGACTTCTACCCGCACAAGGAAATGTGCGCCTGGAACTACGACGTCTACTACGACCTGCTGCGGCGGACGATCGCATGGGCCCAAAGAGACGAAACGCGGGACGGGGATTGAAGCCGGGGCGGTCGGACGGCCGTACCGCAAGGGATCGCAACTGGGACTGACACGAAATGGACATGGACTTCTCCCCTGAGGACATCGCCTTCCGCGAGGAAGTGCGCGCGTTCCTCAAGGACAACCTGCCCGAGCGGCTGCGCGACGGCGCGCGCCGGACCCCGGGCGTGTTCGTCGAGCCCGATATCGGCATGGAGTGGCACCGCATCCTCTACCGGAAGGGCTGGGTCGCCCCCCACTGGCCGAAGGAGGACGGCGGCACGGGCTGGACCCCGACGCAGAAGTTCATCTTCGAGAAGGAATGCGCGCTGGCCGGCGCGCCCGCGCTCGCGATCCTCGGCCTCAGGCTCGTCGGCCCGGTGATCTGCGCCTTCGGCACGCCCGAGCAGAAGGCCCGCTTCCTGCCCGGCATCCTCTCGGGCGACGATTACTGGTGCCAGGGCTATTCCGAGCCGGGGAGCGGCTCGGACCTCGCCTCGCTGAAGACGAGCGCGCGGCTGGAGGGCGACGAATACGTCATCAACGGCTCCAAGATCTGGACCACCCACGCGCACCACGCCAACTGGATCTTCGCGCTCGTCCGCACCGACGCCAGCGTCAAGAAGCAGCAGGGGATCAGCTTCCTGCTCGTGCCGATGGACCAACCCGGGGTCGAGGTGACCCCGATCGTCTCGATGTCGGGCGACCACGAGGTCAACGCGGTGTTCTTCACCGAGGCGCGCACGCCCGTCGCGAACCGCATCGGCGAGGAAGGCCAGGGCTGGAGCATCGCCAAGTTCCTGCTCGAGAACGAGCGCGGCGGATCGTGCTTCGCCCCGCGCCTGCTCCAGTCGATCGACCGCCTCGAGCAGCTCGCCCGGACCCAGCCCTCGGGCGTCAACGGCGCGATCGCGCATGACCCGCGCTTCCGCGACCGGCTCGCCCGCGTGCGACTCGAGGCCGAGGCGCTGGAAGTGACCGAGCTGCGCATCCTCGCCGAGCTCGCCAAGGGCCACGCGCCGGGGCCGCAGACCTCGCTGGTCAAGCTGCTGAGCTCGAACATCGGCCAGCAGGTCGATACGCTGCGGCTCGAACTGCTCGGCCCCGACGCGCTGCAACTGCCGCTCGAGCGCCCGCTCTACGGCAACGAGGCGCCCGAGCCGGTCGGCAGCGAATATGCCCAGACCGCGATGGGCCGCTACCTCAACAACCGCGCGGCGACGATCTTCGGCGGCTCGGACGAGGTGCAGAAGAACATCATCGCGAAGACCGTGCTGGGGCTTTGAGGCCCGGCCACTTCGTCATTGCGAGCCGCCGTGAGGCGGCGCGGCAATCCATGGACTGACGTTGCGAGCGGGGCGGAAGGGCAGTCCATGGATTGCTTCGCTCCGCTCGCAATGACGAGAGGAGAGGACGCACACAATGGACGTATCGAAGCTGATGTTCCGCGAGGGCCTGATGGCGGGCGAGCGCATTCTTGTCACCGGCGGCGGCACCGGGCTCGGGCGCGAGATGGCGGAGGCCTTCCTGAAGCTCGGCGCGACCGTCTACATCTGCGGCCGCCGCCAGGGGAAGCTCGACGAGACCGCCGAGGAGCTGACGAAGCTGCACGGCGGGAAGATCGTCGGGATGGCCTGCGACATTCGTGACGCCGACGCAATCCACGCGATGGTCGACGCGATCTGGGCCGACGGCGGGGCGCTCACCGGCGTGGTCAACAACGCTGCCGGCAACTTCATCAGCCGCACCGAGGACCTCTCGGTCAACGGTTTCAACGCCATCGCCGACATCGTCATGCGCGGCACCTTCTACGTGACGCTCGACATCGGCAAGCGGTTGATCGCCGAGAAGAAGCGCGCGAGCTTCCTCTCGATCCTCACCACCTGGGTGTGGTCGGGCAGCGCCTTCGTGGTGCCGAGCGCGATGAGCAAGACCGCGATCAACGCCATGACCCAGAGCCTCGCCACCGAATGGGGCCGCTATGGGCTGAGGTTCAACGCCATTGCCCCGGGCCTCTTCCCGACCAAGGGCATGAGCGCGCGGCTCAATCCGGGCGGATCGGGCGGCAATTCGAACAATTCCATGAACCCGCTGGGCCGCGCGGGCGAGATGCACGAGCTCGCCAATCTCGCCGTGTTCCTGATGGGGCCGGGCGCAGAATATGTGAACGGGCAGACCATCGCCATCGACGGCGCGGGCTTCCAGGCGACCGGCGGGACCTTCTACCCGATGCTCCACGCATTAGGCGATGCCGAGTGGGAGCAGATGCGCGCGATGATCAAGGGCACCAACGAGAAGGACAAGGCGGAAAGAACGGTCGGCTAGGTCACGGCAGCGCGCCGGTTGAACTCGGCGGCCTGCCATTCGCCGGTCGCCAGCACCTCGGCGAGGTGGCGGGCGGCGGCGGCCATGTCGGCGAAGCTGAGATAGGCGGGCGCGAAGCCCAGCCGCAGCACGTCGGGCGCGCGGAAGTCGCCGATCACGCCCCGCGCGATCAGCGCCTGGCAGATCGCGTAGGCCTCCGGGTGGCGGAACGACAGTTGGCTCCCCCGCTCGTCGCTCCGCGCGGGGCTGACCAGCTCGAGGTCCACGCCGTGGGCCTTCAGGCAATCGAGGAAGAAGCTCGAGAGCGCCTGCGACTTCTCGTAGAGCCGCCCGACGCCGATTTCGGCGATCAGGTCGACCCCGATTTCCAGCGCGGCCAGCCCGAGCACCGGCGGAGTGCCGCACTGCATCCGCGCGATGCCCGGCGCGCCCTCGTAGTCGTCGGAGAAGGCGAAAGGCGCGGCGTGGCCGAACCAGCCGGTGAGCGGCTGCTGGAGGTCTGCTTGGTGCCGCTCGGCGACGAAGGCGAACGCCGGGGCGCCGGGCCCGCCGCACAGGTACTTGTAGCCGCAGCCAACCGCGAAATCCGCGCCCGCCGCATTCAGGTCGACCGGCAGCGCCCCGGTCGAGTGCGACAGGTCCCACAGCACCAGTGCCCCCGCCTCGTGCGCCGCGCGGGTCAGCGCAGCCATGTCGTGCAGCGCACCGGTCTTGAAGTGGACATGGGTGAGCAGCAGCAGCGCAACCTCGCCGTCCAGCGCCTCGGCCAGCCGCTCGCGCTCCGCCAGCCGGCGCTCCGCAAGCCCCTGTGCCTCGAGTCCTGCGATCATGTAGAGGTCGGTCGGGAAGTTGCCGGGCTCCGACAGCACCACCTTGCGGCCTGGACGCATGGCGAGGGCCGCGGCGATCAGCTTGAAGAGGTTCACGCTGGTCGAATCGCAGGCGATCACCTCGTGGGGGGCAGCCCCGATCAGAGGTGCGATCTTGGCACCGACCCGGGCGGGCGCCTCGAACCAGCCCGCATCGTTCCACGAGCGGATCAGACCCCCGCCCCAAGCCTCCCGAAGCTCCCTCGACACCCCCTCCAAGGTGGCCCTAGGCAGGGCTCCGAGTGAGTTTCCGTCCAGATAGATGACGTTTTCGGGCAAGATGAAGCGCTCGCGATACCCCGCCAGCGGATCGGCAGCGTCGAACTCGGCGGCGCGTTGGTCGGGGGTCATATCGCGGTCCTCACGCTGAGGAGCTCGGGGAAGAAGGCCTGCTTCAGGACGCCTTCGAGATAGGGCACCCCGGCGGTCCCCCCGGTGCCCCGCTTGAAGCCGATGATCCGCTCCACGGTCTTGAGGTGCCCGAAGCGCCAGCGTTGGAAATGGTATTCGAGATCGACGAGTTTCTCGGCGAATTCATACAGGTCCCAGTGGCTCTGCGGGTCGCGGTAGATCGCCGCCCACGCCGCCTCGACGCTGGCGTCGGGGGCGTAGGGCGCGGTCAGATCGCGCTCCAGCACGCCCGCATCGATCGCGAATCCACGCCGCGCGAGCAGCCGGATCGCGGCGTCGTAGAGGCTCGCCCGCCCCGCTTCCGCCTCGAGCCGCCCGGCCCAGTCGGCGTTGGACTTGTGTAGGCGAACATGCTTCCTGTCGCGCCCGCCGAGCATGAATTCCATCATCCGGTACTGCGCCGACTGGAACCCGCTCGAGGGGCCGAGGTGCGGGCGGATCGCCGAGTAGTCGTGCGGGGTCATGGTGCTGAGCACGTCCCAGCTCTGGATCAGCTGCTGCTGCGCCCGCGCCACCCGCGCGAGCATCTTGAAGGCCGGGCGCAGGTCGTCGGCCTCGATGCACTCGCGCGCGCCGGTCAGCTCGTGGAGGCACAGCTTGAGCCACAGCTCGCTCGCCTGGTGGACGATGATGAAGAGCAGCTCGTCATGGGCATCCGAGGCGGGATGCTGGGCCGCGAGGATGCGGCCAAGATCGAGGTAGCTCGCGTAGGTGACATCGGCGCTCATGTCCCGCCCCTAGCGCGCGCGAGCCCGCGAGGAAACTACCCCTCGATCACCCGTGTCTCGGGGTGGTGCTTGTCGAGATGGCGGAGCAGGATCCCGAGGTTCCGCGAGTTCGAGCGGAACAGCAGGTCCGCGGCGTCGCCCACCAGCGGGATCGCGCCGATCGCGGTGTCGAACAGCACGTTCGCCCCCATCCGCGCGAGCTTCCATTTCGGCAGGCCGAGGTTCCTCGCCTCCCAGACGATGTAGGCGCCCATCGCTGCGGTGACGACCTCGCCCAGCACCGGCACGAGGCCGACCAGCGCGTCGAGACCGACGGGCACGCCCAAGCCGGGAATGGTGAAACTGCGCTCGAGCAGCTTCTCCATCGCGGTCACCCGCGCGCGCACCGAAACGGCGTCGGTGCCGGTCGGCACGGTGAGGCCCAGGGGACGGGCGCGGCGCGAATTGGTCGTGTCCATGGGCCTCATGTGGTGGGCTGGGAGAGCGGGAACAAGGGGTGGAAGGCCCAGCCGTTCGCGAGGTAGTTGCGCAGCGACGCCCGCACCAGCGACCAGCGCACGGGAGCGCCGAGGGGGATGTAGACCTCGCGCTCGACCAGCGAGGCATGGGCCTCGACCAGCAGCCGCTCGCGCGTGGCCGGATCGCGCTCGGTCAGCGACCACCGCACCAGCTTGTCGGCCGCCGGGTCGCACAGCCCTTGCCCGAGGGTGCAGTTGAACTGGTTGAGATACCACAGCGGCGAGCCGTAGCGGGCGAGCGTGTCGCGCAGCTCGAGATCGGCCGCTTCGCCGCGCCGCGCGCGCCGCACGCCGACGCCGATCGCGCCCCAGTCCTCGGCGAGCCGCTCGAGCAGGAGGTCGCTCCCCGGGCCGTCGGGAAGGGCGAGCGTGACGATCGCCTCGCGACCCGGCCCGGCCCAGGCACGGATGCGCCCGGCAGCGACCGCGCGGCGTTCGGCGAGCGAGGCGCCGTTCCAGCGGTCCGCAGCGTAGGGAGGTTCGGGGTAGGCCTGGGGCGGGACGATCCAGGTGCTCTCGCGCCAGCCGCTGATCCCGAAGCTGCCGATCAGCGCGCCCCGGTCGATCGCCATCGACAGCGCCTCGCGCCGCGCCGGGTCGGCGAGCAGGCCGGTCTCGCGGCGCACGGCGAGGCCGAGCAGGCCGATAGCCGGATCGACCTGGATCGTTCCGCGCGACAGCGGACCGGCCTCGGCCTGCGGGAAGTCCACGAGCGTTCCGCCGAGCACCAGGTCGACGTCCCCGCGCGAGAAGGCGGCGACCGCCTCGCCGACCGGTGCGGCGCGCACCGCGACGGGACGGGCGAGCTCCTCCCAGTCCTCGCGCGCCGGCAGTCCGCGGGCTTCCGGCGGGAGCGCGGTGAGGCGCAGGATGCCACGATCCTTGCCCTTCCCGCGCGCCAGCGTCATCGGCCCGGTGCCGCGGCCAGCCTTGGCGAACCCGAGTTCGGGCTGGGCGAGCAGGCGCAGGAGATCGGGCATCGGCGCGGTGAGCCGCACCTCGACCACCCGTCCGGTCATCGCCCGGATGTCGCGCACCGCGGCGAGGTCGAGCCCGAGCGATGTGCCGCGCACCCGGCCGATCGCGTCGCGCAGCTGCTGGCGGACGTCGTTAGCGGTGATCTCCCCGCCGCCCGGCCAGGTGGTGTCGCGCAGGCGGAAAATGTAGCTCAGCCCGTCGTCGGTGACGATCCAGCGCTCGGCGAGGGCGGGCACGACCTGCCCCGCCTGGTCGAGCGCGACGAGCCCTTCGCGGGTCGCGGCGCGGATTTGCTGGGCCGGGGGGGCGAGGCGCACGCCCTGCTGGAGGAGACTGTCGGGCGCGCCGATCACCGCGACGTCGACCGGCCCGTCGGCATCCGAGGCGCCGCAGGACGCAAGGGCCGGGACAGCGAGCAGGAGCAGCCAGAATCGCATCGGCCACGAGCCCTAGCAGGTCGCGCGGCGCAGGTCAGCTTGTCGTGGAGCGCGTCGGGGAAGATCAGATCTTGCGGAGCTGGCTCGGATGCGGCGGAGGCGGGGCGCGGTGGGCGCGGGAAGGCACGATGAGCGCAGAGGTTGGGTCGTCCGAGGTCTGGAGCGGGCGGCGCGCCTTCTGTGAATCGATTTCCTCGTCGAAGGCGACGCCGAAGCGGTTGTCCTGCACCCAGGCGACGGTGCCGCCGACGCTGCCGATGTGGCGCAGCTCGACCGCGACGCGGTGCCCGCGTTGCACGCGCAGCGGGCCCTCGCCCATCATGCCGCCGTCGGAGAGATTGCGGACCCGGACGCGATGAACCTCCGCGCCCTGTTCGATGCGGATGTCAGCCAGCAGAAACAGGCTGTCGCGCGCGACGCTGCGTGTTTCAACCCCCGTCATGCGCCGATCGTCTCCTCGAGCCGAACTGGATGTTTGCCCCACTCATGCCGGAGGCAGGTGCCGGCATGCGCGGGAACGATGCTTCATCGCGGTAAACAAGCGGTTAAGCGCGTGGCCCGAAGAGCCTGCTTGTTGCAAACTGTCCCGCCGCGGCACGGTTTCCCGCGCGGCGGTTACGCTCAATCGTCCCGCGAGACCTTCTCGCGGCGCTCGTGGGCTTCCTGCGCCTCGACGGTCATGGTGGCGACCGGGCGGGCGATCAGGCGCCGCAGGCCGATCGGGTCGCCGGTCACCTCGCAATAGCCGTATTCGCCCGAATCGATGCGGCGCAGCGCGGCGTCGATCTTGGCAACGAGCTTGCGCTGGCGGTCGCGGGTGCGCAGTTCGATGCCCCAGTCGGTCTCGCTCGAGGCGCGGTCGGTGAGGTCCGCCTCGCGGATCGGCCCGTCCTGGAGCGACTGGAGGGTCTGCCCCGCGGCCGAGTGAATCGAGCGCTTCCACTCGATCAGCAGCATCCGGAAATAGGCCTGCTGGCGCTCGCTCATGTACTCCTCGTCGTCGCTCGGCACGTAGTCCGGCGCGAGGAGGCGCTTGGCTTTCTCGAGAATATCAATGTCGTCAGACGCGGTGGTTGGCATCAAGCTCTCATCCCATGAGTTGCCGGGCAGACCATCGCGTCCTGACGCCTGAATCTTTTCATTGGCTCACTTGGTCCCAGCAAGCGGAAAGCAACGCGCCGCCTATAGGCAAGCCCCCTGAGGCGCACAAGCAGCTTTGGCGAAGCGCCGGGGACAATCGCGCAGGCGTTAATCGCGTTAACCAATTATTGACCATGAATGCCGCACTTCTCGGGTCATGGAGGGGCGCCCGAGGGGGCGACCGGACAGATCGGGGGAAGACCAATGACCATCATCGCGCTCAATGCGACATCGGTGAATGTTTCACGTGAAACACCGGAGGAAAGCCTGCTTGGCGCCTGGCTGGCCGAGGCTGGACGGGGACAGGCGGGGGCCTGCTTCGACCTGGGGGTGGCTTTCTCGACCGGTAGCAACGGCGCGCCCTGCGACCTCATCGAGGCGCACAAGTGGTTCAACCTCGCCGCCGCGCGCGGCCACGAGGAAGCCGCGCATTGCCGCGCCGACATCGCCGAGGAGATGACCGCGCGCGAGATCGCCGAGGCCCAGCGCCGCGCCCGCCAGTGGCTCGCCGAGGGCCGGCTGCGCGCCGCCTAATCGCCTTTCCGGAACGGCGTGCGGCTGCCGAGGTAGAGCTGGTCGCTCGCCACCCCGGCGCGCTCGCGCTCGAGGAAGTCCGCCACCGCCGCGCGAAACCCCGGATCGGCAATCCAGTGCGCCGACCAGGTCTGCACCGGCTCGTAGCCGCGGGCGAGCTTGTGCCCGCCCTGCGCCCCGGCCTCGACCCGCGCGAGCCCGCGTGCGATCGCGATGTCGATCGCCTGGTAGTAGCACAGCTCGAAATGCAGGAAGCGGACCTCGCGCGTGCAGCCCCAATAGCGCCCGTAGAGCGCATCCTTCCCGACGAAGTTCAGCGCCCCCGCGATCGGCTCCGCGCCGTCATAGGCGAGGATCAGCACGATCCGCTCGCCCATCCGCTCGCCCAGCAGGCTGAACGCCTCGCGGGTGAGGTAGGGGCTCCCCCATTTGCGCGCGCCGGTGTCCTGGTAGAACACCCAGAAGGCGTCCCAGTGCGCCTCGCGGATCTCCGCGCCGGTGAGGTGCCGGATCGTCAGGCCCTGGGTGGCCGCCGCGCGCTCCTTCCTGAGGTCCTTGCGCTTGCGCGACGACAGCGCGCCGAGGAAGTCCTCGAAGCTCGCATAGTCGCGGTTGAACCAGTGGAACTGGATGTCGGCGCGCGGCATCCAGCCGCCGGCCTCGAACAGCGGGAGCTGCGCGGGGTCGATGAAGGTCGCATGGGCCGAGGACAGCTTGTTCTGGAGGCACACCGCCTCGGCACCCTTGAGGAGGTGCGGCGCGAGGGCCTCGTCGGAGAGCAGCAGCCGCGGGCCGGTCGCCGGGGTGAAGGGCGCGGCGACCTGGAGCTTGGGGTAGTAGCGCCCGCCGGCGCGGTGCCAGGCATCGGCCCATGCGTGGTCGAAGACATATTCGCCCTGCGAGTGCCCCTTGGCATAGGCGGGCAGCGCGCCGAGCAGCTTCCCCTGCGCATCGGTGATCGCGATCGGCGCAGGCTCCCAGCCGGTGCCGGGGCCGACGCTGCCGGAGTCCTCCATCGCGGTGAGGAATTCATGGGAGACGAAGGGATTGTCGTTTCCGCCGAGCGCGTTCCACGCGTCCGCGTCGAAGGCGCCGACCGAGGCGGCGATGCGGACGGTAAGCTCGCGGTCACTCACGCGAGGCCATCTCCTTCCGCAATCAGCGCGTCGGCATGGGCGAGGCCCGCCGCGCGGGTCTCGGGCGAGCGGACGGTCCAGGTGAGCAGCGGCCTGCACCCTGCGCGCCATGCGGCGGCCTCGGGAAAGCCGAGGTCGCGCACGTCGATGGCGAGGAAGTCGGGCTGCGCGGCGGCGAGCACCTCGGGCCTGCGCCACGCACCCTCGAAGCCGTTCTCGTGGCTATCGGTGCCGACCAGCCCGCGGGCAGTGTGCGAGGCGTTGGCCGCGAACCATTCCGGCACGCGCGGGTCGAAGCTCATAACCGCAACGGCGCCCTCATATTCTTCGAGCGCGGCGGCGACGGCGCGGCAGGAGCGGACCACGTCGTAGCCGGGGAGCGACTTCACCTCAATCAGCAGCGGCACCCTTCCGGCGATGGCTGCGAGGAACTCGGCCAGCCGCGGCGGGTGCTGGTCCGTACCGAGCAGGTGCAGCGCCGCCAGCGCCTCGGCACTCTGCGCACCGACCCTGCCTTGCGTTCCGGTCAGCCGCGGCAGGTCCCAGTCGTGGAACACCAGCGGCACCCCGTCGGCGCTCATCTGGATGTCGCACTCGATCCCCATCCCCCGCACGATCGCGCCCTCGGCGGCGGCGAGCGAGTTCTCGGGCACGCCGTCGCGATGCAGCCCCCGGTGGGCGAATTCCCACTGCGTCAGCCAGCCGGGCACCTCGCGTCCGCTCATGCCTTCAGGGCGACCACCGCATCGACCTCGACCGCCGCGCCGCGCGGCAGGGCGGGGACGCCGACGGCGGCGCGCGCGTGCTTGCCCGCGTCACCGAACACCTGCTCCATCAAGTCCGAGGCGCCGTTCGCGACCTCGGGCTGGTCGGTGAAATCGGCCGTGCAGTTGATGAATGCGCCGAGCTTGACGATCCGCTCGACCTTCTCGAGCAGGCCCGCCGCTTCCAGTTGTGCGACGATCATCAGCCCGCAGGCCCGCGCCGCCGCCTGTCCCGCCTCGACCGAGACGTCGTCCCCGAGCCGTCCCTTGACCACCTGGCCGTCGACGAAGGGGAGCTGGCCCGAGACATGGGCGAAGCCGCCATGCACCACGACGGGCACGTAGCTCGCGACGGGCGCGGCGGCCTTGGGCAGGGTGATGCCGAGTTCGGCGAGACGGGCAGCGACGGTCATTCTCTCAGTCCTCCAGTTGGGCAAGCAGCCACGGCAGCGCCTCGTCCCAGCGGTCGATCCGCGAATGGGCGTGGCCGGCCTTGTGGGCGCAATCGATGGCGTGGGCGATCATCGGCTCGCCGCACAGGTGGAGCCGGGTCACGTCGGGAAGGATTTCGGCGACCGAGGCATGGTGCTGGGCGAGGTCGTCGATGAACAGCGCCTTGGTGGGGGCATATTCCTCGATGATCGCCTTGAGAGCCGGGCCCTTGGGGCCCTGGTTGGTGAACACCCGGGCGTTGATCCCGACCTTGGCGAGCTGCTCGGCGCGCGCGTCGCGGTGGTGGTCGACGAGGTTGGTGAGGATCACCACGTCGGCCTTCTCGGCAAGGGTGTTGATCCCCTCGACCGCGCCGGCGATCGGCGCTTGCGAATCCATCTGCGTGTCGAAGAAGCTCCGCAGCATCCGCCAGACATCGGGCGGGGCGAGCAGTTCGCCCGATTCCTGCCAGCGCAGCGCCTCGGCGAAGTTGTGGCCCTCGAGCCGGAACGAAACGCCCCGCGAGGTCTCGAGCCAGGTCTTGAAGGGCGCGACCATGTGGAGGAGCACCTCGTCGCAGTCGCTGATGATGAGGGGGCGGGTCATGCTTGCAGAGCGTCCTTGGCGGCGACCAGTTCCTCCGGGGTGACGGCGAGCGCCTCGGCGGCGCGGATCAGGTCGGGTTCGTGATTGGCGAGGAATTCGAGCGCGCTGGCGAGGACAAGCGGGTCGCCCAGGCCAGCACGCAGGGAATCGGGATCGAGCCCGGTGAGTTCAAGGTAGCGCTGCGCCCTGTCCTCGCACTCCAGCACCCAGCCGAGCGCCGCGAGCGCGAGGGTCTGCGGGCCTTGCGGTTCGGTTAGGGGGCGAAGCGGGATTGTCCTGTCCTTCGGCTGGGGCTAGTTAACGGATGGGTCGCAAGCGGGGCGTTCAGTGACAAAGCGGATCATGGTTGTCGAGGACAATGACCTCAACCGGAAATTGTTCTGCGACGTGCTCAAGGCGAACGGCTTCGAGGTCGAGCCGGTGGCGGAGGGGCACAAGGTGCTCGACACCGCGCGCAGCGTCGTGCCCGATCTCATCATCATGGACATCCAGCTGGGCGGGATCTCGGGCGTCGACCTGATCGAGGCGGCGAAGCGCGATCGGCGGCTCTCGGGAATCCCGGTGCTGGCGGTGACCGCCTTCGCGGCCAAGGGCGACGAGGAGCGCATCCGCGCCGCCGGGGCGGAGGGGTATCTCGCGAAGCCCGTCTCGATCGGTCCCTTCATGAGCGCGGTGAACGCGCTGGTCTGAGCGGCCCTGTTTTCTCCGAGGAGGCAAGCTTGCGCGTGATCCCGATGCTGCTGGCGCTCGCCGCCGCCCTTCCCGCAGCGGCGCAGGTGCCGATCCCCCCGGCGGTGATCTCCGATCCCGTCCCTGATAAGGCTCACCCCGCCGGGACCGTCGCCTTCTCGCTCCCGACGAACGGCGAGGAGGTCAATGCGGTGATGTTCACCGCCGCCGGTGCGGGGGCGCACCCGACGGTGATCGTGCTCCACGGCTGGCCCGGCAACGAGAGAAACCTCGACATCGCCCGCTCCGCCCAGCGCGCCGGCTGGAACGCGCTGACCTTCAGCTATCGCGGCGCCTGGGGGAGCCCCGGCAGCTGGAGCTTCGCGCACTGCATCGAGGACACCGAGGCGGCGCTCGCCCACCTGCGCCGTCCGGAGGTGGCGAAGCGGTTCGGGATCGATCCCGCGCGGATCGCGGTGGTCGGGCACAGCCTCGGCGGATGGCTCGCCGTGCGCCTCGCCGCGACGGACCGGCGGCTGATCGGCGCGGCGGCAATCTCCGCGCCGGACATGGGCGCCTTCGGGATCGCCGCCGCGAAGGACCGCGCCGCCGCCCTCCCGATCGCGGCCGGCAACACGCGCGCCCTCGCCGGGAGCACTCCTGACCTCGCCATCGACGAGCTCGCCGCGCGCGGACCGGGGTGGACCTTCGCGACGATGCTGCCGGGTCTCGAGGGGCAACGCCTGATGGTGCTCGGCTCCGACGACCCGTGGCGCGACGTCGCCGCGCAGCTCGCGAAGGATGCCGCCGCCGCCGGCGCGCGCGTCGACTACACGCATGTCGATACCGATCACGCCTGGTCCGACCGCCGCATCCTGCTCCAGGCGCTGGTGATCAACTGGCTGGAATCGCTGCACACCCGCTGACCGCGCCCCCGCTCCGATGCGCCCGGCGCTTGACATTCCGGCCCATCCGCCGCTTTGCACGGCGAGCCCCATTCCGACCTGCCAGAAGGCCCACGCCCATGACCCCCGCCGACGTCGACGCCCGCATCCGCGATCTTGTCGCGCCCTTCAACAAGAAGGGCATTGCCATCGAGGACGCCACCACCTTCGCCGGCGACCTCGAGTTCGACAGCCTCACCGTGATGGACTTCGTCGCCGAAATCGAGGACGCCTTCGACGTCATCATCTCGATGAACCAGCAGGCCGAGATCGAAAACTGGGGCCAGCTCGTCGCGGCGGTGCACAAGCTGCAGGATAGCTGATAAGGGCCCTGGCCATGACCGATACGCTCACCGCCGCCGCACCCGTCGACCTGCTGGCGAAGTTCGATCCGATCATCCAGACCCGCGAGCAGCTGCTCGCCGCCGGGGTGGAGGATCCCTTCAACCTCGTGATGGAGCAGGTGCTCTCGCCGACCCGGGCGATCTGCAACGGGCGCGACACGATCCTGCTCGGCACCTACAACTACATGGGCATGACCTTCGACCCCGACGTGATCGCGGCGGGCAAGGCGGCGATGGAGGACTTCGGGGCGGGCACCACCGGCAGCCGCGTCCTCAACGGCACCTTCCGCGACCACCGCGACGTGGAAGCCGCGCTGCGCGAGTTCTACGCGATGGACCACGCGATGGTCTTCTCGACCGGCTACCAGGCCAATCTCGGGGTGATCTCGACCCTCGCCGGCAAGGGCGACTACATCATCCTCGACATCGACAGCCACGCCTCGATCTACGATGGCTGCGCGATGGGCCGCGCCGAGGTCGTGCCCTTCAAGCACAACGACGTCGACGCGCTCGAGAAGCGGTTGAAGCGCATCCCCGAAGGCGCGGGCAAGCTGGTGGTGCTCGAAGGCGTCTACTCGATGCTCGGCGACGTCGCTCCCTTGAAGGAGATGGTCCGCATCGCCAAGGCGCACGGGGCGATGGTGCTGGTCGACGAGGCGCACTCGATGGGCTTCATCGGCGAGCACGGCCGCGGCGTCGCCGAGGACCAGGGCGTGATCGACGACGTCGACTTCATCATCGGCACCTTCTCGAAGAGCGTCGGCACGGTCGGAGGCTTCTGCGTCTCGAACCACCCCAAGTTCGAGGTGATGCGCCTGGTGTGCCGCCCCTACGTCTTCACCGCCGCGCTCCCGCCCGCGGTGATGGCGTCCTCGGCGACCTCGATCCGCAAGCTGATGCACAACGGCAACAAGCGCGCGCACCTGTGGGAGAACAGCCGCACGCTGCACAAGGGCCTGATCGACCTCGGCTTCAAGCTCGGCACCGGGACTCCGCAAAGCGCGATCATCGCGGTGATCATGCCCGATCTCGAGCGCGGGGCGATGATGTGGGAGGCGCTCCTGAAGGAGGGTCTCTACGTCAACCTCGCGCGGCCCCCGGCGACGCCCGCGGGCATGACCCTGCTGCGCTGCTCGCTGTGCGCGGAGCACTCGTCCGAGCAGGTCCAGACCATCCTCGGCATGTTCGAGCGCGCCGGGAAAGCGATCGGGATCATCTGATTATCTCGATCGATAGACAACTGTCTTTCGCAGCGACACCTGTAGCTTAGTCCCTGAATACTCAGGGGATCGCAGCCATGCCTACCGAATTGTCCGCCCGGCGGAGCGCGCTTGCCGCGTCCGCGAGCCTTGCCTTGCTCGTGTTGACGGGATGCGGCGGTGGGGGAGGCGGAAGCGGCGGGGGCGGGACGGGTGTCACGGTGACCCGGCCAAGCTTCACCTCGTCCGCCACACCCAGTGTCGTCGAGAACACCGCGGGCGTCTTCTACACGGCGACCGCGACCGATCCGTAGGGCGATGCGATCACCTTCTCGCTGTTCAGCGGGCCGGATGCCGGCAATCTGGTGCTCGACAGCGACGGCGGCCTGCGCTTCAATCAGGCTCCGAACTACGACCTGCCGACCGACGCCAATCTCGACAATGTCTACGAGGTGACCCTGCGGGCGACGGCGGCCGGCGAGACCACGGATCTCGCGCTGCGCATCAGCGTCACCAACGATGTGGAGGGCGTTCGGGTGACCCGCGTCGCGACCGGGATCGTCGAACCGGCGGGTTTCGCGCGCGTGCTGAACGAGGAGACGCTGCTGGTCGCCGAGAAGGGCGGCAGGGTGCTGCGCTTCAACACCGCCACCAACGCGATCACCGAGGACACCTTCGTCCGCGACAATCGTCGCTCAGGCGAGGTGCTCGCGATCAGTCACGGCTTTCCCGGCAATATCTGGCAGCAGGGCGTCTATCTGGTCACCCACAGCGCCGCCGACGGCCTGACGGTCCAGGCCTTCAATGCTGCACGGGGCACCAAGGGGTTCCCGACGCTCGGCCCCACCTGGAGCGCGCCCACCACCGTGTCGATGATCAATGGCGGGTCGATCTTCATCGCCGTCGGCTCCCCGGCCGAAAGCGACGCGCAGGATGCCTCGACCCCTTACGGCAAGCTCATCGAACTGCCCTTCATCGATCCCTATGCCGGAGCCAGCTTTCTGCCTTCGGACGTGGTGAACATCCGGCCGCAGATCATCGGCGACGGGATTCGCCGCCCCGGCGGTTTCGCCTTCGGCTCGGCGCAGCTGTTCCTTGCCGACCGCGGCGGCACCCGCGAGCACGAGATGACGGTTTTCCAGACGAACTGGCGCCCGCTCGATTTCGGCTGGCCGTTCTGCGAAGGCTCGCAGGCGACCCGCGCGGACGCACCGGCCGCCGTCAACGGGCCGACGCTGGTCTATCCCTTCGGCACCGGCCGGCGGCAGGGCGAGGGCATTGTCGCGGGGGTCCTCAACGACGGCACCTTCCTGCCGGCGCTCGGCGACACCTACATCTTCGGCGACATCAACGGCACCATTTTCTCGATCAGTCAGGCGCGGCTGCGAGACGGGTTCCGGCACACGATCAACATCTTCGAGAACAAGAGCGAGGATTTCGTCCCGGATTCCGGACGGATCGACGGGCCGGTCGGCTTCGCTCTCGGCACGGGCAGCGACCACTTCTTCATCCTCGATCGCGACGGCGAGATCTTCAGGATGTCCCAGCGACCCTCCTGACGGGAGGGCCCGAAGCTTTCGCGTTCAGTGGATCGAGATGATCCCGTCCACCGCGCGCCATTCCTGGGGACCGATCAGGTGCTTGTGCGCCACCCGCACCGAGTGCAGCACCGCGTCGATCTCCCTCCGCCAGAAGGCGAGGAAGCGGTCGAGCTCGGGGAACTGCGGGGCGACGTCGTATTGCTGCATCACGAATTGCTGCAGCAGGTTGCGGTGATCGGGCATCCAGTAGTGGATCTCGACCGTCGACAGGCCGTAGCCTGCCATCTGGGCCATGAACGCGCGGTCCGTCATCACTCCTCCTCACAGGGCCAAGAAGAAAAGCGTCGCCCAAAGAATCTCACGAATTGCGCCGAGGTCAAGATCGCAGGGCTCCGTATCCGCCGCGGACCGCATCGCCGACGAATAACCAATATGGTTCTTTTTCCTTGACATCGTGACGCTCTCCGGTTATCAGAGGGCATCATCGAGAAATTGCGAGTCGCCACCGGGCGGCGTTCCGATCGGAGCGCCGCCTTCCTGCTGTCCGTGCAGAAAGGAATGCTCCCCATGGCCGACCGCAAGGCTTCCATTTCCGCCGCGCCGAGCCCGCAATGGCGACAGCGCTTTATCGAGACGCTCGCCAGCACGTCGAACGTGGCAGCAGCCGCCAAGGCCGCACGCGTCGGCGTGTCGCGTGCCTACCGCACCCGCCGTGCGGAGCCCGATTTCGCGCAGGGCTGGCGTACCGCTATCGCGGAGGGCTACCTCAATCTCGAGCTCGAGGTCATCCGCCGACTGCGCGAGGGCGACCTCAAGACCGCGAACGGCGACAAGTTCGACTTCGCGAACGCGATCCGGCTGATCGCGGCGCATCGTGACAGTGCCAAGGGCGGGGTGGGCGAGGTTCGCGACGTCAGCATCGCCGAGGTGCGCGCATCGATCACACGCAAGATCGAGAACGTCCGCCGCACCATCGAGCGGCAGGACGCTGCAAAGGCCGGCCGCGGATGACGGATCCTTTCGACTGGGCGAGGGAACAGGACCCGGACACCAAGGCGAGGTTCGGGAACGCGCTGGCCGACAAGCTGGACCAGGGCGAGAAAAACGGTCTCGATTTCGTCTGGGAGTTCACCGCCCGCAACGAACAGCTCCCGCCGCCGGGCGACTGGCGCATCTGGATGATCATGGCGGGCCGCGGCTTCGGCAAGACCCGCTCGGGCGCCGAATGGGTGCGGATGATCGCCGACGCGAACCCCGGCGCGCGCATCGCCCTCGTCTCCTCCTCGCTCGCCGAGGCGCGCGCGGTGATGGTCGAGGGCGAGAGCGGCCTGCTCGCGATCTGCCGTCCGGATCACAAGCCGGTGTTCGAGCCCTCGCTCCACCGCGTCCGCTTCAAGAGCGGCGCGCAGGCGCAGCTCTTCTCGGCGGCCGAACCCGAGACCCTGCGCGGGCCGCAGCACAGTCACGCCTGCCGGGCAGGCGCAGAAGGAGTTCTTTGTCAACGAGGCGCTTTCGCTGCTCGACGCGCTGCACGCGCACGCGGTCAAGGCCTCGCAGCCCGCGCCCCCGGCGAGCCCGGTGGAGGCCGACTGCTACCGCGTGACCGCACCCGCGACCGGCGCCTGGGCCAGCCGCGAGGATAGCATCGCGGTGGCGATCGCAGGCGACTGGCACTTCGTTGCGCCGCGTCACGGGATGGCGATTTTCGACCGCGCCGGCGACTGTCTGCTGGTGTTCCGGAGCGGATGGCAGCGCGCGCAGGCCCCGGCCGCTCCCACCGGAGGTGCCGTGGTCGATGCCGAGGCGCGCGCCTCTCTGACCGCCCTGATCGCCGCCCTCAAGGCCGTCGGCATCCTCGCCGCAGCCAGCCCCTGAGCGCGAGAATGGCTGAAAACCGCGCATTTCGGCCCAACATTTTTTATCCACAAGCCCCCGATCGCGACATTCTTGCAACACAGAGAGGGTATTGACGGCTTGCCTCGCACAGGGGGAAAAGATAGAGACGGCCTGTGCCTCAAGTCTAATGCAAAGGGGAATTTTGGATATGCGCAAACTCGTCATTGGGATGGCGATGGCTTCGACCGCGCTGGCCACGCCCGCCATGGCCCGCGAGGGTCAGTGGTACATTCAGGGTGACGGCGGCGTGATGATCGTCGAGGACCAGAGCCTCGACGTCAACGGCGTGACCGGCAACGCCAGCGCCGAGTACGACACCGACTACGATTTCGGTGCTGCCGTCGGTTACGATTTCGGCGCCTTCCGTCTTGAGGCCGAAACCAGCTACCGCGCCGCGGATCTTGAGAGCGTCACCGCCGGGAGCCAGGGCCTCGCCCTCAACCCGGTCGCCGGTGGCGGCTTCAACCGCTTCTTCGACACGCGCGAAGCGCTTGGCGAGGCGAACGTGCTGAGCTTCATGCTCAATGGCCTGTTCGACTTCGGCAAGGACGACGGCCTGCAGGGCTTCGCTGGCGGCGGCGTTGGGGTGGCCCGCGTCGACATGGACGGCCGCGTCAACGCGAACGGCCCCGGCGTGTGGAACGATTCGGACACCGGCTTCGCCTGGCAGCTGCTCGCCGGTGTGCGCGCGCCGATCAACGATCACTGGGATGTCGGCCTGAAGTATCGCTACTTCAACGCGCCCGACGTGAACCTCACCGATCCGCTCGGCCGTGCGCTCGACACCAAGTTCAACAGCCACTCGCTGCTGGGCTCGATCACCTACAACTTCGGTGGCGCGGAAGCTCCGCCGCCCCCGCCGCCGGCGCCTGCGGTGACCCCGCCCCCGCCGCCTCCGCCGCCTCCGCCGCCGCCCCCGCCGCCCCCGCCGCCGCCCAAGGCTGCGTGCAACACCGGCCCGTACATCGTGTTCTTCGACTTCGACAAGTCGGACATCACGGCCGAAGCTGCCCGCATCCTCGACAGCGCCGCGACGGCCTACGCGAACTGCGGCACGGCCAACGTGATGCTCGCCGGTCACACCGACCGCTCGGGCAGCACCCAGTACAACCTGGGTCTCGCCCAGCGTCGTGCCGACGCGGCGAAGGCCTACCTCGGCGGCCGCGGTGTTCCGACCGCTCGCATGACCACCCAGGCCTTTGGCGAAGCCAAGCCGCGGGTGCCGACCGCCGACGGCGTGCGCGAAGCGCAGAACCGTCGTGTGGAAGTGACCTACGGTCCGGGCTCGGGCATGTAAGCCACCGCTTCACGAAGCTAGGGAAGAGGGGCCGGAGCGATCCGGCCCCTTTTTTCTTTGGGCGCTTCGCGAGCGCCGCTGAGGGAGCCCGCCACCATCCGGCGGCGTCTCCGAAGGGCATTGGAAGCGTCGCGTCAGACCCCGGAATGCACGGCCGCGAGAGGTGCTCCGCGCCGGCGACGGCACAGGCCTCACACGGCTGAAGCGGGTTTCGAAGCCTCAGGCCCGGCTGCCCTCGCTCCCGCTCACTCCCCCATCGCCGCCCTTGCGCGGCTCTCGATCGTCGCCTCGGCCTGCGGCAGGGCGCGATAGGCGTAGACGAGCAGCGCCAGCGCGACAGGCGCGATGCCGATCAGCGACAGCACGCCGGTCCGCATGCTCCCGCTGATCTCGGAGATCTGGCCCACCATGTAGGGCCCGAGCGCCAGGCCGACGAGCGTCGTCGCGAGGAAGAACGAGGCGGTCGCCGTCCCGCGCATCCGGGGCAGGACGAGGTCCTGCGTCGTCGCCGCCGCCGCGCCCAGCGCCGTGGCCGCGAAGGTCACCGCGAGGAAGTTCATGACGTAGAACAGCACCGCGCTGTCGGTCGTGAACCCCACCCAGATCGGCACGATCGGCGCGAGCACCCCGAACATCACCACCAGGATCCGGCCTGCCGGATTGCGCCCGCGCAGCCAGTCGGACATGCGCCCGCCGAGGATCACCCCGAGGAAGCCGGCAAGCGCCCCGCCCCCGCCGAGCACGAACGCGAGCTGGTCCCTCGGTAGCTTCAGCACGGTCTCAGCGAAGAAGGG
Organism: Erythrobacter sp. NE805; assembly: GCF_046452355.1. Classification (NCBI taxonomy): domain Bacteria; kingdom Pseudomonadati; phylum Pseudomonadota; class Alphaproteobacteria; order Sphingomonadales; family Erythrobacteraceae; genus Erythrobacter; species Erythrobacter sp. NE805. The sequence continues at coordinate 1,443,821 of NZ_JBKFDI010000001.1, read as the reverse complement.
TCCCCAGAACGCCAGCGCATAGGCAACGAGCGAGACGAGCCCGTATCCAAGGGCCGTGCAGATGAACGCCGGCGTCCCCCAGATCAGCCGGAAGGTCGCTGGATCGCGCTGTCTGAGGGTGCTCGCCCACGAGAACACCGCGTAGTAGCCGAAGGCGACCGAGGACCACTGCGGGAAGTTCCCCGCCAGCTTGATCATCCCGAACGCGAAGGCGGCCATCGCTGCCGCCACGACGATGTTGACCATCACGGCCTTCGCGCCCCGCCTCGCAGCATGAATCAGCGTGAATGGCGGCAGAAGCATCGACAGGTCGATGAGGAAATCGAGCAAGGGATGCCGCTCCCCTGTCGCCGCCTTCGCTTGCCGCACCGGCTCGCGAAGCGATGCCACCCACAGCGCCAGCAGCACTCCCGGCAAGCCGACGGCGACGAAGGCCGCCTGCCACCCGACCAGCCCCGCCATGCCGCCGCCCGGATAGGCTGCATCCCATGCCTTCGAAATCTTGGCGCCGATCAGCAGCGACACCCCGCCCCCGAGATACAGCCCCGAGGAATAGATCGCGAGCGCCGTCGCGCGCTGGCGCGAGGGGAAGTAGTCCGAGATCAGCGAATAGGCCGTGGGGCTCGCCGTCGCTTCGCCCACACCCACACCGATGCGGGCGAACGACAGGACGAAAACGTTGCGGGCGAAGCCGGACAGGGCGGTCATCGTCGACCAGAGCAACAGGCCGATGCTCAGCAGCCGCACCCTGTGCCAGCGGTCGGCAAGCCGCCCGAGCGGCACGCCGAACAGCGCGTAGAAAACCGCGAAGGCCGCGCCACCCAGAAAGCCAAGCTGGTCTTCAGTCAGCTGGAGGTCGCGCTTGATGTCGACCGCAAGGATCGAGAGGATCTGGCGGTCGATGAAGTTGAGGATATAGACCACCACCAGCACGCCCAGCACATACCAGCTGTAGGCCGACGCCGACGGCTCGCTCGCCGCCTCGGGTGCGGTGGTGGTGTCGCTCAACTTCGATCCCCTATCCCGTGCGACCGGCGGCGCGGCCGATCATGCCTTGTAGGGCGTGCTATCGACAATCCCGGCCTCGGCAAAACCCTTTTTCCTCAGGCGGCAGGAATCGCACAGCCCGCAGGCGAGGCCCTGGGGGCTCGGGTCGTAGCACGACCAGCTCCACGCCGGATCGAGGCTTAACCGGGCGCATTCGCGGGCGATGTCGGCCTTGGTCATGTGCTGGAGCGGCGCGTGGATCGTGAAGGGCGCCCCCTCCACCCCCGCCTTGGTGCCGAGCCGCGCGGTTTCGGCGAAGCTGGCGATGAACTCCGGCCGGCAATCGGGATATCCCGAATAGTCGAGCGCATTCACCCCGATGAACACGTCGCGCGCTCCCGCCGCCTCGGCGCAGGCCGTGGTCAGCGCGAGGAAGACGAGGTTGCGCGCGGGTACGTAGGTGACGGGAATGTCGTCCCCCACGCCGTCCTTGGGCACCGCGATGCTGTCGGTCAGCGCCGAGCCGCCGAAGGCGCGCAGGTCGAGCGCGATCTGCGTGTGCCGCGCGAGGCCCAGCCGCTCGGCGATCCGCGCGGCGGACTGGAGCTCGAGCTTGTGGCGCTGGCCATAGTCGACCGTCAGCGCATGGACCGCGAAGCCCGCCTCCTGCGCGAGCGCGGCGGTCACCATCGAATCGAGCCCGCCCGAGAGCAGCACCACGGCGAGAGGCTTGGCGGAGGCGTATTCAGGATCGCTCATGGCGCGGCCCTATCACGCGCGCCCGCGAAGGCAATCCTGGCGGGCAATCAGCAGGGCCCGGTGCGGCGCGCCTCGGCGGTGACCTCGAAGGGCATGCCGTTGTGGATGCCCTGGCTCTCGACCTGCACCAGCGCGCCGGTCTCGCGCCGGATGCTGGTGCGGGCATAGCCGTTGCCGGGGCAGGTGTACTGCACCGTCACGCGCGCGGGGCTGTCCTCCACGACGAACTGGCTGCACCCGCCCTCGCGGTGCATGATCTGGATGAGCTCGGCCCCCGACTTTACGCAGATCCGGCGATCGGCCGCCATGCCGCGGCCCTTGAGCGTCCACTCGCCCTTGCTCAGCGTGCCCAGCATCGCGAGCCCGCCGCCCTGCGCCAGCACCGGCACCGACAGGACCAGCGCCGCGACGCCCGCGAGGCCCCCCAGAGCCAGCGCCCCCCATCTCGTCTGCCCGTGACCTGTCATCCCTGTCCTCATGCCACCCCCGCGCCGCGGCGCCTTGCATAAAATGGTCGATTTGGCGGCGCTCGTCGAGTTTTCGCGGGCCCCGGTCAGATCGCCAGCGCGAAACTGCGCGAGCAGAACTGGCAGTCGACCGCGATCACCCCGTCCTCGCCGCGCATCTCGTCCTGTTCGTCGGCCGGGAAGCGGGCGATGATCGCCTCGTAATGCGCGGTCGAGCACCGGCAGCCGCGGGTCAGCGCGGCGCCCGGCTGGACGCGCACCTCCTCCTCCTCGTGGAACAGCCGCCAGGCGATCGCCTCGAGCGAGAGCGCGGGATCGAGCAGCTCGTCGTGGCCGATCGTGCCGGCGAGGATCGCGACGTGCTCCCAATCGGGGTGATCCATCCGCACGTGGAGCCGCTCGCGCCCCTCCTCGCCGTCGGGCAGGTGCTGGACGAGCAGGCCCGCCGCCGTCCGCCCGCCCGCGCCCGAGCGGCTGGCGACGCGGATCAGCGTCGGGATCTGTTCCGACTGGCTGAAATAGGTCTCGCAGGCCGCCGCGAGGCTGTCCCCCTCGAGCGGGACGATCCCCTGGTAGCGCTGGCGCCCTTCGGTCTCGAAGGTGATCGCGAGATAGCCCTCCCCGAACAGTGCCGCGAGCGACGGATTCGCGCCGAGCTTCGCCAGCCGCTCCGCGTCGAAATCGGCATAGCCGCGCACCGCGCCCGCGCGGTAGTCGCACACCAGCAGGCGGACCACGCCGCCATTGGTCTGCGCCTGCATCGTCATCTGCGCGTGCTCGCCCTTGAGCAGCCCGCCCATCAGCGCGCCGAGCACCAGCGCCTCGCCGAGCAGGTGGGTAATTGGCGCGGGGTAGCTGTGCGCCGAGAGCACCTCCTCGAGCACGCCCTCGAGCCGCACGATGCGCCCGCGCGCATTGCGGCCCTGCAGGGTGAAGCCCAGCAGGGTGTCGGAATAGGTCTCGGCGGTGGCGATGGTCTCGGTCATCCCCGCGCATATGGGGATACTTCGCGTCAGGTGAAAGACCCCTGCCGCCGCGCGGTCAGTCGCCGAGCAGCCCGAAGGCCCAGAGCAGCACCGATTTCTGCGCGTGGATGCGATTCTCGGCCTCGTCGAAAACCACCGACTGCGGCCCCTCGAACACTTCCTCGCTGACCTCGTCGCCCACGTGCGCGGGGAGGCAATGGAGGAAGATCGCGTCGGGCCTGGCCTCGGCCATCAGCGCGGCGTTGACCTGATAGGGCGCCATCGCCGCCTTCTTCTCGGCGGCGTCGGCCTGGCCCATCGAGATCCAGGTGTCGGTGACGAGCACGTCCGCGCCGCGCGCCGCTGCCGCGGCGTCCTGCGTCAGCGTCACCACCGCCCCGCGCTCGCGCGCCTGCGCAACGAAGGCCGGATCGGGCTCGTAGCCCGCCGGCGTCGCCACCCGGACGTTGAACTTCATCAGCCCCGCCGCCTCGAGAATCGAGTGCAGCACGTTGTTCCCGTCCCCGAACCACGCGACCTCGAGCCCCGGGAGCGCCTTGCCGTGCTCGATCACCGTCAGCAGGTCGGCGACGATCTGGCAGGGGTGCGACAGGTCGGTCAGGCCGTTGATCACCGGCACCGAGGCGTGCGCCGCCATCTCCTCGATCTTGGCATGATCGTCGGTGCGCAGCATGATGCCGTCGACCATCCGGCTCAGCACCCGCGCGGTGTCGGCGATGGTCTCCCCGCGCCCGAGCTGGCTCGATCCCGAATCGAGGATCAGCACCGTCCCCCCGAGCTGGCGCATCGCGATGTCGAAGCTGACGCGGGTGCGGGTCGAGTTCTTCTCGAACACCAGCGCCAGCACGCGGCCGGCGAGCGGCGCGTCGGCATCGGGCGCGCCCTTCGGCAGCCCAACGCGCCCCGCCTTGCGGTCGATCGCGTCGTTCAGCATCGCCGCGAGCGCATCGCCCCCGGCATCGCCGAGGTCGAGGAAATGGCGCAGCGCGCCCCCTGCCCCCGCGCCGCTCATGCCGCTTCCGGCACCTTGTAGCTCGCCGCACCGGCGGAGAGCTTGTCGAAGAACTCGTCGATCTCAGGTTCGCCGATCACCAGCGGCGGGATGATGCGGATCGTGTTGTCGCCCGCTGCCACCGTCAGCAGCTGGTGGTTGTCGCGCAGGTGGACGTAGAAGGGGCGGCTCTCCATCTTCATCTTGAGGCCGAGCATCAGGCCCTTGCCCCGCACCAGCTCGAAAAGCTCGGGGTAGTTGCCGATGAACTGCTCGAGCCGGGTGCGCAGGCGCTCGCCCTTCTCGGCGACCGAGTTGAGGAATTCCTCGTTCGCCACCGCCTCCATCACCGCGGTCCCCGCCGCCATCGCGAGCGGGTTGCCCCCATAGGTCGAGCCGTGGGTGCCGAAGGTCATGCCGCGCGCGGCCTTCTCGGTGGCGATGCAGGCGCCGAGCGGGAAGCCGCCGCCGATGCCCTTGGCGGTCGCCATGATGTCGGGCTCGATCCCGTAATGCTCGTAGGCGTAGAGCTTGCCGGTGCGCGCGACGCCGCACTGCACCTCGTCGAGGATCAGCATGAGGTCATGCTCGTCGGCGAGCGCGCGCAGGCCCTGCATGAATTCCTGCGAGGCCGGGCGGATGCCGCCCTCGCCCTGGATCGGCTCGACGAGGAAGCCTGCGGTGTTGGGCCCGATCAGCGCCTTGGCGGCCTCGAGATCGTCGAAGGGCGCATACTTGAACCCGGCGAGCAGCGGCGAGAAGCCGTGGTGCATCTTCTCCTGGTTCGACGCGCTGATCGTCGCCATCGTGCGGCCGTGGAAGGCATTGTGGAAGGTGATGAGCTCGAAGCGGTTTGTGTCGCCGCCTTCGGCGTTCTGGTGATAGGCGCGTGCGGTCTTGATCGCCGCCTCGACCGCCTCGGCGCCCGAGTTGGTGAAGAACACCGTGTCGCCGAAGGTCGTGTCGACCAGCCACTGCGCGAGGCGCTCGCCCTGCGGGCTGCCGTAGAGGTTGGAGACGTGCATCAGCGTCGCGGCCTGCTGCTGGATCGCGGAGATCAGCCCCGCGTGCGAATGGCCGAGCAGGTTCACCGCGATGCCGCTCGCGAAGTCGAGGTAGCGGGTGCCGTCCTCGCCGATCAGATGGCAGTGCTCGCCGCGCACCGGCCGGACACCGCAACGCGGATAGACGGGCATGAGCGGGGTGATCGACATGGGCTTGGGTCCTGCAATTGAAGTGTCGGGGGGGGTGATGAAAACGCAAATGGCGGCCCTGAACCAGAGCCGCCATCCGCTTTACCGTTAATCTTCCGCTGGTCCCGCGTCAAACCGCGGGAGCGCGGTTTCGGCCGGGTCAGCCTTCGATCGGTGCCAGGTTGACGGCGGAGTACTTTCCGCGTCGGTCCACCTCGAGATCGAATTCGTAGCGCTCGCCCTCGTTGATGCCGCTGAGGCCCGAACGTTCGACCGCGCTGATGTGCACGAAGGCATCCGGCTGGCCATCATCGCGGACGAGGAAGCCGAAGCCCTTCATCGCGTTGAAGAACTTGACCGTGCCCTTGGCACGCTCACCGGTCAGCTCGCGCTGCGGGGCGGCGGGCTTGGCGGCCACGGCGATCACCTCGCCCACCACCTGGAGGTCCTGCGCCGACACCTTGCCGCCGCGGTCCACGAGGTTGTACTGGAGCTCCTGCCCCTCGGCGAGGCCTTCGAGCCCGGCACGCTCGACGGCGCTGATGTGGACGAACACGTCCTCACCGCCGCCGTCCTGCTGGATGAAGCCGAAGCCCTTCTGGGTGTTGAAGAACTTCACCGTGCCCTTGCCGGTGCCGACGATCTGGGCGGGCATGCGGCTGAAACCGCCGCCACCACCGCCGCCGGGACCACGCGGGCCCCCGCCACCGCCGCCGCGCGGGCCGCCGAAGCCGCCGCCACCGCCGCCGCCGTAGCGATCCCCGCCACCGCCGCCACCGCCGAAGCGGTCACCGCCGCCGAACCGGTCGCCGCCGCGATCGCCGAAATCGCGCGGGGGCGGAAAACCGTCCATCCCGCCGCCGAACGGATCGAAGCCATCTTCGCCGAAACCGTCGCGCTTGTCGCGGCCGCGCCGGCGTCCCCTATCGTAACCCATAGATCAGTACGTACCTTGCCACACTGCCCGCCCTCCATTGCGCCGGTGTCGTGGACAGTGAGCCGCACCGGACGCAGACGCTCCCGCCCCGAGGGCCGGCAACGCACGTGGCATCAGGTATAGCGCACAAATGCTTGCGTTGCGAATGAAATAACCGACCGTACCGCGAGGCTCCGGCAAGGGCGCTTGTGCAGTCCCGGTGCTTTGGGCATGAATTGCGCCAAGGAACCTGCGGCCACAAGAGGACGGATGATGAGCGATTTTCGGCGCCTGACGGAAAATGTCTTGGTCAGCCCGCAGCTTGCACTCGAGGACATCGCCGCGGCCGCGGCGCTCGGGGTGACCACCATCGTCAACAACCGCCCCGACGGCGAAGAGCCTTTGGCCCCGCAGGGCGACGCGGTTGCCGACGCCGCCGCCGCCGCGGGCCTCAACTATGTTGCCATTCCGGTCGGCCATGCGGGCTTCAGCGAGCCGCAGGTCGACGCGATGATCCAAGCGCTTGAACAGGCCGAGGGACCGATTCTCGCCTATTGCCGCTCGGGCACCCGCTCGACCCTGCTGTGGGCGCTCGCCGCGGCAAAGCAGGGCGAGAACCCCGACGCGATCGCCCGCACCGCGGCGCAGGCGGGCTACGACGTGAGCCCGATTCGCACCATGATCGAGATGCTCAGCCAGCGCTGAGATGTCCGGCTTCGCGCTCCAGACCGCCGTCTCGCTCGCCGCGATCCTCGCGCTCGCGGGCCTCGCGTGGTGGCTGAAGCTCGGCGGCGACCCGCGCCTCGACAGCGAGGATAGCGTCGCCCGCGCGGCCGGCGAGGTCGAGGACGGCTTCGTGCCCGTCGCCGCCGCCTGCGATGCCGTGGGCGCAGCCGCGCTCGCCCGCGACGCGAGCGGGCGGATCATGCTCATCAAGCGCCACGGCAACCGCTTCGCCGGGCGCATCCTCGGCCCAGCCGCCCGCGCCGTGCCCGAAGACCATCCCGGCGAATGCAACCTCGTCGTCGATCCGGGCGAGCCGCGCTTCGGCCGGGTGTTCCTCACCATCCCCGAGCCCGAGGCTTGGGCCGAGGCGATCGATCGGCTAAACGGGCGCCAGCATGCCTGACTTCATCAAGCCCACCGAACTCGCCGTCCCGCTGTTCGTCGTCGCGGTGCTCGCCGAGATGATCTGGGCGAAGCTGCGCGCGCCGGAAGCCTACGAGCCCAAGGACACCCTCGTCAGCCTCGCCTTCGGCCTCGGCTCGACGATCGCGGGCGTCCTCCTCGGCGGCTTCGCGCTTGGCGTTTTCATCCAGACCTACGAATACCGCCTGTTCGACTTCGGCCCGCAATGGTGGACGGTGTGGTGGGCCTGGCCAGTGTGCTTCGTGCTCGACGACCTCAAGTACTACTGGGTGCACCGCGCCGGGCACCGCATCCGCTGGATGTGGGCGAGCCACGTCAACCACCACTCCTCGCAGCACTACAATCTCTCGACCGCCTTGCGGCAGAGCTGGACCGGGGCCTTCACCTTCGGCTTCCTCTTCGCGGTGCCGCTGGTGCTGCTCGGGTTTCACCCGGTGATGATCGCGATCTGCGGCGGGTTCAACCTCGTCTACCAGTTCTGGATCCACACCGAGGCAATCGGCAAGATGCCGCGCTGGTTCGAGGCGGTGATGAACACCCCCTCGCACCACCGCGTCCACCACGCGACCAACCCGCGCTACCTCGACACCAATTACGCGGGCGTGTTCATCGTCTGGGACAAGCTGTTCGGCACCTTCACCCCCGAGGTCGATGACGAGCCGATCCGCTACGGGATCGTCAAGCAGCTCGGCAGCTTCAACCTCTTGTGGGCGGTGTTCCACGAGTGGATCGGGATGCTCGCCGACATCGCCCGCGCTCCGTGGCGGCACAAGCTCTCCTATCTCCTGCGCGAGCCCGGCTGGAGCCACGACGGCAGCCGCGAGACCAGCGACATGATCCGTGCCAGATGGCAGGTCCGGACCGGCGCAGCTGTTGCGTCGCAGGCAACATCAGTGGCTGATCGAAACCCGATTGCGGGCGGCGCCGAAGCTGCCTAATCCTCTCCCCACAAAGGGAGAGATCATGGAGAGTTTCGACTACATTGTCATCGGCGGCGGCAGCGCCGGCAGTGCCGTGACCGGGCGCCTCGCGGTCGACGGGACGCGGCGGGTGTGCCTGCTGGAAGCCGGCGGCCACAACAACACCATCTGGATCAAGACGCCGGGCTTCATGCCCTTCATCCCGCAGGCCTCGAACTACCGCTACGAGACCGTGCCGCAGAAGGGCCTCAACGGGCGCACCGGCTACCAGCCGCGCGGGCGCGGGCTCGGCGGGTCCTCGGCGATCAACGCGATGGTCTATATCCGCGGCAACCGCTGGGATTACGACAACTGGGCGGCGGAGGGCTGCACCGGCTGGGCCTATGACGACGTGCTCCCCTACTTCAAACGCGCCGAGGCCAACGAGCGCGGCGGCGACGAGTGGCACGGCGCGGGCGGCCCGCTGTTCGTCGAGGACCAGAAGCACGCCAACCCCGCGAGCCACGCCTTCGTCGAGGCGGCGGCCGCGCTCCAGCTGCGCACCAATCCCGATTTCAACGGCGCGCGCCAGGAGGGCTTCGGCCTCTACCAGGTGACCCAGCACAAGGGCGAGCGCTGGTCTGCGGCGCGGGCCTACGTGGAGCCGATCCGCGACCAGGGCAACGTGTCGGTGCGCACCGACACGCTGGTCGAGAAGCTCGTGATCGAGGGCGGGCGGGTGACCGGGGTGCAGGTCCGCCGCAGGGGCAAGCGCGAGACGCTGCTCGCGCGACGGGGCGTGATCCTCTCCGCTGGCGCCTTCAACTCCCCGCAGATCCTGATGCTCTCCGGCATCGGCCCGGCCGAGCACCTCAGGGAGCACGGCATCGATGTGGTGCTCGATCGCCCGGCGGTGGGCGGCAATCTCCAGGACCATATCGACTACGTCTCCGGCTGGGAGACGGAAAGCAACGTGCTGATGGGCCAGACGCTCAAGGGCTCGCTCAAGATGGTCGCGGCGATGATCGAGCACCGCCGCAGCCGCACCGGGGTGATGACCACCTGTTTCGCCGAGGCCGGCGGGTTCTGGTCGGTGATGCCCGGCAGCCCCGCGCCCGACATTCAGTGGCACTTCGTCCCCGCCGTGCTCGAGGATCACGGGCGCGAGAAGGTCAAGGCGCACGGCTTCTCGCTCCACGCCTGCGTCCTGCGGCCCGAGAGCCGCGGGACGGTGCGGCTCGGCTCGCCCGATCCGGCGGCGGCGCCGGTGATCGACCCCAACTTCTTCGCTGACGAGCGCGATCTCGCGGTGATGCGCGCGGGCGTGCGCCTGTCGCACCGCATCGCCGAGGCGCCGCCGCTGATGGCCTTCGGACCGCGGGATCGCCACCCCGTCGACCTCGATGACGACGCGGCGCTCGACGACCTCATCCGCAGCCGCGCCGACACGGTCTATCACCCGGTCGGCACCTGCCGGATGGGCGCGGACCGGGATGCGGTGGTCGATCCGACGCTCAGGCTGAACGGGCTCGAGGGGATGTGGGTGGCGGATGCGAGCGTGATGCCGAAGATCGTCAGCGGCAACACCAACGCGCCGAGCATCATGATCGGCGAGCGCTGCGCGGATTTCGTGATGGCGGCAGAGCGGGCCTGACACCCGCTCGCCCGCTCGCAGGTCGGCCCAGACCTGCCCTAGACCCCGCCTAGACCCCTTCCAGACCCCCTCCACCGGGGGCGGCGCGGCGATGTTTCACGTGAAACATTCGCAGATGACAAAAAAAGGCCGGAGAGCTTGCGCTGCTCCGGCCATATCCAGTCTGTTCGTTCGCAGGAGGAACAAGGTGAGGCGGGGGGAGGGGAGAGGGAGAGAGAGGCCTCCCCCCGCCAAACTGGGGATCAGTTGTAGGCGCGCTCCCCGTGTTCGGAGATGTCGAGGCCGTTGGTCTCGGCCTCGGCGTCGGGACGCAGGCCGATGGTGTACTTGAGGGCGAGGAACAGCACCGCCGAGACGACGCCGGTCCAGGCGATGGTGGTGCCGACCGCCCAGCACTGGGTGATGACCTGGCCGACGAGGTCGAACTCGCCCGCCTTGGCGACCGGGGCGGTGTAGTCGATCCACCCCTGCCCGCCGAGTGCCGGGTCGGCGACCACGCCGGTGCCTATCGCGCCGACGATCCCGCCCACGGCGTGGATGCCGAACACGTCGAGCGTGTCGTCATACTTGAGCTTGTTCTTCACCGTGGTGACGAAGAAGTAGCAGACCAGCGAGGCGACCGCGCCGAGGATGATCGCGGTGCCCGGGTGGGCAAAGCCTGCCGCCGGGGTGATCGCGACGAGTCCGGCGACCACACCCGAGACACCGCCGAGCAGCGAGGGCTTGCCGTGCGCGACCTTCTCGATCACCGCCCAGGCCACGCCCGCTGCTGCGGTTGCGACGAAGGTGTTGATGAAGGCGAGCGCGGCGAAGGCGTTGGATTCGAGCGCCGAGCCGGCGTTGAACCCGAACCAGCCGATCCACAGCAGGCTGGCGCCGATCATGGTCATGACCAGGCTGTGCGGGGGCATGGGCTCCTTCTGGTAGCCGATGCGCGGGCCGATCACGAGGCAGCCGATCAGGCCCGCGATCCCGGCGTTGATGTGCACCACGGTGCCGCCGGCGAAGTCGAGCGCACCCCAGCCCCACAGCAGGCCGTAGTCGGTCGGCGCGGCGTGAAGGAAGTCGGGGCCGGCCCAGTACCACACCATGTGCGCGATCGGGAAATAGGCGAGTGTCATCCACGCGACCACGAAGATGATCAGCGGGGTGAACTTCACGCGCTCCGCAAAGGCGCCGACGATCAGCGCCGGGGTGATGCAGGCGAAGGTCATCTGGAACATCACGAAGACCAGCTCGGGGAGGTATACTCCGTTCGAGAAGGTTGCGGCGAGCGTGGTCACGTCAACGCCCTTGAGGAAGGCCTTGTCGAGCCCGCCGAACAGCGCCGGGAAAGGCGAGCCGGTCGAGGTGAAGGCCATCGAATAGCCCCAGCCGAACCACACCAGCGAGGCGACGCAGACGATCGTAAGCACCTGCATCAGGACGCTCAGCATGTTCTTGGCGCGCACCAGGCCGCCGTAGAACAGCGCGAGCGCGGGCACGCTCATCATCAGTACGAAGGCGGTGGAAACCATCATCCAGGCGACGTCGCCCTTGTCGACCATCTCGGCGGTGGGCACGAACGGCGCGGGCGCCGCCGCAGGCGCGGCGAGGGCCGGCGCGGCGAGCAGCGCTGCGCCGGTCGCCACCATCGCGGCAGTGGAGAGAATTCGCTTCATCGATTGGGTCCCCTTACAGCGCGGTTTCGCCGGACTCGCCGGTGCGGATGCGGGTTGCCGAGGCAAGATCGAGAACGAAGATCTTGCCGTCGCCGATCGCTCCGGTGTTGGCGGTCTGCTGGATGGTTTCGACCACCTGCTCGGCGATTTCGTCGCTGGCAGCGATCTCGAGCTTCACCTTGGGAAGCATGTTGGTGGAGTATTCGGCACCGCGGTAGATCTCGGTCTGGCCTTTCTGGCGGCCGAAGCCCTTGACCTCGGTCACGGTCATCCCGGCGATGCCGATGCCGCTCAAGGCCTCGCGCACGGTGTCGAGCTTGAACGGTTTGATGATGGCGATGATGAACTTCATCTGTGGCCCCTGTTGCACCGGATCGGTCCGGCCAGCAGGATCACAGCAACAAGCGTGCCAGATCGGTGTAACGGAACTGACGCAACGGAATCCGGCGACTCTCTTCGCAGCTGCGGGAGAATACCTGCCTAAATCTTCATCATCTGATTAACGATTAGGCAACTTCTGCGACCAGTCGTGCATCATTCGCCCGCGATGTAGCGATTCGTCGCGCGGGTCGGCAGGCCGTCGATGCTGCGGGTGCGCTTCGCCATCTTCTCGGCCCAGGCATCGGGATCGGACTGCCGGTGCGCCTTCTTCAGCGTCTCGCGCTCGCCCTCCAGCGTCATGAAGGGCACGCCCCACCCGCAGGAGGTCTGCACGCTCTCCACCGCGATGTCGAAGATCTGGCGCGTGCCCGGCATCAGCGTGAAGTGCGCCGCGAGTGCCTCCCACCCCTCGTCCTGCGGCAGCACCGCGCGCCCGCGCCCGTAGATGCGCAGGATCAGCGCCGGCTGCTGGAAGTTGCAGAACATCAGGGTGATGCGGCCATCGGCGGCAAGGTGCGCGTGAGTCTCGTTCCCCGATCCACCAAGGTCGAGATAGGCGACCCGCGTGGGCGAAAGCACACGGAAGGCGTCATAGCCCTTCGGGCTGAGGTTTATCCGCGCGCCTTCCGCGGCGGTCGCGACGAAGAACACCGGCTGGGCGGCGATCATGGCGATATGCTTTTCGTTCAGTGCCTCGAAGAAATCCGCCATGTCCTGCCCCCGGGTCTCTAGAGAAAGTCGCGCAAGGTCGTGATGAAGCGGTCGAACTGGTCGTGATGGAGCCAGTGGCCGGCCTTCTCGAACTCGATCACCCGCGCGGTGTTGAAATGCGCCAGCCGCCCGTCCTTCTCCGGGTTCGAGGCCCAGGAATCGGCCCCGTAGAGCAGCAGCGTCGGACAGGTGATCGCGCCCCACAAGGCCTCGATGAACTCGTCGCCGATGTCCTCGACCGGCCAGACGTTGAGGTGAGGGTCGAACTTCCAGCTATAGGTCCCGTCCTCGTTGCGGTTGACCCCGTGGACGGTGAGGTGGCGCGCCTGCTCCTCGGTGAGGTAGGCGTTCTCCTCGATCATCCGCGCGAGCGCCGCCTCGATGCTCTCGTACTTGCGCGGGGTGCGCCCGGCGGCCTTGCGCTTTTTCTCGATCCATTCGGCGAGGCGCTCGGGATAGGGCACGGCGCGCTGCTGGGCGCGCCACTCGGGCGAGGGGCCGAGGCCCTCGATCGCGACGAGCTTGGTCACCATGTCGGGGAAGGCCCCCGCATAGCGCAGCGCGACATTCCCGCCCATCGAATGTGCGACCATCCTGACCGGGCCGACCCCGAGCTGGTGGATCAGCTGCGCAAGGTCATAGACCATGTCGCCCGCCGAATAGACCCCGTCCGAGACCCAGTCGGAATCGCCGTGCCCGCGGTGGTCCATCGCGATGACATGGTAGTCCTCGCGCAGCGCTGCTGCGGTCCAGTCCCACGAGCGCGCATGATCGCGCCCGCCATGCACCAGCACCAGCGGCGGCTTACCCCGCCCGCCCCAGTCGAGATAGTGGAGCCGGAGGCGCTGCGAGATGAAGGTCTGCGAGGTCGGGGCGGCGGTATGCATGGGGGATGCTTTGGCCAAACTGTGCGGTTTGGGCAAGGCACACCACATCCGTTCGCCTCGAGCGTAGTCGAGACACCCGCGCACGGCCTTTCGACTTCGCTCGAGGCGAACGGAACAGGGAGTCTAACGTTCCTTCGTCGCCGAGAAGGTCAGCTGCGGGTTCTTCTCGACCTGGTAGCTCACGTCCCACGGGCTCTTGGCCATGAACACGAGGTCGCCGTCGCGGTCCTTGGCGAGGTTCGCGCGGTTGAAGCTCGCGAACTCGTCGAGCGCCTTCTCGTCGCCCTTGATCCAGCGCGCGGTGGCGAAGGGCGAGGGTTCGAGCACGGCCTCGACCTTGTACTCCGCCTCGAGCCGCGAGATCAGCACCTCGAGCTGGAGCTGGCCGACGACGCCGACGATGTGCTGCGAGCCGATCTCCGGGTGGAACACCTGGATCACGCCCTCTTCGGAAAGGTCGTCCAAGGCCTTGCGCAGCTGCTTGGTCTTGGTCGGATCGCGCAATTGCACGCGGCGCAGGATTTCCGGCGCGAAGTTGGGCAGGCCCGTGAAGCGCACCTGGTTGCGCTCGGACAGGGTGTCGCCGACGCGCAGGGTGCCGTGGTTGGGGATGCCGATGATGTCGCCCGCCTCGGCGGTATCGGCGAGCTCGCGGTCCTGCGCGAAGAACAGGATCGGGGAGTGCACCGCGATGGGCTTGCCGAGCCCGCTCGGCGTCAGTTTCATGCCGCGTTTGAAGGTGCCCGAGACCTGCCGCATGAAGGCGATGCGGTCGCGGTGGTTGGGGTCCATGTTGGCCTGCACCTTGAAGATGAAGCCGGTCACCTCGTCGCGGTCCGGACTGATCTGCTCCTCGCCGGCGGGTTGCGGCCGGGGCGGCGGGGCGTAGCGGGCGATCGAGTCGATCAGCTCGGTGACGCCGAAGTTCTTGAGCGCCGATCCGAAATAGACCGGCGTTAGGTCGCCGTGGCGATAGGCCGCGAGGTCGAACTCGGGATAGCCGCCGCGGGCGAGCTCGATCTCGTCGGCGAAGCGTTCGGGGATCGCCGCCGTGTCGCGGGTGCCGAGGTATTCGCGGCTCGGCCCTTCGGGGCGGCTGATCGTCTCGGTGGCGAAGTCGAGCAGGCCCTCGAACTCGCCGCCCATGCCGATCGGCCACATCTGCGGGGAGACGTCGAGCGCCAGCATGTCGGCGACCTCGTCCAGCGTCTCGAAGGGATCGCGGCCCTCGCGGTCGACCTTGTTGACGAAGGTGATGATCGGGACGGAGCGCAACCGGCACACCTCGAAGAGCTTGCGGGTCTGCGGCTCGATGCCCTTGGCGGCGTCGATGACCATGACCGCCGAGTCCACCGCCGTCAGCGTGCGGTAAGTGTCCTCCGAGAAGTCCTCGTGGCCCGGAGTGTCGAGCAGGTTGAAGGTGATCCCGTCCTTCTCGAATGTCATCACCGAGGAGGTCACCGAGATCCCGCGCTGCTGCTCGATCTTCATCCAGTCCGACCGCGCCCGCCGCGCCGCGCCGCGCGCCTTGACCTCGCCCGCGAGGTGGATCGCCCCGCCCTGCAGGAGCAGCTTTTCGGTCAGCGTGGTCTTGCCAGCGTCGGGGTGCGAGATGATCGCGAAGGTGCGGCGGTTGGAGGTCATGAGCTCAATCTTCTGGATGGTCTTGGCGGCTGCGGCTGGCGATCAGCGCCCAGCGGACCGAACCCGCCAGAGCCGACGAGAGCCCCAGGGTCGCCGTGATCGCGCCGATGAGGAAGATGCCGATGCAGCCGTCGCTTTGGCAGGTATTGCTGAAGGAGACGGTCCAGATCACGCCGAGCAGGAAGAGGCCGAGGGCGACCGCGGCGAGCGGCTTGAACCACTCGCGCGGTGCGAAAAGCAGGACCAGCGCCGGGACCAGCGCAGCGAGCAGGGCGAGGATGAACTCCACTCCGCCCCTTCCTCAGCTGTCCCGCGCGACACGGAAGCCCGCGAAGTCCTGGTTGACCGGCATCAGCTCGAGCCGGTTGATGTTGAGATGCGGCGGCAAGGTCGCGATCCAGTGGATCGTATTGGCGATGTCCTCGGCGGTCATCGGGTTGACCCCGCGGTAGAGGTCGTCCGAGGCCTGCTGGCTGCCCGTGCGCACGAGCGTGAACTCGGTCTCGACCATCCCCGGCTCGATGCTCGTCACCCGGACCCCGGTGCCGTGGAGGTCGGCGCGCAGGGCGAGGGTGAAGTGGTTCGCGAAGGCCTTGGAGCCCGCATAGACGTTGCCGCCGGGGTAGATGTAGCTCCCCGCGACCGAGCCGATCGCGATGATCGCGCCGCGCCGCTCGATCAGCTTCGGCAGCAGCTTGCGGGTCACCGTCACCATCGCGGTGACGTTGGTGTCGATCATCGTCTGCCAGTCGTCGAGGCTGGCGTTCTGCGCTGCCGAGAGCCCCTGCGCGAGCCCGGCGTTGTTGACGAGGAGGTCGATCTCGCGGAACCCTTCGGGCAGGCTGGCGAGCGCGGCGTCGAGCGCGGCGGTGTCGCGCACGTCGAAGCAGGCGGTGTGGACCGTGTCGGCGCCCAGCTCGGCGACCAGCGCCGCGAGCCGCTCCTGCCGCCGCCCGGTGGCGACGCAGCGCCAGCCGTCCGCGACGAGGCGGCGCACCGTGGCGAGGCCGATCCCGGCGGTGGCGCCGGTGACGAAAGCGAGCCTGCTCATCCGCGCAGCTCTCCGCCGAGCTTGGCGGCGGCCGCCACCACCTTCTCGGCGATGGCCTTGAGGTCGGCGTCCTTGAAGCTCGCCTCGCCCGGCTGGAGCGTGACCTCGACCGCGATGGACTTGCGGCCCTCGGGGACGCCCTGCCCCGCGAACACGTCGAACACGCGCACAGCGGTGATCGCGGCCTTGTCCGCCCCCTGCACCGCGCGCACGAGGTCGCCCGCGGCGAGGCCCTGCGGCACGAGGAAGGCGAAGTCGCGGGTCACGGCCTGGAGCGCCGGCGGGGTGAAGCTCGCCCGCGCGAAGGCGGCGCCCTTCTTCGCCGGGATGGCGTCGAGGAACAGCTCGACCGCCGCAATAGGCCCGTCTGCGTCGAAGGCCTTGAGCGTCGCCGGATGCACCATCCCGAAGCGCGCGAGCACGGTCTTGGGCCCGAGCCGGAGCGTCGCCGACTGGCCGGGGTGGAACTGCGGCCCGGCCTCGCCCATCACCATCAGATTCGCGGTCGGAGCCCCCGCCGCCTCGAGCAACTCGAGCGCGAGTGCCTTGGCGTCATAGGCGTCGAAGGGCTTCGCCTTGCCGGACTGCCAGCCGCGCGGGGTCTTCTCGCCGGCGAGCACGATGCCGAGCGTCGGCTTCTCGTCGCTGAGGCCATCGGCGGCGCGGAAATAGCGCCGCCCGATCTCGAACAGCCGCGAGGACGCCGCGCCGCGGTCGGCGTTGCGCTTGGCCGCCATCAGCAGGCCGGGGAGCAGCGAGGGGCGCATGGCCTTCATGTCCTCGCTGATCGGATTGGCGAGCACCCAGGGCGTGTCGTTGCCGTCCGAGAAGTGGTTCGCGGCCCACTCGGGGAGGAAGGACCAGGTCACCGCCTCGTTGAGCCCGCTCGCAGCGGCGGCGCGCCTGAGCCCGCGCTCGAGCTTCTGCTGCGGCGTGGCGGTGGGACGGGCGACACCCTCGACGCGGGGGAGCGCGACGCTCGCGACCTTGTCGAGGCCGTGGATGCGCACGACTTCCTCGACCAGATCGGCCGGCCCCTCGATGTCGTGGCGGCGCAGCGGGCAGGTCACCTGCCAGCCCTCGCCGACCGCGAAGCCGAGGCTCTCGAGGATGCGCTTCTGCTCGGCCTCGGCCACTTCCACGCCGCCGAGGCGGGTGGTGAGGCCAGGGTCGAAAGCGACGAGCTTGGGCTCGGACGGCGGCGAACCGGCGCGCACGACCTCGCTCGGGGTGCCGCCCGCGAGTTCGACGATCAGCCCGGTGAGGAGGTCGAGGCCCTCATCGAGGAACGCCGGGTCCACCCCGCGCTCGAACCGGGTGCGCGCGTCGCTCGACAGCCCGAGCTTGCGCCCGGTCGCGCCGATGCGCGCCGGGTCGAAATAGGCGATCTCGAGCAGCACGTCGGTGGTGCTCTCCGACACCCCCGAATGCTCCCCGCCCATGATCCCGGCGATGTCGTGCACACCCTTGTCGTCGGCGATCACCACGATCTCGGGGTCGAGCGTATAGGTCTTCTCGTTGAGCGCCAGCACCTGCTCGCCCTCGACAGCGCGCCGCGCCACCACCGCGCCGGAGAGCTTGGCGAGGTCATAGACGTGCGCAGGGCGGCCGAAGCCGAGCATCAGGTAATTGGTGAGGTCGACCAGCAGCGAGATCGGGCGCTGGCCCGCGCTCTTGAGCCGCGCCTGGAGCCAGTCGGGCGAGGGGCCGTTGCGCACGTCGGTGATGACGCGGCCGTAGAAGGCAGGGCAGCCCTCGGGGTCGTCGGTGCGGATTTCCACAGGGCACGCGCCCGACGCGCTGAACGCCGGCACGGCGATCGGCTTGAGCGCCCCCAGACCCTTCGCGGCGAGGTCGCGGGCGATACCGTAAACGCCCATGCAGTCGGGCCGGTTGGGGGTCACCGCGACCTCGATCACGGGATCGGAGCCGTGGTAGTCGGCGAAGCTCGTGCCGACCGGCGCATCCTCGGGCAGTTCGATGATCCCGTCGTGATCCTCGCCCAGCTCGAGCTCGCGCGTCGAGCACATCATGCCGTTCGATTCGACCCCGCGGATCGCGCTCTTCCGCAGCACCATGCCGTTCGCCGGCACCACCGCGCCGGGCAGGCCCAGCACGCCCTTCATCCCGGCCCGCGCATTGGGCGCGCCGCACACCACCTGGAGCGGTTCGCCCTCCCCGGTGTCGACGGTCAGCACCTGGAGCTTGTCGGCATCGGGATGGCGCGCGGCGGTCAGCACCTTGGCGACGCGGAAGCCGGCGAGCTTCTCGGCCGGGTCCTCGACGCCCTCGACCTCGAGGCCGATGGCGTTCAATGCATCGCAGATCTCGGCGACGGTGGCGGTGGTCTCGAGGTGGTCCTTGAGCCAGGTCAGCGAGAACTTCATGCGCGCGCTCCCACGCCGGCGGAGAGGGTGGGCTGGTCGAAGGGCGAGAAGCCGTAGTGCGCCAGCCAGCGCGGATCGCCATCGAAGAAGGCGCGCAGGTCGTTCATCCCGTATTTGAGCATCGCGATGCGGTCGATCCCGAGGCCGAAGGCGAAGCCCTGCCATTCGGCGGGGTCGAGCCCGCCGGCAGCGAGCACGCGCGGGTTCATCATCCCGCTGCCGCCCAGTTCCATCCACGCATGGCCCGGCGCATCGCCGTGCCCGCCGACGACACGGCGGCCGCCCTCGTTCGAGTAGCCGACATCGACCTCGACGCTCGGCTCGGTGAAGGGGAAGTAGGAGGGGCGCAGGCGCAGCACGATGTCTTCGCGCTCGAAGAAGGCCCTGAAGAAAGTCTCGAGCGTCCACTTGAGGTGGCCGAGGTGGATGCCCTTGTCGATCACCATGCCCTCGACCTGGTGGAACATCGGGGTGTGGGTGGCGTCGCTGTCGGAGCGGTAGACGCGGCCCGGGGCGATCACGCGGATCGGCGCGCCCTGCTGGATCATCGCGCGGACCTGCACCGGCGAGGTGTGGGTGCGCAGGAGAATCTCGCGGCCCTCGGGCGTGCGGTCGGGGAAATAGAAGGTGTCGTGCATCGCCCGCGCGGGATGGGTCTCGTCCATGTTGAGCGCGGTGAAGTTGTGCCAGTCGTCCTCGATCTCGGGGCCGGTCGCGACCGCGAAGCCCAAGTCGGCGAAGATCTCGGCGAGCTCGTCCATCACCTGGCTGACGGGGTGGACCGAGCCCCTCGGCGCGGCGGGCGCGGGGAGCGACAGGTCGATCGTCTCGCGCGCCAGTTGCTCTTCCAGCGCCGCCGCCTCGAGCGCGGCCTTCTTCGCCTCGAGCGCCTCGGCGATCTGCCCGCGCGCCGACTGGATCGCTGGCGCGGCGAGGTTGCGCTCCTCGGGGGTCATCCCGCCGAGGGTCTTGAGGGCGAGGCTCACCCAGCCCTTCTTGCCGAGCGTGTCGAGCCGCTCGGCCTCGAGCGCGTCGAGGTCCGCCGCGGCGGCGATGGCGGCCAGCGCGGCCTCGGTCCGGGATGTGATGTCGGTCATGGAAACAGGGTGCTCTGCGCGCGAGGATTTTGCCGCCGCCCGCTAGCGGCAAATCGCCCTCATTGCAAAGGGGGAGGGCGCCTCAGGCCGCCGCGCCTGCCGAGAGGTCCCCGACCGGGCGGTGCAGCCCCTGCATCGCCTGCCCCACCGCCTTCATCCGCGCCCGTGCCGCGGCGCTGAGCAGCGGCTTGTCGAGCCGCGCATAGGCCGAGGGGCTCATCCCCATGAACCGCTTGAAGTCGCGCACGAAGTGCGACTGGTCGTGATATTGCCAGTCGAGCGCGGTGAGCCACTTCAGCGACGGATCGAGCATGTATTGCGCGAGGCTCCTGAGGAACCGCTGGCGGCGGATCAGCAGCTTGGGCGGAAAGCCGAAGGCGCGCCGGGCGAGGCGCTCGAGCGAGCGGACGGTCATGCCCATCCGCTCGGCGAGTTCGGCGACGGTCGCGAGGTCGGGATCGACCAGCGCGGCGGTCAGCCGGGTGATCGCCGGATCGGGCGCGGCACCCTCGAGCAGGCGCTCGACATGGCGGATCACGACCGCCAGCTCGGCGTCGAACCCGCCGGTGGTAGCCGCCAGTTCCTCCGCGAGCGGGCCGAGCGCGGCGAAGGCGGGGTCGGCGAGCGCATCGACGAAGCGGTCGGCGTAGTCCCCGGCCTGCGCGCCGAACAGCGCGGCCCAGCCGGCGGGCAGCAGCCCCACGCCCCACGCCCGCCCCTCGGCGAGGCGGAAGCGGGTCGCCCGGCTGGTCGGCCCGGCAAGGGTCACGAGCGGCGAAGGCACCAGCGCGCCCGCGCCGATCGCCTGCTGCGCGGCCGCATGCGCAAGGAACCGCAGGTTGGCCCATTCGGGGTGGAGGTGATCCTCCATCCAACCGCCCGGCCCGGCGGCGTTTACCTCGGTGCAGTAGAAGGTGGTCACGAAGGGCGCGAGCGCGGGGGCGGGCAGCGCGAAACGCACCTCGACCGCCCGTCCGCTCTCCGCCAGCATGCCCCTCGGCCCCCCGACCTTGCGCGGGGTCGCCTCCTTACAAGGTTAACCCCACCTTGCCGCTTATCCCGAAGCGGGGCGTGAATGACAAGGGGGAGACCGTTTCATGACAAATTCGATGGGGCTGGCATGGCCGCTCGCTATTGCCGCCGCTCTCGCGGTGCCGCAAGCCGTCGCCGCCAAGGAGGAGGTCAAGGCGCCCGAGCTGGTGCGCTGCGAGGCGCCGATCGGCTCGGTCGCGCTGGTCGAGGGGGACCAGGCGGGGTGGTCGAACTGGGGCCTCGGCTCGCCGCGCTCGCTGATCGCCGCGCTGGCGCTCGAATCCGGCTGCTTCACGGTCGACAACCCCGCCGACGCGACCCCCGCGCAGTTCCTCGTGACCCTGATCGCGGGGAGCCAGGAGGAGGTCGACAAGGGCATGGAGCTCGCCAAGGGCGCGGCGACCGAGGCGCTGGTGCGGAGCGGCGCGGCCGGATCGGTGCTGCGCGGCGTGCCGATGGGCGGCGCGGTGCTCGGGATGTTCGGCGGGCTCGGCGGCAAGAAAAAGACTTACGCTGCGGGCCTAAGGGTGGTGAGCCCGGCCAACGGGCTGACGGTGGCTGCGGGTCAAGGCGTGGTGAGAAGATCGAGCATCAGCTTCGCCGGCGGCGGCTGGGCCTCGGGCGCGGCGAATGCGGCGGGCTACGGCGCGAGCAAGGACGGGCAGATGCTGACCGAGGCCTTCGTGATCGCCTTCAACGCGCTCGTCGCCCAGCGCCAGCTGATGGAGGGTGCCGCCGAGCCGGCCGCCGCGGCCGCCGCACCCGCGGGCGCGTCGGTGGCGGTCGACACGGTGATGCGCGCCGCGGCCACCCGCGAGGGCGCCGTCGTGCGCAACCTGCGCGTGGGCACGAGCCTCACCCCGACCGGCCGGCGCGAGGGGCTGTTCGTCGAGGTGAAGGACAGTTTCGGCACCACCGGCTGGGTGTCGGTCGAGGACCTGAGGTAGGGTCTTTGTTCGCTTAGTACATGCAGGCCGGAGGAATGAACTTCCGGAAAGCGATCAACTTGTTCAGCTTTACCGGTCTGAATATAAACAACATCACCGCAGCAACAGCGGCGGCGGCGGGTCGAGGGTCTGGGCGGCGCTCCCCCAGATCCTTGCCCGCGCCTCCATGAACGAGGTCAGGATCGGGTGCTCGAGCGCGGCATATTCGCTCGGGTTCATGGTCATGAATTCGCGGAACTCGCGGGTGAACTGCGCCTGGTCGTGGTAATGCGCGTCCATCGCCTCGGTCCAGCGGGCGCCGCGCTGGAGCATGAAGCTGGTGAGGCTGCGCATGAAGCGCTGGCGGCGCATCAGCAGCTTGGGCGGAAATCCGAAAAAGCGCGTGCAGATCCGCTCGAGGGTGCGGATGCTCATCGCGCAGGCCTCGGCGAGATCGGCGACCGCGGCGTGCTCCCCGCTCACCAGCGCGGCGTGGACGCGGGCGATGCGCGGCTCGTCCCGGTTGGGGCGCATCGCCGCCGCCATCGCCGCGACGAGGGCGTCGTACTGCTCCTCCAGCGTCGCTTCGGGATCGCAGAGCACCGCCTCGAGCCCGGCGAAATGGGCGAAGGCGGGGTGCGCGGCGCCGTCGCAGATGAGGTTGGTGCAGGCGCTCGCCTCGGCCCGGAAGAACCGCGCCCAGCCCAGCGGCAGGAACCCCACGCCCCACATCCTCACCGGGCCGAGGGTGAAGCGGCAGGGCAGCGAGCTCGCGCCAGTCCCGACGAAGCGCGCCCCGCTCACGCGGGTGCCGGCGATCTCTGCATCGGGAGCAGCACCGCAGAAGAAGCGGATATTGGCCCATTCGGGCTGGAGGTAGTCGGTGACCGGCGGCGCGCCGGCCGGCTGCTCGAGCGTCAGGTGGTAGAGGCTCGTGAAGCAGCCCGCGAAATCCTCGGGGGGTTCGCGGAACACGGCGGTGAGCCGCTCGACCCGCGCCGGAGCCTGCTCCGCCGCGGCCTGCTGATCACATCCTTCCCCCATGCGGGCGACTAAAGCCGATATGGCGCGGTTCTACAAGGCGCACAAAAGCGAGGGGCGGGCTTCCGCAAGGAAACCCGCCCCTCGTTGCTTGATCGGGCCGGAGCCTGCGGGCCTTACGCCGGCAGCGCCGCCCCCCGCCCGCTTCAGGCGGGCAAAGCGGCCTTCGCCTGGGCGATCACGGCCTTGAAGGCGCCGCCCTCGTTCATCGCGAGATCGGCCATCGCCTTGCGGTCGAGCTCGATCCCGGCGAGCTTGATGCCGTGCATGAACTGCGAATAGGTGAGGCCTTCCATGCGGACCGCGGCGTTGATGCGCTGGATCCACAGGGCGCGGAACGTCCGCTTCTTCACCTTGCGGTCGCGGTAGGCGTATTGCCCGGCCTTCTCGACCGCCTGGCGGGCGATGCGGATGGTGTTCTTGCGGCGACCGCGATAGCCCTTGGCCTGGTCGAGGATCCGCTTGTGCTTGGCGCGGGTGGTGACACCGCGTTTGATGCGAGGCATGTCTTGTGTTCCTTTCAGTCACGAGACCGGGCCTACCCTCTCCCCCGCCCTTCCACCCGGATGATCACCCGGACAGGTCCGGGCGGAAGGGCGGAGGAAAGGGTAGGCCCGGTAGCGGCTCAGCCGCTCGAATTAATCCAGCCCGTAGGGCGCCCACTTCTTGATCGTCGGCGTATCGTTGGCCGACAGGACCGAGGTGCCGCGGTTGGTGCGGATATACTTCGCGTTGTGGCTGATCAGGCGGTGACGCTTGCCGGCGACGCCGTGCTTGACCTTGCCGGTGGCGGTGATCTTGAAGCGCTTCTTCACACCGCTCTTGGTCTTCAGCTTGGGCATTTTCATCTCCTGGTGAGACACGTCGGAACCGGCCATGGCAGCCCTTGTCGCCAGGCTGGCTGATTGATTCGTGTCGGTGAAGTGCGCGCGCTTAGGCGGGAGAGGCGCGAAAGGCAAGGGCGAAGGGGCGCAGGTCCCGCCGCCGGGGCGCGACGAGGCGGGCGCGGCATCTGACGAACCGCAACGAGGGCTCGGCCAGCCGCGCGCGGTCGGCATTGCCCCTTGCGCCGATTCGCCTATGGGTGCGCAGATGAACCCGACTCCCCTGAATTCGCCGGCGAAAGCTCCGGCCCGCAGCGGTCTCCTGCGCTTCCTCCGCTCGGCGAGCATCTTCCTGCGCGGCTTCATCGAGCACCCCGCGATGGTCGCCTCGGTCGTGCCCTCCTCGCAGGCGACGATCGACGCGATGCTCGCCAAGGTCGACTGGAGCCGCTGCCGCCTTTTCGTCGAATACGGCCCGGGCGTGGGCACCTTCACCACCCGCATCCTCGACCTCCTGCCGCCCGAGGGGCGCCTGATCGCGATCGACACCAACCCGCGCTTCATCGAGTTCCTCAAGCGGACGATCGACGATCCGCGCTTCGAGGCGGTGCTCGGCTCGGCGGCGGATGTCGAGAGCATCGTGCGCGAGGCCGGCCACGCCCGCGCCGACTACGTGATCTCCGGGCTCCCCTTCACGGCGCTCCCCGAGGACGTCGCGCGCGGCATCGTCGATGCCACCTACCGCGTGCTGCGCGACGGCGGCGCGTTCATGACCTACCAGTTCCTGCCCACCGCGCGCGACCTCACCGAGGCGCGCTTCGACCGCACCGACCGCGGCCTCGCCATGTGGAACATCCCGCCCTGCCTCCTCGCCTGGGGCTGGAAGGACGAGGCCGCCGCCCTGCGCGAGGCGGCGGAGTAGCGCTTCAACCCATCGCCTCGAGCACGTCCTCGAGCCTTGCGGGATCGCCGAGCGCGATCACCGTCCCGTCGCTGCCGGCGTCGAGGGGGTTGCCCTGCCAGTCGCTCATCATGCCCCCGGCGCCCTCGACCACCGGCACGAGCGCGGCGTAGTCGTGGAGCTTCAGCCCCGCCTCGATCACGAGGTCGACATGGCCGGATGCCACGAGGCCGTAATTGTAGCAGTCCCCGCCGTAGACGATCTTCTTCTCGGCGACCCGTTTCGCGACCGACATGAAGGCGTCGGCCTCCTCGTTGGTGAAGAGATGCGGGCTGGTGGTCGCGAGCACCGCGTCGCCGAGCTCCTTCAAGGGCTTGGTCCGGGCGGGGGCGCCGTTGAACAGCGTCGGTTGGCCGATGCGGCCCACCCAGCGCTCGCCCGAAATCGGCTGGTCGATGATCCCCAGCACCGGCCAGCCGCCCTGCAAGAGGGCGATCAGCGTGCCGAAGATCGGGCGCCCGGCGATGAAGCTGGTGGTACCGTCGATCGGATCGAGCACCCATTGCCGCCCGGCGCCCTCGTTGCGGGTGCCGTATTCCTCGCCGATGATCCCGTCGCGCGGGAACTCGGCCTCGATCAGCTTGCGCATCGCCGCCTCGGCCGCGCGGTCGGCCTCGGTGACGAAGCTGCGGTCGGGCTTGCGCTCCTCGCTCCACGTGCCCCGGAACAGCGGGCGGATCGCGGCCCCCGCCGCATCGGCGAGGCGCAGGGCAAGGGCGAGGTCGTTATCGTTCATGCAAGTTCCAATAATCGAAGGCTTCCGCCTGTCGAGCCTCGGTGTAGCGCCTGGCCTCCGCTCCCTCCCACGCCAGCGGCAGGTCGTCGTGGACGCCGGTGCGGCTGACGAACCAGCCTTGCCCCGGCAGCCCGTCCGACTGGCGCACCACCAGCACCGCCAGCCCCGGCTCGCCCGCTGCCCGGCCATCCTCGTCGATGCGGTCGAGCACCTTGCACAGCTGGCGCATCAGGGGGCGGGTGAAGACGTGACCGAGGAGATTGAGGAGCGCGCCATAGGTGAACACCTGCCGCGCGCGGGCCGCTTCGATCAGCAGCCCGCGCACTTCGGCAGGATCGAACATCAGTCGAACAGCGAGCTGACCGAGCTCTCGTCGGCGATCCGCCGGATCGCCTCGCCCACCAGCGGGGCGATCGGGAGCACCCGGATGCGGCTCGATTGTTCGGTTGCCTCCGTGGGGCGGATCGAATCCGTGATCACCAGCTCCTTGAGGCTCGACCCGTCGATCCGCGCCACCGCGCCCCCCGACAGGACGCCGTGGGTGATGTAGGCCGCGACCGACTTCGCCCCGTTCTCGAGCAGCGCCTCGGCGGCGTTGCACAGCGTGCCGCCCGAATCGACGATGTCGTCGATGAGGATGCAGTGGCGGTCCTTGACGTCGCCGATGATGTTCATGACCTCGCTCTCGCCCGGCCGGTCGCGCCGCTTGTCGACGATCGCGAGCGGGGCGTTGTCGAGCCGCTTGGCGAGCGCGCGGGCGCGCACCACCCCGCCGACGTCGGGCGAGACCACCATCAGGCTCTGATCGCCGTAGCGCGCCTGGATGTCGGCGGCCATCACCGGCGCGGCGTAGAGGTTGTCGGTCGGGATGTCGAAGAAGCCCTGGATCTGCCCGGCGTGGAGGTCGACGGCGAGCACCCGGTCGGCCCCGGCCTCGGTGATGAGGTTGGCGACGAGCTTCGCCGAGATCGGGGTGCGCGGCCCCGGCTTGCGGTCCTGCCGGGCGTAGCCGAAATAGGGCACCACCGCGGTGATTCGCTTGGCCGAGGCGCGGCGCAGCGCGTCGATGCAGATCAGCAGTTCCATGAGGTTGTCGTTCGCCGGGAAGCTGGTCGGCTGGACGACGAACACGTCCTCGCCGCGGACGTTCTCGTGGATCTCGACGAACACCTCCTCGTCCGAGAAGCGCCGGACGCTGGCATCGGTGAGCGGGATCTCGAGATAGGCCGCGATGGCCCGGGCGAGCGGCAGGTTCGAGTTGCCGGACATGATCTTCATGGAAGCGCGAATCCCCGAGGCGTGACGAGCCGTGCCCTAGCGATGCGTCACGGAAATGCAAAGGAGGCCGCGCGCGTTCTCGTCAGCTATGAAGAAGGCCGGGAACGGCAGGGCGGCGGCGGGCAAAGGGGTACCCGCCGCCGCGCGCCGCCCCCCGGACCTGGAGGCGTCCGGGCCGTTATGTGCCTCGGCCCGGCACCTTCCAGGCATTGAAGGAGCGCACCCGCATCTCGGGCGTGCCGCCGAGATATTCCGCGGTGCCGTTCTTCACCGCGACGTTCATCAGCGGATACCAGGTGGTCCCCTTGAAGGGGTTGACGGTCTGGTAGGTTTCCTTCCCGTCGACGAAGAAGGTGATGAAGTCGGGCGCCACGTCGACCGCATACTTGTGGTAGGAGGTGTCGAAGCCCTGCAAGGCATAGGCGTTCGCGGCGTTGGCCTGCATCAGCGCGGTGAAGGTGCGGGTGTTGTTCGCGCCGCCGTGGATGTTTGAGCTGATGTTGCGGCTGAAGTTCCAGCCCGATGAGTAGCCGAAGCCCTCGTAGACATCGATCTCGGGCGGCCAGGCGCCGCTGACGGGCAGCAGCCAGAAGGCCGGCCAGCCGCCGCGGCGGTTGGGCATCATCGCCTCCCACTCGTACTGGCCGTAAGTCACCTGCGTCGCGGGCATCCGCTGGCCGGTGAGGATCGCCGCGCCGTGGTGCCAGTACTTGCTGTCGTGGAAGATCGGGCTGGCGAGCTGCTGGCTGCGGATCACCAGCTCGCTGTTCTCGATCGCGAAGGGGGGCAGCGCGGTGGGGTGGAGCACCGGGTCGAGGTAGAGCCCGCTCTCGCCGTTGGCGGGCTGGGTGCGGCCGTGCGAGAGCCGCGTGCGCCAGGTGTCGGCGGCGCCGGCATCGCTCCACCTCATCGAAGCGGGGTCGAGCGTGTAGGCGAGGGTGCCGGTGGGCGCGAAAGTGCGCGCCGCGCGGAAGCCCGCGGTCCTGGCGGTGCCTGCCGCCGCGCCGACCACGGCGGTGATCGCGGCCGAGGAGTTGATGACTCCGCCCGCGCCGACCGCGCCCTCGGGGAGGATCAGGTCGAAAGTGCGGCCTGCGTCCATCCTCAAGAGGGGGATGCGCACGGTCTGCTCGAGCGGGTCGCCCGGGCGGAAGAACAGCGTGGTGACGGTGCGCTGGAAATGCCTCCCCTCGATCCCCGCGAGCGTGCCCGAGCCGTTGCGGGTCATCACCCGGACGATCACCGTGTTGGGGGTGGCGCGGTTGATGCGGACGGGCACGAAGGCCTCGGTCGCGCCGACCGGCACGCTGACCGTGCCGATGCTCACCGCGGCCTTCTGCGGATAGACCGTGCCATTCTTGAAGTCGAAGGCCGCGAAGGGGTTGGTGGGGGTGGTCGAATAGGGGATCGCGGTGCCGCTCACCGCCCACGTCTCGGGCAGCGGCTGGACCGAGGTGGTGACGGCTCCGGTGGCGGCGGGCGCCGCGGAGGTCGGTGAGGCGGTCTCGTCACCCCCGCAGGAGGCGAGCGCGGGGACGAGCAGGGAGAGACAGATCAGACGCTTCATGATGGCGGACCCTTGTTGCCGGTTGCGCCATCCTGATGCGGAGAGAAATGCTAACCCGTCAATATAATCTACTTTAATGTCGGACGAGTTGAAGAATTACTTGAGAAAATTCTCGTGTTGTACGAAAAAAGCTGATCAAAAGATAAACCACTGGTCGCAACGGGTAAATGAAGTGTTACCTCGAGTGTCTTTTGTTAAACCGCTGGGCGCAGAAGTTTACAAGCTATTAAAAGAGCTTGCTTCGAATCGCTCTCGATTCGCGGGTGCCTTTAGAGGCTGAGATGCGGCTGAGCAATGGCCGGGACAGGCGCCTCCCCGCGCCCCGGGACCGTCCGGTGCGCAAGCGTCAGGGAAGCGGGTGGCCGGGCCGGCCGATCAGGCCTCGAGCTCGACGTCCCAATAGAGCCAGTCGCGCCAGGTCTCGTGGAGGTAGCCCGGGGGGAAGAGCTTGCCGTGCTGCTGCAATTGCCACGAGGTCGGCCGGATCGGCGCCTGGTGGACCGGCATCCCGGCCTGCTTCGGCGTGCGCCCGCCCTTCTTCATGTTGCACGGCGCGCAGGCGGTGATGATGTTCTCCCACGTCGTCCGCCCGCCCAATCGGCGCGGGGTGACGTGGTCGAAGGTGAGGTGCTCGCCGCTCCCGCAATACTGGCACTGGAAGCGGTCGCGCAGGAACACGTTGAAGCGGGTGAAGGCCGGGAACTCGGAGTGCTTCACATATTGCCTGAGCGCGATCACGCTCGGGATCTTCATGTCGAAGCTGGGCGAGTGGACCTCGCGGTCGTAGCTCGCGACGATGTCGACCCGGTCGAGGAACACCGCCTTGATCGCGGTCTGCCACGGCCACAGGCTCAGCGGATAGTAGGAGAGCGGGGTGTAGTCGGCGTTCAGCACCAGCGCCGGGCAGGCCGAGAGGTTGCGCGTCGGGTCTTCGTCGACCCCGCGGAACCGGGCAACCTTCTCGATCAGTTCGGCGTTGAACACTTGCGCGCTCCTCCCTGACTGGGCTTGCATCCTGACCTGCCAGCCTTGAGAGTCAAACCCGTGACAGGGCGCATATCCACAGGGACAGCCTGTGGATGGCCTGTGGATAGCGCAACGATCTGTCGTGTGGCATGGGCGACGCGATGGACCGAGCCGCGCCTCCCGTGACCCGTTTCGCGCCGAGCCCCAACGGGCACCTGCACCTCGGCCATGCCCTGAGCGCGATCGTCGCGCATGACCTTGCCGTCGCGGGTGGCGGGCGGTTCCTGCTCAGGATCGAGGACATCGACGGGCCGAGGTCGCGCCCCGAGCTGGCGGCGGAGTTCCGGACGGACCTCGCGTGGCTGGGGCTGGAGTGGGAGGAGGTCCCCGCCCAGTCGACGCGCCTGCCGAGCTATGCCGCCGCCGCGCAGAGCCTCAGGGCGCGCGGGCTGCTCTACCCCTGCACCTGCACCCGCTCCGAGATCGAGGCGGCCGGCGCGCGCCCCGGCTGGGAGGGCCTCGTCTACCCCGGCACCTGCAAGCACCGCCCGCCCGACCCGTCGCGCCCCGCTGCGTGGCGGCTCGACGCGGCAAAGGCCCTTGCCGAAACCGGGCCGCTTACATGGGAGGACGCGCTCGCCGGAACGCAGCAGGTCGACCTCTCGGGCCTCGGCGACGTCGTGCTGGTGAGGAAGGACCTGCCCGCGAGCTACCACCTCGCCGTCACGCTCGACGATGCCGCCGACGGCGTCACGCTGGTGACGCGCGGCGCGGACCTCTTCGCGGCGAGCCACGTCCACCGCTCCTTGCAGGCGCTGCTCGGCCTGCCGGTGCCGCGCTGGCACCACCACCCGCTGCTGCTCGGGGAGGACGGCGAGAAGCTCGCCAAGCGCCGCGGCTCGCCCGCGCTCGCCGAGCGCCGCGCGGCGGGCGAGGACGGGCGGATGCTCGCGCAGCAAATGAGGTTGCAGCAATTGAGGCTTGGAACCTGAGGCGCAAGCGTCCATCTAGGGTCCATGACCACCTTCCTCGTCATTGTGCTCGTCGTCCTGATGGGCCTCACCGCCTTCTCGCTGGTCCGCGGCGTGATCGCCTTCCTCAAGACCACCAAGATCGACCTCGAGACCGGCGAGGGCACCACCGCCACCGACATGCAGCTCGCCCAGAACCGGGCGATGTTCGCGCGCATCAAGTACCAGGCGGCGGCGATCGTCGTGGTCGCGATCATCCTCGCGGTGGCGCGCTGAGCACTCCGCCCGATGGTCAAGCTCAACCGCATCTACACCCGCACCGGTGACGACGGGACGACGGGCCTCGTCGACGGCTCGCGCTGCCCCAAGCACTCCGCGCGGATCGCCGCGATGGGCAAGGTCGACGAAGCGAACTCGGCGATCGGGCTTGCCGCCGTGCTGATGTCGGGAGCGCCGGGTGCGGAGATCACCCGCATCCAGAACGACCTCTTCGACCTCGGCGCGGACCTCGCCACGCCCGGCGAGGACTTCACGCCGTCGGAGATGGTGCTGCGGATCGTGCCCTCGCAGGTTGCGTGGCTCGAGGAGCGCATCGACGCCTGCAACGAGAAGCTCGAGCCGCTCACCAGCTTCATCCTCCCCGGCGGGACCGAGCTCGCCGCGCGCCTCCATGTCGCCCGCGCCACCACCCGCGCCGCCGAGCGGGCGATGGTCGCCCTCGCGGCGCAGGACCCGGTCAACCCGGCCGCGCTCGCCTACATCAACCGCCTGTCGGACTACCTCTTCGTCCTCGCCCGGGTTGTGAACGACAAGGGACGGCGCGACGTGAAGTGGGTCCCCGGCGCTAACCGCTAGCCAGCGCCCCATTCCCTCGCTAGGTGCGGCGCTCTTGCTGCACTTGCGAAGGAACAAGCACCCATGCAGAGCATCGCCGTCATCGGAGCCGGACAGATGGGGACCGGCATCGCCCAGACCTGCGCCGCGCAGGGCCTCAAGGTGATGCTCACCGACGTCGACCTGCCCCGCGCCGAGGCCGGCAAGCTCGCGATCGAGAAGGCGCTCGCCAAGCTGATGGGCCGCGGCAAGATCGAGGCGCACGAGGCCGAGAGCCTGCTCGCCCGCATCACGCCGGTCGCCGACTATGCCCCCTTCGCCGAGGCCCACCTCATCATCGAGGCCGCGACCGAGAAGGAGGAGATCAAGAACGCGATCTTCGCAAAGGCCGGCAAGGTGCTCGCCCCGGACGCGATCATGGCATCGAACACCTCCTCGATCCCGATCACCCGCATGGCGAACCACTCGCCCGACCCGGCGCGCTTCATCGGCCTCCACTTCTTCAACCCCGTCCCCGTCATGGGCCTCATCGAGGTGATCCCCGGCCTCGCCACCGCACAGGCGACCACCGACCGCACCACCGCCTTCGCCCGCTCGCTCGGCAAGGAAGTGGTGCTCAGCCAGGACGAGCCCGGCTTCGTCGTCAACCGCATCCTCCTGCCGATGATCAACGAGGCCGTGTTCGTGCTCGGCCAGTCGACCGCGGGGATCGAGGACATCGACAAGGGCTGCCGCCTCGGCCTCAACCACCCGATGGGGCCGCTGCAACTGGCGGACTTCGTCGGGCTCGACACCTGCCTCGACATCATGAACGTGCTCTACACCACCACCCGCGACAGCAAGTACCGCGCCGCCCCGCTGCTGGTGAAATATGTCGAGGCCGGGTGGCTCGGCCGCAAGACCGGGCGCGGCTTCTACGACTACTCGGGCGAGGCCCCCGTCCCAACGCGCTGAGGCGTCGCCCCGCCGCAGGGCAGGCAACAAAGCGCGCCTTCGCGGGGTTGGTCCGGCGAAGGAGACACGCCATGAGCGAGCGCGACACCAAGCTTCCCGGCCACCCCGATGGGCTCGCGCCCGAGACCCGCAATCGTGAGCAAGACGATGACGGCACCCAGGCGCAGGACGTCGCCTCGGACGCCATGCACCAGGACAGCGCGACCACCAGCCCGCTCGAAAGCACCAAGGTCCCGGCCAACGACTACGATCCCGCCCCCGACAGCACCGGCGACCTCATCGACGAGATGCGCCGCATGGAGGGCGAGGGCAGGATCGACATGTCGGCCTTCGCGGGCGAGCCGAACCACGACGACGAGCCCGGCCTCTACGGCGGCGAGACCACCGACGACGACGATGCCGAGTGGCTCACCGCCGACGGCGAGGCGCTGAACGAGGAGGAGGTCGACACGCTCCTCGACGACGAGGACGAGGGCGACGACGAGCTCGCCGGTCTCGAGGACCTGCTCGCCGATGTCGAGGTGCCCGGGGAGGACGCCGGGGAAGACGCCGGGGAGGACGGGGGCCCCGACGAGATCGAGCCCCTGCCCGACGACGATGCCACCACCCCCGGCGACGACGAGGCGCTCGAGGAAGACGACGACGACGACGCGGACTGACGCCCCCGCCGCCGTGTTCGCCGTCAGTTGGTGACGATCGCGGTTGGCGAAAGCGGCGCCTTCATCGCATTGCCCGTCTCCTTGGCCGCCGTGCCGGATTCGCCGCCCGAACTCCCGGCGGCCGTGGCGCCCTCGGGATCATAGTCGCCGAAGACCGAGGGCGGCGTGTCGTTCCAGCCCTCGACCGTCTTGCGCTGGTCGGTCGGCTGCGCGCCTTCGCGCTCGGCCTCGGAGACGCTTGGGCGGTTGGCGTAGTCGGGCTTGTTGGCGATGCGGTCGACCACTGCGGGGAGCACGCCGTTGTTCTCGGAGGTGCCGATGATCGACACCGCGCCGAGCAGGGTCAACCCGGCGAAGGCGAGCGCGGCCTTGCTGTTCTCGAACAGGGTCCTGGACATGGGGCGATCCTAGCGCCCGCGTGGTTAAGCCTTGGTTGAGACCGGGCCCTCAACGCGCCGCTTTCGGCAGATTGCGCTTCCATTCGTAGAGCAGGTCCAGGGCCTCGCGCGGGGTCAGCGCGTCGAGATCGGCGGCGCGCAGGGCCTCGGCGAGTTGATGCTCGGGACTCGCGGGCTCGGGCGCGGCGGGCTTGAGGTTGGCGAAGAGCGGCAGGTCGCCGAGCCCCGCGGCGATCCCGCCGGTCGCCTCGCGCTGCGCCTCGAGTTTCGCCAGCACCGCCTTGGCGCGGGCGACCACGCTTGCGGGCACCCCGGCGAGCCGCGCGACGGCAAGGCCGTAGGAGCGGTCCGCCGGGCCCTCGGCAAGCTCGTGGAGCAGCACGAGGTCGCCCTGCCACTCGCGCGCGCGGACGTGGTGGAGCGAGAGGGCCTCGCAGGTCTCCGCCAGCCGGGCGAGTTCGTGGTAATGCGTCGCGAACAGGCAGCGGCAGCCGATCTGCGAATGCACCGCCTCGGCCACCGCCCAGGCGAGCGCAAGCCCGTCATAGGTCGAGGTGCCGCGCCCGACCTCGTCGAGGATCACGAAGCTGCGATGGGTCGCCTGCGCGAGGATCGCGGCGGTCTCGACCATCTCGACCATGAAGGTCGAGCGCCCCCGCGCGAGGTTGTCGGCGGCGCCGACGCGGCTGAACAGCCGGTCGACGAGGCCGATGCGCGCGGCGGAAGCGGGGACGAAGCACCCGGCCTGCGCAAGGAGGACGATGAGCGCGTTCTGCCTGAGGAAGGTCGACTTGCCGCCCATGTTCGGCCCGCCGATCAGCCACAACCGGTCGTGCGCGTCGAGGCCGCAGTCGTTGGCGACGAAGCGCTCGCCGCTGCGCGCGAGCGCCGCCTCGACCACCGGGTGACGCCCCGCGGTGATGGTGAGGCAGGGCTTGTCCAAGACTTCCGGGCGGCACCAGTCGGCCTCGCTCGCACGCTCGGCGTTGCCCGCGCCGACGTCGAGCCGGGCGAGCGCCGCGGCGGTCGCGGCGATGCTCTCCCGCGCGGCGACGATCTCGGCGACCAGCGCCTCGAAATGCGCCTCCTCGCAGGCGAGCGCATGGCCCCCGGCTTCCGCGATGCGCGCGGCTTCCTCGTGAAGGGTCAGCGAGTTGAAGCGCATCGCCCCCGCCATCGTCTGGCGGTGGGTGAAGCCGCTGTCCGCTGCCATCAGCGCATCGGCATGGCGCGCGGGCACCTCGATGAAATAACCGAGCACCCCGTTGTGGCGGATCTTGAGCGCGGCGATCCCGGTCTCCTCGCGGTAGCGCGCCTCCATAGCCGCGATCGCGCGGCGGGCGTCGCCCGAGGCGGCACGCAGCGCGTCGAGGCTCGCGTCGTAGCCGTCGGCGATGAAGCCGCCGCTGGCGCGCTCGGTCGGCGGGGTCGGCACCAGCGCGCGCGACAGGTGGTCGGTGAGCGCGCCGTGGCCGGTGAGCCGGGCGAGGACGGTGTCGAGCAGCGCGGGCCGGTCGGGCGCGCCCGAGAGCCAGTGGTGGAGCCGCGCCGCCTCGGCGAGCCCGTCGCGTAGGGCGCCGAGATCGCGGGGGGAGCCGCGCCCCGCCACCACCCGCCCGAGCGCGCGGCCGAGGTCGGGTACGCCGCGCAGGGCATCGCGCAGCCGCGCGCGCTCGATCGGCCGGCCCTGCCAGAACTGCACCAGCGCGAGCCGCGCCTCGATCTCTCCGGTGTCGAGCAGCGGCGCGGAAAGGTCCTCCGCCAGCAGCCGCGAGCCCGCCCCGGTGACGCAGCGGTCGATCGCGCCGATCAGGCTCCCGGCGCGCCCGCCCTGGGCGGATTCGAGGATCTCGAGGCTCGCCCGGGTGGCGGCGTCCATCGCCATCGTCTTGGCCGTCTCGCGCAGCACCGGGGGGAGCAGCAGCGGCAGGCTCCCGCGCCCGACGTGGTCGAGATAGCTCACAAGGCCCCCCGCCGCCGCGAGCATGGCGCGCGTGAAGGCACCGAAGGCATCGAGCGTCGCGACCCCGTGGACGGCCTTCAGCCGCTCGGCCCCGGCATCGCTCGCGAAGGTGGTGCGAGGGCGGACAATCGCCTCCTCGGGGCCGTGCGGCCAGTCCTCGGGCACCACGACCTCGCTCGGGGCCAGCCGCGCCAGCGCCGCGCCGAGCAAATCCGCCGGGCATTCCTCCAGCACCATCGCGCCGGTCGAGACATCGACCGCGGCGATCCCGACCGTGCCCCGCAGCTCGGCCAGCGCGACCAGCACATTGGCGCGCCGCGGCTCGAGCAGCGCCTCCTCGGTGAGCGTCCCCGCCGTCACCAGCCGCACGATGCTGCGCCCCACCAGCACCTTCGACGAGGGCGTCCCCTCGCGCTTTGCCCGCGCCTTGGCCTCTTCGGGAGTCTCGACCTGCTCGGCGATGGCGACCCGCTCGCCCGCCTTGATGAGCCGCGCAAGGTAGCTCTCGGCCGAATGCACCGGCACCCCGCACATCGGGATCGGCTGCCCGCCATGCTCGCCGCGCGTCGTCAGCGCGATGTCGAGGATCGCCGCCGCGCGACGGGCATCCTCGAAGAACAGCTCGAAGAAGTCGCCCATGCGGTAGAACAGCAGCGCGTCGCCCGCCTCTTCCCGCAGCGCGAGGTATTGCGCCATCATCGGGGTGGGTTTGGGATCGTCGCGCGCGGCCATGCCCCCGCCTACCCGCCGCCGCCCCGATTCGGAACGCCGCCCCCTTCGCCTTTCCCCGAAGTCGCGCGATTTCCGGCCTATCGCATCGCCCCTCGCACCGCTAAGCGGGGCGCGACGAACCGAAGGCGAATACACGAAGGACCTGTCATGGCCGAGGAAAGCGCCGCTCAGAACAAGGGCGGCTTCACCGCGCGCGAGGCGCTGTTCTACCACGAGACGATCCGCCCGGGTAAGCTCGAGATCAACGCCACCAAGCCGCTGACCTCGCAGCGCGACCTCTCCCTCGCCTATTCCCCCGGCGTTGCCGTGCCCGTGGAAGCCATCGCCGCCGATCCCTCGCTCGCCGCGCGCTACACCACCCGCTCGAACATGGTCGCGGTGATCTCCAACGGCACCGCGATCCTCGGCCTCGGCAACCTCGGCGCGCTCGCCGCCAAGCCGGTGATGGAGGGCAAGGCGGTGCTGTTCAAGCGCTTCGCCGACGTCGATTCGATCGACATCGAGCTCGCCACCGAGGACCCCGAGGCGTTCGTCAACGCCGTCGCGCTGATGGAGCCGAGCTTCGGCGGCATCAACCTCGAGGACATCAAGGCCCCCGAGTGCTTCATCATCGAGGCCGCGCTGCGCGAGCGCATGAAGATCCCGGTGATGCACGACGACCAGCACGGCACCGCGATCATCACCGCGGCGGGCCTGCTCAATGCCTGCTTCCTGACGGGGCGCGACATCCGCGACGTCAAGGTGGTGGTGAACGGCGCGGGCGCCGCGGCGATCGCCTGCACCGCGCTCGTTAAGGCGATGGGCGTGCGCCACGAGAACGTCATCATGTGCGACCGCTCAGGCCCGCTCACCCCGGGCCGCGAGGGCATGGACCAGTGGAAGAGCGCCCACGCGGTCGCCACCAGCGCCACCAGCCTCGAGGAGGCCCTCGTGGGCGCCGACATCTTCCTCGGCCTGTCCGCTGCCGGGGCCCTCAAGCCCGCATGGGTCGAGAAGATGGCCGACAAGCCGATTATCTTCGCGATGGCGAACCCCGTCCCCGAGATCATGCCCGACGAGGCGCGCGCCGTCCGCCCCGACGCGATCATCGCCACGGGCCGCTCGGACTTCCCGAACCAGGTCAACAACGTCCTCGGCTTCCCCTTCATCTTCCGCGGCGCATTGGACGTGCAGGCGACCACCATCAACGAGGAGATGAAGGTCGCCGCCGCCGAGGCCATCGCCGAGCTCGCCCGCCAGCAGGTGCCCGAGGAGGTCGCCTCGGCCTACGGCAAGAACCACAA
Organism: Erythrobacter sp. NE805; assembly: GCF_046452355.1. Lineage (NCBI taxonomy): Bacteria > Pseudomonadati > Pseudomonadota > Alphaproteobacteria > Sphingomonadales > Erythrobacteraceae > Erythrobacter > Erythrobacter sp. NE805. The sequence continues at coordinate 1,406,876 of NZ_JBKFDI010000001.1, read as the reverse complement.
GTTCGGGAAGGACTACATCATCCCCGCGCCCTTCGATCCGCGGCTGATCGAGGTGGTCTCCTCGGCGGTCGCCAAGGCGGCGATGGATTCGGGCGTCGCGCAGGCGCGGATCGAGGATTTCGACGCCTACCGGATGCAGCTGCGCAGCCGCCTCAACCCGACCACCTCGGTGCTCTCGGGGGTCTACGAGATCGCCCGCAGCAACCCCAAGCGGATGGTCTTCGCCGAAGCCGAGGAGGAGGTGGTGCTGCGCGCCGCGATCCAGTTCCGCGACTACGGCTACGGTACGCCGATCCTCGTCGGGCGCACCAAGGCGGTGCTCGACAAGCTGCACCAATTGTCGGTCGGCGATCCGGGGAGCTTCGAGATCCAGAACTCGGCCGACAGCGAGCACGTGCCGGCGATGGTCGCCTATCTCTACAAGCGCTTGCAGCGGCGCGGCTTCACCGAGCGCGACGTGCGGCGCATGGTCAACCAGGACCGCAACGTCTTCGCCTCGCTGCTCGTCGCCTTGGGCCACGGCGATGCGATGATCACCGGCATGACCCGCACCTTCGCGCAGACCGTGCGCGAGGTGGCGCTGGTGCTCGACGCCAAGGAGGGCGCGCTGCCTTTCGGCATCCACATGATGATCGGCAAGAACCACACGACCTTCCTCGCCGACACCACCATGAACGAGCGCCCCAATGCCGAGGCGCTCGCGCATATCGCCAAGGAGACCGCCGCGGTCGCCCGGCGCATGGGCCACGAGCCGCGGGTGGCGTTCCTGTCCTATTCGACCTTCGGCAACCCCTCGGGCCAGTGGCTCGACAACATCCGCGCGGCGGTGGCGATTCTCGACCGCGAGGACCCTGGCTTCGAATACGAGGGCGAGATGGCGCCCGATGCGGCGCTCAACCCCAAGGTGATGGCGCTCTACCCCTTCAGCCGCCTCTCGGGCCCGGCCAATGTGCTCATCATGCCGGGGCTGCAATCGGCGAACCTTTCGGCGAAGCTGCTGCGCGAGCTTGGCAGCAACGCGACGATCGGCCCGATGATGATCGGGATGGAAAAGCCGGTGCAGATCGTGCCCATGACCGCCGCTGTGCCCGACGTGCTGACCCTCGCGGTGCTGGCGAGCGCGGGGGTGGTGGGCTGAGGGCATGATCCCCTGCCAGCGCGAGCGCTTCGCGGTTCCGCCGGAGGTGCACTACCTCAACTGCGCCTACATGGCGCCGCTGTCGCATGACGTCATCGCCGCGATGGACGCAGGCGCGCGGGCCAAGGCGAGCCCGTGGCGCTACCGGCCCGCGGACTTCTTCACCGTGTCCGAGCATTTCCGCGAGCGGGCGGCGCGGATCGCCGGGGTGCCGGACGACTGCATCGCCATCGTGCCCTCGGCGAGCTACGGCCTCGCGGTCGCGGCGGCGAACGTGCCGCTCGCGCGCGCGCAGGAGGTGGTGACGCTCGCCGGGCAATTCCCCTCCAACGTCTATGTCTGGCAGGAGCTCGCCGCGCGGGTCGGCGCTGTGGTGCGCGCGGTGGAGCGCCCCTCGCAGAGCTGCTGGAGCGAGGCGTTGCTCGACGCGATCGGGCCCGACACCGGGCTCGTCGCCGTGCCGCATTGCCACTGGGCCGACGGGCGGGTGGTCGATCTCGTCGCGGTCGGCGCCAAGTGCCGGGAGGTCGGCGCAGCGCTGGTGCTCGACCTCACGCAGTCGCTGGGCGCGATGCCGATCGACCTTGCCGCGGTCGACCCCGATTTCATGGTCGCCGCCTGCTACAAGTGGCTGATGGGGCCCTACGGGACGGGGATGCTCTACATCGCGCCCCGGCACCATGCGGGGACGCCCATCAAGCACAACTGGATCAACCGCGGCGGCTCGGAGGATTTTGCGCGCCTCGTCGAGTATCGCGCCGACTTCCAGCCCGGCGCGCGGCGCTTCGACATGGGCGAGAAGGCCAACCCGCCGCTGCTGATGGGCGCGAGCGCGGGGCTCGACTTTCTCCTCGAGTTCGGGGTCGAGGCGATCGCCGCGAGCCTCGCCGCGCAGACCGAGGCGCTCGCCGCCCGCGCCGCCGCCCTGGGGCTGGAAGCGGCGCCGGTCGGCGTCCGGGCGCCGCACTTCCTCTCGCTCGGCTTCCCGGACGGGGTGCCCGAGGGCCTGACCGAACGCCTCGCCGCGCGCGAAGTCTTCGTCTCGCTGCGCGGAGCCTCGCTGCGGGTGACGCCGCACCTCTATAACGACGCCGCCGACGCCGAGGCGCTGATCGCGGCCTTGCGCTGACAAGTCGCTCCCCGTTGCAAAGCAATGGGGAGGTGGCACGCGCCGGAGGCGCGTGACCCAGAAGTAAAGCGGCTCCAGACCCGCCCTAGCCCCGCCTAGACCCGCGTCAGACCCCCGCCAGACCCCAGCTATCCCGGGCTTTTTGGCGATGTTTCACGTGAAACATCGCCCTTGGTCACGCCTCGGCGGCGGCCGCGTTGACCTCGCCCGATGCGATGGCGGTCATCCGCTTGTCCCCGCCCCGCGTGTCCTCGAGGCACTTTTCGAGCACCTCGGCATCCTGCTCGAGCCCGAGCCGCGCCGCGAAGGCCCGCGCGGTGCCGTAGCCCGAGATGCCGTAATGCGTCATGCGTTGATATTGCGCGATTATCGAGGCATCGCGCACGTCCTCGTCGGAGAAATCGGCCTCGACGCCATGCGCCCGCGCCTCGGCGACGAGGCCCTCCATCCCGCGGCAATGCTCGCCGCGCGGATTGGCTTCGTGGTTCTCGATCAAGGACTTGAGCTGATCCATCCCCTGCTCGATCCCCTGCGCCCCCGCCTCGAGCGCGGTGCGCAGCTGCGCCGAACTCGCCGCCTCCTTGAGCTCGCGGGTGACCTGCAAGGCCTGCCGGTTGGCGCTGTAGAGGTCCTGGAGCTGGTCGATGTAGAGGTCCTTCAAGGTGCTGATTGTCATGGCGATTTCTCCGGTTCGGGTGGCCGCCGGATGATGCCGCGGGCGGGCTCGCCCTGTCCCCTCATGGGTGGGTAAGCCCGCCCCGATCCGACGAGGCGCCGGGCGGCTGCGGCGGAGCGAGGCGCTAGTCCGCGACTGCGGGCCAGCCGTCCTTCCACACCAGCCGGCGGGTCAGCATTACCCGGCGCGTATTGACCTCGTCCGAGGGGCGGCTCCGGGGCTGTTCGGCATCGACCGCATGGTAGAGGAGGAGCGTCTCGCCCTTCGCCTCGAGCAGCGCGTTGTGCCCCGGTGCGATCCACCTGGCGTCGGCCTCGAGGATCACGCCGCCGTTCCCGGGCTTGACGGCGAAGGGCCTCGTCGCGCTCCGCGAACGCGCCACCATCACCGCGTAATGCGCCTTGGGCCCGCAGCAATTGTCGCCTGAAAAGAAAAGATAATACCAGCCTTCGCGATAGGTGACCCAGGCCCCCTCGACGAGCCGTCGATAGTTCGCCGGGTCCTCGGTCGCGACCGGCGCGACGAGGTCGACTGGCTTGCTGCCGGGGGCGAAGGCAAGCCCGTCGGCGGTCATCTCCTGCACCTTGATCGGCCCGAAGCCGGAGCCCCAGTAGAGCAACAGCCTGCCGCTCGCCGGGTCCGCGAACAGCATCGGGTCGATGTTGACGAAGCCGGGGCCGCACAGCAGCGGCGCTCCCATGTCGGTGAAAGGCCCCTCGGGCCGCGCGGCGCTCGCCACGGCGAGGCACAGCCCCCGCTCCGGATCGGCGAGCGCGGCATCGGGCTTGGCCGAGTAGTAGAGCAGCCAGCGCTCCCCGACCTTCGCGACGTGCGGCGCCCAGAAGTCTTGCGTCCGGCTCGCCCAGGCGGGCTTCACCGGCAGCGCATCGCCGAGCCGCTCCCAGCGGGCGAGGTCCCGCGAGCGGGCGAGCTGGATGTTCGCCATCCGCCCCTCGACCATCCCCTGCGTGGCATAGACATAGGTGGTGCCGTCCGCGGCCGTGATCGCGGCCGGATCGGGAAAATCGGCGTCGATCGCCACCCGCGGCCCCTCCGGCGGCACAGGTCCAGCGCCCACGCACGCGGCGAGCAGCAGGGTGGCGGCCCCGAGCGCTATGCGGATCAAACGAGCCTCCCCTGTCGCAGAGCCCCGAGCCTATCACGCGCGGCACCCTGGGGAGATCACCTATGTGAGGAGCGCCTCAGCGCCGCCGGAACCGGAAGTACCAGACCTCGTGGCTGTAGACATGCCGCGCCTTGTGCTCGTAACGGGTCTCGGGCCAGCCGGAGGGGCGGACCTGCCAGTTCTCCGGCTTCTCCACGACCCACTCGAAGAGGTCCGTGTGGCGCTGCATCACCATCAGCGCGTGGCGCAGGTAGACCGCGTGGTCGGTGCCGAAGCGGAACTCGCCGCCGGGCTTGAGCTTGTCCGCGATCAGCCGCACCGGCCCGTCGTTCATCATCCGCCGCTTGGCATGGCGCGCCTTGGGCCAGGGGTCGGGGTGGAGGAGATAAAGCATCGTCAGCGCCCCGTCGGGCACGCGGGCGAGCACCTCGAGCGCGTCCCCGCAGTGCAGGCGGACATTGGCGAGGCGCTGGTCCTCGATGTGGGTGAGCGCCTGGGCGACGCCGTTGACGAAGGGCTCGGCGCCGATGAAGCCGTGATCGGGGAGGAGGTCGGCGCGATAGGCGAGGTGCTCGCCGCCGCCGAAGCCGATCTCGAAATGGAGCGGGCGATCATCGCCGAACAGCCGCTCGGAGGTGACCGGGCCCTCGGCCGGGACGGCGATCTGCGGCAGGAGGTTGTCGACCAGCCCCTGCTGGCGCTGGCGCAGCTTCTTGCCGACAGAACGCCCGTAGAGCCGCGCGAGGGTGGTCGGATCGCCTTCCTTGTATGCCGTCATGGGCCGCGCGCTTGGCAGGCGCTCGCCGGAGGGTCAACTCTCGAGCGTCTTCGCCTTGGCCTCGGCCCACTTGCGCCCGGCATCGCCGCCCCACAGGAGCCACGCGATCCACCCGGCGCTGGGATCGGTGTCCGAGCCCCATGCGTGGGTGTGCGTGTCCTTGTCGACAGCGTGGCGCGCGAAGTAGCTCTTCATCGCCTTGACGTCGGCGGCGCTGACCGGCTTGCGGCCGGCGAGCTGGTTTGCCCGGGCGACGCCCACCTCGGTGCCGCCGCGCCCGAATTTTTCGCGCAGCTTCAGGCCCTTCTTCGCCGCGGCGGCCATCGCCTGCGTGGGAGTGAAGGTCTTCTCCTCCGCCATCGCCTCAAGCCTTCTTCAGCGCCGAGGGCTTTTGCGCGGCCTGCTTGCCCTCGTCGGTCTCGACCAGATATTGCGGGTCGTCCTTGGTCGCGGCGGCCTTGTGGCCCTTGATCTGGGTCTCGCTGGTGAGCTTCTTCACCACCTTGCCGTGCGCGGTTCCGCCATGGCTCGACCACGTCACCTTGTCGCCTGCCTTGAGATTGTCGGCCATGTCCGTGTCTCCTTGCCTATGAGGGGTCGAACAGGGGCGCCGGGGCGCCGTTCCGGTGAAGGCGATCCGCCGAGCCCCCGGCGCGGCGAGCCGACCCGAGAGGGCGCCATGCACAAGGCCGAATCGCTGCCTGCGCTCGGCGGGGTGGCGGTGCTGGTGACGGGCTCGATGGCGGAGATCGTTTCGGTGTCGCTGCGCCAGCCCGAGCGCGGCACGCTGGTGATGACGCTCGGCAAGGGCGGCGAGCGGGTCTCGACCCGGGTCTACACCGTGGCGAAGGACCGCAAGACGATGACCGGGACGATCGTCTTCTCGGCCTACGGGATGCCGACATCGTGACCACGACCTTCCGCCGCGTGAGCTGAAACGCGAACGCCCGGGCCAGGGCCCGGGCGTCCAACTATTCAGAAGAAGAGAGAGATAACCGATCCGGCCCAAAGGGCCGCGAGGCGATCCGTCGCGCAGCGGCGGAAACTCGCCGAGGACGAGGGCCCGGATGGGCCCTCGCAAAGAATTACGCCGCCTCGACCTCGGTTTCCGAATCGCGCAGCACGTAGCCGCGGCCCCAGACGGTCTCGATATAGTTGTCCCCGCCGCAGGCCAGCGAGAGCTTCTTGCGCAGCTTGCAGATGAACACGTCGATGATCTTGAGCTCGGGCTCGTCCATCCCGCCGTAAAGGTGGTTGAGGAACATTTCCTTGGTGAGCGTCGTGCCCTTGCGGAGCGAGAGCAGCTCGAGCATCGCGTATTCCTTGCCGGTGAGGTGCACGCGGGCGCCGTCGACCTCCACGGTCTTGGCGTCGAGGTTCACCGCGAGCTTGCCGGTGCGGATGACCGACTGCGAGTGGCCCTTCGAGCGGCGCACCACGGCGTAGATGCGGGCGACCAGTTCCTCGCGGTGGAACGGCTTGGTGACGTAATCGTCCGCGCCGAAGCCGAAGCTGCGGATCTTCGAATCCATCTCCGAAATGCCCGAAAGGATCAGCACCGGGGTCTGCACCTTGGCGACGCGCAGCTTCTTGAGCACGTCGTAGCCGTGCATGTCGGGCAGGTTCAGGTCGAGCAGGATGATGTCGTAATCATACAGCTTGCCCAGATCGAGGCCCTCCTCGCCGAGGTCCGTCGAATAGACGTTGAAGCCCTCGGTGGTGAGCATCAGCTCGATCGCCTTGGCGGTGGTCGGCTCGTCTTCGATCAGCAGAACGCGCATCGTATTCCCCTGTCCTTGCCCTGGTGTCTTGGCCCCGTGGTAACCCCCGCTTAGGAAGGGTTGCCGTCTGTTAACCACGCCACTTCTCACCGAAAAAGGTTAATGAGAGGTTTAGGGCGTTAACTTTTTGGAGTGAGTCTTTCGAGTGACACCCCGCGCCGGTTTAGATCGGCTCGAAGGGATAGGCCTTTAAGCCCTGCGCGTCGCCTAGGGGAAAGTGCTAGGATACGCTCGCGAGCTTCTTCGCCCGCCGCCGCTCGGCGCTCGATCCGAGGCCGATCGCCTCGCGGTATTTCGCGACCGTCCGCCGGGCGAGGTCGAAGCCCTCCTTCTGGAGCAGCTCGGCAAGCTGCTGGTCGGAAAGGATGTTCTTCGGCCCCTCGGCGTCGATCAGCGCCTTTATCCGCGCCTTGATGGCGGCGGATGATGCGCCCTCGCCATCCGCAGACGCGACGCCGCTGGTGAAGAAGTACTTGAGTTCGAACGTGCCGCGCTCGCACCACAGGTACTTGTTGCTGGTGACGCGGCTGACGGTGCTCTCGTGCATCCCGATCTGCTCGGCGACCTCGCGCAGGGTGAGCGGGCGCAGCTCGGAGACGCCGCGGCGGAAGAAGCCGTCCTGCTGCTTCACGATCTCGGCGGCGGTCTTGAGGATCGTCTTCTGCCGCTGGTCGAGGGCGCGGATCAGCCAGTGCGCATCGGCGAGCTTCTCCTTGAGCCAGCCTTGCGATTCGCGGCTGGTCGCCCCGGCATTGAGTTCGAGATAGTAGCCGCGGTTGACGATCAGCTTGGGAAGCGTCTCCTCGTTGAGCGCGATGTCCCAGCCCCCGCCCGCATTCGGAGTGACGAGGATGTCGGGCACCACGGTTCCGGCATCCGAAGGCGCGAAGGCGAGGCCCGGGCGCGGGTTGTAGCCCCTGAGCTCCCTCAGCATGTCCGCGAAGTCCTCGTCGTCGACCCGGCACAGGCGCTTCAATCGCTCGATCTCGCCGCGTGCGACGAGGTCGAGGTTGGAGATGAGCGCCGCCATGCAGGGATCGTAGCGATCGGCCTCGCGCGCCTGGATGGCGATGCATTCGGCGAGGCTCCTCGCGCCGACGCCCGAGGGGTCCATCGACTGGACGAGCGCCAGCGCGGCCTCGGCCTCGTAGAGCTCGACGCCGAGGTCCTCGGCGACCTCCTCGAGGGTCGCCGCAAGATAGCCCGCATCGTCGAGCAGCCCGATGATGTGGCGGGCGATGAAGCGCTCGCGCGGATTGTCGGTGAGCGCGCCGACCTGGCCCTCGAGGTGCTCGGCGAGCGTCACCTCGGCGGCGCGCAGCTGCTCCCAGTCGGGCATCTCGCCGTCGCCGATCGAGGTCGCCGCGGCACCCCACTCGGCATCGCGCGAGGGGGCGGAGCCGTCGCCGGTGTCCCAGTCGCGGTCCACGGAAGAAAGGTCGAGCGGCGCGTCGCCCTCCCCGCCGCCCGCGAGCATCAGCTGGTCGGCGGTCGCCTCCTCGCCCGCGGGCGGCGCGACCTCGACCCGCTCGGGCTCGGCGCCGGGCTCCGCCGGCCCGCCGGTGTCGAGCAGCGGGTTGGCCTCGAGCGCCTCGGCGATGAAGGTCTCGATCTCGAGATTGGAGGCCGCGAGCAGCTTGATCGCCTGCTGCAACTGCGGCGTCATCACCAGCGATTGCGACTGCCGCAGGTCGAGGCGGGGGCCGAGGGCCATGCGCGCCGCTAGAGCGTGAAGCTCTCGCCGAGATAGAGCCGCCGCACGTTCTCGTCGGCGACCAGCTCCTGCGGGCTCCCGGCGAACAGCACCTGGCCGCCGTAGATGATGCAGGCGCGGTCGACGATGTCGAGCGTCTCGCGCACGTTGTGATCGGTGATGAGCACCCCGATGCCGCGCTGCTTCAAATCCTTCACGAGGTCGCGGATGTCGCTGATCGAAAGCGGGTCGATGCCTGCGAAGGGCTCGTCGAGGAGCATGATCGAGGGCTTGGCCGCGAGCGCCCGGGCGATTTCGCAACGCCGCCGCTCGCCGCCCGAGAGCGCCATGGCGGGCGATTCGCGCAGGCGGATGAGGCCGAACTCGTCGAGCAGCCGCTCGAGCTCCGAGGCGCGCGTGGCATGATCGGGCTCGACCAGCTCGAGCACGCAGGCGATGTTCTGCTCAACCGTCATGCCGCGGAAGATGCTCGTCTCCTGCGGCAGGTAGCCGAGGCCGAGGATCGCGCGGCGGTACATCGGCAGCTTGGTGACGTCCTCGCCGTCCATCAGGATGCGGCCCGAATCGGGCTTCACCAGCCCCATGATCGAATAGAAGCAGGTGGTCTTGCCCGCGCCGTTGGGGCCGAGCAGGCCGAGCACCTCGCCCTTCGCCACGGTCAGCGAGATGTCGTTCAGCACCGCGCGCTTGTCGTAGCTCTTGGCGATCGAGATCACCTCGAGCCCGCTGCCGATCGGCTGGGGGGTGCCATCGGTGGCCGGTTGGGTGAGGGTGGCAGTGCTCATGGTGTTTGCGTCTTTAGCACCTGTGGCAGGCCAGAAAAGGGCAAGCGCGGGTTTGGCAGGATTTTTGCTTAGTCGCGGGCTCGAAGCCGCAGCTCGGGCAAGAGGCGCGCGATTAGAAGGCCTTGCATCGCGCCGATTGCGCGCGGCGCAACAAAATGGCGCGAACGGGCGGGATGTTGCAACTTCGCAGCGGCTGGGCAATACTGTCGCGCAGATGAACGAGCCTCCGGGGAGCGGCACGATGGTGAAATCCGACAAGCAGGTCGCGGCGGTTCCGGTCACCCGCTCGGTCTCCCGCACGCGCGACTGGCGCAAGGGGATGAGCGACCACGTCGCCTACGGCCTGCTGGTCTACACCGGCCTCCAGATCATCTTCACGATCAAGGCGCTCGGCGAGGGGACGTCGAGCATCCTCCCCTACCTTTCGCTGGTGGTGCTGGTCGCCGGCATCATCCCGGTGTGCCGCTGGTTCGAGAGGCGCTGGGCGGACCTCGACGACGCCGAGGCCGCCGACCCCGCCCTCGCCGCCCCCTTCCGCCGCGACGCCGCGATCCTGTGGGCGCTCGCGATCGGCCTGCCGATCACCCTGACGCTGGTGTTCAAGGCGGTGCTGAGTTTCTTCTGATTTGCGCAGCCGCATCCGCGGCTGCGTCCTCGGTGCGTTTCGAGCCCTGCGGGCCCGAGCACCTGCGGCTCGGCCGCGTGGCCTCGCGACCCGTCGGATCGCGGGCCGGGTCAGCGCCGACCTGTCGTGAAAGGCTGCATCGGTCGCACCAGCGGCCGCGAGCGCACCCGCGCGAGCCGCAGGCGATCAGGTCCGTGAGGGCCTGAGATACGCCGAGGAGCAGCCGCGGAGGCGGCTGCTTACTTCGAGGAAGCGTACCGCTCGATCGCCTCGAGGGTGATCTTGCGCGCTTCGGCCGCGTTGCCCCACTTGCCGACGCGCACCCACTTCTCGGCCTCGAGATCCTTGTAGTGCGTGAAGAAGTGCTCGATCTGCTGGAAGATGATCGAGGGCAGGTCGGTGGTCTCCTCGACCTCGGCGTAATAGGGGAAGGTCTCGTTGACCGGCACGCAGACCAGCTTCTCGTCGCCGCCCTGCTCGTCCTCGAGGTTGAGCACCCCGATCGGGCGCGCGCGCACCACGCAGCCCGGGATGAAGGGCGAGCGCGAGATCACCAGCGCATCGAGCGGGTCGCCGTCGGGCGAGAGCGTGTGCGGCACGAAGCCGTAGTTCGCCGGGTAGCGCATCGGGGTGTGCAGGATGCGATCGACGAACAGCGCTCCGCTTTCCTTGTCGAATTCGTACTTCACCGGCTCCCCGCCGGTCGGCACTTCGATGATCACGTTGAGATCGTCGGGCGGGTTCACCCCGGTGGGGATCTTGTCGATGCGCATGGCTGTTCTCTTTGTCGTTTGCGTTGCGAGAGGTAACGCGGCGCGCTCTAATCGGTGCCGCAGGATTGCGAAAGACCCTAGGTGAGCCTAATCGCGCGGGCAGTATGACCAAGAAAACGCCCCAGCCGATCCGCGGCACCCAGGACATCTTCGGCGCCGATGCCGAGGCCTTCGCCTTCGTGGTCGAGACCTTCGAGCGCGTCCGCCGCCTCTACCGCTTCCGCCGGGTCGAGATGCCGGTGTTCGAGAAGACCGAGGTCTTCGCCCGCTCCCTGGGCGAGACCACCGACGTCGTCTCGAAGGAGATGTATTCCTTCGAGGACCGCGGGGGCGAGAGCCTGACCCTGCGCCCCGAGTTCACCGCCGGGATCGCGCGCGCCTACCTCACCAACGGCTGGCAGCAAAATGCGCCGCTCAAGGTCGCGACCCACGGCCCGCTGTTCCGCTACGAGCGCCCGCAGAAGGGCCGCTACCGCCAGTTCCACCAGATCGACGCCGAGGTGATCGGCGCTGCCGAGCCGTTGGCGGACGTGGAGCTGCTGGCGATGGCCGACCAGCTGCTGAAGGAGCTTGGCATCCACGACGTCACCCTGCACCTCAACACGCTCGGCGACGGCGCGAGCCGCGAGGCGTGGCGCGCGGCCTTGGTGGAATACTTCTGGGCGGTGAAGGACCAGCTTTCCGAGGAATCCCAGGAGCGGCTGGAGAAGAACCCGCTGCGGATCCTCGATTCCAAGGACCCGCGCGACAAGCCGTTCCTGGCGGGCGCGCCGAAGATCGACGCCTTCCTCTCGGAGGAGGCGAGCGCCTTCTTCGCGGCGGTGACGTCCGGCCTCGACGCGGCGGGCGTGAAGTGGGTGCGCGCGGAGAGCCTCGTGCGCGGGCTCGACTACTACCGGCACACCGCCTTCGAGTTCATCCCCGACGAGGGCAGCGCCTCGGCGGCCGCGCTCGGCTCGCAGAGCACCGTCCTCGGCGGCGGACGCTATGACGGGCTGATGGAATCGCTCGGTGGCGCGCCGACGCCCGCGGTCGGCTGGGCTGCCGGAATCGAGCGTCTGGCGATGCTGGTGGGGGCGCGGGAGGAAGCGCCTGCCGACCTTATCATCGTGGTCGAGGACGACACACGCCTTGCCGAAGCCATCGGGCTGATCGGCGATGTTCGCAGGCATGGCTTCACCGCCGAGCTTGTCGCATCGGGATCGCCGCGCAAGCGCTATGACAAGGCGGTGAAGCGCGGGGCCGAGGTCATCCTCTCGCTGCGGCCGGAGATGGGTCACGGCGTGACCACAGAGAATCCCGGCGCCGGCGTTCTCGGCGTGCTCGGCGCCTACCGTTAGCCACCCTCGTCACCCCCGCGAAAGCGGGGGTCCAGCTGCCTTGCGGCAGCCTCCACGCTGAGCTGGATTCCCGCCTTCGCGGGGATGACGAAGAGAGAATATCGCAATGCAAATCCCCCCCGAACGCCTCGACCAGATCGCGCACCGCTTTGCGGAGCTGGAAGCGCGCATGGCGTCCGGAACGCTCGAGGGCGAGGCTTTCGTGCGCGCCTCCCGCGACTATGCCGAGCTCGAACCGGTGGCCAAGATCGCCGCCGAGGTGAAGGCCGCGCGCGAGGAGATGGCGGGGCTCACCGAGATGCTCGCCGACCCCGAGATGAAGGCGATGGCTGAGGAGGATCTCGCCGCCCTCAAGTCCGCCCTCCCCGATCTCGAACGCCGCCTCGCGATCGCGCTCCTCCCGCGGGACAGCGCCGATGCCAAGCCCGCGATGCTCGAGATCCGCGCCGGCACCGGGGGCGACGAGGCCGCGCTCTTCGCCGCCGATCTCTACCGGATGTACGAGAAATACGCCGCCGAGCAGGGCTGGAAGGTCGAGCCGGTCAGCATCGCCGCCTCCGACATCGGCGGCTTCAAGGAAGTGATCGCCAACGTCACCGGCACGGGCGTGTTCGCCAAGCTCAAGTTCGAGAGCGGCGTCCACCGCGTCCAGCGCGTGCCCGTCACCGAGAGCGGCGGGCGCATCCACACCTCGGCGGCAACCGTCGCGGTGCTGCCCGAGCCGGACGAGGTCGACGTGCGCATCGAGGATAAGGACCTCAAGATCGACGTCTACCGCGCGAGCGGAGCCGGCGGCCAGCACGTCAACACCACCGATTCGGCGGTGCGCATCACTCACCTGCCCACCGGCACGGTCGTCACCTGCCAGGACGGGCGCAGCCAGCACAAGAACCGCGAGAAGGCGATGCAGGTGCTGAGGACGCGCCTCTACGACGCCCAGCGCGAGGCCACGCAAGGCGCCGAGGCCGAGGCGAGGAAGGCGATGGTCGGCAGCGGCGACCGCTCGGAGCGGATCCGCACCTACAATTTTCCCCAGGGGCGCGTCACCGATCACCGCATCGGATTGACCCTGCACAAGCTCGAGGAGGTGCTCGCCGGGCCGGGCCTCGCCGAACTGGTCGACGCGCTGATCGCCGAGGACGAGGGCAAGCGGCTGGCGGCGCTGGCGGAGTGAGCGTGACCGTCGGCGAAGCCCTCCGCGCCGCCGCGACACGCCTCGCCGCGACGAGCGACACCGCGCGATTGGATGCCGAGCTGCTGATGGCGCACGCGCTGGGGACGACCCGCTCCGACATGCTGCTGAAGGCGATGCGCGACCCCGCACCCGAGGGCTTCGCCGCGCTGGTCGAGCGCCGCGCGGCGCACGAGCCGGTCGCCTACATCACCGGGGAGGCCGAGTTCCACGGCCTCACCCTCAAGGTCACCCCCGCCACCCTGATCCCGCGCGGCGACAGCGAGACGCTGATCGAGGCGGCGCTGGAGCGAGCGGGGCCGGAGGGGCGCGCACTCGACCTCGGCACCGGATCGGGCGCGCTGCTGCTCGCGGTGCTGGCGCAGCGGCCCGGCTGGGAAGGGGTGGGGATCGACGCCTCGGCCGAGGCGCTGGCGGTGGCCGAGGGCAATGCCGCGGCGCTCGGCCTTGCGCACCGTAGCGCGTGGCACCACCTGAGCTGGCGCGCGGCGGGGTGGGCCGAGGGCCTCGGCACTTTCGACCTGATCCTCTGCAACCCGCCTTATGTCGAGGAGGCCGCCACGCTCGATCCTCAGGTCCGCGACTTCGAGCCGGCGACGGCGCTCTTCGCGGGGCCCGAGGGGCTTGACGATTACCGCATCCTCATCCCCCAGCTGCGCCAGCTGATAAACCCGGGCGCCGTCGCGATTCTCGAGATCGGTACGAATCAGGCCGAGGCGGTGGGAGCCCTCGCGGCAGCTGCGGGTTTCACCGTAGCCTTGCGCCGCGATCTCGCAGGGCGGCCGCGCGCGCTCGTGCTCGGGTGAGAGAAAAGCGGTCGCAAAGGCTTGGCAAACGGGTTTCGCATCGCTACGTGTCAAGACGGCCAGACGGATTGCGAAGGGCGCAAACCGCTGGGCCGAGCTCCTAAACTCAGCTGATACGGCCGTCAGGGCACGTCCCCGACTGCGGCAGCGCGGAGCGCGCGGCACGCTGTGGCAAGGCCATCGCCGGGGCCATGCGTGACGGGATGGGCAAGGGGTCTGTTGACCGGCGCGGGCAGTGTTTCCTCGCGCGAGGTCGGACGATAAGGAACAATTTCCTTGAATAACAATCGCAACAACCGGCGTCGCGGCCGCGGCAACCGCAACCAGGGCGGCAACGGCGCCCAGCTGAACCGCATCGACAGCCGCGCGCGCGGCAATGCCCCGCAGATGCTCGACAAGTACAAGAAGCTCGCCCAGGACGCCCAGCACAACGGCGACCGGGTGCAGATGGAGTACTACCTCCAGTTCGCCGATCACTACTTCCGGGTGATCGCCGACAACAAGGCCCGCCAGGACGAGCAGCGCGCCGGCGGGCGGCGCCCCGACGAGCGGGGCGAGGTCGAGGACTTCGAGGACGATTTCGACTTCGGCCGCCGCAGCGACACGCCGGCGCGCTCGGTCTACGAACAGCAGGACAGCGCCCCCGCGGGCGACGTGGTCGAGGGTGAGCCGGGGCAGGAGGGCGAATCCTTCCTCGCCGAGGACCGCGGCAACGACGACCGCGGCGGGGACCGTCAGCGCGGCCAGCGCCGCCAGCGCAAGGAGCGCGACGGCAACCGGGATGGCGGCAACCGTGACGGCAACCGCGCCGAGCGCGACGGCAACCGCGCCGAGCGCGCGGGCCGCGACGGGGGCGAGCGCGCCGAGAAGCGCGCCGAGCGTCCTGAGCGCGCCGAACGGAGCGAGCGCCTGGAGAAGCCCGCCCGCACCCGCAAGCCGCGCAAGTCGGCCGACGACGGCGAGCAGCGTGGCATCGACAGCTCGATCCTCCCGCCCTCGATCCGCGGCGATGACGCCGGGTCGGGCGAAACCGGCGGCGCGCTCGAAACCGTCGAGTGAGCTCCATGACCGGGCGGCTGTCCGCGCTTGCGGCGCTGGCGCAGGCTCGCCCGGGTCTCGCCGCGATCCTGCTCGGTCTCCTCGGGGCCTGCGCCTATCCGCCGCTGCACCTGTGGCCGCTCGGCCTCGCCGCGCTCGCCGGCTTCGTGTGGCTCGCGCATGATGCGGCGAGTTGGCGGAGCGCCGCGTGGCGGGGCTGGCTGTTCGGCTGGGCGCACCTTACCCTCGCCAACAACTGGATCGCGACCGCCTTCACCCACCAGGCGAAGATGCCCGAGGCATTGGGCTGGGCCGCGGTGCCGCTGCTGTGCCTCTACCTCGCGGTCTACCCGATGCTGGCGGCGCTCGCCGCGCACGGCCTCGCCCGCCGCCAGCCGCTGTGGGCGTTCGGGCTGGTGCTCGCGGGCGCCTGGACGGTCACCGAGTGGCTGCGCGGCTGGGTGTTCACCGGCTACCCCTGGCCCCCGGTCTCGCTGATGCTGGTCGGAGGGTGGGGCACGCCGGGCGCGGCGCGCGTGCTGCCTTGGATCGGGACCTATGCACTCTCCGGCCTCACGCTGCTCGTGTCGGCGCTGCTGCTCGCGAGCCTCGCCGCGAGGCGCTGGCTTGCGGCAGCGGGCGGCGCGGCAGTCCTCGGCGCACTGATGCTCGCGCCCAGCCTCGCCATCGAGGTGACGCGGCCGGCGAACGCGCTCAACTACACCCTCGTCCAGCCGCTCATCCCCCAGGCCGAGATCAACGATCCGGCCAAGTTCGAGGAGCAGTTCGCGCGGCTCACCCGCCTCACCGCGCCGGGCCGCGACACCTCGCGGATCGTGCTGTGGCCCGAGAGCGCGCTGCCCGACTATCTCGAGGACGGCTACCCCGACGGCTACTATGCCGCAATGACCGCCGGCGGCGACCCGGCCTACGCCCGCGCGCGCATCGCCAGGGTGATCGGGCCGCGCTCGACCCTCGTCACCGGCGTCGTCAACTTGAACTTCACGGACCGCCCCGGCCGCTCGCCCGCGCTCGTCAGCGCGCGCAATTCGGTGATGGCGATTGGCGGCAAGGGGACAATCCTCGCCGGTTACGACAAGGCGCACCTCGTGCCCTACGGCGAATACCTGCCGCTGCGCCCGCTGCTCGAACCGCTCGGCCTCTCGCGGCTGGTGGCGGGGAGCATCGAATATGTCCCCGGCCCCGGCCCGCGCACCCTCGGCCTCGGCGAGCACGGCAAGGTCGGGGTGCAGATCTGTTACGAGATCGTCTTCTCGGGCGAGGTGGTGGACCCCGCGAACCGCCCCGACTTCATCTTCAACCCCTCGAACGACGGCTGGTTCGGCGCCTGGGGCTCGCCGCAGTTCGTCGGGCAGGCGCGGATGCGCGCGATCGAGGAGGGGCTGCCGGTGCTGCGCTCGACCACCACCGGGATCAGCGCGGTGATCGACGCCGACGGCGTGGTCCGGCAGGCGATCGCGCGCGGCAAGGCCGATGCGGTCGCCGGGATCATGCCCCCCGCCGCCGCGCCGACGCTGTTCGCGCGGCTCGGCCATATCCTCACCCTCGGCTGGGCGGCGCTGTTCGCGGTGCTCGGCCTCGCGCTTCCGAGAGTGCTTGCGCTCGCCCGCGCGCGCCGCTAGGGCGGAGTGAAAGGTGGGGACATAAAGGTTTCCTTATATCTCTATAAGGCGCCCTTCACCCCCGCCCGGAACCGCACTCTCAGCTCCCGGGGTATCCATGCGCACCAACTACCTGTTCACCTCCGAAAGCGTCTCGGAAGGCCATCCCGACAAGGTCGCCGACCAGATTTCGGACGCGATCGTCGACCTGTTCCTGTCGAAGGACCCCGAGGCGCGCATCGCCTGCGAAACCCTGACCACCACCCAGCTCGTGGTGCTGGCGGGCGAGATCCGCTGCAAGGGCGTCTACGAGAGCGGCGAATGGGCGCCCGGCGCCAAGGAAGAGATCGAGCAGACGGTGCGCAACACGGTCAAGCGCATCGGCTACGAACAGGACGGCTTCCACTGGGAGAAGTTCGAATTCATCAACCGCCTGCACGGCCAGTCGGCGCACATCGCGCAAGGCGTGGACGCGGGCGAGAACAAGGATGAAGGCGCGGGCGACCAGGGCATCATGTTCGGCTATGCCACCGACGAGACCCCGGGCTATATGCCCGCGACGCTCTACTACAGCCACAAGATCCTCGAGCGCATGGCCGCCGACCGCCACTCGGGCGCGGCCCCCTTCCTCGAACCCGACGCCAAGAGCCAGGTGACCCTGCGCTACGAAGGCTCGCTGCCGGTCGCCGCCACCGCGATCGTCGTCTCGACCCAGCACAAGCCGGGCTTTGACGAGAACGATCCGGCCAAGCAGGCCGAGCTCGAAGCCTACGTCAAGAGCGTGATCGCCGACGTGATCCCGCCGGTGCTGCTGCGCGAGACCGAGTATTTCATCAACCCCACCGGCAGCTTCGAGATCGGCGGCCCCGATGGCGACGCCGGCCTCACCGGGCGCAAGATCATCGTCGACACCTATGGCGGCGCGGCCCCGCACGGCGGCGGCGCGTTCAGCGGCAAGGACCCGACCAAGGTCGACCGCTCGGCCGCCTACATCACCCGCTACCTCGCCAAGAACGTGGTTGCCGCTGGTCTTGCCACGCGCTGCACCATCCAGATCGCCTATGCGATCGGCGTGTCGAAGCCTTTGAGCCTCTATGTCGACACCCACGAGACCGGCACCGTCGGCGACGACAAGATCGAGGAAGCCATTCTGGGCATCGCCAAGCTCGGCGGGCTGACCCCGCGCTCGATCCGCACGCATCTCGGGCTCAACAAGCCGATCTACCAGCCGACCGCCGCCTACGGTCACTTCGGCCGCACCGCCGAGGGCGACTTCTTCCCCTGGGAGCGCCTCGACCTTGTCGACGACCTGAAGGCCGCGCTGGGCTGATTTCACGGGACGGGGTGGGTTTCGTGCCCACCCCCTGCCCCTCCCGCATGCGGGAGGGGTTAGGGGGTGGGCCCGCGCGACCCCGAAGAAACCCCTACGCCGCGGCGGCAGATGCGCTAGACATCGCCCCGTGACGCCGCCCTCACCGCCCCCTCCCCCGCCCCGCATCCTCGCGCTCGACGCGCTGCGCGGCATCGCGGTGATCGGGATCGTGGCGATGAACGTCATCTCCTTCTCCATGCCGGGGCCGGCCTATTACAACCCGCTCGCCTATGGCGGCGTCGGCCCGGCCGACTACTGGGTGTGGCTGGCGAGCTTCGTCTTCGTCGAGGACAAGTTCCGCACGCTCTTCGCGATGCTGTTCGGGACCGGCTGCCTGATCCTCGTCGAGCGCGCGGGCGAGAGCCCGTGGCGGGCGCATTACGCGCGCATGGCGGTGCTCTTCGCGATCGGGCTCGTCCATTCGACCCTGCTCGCGAGCAACGACGTGCTGCGCGCCTATGCAATGGCCGGTCTGTTCCTGCCGCTGCTCGCGCGCCTGTCCTCGCAGGCCCTGCTTAGCGTGGCGCTAGGCCTCGTTTGCGTGCATCTAGCCCTCGGTTTGATCGCGCTTGGCCCGGCGTTCTGGATGTTTCACGTGAAGCATCTGGAGGCCGACGCGCTGCTCTGGGCCAATCGCCAGTTCGGTGCGGACAGCGCCGCGATCGCCGCGCTGCTCGAACAGGGCCGCGAGGGGCTGGGGGAGCGGGTGGTGCGGCGGGTGGCCGGAATTCCCTCGCAGCTCGGGACGCTGGTCGCCGCCCTGCCCCTGAACCTCGCCGCCATCGCGCTCGGCATGGGCCTGTGGCGGAGCGGGATGCTCAAGGGCGAATGGCGGACCTTCCGCCTCCAGCGCCTCGCCGGGATCACCGCTCTGGTCGCGCTCCCGGCGCTGCTGCTGCTCGCCGCCTGGCTGGTGAGCGAGGGCTTTCCGGGCGCGCTGGCGGGGCTGGTGGCGCTGGTGCTCTCGGCCCCCTTCGACATGCTGCTGGCGCTCGCCTATGCCGCGCTGGCGATGGCTTTCCTGAGCAATGACAGCGGCTTGGCGCGGCGGCTGGCGATGGTGGGGCGGCTCTCGCTGAGCAATTACCTGATGACCAGCATCGTGCTCTCGGCGATCTTCGCCTCCTGGGGGCTCGGCCTGTTCGGCGAGGTCACGCGCTGGCAGGCGGTCGCGCTCGGGCTGGTGCCGGTCGCCGGGATGCTGCTGTGGTCGCCCCCCTGGGTGGCGCGGTTCGGGCAGGGGCCCTTCGAGCGGCTGTGGCGCGGCGGGGCCCGCCTGCTCGCCTAACCGTGTTCCCCGTGGAGCGGCGAGGGCCGGTCGAGCGCCAACTCGCCCTCCGAGAAGGTGAATGGGCTGCGCACCCCCGCCATCCCGCCGAGCTCGACCCTCAGGCCCCGCGCGATCACCTGCGGATCGGCGAAAACCTCGTCGAGGCGGTTGATCGGCCCGGCGGGAACTCCCGCCGCGTGGCACGCATCGAGCAGGCCCTGCTTGGTCCAGGTGCTTGTCGCCGCGGCGATTTCCGCATCGAGCGCGGCGGCATTGGCGGTCCGGTCGCCGTTCGCCCGGAAGCGCGGGTCCCCGGCGAGGTGGGCGAGCCCGAGCACCGCCATCAGCTTGTGGAACAGCCCGTCATTCGCGGGCGCGAGGATCACGTGCCCGTCGCTCACCGCGAAGACGCCATAGGGCGCGACCTGCGCGTGCGCATTGCCCATCCGGGGCGGGTTGTGCCCGGTGGTGAAGAAATAGCTCGCCTGGTTGGCGAGGAGGCCGACCGAGCAGTCGAGCAGCGCCATGTCGACCTGCTGTCCCTTGCCGGTGCGCGCCCGCATCAGCAGCGCCGCCTGAATGCCGTTCGCGGCCCACACGCCGGTCGCCAGGTCGCTGATCGAGATGCCCATCTTGACCGGGTGTCCCTCGGGCTCGCCGGTCAGCGACATGAGCCCGCTCATCCCCTGTGCCACGAAGTCGTACCCCGCCTCGTGCGCCCGCGGCCCCGTCTGGCCGAAGCCGGTGATCGAGCAGTAGACGAGGCCCGGGTTGGCGGCGGACAAGCTGCTGTAATCGAGCCCGAACTTCGCAAGCGAGCCGGTCTTGAAGTTCTCGATGACGACGTCCGCCCCGGCGCAGAGCGCCTTCACCCGCGCGAGGTCCTCCGCTGCGCCGAAGTCGGCGATGATCGAGCGCTTCCCACGGTTGCACGCGTGGTAATAGGCAGCCTCGCGGTGGACGCGGCCCGCGGCATCGGTGCGCTCGACCCACGGCGGTCCCCACAGCCGCGTGCCGTCGCCCTCGGGGCTCTCGACCTTGATCACGTCCGCCCCGAGATCGGCGAGGATCTGCCCGCAGAACGGCCCCGCGAGCACCCGCGCGAGCTCGACCACCTTGAGCCCGGCGAGCGGGGCGTTGGGGTTGCGGGGCTCGGCCAGCCACATCGTCATCGGCCCCGCTGCGCGCGCAGGAAGGCGACCGCGTCGGCGAGCACCGGGCCCTTGCTTCGGAACGGGACCGAGAACGCCATCACCACCTCCTCGTGGGTGAGCGGGCCGTAGTTCTTGACCTCGACCGGCGCGCCCAGCCCCTTCAGCCTGGCGCCGAGATTGTTGGCGTTCCTGGGGCGCACGGTCTCGTCGCCGTCGGAGGTGACGAGCAGCATCGGCGGGGCGTCGGCGCGGGCGAAGGCGATCGGCTGCGTCTCCTGCGGGCGCGGCCACTGCCCGAAGGCCGCGATCGAGCGCGGCTTGTCGAAGGGGTAGAAGTCGTAGGGGCCCGACAGGCCGACGGCGGCCACGACGTTGCCCGGATCGACCCCCGCCGCCTCCAGCCGCTTGCTGTCGAGCGCGAGCATCACCGCCTCGTAGGCGCCGGCGGAGTGGCCCATGAAGGCGATCAGCTTCCGGTCGCCGCCATGCGCCGCGATATTGTCCTGCACCCAGCGCACCGCCTCGGCCCCGTCGTCGAGGAAGGCGGGGAAATGGACCTGCGGGACCTTGCGGTATTCGGGGATCACGACGAGGAAGCCCTCGCGCGCGAGCGCCCGTCCGGCGAAGGCGTAGGAGGTGCGGTCGCCCTTGGCCCAGCCGCCACCGTACCAGAAGATCACCGTGGTCCGCGGCCCCTGTGCCGGGCCCTCGGGCGCCCAGATGTCGAGCCTCTGCCCGTGGCTGCCGAAGGGGACGCCCTCGGCCACCAGCGTTGCGCCGCTGCCGCCGCCGACGACGCGGTCGTACCAGGACAGCAGCCGCGGCGGCGAGGTGAACGCCAGCACCCCGCCGAGCGCCGCCGCCAGCGCGAACCCGCCGATCGCGAGCTTCTTCCTCATCCCGCGAGGTAATGCGCGGTGGTGAAGGCGGCGATGTCCGCCTCGCTCACCCCCGGCGCGGTCTCGATCAGCCGGAAGGGCTCACCCTTGGCCGGACGCTCGAACACGGCAAGGTTGGTGATGATCATGTCCACCACCCCCGCCCCGGTCAGCGGCAGGGTGCATTCCGGAATGAACTTGGGCGAGCCGTCCTTCGCGGTGTGGTCCATCACGACGATGATCCGCTTCACCCCCGCGACGAGGTCCATCGCCCCGCCCATCCCCTTGATCATCTTGCCCGGGATCATCCAGTTGGCGATGTCCCCGTTTTCCGCAACCTCCATCGCGCCCAGCACGGTCAGGTCGATATGCCCGCCGCGGATCATCGCGAAGCTCGTCGCGCTGTCGAAATAGGCGCTGTGCGGCAGCTCGCTGATGGTCTGCTTGCCGGCGTTGATGAGGTCGGGATCGACCTCGTCCTCGTAGGGGAAGGGCCCGATCCCGAGCATCCCGTTCTCGCTCTGGAGCGTCACCAGCATGCCTTCGGGGATGTGGTTGGCGACCAGCGTGGGGATGCCGATGCCGAGGTTGACGTAATAGCCGTCGCGCAGCTCGCGCGCGGCGCGGGCGGCCATTTCGTCGCGGGTCCAGCCCGTGGGAAGCGTGGTCATGAGGAGCTCGGGGTCCTTACTTGCCAATCAGCGGGGGGATCAGGAACCAGCCGTCGCCGATCAGGTTCTCGATCTGCGCACCGGCCTCGGGCGTGCGCAGGTACTTGAAGCGCATGTCGAAATCGGGGCGCTCGTCGCCGGCGATGGCGATGATGCAGGTGATCGCGCCGAGGTTCCCCTTGCGCTGGTCCTTGCTGTCGCCCTCGTCGCGGCGCAGCGAGATGATGTCCTGCCCGCGCGGGTCGAGCCCGGCCTGCTCGAGCGCGGTCCGTACCGCGCCGGAGCGGTCGGTGGGCAGGTCGGAGAGCCAGGCGATCTCCACCCCCGCCTCGCGCAGCACCGCGAGGCCGAGCGCGACGCCGGGGTCCCTGGCGGGGCTCTGCGGCGGGTCGAAGAGGCCGCCCGCGGGATCGAGGTCGATCACCGCGACGAGCTGCTCGCCCCGCGCGCAGCGGCGGCGCTTGCCGTCGAGCGCGACCGGGTCGGCGAGCATCGCCGAGGCCTGCTCCGCGCCCCCCGCCGCCTGCCGGGCCGAGGCCTGGGCGTAGCGGACGAAGCGCGCGTAGTTCGCTTGCTCGGGCGCGAGCGGCCGCGCCGGATCGGGATAGGGGGTCGCAGGCGGCAGGCCGGGAGGCGACGCGGAGGCCTGTCCGGGCGTGCGCAGGGGAACGGCCGGAGCCTGAGCGGGCGCGGGCGAAGCGACGGGCTTCGGGGCGGCCGCGACCGAGGGCGCGGGTGGCGGAACCGATGCGGTTGCCGGCTTCGGCGGGGGCACCGGGCTAGGGGTCGGCGTGGGCGCGGCGGTCAGCTTCGGCGCCGGGGTGGGCGCGGGTGTCGGAGTCGGCGTCGGCGTCGGAGTGGGCATCACGACCGGAGCAGGCCGCGGTGTTGCCGCCGGAGCCGGGGTGGGCGTCGGAGCGGGAACAGGCGCCGGGGTCGGGGTCGGGGTCGGCGCCGGATCGGGGGTCTCGTCCCCGTCCCTGCCGACGACCTGCGTGCCCGCCAGCGCGGTCCCGGCGAGCGCGGGGATTGCGACGGCGACACAGCCCGACAGCGCGGTGCCCGCCAGCGCCAGCGCCGGGATCAGAACGAGCGTCTTCCTGTTGGTCATGCCGCCTCCCTCTCGCGCACGGTACGGAATTCGATCTTCTTGTCGTAGGGCGCCCCGATCACGAGGCGGTTCACGAACACGCCCGGCAGGTGGATCTGGTCGGGATCGAGGCTGCCCGTGGGGACGATCTCCTCGACCTCGGCGACGCAGACCTTGCCGCAGGTCGCCGCGGGCTGGTTGAAGTTGCGCGCGGTCTTGCGGAAGATCAGGTTCCCGGTCTCGTCGGCCTTCCACGCCTTGACGATCGCGAGGTCGGCGAAGATGCCGTGCTCGAGGATGTAGGTGTGCATCACCCCGTCGCGGTCGGGAAAGTCCTTGTGCTCCTTGCCCTTGGCGACCTCGGTGCCGACGCCGGTGCGGGTGTAGAAGCCGGGAATGCCCGCACCCCCTGCGCGCATCCGTTCGGCGAGGGTGCCCTGGGGGCAGAACTCGACCTCGAGCTCGCCGGCGAGATACTGCCGCTCGAACTCCTTGTTCTCGCCCACGTAGGAGCTGATCATCTTCCTCACCTGCCGGGTGCGGAGCAGCTTGCCGATCCCCTCGTTGTCGATCCCGGCATTGTTGCTGGCGAAGGTGAGGCCCTTGACCCCCGAGTCGCGGATCGCGTCGAGCAGGCGCTCAGGCAGCCCGCACAGGCCGAAGCCCCCCGCCGCGATCAGCATGTCGTCGCGCAGCACGTCGGCAAGCGCGCTGGCGGCGTCGGGGTAGAGCTTGGTCATCGGGCCTTCCTGCCTCTTTTCGTGTCGCGCGCCCGCGAGCGGGGTTCCTCGCGGGATCGCCTTGCTGATTAGTGCGTTACGGGGGCTCTGTCACGCCTGCGCACACCGCGAAGTCGAATCACCTTTCATGTTGCGTCGCAAGATCGTCATGAAGCGGGAACCTGCTCAAGAGCTGGGCAGATGGCGCCATTTTGAGCAGATATTTGCATGATTTCGTATTTGTGACGGCCTGATGGCGCGGTTGGTTGCATCCTTTGCAACTTCATACGTATCTTTCGCACTTGCACAATAGCTCGGAATGGGCCATTTGGAACCTGCCTTTCAGGCATCCTCTCCCAAACTTTCCAAGCCCGGCCCCCGTGCCGGGCTTTTTTCTTGCCCGGCACAGACGCAAACGGGCGCCGGGCTTTTTTCTTGCCCTGCCTGCGGGCGCGCAGGGGCCCCCTCGCGCCGCCCGCTGATTGCATTCGTTTGCGGGCGTTCCTAGCTATCGCCTTCAACCAGAAGAGCGCAGGAACAGCCCATGGCCGACGCCGAGACCGAACTTCCCACCCGCACCGCGCGCCTCCAGGTCGCGCCCGCGCGCCAGGAGGAGTCGGGGGCCGGCATCGCCCGCATGCCGCGCAGCGCCTTCCAGAAGCTCGGCCTCACCGAGGGCGACGTGGTCGAGATTCGCGGCAAGCGCACCACGGCGGCGATCGCGATGGCCGCCTACCCGGAGGACGACGCGCTCGACGTGGTGCGGCTCGACGGCCTCCAGCGCGCCAATGCGGAAGCCGGGTCGGGCGAGCATGTCGAGATCGCGCGCGGCGAATCCCGCCCCGCGACCCGCGTGGTCTTCGCCCCTGCCCAGCGCGAGATGCGGCTCCAGGGGCCGACCCAGGCGCTGAAGCGCAACTTCTTCCGCCGTCCGCTGGTTGCGGGCGACGTGGTCGCGACCACCGGTCAGCAGCCCGTCCAGAACATGCCCGCAGACGTGCGCCAGCTGCTGCGTGCCCCGGCCTATGCCCTCACCCAGATCCGCCTCACCGTCGCCTCGACCAGCCCCAAGGGGCTCGTGCACATCGACGAGAACACCGAAGTCGAGCTGCGCGCCGAGTTCGAGGAGCCGCGCGACGGCCGGGCGGTGGTCAACTACGACGATGTCGGCGGCATGGAGGAGACGATCCGCGCCCTGCGGGAAATGGTCGAGTTGCCGCTGCGCTATCCCGAGCTGTTCATCCGCCTCGGAGTCGAGCCGCCCAAGGGGGTGCTGCTCCACGGCCCGCCGGGCACCGGCAAGACCCGTCTCGCGCAGGCGGTGGCGAACGAATCCGACGCCGAGTTCTTCATCATCAACGGTCCCGAGATCATGGGCTCGGGCTACGGCGAGTCCGAAAAGCGCCTGCGGGAGGTGTTCGAGGAGGCTGCCCGCGCCGCGCCCGCGATCGTGTTCTTCGACGAGATCGATTCGATCGCTCCCAAGCGCACCCAGGTGCCGGGCGAGGCGGAGAAGCGCCTCGTCGCCCAGCTCCTGACGCTGATGGACGGGCTCGAGAAGCGCGCCAACATCGTCGTCATCGCCGCCACCAACCGCCCCGACGCGATCGACGAGGCGCTGCGCCGCCCGGGCCGCTTCGACCGCGAGATCGTGATCGGCGTCCCCGACCAGCGCGGGCGGCGCGAGATTCTCAGCATCCACACCCGCGGGATGCCGCTGGAAACGGCGGTCGACCTCGACGAGCTCGCCCGCGTCACCCACGGCTTCGTCGGCGCCGACATCGCTGCCCTCGCCCGCGAGGCGGCGATCGAGGCGGTGCGCCGGATCATGCCGCGCCTCGACCTCGACGAGCGCACCATCCCCCCCGAGGTGCTCGAGGACCTGTGCGTCTCGCGCGACGATTTCCTCGCGGCGCTGAAGCGCGTCCAGCCCTCGGCGATGCGCGAGGTGATGGTGCAGGTCCCCAATATCGGCTGGGACGACATTGGCGGCGCGGGCGAGGCGACCGACAAGCTCAGGGAGGGCATCGAACTCCCGCTCAAGAACCCCGACGCCTTCCGCCGCCTCGGGATCCGCCCGGCCAAGGGCTTCCTCCTCTACGGCCCGCCCGGCACCGGCAAGACCCTGCTCGCCAAGGCCGTCGCCAAGGAGGCCGAGGCGAACTTCATCTCGATGAAGTCCTCGGACCTCCTCTCCAAGTGGTACGGCGAGAGCGAGCAGCAGATCGCCAGGCTCTTCGCCCGCGCCCGCGCGGTCGCGCCCTGCGTGGTGTTCATCGACGAGATCGATTCGCTCGTCCCGGCGCGCGGCTCCGGGCAGGGCGAGCCGCAGGTGACGGGGCGGGTGGTCAACACCATCCTCGCCGAAATGGACGGATTGGAGGAGCTCCAGTCGGTGGTCGTGATCGGCGCGACCAACCGCCCGACGCTGGTCGATCCGGCGCTCCTCAGGCCGGGTCGCTTCGACGAGCTGGTCTACGTGGGCACCCCCGACGCCGACGGGCGCGAGCACATTCTCGGCATCCACACGGCGAAGATGCCGCTGGCGGATGACGTCGATCTCGCCGCCATCGCCGCCCAAACCGAGCGCTTCACGGGCGCGGACCTAGAAGACGTGGTGCGCCGCGCCGGGCTTGCCGCGCTGCGCCGCGTGGGGGGCGAGGTGCGCACGGTCGAGGGGCGCGACTTCGAGTCGGCGCTCCGGGACTCCCGCGCGACCGTCACCGCGGAGATGGAGGCCGAGTACCAGCAGATGCGCGGCGAGCTGAAGAAGCGCGCCGCCGCGGTGCAGCCGATCGGCTTCTTCTCGCCCGACATGCTGAAGCCCACCCGCGAGCGCAAGCACGACTGATCCCGCGCCAATGTTTCACGTGAAACATCGGCGCCGCGCCCCCAAAAGCGCCTCGCAAGCCCCCGCCGAGGCGGGGCTGGAGGGGGTGTGACGGGGGTATCGGCCGGGCTTGGAGCGGGCTAGGTGCACCCTGCATCACACCCCCTTCGACCAGCGACCCGTCAGCACCTCGGCCGCCATGCGGTGATTGGCGAGAATGAACCACCACAGCGGATGATCGCCGCGCGTCACCCTGATGTCGCCGACCGCCGCGTTGCGGTCGAAGAAGCGGTGGCCGACCAGACCCGGCAGCGCGTGCACGACCGGAAAGCCGAGCAGCGCCCACAAGGGCCAGACGGTGAGGCTCGCCGCGATCAGCCCGGCCCCGAGCACCACCCCGAGGATATGCAGCGCGAGGTTGGCCGGGTGCCGGTGATCCTCGCGGTAGACCGTCCGGTAGAAGGTGCCGAAGGTAATCCCGCTGCCTGCTGTCGTCGCCATGTTGGCCTCCCTTGCCGACTGCGCTTGCGAATATGAGCGATTGCTCGCAATCCGCCTACTCGCCCCCGCGCAAGGAGCCGCGACCCGCATGACCCCGCCGCTCGCCCCGCGCCGCATCCCCCGCCAGTCACGCGCGCTCGCCACGCGGGCGGCGATCCTCGAGGCGGCTGCTCACATTATCGCGGGCGGCCTCGCCGCGTTCAACACCAACGCCGTCGCCGCGCGCGCGGGGGTGAGCATCGGCAGCCTCTACCAGTACTTCCCGAAAAAGGACGCGCTGATGCTCGCACTGATCGCCGAGCGGCAGGCGCGGCAGGTCGCGACCGTCGCGCAGGCGCTCGCGGGCCTGCCGAGCTACGACGACGCGCTCGAGGAGGCCGGGGCGCTCGTCGCCGGCCTCCTCGCGCGCTTCCCGGGCGAGATCGCGCCGACCGCGCCCGAGGTCGCCGCCCGGACCCTGCCCGGACTGGTGCGCGCGGTGGTCGACATCTGGGCGAACTGCAACCCGCCGCAACTGGACCGCACCGAGGACGAGGCGGTGCGCGCGGCGCTCGGCTACCTCACCTGCCGGCCCGGCTGACGGCGGCTAGTGCGCCGCGTCCCAGCTCAGCCCGGTCCCGATGTCGATCCCGAGCGGCACGGTCAGCTCGACCGCCGGGAGCGCGGCCTCGGCCATCACCTGGCGGATGATCGGGGTTGCGGCCTCGACCCGCTCCTCGGGCAGTTCGAAGACCAGTTCGTCGTGGACCTGCAGGAGCATCCGCACGTCGTGCAGCCCCGCCTCGGCGAGCGCCGGGAGCATCCGCGCCATCGCGCGCTTGATGATGTCCGCGCTGGTGCCCTGGATCGGCGCGTTGATCGCGGCGCGCTCGCTCCCCTGCCGCTCGGCCTGGTTCTTCGCATTGATCCGCGGGAACCACGTCTTGCGGCCGAACAGGGTCTCGGAATAGCCGCGGCTGCGGACGCTCTCCAATGTCTCGTGGATGTAGCGCTGGATGCCGGGGAAGCGCTGGAAATAGGTGTCGATCATCGCCTGCGCCTCCTCGGGGCTCACCTCGAGCCGCCCGGCGAGGCCCCAGCGGCTGATGCCGTAGAGGATCGCGAAGTTGATCGTCTTGGCCCGCGCGCGGGTGTCGCGGGTGACTTGCCCAAACATCTCGGCCGCGGTGCGGGCGTGGATGTCCTCGCCTTTCTCGAAGGCCTCGGTGAGGGTCGCGACATCGGCCATGTGCGCGGCGAGCCGCAGCTCGATCTGCGAATAGTCGGCGGCGAGCAGCACGTTGCCCTCTTCCGGAACGAAGGCCTCGCGGATTTGCCGGCCGATCGCCGTCCTCACCGGGATGTTCTGGAGGTTGGGATCGGTCGAGGAGAGCCGCCCGGTCTGCGCGCCGACGAGGCTGTAGCTGGTGTGGACGCGCCCCGTCTCGGGGTTGATCGCCTGCTGGAGCGCATCGGTGTAGGTGGACTTCAGCTTCGCGAGTTGGCGCCACTCCAGCACCTTGCGGGCAATGGGCGCACCTTCCGCCGCGAGCTTCTCGAGCACCGAGACGTCGGTCGAATATTGCCCGGTCTTGCCCTTCTTGCCGCCCTTGTAGCCCAATTTGTCGAAGAGGATGTCGCCCAGCTGCTTGGGGCTGCCGACGGTGAACTCCTGCCCGGCGAGCTGGTGGATCTCGCCCTCGAGCCGCCCGATCTCGACCGAGAACTCCTCGGAGAGCCGCGCCAGCCGCGCGCGGTCGACCTTGATGCCCTCGCGCTCCATGCGGGCGACCACCGGGATGAGCGGGCGGTCGACCCGCTCGTAGATGCGGCTGCCGCCCTCGACCGCAAGGCGCGGCTTGAGCATCGCGTGGAGCCTCCAGGTGATGTCGGCATCCTCGGCGGCGTAATGCGTGGCCCGGTCGAGCGGCACCTCGCTGAACAGGATCGCCTTCTTGCCGGTGCCGCACAGGTCCTTGTAGGCGATGGCGTTGTGATCGAGGTGGCGCTGGCACAGCTCGTCCATGCCGTGCCCGCCGCCGATCCCTTCCTCGCCGCGGCCCGCGTCGAGGTTGAAGCTGATGACCATCGTGTCGTCGATCGGGCTGACGGCGATCCCCGCGCGGGCGAGGATGTTGAGATCGTACTTGCCGTTGTGGAACACCTTGAGGACCGCCTCGTCCTCGAGCAGCGGCTTCAGCGCGGCGAGGGCCTGCTCCATCGGCACCTGCTGCGGCTTCTCGGCGAACATGTCGCTGCCGCCGTGCCCGAGCGGGACGTAGCACGCATCGTTGGGGCCGAGCGCGAGGCTCACGCCCACCAGCGCGGCGCGCATCGGGTCGAGCCCGGTCGTCTCGGTGTCGACCGCGACCATCTGCGCGCCGCGGGCGCGGGCGATCCAGGCCTCGAGCCGCTCGAGGGTCTGCACCGTCTCGTAGGCCGCATGGTCGATCTTGGGGAAATCGGGCAGCGGCTGGCGGCTGCCCTCGCCCTGCGGCGCGGCGGCGGCGGCCGGGGTGCTCGGCTTGGCGGGGTTGAGGTCGGTCGGGCGCGAGGGGCTCCCGGCGCCCGCATCGAGGCGGCGCAGCAGCGAGGTGAAGCCGTGGGTCTCGAGGAACAGCGCCAGCGGAGCGGGTGGCACCGGGCCCAATACCATCTCCTCGAGCGGCTGGGGGAGGTCGCAGTCCTCCTTGAGGGTCACGAGCACCTTGGAAAGCTCGGCATCGGCGCGGCCCTCGATCAGCCGGTCGCGCAGCTTGGAGGGCTTCATCGCCGGGGCGGAATCGAGCGCGGCGGTGAGCGAGCCGTGCTCGGCGATCAGCTTGGAGGCGGTCTTGGGGCCGATGCCGAAGATGCCGGGCACGTTGTCCACGCTGTCGCCCATCAGCGCGAGGACGTCGCCGACGAGCTCGGGAGGAACGCCGAACTTCTCCTCGACCTCGGGAAGCCAGATGCGCTGGTTCTTCATCGTGTCGAGCATGTCGATGCGGGCGCCTGCCTGTTCGCCGACGAGCTGCATCAAGTCCTTGTCGGAGGAGACGATGGTGACGTCCCACCCCCGGCGCTGTGCCTCTCGGGCGTAGGAGGCGATGAGGTCGTCGGCCTCCAATCCCGGCACCTCGATGCACGGCAGGCTGAAGGCGCGGGTCGCGTCGCGGATCAGCGGGAACTGAGGGACGAGGTCCTCAGGGGGTTCGGGGCGGTTGGCCTTGTAGTGCTCGTAGATGTCGTTGCGGAACGAGATCGATCCGGCGTCGAGGATCACCGCGAGGTGCGTCGGCCCGTCGGCCGCGTCGAGGTCCGCGGCGAGCTTCCACAGCATCGTCGTGTAGCCGTAGACCGCGCCGACCGGCGTCCCCTCGGGGTTGGTGAGCGGGGGCAGGCGGTGGTAGGCCCGGAAGATGTAGGACGAACCGTCGACGAGGTAGAGGTGCTGCTTGTGGGCCATGCCGCCTGCTAGCAGGCGCACGAGGCGGCGGGTAGGGGTTTGGCGCCTCATCGCGGGCGCGCGAATTGTGTCGAAATTGCGGCGAACGCCCGGGCGCTCCCTTGCCTCCACCCGGCGCGCACCCTAGCTTGGGACCAGCACCGGGGCGCGGATCGCGGCTCCGGCAGGAAAGGACCGACACCCATGCGCAAGATCATCCTCGCCGCCGCCATCGCCTCCTCGGCGCTCGGCCTCGCGGCGTGCAGCGACGCCGCCGAAGAGCAGAACGAAGAGGCCGTCGACGCAATGGCCGCCGATGCCGAGGCGAGCGCCGACAATGCCGGCGCGGCGATCGAGGCCACCACGCAGGAAAGCGCCGCGAACATCGAGGCCGCCGCCGACGCCGCCGCCGATCAGGCCGAGAAGACCACCGACGATGTCGCGAACGACGCCGCCGACATCGCGGCGCAGGCCGAGGAAGCCGCCGAGTAGGGCGCTCCCGGCCCCCCGCCGACGCCAACGCCAAAGGGCGGCACCTCGCGGCGCCGCCCTTTTCGCTGCCTCCCGTCTGGCAGGGTGACTGGTGGGGCGGGGATCAGCCCCCGGCGCCGAAGGGCGCGCTCGCCCAGTTCTGCACCGGGTTCTGCTGCGCGCGCACCGCGAAGCCGTCGTAGAGCGCGCGGGCGATCGCCGCGATGCGCTCCTCGCGCGCCTGCTTGCTGCCCTGCCCGGTGACATAGATCGCGACCGCGATGGTGCGCCCATCGGGGCACTCGATGAGGCCCACGTCGCTCGAGGTGTTGCTGAGCGTGCCGGTCTTGTGGCTGACCCGCGCCTCCAAGGGGATGTTCGCCGGAATGCGGCGCTTGCCGGTGACGGTGCGGCTCATCGCGCCGAGGATCACCTGGCGGCTCTGGTCGGAGAGGATCTCGCCCTTGTACAGCGCCGAGAGCAGCCGCACCATCGCGCGCGGCGTCGCGGCGTCGCGGCTGTCGACATAGGTCGCCGGGTTGAACTCGCCGTCGTCGCGCACCAGCGTCGCGATGTCGCGGTTGATCGAGAACTGGGCGATCCCCTTGCGGCGCATGAAGTCGTTGACCGCCGCCGGCCCGCCGACCGCGGCGAGCAGCGCGTCGGTCGCGGGGTTCGAGGAGCGGGTGATCATGATCTCGATGAGGTCGATCGCCGGCATGTACTGCCCCGGGCGCACCGGCGCCTTCGCCGAGGAGAACTTCGCCGAGGCGACCGGCATCATCAGCGGGAACTCGCTGGTCAGCGTGTACTTCCCCTTCTCGACCATCTCGAGATAGGTCGCCGCCACCGCGATCTTGCTGGTCGAGGCCATCGGGAACAGCTGGTCGCCGAGCACCGCCACTTCCTCGCCCGTGGCAAGGTCGATCGCGGCGACGCCGATGCGGCCCAGCGAGGGGTCGGCGAGCATCGCGATGCGCTGCTGGAGGGTCGAGGCGTAGACCGCATCGAAACTCTGGGGGCTGCGCGCCTGGGTGCCGAGCGCGCTGTCGAAGCTCGCCAGCAGGTCGTCTTCCCGCGCCGAAGCTGGCGCGGCGATCGCCGAAAGCGTGGCGGCGATGCCGGTCAAGGCAGCGAAAAAGCGGGGGAAAGCCATGTCCCTTTTGTGACTCCGACAGGGTTGCGACGGGCTTAACGCAACCCTTATCCACGCACATTTCGGCGCTGCAAGCACTCAGTTGGCCTCATGCGGTAAACGGTGCGCTCTCAGCGACCGTCAAGCGACAAGCGGCTGCTCGGACGCCGTTGCGTGTTCGTCGATCAGGCCCTTGTGGTCGCGCGCATGCACTTGACTGCCCCGCATGCGCGGGCAGTCTGGCGGTCACTTTTTCGTCAAAGGGGACCTTCATGACCGACACCATCCCGCCGGCGCGCGCCGCGCGTGCCACCTTTGCTGCCGCCCTGCTGCTGTCGGCCTCGGGCATCGCCCACGCCCAGAGCGCCCAGATCGTCCAGCCGGGTGCCCCCGGGCAGGCGACGAAGACCCTCACCGCCGACGAGGCGACCAAGCTCGCGCAGGCGAGCTACACGCCTGCGGACGTCGCCTTCATGCAAGCCATGATCGTCCACCACGGCCAGGCGCTGGAGATGGCGAAGCTGGTGAAGGAGCGCACCAACAACGCCGACGTCGTCGCCGCCGCGGGCCGCATCGAGGCGAGCCAGGACGACGAGATCGCCTTCATGCAGACCTGGCTCAGGGAGCGCGGCGAGCCGCTCGAGGACCCGAAGATGGCGGGCCATGCCGAGCACATGCACCACATGATGAAGGGCATGGCCTCGCCTGAGGAGATGAAGGCCCTCGCCGCTGCCAAGGGCGCGGATTTCGACCGGATGTTCCTCACCCTGATGATCGCCCACCACGAGGGTGCGGTCGACATGGTGAAGGAGCTGCTCGACGAGGAAGGCACGGCCGCCGATCCGGTGCTGTTCCAGTTCGTCAGCGACGTCGAGAGCGAGCAGGGCGGCGAGATCAAGAAGATGGACAAGGTCCTCGCCGGGCTCTCGAGCGACCCGCGTTCGGGCCTCGCGGCGGGCTTCGACAAGGCCGGGGAGGCGATCCTCAACCTGACGAAGGTCGCGAGCCTCCCGAAGCCCGCGGGCTTCTTCAACCCGGCGAACCCCGCCGACCTGCGCCCGCCGGCCGCCCCCAAGAAGGACAAGAAGAAGGACGGCGAGGCTCCCAAGGCCGAGGACGCCGCCAAGCCCGCCGAGGCTGCGCCCGCAGTCGCGGCCGCCGCTCCGGCCGCCGACACCCCCGCTGCCGCCGCCGCGGTCCCGGCGCGCGAGGAGGAGGACAGCCTCACCGAATTCGCCGAGCGCTCCCCGCTGCTCGACTTCGCCAACACCGACCTCGCGTTCTTCGGCGACATCATGGTCGCGGGCAATTACCACGGCTTCAACATCTACCAGCTCGGGGCGGACGGCGTGCCGACCCTCAAGAGCAGCGTCGTCTGCCCCGGCGGGCAGGGCGACGTCTCGGTGGTCGGCAAGCTCCTCGTGATGAGCGTCGAACAGACCCGCGGCCGCACCGACTGCGGGCTCGAGGGCGCGCCGGGCAAGGTCAATCCCGAGCGCTTCCGGGGCCTTCGCATCTTCGACATCTCCGACCTCGCCGCCCCGCGCCAGGTCGGCCAGGTGCAGACCTGCCGGGGGAGCCACACGCACTCGGTGGTGAGCGCCGACGACACGCGCCTGATCGTCTACAACTCGGGCACCGCGGGCATCCGCGACGAGAAGGAGCTCGCCGGCTGCATCGGCAGCACGCCCGGCGACAGCCGCACCGCGCTGTTCTCGATCGACGTGATCGAGATTCCGCTCGCCGACCCCTCCAAGGCACGGATCGTCAAGTCCCCGCGCGTCTTCGCCGACGAGACCACCGGGGAGATCGCGGGCCTGTGGAAGGGCGGCGACCACGGCGACGGCACCCAGACCACCTCGCGCACCGACCAGTGCCACGACATCACCGTCTTCCCGGCGCTCAAGCTCGCCGCAGGGGCGTGCTCGGGCAACGGCATCCTGTTCGACATCGCCGATCCGCTCAATCCCAAGCGCATCGACGTCGCCACCGACGAGGGGTTCGCCTACTGGCACTCGGCGACCTTCAACAATGACGGCACCAAGGTGATCTTCACCGACGAGTGGGGCGGCGGCGGGCGTCCGCGCTGCAAGGCGAGCGACCCGAAGACCTGGGGGGCGAACGCGATCTACGACATCGTCGACAGGAAGCTCGTCTTCCGCGCGCACTACAAGATGCCCGCCGCCCAGAGCG
Source organism: Erythrobacter sp. NE805 (assembly GCF_046452355.1). Classification (NCBI taxonomy): domain Bacteria; kingdom Pseudomonadati; phylum Pseudomonadota; class Alphaproteobacteria; order Sphingomonadales; family Erythrobacteraceae; genus Erythrobacter; species Erythrobacter sp. NE805. The sequence continues at coordinate 1,372,663 of NZ_JBKFDI010000001.1, read as the reverse complement.
ACAAGGAGAACTGCGTCGCGCACAACGGCTCGATCATCCCGGTCCCGGGCCGCGACCTCTTCGCGCAGGCATGGTACCAGGGCGGCCTCTCGGTGATGGACTTCACAGACAGCGCCAACCCCAGGGAGATCGCCTATTTCGACCGTGGGCCGATCGACGCCAAGCAGATGGTGGTGGGCGGCTACTGGTCGACCTACTGGTATCGGGGCCACATCTACGGCACCGAGATGGTGCGCGGGATCGACGTCTTCAGTCTGAAGCCGAGCGCCTTCCTGACCAGGGCCGAGATCGCCGCCGCCGAGGCCGCGAAGTACGAGGACGACCGCTTCAACCCCCAGACCCAGACGCGGGTCACGTGGGACGAGAAGGCGATCAAGGCCGCCGCCGCGAGCCGCAAGGCGAAATAGCGGCAACTCAGCCCGTCTCCCCGCGTCGTTGCACGGGGCGACGTGGCCCGGTTGAAGCTAGCCGTCCCGCCGCGCTGCGACCCGCTCGTTCACCGCGCGGTAGAAGGCGTCGAGGTCGTCGACATCGACGTCGAGCAGCTCCTCCCAGGTCGCGAGCGTCGCCGCGATGTCCTCACGGGTGTGGGTCGCCGCGGCGCGCGCGGGCGCGGGCGGGACGGGGGCGACGACGTGCGGCCAGCGGTGGCCGGTGAGGTTGTTGTAGGCCCAGCCGAACAGCGCCAGCGCGAGTACGTTGGCGGCGATCGGCACGAGGTGGACGAGGCTCCACTGCTCGGGCCCCGCCGCGCCCAACGCGCAGAGCAGCGCGCAGGCGCCGCCCGGCGGGTGGAGGCAACGCGCGAAGGTCATCGCCGCGATCGCCGCCCCGACCGCGAGCCCCGCCGCCATCAGCGGGTGGCCGATCAGCGCGCCTAGCATCAGGCCGATCGTCGCGGAGAGGAGATTCCCGCCGACCACCGACCACGGCTGCGCGACCGGGCTTGCAGGCACGGCGAAGACCAGCACCGCGGAGGCGCCGAGCGGGGCGATGAGGAAGGGGAGGCCCGGCGGCAGGCCCGGCATCAGCGCCGAGGTCGCCAGCCCCGCCGCGAGGATCGCGAAGCCCGCCCCGAAGGACCCGCGCAGCCAGCCCAGTGGCCCGAGCACGGCTTGCGGGATCAGCGAGGCGGGGTGCTGGTGCGGGGTGTCGCTCATGCCCCCGCTGTCGCCGGGCGGCGGCGCGGCGTCAACCGGCGCGAGGGGTGTGGGCGGCGCGGTGGAAGCACCAGGCGCTCGCTCCCCACAGCAGGGCGAGCATCGTCAGCACCCCCCACTCGGTCGCGTGGCCCGGCATCATCCACAAGGAGGCGATGCCGGCTGCATATTGCCCCGCCGCCAGCGCGCCCGCGATCCAGCGCATCGCCCGCGGGCGGAAGCGCATGGCGGCGCTCGCGACCAGCCCGGCGATCACCATCAGGAAGAACAGCGAATTCACCCGGTCATCCTCGCCGATGATCCCGACCGCGGCGTTGCTCCAGACAGTGAAGAAGGCGGTGAACCCCGCGAGGAGGAAGCCCGCGCGCCCCGCCCTGCCGCGTGCGAAGCGCACCGCGAGCTCGACCACGCCCCCGAGGAAGCCGAGCAGCAGCGCGGCGAAGACGAAGTCGCTCGCCGTCCAGTCGACCCCCGCGACCTCGAGCCGCATCGCGAGCGCCGGCAGCAGGAGGATCGCGCCGAGGCTCCCCCAGCCGGCGATGCGCCAGCCGTTGAGGAGCGGGCGGCGGGGCGGGTTGGCGGTGTCGGTCATGTCGGGGCCTTTCGCTGGCGTGGAACGGCTCCTCCCTCGCCCCTGCCGCCGTGAAAGCCATGAGCAATTCCTGAGGAATGGCTGAAAAGCGCGCCCCCCGCTTGCCAGCCGCCACGCCGCGCCGCACACCCTCGTGCAGCATGGCAGACGCCCCGCCCACCTACCGCTTCGAGGCCTTCGAGCTCGACTGCGCGAACCGCCAGCTGCGCCGCGCGGGCGAGCCGGTGGAGCTCGGCAGCCGCTATTTCGACGCGCTTGCGCTGCTGGTGGCGCGGCCCGGGGAGCTCGTCTCCAAGGACGCCTTCATGGCCGAGGTGTGGCACGGCGTGCCGGTCACCGACGAGGCGCTGACCCAGTGCATCCGCACCCTGCGCCGGGCATTGGGCGATGCGGCAGGGACCCCGCGCTTCATCCAGACCGTCCCCAAGCACGGCTACCGCTTCATTGCCCCGCTCGCCTCCGAGCCGCCCCGCCTGCGCGCCGAAGCCGCAGGCGAGGCGCGCCGCCTCCCGGCACAGGTGGCGGGGACTGCGACCCTCGCCGGGCTCGCGGTCGGCCTGCTCGCGGGGCTCGTCTACGGGGTGCTCGCGGGGACGGGCGGCGGCGGGCAGGTGCTGATCCTCGCCGCGATGGTCGGCGCGCTCGGGCTGCTCGCGGGGGCGGGGCTTGGAGCAGGGATCGCCGCGGCGCTCGCATGGCGCGGGCGCGCCAACGCTGCGGTGGTCGCCGGCGCGATGCTCGGCGGGCTCGCGGTCGGCGCGCTCGGCAACCTCCTCGGCCGCGAGGGGGTGGGCCTGCTCTCCGGCCTCGCGATCGCGGGCGTGACCGGGCCCTTCGAGGGGCTGGTGCTCGGCACGGCGAGCGGGATTGCGGCGCAGGCGGCGCTGTCAGGGCGGAGGCGCGGCGCGGTGCTCGGCCTGGCGCTGGCGGCAGGAGCGCTCGGCGGAGCGCTGATCCACCTTGCGGGCGGCACGCTGCTCGCGGGTTCGCTCCACGCGCTCGAACAGGGACTGCCGGGCGCGCAGCTGCGCTTCGACCGGCTCGGTCCGCAGGGCTTCACCTCGGGGGTGCGCGCCTTCACCGCTGTCGTCGAGGGGGCCTCCTTCGTCGGCGCGCTCGCCGCGGGGCTGCTCGGGCTGCGCCGCCGCTAGCCCTCGGCGCGCCTATGCTTCTCGAGCCAAGGGCGCAGCGGGAACAGCCACTGCTCGGCGATCGACAGGCGCTTCCTCTCGTCCTGCCCGACGATTGCGCTCTCACCCTCCTTGTAGGTGCCGAACACGCGGTCCCAGAAGATCACGCTGTTGCCGTAGTTGCAGCGCGTGTCCTCGTAGCTCGTCGCGGTGTGGTGGAGCGAGTGGTTGCGGATCGTCGTGAAGACAAACCCGTACCAGATCGGCGGGTTGGCGCTGACATTGGCGTGGGCATAGATCGCGATCGCCCCGCCGACGGTGAAGCTCGCGAACAGCGGCCGCAGGTCGAAGTCGAGCAGCGCGATCACCCCGAGGCTGATCAGGAACAGCTCGATCGGATTGCCGATATAGCCCTTCATCGCGTTCAGCTGGGTGATGTGGTGGTGCGGCGCATGGGTCAGCCACAGGGGCGTCCAGTTGTGCATCGCGCGGTGCATCCAATATTGCCCGAACTCGAAGACGAACAGCGCGATCATCGCCTGGACGAGGAAGGGCAGCTCGGCCAGCCACGGCGTGGCGATGCCCCAGGCCGCCTTGAGCTCGCCGAGCGGGCCGTTGACCAGCGTGTCGGCGAGCCAGCCGATCACGAAGAAGAAGAAGGCGAAATAGAAGATGTCGGTGGCGAACTCGCGGCCGTTCATGCGCCAGCCCTCGTGCCGCTCGAAGGCGAATTCGAGGCATTGCACGAAAACCACCGTCGCCACGCCCACCGCCGGCAGCGCCCAGGGCGCCTCGACCACCGACTGCGGCGCGAAGGCCCAGAAGGCGAGGATCGCCGCCAGGGTGGCGGGCGGCAGCAGGTTGACCAGCGACTGTTTCACGAATTCATCCCCCGGGCCAGCGGACAGACCCTCCCACTAGGATCGGCGCGGCACGGACGAAAATACGCGATTGTGCGCAGGTCGTCGAGAGCGCCGCCCGGCTTACGGCTTTCCGAGCGCCTCGCGCATCTCGGGCCACAGGTTGGTTCCGGCCGGAGCGCCGTTGATGACGAAATAGGGCGTGCCGGGGATCTTCTTCCTGTCCCAGGCATCGTTGCTCTGGGCGAGCACCGCCTGCTGCTCGGCCTTGTTGAGGAGGCACGCCGCGCCCTTGGCGTCGGTCACGCCGAGCGGGGCGACCACCGCCATCAGCCCGCCGTTCCGCGCGACCATCAGCCGCGCCTGGTCGGGCGTGGCGGCGGCGAGCGCCTTCTTGTCGGCCTTGAGATAGGCCTGGCTGCGGCTCGACCAGTCGAACTGCGAGGCGTAGAACGCCTTGGTCGCGGCGAGGAACTTCGTCGGCCCGGCGCAGCGCGCGAGCAGCGCGGCGGTGAAGTCGAGCGGGTCGCGCACGGCGTGGCGGAACTCGAGCCGGACCTTGCCCGCGGCGATCTGCTGTTCGAGCTCGGGCGTCGATTCGACCGAGAACTCGGCGCAGTGGCTGCAGGTGTAGCTCGCATATTCGACGAGCGTCTTGGGCGCCTTGGGGTTGCCGATCACGAAGGCGCCGTCGGGCTTCCGGACGACGGTCTTCGACCAGTCGGCGGCGGGCGGCGCGGCGGCCAGCAGGAGGATCGCCGCGAGGGCGAGGACGAGCTTGCGCATGGCGGTCTCCGGCACGGGTTCAGCCGGGCGGCATCAAGCCCGCGCGGCCACCTCGGCGGCGTCGAAATAGTGGATGCGAAGCGCGCTGAGAAGCCCGTCCGTGAAGGTGCCCGCCTCGCAGATCGTCTGGGTGAAGGGGGCCGAGCCGTCCTTGGGGTGCATGGTGAGGCGGATCACCATCACCGCGTGGGTCTCGCCCCCGGTGCAGTCGAGGATCTCGAGCTCGGTGTCGGCCCAGGTGCCGTACATCGCCGCGGCGCAGCGCTGGAGCGCATCCTTGCCCCGCCACTCGCCCGCGAAGGGCAGCGAATTCGCCTCGTAGAGCACGAAGTCGGGATGGATCAGCGCCTCGACCGCCGCCCAGTCGCGCGTGGCGGCGGTGGCGTAGACATTCGCCAGCAACTCGCGGGGAGTTGTCACTCCTCGATCGTGCCGATCAGGTCGCCGACCTTGTAGACCGCGCCTTCCTCGCCCGTGGGGTGGATGATCCCGCTGGCCTGAGCCTCGATCTCGGTGGTGCTCTTGTCGGTCTCGACGGTGTAGATGATGTCGCCCTTCTCGACGCGCTCCCCGTCGCCGAACATCCATTCGACGAGGGTCATTTCGACGGCGCTCATGCCGAGCTTGGGGATGCGGATTTCACTGGCCATTTAGAGCTTTCCGAGAGAGGCTTTGATCTGTTCGACGATCTGCGGCTTGGTCGGGATCCACGCCTGTTCGAGGTGCGAGGCGAAGGGCACCGCCGAGAAGGTCCCGCCGATGCGCCGCACCGGGCCCTTCAGCTGGTCCCAGCACTTCTCCTGGATATTGGCGGCGAGCTCCGCCCCGGTGCCGAAGGGACGCACCGCCTCGTGGAGGGTCAGGGCGCGGCCGGTCTTGCGCACGCTCGCGAGCACGGTCGCCTCGTCGTAGGGGGCGATGGTTCTGAGGTCGACGACCTCGACGCTGATGCCCTCCTTGGCGAGGTCATCGGCCACTGCCAGCGCGTCCAAAACGGTGCGGCCATAGGTGATGATCGAAATGTCGGTGCCTTCCCGCGCCACAGCCGCCTTGCCCAATGGCACGCGGTAACCCGGGCCGGGGTCCTCGGCCTTGAGGCCGTAGCACAGGATGTTCTCGATGAAGATCACCGGGTCATTGGCATCGATCGAGGCGCGCATCAGCCCGCGCGCGTCGGCGGGGTTGGAGGGCGTCACCACGTGAATACCGGCGACGTGCGCGAACCACGCCTCGAGCATGTCGGAGTGCTGCCCGCCGAAGCCGACGCCGACGCCCGTGGTGGTGCGGATCACGATCGGGCACGGGGTCTGCCCGCCCGACATGAAGCGGAGCTTGGCGGCATGGTTGACGATCTGGTCCATGCACACGCCGACGAAGTTCATCAGCATGATCTCGGCAATCGGCCGCTGTCCGGCAAGCGCCGCGCCGACGGCGGCGCCGACGATCGCTGTCTCGGAGATCGGGGTCGCGCGGATGCGGTGTTCGCCGTATTTCTCGGTGAGCCCGGCGGTGACCTTGAACACCCCGCCGCCCTGCTTGGCGGAGACGTCCTCGCCGAGGCAGAACACGCCCGGGTCCTCGGCCATCGCCTCGTCGATCGCGAGGTTGAGCGCCTGGGTCATGGTGATCTGGGCCATCAGGCGGTCTCCTCCAGCACGTCCTTGTAGATTTCGTCGGTATCCGGCAGCGGCGCGGCGAGTGCGTGCTCGACCGCCGCGTCGATAGCCACGTCGATGTCGGCGACGATGGCGTCGAGTTCCTCCTCGGTGAACTGGTGCTCGAGCATCACCTTGCGCAGCTTGGGCAGCGGGTCTTCGGCCTTCATTTCGGCGATGTGCTCGGGGGGCATGTAGCTGAAGTCGGCGCCGAAGAAGTGGCCCATCATGCGGTAGCACATGGCCTCGACGAGGCTTGGCCCCTCGCCCCGGCGGGCGCGGTCGACGGCTTCCTTCACCGCCGGGTAGATCTGGTGGACGTCGTTGCCGTCGACCGTGACCCCCGGCATCCCGTAACCCGCCGCGCGGCTCGCGATATTGGGGCTGTCGGTGTGATCGGCGTAGGCGGTGTGCTCGCCGTAGCGGTTGTTCTGGCACAGGAACACGACCGGCAGCTTGTAGAGCTGGGCCATGTTCATCGCCTCGTGGAAGCCGCCGATATTGGCCGCGCCGTCGCCGAAGCTCACCAGCGTCACGCGGCCATCGCCGTTGTTCTGGCTCGCCATCGCGAGGCCGTTGGCGATCGGGAGACCGCTCCCGACCACGCCGGTGGTCACCATGATCCCCGTCTCGGGATCGGTGATGTGCATGGTGCCGCCCTTGCCCTTGCAGGTGCCGGTCGCCTTGCCGAGGCATTCGCCCCACCACTTTTCCATCGGGATGCCCTTGGCGGTCTGCTCGCCCTGCCCGCGATAGGTGCAGACGACGTAGTCCTCCTTCTCCAGCGCCGCCATCGCCGCCGCCGAGACCAGCTCCTGCCCGCGCACGCAGTAATACATCACCGCGACCTTGCCTCCCATGAGGAGCTCGCGGAACTTCTCGTCGGTGCGGTTCACCTTCATCGTGCGGGTGTAGATGTCGAGCAGCTTGTCGCGGTCGATCTCGGCCATGTGTGTCACCTTCGAAGGAGAGAGGGAATCAGAACTGCACGCGCTGGGTGAACCCGCCGTCCACCACGATGTTCGCCCCCGTCATGTAGGGCACCGCAGGGCTGGCGACGAAGACGATCGCCTTCGCCACTTCCACCGGCTCGCCGAAGCGCCCGGTGGGCATCTTGGCGAGGGTCGCATCGTAGAGCGGCTTCATGTGCTCCTCGATGATCTCCCAGTTGCCGCCCTTGTAGTAGATCGCGCCCGGCGAGACGGTGTTCACCCGGATGCCCTTGGCCGCCATCGCCTGGGAGAGCTGCGAGGCATAGGTGATCAGCGCCGCCTTGATCGCGTTGAAGGGGTTGGGGGCGATGAAGGTCTCGAGCGCCGCGGTCGAGGAGAGCATCACGATCGAGCCGGTGCCCGAGGCCTCGAGGTAGGGCGTCAGCGTCTCGACCGCATAGGCCGCGCCCTTCAAATCCATGTCGAGGCACGCCTGCCAGTCGCCCGCGCCCCCGGTGCCCGAGGCGCTCGCGGTGTGGACGAAGATGTCGCACCCGCCGAGCTCCTCGGCCGCCTTGGCGAGCCACGCCTGGTAGGCCTCCATGCCGGTGCCCATGTCGAACACCTCGGCGAACACCTTGCCCGGCCCGGCGGCGTCGATCTCGGCTTTCGCCGCCTCTATCTTGTCCTCCTTGCGCGAGAAGAAGGCGACATCCGCCCCCTCCGCCGCGAACAGCTTCAAGGACTGGAGGCCGAGCCCGTGGGCCCCGCCGTTCATGATGACCTTCTTGCCCTTCAGTCCCAGATCCATAGCGCCTCTCCCCGGCTTGCGGTTATGCCCGAGGGGGATAGCCGAGGCGGGGGGCGGGGCGTATCGTCAATTTTGGGGGTTGGGCGTTTAGCGCAGACCCGCCGCCAAGGACGATGAGACTTCGGGAGGAAACCATCGGTCGCACAGCGACCGCAAGCGCGAACGCGCGCCCGCAGGTGCCCTGAACGGAGCGCAGCGAAGTGGAGGATCTGCACCGAGGACGACGGCCGGATGGGCCGTCGCAAACAAGGACTCCATTCTCGCCCCGCAAGGGCGAGAATGGTGCTGCTGGGGAGGATTGAACCCTCGATCCACGCACCGAAAGCCGCAGATTTCCGATGTTTTTCGAGCCTAGAGTTGTAGCATTTTGTAGCGGGAGAATGAAGCGCGTGTTTGCGCTCCTATGCGCTCAGAACGCCGCCAGAGCCGAAAAAAATCCACCATCAGGAATGGCTCAATTCAGCCGTTTGAACTCGGTGATCGGTTTTTGTTGCGTCAAGGCTGTTGAGTTTGAAAATCCGCGAGGCATAATGGAGAGCGGGAGCGGGAAGATTTTGAGAGCCCCTGCAAGGGCTCTCTTTGTGGTCTTTCGACCTCGGGTGCGCCAACCTTAAACTTCCCGCTCCAACTTGCAGGTCGGTAGTCTGCAAGCCTTGCTTCCATCCGATGCCCTCGCGAGCACCGAACCCCTAAATGATGAATCAGCCAGACATTACCGTCAACAGGCGGTGTTCCGATTCTGTTCTATAGCGACTCATCCACAACCTTAGCCACAGCGCGATGGGGTCTCATTTGCGCCGAACCATGAAATGATGGGTCAGCGCGGGAATCCCGTCAACGAGATTTTAAGCCCTTGGTAACCATGGGAGAGCCCCTTGACTTCCACCAATGCCAGCGAAGCTGGCGGAAAAGCTTGAGTCGCTGACTTGCCAAGCCCATAATTGAATCTGTGAAGAAAAATATGGTGATTGAATCACTTGGACCCCCGAGTGAATCATTTGCACAGCACGACGCACTAATGTTGCATCACTCGTCGCTGTTGATGAGGACTTTGTTGAGGGTCGAGAACGTCGATCCCGATACGGCTCAGCTACCCTGATCCGATTCTTCAGGTTCGATGGTGAACCATGATCCTTGGGTTGCGATTTCGTCCATGACGCGCCGTTCGAGATCAGCCCGCTTCTGCGGAATCGCCAACGCGTCAGCAATCAGTTCGTCGAAGAAGGTCAATGCCTCTTGGTCGTCTGCATAGCGGGGATCGAGCCGCTTCTTCCGCATGCCCTCCACGAAACGAGCAATGTCCTCATCCGAAGAGTATAGCTTGGGTGGGGTGACGAATATGGGGACGACCACAGCAAACCTCCGAAGGATCACGACAGCGACTGGATAGCACGAGGCATCCTTAACCGCATCGGCTTCATCTGGTCAGTCGCGATAGCACCTCGGGCAACAACGGCTCATCGTGGTGCGATGTCGTCTATCGTCACGCCTCTTCTACCAACGGTTGGCCTGCGCTTTTGTTCGGGCATATGAAGGTCGGCACGGACTGCGAACGACGCGTCGTTGTATGAGAACAGCCATGGGGGGATTTTCGGCAGCTTCAGCTTCTCGCCTAGTTTGGTGGGGGAGCAGACCTCAACCGAGATTCCCGCTGCTGCGAGCTTGCTGCTGTGCTGCTCGCAGAGGCGAACGAACTTTCGATCCATCGTCAAAAGGTATCTGCACCCATGCACCTGCGCCGTCCGCAGATGCCATGCGTCTTGGCTATGCTTCTGGTGCTTGAAGCAGGACATGATTGCTTTGTGAAGTTCGTCGCTGTTTGCTGCAATCCTCGCCTGCTGGGCTTCAGCTAATCCATTCTTACCTCCAAAAAGCTTCCTCATATTGATGAAGTCATACCGCTCGCCATCGAGCGACTCAATTTTGACCATATCGAGGATACTGTAATCACTATATCCGACAGTCCGAAATCGGGCGGGCGGGTGCTTGAGTTGCTCGGAGATCAGTTCCGATGACGTGAAGAACTTCATCGTTCCAAAGCGGGCGAGCGCAATCAGTGATCCAAGGTAGCAGATATCGACATAATCTTCGGAGTCATTGTTCGCGGCGTGGACGGGGACACGAGCTATATAACCCGTGTTGATGGGATGAACGCCTCCCCAAAGCACCGTGCCTGTGTCGATCCAAGCTCCCTCATGGGTGATCGCGTGGGTTCGAACACAGCTATCAATCAGGACACCAATGGGCTCGACTTCATCAGAAAACTGGCCTTGGGCAGACAATGCCACCCGTCGCATGATCCAATCTGCAAAGCGGGGCATATACTTAAAGGCGAGGCCTTCCCTCTTGGAACGAATCCGTGCCTCCACTCGCTTCCACATCGACAATGATCTTCCTCTATCTCGACCTGACGTCACAGCCGTATTGATTGAGTTCGCCCGCGCGTCGGGCTGAGTTTTGCTTTAAGCTCAAGGGGGGTCAGGCAGCGGCGATACCGTGCCGTGTAGCATTTCAGCGACCATAGTTACGCCGCGATATGCCCAAAGTGGTCAGAGCAGAAATGAAGCCCCTGCCACTGTCATTTCAACCACTCAATCAAAACAACGTCACAATAATCTACACTATAGCTTGAAGAAAAGTGAGGCCTTACTGGGATGGAATAAACGTCACCAGCGCCATCGATTATTTCCCGAACGATGTGTTGAAATCGCCTTAGATCAACCTCATCGTGTGACACCGCGCGTATGGCAAGGCCGCCCGCAAAATCAGTGACCACACAATTTTCTGACTGCTCGATTAAAAACTGTCGGATGCTTTTGGTCATATTCACCGCCTAGACGTTGTGAATATGGTTCGCCTTAATAAATTGCAATACAAAAACTTTTTCAACTTTCAGTTGAGTTGAACTGGCAGTTTTCCAATAGGTATTGATATGATTTAGCCATGCCGCTCGTGTTATAGAAAACTGTCTGCCTTCCAGCATCCACCAGATATTCAAATCGCACCGTCGGGGTCAGATTTGAAGTTTGAACGAAGCCGTCAAGATCAGCACCTGCGTAAGTCAGCCGCCACATGCTGGGCTGCCATAGCTGGACATCCAGATCGATAACCTGACCATTACCCAGAAACGTAATGTAGACAGGGCGCTGACGATTTCCGAAATCGACGAGATTGGATACGAGCGAGAGGCCAACGCCGCCCCCTTCGATGCAATTCATATGTAGCGAAGGTCGCTCCTTCGCGGTCCCATCGTGGTCATTGGCAAGGACAAGAGCGCTGATATGGCGCTTCTTCGAAATGTTGTCTGTCTGGTCGTATACGGACCAAGCATCGTCTGCGGCAGGAACGGCGGATGCGAGCAGAAGATATGCCAACATTGTCTGACTGTCCGAAACTCAGGAAGTCACGAGAATAGCGCCCATAACATGCTGACGCCAGACGGATTAAAGCGCCTGCTCCCATCCATGTGAACAAACTCGCTCCAAAGACATCCACCTTTGGAATAGAGAAAGTTGACCCCGCAGAATGGCGCTCTTCAGCCACTTCGCAGTCGCAGAATCCAAGGGGGTTTCTGGAAAGCTGGAGATCGCATCGAAAACGATCCCCAGTCGCGCATCAGTGCCTGATGCGAAAAAGAATGGCGTCTTCGAGTTCTTCGAACTCAAAGACTGCTGACGCGCCTCTGGCAACCTGTCGCCATTTCCCTCCGCAGTTGTCTCGGCACCAAATGCGTGCGTCATCGCCAAGCTGTTCAGGGCATTTGTCATGCCTGACGTAGAGGGTCACGGATGTCACAGCCGAGAAGGGATGGCTGCGGTAGGAGGCGATACGTTCGCAGAGGTCGGCGATAGGGTGGGTTGTCATCCTGTATTTAGCCAGCGAGCCCAATCCGCGCCCAGCTTCGCATCATCATGACTGTCCAATGCTTAGGTTCGGTCAGGTGCTGGCCTCTTTTCTAACCTCTGATGCCGCAGCTTCGAAGGCATCTTCCACCGACCAGCCATCTACGAGCAATTCGATGATGAGTTCGCGGTGAGCCTCGATTCCCTTGGGTAGCGCGGCACGATGCTGCTGGTAGTGTGCGGACATAAGCTTCTTCGCGTCGTCACGATTCCGCTTCGGACGCGAACGGGCCGCTGCTTCCTTTCGCAGACCATCGATGTGCAGGTCGAACTCCTCGGACACGGTGCTCCAGTCGAACGCGGCCACCTGTTCGCGGACGTGAATGGGATCAGCGCCGAACGCAGAACCGACCTCGCCCGTGTCAGCATTCACCACCAAACTGGTGAGGTCTGGCAGGGCATGCTCATTCAGGAACATCCGCACAACATCGAGCCTGCGACCGAGCGAGATCGGTATGGCCCGCAGGACAGCTTCGTTCTCGGGGAACCGCTTTTGTGCCTCATCGAGAAGCTGGCCATAGGTCAGTTTCGTCGGCGGCGACTGCCGCGCGCACTCAACCATCACGGGGTAAAGAGCGGAGGCGATGGCGAGGTCAGTTTCAGTGACGTTCAACTCGATTTCTCCCGATAATCAGCAAGGCAGCCAAGCAGCTAATCCTCGCGCATGATCTTATCCTGCTGCCACGAGCAGTAAGAGCAGAGCCCGCTATCGAGACCTTCGAGGAAGTCTTGGATAGATATATGGCTGCCGCATCGTCCACACTCGGAGGTATAATCCAGCGGCTCACCGCAATTTGCGCACTCATCCTCGCCTTCGATCAAGGTAGCTCGATCACAGGCTGGGCATGTGTAGACTGGGCCATCCTCTCCCGCGTCTTTGTAACGGCTGTATGCTTCAGCCCCATATAATTCATCGATAACGTGCTCGATCATTTCGGCGGCGTCGAGGAAAGTGCCACAAGTGCGACAGCGAAGCTCAACATCGTCCTGATCTTCGTTGTCAGAGTCAGTTTGCTCAATCAGTTCAGATTTGCACTCCTTGCATCGGAGAAGCTCCGTGGCGACGCTGGGTGATCGCCATTGCATATTTGCAAGTGTCGCCCGTGCCTCTTGCAACTCCTGATCATAAAGCTCCTTGGTTTGAAGCATAGTTGCCCACGCCTCACCCAGACGCTCCATCGGCACCTCATCGATCTGCCTGAACAAGGAGGCGACGACTGGAAACCCTTTGCTTATGGCTGCGCGAATGGCTGTCGCGGGCGCGTTCGTGTAGTGATGCTCCATATCGTTGCGGATTCGGTTCAGCGCTCGAAGGGCCTGAGCGTCGATGTTGATCCCGAAATCTTTGGCGCGCTCGGCGATCTGCTGAAAATCTATCGTGGTATGGCCGACCTTCTCCATCTCAATTCCGCCCGCACCATCTGGGACGGGCTTCAGCTTTGCGCCGATCACCAACTCGGGGTCTGCATTCGGGGCAGCACGGATCAGCGCCTCCTTAGCGAGCAGCAGAACGCCAGCGTAAAAGTTACGGACCGCAGAGACATCCCGATCAGGGTCTTGCTGACGGAAGTCCTCCACGCCCATCCGAATTGAAGCGACCGCATTCTCAAACAACGATGGCATCGCTGACTCCTCAACCTCTTGTGAATCCACCCCTATATGCCACGCGGCTCAAAAGTAAGAACTCCTTGGCGGGGACGGCTAATGCGTCATAATGAGGGCCTATGAACCCCGTCGAGATCGAAGAAGCCGTCACCCAACTCGCCTCGGAACCGTTTGATCGGGCCGAGTTCCCGTTCCAGTTCCTCACCGCCTTCGGGAACAAGAAGACCACCATCGACCGCCTGCGGAAGGGCAACACCAACCAGTCTGATCTCAGCGGCGGCGTGCTCCAACGCAGCAACATCCACATCGCCACCTGCGCCCCCGGCGCGGTGGGCGAGACGCTGACAGCCCTGCGCAACAGCCCGAAGACCGCTACCAACAAAGCCAAGTTCATCCTCGCCACGGACGGCATGGAGTTTCAGGCGGAAGACCTGTCCAGCGGCGAAACGATAGCCTGCGACTACCCCGATTTCCCCGACCACTTCGGCTTCTTCCTGCCGCTGGCGGGCATCACGACGGTCGAGCAAATCCGCGAAAGCTCGTTCGATATCCGCGCGACCAGTCGCCTCAACCGCCTCTACATGACGCTGTTGCAGGACAACCCCGACTGGGCGAAGGCCGAGCGCCGCACCGACATGAACCACTTCATGGCGCGACTGATCTTCTGCTTCTTCGCCGAGGATACTGACATCTTCCACCCCAGCTATCGCTTCACCGCGACGGTCGAGAAGATGAGCGCGGGCGGCGCGGACAACACCGCCGATGTGATCCGCGAACTCTTCCGCGCGATGAACACGCCCCTCGCCAAGCGTCAGGAAGAGGGCATTGCCCGCTGGGCGGACGGCTTCCCCTATGTGAACGGCAATTTGTTTGCGGGCGGGCTCGATGTCCCGCGCTTCAGCAGGATCGCCCGATCCTACCTCATCCACATCGGCAATCTCGACTGGACGAAGATCAACCCCGACATCTTCGGATCGATGATTCAGGCCGTCGCCGACGATGAGGAGCGCGGCGCGCTCGGCATGCATTACACCAGCGTGCCGAACATCCTCAAAGTGCTGAACCCGCTGTTTCTCGATGACCTGCGCGCCAAACTGGAAGAGGCAGGCGACAATTCCCGCAAGCTCCTCAATCTGCGCAACCGCATGGCGAAGATCAGGGTTTTCGATCCCGCCTGCGGCAGCGGCAACTTCCTCGTCATCGCCTACAAGGCGATGCGGGAGATCGAGGCTGAGATCAACAAACGGCGCGGTGAGCCTGACCGCAAGACCGAGATTCCGCTGACCAATTTTCGCGGAATCGAACTGCGCGACTTCCCCGCCGAGATCGCCCGCCTCGCGCTCATCATCGCCGAGTATCAGTGTGATGTGCTGTATCGCGGGCAACAGTTTGCGCTGGCCGAGTTCTTGCCACTCAATAATGAGAACTGGATCACTTGCGGCAACGCCCTGCGTCTCGACTGGCTGAGCATCTGCCCGCCCACTGGGACAGGTGTAAGGGTTCAGGGGGACGACCTCTTTCAAACGCCACTCGATCAATCTGAGATCGATTTTGAGAATATCGGGGGCGAGACCTACATATGCGGTAACCCACCGTATGTTTGGAGCAATGATCAGACGCCAGAGCAGAAGGCAGACATTGAACGCATCGTAGGAGGGAGGTTGAAATCTTCGAAGTCTCTCAATTTTGTGGCTGGCTGGTTCTTGAAGGCAGTTGACCACATTGCGCGCGTTGGCTCTAAGGTCGCGCTGGTCAGCACTAATACGATCTGTCAGGGACAATCTGTTCCACTTCTGTGGCCACTGCTGCTCAACGGTGATTGCGAAATCATTTTCGCCCATACCTCTTTCAAGTGGAGTAATTTGGCAGCAAACAATGCTGGTGTAACCGTTGTTATCGTCGGGCTCGGAAGGGTGGGCTCGGCAGAAAAGCGTCTATTCTGGCTCGATGATAACGGAGAACTGGGCGTCAAGTCTGTTCAGAACATCTCGTCCTATCTTATCGCAGGTGAGAATGTGATCGTTCAGAATCACACTAGGACCATTGATGGAAGGCCAGAGCTTAGATTTGGCAATAAGCCTGTCGATGGTGGTTATCTGCAATTCAGTCGCGACACCTTAGCTCAAGCTGGCATCGATCCGAACGACCCCATGATCAAAAAGATATATGGAGCATCGGAGGTCATTAACGGAGTGCCAAAATACTGCCTTTGGCTCAATGACGATGATGTCCCAAAGGCCGTTGAGAATGACGAGATCAAAAGGCGTATTAACGCTGTCGCGGAATTGAGGAAAACGAGCAGCGATTTCGGCCCAAAATCCGACAATCACAGACCTCACCAGTTTCGAGAGATGCGGTGCGGCGCGACAGCAACTGTGGCGCTACCTTCGGTATCGTCCGAAAATCGAGACTTCCTTCCAGTCGACCTTCTGGATGGCAAAAGTGTGATTTCAAATAGGAATTACGGCGCGTTTGACTCGCCGATATGGGTTTTTTCCGTTCTTGCTTCACGTTTGCATTGGATGTGGGCTGCGACGGTCTGTGGCCGTCTTGAACTAAGGTTCTCATATACCAATGGCTTGGGATGGAACGGATTCCCGCTCCCCAAGCTGCTCGAACAGAACAAGGCTGATCTCACCCGCTGCGCCGAGAACATCCTGCTCGCTCGCGAGGCGCATTTCCCCGCCACCATCGCCGATCTCTACGATCCCGATACCATGCCCGAAGACCTCCGCCGCGCACACGAGGAGAACGACGAAACCCTCGAACGCATCTACATCGGACGCCGCTTCCGCAACGACACCGAACGCCTCGAAAAGCTGTTCGAACTCTACACCAAGATGACGGGCAAGAAGGCGGCATGAGCGAGCAATCTGGCCCGCCTATTCCGTCATTCGACGATCTCGAACGCCTTATCGTAAACAACGACAAGCTCGGGCGGATCGAGGCGTTTCTTGGCCGCTTCAATCCCATTCGTATCATGCGGATCGAGCGGAAGGAGGTTATGCACTCGGCGATTTTGTCGTGGCTACTAGACCCCCGCGAAAGCCACGGTCTCGGTGACAAGTTCCTCCGCGCTTTTCTTGGTGAGGCGCTACGCGGTTGTGTGGGACTGGGCTATCCTAACGCGCTCGACATCTCCCGCGCCGATCTTCGCGATGTTGAGGTGAGGCGCGAGTGGGAGAACATGGATATCGTCATCCGCAGCACTCTCAACTGCTGGGCCTTCGTGGTCGAAAACAAGTATGACAGTCAGCAGGGTGAGGGCCAACTGAGCGGCTACATCGAGAAGCTTCGGCAGTTGTTCGAGTCACCGTCGAACCCGCTTACAATCCGTGGCGTCTTTCTTACGCTCCATGACGAAGAGCCTCTGGACGACCGCTACGCACCGATTGGCTACGATACCGTGTGCGAGCTTCTTGTCAGGTTCGTCGAGGAAGGCGGCGCGCCCCTCACAAGCGAGGTGGCAATCTTCATCAAGCATTACATCGAGATATTGAAAGAGGCTCTGGGAATGAGTGACGAGCACAACGAGATGGAGAGGCTTGCTCGGCAGCTTTATCGCACCCATCGCAAGGCGCTCGACTTCATCTGGGAATACGGTCAGGAAACAGATTTCGAGTTCGCCGTTCGCTCGCTGATCGGCGACAATGACGACTTCAAGGTGCCTGTAGAGATCGACGGTGAGCTTTATCACTTCGACTGGGTGGGCAACGATTCCGCTAGCTTTGTGCCACATTCTTGGTTCGTGGCCTTCGGCAGCGAGACGCTTCGCTGGGAGGGATGCGAGAATTGGTGGCTTGAATACCCGCTCGCACCCCGTTTCCAGTTCAACACTGGAGATGATGGGATCAGCGGGCGGATCACATTGGTGAACGAGGTGGGCCCTATCACCAACGCGAGTGCGCGGCGGGAGTTAATTGAGGCGATCCAAGCGGTCGCTGAAGGGACTGGAAGCAATCGCATCAAGTTCCAACAAGGTGCTGCTGACGAAGGGCGACGGTATTCGAGGTTCTTCAAGCAGAACTCGGTGACGATTCCTGATGTCCAAAAGACCAGCGAGATCGCTCTGGCCATGCGGACGCTGCTGAAGCGTTTCCAGCCTGAGTTTGATGAGATCGGAAAGGTTCTGCCTCAGTTCCAGAAGTATGGAGAGAAGGCGTGACCACTTCCAAGCCCATCCCTGCCGTCTCATTCCAGACCGCCCGAACAGGAGCGTCTACCAACGCGAATGAAATGGGCATGCGCCCCATGCAGGAGCGCGCCTATGCCAAGCGCGGCGAGCAGTATCTGCTGATCAAGTCCCCCCCAGCCTCGGGCAAGTCTCGGGCGCTTATGTTCATCGCGCTCGACAAGCTCCACAATCAGGGGCTCCAACAGGCGATCATCGTCGTGCCCGAGAAGTCGATTGGCGGCTCATTCATGGATGAACCCCTCTCGCAGTTCGGGTTCTGGGCCGACTGGGAAGTGCGCCCGAAGTGGAATCTCTGCAATGCCGCAGGGCCAGATGAGGAACGTGCCGATCCCTCCAAGATCAAGGCCGTTGGCCAGTTCCTCGCCAGTGAGGACAAGGCGCTCGTCTGCACCCATGCGACCTTCCGTTTTGCCGTGGAGCAGCTTGGCGTCGAAGCCTTCGACAACCGCCTGATCGCGGTGGACGAGTTCCACCATGTCTCTGCCAGCGAGGATAATCGCCTCGGCAGCCAGCTTGCCCAGTTCATCCGCCGCGACAAAGCCCACATCGTGGCGATGACGGGCAGCTATTTCCGCGGTGACGCGGTTCCCGTTCTGACACCCGAGGACGAGGCGAAGTTCGAGACGGTCACCTACACCTACTATGAGCAGTTGAATGGCTACGAGCACCTCAAGGCACTCAACATCGGCTATTTCTTCTACACGGGCCGCTACCTCAACGCGATTGAGGCCGTGCTCGATCCTGCCAAGAAGACCATAGTCCACATCCCCTCCGTCAATTCGCGCGAAAGCACGAAGATCGGCAAGGCGACCGAGGTCGAACACATCATGGAAGCGCTGGGGGAATGGCAAGGTGCTGACTCCCAGACTGGCTTCCATCTTGTGAAGCTTCCTGACGGTCGGATCGTGAAGATCGCCGATCTCGTCGATGACAGCGATCCTGCGCGGCGCGGCAAGGTGCTCGCGGCGCTGAAAGACCCCGCACAGCGCAACAATCGCGACCACGTGGATATCATCATCGCGCTCGGCATGGCGAAGGAAGGGTTCGACTGGATTTGGTGTGAGCACGCGCTGACGGTCGGCTATCGATCCAGCCTCACCGAGATCATCCAGATCATCGGGCGCGCCACTCGGGACGCGCCCGGGAAAGAAAGCGCCACCTTCACCAACCTGATCGCGGAGCCTGATGCCTCGGAAGCGGCGGTCGTCGGCGCGATCAACGACACGCTCAAGGCCATCGCCGCCAGCCTGCTGATGGAGCAGGTGCTTGCCCCGCGCTTTACCTTCACGCCCAAGGACAGCGGGCCGCTCGAAGATTTCGACTACGGACCCGCAGGATACAAGGAAGGCGAGACGAATGTCGGCGTCCGCGAAGATACGGGGCAGCTTCACTTCGAGATCAAGGGTCTGGTCGAGCCCAAGAGCGATGAGGCTCAGCGCATCTGCAAGGAAGACCTCAATGAGGTGATCACGCAGTTCGTGCAGGACAAGACGGCCATGGAGAAGGGCCTCTTTGACGGGACGCAGGCGGGCGGGGAGACGCTGGCGCAAGAGCTTACCCAAGTGCGCATGGGGAAGATTGTCCGTGACCGTTACCCAGAGTTGAGCACGGAAGATCAGGAAGCCATCCGTCAGCATGCTATTGCGGCGCTCAACCTCACCCAGAAGGCCAAGGAAATCGCCATCGGCATCGACGCTGCCAAGGGTGAGGACGAGAAGGTCAACACTGCGCTGATCGACGGCGTTCGCAAGTTCGCGATGGATGTGCGCGATCTCGATATCGACCTCATCGACAGCATCAATCCGTTCGAGGCGGCTTATGCGGTGCTGGCAAAGTCGATGAACGAGACCGTCCTCAAGCAGGTTCAGTCGGTGATCTCCGCGAAGAAGGTCAAGATTTCACCTGAGGAAGCGCGCGATCTCGCGGAGCGGGCGCTGCGGTTCAAGAAGGAGCGCGGAAGGCTCCCAGACATCACTTCCGCCGACGCTTGGGAAAGGCGCATGGCGGAAGGGGTTGCAGCGCTAGCTCGTTACCGTGCACAGGCCTCCAATGGCTGAACTGTCTGATGATGAACTGTTGGCCGAACTCGGCGTCGAGATTGAGCAACCGAAGGCGCGCACCTACACGCCGCAGCAAGAACGGATCATCGCTGGGTTCGAGGATATTGTCCGCTTCTATGAGGAGCATGGCCGAGCCCCGCTTCACGGCGAAGACCGTGACATTTTCGAGCGCCTCTATGCCGTGCGGCTCGACCGCCTGCGCGAGCTTGAGGAATGCCGCGAGCTTCTCCGCGATATGGACAAGCACGGGCTGCTGACTGGCACGCAGGCAGAGGATCAGGTTTCCCCGTCCGAGATCGATGACGATGCCCTGCTCGCCGAGCTTGGCATCGAACCGACTGCCGAAAATGACATCCGCGTTCTTCGCAATGTGCCCAGCGCTGAGGAGCGTCGTGCTGCGGAAGAAATCGCGAGCCGCGAGAAGTGCGCGGACTTCGCCAAGTTCAAGCCGCTGTTCGAGCAAGTTCAGCGCGACCTCGATAGCGGTGCGCGTGAGACGCGGCGGTTTGTGAGGGATGCTGGATTCCTCAAGGCCGACATCACCAAGGGTCAGTTCTTCATTCTCGGAGGGCAGATCGCCTACATCGCGGAGGTCGGCGAGACGTTCAAAGCCCCCAACGGCGAATCTGACGCCCGCCTCCGCGTCATTTATGCGAACGGCACCGAGAGCGATCTACTGCGTCGCTCGATGCAGCGCGCCCTGTATAAGGATGATGCGGGCAGACGGATCACCGAGATCGAGGCTGGCCCGCTGTTCGCCGCCAATCCCGAAGATGGCGATCTCGAAAGCGGCACGATCTATGTCCTGCGGAGCAAATCCGACCATCCTATGGTCGCGGAAAACCGTCACCTGATTCACAAAATCGGCGTGACGGGCGGCTCGGTTGAGACCCGCATCGCGGGCGCTGACAAGTCGGCCACCTATCTGCTGGCAGGTGTCGAGGTCGTCGCGACCTACAAGCTGTTCAACATCAACCGTGTTCAGCTTGAGGGCCTGATCCACAAGGTGTTCGCAGGGGCAGCCCTTGATCTTACGATTCCAGATCGGTTCGGGAATCCAGTGAAGCCACGCGAATGGTTTCTCGTGCCTCTGAGCGCCATCGATGAAGCGGTTGAGCGCATTCGCGACGGTTCAATCACGCGCTACCGCTACGAGCCGAGTGAAGCGCGGCTAATCGAAGGCTGAGGCGCTGGGAGCAAGAGCGAGTAAGGGGAGGATCGAATGCCTGCGCGCCACATCCGCAAGTTCGTCGGAGAACTGACCGAAGAGAACTTCGAGCGAGTAGCGTCAGTGATCTTTGAGGACGCCATCGTGGGCCTCGACTTGCTGATAGATCGAGACTTATTCGACGATGATCGGAAAGAGGGCGCGCCCAAAGCCTCGGCTTACGATGAAAAAATCATTCTATCGCGATCTACTCTGGAAGAGGGCGGAATCGAGATAAACATCAACGAGGCGTTCAGCCCGCAATGGGGCACCTATCGTGTGGATGGAATCTTCTCGGTCAAGTCTGGCGGTATGTTCCAAGGCATTGTCTGTGTGGGGCTGATCCCCACAGATGAGGCGCTGGTTCGTTTGAACCCAGAAGTCAGGATCATCGACATCAAGCTTTGAGATGCTTCAGAAGCTCGCCAAGTCGGGATGCACATAGTCGATCTCATATTTGGAGCAACCAGCCCAGACTTCCATCGTAGCGTCATCGATCAAACACTCGATTCCCAACTGACGGCAAACCTCGCCCTTCCAATAAAGGTAGCGATCACCGCCAGTGAGCCCGAGGACGAAAGCCTCATAGACCTCATCTGGCACACCATGGACGCCCCGAAACTGGAACGGAAGTAACCGACAGCCCGCTCGTCCGAGGTCATGCCAAACGCGGTCGAGGAGCCGACCCGTGCGAAAGGTCACAATGTGATGGGTTTGGCAATGACGATTCTCGTGGATGTAGTCCCAGAATTGCTGAGACCTCTCATGACCGTGGAGGGTCATATCGAAGTCCCATCCAAGCGCGCGATATTGAGTGATGTCGTCCATCATCTGCATATCTCATGAAATCGAAATCTGTCGAGATTTTGTGCGCGCTCTGAGTCATCTGAGGTGCGCATGTCGAACACTTATAGAGTTCTGCCGCGCTGAAGCGTGGCTTGCCATTGAAGGCTTCGCCTTCGGCGAGCCCCAGCCTGCATATTGGTCTCAGGCGGAGCCTTCGCCCAATATTTGGCTGAAGTTCGTCGATTTTATTTTATTTTAACTTTCTCGTCATCTCACAGGTGGAGCGCGCATATCTCTATCCCCCCTCCACCAGATGAGCGGTGCCATGAGACACGTGTTCAGGATCGCTGATTTGGTGGAGGGGAGAAGATCACGTGCTCATCTCACGAGGCATCGGCGGCTCGAACTTCGGCGGCTTTCCGCGTTTACCGCGTAGCAGGTGGTCGCCCAAAACCCTGCATTGCCGCCGTCTCCAGATCATTCCTGATCTCGACGGTTATCGCCCCTCGACAGGGCGAAGCACTCTCGGTCGGCACGTTCGATGCAAAAACCTCCGAGAGCCAGTGGTTGTGAAGATGCACAGAGCCACTGTCTTTCTGGAGCTTTGTTTATCGCGGCACTCCTCGACCGCTCGCTGCTCTCGCATTCCTCCCGACACACAGCCCCTCTGATGAGGCGCTTACCAAGTGCCAGCGTAGGGCTTGGCGGGGATATCTGCCAACTAACTCCCTGAGCTATTTTACGAATCTGGTTATACCAGCAGCGGCTGACCGCTGCCAATATTTATCTTCGCAGAAATTGCCCCGTCTGCGGCTTCGATGGTGGTCGACGGAGCCTGTCGCATCGTCGCTGAACGGGAAGATTCGCGTTTGGAATCAGTTGATCACGAGGTTTAGCGTCCAAGGTAACGGGCTTGGCGAAGGACAGTCGCGCGGCTACTGTGGCAATCTACTCAGGGGGATCGAATGTCCACACCGCTGTGCCAGCTACTCGAAGAGTCCCGCATCTCGTCGAAGTCAGAACGCGAAAAAGGCTTCTACCTCGACACGTGGCTCTCCTTGCCGCAGCTTGGCGATCTGCCATGAGCAACGTCAACATCAAGCGGTTGGTCGAGAACATTCGGTCAGGAACCAACAGCTACACCCCTCTGGTTGAACTCGTCGTCAACGGCATTCAGGCAGTCGAACAGAAGAAGGAGTGCAACGGTCTCGTCGAGATCGAGGTGCTCCGCAACGGTCAGGCAGACCTCACAGACCGCATGGAGGATGTGGACGGCTTCATCGTCAAGGACAATGGGATCGGCTTCACCCAGAAGAATCGGGATGCGTTCGACACGCTGTATACCGACCTGAAGGCGCAGGAGGGCGGCAAGGGCTTCGGACGCTTCACCTGCCTGAAATACTTCGAGCGGCTGAACGTCGTCAGCACCTATGAGATGGATGGAAACTTCCGCCAGCGCACCTTTTCGATGGGTCTGGGCAACGACATCATCGTCGATGAGGTGGACACGCCGTCAGAAGCCAGCGCCACGGGCTCTGCCGTCGAGATTTCTGGCGTGAAGTCGGTCAAGTTCCCCGACAAGGGGCTAGAGGTGATCAGCCGCGTCCTCGTCGAACGTCTGCTCCCCTACTTCGTGGACACGTCGTGCCCCCGCATCGTCATACGCGACGCAGGCACGTCGGCACCACCCCTACCGCTCAATGATTACCTTAGCAGCGAAACATCGCAGATCGTTGAGCTTCCCGTTCCCAACCCGACGTTCACCTTCCCTTCGACGGACGGGGAAAAGACCTTCAGGGTTCGAATCTTCAAGTTCTTCGCGCCGAGGTCGAGCCGCAGCAAGGTGAGCTTGGTCGCCCATCGCCGCGAGGTCACCGAGAACCAATTGCAGAATTATATTCCCGAGTTTTCGGAAGAGTTCTACGAGCCAGACGCTGATGAAGGCGCGACAAAGGGGCGCAACTTCGTCATCAAGGTCTATGTCTTCGGCGACTACCTCAACGACAACGTGTCCCTTGAACGGGGCGAGTTCCGTTTTCAGGCTGACTCCGATCTCTTCAACGGCATTTCGCAAAGCCAGATCGAACAGCAGGCGGCGGAGATCGCACAGTCGGTTGTCGGCGACGAGATCGCGGCGCGCCGCGAGCGCAAGCAAGCCAAGATTATCGATTATGTCGAGACTCAGGCTCCGTGGCATCGAACGCTCAGCAGAGAGGCCGATTTCAGCGCACTCCCGATGAACCCTTCCCCTCGGGACATCGAGCTTACCCTGCAAAGAGCCAAGTTCGAAAAGGAGCTTTCGACCAGAGATCGGGTGTCCGCGATCCTGCGCGCCGACGAGGGCGCAGCGCTCGATGATCAGGTCGCTGCGGTCGTGGCGAGCATCTCGGAGACAAGCAAAAGCGAGCTAATCCACTACGTTTCCTTGCGCCGATGCGTTCTTGACCTGTTTGCTCGGGCTTTAGAGGTTGGGGAAGACGGCAAGTATCGATCCGAAGGGGACGTGCATGATATCATCATTCAGAGGCGAACCGACAGCGACGAACTGGACTTCGACTCCCACAACCTATGGATGCTCGATGAAAGGCTAAACTTCGCGTCCTATGTGATCTCGGACAAGCCCACGGAGGCATCGAGCTTGGATCGCACGGACGTAACGATTTTCAATCGGCCTGTCGTCTTTCGAGGTGAAAATGATGCCAGCAACCCCGTCACGATCTTCGAGTTCAAGAAGCCGCAGCGCGACGATTTCGTGAACGCATCTTCGCGAGAAGACCCGATTGAGCAGATCGTCCGTTACGTAAATCTGATCCGTGAAGGCACTGTGCGAAACAGTTCAGGTCGAAACATCAATGTGGGCGAGACGACACCATTCTATGGTTACGTCGTGTGTGACCTGACACCGAAGGTTCAAAAATGGCTTGAGTTCACCAAGAACTTCACCCCGATGGCAGATCGGCAGGGATGGTATGATTGGCGGAAGAATATCAACCTGTATATCGAGGTAATTAGTTGGGATAAGCTCCTGAAGGACGCCCAGATGCGCAATGCGATATTCTTCGAGAAGCTCAAAATCGGCTGAACCACGTCAGCGCCTCTAATCAGGCGGAGCCGAACGACAGCCTGCTATCGGAGGTCGAGCGGTTATGGCGGAACCTCCTCGCCCGCACCGCGCCGCAACCGCGTCTATTGCCGTCCACGATGGATCAGCGCGACAAGTTGGTTCCCCCGCCCCACAATCCTTTCCACATGGTCACGGGTGTAATCGTCGCTCGTGCGGTAGAAGCCGACGATCCTGCGCTCCTTGTCGCGTCCGATGACCTTCGTCGGCGTCGTCTCGATGTAGCCGATGATGGTGTTGTATCTGTCGCGGACGATCTCGGTGGACATCGACGCTCTCCTTCCAGAGCGGGCGCATACCTTGGAGCGTGCGAAAAGGCGAACTAAAAGAACTACTTGACGCATTCCAAAAGTATGAGAAGCGTCTGGAATGACCAAACGGACAGCGCTTTATCTGAGGGTTTCTACCGATTCCCAGACTGTCGAAAACCAGCGGCACGAACTGCTTCTCGTCGCTCAGCGGGCGGGCTGGGAAATCGTCGAGGAACTGGCAGACGAAGGCATCTCAGGTGCGAAAGGTCGAGAACAGCGGCCCGCCTTTGATCGGCTGATGAAAATGGTCGCGCGGAGGGAGATCGATCTCATCGCATGTTGGTCGGTGGATCGCCTCGGACGCTCGCTCCAGCATCTCGTGTCCTTCCTCACCGAGATCAACGCCAGAGGTGTCGATCTTTATCTTCATCGACAAGCAATCGACACATCGACCCCTTCAGGAAGGGCAATGTTCCAGATGCTCGCCGTCTTCGCCGAGTTCGAGCGATGCATGATCTCTGAGCGCGTCCGTGCGTCTCTGGCGAGGTCAACGAAAAAGCTTGGGAGACCCGCTCTACCTCCTATTGTTGTCCAGAAGATCGAACGGAGCCTCGCGGCGGGCAATTCGATCAACAAGACAGCGAAGGCGCTGAACGTCGGTGTGGGCTCGGTTCATCGGGTCAAAGTCAGAATGTCCGCCCAGCCCGTAATGTAGCGATTCACACAAAAGCGCCATGGGTGCATGCGGGCTACTCGGTGGCAGCCTCGTCGCTCAGTATGTAACGCGGGAACTTCGCCATTTGCTTGGCATTAGCCTTGATTGTCCAATCACCATACTTGTCGCCCTGACTCTTCCGCGCATGACTGACAATATAATCGACGCATGGCGTGTCCATCTCAGCCTCACGAGCTATCGTCCTGAAAGTGTGTCTCCACGCGTGATTGGGAGCAACCTCCAGATTTTCGAACAGTCCACTAACGAAATCCCTGAGATGGGCCGCTGTCTTGTCCCACAACTTATACTTCACATCGTCATGCTTTCGTTTTTCGTTCGGATCGTAAAAGAGCGGGCCGTCGCCTGCTGACTTAACAGCCAACAGGAAGCCCTGCGCCCGCAAATCCTCATGGACAGGCACGAGCCGCATCTTCCCGTTTTTGACCGATCCCGCTTCGGGGGTGATGCGCATCACCAAGCAACCGTCTCGCTCGAAGACGTCACACCCCCTCATTTGAGTCACTTCGCCAACCCTCGCGCCACTGTAAGCGCAAATCCAAGGAACCCAACGCCTAGCTCGCCGATAATGTGGAGGTAGTTCATCATACCAATTCGTCAGAGCAGCATGGAGAATCTTCCGTGCTTCGTCAGCTGTGAAGCCTTGCGACCTGAGATATTCGGCCTTGGGAACGCGCACAGTGATGCCGTCCGCAGGGTTCGTAGGAATCTTCAGGTTGTCCTTCCCCCAGCGGAGGACGACTTTCAACGCGGACAAATAGACCTCTTTGACAGTCTTTCCCGAGAGCGACTGCAACAAGGTCGTCTTCCAATCCACCACATCCTGAGGAGTAATGCGGGCCGCGTTGTCGTGGCCGACGTCTCGGATGAACCTCTCGATGACCCCTCTGAACCGCCTGACTGTCGCAGAGGCAGGCTTCCGCTCGTCGATATAGCCTTCGAACAAGGCTCGCAGGGATACATGGCGGACGGTCGGTTGCTCCGAGGTCGCTGAAGCTCGCTCAGGCAGACTAACTGCGTTGACGTCCCCTGCCCTAGCCGCTGCAATCCGCGCCTGAAACTCCGCAATTACGGGAGCAGCACGATTGTTGGCTTCGGATTTCGTGAGCCGTCCCAGTCGCTTCGTGAGATTGTTCTTGCCGATCACCCCGCGCACTTCAGGCGGAACGACGATACGCACCTCCCATGTGCCGTCCGTCGTTTTTCGCAGGTGATTCATGAGCCGCATATGTAGCGCCGATTTGTAGCGGCGCAATCCTCCGAACCCTTGAAAAACCTTAGTTTTTCGTCAATTCAGAGGGTTGTTATGGTGCTGCTGGGGAGGATTGAACTCCCGACCTCACCCTTACCAAGGGTGCGCTCTACCACTGAGCTACAGCAGCGCCGGAACAGGCGCGCCCTATTGTCGCGCGGCCTCGCTATGTCAAGCGGGGGTTGATGGGTGCCTCACTTATCGCCAAGGCGTTTCGCATGGGTGAAGAGCCTCGCAAGAATATGTCACGCGAAGAGCGGCTCGCCGCCAAGCTCCGCGAGAACCTGCGGCGGCGCAAGGCGCAGGCCCGCGCGCTTGGCTCGGCGACTGGCGAATCGGATGGAACGCAAGGCCTTCCCAATCCTCCGCGCGAAGGCTAACGCAGCGCGCTCTTGTTCTAGAGGACCAAGCCGCCCGCTCCCCCGCCCTTCCACCCGGATCCCATCGGGTCACCATCCGGGTGGAAGGGCGGGAGAGCGGGCGGCGCGGCAACCGGAGTAAAGATGCCCAAGCTCATCCTCGTCCGCCACGGCCAGAGCCAGTGGAACCTCGAAAACCGCTTCACCGGGTGGTGGGATGTCGACCTCACCGACAAGGGCGTCGCCGAGGCCACCGCGGCGGGGCACCTGCTGCGCGACAAGGGGGTGCTGCCGACCTATGCCTTCACCTCGCTCCAGACCCGCGCGATCAAGACGCTGCACCTGGCGCTCGAGGCGGCGGGGCGGCTGTGGATCCCCGAGGTCAAGGACTGGCGGCTGAACGAGCGGCACTATGGCGGGCTCACCGGGCTCGACAAGGCCGAGACCGCGGCGAAGCACGGCGACGAACAGGTGAAGATCTGGCGCCGCTCCTTCGACATTCCCCCGCCCGAGCTCGAGGCGGCGAGCGAGTTCGATCTCGCCAGCGACCCGCGCTATGCCGGGATCGCGATCCCCAACACCGAGAGCTTGAAGCTCACCATTGAGCGTGTGCTGCCCTTTTGGGAGAGCGCGATCCTCCCGGTGCTCGCGAGCGGCGAGACCGTCATCATCGCCGCGCACGGCAATTCCCTGCGCGCGCTGGTCAAGCACCTCTCGGGGATCTCCGACGCGGACATCACCGAGCTCGAGATTCCCACCGGCCAGCCGATCGTCTACGACTTCGAGAGCGGCGCGGTCGTCGGCGAGCGCTACTACCTGAAGGACGCGTGATGGACAGCATCGGGGGCAGGGTCGCGATCGTGATGGGGAGCCAGTCGGACTGGCCCACCATGAAGGCCGCCGCCGAGGTGCTCGACGAGCTCGAGGTCGCCTACGAGGCGCGGATCGTCTCGGCCCACCGCACCCCCGACCGGATGGTGGCCTTCGCCAAGGGGGCCGAGGGCGAGGGGTTCAGCGTCATCATCGCCGGCGCGGGCGGCGCGGCGCACCTCCCCGGCATGATCGCGAGCATGACGCACCTGCCGGTGCTCGGCGTGCCGGTGCAGTCGAAGGCTTTGAGCGGCATGGATAGCCTGCTCTCGATCGTGCAGATGCCCGGCGGCATCCCCGTCGGCACGCTGGCGATCGGCGAGGCGGGGGCGAAGAACGCGGGCCTGCTCGCCGCATCGATCCTGGCGCTGGGCGACGAGGACCTCTCCGAGCGCCTCCAGGACTGGCGCGCGGCGAACAGCGCGGGCGTGGGCGAGGTGCCGGAGGACTGAAGGCGGATTTCCGTTCGGCCTGAGCTTGCCCCAGGCCTGCACTTTTCTTTATGCCCGGCGCCGGAAACGAAGGACGGCCCTTCGACAAGCTCAGGGCGAACGGGGTAAGTAGTTTGGCGCTGGCAACAGGCTCCACCATCGGCATTCTCGGCGGCGGGCAGCTCGGCCGGATGATGGCGGTCGCCGCACTCCAGCTCGGCTACCGGGCGATCGGCTACGCGCCCGAGGGCGACAATGTCGCGGCCGATGCCTGCGCGGGCTTCATCACCGCCGAATGGGACGATGCCGAGGCCCTGGCGCAGTTCGCGCAAACCTGCGACGTGGTGACCTGGGAGTTCGAGAACGTCCCCGTCGCCGCCGTGAAGGCGCTCCCCGCCGACCTCCTCGCCTGCCCCGTCAAGGCGCTCGAGATCGCGCAGGACCGCCTGCGCGAGAAGGATTTCGCCGCCTCGCTCGGCGGACAGCCTGCGCCCTATGCGCAGGTCGAGACCGAGGCGGACTTCGCCGAGGCCCTCGTCCGCATCGGCACTCCGGGCATCCTCAAGACCGCGCGCGACGGCTACGACGGCAAGGGCCAGTGGCGCGTGCGCTCGGCGCTCGAGGCGAGCGGCATCCGCTTCCCGGGCGTCGCTTGCGTCTACGAGGGCTTCGTCACCTACGAGACCGAGTTCTCCGTGATTCTCGTCCGCGGGCGCGACGGCGACATCCGGTTCTGGGACTCGACCGCGAATCTCCACGAGGGCGGGATGCTCGCCCGCTCGATCCTGCCCGCCGGAGCGCTGGTCGAGGCGCAGGTGCCGGCCGCGCGCGCGCTCGCCGCGAAGGTCGCCGACGCGCTCGGCTATGTCGGGGTGCTGACGCTCGAGTTCTTCGCCACCCGCGAGGGGCCGGTGTTCAACGAGATGGCCCCGCGGGTCCACAACTCGGGCCACTGGACCATCGAGGGCGCCGCCACCAGCCAGTTCGAGAACCACATCCGTGCGATCTGCGGCCTGCCGCTGGGGGGCACCGCGACCCGCTTCGAGGCGATCGAGATGCGCAACATCGTCGGCGAGGAGGCGCTCGAGGCGCACAGGATCCTCGCCGAGCCCGGCGAGCCGCACCTCCACCTCTACGGCAAGCGCGAGGCGCGCGAGGGGCGCAAGATGGGTCACGTCACCCGGGTCGGGCACATCATCCCATGAGCCGCGAAGTCGCGCTGATCTACGCTCGCGCCGCCAATGGCGCGATCGGCCTCCGCGGCGACCTGCCGTGGCGGCTGCCGGCGGACCTCCGGCATTTCAAGGCGCTGACGCTGGGCAAGCCGATGGTGATGGGCCGCAAGACCTTCGACAGTCTGCCCGGCCTCCTCCCCGGCCGCCGCCACATCGTCCTCACCCGCGACGCCGGCTGGAGCGCGAGCGGAGCCGAGGTCGCCGCCACGCCCGAGGAGGCGCTCGACCTCGTGGGCGAGGGCGAAGTCGCGGTGATCGGCGGGGCGGCGGTGTTCGAGACGTTCCTGCCGCGCGCGACCCGCGTCGAGCTCACCCAGATCCATGCCGACTACGAAGGCGACACCTTCATGCCGCCGCTCGGGCCGGAATGGCACGAGGTGGCGCGCGAGGATCATGCGGCCGAGGGCGACACGCCCGCCTTCGCCTTCCTCACCTATCGTCGAGGCGATGCCTGATGCGCTGGCTCGATCACCGCGATCCCGTCCCCGCCGCGATGCGGGGCGCAATCATCGCGCTCGGCAATTTCGACGGGTTCCACCGCGGGCACCAGGCGGTCGCGGGCGAGGCGATCCGCTGGGCGCACGCCGAGGGCCGCCCCTCGATCATCGCCACCTTCGATCCCCACCCGGTGAGCTTCTTCAAGCCCGAGCTCCCGCCCTTCCGGCTGAGCACCCTCGAGCAGCGCCAGGAGCTCTACCTCGCCGCCGGGGCGACCGCGATGCTGGTGTTCCACTTCGACGCCGAGCTTGCGGGCACGAGCGCGGAGGACTTCATTCAAGCCATCCTCATCGAGCGCTTCGGCGCGCACGGGGTGGTGACCGGGGGCGACTTCACCTTCGGGCGCGGCGCCAAGGGCAATGTCGACCTGCTGCGCTCGCTCGGCCGCGAACTCGGGCTCAAATCGCGCGTGGTCGAGGCGGTGGCGCAATATGGCGAGGTCGTCTCCTCGAGCCGCATCCGCCAGGCGCTGCGCGACGGCGATCCGCAGCTTGCCGCGCGGCTCCTCTCCCGCCCCTTCGCGATCCGCGGCATCGTCGAGCACGGCGACAAGCGCGGGCGCACGATCGGCTATCCGACAGCCAATCTCGGGGTCGAGAACTACCTCCGCCCGAAATACGGCATCTACGCCGTGACGGGGCGCATCCTCTCGACCGGCGAGGTGCTCAAGGGCGCCGCCAACATCGGCATCCGCCCGCAGTTCGAACCGCCCAAGGAGCTGCTCGAGCCCTATTTCTTCGACTTCTCCGGCGACCTCTACGGGCAGGAGATCGAGATCGCCTTCCACCACTACCTGCGCGGCGAGGCGAAGTTCGACAGCCTCGAGGCCCTGATCGCGCAGATGGACAAGGATTGCGCCGAGGCGCGTCGGCTTCTCTCCTCGTCATTGCGAGCGTAGCGCGGCAATCCATGGCGCTATGTTGCGTCATGGGTCGAGGCCGGTTCATGGATTGCCGCGTCGCCTTCGGCTCCTCGCAATGACGAGCCTTTGCAGTTGCGGGATGAAAGGCTAAGGCCCCGCGCACCATGTCCGACGAACCTACGCAGCGCGATTACCGGGACACCGTCTTCCTGCCGAAGACCGAGTTCCCCATGAAGGCCGGCCTCCCCCAGAAGGAGCCGGGCATCGCCGCGCGCTGGCAGGCAATCGGGCTCTACGAGCAGCTTCGCGCCGCACGCCAGGGGCGCGAAAAATTCATCTTCCACGACGGCCCGCCCTACGCCAATGGCGACATGCATATCGGGCACGCGCTGAACCACATCCTCAAGGACATGGTCTGCCGCACCCAGAACCTGATCGGCAAGGACGCGCCCTACGTGCCCGGCTGGGACTGCCACGGCCTGCCCATCGAGTGGAAGGTCGAGGAGCAGTACCGCAAGGAGAAGAAGCCCAAACCCGTGCTCACCGGCGCCGGGCGCGACGAGGCGGCGGTCAAGGCCTTCCGCGACGAGTGCCGCGCCTACGCGCAGCACTGGGTCGACGTGCAGCGCTCGCAGTTGAAGCGCCTCGGCATCATGGCCGACTGGGACCACCCCTACCTCACCATGCAGAAGGAGAGCGAGGCGGTGATTGTCGCCGAGCTTCTGAAGCTCGCCGAGGCGGGGAACCTCTACCGCGGCTCGAAGCCGGTGATGTGGTCCCCGGTCGAACAGACCGCGCTGGCCGAGGCGGAGGTCGAATACGAGGACATCACCTCGACCCAGATCGACGTGGCGTTCGAGATTGTGGAGAGCCCGATCCCCGAACTGGTCGGCGCCCACGCGGTGATCTGGACGACGACGCCGTGGACGATCCCGGTGAACCAGGCTTTGGCCTATGGGCCGGAGGTTGAGTATGTGCTCGTTGAGCTGCTGCCATTTGGCGGGGCGTTCGACGATACGAAAGTTACCGTGGAGCAGGCTGACGCTTGGTCCGTCGACCGCGAGAAGCTCCCCTCTCGAGTTCTGTTGGCGAAGTCGCTTCTTGAGGATGCTGAGAAGCGTCTGATGTATTGGATGGTTCGATTGTCGACACCGGTTTGGGCCGGCAAGGGCTCCGAACTCGCCGGCACCCTCGCCCGCCACCCGATGCACCACCTCGGTGGCTTCTACGCCACCCCGCGCCCGCTGCTGCCCGGCGACTTCGTCACCACCGACAGCGGCACCGGCCTCGTCCACATGGCGCCCGATCACGGCGAGGACGACTTCGAGCTGTGCAAGGCGAACGGCATCAACCCCGTCTTCGCGGTGATGAATGACGGGCGCTACCGTGACGACTGGGGCTGGCTCGGCGGCGCGGACGAGCGGCGGATGAGCGTCATCAACCCGAAATTCAACGCGCCCGATGGCCCCATTTGTGCCGATCTCCGGGAAGCAGGCGCGCTGCTCGCGGCGAGCGCGGACTACGCGCATTCCTACCCGCATTCATGGCGCTCCAAGGCCAAGGTGATCTTCCGCTGCACCCCCCAGTGGTTCGTGCCGATGGACAAGGAACTCCCCTCCCGCTTGCGGGAGGGGTCGGGGGTGGGCGCGTCCGCGAACGACGGTGCGGAGACGGGCCCACCCCTAACCCCTCCCGCAGGCGGGAGGGGGACGTTGAGGGATGTGGCCCTCGCCGAAATCGCGCGCGTGCAGTTCATCCCCGAAAAGGGCCGCAACCGCATCGGCGCGATGGTCGAGGGGCGGCCCGACTGGGTGCTCAGCCGCCAGCGCGCGTGGGGCGTGCCGATCACGCTCTTCGTGCGGCCCGACGGCACCTACCTTCAGGATACGGCGGTCAACGCCCGCATCGTTGCGGCGGTGAACGCCGAGGGCATGGACGCGTGGAACAGCGCCAACAAGGCGGCCTTCCTCGGGCCCGATTATGATCCCGCGGAGTTCGAGATGGTCACCGACATTCTCGACGTGTGGTTCGATTCGGGCTGCACCCACGCCTTCGTGCTGGAGAGCGGCCGCTGGCCCGACCTCCAGTGGCCCGCCGACCTCTATCTCGAGGGCTCCGACCAGCACCGCGGCTGGTTCCAGTCCTCGCTGCTTGAAAGCTGCGTCACCCGCGGGCGGGCGCCCTACGACCAGATCCTCACCCACGGCTTCACGATGGACGCCAAGGGCAAGAAGATGTCGAAGTCGCTCGGCAACACGGTCGATCCGATCAAGGTGATGGAGACCTACGGCGCGGACATCATCCGGCTGTGGGCACTGTCGGTCGACTTCACCGAGGACCACCGCATCGGCGACGAGATCCTGAAGGGCGTGGGCGACCAGTATCGCAAGCTCAGGAACACCTTCCGCTACCTCCTCGGCGCGCTCGACGGGTTTAGCGAGGCGGAGCGCGTCGACTTCGCGGCGATGCCGGAGCTCGAGCGCTACATCCTCGGCAAGCTGCACGCGCTCGACGTCACGCTTCACGCGGCGATCCACGCCTATGACTTCAACGAATACGTCCGCGCGCTCGTCGACTTCTGCAACGAGGACCTCTCGGCGTTCTTCTTCGATATCCGCAAGGATTCGCTCTACTGCGACGATCCCGCGGACCCGCGCCGCCGCGCCTATCGCACGGTGCTCGACATCCTGTTCGAACGGCTCATCCGCTACGCCGCCCCGGTGCTGGTGTTCACCGCCGAGGAGGTGTGGCTGAGCCGCTATCCCGACGGCGGCAGCGTCCACCTGCTCGAGATCGACGAAGCTCCGGCCGCCTGGCAGGATGGGGACCTCGCCTTCAAGTGGGACAGCCTGCGCGCCCTTCGCGACAGCGTCAACGAGGCCATCGAGCCGCTGCGCCGCGACAAGACCATCCGCTCGAGCCTCGAGGCCGAGGTCGCCGTTCCCGCCGCCGCCGTGCCGGAAGGCGTTTCGGACGAAGCTCTCGCCGAGCTGTTCATCACCGCGACAGTGACCCGCGGGCAGGGCGAGGGCGTGACCGTCGCCAAGACCTCCGACGCCAAGTGCGGCCGCTGCTGGCGGCTCCTGCCCGACGTGCCGGAGGAAGGCGCGCTGTGCGGGCGCTGCGAGAGCGTGGTCGCGGCGTCGGGCGAAAGCGCCGCGGCATGAGCGCGCTGTTCACCCGCAACCGGCTGATCGGCCTTGCGCTCGCCGCCCTCGTCGCGCTGGTCGACCAGGCGGTGAAGTTCTGGATCGTCGGCCCGCTCGACCTCAGGTTCGTGGGTCGGATCGACCTCCTCCCCTTCTTCGACCTCACCTACACCGAGAACCGCGGCGTCTCGCTCGGGATGTTCCAGGCGAGCAGCATGGAGACCCGCTGGGCGCTGGTCGCGGTGACCGCGGCGATCGCCGTCGTCGTGCTGGTGTGGATGATGCGCGAGCGCAAGCTCGGCGACATCGCCGGGCTCGCGCTGATCCTCGGCGGGGCGCTCGGCAACATCAAGGATCGCTGGGAGCTCGGCTACGTCATCGACTTTGCCGACTTCCACATCGGGACCTTCCGGCCCTTCCTGATCTTCAACATCGCCGACGCCGCGATCACCATCGGCGTCGTCATCATCCTTGCGCGCAGCCTGCTGGTGCGCGACAAGGGGGACACACAAGCCGGGGACGCCCCCCGTGGAGAGGCCCAAGATGCGTAAGACTGCAACCCTGATCCTGCTGGCCGGTGCCTCGGCGATGCTCGCTGCCTGCGGCAGCGGCGGCGGGGTGTTCAACCGCGCGCGCCCCGACGAGTTCGCGGTGCAGCGCCAGGCGCCGCTGGTGGTGCCGCCCGACTTCACGCTCACCCCGCCCGCCCCCGGCGCCCCGCGCCCCTCCGAGGGCACCGCGTCCGAGCAGGCGCTCGAGGCGCTGTTCGGCGGCCCCGCGCCGCGCAGCAAGGTCGAGACGAGCGCGATCGACCGCGCCGGCCGCGCCGACCCCTCGATCCGCTCGCAGGTCGGCGACACCGGGACCAACACCGTCGCCAAGGGCCGCGTCACCCGCGACATCATCGCCGCGCCCGAGGGCGACGGCCAGTCGGCCTCGACCGCGATCCCGAGCGCCTGACGGAAACATATCGCGCGGAGACGCGGAGACGCGGAGGCAAGCGCCCGCCGCGCCAGCGGCCGTGGGTTTTCTCTCACACTAAGCCGCAAAGACACAAAGAGGGTGTTCTGCGGGGCCCTCCATTTGTGGCTCTGTGTGATGAAAGGCGGCTGCGCCGCCCCTTCGGCTCCGCGTCTCCGCGTCTCCGCGTGAGTCCGGGAAAGCCCTACTCCCCCGCCCGGCTCACCAGCAGCTTGTCGATGCGGCGGCCGTCCATGTCGACCACCTCGAAGCGCCAGCCCTGGTCGGTGAAGTGCTCGCCCTCGTGGGGCAGCTTCTTGAGCACCGAGAGCGCATAGCCCGCCGCGGTGCCGAACTCGCGGTCCTCGCCGTAGTCGAGCCCCAGCCGGTCGGCGAGCGCGTCGGCCGAAAGCGAGCCCGAGACCAGCAGCGAGCCGTCCTCGCGCTCGGTCACCGAGGGCAGGTCGCCGTCGTCGCTGTCGCTGGCGAAGTTGCCGACGATCGCGGTGAGGAGGTCGACCGGGGTGACGATTCCTTCGAAGTGCCCGTATTCGTCGTGCACCACCGCCATCGCCACTTCAGCCGATTGCAGCACCCTCAGGGCGTCCATCGCGTCGAGCTGGTCGGGGACGACCTCGACCTTGCGCATCATCGCGCGCAGGGGCACCGCACGGCCCGCCACCATCGCCGCGAGCACGTCGCGCACCTTGACCACGCCGAGGATCGTGTCGGGCGAGCCGTCCGCGACCGGGAGCAGCGAGTGGGTGCTGCCCTCGATCCGCTCGCGGATCGCCTGCGGGTCGGCGTCGGCGGCGATCCAGTCGACCTCGGTGCGCGGCGTCATCATCTCGCGCACCGGGCGCTCGGCGAGGCGCACGACGCCGGTGAGGATCTGGCGCTGCTCGGCCTCGATCACCCCCGAGCGGCTCGCCTCGGCGAAGATCATCTTCAATTCCTCGGCGGTGACCGAGGCATCGTCGCTGCCCTTGAGGCCGAGCAGCCGGATCAGCGCGGTCGAACTGGCGTCGAGCAGCCACACCAGCGGCGCCGCGGCGCGGGCCATGAAGGCCATCGGGCGCGCCATCACCAGCGACACCGGCACCGCGGCGCGCAGGGCGAGCTGCTTGGGGACGAGCTCGCCGATGATGAGGCTGAGATAGGTGGTGAAGGCGATCACCACCGCAAAGCCCGTGGTCTCGGCATATTCCGCCGGGAGCCCCAGCGCCTGGAGCCGCTCGCCCACCGGCCCGCCGAGGCTCGCCCCCGAATAGGCGCCCGCGATGATGCCGATGAGGGTGATGCCGATCTGCACAGTCGAGAGGAACTTGCCCGGCTCGGCCGCCAGCGCCAGCGCGATCCGCGCGCTCACCGAGCCGCCCTCGGCGCGCATTTCGAGCGTGCTCGTCTTGGCCGAGACGATCGCGAGCTCGGACATCGCGAAAACGCCGTTGAGCACGACGAGCGCGACGATGATCGCAAGATCGGTCCAAGGAAAAGGTGTCACGCTCCTCGCGCTAGCACAATCCTCGGGGCTTGCCAGCCATGCGTCACGGTCCGCACCGGGGATGCGGCGGCGCGGGGGCTGGCTTGTTCAACATGGATCAAGGAATCGCCATGCAGGAGATATAGCCTCGGTTCACCGACGACTTCGCGCATCCCGCAGGGGGGCTGGTCGGCGGCAATGACAATAAGAAGGAGGTAAGGCTCATGACTTTCTCGCGCATCCTGCTGTCGGGCACCGCCGCGCTCGCCCTCTTGGGCACCAGCGCCTGCGTCACCGACCCCAACACCGGCGAGAAGAAGATCTCGCGCACCGCGATCGGCACCGGCCTCGGCGGCACGCTCGGCTACCTGCTGGGCGGCGCGATCGGCGGCGACACGGGGCGCATCATCGGCGCCGGGATCGGCGGCTCGGCGGGGGCGATCATCGGCAAGCAGTACGACGACCAGATCAAGGAACTGAAGGAGCAGACCGCCGGGAGCGGCGTCGACGTCGAGGAAGTGGGCGATCAGGACGCGATCCTCGTGCGCCTGCCCGACGGGGTGACCTTCGCGACCGGCTCGGCGCAGATCAACCCGGGGTTCTACGACACGCTCAACTCGGTCGCCGAGACGCTGGTGAAGTATCCGAACAGCCTGATCGACGTCTACGGCTTCACCGACACGACCGGCGCTCCCGCGACCAACCAGCGCCTTTCGGAGCAGCGCGCGCAGGCGGTTGCCGACTACCTCGCCGCGCGCGGCGTCGCCCGGGCGCGCATCGCGACCCGCGGCTACGGCGAGCAGTACGACTACCTCAGGGTCAAGACCGGCGACAACATCAACGAGCCGCTCAACCGCCGGGTCGAGATCAAGATCATCCCGGTCAGCCAGGACGACGTGAGCAAGGCCCGCAGCGGGAACTGATCCGCGGCGGCAAGCCATCGAGAGGGGCTGCCCGCAAGGGCGGCCCCTTGTTGTTTCACGCGGAGACGCGGAGCCGCGGAGGATTCTCGGAACGGCGAAGCCGCATCATCGCATCGGACGCGATCGCGCCCCATCGGTGGTGCACACCCCCTTTGCGCTCTCTGCGTCTCTGCGTGAAAAGATTCTCGCGCAGAGACGCAGAGAGCGCAGAGGGTTCGGCGCCTCGCAACGCCGCGCGCGCATCTTCGGAGCGAGGAATCATGCGGCTTCGCCGGGGCGCAACCCCTCCGCGTCTCCGCGTCTCCGCGTGAAACCTACCGCAGCGCCTTCGCCCGTTCCGCCAGCCGCTCGACCGCCGCGGCGTGGATTGCGGGGGAGCACACCAGCACCCCGAAGTCGCGGGGATCGTGCTTGTTGTAGGCGAGCGGGCGGCCGAAGGCGTCGGTGACCTCGGCCCCCGCCTCGCGCGCGATCAGGGTCGCGGCGGCGATGTCCCACTCGTAGCCCCAGCGCAGCGTCGCCACGAGGTCGGCGCGGTCGGCGGCGACCATTGCGATCCGCAATGCGATCGAGTTCGGCTGCTCGACCGCCACGAGGTCGCTGTCCTCGCGCGGGAGCGACACGGTCGGCACCCGCGCCCCGGCGAACTCGGAGCGCTGGCTCGCCCGGATCGGGGCGCCGTTGAGGCTCGCCCCCTGCCCCGCCACCGCGAGCCACTCCTCGCCCCGCGCCGGGGCGGCGAGCATCCCGATCAGCGGGCGTCCGGCGCTCACCAGCGCGACCGACACCGCCCACCCGGCGCGCCCGCGCACGAAGTCGCGGGTGCCGTCGATCGGGTCGACCAGCCAGATGAGGCTGCTGCCGGTGCGCGCCTTGTCGTCGGCGGTCTCCTCGGAGAGCCAGGCGGCCGAGGGCAGCAGGCGCATCAGCTCGCGTTTGAGGAAGCGATCGACCTCGAGATCGGCCTCGCTCACCGGACTGCCCGGGGTCTTGTCCCAGCTGTGCAAGCTGTGCCCCGCCCCCGGCCAGCGCGAATGGGCGATCCTGCCCGCCTCGCGGACGATGGCCTCAAGGTGTTCCCTGTCAATCATGAGAGCCTAGCGTGTTGGCCCTGCACAGAGCACTTTTCAAGCCTGCCGATCCGTGCTTAGGCCCCGCGCAGACAAACCTCTCCCCAGGATTTGCGAAAAGGGATCGACACGCCATGAACGTCCACGAATACCAGGCCAAGGAACTCCTCGCGAAGCACGGCATCGCGGTCCCGGCGGGCCATGCGGCCCTGAGCGTCGAGGAAGCGGTCGAGGCCGCCAAGCAGCTTCCGGGGCCGCTCTACGTGGTCAAGGCGCAGATCCACGCGGGCGGACGCGGCAAGGGCAAGTTCAAGGAACTCGGCGCGGACGCCAAGGGCGGCGTGCGGCTCGCCAAGAGCCTCGATGAAGTGCGTGCCCACGCCGAGGAAATGCTCGGCAACACGCTGGTGACCGTCCAGACGGGGGACGCGGGCAAGCAGGTCAACCGCCTCTACATCACCGACGGCGTCGACATCGCCAAGGAATACTACCTCTCGCTGCTGGTCGACCGTGCGACGGGCCGCGTCGCCTTCGTCGTTTCGACCGAGGGCGGGATGGACATCGAGACCGTGGCGCATGACACGCCGCACCTCATCACCACCTTCTCGATCGACCCCGCGCAGGGCTTCCAGCCGCACCACGGCCGCGCTGTGGCCTTCGCGCTCAAGCTCCAGGGCGATCTCAACAAGCAGGCGCAGAAGCTCGCCAAGCAGCTCTACGACGCCTTCCTCGCCACCGATTGCGAGATGCTGGAAATCAACCCGCTGGTCGAAACCGAGGACGGCAAGCTCTTGGTGCTCGACGCCAAGATGAGCTTCGACGGCAACGCCCTCTACCGCCACCCCGACATCGAAGCCCTGCGCGACGAGACCGAGGAAGACCCGGCCGAAGTCGAAGCCAGCGAATATGACCTCGCCTACATCAAGCTCGACGGCAACATCGGCTGCATGGTCAACGGCGCCGGCCTCGCGATGGCGACGATGGACATCATCAAGCTCAACGGCGCCTTCCCGGCGAACTTCCTCGACGTGGGCGGCGGGGCCACCACCGAGAAGGTCACCGCGGCTTTCAAGATCATCCTCAAGGACCCGGCGGTCGAGGGCATCCTCGTCAACATCTTCGGCGGGATCATGAAGTGCGACGTGATCGCCAACGGGATCGTGCAGGCGGCGAAGGACGTGAACCTCCAGGTTCCGCTGGTCGTGCGCCTCGAAGGCACCAACGTGGCCGAAGGCAAGGCGATCCTCGCCAATTCGGGCCTCGCGATTGTCCCCGCCGACAACCTCGGCGATGCGGCGCAGAAGATCGTCGCGGAAGTGAAGAAGGCCGCCTGATCGGGGGCCTTCGTTCACATAGTTCATACGGTGCGCAGGTTGTCTCGTATCAACTTTGCGCATTCCAACAGCGGCCCGCCTCGCTTGACGTTTACGTAAACGCAAGCTAGGCGGGCGGCCAAAGGCGCTGAGAGGCGTCCACGTGATTCTTTGAGAGGAAGGACAAGCCATGAAGATCCTCGTCCCCGTCAAGCGGGTGATCGACTACAACGTCAAGCCGCGGGTCAAGGCCGACGGCTCGGGCGTCGATCTCGCCAACGTCAAGATGAGCATGAACCCGTTCGACGAGATCGCGGTCGAGGAAGCCATCCGCCTCAAGGAAAAGGGCGCGGCGACCGAGATCGTCGCGGTGTCGATCGGCCCGGCCAAGGCGCAGGAAACCCTGCGCACCGCGCTCGCGATGGGCGCCGACCGCGCGATCCTGGTGGAGACCGACGAAGAGGTCGAGCCGCTGGCGGTCGCCAAGATTTTGAAGGCCATTGCCGATGAAGAGCAGCCGGGCCTGGTGATCCTCGGCAAGCAGTCGATTTCGGACGATTCGAACCAGACCGGCCAGATGCTAGCAGCCCTCATGGGCCGTCCGCAGGGCACTTTTGCGAATACCGTCGAGGTTGAAGGCGACAGCGTGACGGTGAAGCGCGAAGTCGACGGGGGGCTTCAGACCGTGAAGCTCGCGCTCCCCGCGATCGTCACCACCGACCTGCGCCTCAACGAGCCGCGCTACGCCTCGCTGCCGAACATCATGAAGGCCAAGCAGAAGCCGCTCGCGACCAAGACCGCCGCCGACTACGGCGTCGACCTCGCCCCGCGCCTCAAGACGCTGAAGGTGCAGGAACCCGCCGTGCGCCAGGCCGGCGTCAAGGTCGCCGATGTCGCCGAGCTGGTGGGCAAGCTCAAGACCCTCGGCATCGCCGACTAAGGCTTTCGGACAAGGAACCCAAGAGATGAAGACTCTCGTTCTCGTCGAACATGACAACACCAAGGTGCAGGACGCGACCCTCGCGGTCGTGACCGCCGCCTCACAGCTCGGCGAAGTGCACCTGCTGGTCGCCGGCCACAACTGCGGTTCGGTCGCCGAGGCAGCCGCGAAGATCGCGGGCGTCGGCAAGGTCCACGTCGCCGACGACGCGGCCTATGCCAACGGCCTTGCCGAAAACGTCGCCCCGCTCGCCGCCGCGCTGATGGCCGATCACGACGCCTTCCTCGCCGCCGCGACCACCCAGGGCAAGAACGTCGCCCCGCGCGTCGCCGCGCATCTCGACGTGATGCAGGTCTCGGAAATCCTCTCGGTCGAGGGGCCCAGGACCTTCACCCGCCCGATCTACGCCGGCAACGCCATCGCCACCGTCGAATCGACCGACGCCAAGCTCGTCATCACCGTGCGCGGCACCGCCTTCGAGAAGGCCGCGACCGAGGGCGGTTCGGGCACGATCGAGGCCGTCACCGGCCCCGGTGACGCGGGCACCTCGAGCTTCGTCAGCTCGGAAATCGCCAAGAGCGAGCGCCCCGAACTGACCAGCGCCAAGATCATCGTTTCGGGCGGCCGCGCGCTCAAGGACGCCGAGACCTTCGAGGCGATCATCACGCCCCTCGCCGACAAGCTCGGCGCCGCGATCGGCGCGAGCCGCGCGGCGGTCGACGCGGGCTACGTTCCCAACGATTACCAAGTCGGCCAGACCGGCAAGATCGTCGCCCCGGAAGTCTACTTTGCGATCGGCATCTCGGGCGCGATCCAGCACCTTGCAGGGATGAAGGATTCCAAGGTCATCATCGCCATCAACAAGGACGAGGACGCCCCGATCTTCCAGGTCGCCGACGTGGGCCTCGTCGCGGACCTCTACACCGCGGTGCCGGAGCTGACGAACGCGCTCTGAACGGTCGAACGCTCAAGGGCTTGAGAATATTCGGAACCTCCGGCAAGCTCGGCGTTGTCGGGGGTTTTCTCATGCTTGCTCGCACACTCTCCTGTCTTCTCGGCTTCGGCGTCGCCGCCAGCGCCGTCACGCCTGCGCTCGCCGAGCCGCTCCGGCTCAAGCCGACCTCCGGCTGGGAGCTGCGCGCCTATGACGACAAGTGCCGGATGATCCGCGAGTTCGGATCGGGCGAGGATGTCGTGACGCTCTGGATCGACAAGGGCGGCCCCGGCCCGGGGCTCAACCTCACCCTGATCGGCCGCCCGCTGCGCAGTCCCTTCGGCGCCACCATCCGGGTCGGTTTCACGCCCGGCGAGCTGGTTGAGCGCAACTTCATCACCGCCAAATCGAGCAAGGGCCGCCCGGTGCTCGGCATGTTCGGGGTCCAGCCGGTCTCGCTTCTCGCGGAGACCGGGAGCAGCGGAACGCTGGCCGAGCAGCCCGCCACCGGGGAGGAGAGCGTCGACATCGCGCAATCGGCGGCGTCCGAGATGGCCTCCGAGGACACGATCAAGCGCCGCCTCGCCCGGATCGACGCGCTCGAGCTGTCGGGAGGAGTGGTCGACCCGATCACGCTCGAGCTCGACCGCTTCCTGCCGATGATGGGGGAGCTGCGGACCTGCACGGAAGCCCTGGTCAGCCGTCTGCAGCAGAATGGCCCGGCTTCGGGCGGACGGCAGGCATACCCGGTCGACCAGCGCGTCTGGGCGGCCAAGCTCCAGGAGAATTATCCGCGCCACCTTG
Source organism: Erythrobacter sp. NE805 (assembly GCF_046452355.1). NCBI lineage: Bacteria > Pseudomonadati > Pseudomonadota > Alphaproteobacteria > Sphingomonadales > Erythrobacteraceae > Erythrobacter > Erythrobacter sp. NE805. The sequence continues at coordinate 1,329,794 of NZ_JBKFDI010000001.1, read as the reverse complement.
CCCTGGCCCAGCAACAGGGATCGGTGGGCGTGCGCCTGACGATCAACAAGGAGGGCAGCCCGACCTTCTGCGAGGTGATCAGCTATAGCGGCCCTGTCTCGTTCAACGAGACGGCCTGCCTGCTGCTGCTCCAGAATGCCAAGTTCGACCCTGCGCGCGACAGCGCCGGGAACCCGGTCGCGAGCCTCTGGACGACGCGGATCACCTACAAGCTCAGGGACTGAGGCGAGGCCGGGCGGCGCTCTCGCGCCCTGCCGGAGCTGACGAACGCGCTCTAAGCGGTTCATCGCAAGCGACTTTTCATTGTCACGAACCTCCGGCAGGTTGCCCGCCTGCCGGAGGTTTTCTTATGCGTTCCACTATCACTGCCGCCGCCCTTTGCGCCCTCGTCCTCGCCGCCGCTCCCGCCCGGGCCGAGATCGTCGAACTCGCCTCGAGCAGCCCCTGGAACGTCGATTTCGGCGAGACCAAGTGCCGGCTGGCGCGGATTTTCGGCGAAGGGGAGAACCGCCACCTCCTGTTCTTCGAGCAGTATTGGCCGAGCGGGCGGGTGGGCATGACCGCGGCCGGTCCCTCGTTCAAGCGGTTCCGCAGCCGCCAGCCCACCGCCCTCGCCTTCGCCGCCGGGCAGCAGCCGCGCAGGACCGAGCCGTTCACCGGGAACGTCGAGGGCTACGGGGACGCGGTGGTCTATTCCTCGGTGAGGATCGACGGCCGTGGCGGGACCGACGCGGAGGACAAGGAGGAGGACACGGTCGGCGGCATCCCGGCGCTCGACAAGCCGGGCGCGAAGGCGGTCGAATTCGTGTCGCTCAAGCAGCGCGGCGACGAGATCCGGCTCAAGACCGGCCCGCTCGACGCCGCCTTCGAGGTGCTGGATCGCTGCGCGCTCGACCTCGTCGGCACCTGGGGGCTCGACATCGAGGCGCACCGCACCGCCATGAGCCTGCCGCGCTGGACCAACCGCGACGCGGTGGTGCGGCGGATCGTCGCCGATTACCCGCGCGACGCCTTGTCCGCCGGCGAGCAGGGGATCATGCGCTTGCGGGTGATCGTCAGCGCCGAGGGCAAGGTCGAGGATTGTGCGATCCTCAAGGCGACCAATGCGGACCGGCTCGACAGTCCCGCCTGCCGCGCGATGGCGCTGGCCCGCTTCGAGCCCGCGCGCGACGCGCAAGGCAAGCCGATGCGCTCCTACCACGCGGAGAGCATCGTCTACCAAGTGGGTAAGTGACCGGCGCGGGGGCGCCTAAAGCACCCTGTTCGCCGCGTGCAGCGCCATCCCGACGAGCCCGCCCACCAGTGTGCCGTTGATGCGGATGAACTGGAGGTCGCGCCCCACCGCGCCCTCGACGCGTCCCGTGATGGTGGTCGCGTCCCAGCGCTTCACCGTCTCCGACACCAGCCGGACGATCTGGTCGCCGTAGCGGGTGGCGATGCCGACAGCCGTGCGGCGGGCGAAGCGGTTGATCTGGTGTTGCAGCCGCGCGTCCTGCTGGAGCGCCTGGCCGAGCTCGGACAGCATCGAGCGCATCTCCTCGCCCATCCCGCTCTCGGGATCGCGGGCGCGGCGGATCAGCGACTGGCGCATCCGCTCCCACACCCCCGTCCACCACACCGCGACGGCGGGGTTGGCGATGAGGTCGCGCTTCATGTCCTCGACCTTGGCGCGGGTCTCGGGGTCGTGCTGCAAGTCCTGCCCAAGCTTCGCCAGCCCCTCCTCGATCTTGCCGCGCAGGGGATGGTCGGGGTTCACCAGCACCTCGGCGAGGAGCTTGTAGAGCCCGTCGAGCACGCTCGAGGAGATCGTCTTGTCGATCCCCGCCCAGCGCAGCACCCCGGCGACGCGCTGGTGGATGATCTCGCGCAGGGTTTCCTCGTTGTCCTCGATCGTCAGGCCCGCCCAGCGCACGAAGCCGTCGATCAGCGGCTGGTGGCGCTTGTCGACCATCGCGCTCTCGATCATCCGCCCGGCGAGCGGGGCGACGTCGAGCTTGGCGAGCTGGCCCGCAAGGCCCGAGCGCACCTGGTTGCCGAGCCGGTCGGGGTCGAGAGATTCGAGCACCTCGGCGAGCAGCTCCGCGGCGCCCGAGGTGATGCGCGAGCGTTCGTCCCCGCCTCTCTCGGGCGAGGCGGCGAGGAACTCGCCCGCCGCTTTGGCGATGTTCATCCCCGCCATCCGCCGCGCGACCACCGCAGGGGTGAGGAAGTTCTCGCGCAGGAACGCCGCCATCGTGTCGGCGATGCGGTCCTTGTTCTCGGGGATGATCGCGGTGTGCGGGATCGGCAGGCCGAGCGGCGCGCGGAACAGCGCCGTCACCGCGAACCAGTCGGCGAGGCCGCCGACCATCGCGGCCTCGGCGAAGGCGTGGACATAGCCCCAGGCGGGGTGTGCGCCGCTCGTCGCGAGGCCGTGGGTGGCGACGAACAGCACCGCCATCGCCGCCAGCATCCCGGTCGCGGTCCAGCGCATCCGCTTTGCGCGGTCGACCGTGAGCGGCTGGCCGCCGAAGGTCAGGGGCCTTGAGGGACGCGTCGCCATGTCCGTGCCTTAGACCGGCGGGGGCCGGTCCGTCACCCTCTTAGGTCATTCCGCCGGCTCGCCCGGCGGCAGGCGCCGCGCAGGGATCGCGCCGGGGACGCCCGGGAAGGGCAGGTCCGGCTCGGGATCGACCACCCCGCGGGTGTCGTCGCCCGGGCGATAGGTGAGCAGGCGCGCCCGCAGCCACGGCCCGACGCGCTTCTCGAAACTGTCGGCGAGGCTGAAGCCCGCCGGCACGATCAGCAGGGTGAGCAGCGTCGAGAGCACCAGCCCGCCGATCACCACCCAGCCCATCGGCTCGCGCCACGCGCCGTCGCCGCCGCCGAAATAGCCGTTCACCACGACCGGGACCATCCCTGCGGTCATCGCGATGGTGGTCATCAGGATCGGCTGGGCGCGCTTGTGCCCGGCGTCCATGATCGCCTCGAGCTTGGGAATGCCCTTGTTCATCTCCTCGATCGCGAAGTCGATCAGCAGGATCGAGTTCTTCGACACGATCCCCAGCAACAGCAGGATACCGATATAGACCGGCATCGACTGCGGCTGGCCGATCAGCCAGATCAGCAGGATGCCCCCGAGCGGCGCCAGCGCGAGCGAGCTCATGTTGACGAGCGGGCTCATCAACCGCTTGTAGAGCAGCACCAGCACCGCGAAGACCAGCAGCACCCCGGCGACGATCGCGATGATGAGGTTGCGGATCAGCTCCTGCTGCCATTCCTCCTCGCCCACCACGTCGCGGATCACCCCGACGGGGAGGTTCTGGAGCACCGGCAGCGCGTCGATCTGCGCCTGCGCCTCGCCCTTGAGCACGCCCGGAGCGAGGTCCGCGCCGACCAGCACGCGGCGGTTCTGGTTGTAGCGCTGGATCGCGGTCGGGCCCGAGCCGAAGCTGATGTCGGCGACGCGGCTCAATGGCACCGAGCCCCCGTTCGCGAGCGGGACGGGGAGGTTCTGGATCGTGGTGAAGTCGCCGCGCGCCTCGTCCGACAGGCGCACCATGATCGGAATCTGGCGGTCCGACAGCGAGAAGCGCGCCGCGTTCTGCTCGATCTCGCCGAGCGTCGCGATGCGGATCGTCTGCGACAGCGCCGCGGTGGTGACGCCGAGTTCGGCCGCGATCTTCTCGCGCGGGGTGATGATGATCTCGGGCCGGTTGAGGTCGGCGCTGATGCGCGGGGCGACGAGGGTGCGCAGGCCCTTCATCTGCTCGACCAGCTTGAGCGCGGTCTCCTCGAGCTTCGCCGGATCGGACCCGGCGAGCATCACCGTCATGTCGCGGCCCGAGCCGAACCCGCCCGACTGCGACTGGAAGCGCACCCGCGCGTCGGGGAAGCGGGCGAGCTTCGCGCCCAGCTCGCGCTCGAACTCGATCGAGGTGCGTTCGCGGTCGTCCTTGAGCTTGACGAAGATCGTCGAGGCATCGCCGAGCCGGATGCGCTCGAGCATCCGCTCGACCTCGGGCTCCTTGCGCAGCTCGTTGGCGACCGCGTTGACGATCCGCTTGGTCTGGGCGAGCGTGGTGCCGGGGACGACCTCGATCGTCACCTGGCTGTTCTCGTCGTCGATGGTCGGCTGGAACTGGCCGGGAATCTGGCCGAACAGCAGCACGGTGACGAGGAAGGAGAACCAGCCGATCCCCAGCATCCAGATGCGATGGTCGTAGAAGCGCGCGGTGAGGTAGTCGACCGAGCGCGGGTTGGCGGCGACGCGGCGCACCCCGAAGAAGCCGGCGACGCCGGCGGCAAGGCCCGCGACCAGCGCGAGGACGTAGCCGAGCACCTTGACGGGGGTCCATGCGGCCATGTCGATCGAGGCCAGGTCGAGCGAGAAGGCCTGGTTCGCCTGCGCCGCCTGCTGGCCGGCCTGCGGGTCGGCGGGCGATCCGGCGATCGCGCCGAAGATCGCGCTGACGATGACGAAGCCGGCCGCGGCGGAGGCCAGCACCCCGAGCACGCCGAGCAGGATGCCGAGCACCTTCGCCGGCAAGGCGGAGGAGCGCAGCAGCGGCGAGAGGCCCTCGATCGCCTTGAAGGCAAGCAGCAACGCCGCAAGCGCCAGCAGCGACACCAGCAGCACCTGCGTCACCTCGAAGATCTTGGCGACGAGGAAGAACAGGGTGCTGTTGGTGTCGCTCGTCACGGCGGCGGCGATGGTCTTGGGAAGGCCGAGGCCGTTGATGGCCTTGAAGCTCGTGAACATCGCCGCCGCCGGCACCGCGAGCAGGGCGATCACCACCAGCAGGAGTGCAAAGACGTAGGGCAGGCGCCCGCGCGGCCCGGTGAGGCCGGCGCGGCGCACCGCCATCTTGCCGGTGTCGAGCGTCCAGGCGAGCACGCTCATGTAGGTGTCGATCATCCGCCCGCCGCCGTGCTCGGCGTGGCCCTTGGCCTTGAGGAAATAGGCCGCCATCAGCGGGGTGACCATGCGCGCGACCGCAAGGCTCATCAGCACCGCGACCACCACGGTGATCCCGAAGTTCTGGAAGAACTGGCCCGAGACGCCCGGCATCAACCCGACGGGGAGGAACACCGCGACGATGCAGAAGCTGGTCGCGACCACCGGCAGGCCGATCTCGTCGGCGGCGTCGATCGAGGCCTGATAGGCGGTCTTGCCCATCCGCATATGTCTGACGATGTTCTCGATCTCCACGATCGCGTCGTCGACCAGCACCCCCGCCACCAGCGCGAGCGCGAGCAGCGAGAGGAAGTTCAAGTTGAAGCCGAGCAGGTCCATGAACCAGAAGGTTGGGATCGCCGAGAGCGGGATCGCGACCGCGCTGATGAAGGTCGCGCGCCAGTCGCGCAGGAACACGAACACCACGATCACCGCGAGCACCGCGCCCTCGACCAGCGCCCACATCGAGGACTTGTACTGGCCGCGGGTGTAGGTGGTGCTGGTCGAGAGCTTGATGAACTTGATGCCGGGGTTCTCGGCCTCGATCTTGTCCATCTCCGCGAGCGCCGCGTCGTAGACCGCGAGGTCCGAGGCGCCGCGCGCGCGGTTCATGTAGAAGTTGACGACCTCCTTGCCGCCGACCTCGCTGATCGAGGTGCGCTCGGAATAGCCGTCGCGCACCGTGGCGACGTCAGCGAGGCGCACGGTGCGCCCGCCGCCCAATTGCACCTGAGTCTGCGACAGGGCGTAGGCGGAGTCGGAATTGCCGAGCACGCGCAGCGACTGGCGGGTGCCGCCGACCTCGGCAAGGCCGCCCGCCGCGTCGAGGTTGCTCTGCCGCAGCGCCGCGTTGATCTGCGAGGCGGTGACCCCGAAGGACTGCATCCGCGCCGGATCGAGGATCACCTCGATCTGCCGGTCGACCCCGCCGAAGCGGCCGACCTCGGCCATCCCGTCGATCTTGAGCAGGCGCTTGGCGACGGTGTCGTCGATGAACCAGCTGAGCTGTTCGAGGGTCATGTCGTCGGCCTCGACCGCGACGTAGCCGATCGCCTCGCCCACCACGTTGACCTTGGAGACGCGCGGCTCGAGGATCCCGTCGGGCAGGCTCCCGCGCACGCCGTCGATCGCGGTCTCGACCTCGTTGACCGCCTCGATGAGGTCGGTGCCGATCTCGAACTCGACGAAGGTGTTCGAGCTCCCCTCGCGCGCGGTCGACTGGATCGAGTTGACCCCGTTGATCGAGCGCAGCGCGCTCTCGACGCGCTGAGTGATCTGGTTCTCGATCTCGGTCGGCGAGGCGCCGGGCTGCGAGATGTTGACCGTCACCGCCGGGAAATCGACGTCGGGGTTGTTGGTCACGTCCATGAACTTGAAGCTGACGATCCCGGCGATCAGCAGCCCGGTGAAGAACACCAGGGGAATGACGGGATTGCGGATCGACCAGGCCGAGATGTCCTTGAGTGCCATGAAAGTTCTGCCTGTGATGTCGCCGGTCGCTCGCCTTATCCCGCCGGAAGCGGCGGGGCGGGACGCCTTACTTCCCGAGGGGCTGGGGGTTGACGGTCTCGCCCGGGTTGAGGAACCCGCCGGCCTTCAGCACGACGCGCTCGGTGCCCGAGAGGCCCTCGGTGATGGCGATGCCGTTCGCCGTCACCGCCCCGGTCTTGACCGCGCGGCGCTGGGTCTTGTTGTCCTTGCCCACGACATAGACATAGCTGCCCTTGGCGTCGGCGAGCACCGCGCTCTCGGGGAGCACGGTGGCGGTGAAGCTGCCGCTGCTGATCCGCGCGGTGGCAAAGCCGCCGGGGCGCAGCGCGGGCGAGAAGGCGAGCGCGATGCGCGCCGTCCCCTGCCGGGTCGCCTGGTCGATGGTCGGGGCGAGCTGCCACACCTGCCCGGTGAAGCGCTGCTCGGATCCGGTCGGGATGACCGTCGCGGGCGTGCCGATCGCGAGCTTCGCGAGCTGCTCTTCCGAGACCTGCGCAAGCATCTCCATCTCACCGCCGCTGGCGATGGTGAACAGCGCCGGGCTCCCCGCGCCGACCGTCTGGCCGCGCTCGACATTGCGCGAGAGCACGTAGCCGGTCGCGGGCGCGAGCACGTCGAGCCGCTGGTTGCGCGCGCGCTGCTCGCGCAGCTGCGCCTCGGCGACGCGCACACGGGCGACCGCGGCATCGCGGGTCGCGGTCAGGCGGTCGACATCGGCCTTGGAGACGAACCCGCGGGCGACGAGCTGGAGCGCGCGGTCGAGGTTCGCCTGGGCGAGATTGGCATCGGCCCGCGCGACCTCGATCTGCGCGGACTGGGCGGCGGCCTGCTGGACCTGCACCGAGCGGTCGATCACCGCGAGCACCTGGCCCTGCTGCACCCAGTCGCCGGCATCGACGTTGACGCGCACCACCTGCCCGCCCTCGCCGACCACGCCGACCGGCATCGGGCGGCGCGCGGCGAGCGTGCCGGGGGCCTCGATCTCGCCCGCGACCGTGGTCCGCCCGGGGGTGACGACCGTCACCGTCGCGGCCTGGTTGATGTTGTCGTCCGCCGGAGCGGTCTTGCCGCCGGCGAGCGCGAACCACGCGCCGATCAGCAGCAGCACCACGAACAGCCCGGCGCCGCCGACGATCAGCCAGCGCGGAAGCGCGAAAGCCGGGGCCGCGCGCGCCGCCGTGTAGTGGCTCGTCGTCCCCTCGCCCGCATCGGCCGTGATCGTCGTCTCGTAGTTCATCGCCAGTTCCTCACTCGCGCCGCGGATCGACCGCGGTCGCGAGGTGTATTATTCGTCTAAGGCACCAAGTGCAGCGCGTCATAGATTGACAGGTCCCGGCCCGCAACGCGCGCATCGACCGATGACTTGCTGCCTAGACGAAAGGTGGCGGAGGCTAGCGCAAACCGGCGCCGGAAACGAGAAGGCCCGCGCCGACCTTGGTCGGAGCGGGCCTTCTGCAAGCCGGAACGAAGCGCGGCGGCTCAGTACTTGAGCTGGCGCTCGTAGAGATCGCGGTAGTGCTGGATCTTGGTGACGCGCAGCCCGTGCATCCCCGAGCGGTCGACCGCGCGCTGCCACGAGGCGAACTCCTCGAGCGTCAGGCCATAGCGGGCGAGCGCCTCGTCGAGCGTCAGCAGCCCGCCGTTGACGGCGGCCACCACCTCGGCCTTGCGGCGCACGACCCAGCGCTTGGTGTCGGGGGAGGGCAAGTCGGCAAGGGTCAGCGGCTCGCCGAGCGGGCCGATCACCTGTGCGGGACGGATGTCCTGGTTCTCAATCATTTCGTGTCTCTCGCATCGCCGCGGGCACCGGATTCTTTTCCTTCCGTATGGCCCGGGCGGTTCGCCTGAACGGTTCCGAGCTTGGCACCAAGGTCTTTCGAATGGCCTAAAGCATCGCGGTTAACAGCAGGTTCTCCATCATCGAGGAGCGCGAAGTAACTCGCCGCCGCGTCGCCGAAGCTGGCCGCGACCGCCTCGATCGCGCCCTGCGACTCGCTGCGGAGCAGGAGCCGCAGGTCGCGCGCGGCGTTGAGCCGGGCGGTGAGCTCGCTCCATTCGACCGCGCGCAAGGCATCGCCCGCGCGCCGTGCGGCACGACCGGCGAATCGCTCCTGCGCGCCGAAGGCACCGCGGGGCGCCTGCAAGGGCTTGGCTTTCTCGAACATCATTCGCCCTCCTAACGAGAGGGCGTCAAAATCCGGTAAAGCCGCCATTTACCCCGGCTTAGGAATAGTCCGGGCGGGGCGGGCAAGGACCCCCGCGCGCCTCTGGCGGAAGGGGGCGAGGCCGACTATATGCGCAGCCCGCATGGCCACCCCCGCCCCTCCCCTGTCGCTTGGCGCTGCCGCCGGCCTTCCCGCCGGGCCTGACGCCGCCGCGCTGTTCGACCTGCCGCGCGCCGCGAGCGCGTGCCGGATCGTCGTGGCGATGAGCGGCGGGGTCGATTCCTCGGTGGTCGCCGCCCTCGCCCACGCCAGCGGGGCCGAGGTGATCGGCATCACGCTCCAGCTCTACGACTACGGCGCGGCGACGGGCCGCAAGGGCGCGTGCTGCGCGGGCGACGACATCCGCGACGCGCGCGCGGTCGCCGACCGGCTCGGCATCGCGCACTACGTCTTCGACCACGAGAGCGCCTTCCGCGAGGAGGTGGTCGAAGCCTTTGCCGACGAATACCTCGCCGGGCGCACACCCGTCCCCTGCATCCGCTGCAACATGGGGCCCAAGTTCACCGACCTGTTCCGCATGGCGCGCGAGCTCGGGGCGGATTGCCTTGCGACGGGCCATTACGTGCGGCGGGTGATGGCACCCGAGGGCGTGGAGCTCCACCGCGCCGCCGATCCCTCGCGCGACCAGTCCTACTTCCTCTACGGCACCACCGAGGCGCAGCTCGAATACCTGCGCTTCCCCTTGGGCGGGATGCCCAAACCCGCGGTGCGCGGGCTCGCCGAGGCGGCGGGTCTCAGGAACGCCGCCAAACCGGATTCACAGGACATCTGCTTCGTCCCCGACGGCGACTATGCGAAGATCGTGACGAAGGTCCGGCCCGAGGGCGCGGCGCCGGGCGCGATCGTCCACGCGGCGACCGGCGAGCGGCTCGGCGAGCACAAGGGCATCGTCCACTTCACCGTCGGCCAGAGGAAAGGCCTCGAGATCGGCGGCCAGCCCGAGCCGCTCTACGTGATCGGCCTCGACGCCGAGGCCCGCGAGGTGCGGGTCGGGCCGAAGCGGATGCTCGCGGTGAGCGCGGCGCGGCTGACCGGGACAAACCGCATCGGCCTCCTCCCCGATGCCCCGCTCACCGCCAAGGTGCGGAGCCTCGCGAAGCCCGTGCCGGTGGTGCTCGATGGACCGCTGGGGGACGGCGCGGCGGTGACGATCCGCTTCGCCGAGCCCGAATACGGCGTCGCCCCCGGCCAGGCCGCAGTGCTCTATGCGGGCGAGCGGGTGGTCGGCGGCGGCTGGATCGATTCGACCGAGCGGGTGAGCGGATAGCTCAAAGCTCCGTTCGTCCTGAGCTTGTCGAAGGACCGCACTTTCTTGAGACTTGGCGCGGATCCGAAGGGAAGGACAGCCCTTCGACAAGCTCAGGGCGAACGGGCTTGTTTTTGCCCCCCCGAGATTGCCCGCAGACCACCTTTAGCCGGCGCTTGCCCCCTCCTAGACCCCCTCCATACCCCCCGCTTTTCGCGATGTTTCACGTGAAACACTGCTGCCGGGGCCGGATCTCACCCCTCCCAGGGTTCGAGCACGCAGCCATAGCCCTTGCGATAAGTCGCGGTCGCGCTGGCGACCAGCGGGAAGCGCGCGGTGACGCTCTTCGCCTCCTCGTCCTCGACCAGCGTCACGGCCTCCATCCCGGCGAGCTTGTCCTTCGCGCAGTCCTTGAGATCGCGCCCGGCGACGTAGCGGCACGAGCACGCGACCCGCGCCGAATAGGCCGAGGCGATGGAGCCATAGCCCTTGATTTCCTTGCGGAATGCCGTGGCGGTGCTGGCAACCGCCAGCGCGATGATCGCCAGCACCCACAGCCCCCAGCGCCGCCGGGGACGCGGGTTCGCGCGCTGAGGTGATTTCGCCATTGCCAAGCCTTCATGCTTCGGGGATTGAGGCCCCGATGACCCTCGAGACCGCCGTCCTTAACCGCGCCGCCCTGCTCGCGCCAGCCCTGCTGACGCTCGCGAGCTGCGGCGCCGCGCCCGTAGGAGAGGCCCCGCTTTCCGAGGCGGCGAAAGCGGCGGTGACCAACAATGCGGGCGCCCCGAAGGACCAGCTCGCGCGCCAGGTCGACGACCTTTTCACCCTCCCCGGCCTCGGCGAGACCCGCGCGGTGGTGGTGATGGCGGACGGCAAGATCGCCGCCGAGCGCTATGCCGAGGGCTACGACAGGAACACCCGTTTCGTCAGCTGGTCGATGGCCAAGACGGTCACCGGCGTGCTGATCGGGATGCTCGTCGCCGACGGCCTCCTCGCGCTCGACGAGCCCGCCCCGGTCCCCCTGTGGCAGCGCCCCGGCGACCCGCGCGCCGAAATCACGATCCGCGAGCTGCTCCAGATGCGGAGCGGCCTGCGCCACACCGAGAGCGGCGATCCGCCCTACGAATCGAGCGAAGTCAGGATGCTGTTCCTCGACGGGCGCGACAACATGGCGAAGTGGGCCGAGGAGCAGCCGCTCGAGGCCGAGCCGGGGCGAAAGTTCGAATATTCGAGCAATACCAGCGTGATCCTCGCCGACATCGCGGCGCGGGCGCTGACCGCCAGCGACAAGCCCGAAGCGCGGCGCAAGGCGGTGGCGGACTACCTCCACCAGCGGCTGTTCGGCCCGCTCGGCATGACCAGCATGGTGCCCGAATTCGACGCGAGCGGCACGCTGATCGGCGGCAGCCTGATGCACGCGACCGCGCGCGACTGGGCGAAATTCGGCGAGTTCCTGCGGCTGAAGGGCCGCACCCCCGCCGGCGAGCAGCTCGTCCCCCAGCGCTGGGTCGAGGCGATGGTGACGCCCTCGCCGAGAAGCCCGCACTACGGCTTCCAGATCTGGCTCAACCGCCCCCTGCCGAAGGGCGAGGAGCATCCGCTGTTCCCCGACCGCGCCCCGCACAGCCTGTTCTCGCTGATCGGGCACATGGGCCAATACGTGCTCGTCTCGCCGAGCCAGCGGGTGACGCTGGTGCGCCTCGGCCACTCCGACCCCGCCGAACGCCCGCCGATGCTCCAGCAGGCGGCGGACGTGCTGGAGCTTTACCCGACGTCCTAGTCCCGCACGCCATCCGGCGTGCGGTCCTCGCTAGACGCGCAGCAAGCTGCGCCCGCTGCGGGCGCCCGTTCGGGCTTGCGGTCGCTGCGCGACCGATCAGAGGTAGAAGGCGCCCTCCACGACGGTGACGCAAGGCCCGCCGAGCCACGCCCGGTCGCCATCGAGCCGCAACGTCAGGTCGCCGCCGCGCTGCGAGGCCTGGTGGGCGCGCAGATTGTTGCGCCCGAGGCGTTCGACCCAGAACGGAGTCAGCAAGGAGTGCGCGGAGCCGGTCACGCTGTCCTCGTCGACCCCGCCGCCGGGCACGAACACCCGGCTGACGCAATCGTAGCCCGAGCCCGGGTCGCCCGGTGCGGTGGCGATGAACTGGTCGTTGCCGAGCGCACCCAGCGCGCGGATCTGCGGATCGAGCGCCCGCACTTCGGCTTCGGTCGCGTAGAGAAAGATGTGATAGCGGATCTCCGCGCCCTGCGGGCGGTAGATCGCGACCGGGTTGCCACCCATGAGCGGCGCGGCCTCGTCGCTCGCACCCGGCGCGGTCTTCAGGGCGGGCAGGCCGACTTCGTATCCTTCGCCATCGCGCACCACTTCGAGGATGCCCGACTTCCGCGTGCGGAAGGTCACGCGCTCGCCTCCGTCGCGCTGGAGCAGCACGTGCCCGCTGGCGAGGGTCGCGTGGCCGCACAGCGCGATCTCGTAGGTGGGGGTGCACCACCTGAGCTCCCAGTCCGCCGCGCCGGTCGCGTCGCGGACCACGAAGGCGGTCTCGGCGAAGTTGTTCTCCCCGCCGATCTTCACCAGCACATCGTCGGGCAGCCATTCCTCGAGCACCATCACCGCGGCCTGGTTCCCGCCGAAGGGGCGGTCGGCAAAGGCGTCGACGTGCCAGTAGGGGATCGTGAGCGTCATGGCGTCCTCAGGGGTAGAGCAGCGTGTCGGACCACGGCGCGCCCGCGTCCGGGCGGACGAATTCGCGGCGGTCGTGGAGGCGGTTGTCGCGGTCGATCCAGAACTCGATGCGGCGCGGCGAGAGCGTGAAGCCGGTCCAGTGCGGCGGGCGCGGCACCTTGCCCTCGGCCTCGTGCGCGGCCCACACCGCCTGCACCCGGTCGATATAGGCCTGCCGAACGGGCAAGGGACGCGACTGGTCGGAGGCGGCGCTGCCGACCTGGCTCTTGTAGGGGCGCGAGTGGAAATAGGCGTCGGCGCGCTCGGGGGAGACCTCGGTCAGCGGCCCCTCGATGCGGACCTGGCGGCGCAGGCTCTTCCAGTGGAACAAGAGCGCCGCCTGCATATTGGCGCGGATTTCCCCGCCCTTGCGGCTCTCGGCATTGGTGAAGAAAGTGAAGCCGCCCCCGGCGATTTCCTTGACGCCGTGCCCCTTCAGCAGCACCATCCGCACCGAGGGCGCGCCCGCGGGCGTGGCGGTGGCGAGCGCCATCGCGTTGGGGTCGTTGATCTCGCCGACCTGCGCGGCGGCGAACCATTCCTCGAACAGCACGAAGGGATCGGCGCCGGCGGGCAGGACCGAATCCGCGAGCTGGGCATCGTCGAGGGGCGTGGTGTCGGACATGGGGCGTTCCTCAAGGGCAGGGGCACGCCCATAGCCACGCGCCGCGCGAGACGAAAGGCGCATCGGTCAACAGCGCGTGTGCGCCGACAAGCGTCCCCGCTTGCACGAGCGCACTGTCTCACCTAGCTAATACGCCATGCGCGATCTCTACAGCACTCTTGGCGTACCCCGCACCGCGTCCGAGCAGGACATCAAGAGCGCCTATCGCAAGCTCGCCAAGGAGCTGCACCCCGATCGCAACAAGGACAATCCCAAGGCGGCGGAGAAGTTCTCCGAGGTGACCCGCGCCTACGACCTGCTGTCCGACAAGAACAAGCGCGCACAATATGACCGCGGCGAGATCGACGCCGAGGGCAATCCCGCCAATCCCTTCGCCGGGATGGGCGCGCGCGGGGGGTACAGCCGCGGCGGGGCCTATGGCGCGGGGCCGGGGGCCGGGGCGGGCGATTTCGGCGGCTTCGGCGGGGGCGACGACGTCGACCTCAGCGACCTCTTCGAGGGCCTGTTCGGCGGGCGCAATCGCCAGCAGCAGCAGGCCGGCGCACGGCGCGGTTTCGGGCGCCAGCCCCCGCCGCCTCCGCCCAAGCGCGGCGCCGACATCCAGTACCGTCTCGCGGTGCCCTTCGTCGAGGCCGCCGCCGGGCGCGACCAGCGCATCACGCTTGCCGACGGCAAGGCGATCAGCCTCAAGCTCCCCGCCGGGGTCGAGGACGGCACGATGATGCGCCTCAAGGACAAGGGCCACCCCGGGCCGGGGGGGCACGGCGACGGGATCGTGATGGTCGAGGTCGGCAGCCACCCCTTCTTCAAGCGCGAGGGCGACAACATCCGCATGGACCTGCCGATCACCCTCGACGAGGCGGTGCGCGGGGCCAAGGTCAAGTGCCCGACGGTCGACGGCGCGGTGATGCTGACGATCAAGCCGGGCAGTTCCAGCGGCACGGTGATGCGGCTTGCGGGCAAGGGCTGGACGCGCAAGAATGCGAAGCTCGTGGACGGCAGGCACGAGCGCGGCGACCAGCTGGTGACGCTCTCGATCCAGCTGCCGGCCGATCTCGTCCCGCTCGAGCAGCGGCTCGAGGGCTGGATCGACACCGCCCGCCCGCGCGACAAGTTCGGCCGCTAGCGGGGCCGGACACAAGCCGGAAAGGGGCGCGAAGGGCCGTGACCAAAACCGAAGCCCCCATCCCCGCGCCCGCCACCGCCGAGCAGCCCGGCGCCCCCTCGCGCGGCTGGGCGATCGCCAAGCGCGTTGCGATCGACACCTTCAACGACGGCTTCATCCACGCCGGCAACCTCGCCTACCTCTCGATGCTGGCGATCTTCCCCTTCTTCATCCTCGGCGCGGCGCTGTTCGACATCATCGGCGGGCGCGACAATGCGCAGGAGATGATCTTCGCCGTCGCCCGCGCCATGCCGAGCTCGGTCGCGAGCGTGATCGTGCCGGTCGCCGAGACGGTCATCACCGCGCGCTCGGGCTGGCTGCTGTGGGCGGGCGGACTGGTCGGGCTGTGGACGGTCTCGAGCCTGATCGAGACGATCCGCGACATTCTGCGCCGCGCCTACGGGACGACCAGCACCAGCACCTTCTGGAAGAAGCGTCTGCTCTCGGCCGGGCTGATCCTCTCGGCGGTGGTGGTGCTGATGCTCTCGCTGTTCGCGCAGGTGCTGATCGGCGGCGCGCAGGAGGTGATCCTCGCGGTCGTCCCGCAGCTCGGCGAATGGATCGGCACGCTGAGCCTGTCGCGGATCGTGCCGGGGCTCGGCCTCGCGCTGTCGCTGTGGGTGCTGTTCCTGACGCTCACGCCCTCGCATTTCCGGGGGAAGCAATGGCCCAAGTGGCCCGGCGCGCTGTTCACCACGGCGTGGTGGCTGGCGGTCGCCGCGGCCCTGCCGGTGGTGCTGCGCGGGGCCTTTTCCTACGATCTCACCTACGGCAGCCTTGCCGGGAGCATCATCACTTTGCTGTTTTTCTGGCTCGTCGGGCTCGGCCTCGTTATTGGCGCGCAGCTCAACGCGGCGCTGGCGCTGGTGGAATCGCCCGCGCCTGCCGGCGAGCGGGGCAAGGAGTAGGCGTCAATGAACGGTTTGATGGCAGGAAAGCGCGGCCTCATCATGGGGCTCGCCAACGACAAGTCGCTGGCCTGGGGCATCGCGAAGAAGCTCGCCGAGCAGGGGGCGGAGCTTGCCTTCTCCTACCAGGGCGAGGCGCTGGCGAAGCGCGTGATCCCGCTCGCCGCCGAGCTCGGCAGCGACTTCACCTTCGAATGCGACGTGTCGCGGATGGAGTCGCTCGACGCCGCCTTTGCCGCGCTGAAGGACCGCTGGGAGACGATCGACTTCGTGGTCCACGCGATCGGCTTCTCGGACAAGAACGAGCTGCGGGGCAAGTATGTCGACACCAGCCTCGACAATTTCCTGCTGACCATGAACGTGTCGGCCTATTCGCTGGTTGCCATCGCCAAGCGCGCGAGCGAGATGATGCCCGAAAGCGGCGGCGCGATCCTGACGCTCAGCTACTACGGCGCCGAGAAGGTCGTGCCGCACTACAACGTCATGGGCGTCGCCAAGGCGGCGCTCGAGACCAGCGTGAAGTATCTCGCCAACGACCTCGGCCCGCGCGGCATCCGGGTCAACGCAATCAGTGCCGGGCCGATCAAGACCCTCGCGGCGAGCGGGATCGGCGACTTCCGCTACATCCTCAAGTGGAACGAATACAATTCGCCGCTGCGCCGCAATGTCACCATCGAGGACGTCGGCGGGGCGGGGCTTTACCTGCTCTCGGACCTCGCCTCGGGCGTCACGGGCGAGACGCACCATGTCGACGCGGGCTACCACGTGGTCGGCATGAAGCAGGAAGACGCGCCCGACATCGCGCTGTCCTGAGCCCGCCGTCATGCGCACCGTCCTCGTCACCGGATCGGCCGGGTTCATCGGCTTCCACCTGTCGCAGCTGCTGCTCGAGGAGGGCTTCCGCGTCGTCGGCTATGACGGGATGACCGACTATTACGACGTGAGGCTGAAGCAGCGGCGGCACCAGATGCTGCTCCAGCACCCGCATTTCACCTGCACCGAGGGCATGCTGGAAGATTTCGAGCGCCTGCACGCGCTGGCGCTGGCAGAGAAGCCCGAGATCATCGTCCACCTCGCCGCGCAGGCGGGGGTGCGCTACAGCCTCGAGAACCCGCGCGCCTATGTCGATGCGAACCTCGTGGGCGCCTTCAACGTGATGGAATGCGCGCGCGAGCTCGCGGTCGAGCACCTGCTGATGGCCTCGACCTCCTCGGTCTACGGCGCGAACACCGACATGCCCTTCACCGAACTCCAGAAGGTCGACACCCCGCTCACCCTCTACGCCGCGACCAAGAAGGCGAACGAGGCGATGGCGCATTCCTACGCGCACCTGTGGACCCTGCCGACGACGATGTTCCGCTTCTTCACGGTCTACGGGCCGTGGGGGCGCCCGGACATGGCGCTGTTCAAGTTCACCCGCGGAATCCTCGAGGGGACGCCGATCGACATCTACAACGACGGCGAAATGTACCGCGACTTCACCTACGTGACCGACCTCGTGCGGGGCATCCGCCTGCTGATCGACGCCGCCCCGGTGCGGCCCGAGAGCGCCGAGGACGTGCCCGAGGGCGACAGCCTCTCGCCGGTCGCGCCCTTCCGGGTGGTCAATATCGGCAACGGCGAGAAGGTGCGGCTGATGGACTTCGTCACCGCGATCGAGGCCGAGTGCGGGCGCGAGGCGGTGAAGAACTTCCTGCCGATCCAGCCGGGCGACGTGCCCGCGACGTGGGCGAACGCTGCGCTGCTCGAGACGCTCACCGGCTACGCGCCGCAGACCCCGTTCCGCGAGGGCGTCGCGCGCTTCGTGGCGTGGTATCGGGACTACTACGGGGTCTGATCAGCCCGGCTGCTTCGTTTCGGCGGGCGGAGTCGGCAGCACCGCTTCGCCCGGGACATCGCCGTCGCGCTCCTTCTCGAGCCGCTGCATGTATTCGCGCTCGATCATCTCGACCCGCTCCTGCTCGGCGGCGGCCTCGGTGTCGATGGTCGAGAGACGCTCCTGGCGCGCCTTCTCGATCAGCTGGCCGAAGCGCACCGCGTCGGCCTCGGCCTTGTCCTTGTAGGCGGCCTCGACGAACTTCTGGTTGCAGCCGGTGAAGCCCCCCGCGCCCGCCGGCGAGCAGCTCATCGTCCCGAAATCGCCGACATACTTGATCTCCTCGACGCGGCGCGCCCAGGCGGTGTTGGCGGGATCGGTGCTGTAGCGCAGGTTCGAGGGGATGCGGTAGCGCTCCTCCTCGACGAGGATCTCGCACACCACCAGCTCGCCCGGCTGCGACTTGGGGCATTCCGAGGCGTCGTAGGCGATCACCATGTTGATCTTCTCGCCCGCGCCCTGCGCCGCGGCGGGGCTCGCGAAGGCGGCGGCGGCGGCCGCGAGAAGCGAGAGGGCGGCGGGGTCGACGATGTGCTTCATGGCGCGTGGGTCCTGTGGCGATGCAATCGGGCGCATCGCTGTCGTGATGCCCCCGCACGATGGCGCTTGTCTAGTGCGCACGGACTGAACGCGCGGTGAAGCGGGCCGGGCGCGGTGGTTAGCGAAAAATTGAGTCCTGTTAAGCTAGTCCTCCCGGATGGATGCCAATATCGCAGTCGTGGGCCTGGGCTATGTCGGCCTGCCGGTCGCCGTCGCCCTCGCCGAGCGACTCGGGCCGCGGGGCGTGCGCGTCACCGGCTTCGACATCGCGGCGACCCGCGTCGCGCAGTTGCAGGCCGGGCACGACGCGACCCGCGAGATCGCGGACGAGCGGCTGACGTCATGCGGCCTTGCCGTCAGCGACGATCCCGCGGTCCTCGGCGATGCGAGCCTCGTCATCGTCACCGTGCCGACCCCGATCACCGAGGAACGCCGTCCCGACCTCGCGCCGCTGCAACGTGCCTGCGAGACGATCGGCCCGCGCCTCCGCAAGGGCGCGCTGGTGGTGTTCGAATCCACTGTCTTCCCCGGCGTCACCGAGGAGATCTGCGGGCCGTGGCTCGCGCAGCACTCGGGCCTGACCCAGGGCGAGGACTTCGCGCTCGGCTACTCCCCGGAGCGGATCAACCCGGGCGACCGGGTCCACCGGCTCGAATCGATCACCAAGATCATCGCCGCCGACAGCCCCGCGGCGCTCGCCCGGATGCGCGCGGTCTACGGCGCGATCGTCGATGCGGGGCTGCACGAAACGCCCTCGATCAAGGTCGCCGAGGCCGCCAAGGTGATCGAGAACACCCAGCGCGACCTCAACATCGCGCTGATGAACGAGATCGCGCTGATCTTCGACCGCATGGGCCTTGCCACCCGCGACGTGCTGGCGGCGGCGGGGACCAAGTGGAACTTCCTCCCCTTCACCCCCGGCCTCGTCGGCGGGCATTGCATCGGGGTCGATCCCTTCTACCTCACCGCCGCGGCCGAGAAACTGGGCTACCGGCCCGAGGTGATCCTCGCCGGGCGGCGCATCAACGACGCCATGGGGCAGGCGATCGCGCAGAAGGTGGTGAAGCTGCTGATCGGCCAGGGCGTCTCGCCGTGCCGCGCGCGGGTGGGCGTGATGGGGCTGACCTTCAAGGAGGACGTGCCCGACATCCGCAATTCCAAGGTCCCCGACATTCTCGCCGAGCTGCGCGACTACGGGATCGAAGCGCTGGTCAGCGACCCGCTCGCCGACCCGGAGACCGCGCGGCACGAATATGGCCTGACGCTGAGCCCGCCCGAGGCGCTGGTCGACTGCGACGCGCTGGTGCTGGCTGTGAACCACGCGACCTACCTCGCTGACCCTGCCGCGCTGGTGGCGCGGGTGCGCGAGGGCGGGGTGCTGGTCGACGTCAAGAGCGCGCTCGACCGCGAGCGGCTGCCGGAGGGCCTGGTCTACTGGAGTTTGTGAAGAATCCCTTCTTCACCGCTCGCCCTGAGCCTGTCGAAGGGCCGTTCTTGACTTCGCCCGGCGCTCGAAGCTCGAAGGAAGTGCAGCCCTTCGACAAGCTCAGGGCGAGCGGAGGATGGTGCTAAACCCGCTCGCTCAGCTTGATCGCGAGGCGGCATCCCAGCCGGATCGCCCCGGCGAGCAGCGGGTATGCGGGCGCACGTTCGGCCCCGTTGGCGAGCGCTGCATCCTTGTGCTCGAGCTCCTCCTCGCGGAATTCGGCGATCATCGCCGCGAGCTCCGGGTCCGCGCCGGTCGCCTCGAGCTTTTCGAGCTGCTCGGAATAGTGCCGGTCGATCTCGGTCTCGACCGCGGCGGTGCAGGCCATCGCCGCCTCCGGCCCGAGCAGCGCCGTGCCCGCGCCCAGCGCATAGCCCGCCGCCGACCAGAAGGGGTGGAGCGCGGTCGGCCGCACCCCGCGTTTGACCAGCAGCGCGTCGAACTTCCGGCGGTGCTCGGCCTCCTGCGCCGCCATGTGGCGGATCTCCGCCGAGTGCGGCCCGCGGTCGCCCATCACCGCGAGCTGGCCCTCGTAGATGCGGGTCGCGCCGAATTCCCCGGCCTGGTCGACCCGGATCATCCGTGCAAGTTCGCGCTTCTCGACCATCCTGGGCTCCTTCGCGTGCAGTCCTACCTGCGATACGCGGCAAGCGCCACCACGGCTGCACCGCCGAGGGTCGAAATCAGGAAATTGAAGCCCGCCAGCGAGATGCCGAACAGGGTCCACGGCGCGACGTCGCAGCGGATCAGCGGGGCGGCGGCGAAATCGGTGATGTCGACCCCGGCGCCGGGGCGCGAGCAGGCGGTGATGCCCTCCCACCAGTGGTACTCGACCCCCGCGTGGAAGCCCCCGATCAGCCCCGAGGTGACGATCGCGAGCCCGGCAAGCGCGGTCCACACCCGCGGCGGCTTGGCGACGAAGGCGACGAGGCCCAGCGCCAGCGCCGCGAAGTGCGGGTAGCGCTGCCACCAGCACATCTCGCAAGGGAACAGGCCGAAGCCGTATTGCGAGAGATACGCCCCGCCGAGCAGCGCGGCCGGCAGCAGCACGGCGAGCGCGCGGGCCTTCCCCAGTCTGTCCATGCGTCGCGCCCTACTTCTTCGCCGATCCGCGGGTCACGGTGACCGGCCGCAGCGCGACGGTGCTCTTGGTCGTGCGGCGCAGCGTGTTGAGCGCGTAGTCGAGCTGGAAGTCCTTGATCCCCTGCTCCTTGAGCTCGGTAGCGGTGAGCTGGAAGCGCGGATCGGCGATCCGGTCCTTCTCGATCGCCTCGTCCTTGACGCCGAGCTCGTTGACGAGGTGGCCGCGCAAATCGCTCTCGCGGGTCTGGTACTTCGTGCGCAGCAGGTAATCGGGGTCGGAGATCTGCGGGACGGCGATGTCGGGCTTGATCCCGCCCTCCTGCACCGAACGGCCCGAGGGCGTGTAGTAGCGCGCGGTGGTGAGCTTCAGCGCGGCGTCCTTGCCGAGCGGGAGCAGCGACTGGACCGAGCCCTTGCCGAAGCTGCGCTCGCCCATGATCAGCGCGCGGCGGTGGTCCTGGAGCGCGCCGGCGACGATCTCGGAGGCCGAGGCGGAGCCCGCGTTGATGAGCACGATCAGCGGCACGCCCTCGGCCATGTCGCCGCGATAGGCGGTCTCGGCGTCGTAGAGCATCGTCTCGCCCCGCGCGCGGCCGCGCTGGCTGACGATCCGCCCGTCGCTGAGGAACAGGTCGGAGAGCGCGA
The DNA here is from genome assembly GCF_046452355.1 of Erythrobacter sp. NE805. Taxonomy (NCBI): domain Bacteria; kingdom Pseudomonadati; phylum Pseudomonadota; class Alphaproteobacteria; order Sphingomonadales; family Erythrobacteraceae; genus Erythrobacter; species Erythrobacter sp. NE805. Next base: position 1,308,837 of record NZ_JBKFDI010000001.1, on the reverse strand, counting down.
CCGATTCGTCGAGGCTCCCGCCGGGGTTGTTGCGCAGGTCGAGGACGAGACCGTTGATCCTGCCGCCGGCCTTCTTCTTGAGCGCCTGATACTCGGCGAAGACGTCGGCGCCGACATTGGCGGAGAACTCGTTGACGGTGATGACGCCGATCCCGCCGGATTCGAGCGCGGAGGTGACCGGTTCGAGCTTGATCGTGCCGCGGGTCACGTCGAGCTCGAGCGGCTCGTCGCGGCCCTGGCGGAAGATCGTCAGGCGAATCGAGGTGCCGGTCGGCCCGCGCATCTGCGCGACCGCGTCGTCGAGCTTGGTGTCGACGATCAGCTTGCCGTTGAGGTGGGTGATGAAGTCGCCCGCCTTGATCCCCGCCTGCTCGGCCGGGCTGCCGCGGAACGGCGAGACGACCTTAACCGCGCCGTCCTCCATCACGACCGAGAGGCCGAGGCCCGAATACTGACCGTCGATCATCGTCTCCAATCGCTGGAGATCGCCGCCGTCGAGATAGGCCGAATGCGGGTCGAGGCTGGCGAGCATCCCGTCGATCGCGCCGCGGATCAGCTTCTCGTTGTCGACCGGCTCGACATAGCTCGACTGGATGCGCTGGACCACTGCGAAAAACCTGGCAAATTCGGGACCGGCGCGGCCGTCGACCTGGGCCATCGTGGCGGTGGTGGCGGGGATGAGCGCGACGGTGGTGACGAGGGCTGCGCTGCGCAGGAGAGCGGCGATGTTCATGAGGCGGGCGGGACTCCTTCAGGGGCGATTGTATAGGCTCGCCGAGCTTAACGCCAGATAGACGGTGCGTGCTTGCGGAGAGCCGTGCCGAGGCGGGGCACTTCCGGCGAGGGCGTCATTCCGCCGGGAGATTAGCGCAGGTATTGCAGGGGGTTGACCGGCGTCCCGTCGCGCCGCAGCTCGATCGTCACGCCCTCGGCGCCGCCGCTCGCGCGGCCGACCGGGCTGCCGCCGATGACGCTGTCGCCGACCGCGACGTCGAGCCGCTCGAGCCCGGTGACGAGGCTCGTCCAGCCGCCCTCGTGCTCGATGATGACGATTCGCCCGAAGCCCCGATAGGCCCCGGCGAAGGCGACGCGGCCGCGCGCGGGGGCGACGACCTGCGCGCCCTTCGCGGGGGCGAGCGTCAGCCCGGTGCTGGCGAGCCCGCTTGCGCGCTTCGCCCCGAAGCCGACCAATGTGCGGCCCTGCACGGGGAGCTGGAAATCGCGCGGCGGCGGGGCGCTGGGGCTCGGCGCGGGAGCGGGTTGGGGCGGGAGCGCGGCGTCGAGATCGGCGGGGCGCAGCACCGGCCCGGGAAGCGCGGCCAGTTCGCGGCGCAGCGCCGCCACTTCGCCGAGCTTGCCGAGCAGCCCGTCGAGATCGCGCGCCTCCTCGGCGAGCGCCAGCGCGCGCTCGGCCTCGCGCAGCGCCGCGCCGCGGGCATTGCGCGAGGCGAGGCGCTGCTGCTGTTCGAGCGCGGCGAGCTCGCCTCGCCGCTGGCGCAGCGCCGCCTCGCCGCCGCGCAGCGCGCCGAGCGCGCGCGCCGCCTCGGCCTCGAGCGCGCGGCCACGGTCGAGCTCGCTGCGCAGCGCGGCGGTGCGGGTGCGGATCGCGGGAACGGCGCTGGCGAGCACCGCGCGCAGGTGCACGACGTCCTCGAGCGAGCCGGGTTGCAGCGCCGAGAGCGCGAGCGGCCGGCGCGAGGCGGTCTGGAGCGCGGCAGCAAGGCGCGCGGTCGGCTCCTGCTTCGCCGCGAGCCGGGCCGTCACGGCCGCGCGGCGGCTGCGGGCGATGGTGAGGCGCGCGCGGGCGATCTCGATCTCGGCCTCGGCCTGCTGGATGCGCGCGGCGAGCGCGGCGGCCTCGCTGGCGGTGCGCTGCGCGGCTTCCTTGGCGGCTTCCGCCTCGGAGGTGAGCCGCGCGGCGCGGGCCTCGGCGCGGCGGCTCTCGCGGGTCGCGCGGACGAGCGCCGCCTCGGCCTCCTCGGGGTCGAGCAGCGCGGTGACGGGGGCGGTCTCGAAGGCGGGGAGCGCGGCGGCGAGCAGGGCGGCGAGGCCGCCCAGTGCCGTGATGGTCAGGAATGCCCGCGCCCGCATGGCGCCTGTCATGCCCGATGGTAGGGGTGGCCTGCAAGGATCGTGGTGGCGCGGTAGAGCTGCTCCATCAGCATCGCGCGCGCCATGAGGTGCGGCCAGGTCGCGGGGCCGAAGGCGAGCAGCAGGTCGGCGGCGGCGCGCTCGGCGTCGGCATGGCCGTCGGCGGCGCCGATCAGGAAACGGGTCTCGCGCACCCCCTCGTCACGCCAGCGGCCGAGCAGGGTGGCGAGGCTTTCCGAGGACATCGCCTTGCCGCGCTCGTCGAGGAGCACGGTGCGGTGGGGGGAGAGCGGCTCGGCGGCCTTGCCAGCGCCGGTGTCGGGCCATTCGGTGAGCTTGACCGGCCATGTGAGGCGCTTCGCATAGCGCTCGACGAGCTCGCCCTCGGGCGAGCGGCCGATCTTGCCGCGGGCGATGACGTGGAGGAGAATGGAAGGGACTCCAAGGGCTCGGCGCCGGGGCGCCTCGGCGTGGCCGCTGGCGCGGCCCCCACCCCCATCCCCCTCCCCGAGGGGAGGGGCTATCAGGGGTTACGCGCGGCCGCTCGCGGCTTCTGAGCCTTCGAAGGACCACATCCGCTCGAGGTTGTAGAAGCTGCGCACTTCCGGGCGGAACAGGTGGATCACCACGTCGCCCGCGTCGATCAGCACCCAGTCGGCGGCCGGCAGGCCCTCGACCCGGGCATGGCCGAAGCCCGCCTGCTTGATCTTCTCGGCGAGCTTCTGCGCCATCGCCGCGACCTGCCGGGTCGAGCGGCCGCTGGCGATCACCATGTGATCGGCGATCGAGCTTTTCCCCTCGAGCGGGATCGTCACCACGTCCTGCGCCTGGTCGTCGTCGAGTTGCGCAAGCACCAGCTGGTGCAGGTCGGCGGCGCCCATCTCAGGCGCGCCGAGCGAGGTGGCGAGCTTCGCGGCGGCGTTCACCGCGCCGAGCGGAAGGGATGCGAGCAAGGCATCGGGGCTGGGCAATCGGGTATCTCCAGAGTGCGGGGCAAGGGAGGCGGACATCGCGCCGGCCGGCAAGCGGGGCTGCCGAGACGCCGGAACAGCGTCTCATGCCTCCTCCTCTGGCCGGAGTGTGCGGAATGTCAGCCGATCACGCAGCGGTGCCTGTCGATCGCCGCCGAGGACATCCTCGGCCCACCCGGCGTTGGCACGGCGGAGCGCCGTGGCCGAGCGGTGGTCCGGATCGAAACGCAATAACACCAGGGCCGGTGCGCTCCATCGCCCCCGTTTCCGAATGCTGGCGGCGGACGCGTCATGGCGCCTGAGCCAGGCCATGGCGGGGCTCGTCATGGCCTCCCGATCATAGCCGGGCCTTGCAACAACCGCAATCGGCATTGTCCGCGCGAGGCGCCGCCAGTCCTTCCAGCGGTGCAGTTGGGCGAGATTGTCGCTGCCCATCAGCCAGACGAAGCGCCGTTTCGGATAGCGCCGCACGAGCCTCGCGAGGGTGTCGACGGTGTAGCGGGTGCCGAGCTGCTGCTCGATCGCCGTCGGCACGATCCGCGCCCGCCGCGCCTGCTTTCGGGCGGAGAGCAGACGCGCGGCGAGCGGGGCCATCCCCGCCTGCGGCTTCAGCGGATTGCCGGGCGAGACCAGCCACCACGTCTCGTCCAGCCCCAGCGCCTCGGCGGCGAACAACGTGATCCGGCGGTGCCCGCCATGCGCGGGGTTGAAGCTGCCGCCGAGCAGGCCGGTGAGGACGGGCGGGTTCGCGCGCACCTTCGGGTCAGGGCCGGGTCTGGCCGCTCCCGCGCACCTGCCACTTGTAGGTCGTCAGCCCCTCGAGCGCGACCGGCCCGCGCGCGTGGAGCCGCCCGGTGGCGATGCCGATCTCGGCGCCGAGGCCGAACTCGCCCCCGTCGGCGAATTGCGAGGAGGCGTTGTGCATCACGATCGCGCTGTCGACCTCGGCGAGGAAGCGCTCCGCGACCGCCTGATCGGCGGTCACGATCGCGTCGGTATGGCCCGAGGCGTGCCGCGCGATGTGGGCGAGCGCCTCCTCCAGCCCGTCGACCACCGCCACCGAGAGGATCGCGTCGAGATATTCGGTATCCCAGTCGTTGGCGCTCGCCGGGAGGACGCGCGGGTCGAGCGCGCGGGTGCGGGCGTCGCCGCGCACCTCGCAGCCTGCCTCGATCAGCGCCCCGACCAGCGCCGCGCCTTCGGGATAGGCCGCGTCGACCAGCAGCGTCTCCATCGCCCCGCAGATGCCGGTGCGGCGCAGCTTGGCGTTCACCGCGATGCTCTCCGCCATCGCCGGATCGGCGGCGGCGTGCACATAGGTGTGGTTGATCCCGTCGAGATGCGCGAGCACCGGCACCCGTGCCTCGGCCTGCACCCGCGCGACGAGGCTCTTGCCTCCGCGCGGCACGATCATGTCGATGAGCCCGCTCGCGGCGAGCATCGCGCCGACGCAGGCGCGGTCCTGCGAGGGGACGAGCAGCACGGCCTCGGCGGGCACCCCGCCCGCGACCAGCCCCTCGACCAGCGCCGCGTGGATCGCGCGGTTGGAATGCACCGCCTCGCTCCCCCCGCGCAGCAGCGCCGCGTTGCCCGCGCGCACGCACAGCGCGGCGGCGTCGGCGGTGACGTTGGGGCGGCTCTCGTAGATGATCCCGATCGTGCCGATGGGAACGCGGATGCGCTGGAGCCGCATCCCGTTGGGCCGCTCGGCGGCGTCGATCACCTCGCCGACCGGGTCGGGAAGGTCGGCGACCGCCGCGACCGCGTCGGCAATCCCCGCGAGGCGCTTTTCGTCGAGCGCCAGCCGGTCGAGCATTGCCGGGGCGAGACCGTTGGCTGCGCCCGCGGCGAGGTCCTTCGCGTTCGCTTCGAGCACCGTCGGGGTCGCTGCGCGCAGCGCTGCGGCAGCGCGGTGGAGCGAGGCGGCGCGCGCCTCGCTCGGCAGCGCGGCGAGCTGGCGCTGGGCGCGGCGCGCCGCGGTCGCGAGCGCGGTGACAAGCGCCTCGGGCGATTCGCTGGCGGCGGGCGAGGGAGAGGTGTTGGCGTGATTCATCCCCGCGCTCCTAGCACCTCGCCCGGCGGCTGTCAGGCGCGGCGATTCGCGCTCCCGCGCCGGGTTTCGCAGGGCGGCTAATCCCGACTTAACCATGCCGTGCGACCCGCCCGTCAACTCGGCGCGAATCCGCTGCAACTCACCTGTGTTGGCAATATAGGATTCGACCGCCACCCGCCGCCCTGTTAGCGGCCTCGTCCCGTGGGGCATTCATAAGATAACCGGGGCGCCAGTGTCACTGAAACAAACCGCACATGCGTGGGGCGAGAAGCTGCGGCTGTGGTTCCCCGACCGCGAGTTCTTCATGCGCGCCGACGGGCAGGTGCGCTTCATCAAGATTTCCTCGAAACTCCAGATGCGGCTCGCCGCGGGCGTCGTCGGCGTCGCCCTGCTGTGGCTCGTCTCGCTCGCGGTGATGGCCTGGGGCCAATACCGCGCCGAGGCCGACCTTGCCTCCTTCGTCGAGGAGAAAGCCCGCGTCGCCAAGGCGGGCGAGCGGCTCGAGGCCTATGGCGGCAATCTCGACAAGGTCGTCGACGAGCTCAAGCAGCGCCAGGACTTCCTCGACGAGATGGCGCGGATGCTGCCCGAGGACATGGTCAGGGAAGGCGCGGCGAGCGGGACGGTCAGCGATTCCTCGACCGAGGCTGCCGAGACCGTCAAGAAGGTCAGCGCGCTGATCCCGCAAGCCAGGGGCCTCGCCGAGATCGAGGCGCGCCAGCTCGCCTATGTCGAGCGGCTCACCCGCTTCGCCGATGCCCGCGCCCGCCGTGCCGAGGCCGCGATGCGCAAGCTGAACCTCGACCCGCGCTTCCTCAGCCGCAACGCGCAGGCCGCGATGGGCGGTCCCTTCGAGGCGATCCGCGGCGCCGACGATCCGCGTTTCGAGCGCCTTGGCCTCAGCCTCGCGCGGATGGCGGTGCTCGAGCGCGCCCTGGACGGCATCCCGCAGGTCGTGCCCGCTTCGGTCGAGAACATCACCTCGGGCTTCGGCTATCGCCGCGACCCCATCAACGGGCGCGGCGCGATGCACGCGGGGATCGACTTCCGCGGCGCGATCGGCTCGCCGATCTTCGCCGCCGCCGATGGCCGCGTGACCTTCGCCGGGCGCAAGTCGGGCTACGGGCAGGCGATCGAAATCACCCATGGTAACGGGATGTTGACCCGTTACGCGCACCTCTCCCGCATCGGGGTGAAGGTCGGCCAGCAGGTCGCCGCCGGGGCCACCATCGGCGGGCTCGGCAGCACCGGGCGCTCGACGGGACCGCACCTGCATTTCGAAGTCCGCATCAATGATCGCGCGGTCAATCCGCGCCCGTTTCTGGAGGCCGCCCCCGATGTTCTCAAGGAAGTCCGCCGAACCGGAAGTGACCGCCGCGCCGGCCGCGCGGCCCGCTAACAGGAGCACCAGCATGGCCAACGGCTCGACCTTCTCGGTGATCGGCGCCGACGTGACGATCCGCGGCGACATCACCGCCACCGCCGACCTCCACATCGACGGCACGATCGAGGGCGACATCACCTGCGCCAGCCTCGTCCAGGGCGAGAAGAGCGGCATTTCCGGCGCCGTGGTCGCCGAGAGCGCGCGGCTCGCGGGCAAGGTCACCGGCTCGATCAGGGCGCGCGAGCTCGTGATCCTGCGCACCGCCCGGATCGAGGGCGACGTACACTATGATGCGCTCACCATCGAGCAGGGCGCGGAAGTCGACGGACGCTTCGCCCCCAACGCGCGCCAGGCGGTGAAGGCCGTGCCGAACGCGCAGGTCGAAGCGGCCGAGTAACCCCCTTCTCCGCTCGCGGGAGGGGCTGGGGGTGGGCCTCCCCTGCCTTCGCGCCGCTCGGTCTTAAATGGCTTTTGACCCGCGTTAGCGCGCTTTTGCTCGCCCCTTGTCCGCCTTCTGCCCCTCCGCAGGCGGGGGGGCAGGCAATGTTTCACGTGAAACATTTTCTGCCGGTCTACAGAACCTCTGCCCGCAGCGTCTTGCGGTCGAGCTTGCCGATCATCGTCTTGGGCAGGCTTTCGCGCACCACCACCTTGTCGACCCGCTCGTGCTTCCCGATCCGCGCGTTGAGCCAGCTCGCCAACTCCTCCCCCGTCGCGCTCGCCCCCTCGTTCAGCGTGACGTAGGCGCGCGGGACCTCGCCGCGGTATTCCTCGGGAACGCCGATCACCAGCGCCTCCTTGACCGCCGGGTGCTCGAGGATCACGTCCTCGACGACGCTCGGGAAGACCTTGAAGCCGCCCACCGCGATCATGTCCTTGATGCGGTCGACGATCTCAAGGAACCCGTCGGCATCGAGCCGCGCGACGTCCCCGGTGCGCAGGTAGCGCTTGCCGGCGATCTCCACGAAGCAGTCGGCATCGGCCTCGGGCCGGTTCCAGTAGCCGCGCATCACCTGCGGCCCATGCACCGCGAGCTCCCCCGGCTCGCCCTCGGGCGCCATCTTCGAAGGGTCCTCCTTGTCGAGCAGCGCCACTTCGGTCCCGGGGATCACCTGGCCGATGGTGCCGCGCTTGCGGAAGCCGTCATAGGGGTTGGCCGAGACCACCCCGGCGCTTTCGGTGAGGCCATAGCCCTCGCAGATCCGCACGCCCGTGACCTTCTCGAACTTCTCGTGCACCGGTCCCGGCATCGGCGCGCCGCCCGAGATGCAGACCTTGAGACTGGAGAGGTCGGTCTTGGCGAGGTCCGGGTGGTCGAGCATCGCCTGGAACATCGTCGGCACGCCCGGGAAGCCGGTGCAGCGGTAGCGCTGGATCGTCTCAAGCACCTGCCCCGTCTCGAAGCGCGGCACCATCGCGATCGCCGCGCCCGTGACGCAGGCGTGATTGAGCAGCGCGGTGTTGGCGAAGACGTGGAAGAACGGCAGCGCCCCCATGAACACCTCGCCCGACGGGTTGCCGAAGGGGTTCAGGGCCGCGACCTGCTGGGCGTTCACCGAGAGCTGGTCGTGCCCGAGCATCGCCCCCTTGGGCCGCCCGGTGGTGCCGCCGGTATATTGCAGCAGCGCGAGATCGGCGGGGGTGAGCGCGACCGGGGTGAACGCCCCCGCCGGCGTCATTTCCGCCCAGCTCCTGACGGTCGGCCCGTAGGCGACGTCGGCGATCTGGCTGCGCTTCAGCAGCTTCAGCGCAATCCCCTTGTACCACGGCAGCTGCTCGGCGAGCGAGCCCACAACCAGCGTCTCGAGCGCCGAGTGCTCGAGGACCTTCGCCGCGGTCTTGTAAAGCTCCGGCACGTCGAGCGTCACCAGCGCCCGCGTCCCGCTGTCTTCGACCTGCCAACTCAGCTCCTCGACCGAATAGAGCGGCGAGAAATTCACCACCACCGCCCCCGCCATCATCGCCCCGTAATAGGCGGCGGCGTAGATCGGGGCATTGGGAAGGAACAGCCCGACGCGGTCGCCCCTGGCGATGCCGTATTCCGCGAGCCCGAGCGCGAAGGCCTGCGCCTGTGCGAAGATGTGCCGGTAGCTGTAAGTCCGCCCGAGGAAATGCAGGAACGGCGCCTCGGGGTTGCGGCGCAGGGTGCGCTCGAACATCGCCGGCAGGGTCATCGGCTCGAAGGTGGTGTCGAGCGGGACGGGGTGGTGATAGGCGGCTTCAGCGATACTGACAGTCATGTCAGTAATTCTGGCGCACAATCGCCTGGCGCACAAGCGAAACTGCGGGACTTCCCGGATTTCGAACCCGCCTCCAAACAGCGTCGCCCCGGACTTGATCCGGGGCTTGGCTTTTTCCTCGCGCCCCCGGCACAAGGTAGCCAAGCCCCGTGTCAAGCACGGGGCGACGAGCTCATCTCAGGCTGGCGCGATCAGATGAACCCGCTCTCAGGGTCGATCTTCTGCTCTTCGGCCTCGGCGGCGCGGCGGCGGGCGAGCCAGGCTTCGGCCTCGGCTTCCTGCGCGGCCTCGCTCGCGGCCTTGGCCTGCGCGTCGCGCTCGGCGCGCAGTTCCTCGATCAGCTTCTCGCGCTCGTTGCGGTCGCCGCGCTGCGGCGCATCGGCGTCCTCGACGATCCCGGCGCGCTTGGCGGCCTTGGCGACCATCGCGTCGAGTTCACGCTGCGAACAGAGCCCGAGCGTCACCGGGTCCTTCGGCGTGATGTTCTGGATGTTCCAGTGCGACCGGTCTCGGATCGCGCCGATGGTGTTGCGGGTGGTGCCGATCAGCTTGGAGATCTGCGCGTCCGACACCTCGGGGTGGTTGCGCAGGATCCAGGCGATGCCGTCGGGCTTGTCCTGGCGCTTCGAGACCGGGGTGTAGCGCGGGCCCTTGGTGCGGGTCACCTCGACCGGGGCCTTGTGCATCCTGAGCGAATAGGAGGGATCGGCCTGGCCCTTCTCGATCTCGGCCTGGGTGAGCTCGCCCGAGTGCACGGGATCGCGCCCGGTGTACTTGCTGCCCGCGAGGTCGTCGGCCATCGCCTGCACCTCGAGGATGTGCAGCCCGCAGAACTCGGCGATCTGCTCGAAGGAGAGCGCGGTGTTGTCCACCAGCCAGGTCGCGGTGGCATGGGGCATCAGCGGCTTGGGCTGAGTGGTCGCCATGAGGGGAATCTCCGTTGAAAATAGAAGGGCCGCCCCTTTCGGAGCGGCCGCATTGGATTCTGCGGATAGGCGAAACGGCGCGAAACGGCAAGGAAAAGGAAGTCTTCGTTTGCGAGTCGCCTGCGGTGGCGCAGAGGTTCCGTTTTCTTGGCCACCCCGCCTCCCCATCCGGCCACCACGGAATAGTGGTTATCATTGGTGGCCGGGTGGGGAGGCGGGGCGGGCGGTCTGCATCGCGCCTTGGCGCGACATCGACCTAGAAGGACGGAATTGCCTGGAGGCTCACCACGTCCTCTTCCTCGAGCGCAGCCAAGCCCGCGAGGAACTGCCGGGTCGCCGATTCCCACGAGAAGCTCGCCCCGTGCGCGGCGCAGGCCTTGCGGTCGCAGTAGCGCGCGGCGTCGATCGCGCGGGTGAGGTCCTCGCTCATCGCGCCGACCTTCTCGGTGAGAATGTCGAGCGGCCCGGGCACCGGGAAGGCGGCGACCGGCGTGCCGCAGGCGAGCGCCTCGATCATCACGAGGCCGAAGGTGTCGGTGCGGCTCGGGAAGACGAAGACGTCCGCCCCGGCGTAGCACCCGGCGAGCTCGACCCCGGTCTTCTTGCCGAGGAACAGCGCGTCCGGGAACCTCGCCTCGAGCGCGGCGCGCGCCGGGCCGTCGCCGACCACCACCTTGGTGCCGGGATAGGGCGCGGCGAGGAAGGCCTCGATGTTCTTCTCGACCGCGACCCTGCCGACATAGAGAAGGATCGGCCCATCGGCCCGCGCATATTCCGGCGGCGGCGGGGCTTGCGGAGAGAAGCACGCGAGATCGACCCCGCGGCTCCAGTGCGAGAGGCGGGTGAAGCCCTGTTCGCGCAAGGCCTCGCGGATCGTCTCGGTGGCGACCATCACCGTCTCCGCGGGCCGGTGGAACCAGCGGATATAGGGCCAGAACACCGACGCCGGAAGCCCGGTGCGGCGCGCGAGATAGTCGGGGAACTGGGTGTGATAGGCGGTGGTGAAGGGCACCTTGCGCCGCACGCAATAGCGCCGCGCGGCGAAGCCCAGCGGGCCTTCGGTGGCGATGTGCACCGCCTGCGGGGCGATCCGGGCGAGCTGCCGCCCGACCGCGCCGGGCAGGGTCAGCGCAAGGCGGATCTCGGGATAGGTCGGCGCGGGAACCGAGACGAACTGCTCGGGCGAGATCACCGTCACCTCGTGCCCCCACGCGCGCAGCACCTCGCAGGTGGTCGAGAGGGTGCGCACCACGCCGTTGGTCTGGGGGTGCCAGGCGTCGGTGACGATGGCGATGGAGGCCGGCCCGTGCCCGGCGGGCGCCAGCGATGCGGCGGCGGCAGCGTCGACGGAGAAGGAGGTGAGCCGGTTCAAGCGGCCTCGCGCGCGTCGCCGTTGCCGTCACCGTCGCCCTTGCCCTGGGCGGCGGCCTCTTCCTCGCGGCGGCGCTGCATTTCCTCGGGCCAGTGGAGGATCTCCATCCGCCCGTCATGGTGCTCGACGAGGGCGTTGCAGCCCTCGACCCAGTCGCCATCGTTCCAGTATTCGATCGGCTTGCCGTGGTGCTCGAACAGCCGGAACTCGGCGGTGTGGATATGGCCGCACACCACCCCGTCGACCCCACGCTCCCCGGCGGCGCGGGCGACGACCTCCTCGTACTTGCCGATGAACTCGACCGCGTTCTTGACCTTGTGCTTGGCCGCCTTGGAGAGCGACCAGTAGGGCTTGCCCATCCAGCGGCGCACCGTGTTGACGCTCTCGTTGAGCTTCATCATCAGGTGATAGGCATGGTCGCCGACGAAGGCGAGCCAGCGGTGCGAGAGCATCACCGCGTCGAACTCGTCGCCGTGGAGCACCATCAGCCGCCGCCCGTCGGCGGTGTCGTGGAAGGCGGCGCGGCGGATCTCGATGCCGCCGAAGTTGAGGCCGGTGAACTGGCGGAACATCTCGTCGTGGTTGCCCGGGATGTAGACCACCCGCGTGCCGCGCCGTGCGCGCTTCATGATCCGCCACACGATGTCGTTGTGCGCCGCGGGCCAGTAGAACTTCTTCTTCAGCCGCCAGCCGTCGATGATGTCGCCGACGAGGTACATGGTCTCGCTGTCGACAGAGTCGAGGAAGTCGATCAGCAGCTCGGAATTGCAGCCCTTGGTGCCGAGGTGGACGTCGCTGATCCACACCGTGCGATAGCTGCGGCGCGCGCGGCCCTCGGGCTCGGGAATGCGCGGCGGGTGAAGCGGGAAGCTGGCGATGTTGTCGCCGAGAAGCTCGCCGAGGTCGGCACTGGTCATGAAAGGCCCTTCGCGTGTCGTGTCTCGCTGGGCCCCCATTGACAGGGGATTGTTACAGCAGACTCACAGAGCCGTGACGATTCGGTGTCAGTCCATGGGGACGAATCCGGGGAGCGCCCGCACCCGTGCGAGCCACGCTGCGACGTGGCGGTGGTCGGCGAGCGCGAAACCGCCTTCGCCAGCCACGTGGGTGTAAGCGAACAGCGCAATGTCGGCGAGGCTCGGCGCGTCGCCACCAAAGAAGGCGCGGGCGGCGAGGTGCGCGTCCATCAGCGCGAGCGCCGCCTCACCCCCGGCGCGCTTCCCCGGCACCAGCCGGCGCTGCTCCTCCGAGAGCTGCGCCTCGCCGAGGATGCTCAGCCAGAAGCGCAGCGTCGCGATGTTCGGCTCGTGACTGTACTGCTCGAAGAACATCCAGCGCAGCATGTCGGCCTGCTGGAACCGGTCCTCGGGGATCAGCGCGCTGCCGTGGGCGAGATACCAGCAGGCGGCGTTGCTCTCGGGCAGGAAGCGCGCTTGTTCCCCCTCCCCGATCTGGAGCACCGGGATGCGCCCGTTGGCGTTGACCTGCGACAGGAACTCGGGCGTCCGGGTCTCGCCCCTGGTGATGTCGTAGCGCTTCAACGCCAGCGGCACCCCGAGCAGCGCGGCGGTGAGCCGGATCTTGTAGCAGTTCCCGCTGCACGGGTCCTCGTGGAGGGTCAGGGCGGTCATGGCAGGTCTCCATGTTGGCGGGCCGAGTGTTGTCGCGCGCGTCAAGCCGTGGCAATTGGCCGGATTGCCATTCACAAGAAGGATTCTGCCAATGGCCGCACCGCCGCCCGCCGGGCCGCTCGTGGTCGCGCTGGGCTTCGACGGGGCGCCGATCTTCGAGCTCAGCCTTCCCGCCGAGGTCTTCGGCCTGCCCCGGCCCGAGTTCGGTGCCGACTGGTACCGCTTCGCGCTCGCCTCGCAGGACGGGCAGCCGATCCGCACCGGGCATGGCTGGAACCTCTCGGTCGACGGCGGACTTGCGCTGTTCGCGAATGCCGATCTCGTCGTCATCCCCGGGTGGCGGACGGCGGACAGCACCGTGCCCGAACCACTCCGGCACGCCCTTCTCGCCGCCCATGCCCGCGGGGCGCGCTTTGCCTCGATCTGCTCGGGCGCCTTCCTGCTCGCCGAGCTCGGCCTGCTCGACGGGCGGCGCGCGACGACGCACTGGATGCACGCCCCGCTGCTTGCCCGGCGCTATCCGCGGGTGACGGTCGCCTCGGACATCCTCTATGCCGATGGCGGCGACGTGCTGACGTCGGCCGGCTCGGCGGCGGGGATCGACCTGCTGCTCCACATCGTGCGCGGCGACTACGGGGTGGCGCGGGCCAATGCGCTCGCCAAGCGGCTGGTGCTCCCGGCGCAGCGCGAGGGCGACCAGCGGCAGTTCGCGGATGCCCTGCGCCCGCCCCGCCAGACCGACCGGCTCGCGGCGCTGATGGCCGAGATCCTCGCGCAGCCCGCGCAGGACTGGCCGGTCAGCCGCCTTGCCGCCGAGGCAGGGATGAGCGTGCGGACGCTCGCGCGCGCCTTCGCCTCGCGGGCAGGGTGCGCGCCGGGCACCTATGTCCTGCGCGCGCGGATCGCCCGGGCGCGCGAGCTGCTCGAGACGACCGCGCTGCCGGTGGAGCGCATCGCGGAACTGTCGGGCTTCGGTTCGGCGACGAGCCTCCAGCAGAACTTCCGCCGCCAGCTCGGCTGCTCGCCGACCGCCTACCGGCGCAGCTTCGCGCCGATGGCGGTGGCGGCGGCTCAGGCCTGATCGCCCGCGACCTCGAGCACGATCTTGCCGACGTGCTCGCCCTTTTCCATGCGCGCATGGGCGGCGGCGGCCTCGGCGAGGGGGAAGGTCATGTCCATCACCGGCGCAAGCTCGCCGTCGGCGAAGAGCGGCCAGGCGTTGTCGGCGATCTCGTCGGCGAGCGCGGCCTTGAAGGCGTCCGAGCGCGGGCGCAGGGTCGATCCCGTCAGCGTCAGGCGGCGCATCATCACCTGCGCCATGTTGATCTCGGCGCGCGGACCGCCGAGCACCGCGATGGTGACGTGCCGCCCGTCCTCGGCGAGGCACTTCAAATTGCGCGCCACGTAGTCGCCCGAAACCATGTCGAGCACCACGTTGACCCCCTTGCCCCCGGTGTGCGCGAGCACCGCCTCGACGAAATCGGCCTCGCGGTAGTTGATCGCGAGGTCCGCGCCAATGCGGGTCGCCGCGGCACATTTCTCGGTGTCGCCGCAGGTCACGATCACCTCCATCCCGAAGGCCTTGGCAAGGCTGATCGCGGTGGTGCCGATGCCCGAGGTGCCGCCGTGGATCAGCACGCTCTCCCCGTCGCGGGCGAGGCCGCGCTCGAAGAGGTTGTGCCAGACGGTGAACAGCGTCTCGGGGAGCGCGGCGGCCTCCGCCAGCATCATCCCCTGCGGGACCACGAGGCAATGCTGCCAGTGCGCGGCGCAATATTCGGCATAGCCCCCGCCCGGGGTGAGCGCGGCGACCTGCTGCCCGATCATCTCGCGCGGGACCTCGCTGCCGACCGCGACGACCTCGCCCGCGACCTCGAGCCCGAGCAGCGGCGAGGCGCCCGGCGGGGGCGGGTAGAGCCCGGCGCGCTGGAGGCAATCGGGCCGGTTGATCCCGGCATAGGCGACGCGGATCAGCACGTCGTCGGGGCGCAGGCGCGGCAGCGGGGAGGTCTGGAGCCGCAGCACCTCGGGGCCGCCGGGCGCGTCCATCCCGATCGATTGCATCGTCTCGGGCAATTGCGCCCCCGTGCTAGCCATCATTTTGTTGTTGTCCCCGCGCAGCGCCCCGTTAACCTAAAGTCGGGAGGGGGAATAACCGCCTCGCCGATTGACAGCAAGCCGCTTGGGGCAGATGCTGCGGCGCAATGGAAGAACCCGATCGCCCACGCCCGAGTGGAGACGCGGCGAGTCGCCTCGCGGCCGAGGACCTCGGCCCTTACTCGCAGGCGGAACTGGACGAGCGGATCGCGCTGCTCGAGGCGGAGATCGCCCGGGTGAGGGCCCACCGCGACAAGGCCGCCGCCCACCGCGCCGCCGCCGACGCCCTGTTCGGAAAGCCGCGCTGATGGCGCGCGCAACAATCCGTCGCATTACCGATCCTCGGGAGTCGCAATTCGCGCAGCTTCCCCCATATTGCTGCCTGACACCGAGTCTCTCCGCTCGTCCCCAGCGAGCACTCCTCCCCCGCTAGAAGGCCTCTCCCATGCCCAGCTTCGCCCAGAACCTCGAACGCACGCTGCACAACGCGCTCGGCAACGCGTCCGAGCGGCGGCACGAATATGCCACGCTCGAACACCTGCTGCTCGCGCTGATCGATGACGAGGACGCCGCCCAGGTGATGGCCGCCTGCGGGGTCGACCTTGCCGAACTGGGCGAGGTGGTGAAGCAGTATCTCGATCAGGAATACCAGTCGCTGAAGACCGAGGACGGCGCCGATCCGCAGCCCACCGCCGGCTTCCAGCGGGTGATCCAGCGCGCGATCCTGCACGTCCAGTCCTCCGGCAAGGACACCGTCACCGGCGCGAACGTGCTGGTCGCGCTGTTCTCCGAGCGCGATTCCTACGCGGTCTATTTCCTCCAGCAGCAGGACATGAGCCGGCTCGATGCGGTGAGCTACATCAGCCACGGCATCGGCAAGGGCGGGCGCCAGATCGAGAGCAAGACCCCGCAGGGCACCGACAAGCAGGAAGAGACCGCGCAGGCCAAGGACAGCGGCGGCAGCAAGAAGGAAACCGCGCTCGACCAGTTTACGGTCAACCTCAACGCCAAGGCGGAAAGCGGCAAGATCGACCCGCTGATCGGCCGCGGGCCGGAGGTCGACCGGACCATCCAGATCCTCTGCCGTCGCTCGAAGAACAACCCGCTCTACGTCGGCGATCCCGGCGTCGGCAAGACCGCGATCGCGGAAGGGCTCGCGCGCAAGATCGTCGAGGGCGACGTGCCCGAAGTGCTCGCCGAAGCCGTGATCTACTCGCTCGACATGGGCGCGCTGCTCGCCGGCACGCGCTACCGCGGCGATTTCGAGGAGCGGCTGAAGCAGGTCGTTTCCGAATTGGAGCAGATGCCCCACGCGGTGCTGTTCATCGACGAGATCCACACCGTGATCGGCGCGGGCGCGACCAGCGGCGGGGCGATGGACGCCTCGAACCTGCTGAAGCCCGCCCTGTCGAGCGGCGCGATCCGCTGCATCGGCTCGACCACCTACAAGGAGTTCCGCAACCACTTCGAGAAGGACCGCGCGCTGCTGCGCCGCTTCCAGAAGATCGACGTGAACGAGCCGACCATCGAGGACACGATCAAGATCCTGAAGGGTCTGCGCACCGCCTTCGAGGATCACCACAAGGTCAAGTACACCCCCGACGCGATCAAGACCGCGGTCGAGCTGTCAGCGCGCTACATCAACGACCGCAAGCTCCCCGACAAGGCGATCGACGTGATCGACGAGGTCGGCGCGATGCAGATGCTGGTGCCGCCCTCGCGCCGCAAGAAGACCATCACCGCCAAGGAAATCGAAGCGGTGATCGCGACGATGGCGCGCATTCCTCCCAAGTCGGTCAGCAAGGACGACAAGAAGGCGCTCGAGAACCTCGAACGCGATCTGAAGCACGTCGTCTTCGGCCAGGACGAGGCGATCACGCGCCTTGCCACCGCCATGAAGCTGAGCCGCGCGGGTCTGCGCGATCCGGACAAGCCCATCGGCTCGTTCCTGTTCTCGGGCCCCACCGGCGTCGGCAAGACCGAGGTCGCGCGCCAGTTGGCGACGATCATGGGCATCGAGCTGAAGCGCTTCGACATGAGCGAATACATGGAGCGCCACTCGGTCAGCCGCCTGATCGGCGCACCTCCGGGCTATGTCGGCTATGACCAGGGCGGCCTCCTTACCGATGCCGTCGACCAGAACCCGCACTGCGTCCTGCTGCTCGACGAGATCGAGAAGGCGCACCCCGACCTGTTCAACATCCTGTTGCAGGTGATGGACAACGGGCGCCTCACCGATCACCACGGCAAGACGGTCGACTTCCGCAACGTGGTCCTGATCATGACCACCAACGCGGGCGCCTCGGACATGGCGCGGCAGGGCATCGGCTTCGGCGACGTGTCGAAGGAGGACGCGGGCGACGAAGCGGTGAAGAAGATGTTCACCCCCGAGTTCCGCAACCGCCTCGATGCGATCGTGCCCTTCGCCTACCTCGGCAAGAGCACCGTCGCCCGCGTGGTCGACAAGTTCATCCTCCAGCTCGAGCTGCAGCTGGCCGAACAGAACGTCCACATCCAGTTCGACAGCGACGCGCGCGGCTGGCTCGCCGACAAGGGCTACGACAAGCTCTACGGTGCCCGCCCGATGGCTCGCCTGATCCAGGAAAAGATCAAGCAGCCGCTCGCCGAGGAACTGCTGTTCGGCAAGCTGTCGGAAGGCGGCGAGGTCCATGTCAGCATCAAGGACGGCAAGCCCGTCTTCGAGATGACCCCGGCCCCGCCCAAGGTGAAGCCGGTGAAGAAGCCGGCCGCGAAGAAGAAGCCCGCGGCCGAAAAGGACCCGGCGCCGGAAGCCGACGAGGGCTGATCTCAGGCGAAGTCCCTCCCCGTTGCGAAGCAATAGGGAGGTGGCAGCCCGAAGGGCTGACGGAGGGGGAATCCTCTGGCGCCGCCTGACCCCTCCGTCACCGCCGCGCGGCGACACCTCCCCCTTCGCAAGCGAACGGGGAGGGACGGAACCTCCCGCCTGCTCAACCCGTATTGCCCCCATGACCGCCGCCCCCTTCTCCTGGATCCGGCCCGAGCCCTGGGGCATCCACATCGTTCCCGCCGACGCCTGGGTCGATCCCTCTCGGCCGGTGCCGCGCGCGCTCGTCACGCACGGGCACGCCGATCATGCGCGCGGGGGGCATGGCAAGACCATCGCCACCCCCGCGACGCTCGCGATCATGGAGCTGCGCTACCAGACCCGCGAGGGCGCGCTGCCGGTCGAGTATGGCGAGACCGTCGGGATCGGCGGCGGGGTGACGGCAACCTACCTGCCTGCGGGCCACGTGCTCGGCAGCGCGCAGATCCTGCTCGAGCACGCGGGCGAGCGCGTCATCATCACCGGCGATTACAAGCGCGCCCCCGATCCGACCTGCGCGCCCTTCGAGGTCGTCCCCTGCGACATCTTCATCACCGAGGCGACCTTCGGCCTGCCGGTCTTCACTCACCCGCCGATCGCCGAGGAGATCGCCAAGCTGCTCGAAGCCCGCGCCGAAAACCCGGATTCCTGCATCCTCGTCGGCGCCTATGCGCTCGGCAAGGCGCAGCGGGTGATCGCGGAGCTACGCGCGGCGGGACACACGGACACGATCTGGCTCCACGGCGCGATGGAGGCGATGTGCCGGCTCTACGAAGCGCACGGCGTGCCGCTCGGCGACCTTCGGCTGGTGAGCGATGCGACCAAGGAGCAGATGCGCGGGGGCATCGTCATGGCCCCGCCCTCGGCGCTGGGCGACCGCTGGAGCCGGCGCCTGCCCGATCCTATCACCGCGATGGCGAGTGGCTGGATGCGGGTCCGCCAGCGCGCCCGGCAGCGCGGGGTCGAGCTGCCGCTGGTGATCTCCGACCACGCCGACTGGGGCGAGCTCACCCGCACCATCGCCGAGGTCGACCCGCTCGAGACCTGGATCACCCACGGCCGCGAGGAGGCGCTGCTGCGCTGGTGCGAACTCTCGCAGCGCCGTGCCCGCGCGCTGGCGCTGGTCGGTTACGAGGACGAGGATGATTGAGGCGGTGACATCCTCCCCCACCGGGGGAGGGGGACCGGCGCAGCCGGTGGAGGGGCAGGCGCCGCTCTCCGGAAAGCCGCACCTGCCCCTCCGCCATCCTGCGGATGGTGCCCCTCCCCGTTCCGGGGAGGATCGGCGCTCACTTGATCGCGGCGAGGTCCGCTTCGATCTTGGCGAGCATCTCGTCGGTGATCATGCCCTGCGAGAAAGGCGCGACGGTCCGGAGGCTCAGCGCCTTGAAATCGTTGTAAGCCGGGTGCTGGTCGACCGGGCCGAGGTGCTTGAGGAGCACCGCCTTGGCGCGCTCGTCGGCGACCAGCGCCTCGATCGGGGTGTCGAGCGTGAAGGCGGCGGCGGCAGCGGGCGCGGCCGGGGCGGTCGGCGCGGGAGCGGTCTGGGCGACGGCAGGCACACCCGCGAGGGCGAGGCCGAGAGCGGCAAGCGGAGCAAGCTTCATGTGGCGGTTTCCTTGGTTCTGACCGGACTGACATCCGTGTCGGCAACGCGCTCTAGCCGATCCGTATGGCTAAGCAATGAACCGTTGCAGGCGCGCGGCTGATGGAGGCGTTCGCCGCTCTGCTCGATGCGCTGGTCTACACCACCAGCCGCAACCGCAAGCTCGCGCTGATCGCCGCCTACCTGCGCGAGGCGCCCGATCCCGACCGCGGCTGGGCGCTCGCCGCGCTGACCGACGGGCTCGACTTCCCGGCGGTGAAATCCTCGACGATCCGCAACCTGCTGATGGAGCGGGTCGACCCGGTGCTGTGGACGCTGAGCCGCGATTTCGTCGGCGACACGGCGGAGACCGCGAGCCTGCTCTGGCCCGAGCCCGAGCCAAACTCCCGCAAATCCGCCCCTCAGCCCGAACTCAGCCTCACCGAGGTGGTCGAGCGCCTCGCCGCGCTCACCCGCGCGACCGCGCCGCGCGAGCTGCCCGGCCTGCTCGATCGGCTCGACGCCAACGGGCGCTATGCCCTCATCAAGCTCGCCACCGGTGGGATGCGCGTCGGCGTCTCGGCGCGGCTGGCCAAGACGGCCTTCGCGCTCGCCTTCGAGGTGCCGGTCGAGGCGGTCGAGGAATACTGGCACGCGCTCGCCCCGCCCTATGCCGAGCTGTTCCAATGGGCGGCGCATGGCGGCGAGGCGCCCGACCTCGCGCATACTCCGCGCTTCCGCCCCTTCATGCTCGCCCACCCGCTCGAGGACGGGGTGGTGGACCTTGCCGACTACGCCGCCGAGTGGAAGTGGGACGGGATCCGGGTGCAACTGGTCCGCGCGGGCGGGGTGACGCGGGTCTATTCGCGCTCCGGCGACGACATCTCGGCGACCTTCCCCGAGCTCCTCGAGGTGCTGCCGATGGACGCGGTGCTCGATGGCGAGCTGCTGGTACGCGGCTCCGCGCAAGGCGGCGAGGCCGGGGGCGCGGCGAGCTTCAACGCGCTCCAGCAAAGGCTCGGGAGGAAGACGGTCTCCAAGGCGATGCTCAGGGACTACCCCGCCTTCGTGCGGCTCTACGACGTGCTGATCCTCGAGGGCCACGACTGGCGCGAGGCGCCCTGGAAGTCGCGCCGCGCAACTCTCGAGGCGCTGATGCCGCGCCTGCCGGAAAGCCACTTCGACCTCTCGCAACTCGTCGAGGCCGAGGACTTCGCCGCCCTCGCCCGCATCCGCGACACCGCGCGCGACGAGGCCATCGAAGGCCTGATGCTCAAGCACCGGGAGAGCCCCTACGTGGCGGGCCGCAAGGTCGCGCTATGGTACAAGTGGAAGCGCGATCCGCTGCTGATCGACTGCGTGCTGATGTATGCCCAGCGCGGCTCGGGCAAGCGGTCGAGCTTCTACTCCGACTACACCTTCGGCTGCTGGGACGGGGACCCTGACGCGGGGGCGGAGCTGCTTCCCGTCGGCAAGGCCTACTCCGGCTTCACCGACGAGGAGCTGAAGAAGCTCGACCGCTTCGTGCGGCAGAACACGCTGAACAAGTTCGGCCCCGTGCGCGAGGTGGAGAGGAAGCTGGTCTTCGAGGTCGCCTTCGATAGCGTCCACGCCAGCAAGCGCCACAAGTCGGGCCTCGCGATGCGCTTTCCCCGCATCCACCGCATCCGCTGGGACAAGCCCGCGCACGAGGCCGACCGGCTGGAGAGCCTCAAGGCGCTGATCAGGGATTAGGAGGGGAGAACCGGGATGAACTACGCCGAACTCGCGCAAGGCACCTTTGCCAACATGCTCGGCACGCTCGACCGACTCGCGGCGGCGGCCGAGGACGCGGGGCTGCCCGACAGCGTCCTCGAAGCGCGGCTCGCCGAGGACATGTTCCCGCTCGAGCTCCAGTTCCGGGTGGCGATGAACCAGGTGCTGCTCGCGCTCGGGCAGGTCGGGAATACCCCTGTCGCGCTCGAGGCGAAGACCTACGCCTCCTTCGCCGAAATCCGCGCGCGGATCGCGGTGATCGCCGCGACCATTGCCGAAAGCGATCCCGCGCAGTGGGCCCCCGCCGAGGCGACCGTCGACCTGACCCTGCCCAACGGCGTGCGCTTCGTCATGTCCTCGGCCGAGGACATCCGCGACTGGATCCTGCCCAATTTCTACTTCCACGTGACCATGGCCTATGCCCTGCTGCGCCGCGAGGGCGTGCCGCTGGGCAAGCTCGACTTTGTCGCTCACATGGCGCGCCACCGGGTTGAGCCGGATTGATAATCGAGTACGCGCGGCGTACCTCCGGCCGAAACACACGGGAGAGATCAATGTCCTACGCCACCGCCGCGCTTGCCACTTTCGCCAACGTCCTCGGCACGCTCGATCATATCGTCACCAAGGCGGAAGCCCACGCAAAGGGCGAGGGCCTGCTCGAATCCCGGCTCGCCGCCGACATGTTCCCGCTCCACACCCAGATCCGCTTCACCATCGATCAGGTCGATACCGCGCTCGCCCGGATGGGCCGCTTCGAGCACAAGAGCGACGACAGCCCGATCGCGAGCTTTGCCGACGCCCACGCGCGCATCGCCGCCGCGAAGGCGCGGGTCGCCGCGACCGATCCGGGCAGCTGGCCGGGATCGACCGAGGCGGTCGATTTCACCCTCCCCAACGGGATGAGCTTCCTGATGCGCGCGCACGAATATTGCCGCGACTGGACGATCCCGCAGGCCTATTTCCACCTCATGGCGGCCTATGCGATCCTGCGCATGGAGGGCCTGCCGCTCGGAAAGATCGATTACGTCGGCTACATGCTGCAATATATGAAGCAGCCGGTCGCCTGACGGACAGGCCCGCGCAGGGGGGAGCGCCGTGCATCGCTACGATCCCGCCCGCCAGCGCCTCGCGCTCGGGCTTGCGGGCCTCGCAGGACTCGTCGATGCGACCGGCTTCGTGGTCGCGGGAGGCTATTTCACCTCCTTCATGTCGGGCAACACCACGCGCATGGGGGTGGAGCTTGCCGCGCGACCGGCGCTGGCGCTCGTTCCCTTGGGGCTGATCGCGTGCTTCCTTGCGGGCGTGATCGCCGGCGCGCTGATCGGCCCGCGCTTTGCCGGACGGCACAAGCGGGTGCTGCTCGGGCTGGTGGCGGGGCTGCTGGGATGCGGCGCGGCGAGCCTTGCGGGCGGATGGCCGGTGCCCTTCCTCGCCCTTGCGGCTGCAGCGATGGGGCTCGCCAACAACGTCTTCGCCCGCGACGGCGAGGTGACGGTCGGCGTGACCTACATGACCGGCGCGCTGGTGCGCTTCGGACAGGGCATCGCGGGGCGGATCGGCGGCAGGCCCCTGCCCTCGACCCGCGGCTACGGCCTGTTGTGGAGCGCGCTCGCGATGGGCGCGGCCGCTGGCGGGGGCCTTTGCCTCGTGTCGCCGCTGCTCGCTGCCGCTGCGGCCTTCCTCGCCGCGCTCGTGCTGTGGGGGTTCGCCTTCAGGGTCGAGCGCTAGTTGGGCGCGACCTGCAACAGCTTCTGCCGCGACGTTCCGCCCCGCACCAGCCTCACCCGCGAGGGCGCCAGCCCGAGCGCCCGCGCCACCACCGCCAGCACCGCGTCGTTCGCCGCACCCTTGTCGGCGGGGGCACGCACCTTCACCAGCACCTCCGCCTCGGTGAGCGTCACGCTCTCCTCGCGCGCACCGGGCGTGACCTTCACGGCGAGACGCCCCCCGGCGTCGAGCCGCGCCTTCAGATGCTCGGGATCGGGCAGCGCCGCCGGCGCGCGCGCCATCAGCCCAGCGCCGCCGCCACCGCTGCGGCATGGTGCTTCGCGTTCTCGGCATAATGCGCGGTGCCGATCCGCATCCCCATGATCGCGGCATCGTCGAGGTCGCGCATCTTCCTCGCCGGGCGGCCGCCCCACAGCTCGCGCGGTTCCATCACCTTGCCCTCGGTGAGCATCGCGCCCGCCGCGAGCATCGCGTCGCTGCCGATCACCGCCTTGTTCATGACGATCGCGCCGAGGCCGACGAAGCCGCGGTCGTGGATCGTGCAGCCGTGCACCATCGCCATGTGCCCGATCAGCACGTCGTCGCCGATGATGAGGGGCGAGCCGTCGGGATCGCCGGGGCGCGGCGGGTCGCAGTGGAGGACGCTCCCGTCCTGCACGTTGGTGCGCTCGCCGATCACGATCCGCGAGACGTCGGCGCGCAGCACGCAGTTGTACCAGACCGAGGAGCCCGCCCCGATCGTCACGTCGCCGATGATCGTCACGCCGGGCGCGATGAAGGCGCTCTCGTGGATCTGCGGGGTCTTGCCGTGGATCGGGACGATGTTGACGCCCGGTCGTCGGGAGGGGCGGTTGCTCATGGGAGGCTCCTCTAGAGGAAGTTCGACCAGATGATCTGGGGCAGGATCGAGGCGTAGTCGTCGCGCCACACGCTCGTCGCCGGGGCCCCGAGCGGGCGCCAGCCGCCGGTAACGGTGAGCGCGGCAAGCTGCTTCGGATCGCGCGACAGCACCACCCAGTCGGACGCGGCGAGGTGGGGCGCGTCCTTCGGCCGGTCGGGCCGGATCGCCGCCGCGAGCCCCCTCTCGCGGGCCAGCGCGGCGAGCACCGGCTCCAAGGTGATGAAGCGGTTGGAGATGTGGATCACCAGCAGGCCGCGGGGGGACAGCTTGCGGAAATAGACCGCCTGCGCCTCCTCGGTCATGAGGTGCAGCGGGATCGCGTCCGAGGAGAAGGCGTCGACCACGAGGATGTCGAAGCTGTCGTCGGGGAGCTCCTCGAGCTTCAGCCGCGCGTCGCCGATGATGACCGGGGCCTTGGGCGCGCAGCGGTCCATGAAGGTGAACCGGCGCGCCTGCGAGTAGGCGAGCACCGCAGGGTCGATCTCGAAGAAGGTCCAGGCCTGCCCCGGCTCGCGGTAACAGGCGAGCGTGCCGACCCCGAGGCCGACGACGCCGATCCTCGCCTGCGGCCCGTAGAGCTGCCCGGCGGCGCTCAGGGTCAGCCCCACGCCCGAGGTGCGGCCGTAGTAGCTGGTCGCATCGAGTTCATGCCCGGCGTCGAGGCGCTGCACCCCGTGCAGCGTGGTGCCGTGCTGGAGGCGGCGCTCGAACCCGGGCTTGGCGCTGACGGTGTAGATGCCGAAATAGCTGCGGCTGCGCGCGCCCTCGAGGCTGGTCTGCATCTGCGACATCGCGCCCAGCGCCGCGATCAGCGCGGCGCAGGCGGCGACATAGCTCCACCGCCGCGCGGCGAGCAGCGCGGTGGCGGCGATCAGCAGGAGGAAGGCGGCGATGTCGAGCGCGCTCCACTTCGGATCCTCCAGCAATTCGCCGCGGAAGGCGAGGCTGCCGACGAAGACGAGGAACAGGAGCAGGATCACCGCCATCCGGAACCCGTCGGGGCTCTTGAACAGCTGGCCGAGCCTGCCGCTCCATGAACCGAGCGGCAGCAGCGCGGCCGCCGCGAGGATCAGCAGCGGGTGCTCCCACGTCCAGTCGAACACCAGCGGCGCGATCAGCGCGGTGAACAGCCCGCCGAGCACACCCCCTGCGGACATGACGAGATAGAACTGGGTGAGCCGAGCCGGGGCCGGGCGTTTCTCGTAAAGGTGCGCGTGCAGCGTCACCGAGACGACGAACAGCATGATGAGGCTCGCCGCGACTGCGACCATGCTCGCGCCGACCGTCCCGAGCATCGCCAGCGCGCCCCCGGCGGCGAGCACCACCGGCGCGGCCGCCGTGATCGCGTTCGCAAGGCGGCGGCTCTCGGCGAAGGCGATCGAGAAGGACAGGAGGTAGAGCCCGAGCGGGATCACCCAGAGGAGCGGCATCGCGAAGATGTCGGTGGTGAGGTGGGTGGTGGTCGAGAGCATCAGCCCCGAGGGCACCGCGGCGAGCGCCAGCCACAGCGCGATGCGGCGGGTGGAGGGGGGCGCCTCGCCTGCGGCTTCGGCGGTCTCGAGCGGCGCAGGCGCCGGGCTGCCGCGCCGGGCAAGCGCGGCAAGCGCGACCAGCACCACCAGCGCGGCGTAGCCGGCCGCCCAGGCCCCGCTCTGCGCCCCGATCGGCAGCAACGGCTCGGCGAGCAGCGGATAGGCGAGCAGCCCGGCAAAGCTCCCGAGGTTCGAGGCGGCGTAGAGCGGATAGGGATCGCCCGCCCGGGGGTGCGCGGCGAACCAGCCCTGCATCAGCGGCGCCTGCGCGGAGACGACGAAGAACAGCGGCCCGATGGTGAGCAGGAACAGGTACGGCACCCACCACGCCTCGCTCCCCGCTTCGGGCGGAGCGATGTCGGGCAGCGCGATCGGCAGGGTCAGCGCGGCAAGCAGCAGCAGCGCGAGGTGGATCATCGCCTGCCGCGCGACCGCGAGGCGCGAGAGGAGGTGCGCATAGGCATAGCCGCCGAGCAACAGCGCCTGGTAGACCAGCATCGCGCTGTTCCAGACGTTGGGCGCGCCGCCCAGCCGGGGCAGGGCCATGCGCGCGACCAGCGGCTGGACGAGGAACAGGAGGAAGCTCCCCGTCAGGATCGTCACCGCGAACAGCCAGCGACGCGGTGAGGCGGTGGTCGCGGCCTGCGGCTCGGCTGGCTCGGTCATCGCTGAGCTTCCCATTCTGAGCGGGTGATCGCGTACTGGATCGTCGGGTTCGCCTCGGGTGGCATCGCGGGGTCGGTGAAATCAAGCTCGGGGCGGCGGGTCATGCCCAGTTTTGCCATCAGCCGCCAGCTGCCGACATTCGCCGCGCAGGTGAGCGCGACGATCCGGGGCGCGGCGTGGACCGCGAAACCCCAGTCGATCACCGCGCGCATCGCTTCCTCGGCATAGCCCCGGCGCCAGCGGTCCTCGCGCACCAGCCAGCCGATCTCGTGGTCCTCGGGATTGGGCGCGAGCGGGTGGGCGACGCGCCGCATCCCGCAATGGCCGACGGATTCGCCGGTCGCGCGCTCCTCGATCATCATGAAGCCGAAGCCCTCCGCGGCGAATCCGGCGCGCGCGGCCTCGTGCTTGGCGGCGATCACCGCGCGCGGCTGCACCCCGCCGAGGTGCCGCATCACCGCGGGGGTGTTGAGCAGCGCCATGTGCGCATCGAGGTCTTCCGCGCCGATCTGCCGCAGCCGCAGGCGCGCGGTGGTGAGCACGGTTGCGGTCACGACGTCGGCCCGTGCGCCAGCCAGGCCTCGCGGGTGATGGAATAGGCGATGATCACCGGGTTCTCCGGATCGAAGTCCGGGCTGCCGAAATCGAGGTCCGCGCGCCGCTCCATGCCGAGCCGCACCATCAGGCCCCAGCTCGGCGCGTTGCGCTCAACCGTCAGCGCGATCACCTCCTCCGCCCCGAAGCGACCGAAGGCGAGGTCGAGCGCGGCCGCAGCGGCTTCTCTGGCATAGCCCTGCCCCCAGGCATCCTCGCGCAGCCGCCAGCCGACTTCCATCATCCCCTGCGGCCCGCCCGGCTGGTTCGAGCGCTTCAAGCCGCAGAAGCCGAGCACCGCGCGGTCCTCCCGGCGCTCGACCACCCAGAAGGTGTGGCCGTGCTCGGCGTGATAGGCCTCGACCCGCGCCCGCGCCGCTGCCATGCCCGCCTCGTCCATCACCCCGCCGAGCCAGCGCATCACGGCGGGCGTGTTGGTGCCCTCCCAGAAAAGCGCCCAGTCCGCCTCGCGCCAGTCGCGCAGGGTCAGGCGGGCGGTGTCGTGGCGGAACTCGGTCATGCAGGGGCGTCCATCGACCAGACGGTGGTGGGGTTGTCTTGCGGAGGGTAGTCGGGATCGACATAGCCGAGCTCGGGACGCGGCGTGAAGCCGAGGCGCCGCATCATCCGGGTCGACGCGGCGTTGGAGTCGCTCGTCTGCGACCACAGCACCGGCAGGCGGAGCGCGGCAAAGGCATGGACGATCACCGCCCGCGCCGCCTCGGTCGCATAGCCCTGGCCCCAATGCGCCTCGGCGAAGGTCCAGCCGATCTCGCGCTGGCCTTGCAGCACCGGCGGCGCGGCGGGCGAGCGGACGTGGAACAGGCCGACCCGGCCGACCCGGGTCGCGTCGTCAGCCAGCCACACCGTCCATCGCCGGTGCCCGTCCGGCGCATCGAAGGCCGCGATGTCATCGGCGAGGCTCTCCGCGACCTGTTCGGGGGTCCGCACCCCTGCGAGGTGGCGCATCACTTGGGGCGTGTTCACCTCGGCGAGCAGCCAGCCGAGGTCCTCGGCGGCGGGCGGGCGCAGGATCAGGCGCTCGGTCGCGAGCGTGCTCTCAGCCATCGAGCAGGCGCGCGGCGTGGGGCGCGTGGTAGGTCAGAACGCCCGAACAGCCCGCGCGCTTGAAGGCGATCAGCTTTTCCATCAGCAGCGCATCGCGGTCACCGATCCCGGCGGCCTGCGCGGCCTCGATCATCGCGTATTCGCCGGAGACCTGATAGGCGAAGACCGGCACGTCGAAGCGCGCCTTCACCCGGTAGATGATGTCGAGATAGGCAAGGCCGGGCTTGACCATCACGCTGTCCGCGCCCTCGGCAATGTCGAGCGCGACCTCGCGCATCGCCTCGTCGGCGTTGGCGGGGTCCATCTGGTAGGCCTTCTTGTCGCCCTTGAGCAGGCCCCCGCTGCCGACCGCGTCGCGGAACGGGCCGTAGAAGGCGCTCGCATACTTGGCGGCGTAGGACATGATCTGGACGTTGGGATGCGCGTTCATCTCGAGCGCGCGGCGGATGGCGTGGATGCGGCCGTCCATCATGTCGGATGGCGCGATGATGTCCGCCCCCGCGTTGGCCTGGTTGACCGCCTGGTCGACCAGCACCGCGACGGTATCGTCATTGACCACGTAGCCGGTCTCGTCGACCAGCCCGTCCTGCCCGTGGCTCGTATAGGGGTCGAGCGCGACGTCGGTCAGCACCCCGAGGTCGTTCCCGCAGGCGTCCTTGATCGCCTTGATCGCCTGGCACATCAGGTTGTCGGGATTGTGCGCCTCGGCCCCGTCGTCCGAGCGCAGCTCGCGCGGGGTGTTGGGGAACAGCGCGACCACCGGGATGCCGAGCGCGACCGCCTCCCTCGCCCGGGCAACGATCCCGTCGACCGACCAGCGCGACACGCCGGGGAGGGTCGGGATCGGCTCCTCCACGCCCTTGCCCGAGGTGACGAACAGCGGCCAGATCAGGTCGGAAGGGCTGACGAGGGTCTCGCGGTGCAGCGCGCGGCTCCAGCCGTGGGCGCGGGTGCGGCGCAGGCGGGTGTTGGGATAGTGTCCGGTCATGCGCCCGGATGTGGCGCAAACGCGGCTGGACGACAAGCGCTGCTTACAGCGGGACCTTCCCGGCGAGCGGCCGCGCGCCCGCTTTCGCGCCGAGATCGACCTTCTGGATCTCGCGCACCGGCGCCTTGACCTCGCCGGGCTCGGGGGCGAGCTCTTCGAGCGCCTTGCCGACCTCGACCTGCTTCAGCTTGATGAGCTGGCGCTGGAAATCGATCAGCTGGGTGCCCGAGAGCAGCGCGCGGCTGACGAACTGCACGCTCGCCGGGTTCACCATCCGGCCGCCGCGATACATCTCGTAGTGGAGGTGCGGGCCGGTCGAGAGACCGGTCGAGCCGACATAGCCGATCACCTGCCCGCGCCGCACCGACATTCCGGGGGCGACCGCCATGCGGCTCATGTGGCAATAGCGGGTCGACAGCCCGCCGCCATGTTCGAGCCGCACCGCGATGCCGCAGCCGCCGGCGCGGCCCGCGCTCGAGACGCGCCCGTCGCTCACCGCCACGATCGGCGTACCCCAGGCGGCGCGGAAGTCGATCCCGGCGTGCATCCGCATGTAGCCGAGGATAGGGTGGCGGCGCATCCCGAAGCCCGAGGTCAGTGCGCCCGGCACCGGCGCGAGCAGCCCGCGGCGCTGCTCGCCCACGCCCGAGGCCTCGTAGAAGCGCCCGTCGCTGCCCCAGCGCATCAGCTGGGTCTTGGGCCGCCCGCCGCGGTCGACCCCGGCGTAGAGCAACTGACCCGCCTGCCGCTCGCCGGTCGCGGCGCGGCGGTAGGCGATGATGATGTCGAACTCGTCGGTCGGGCGGACCTCGCGCTCCATGTCGATCTGCGCGTCGAGCGCCTTGAGGTAATCCTGCACCGCGCTCGCCGGGACGCCCGCGGCGCGCATCGAGCGGTAGAGGCTGGTGCCGACGATCCCGCGCACCCGGAGCGGGGTCTCGTCGACGCGGATCGGGTTGCGGATCAGCGCCAGCGGGCCGCTCGGGACCACCGGGGTGCCGTCGGGGTTGACCTCGCCCACCCCCGGGCGGGTCAGCTCGAGCGCGAGGTCGAAGCGCGCGCGGAAGGCGAGACTGTCGAGCGGGCGCGGCACCCCGGGTGCGGGGCGGCGGCCGAGCACGAGGTCCATCTGCGTGCCGCTCGCGATGTCGCCGACCGCCACCGCCTGGCCGATCAGCGCGGCGGCACGGTCGATGTCGTCCCCGGCCACGCCCGCACGGCGCAGCATCGCGGCGAAGCTGTCGCCCGGCGCGAGGGTCACGACGAGCTGGATCTGCGGCCGCTCGGGCGCGCTTTTCAGGGGGATCACCGCGGGGGTCGGCCCCATCCGGCGGCCCGAGTCGGCGCCCAGGGCGAGCGGCAGGATCATCTGGCTGCGCAGCTCGTCCTGCACCGCCTCGCCGGTCGGCATGGCGGGCCGCGCTTCGAGCGGGGTCATGTCGGGCCACGCCGCCAGCGCCACCGCGCCCAAGGCCACCATCGTGCCGAGCCCGCGCAGCCAGCGGCGGCTGCCGATATCCTCGGCAAGGTCGGGGGCGAGGTCGAGCTTCGCGAACCACGCCGAGGCGGCGCCGCGCCACACATCGTAGCGCGCGCCGAGCGCCTCGAGCCGCTCGTGCGCCTTGCGTTTCGCCTCGTCCGCCCGGGTCGGCGGGGCGAGCTTGCGCGCGTTCATAAGGTAGGGGGCGAGCCCGCGCGCGAATTGCGGGTCGAGCGGCTGCTGCGGTCCGGCGGCGAGATGCGGGGGCACCGGCCAGGCGGGCACCAGCGCCGTCGCGGCATCGGCCGCGGACGCAGTCTCGTCCGGGCGGGTCCCGTCGGTCACTTTTGGCGCTGAATTCAACATTGCTGCCCCGAAGCGGTGACACGCCGGGCGGTCCCGGCCGCTTGCCCCCGGGCACCCTTGGAGCAATTGCCTGCCAGAACAAAGTAAATGCGGGCTTAACCAGCGACCAGCCGCGTCCCGCGTGCGACAAGCCGATCCGGGCCGCTGCGCCCGTTGCCAACGCATCCGCTTGCTCCCCCGCGCCAAGCCTGACAGAACCCCCGGCATCGTGCCCCTGTCCCCCCCTTCCCGCCCCGTCGACGCCGCCCGCGTGCGCGCCGTGCTCGGTCCCACCAACACCGGCAAGACCCACCTCGCGATCGAGCGGATGTGCGGGCATTCCTCGGGCATGATGGGCTTCCCGCTGCGCCTGCTGGCGCGCGAGGTCTATGGCCGGGTGCGCGCGATCAAGGGTGACAAGCAGGTCGCGCTGATCACCGGCGAGGAGCGGATCGAGCCGCCGGACGCGCGCTATTTCCTGTGCACCGCGGAGGCCATGCCCCGCACCGCCGGCCAGCACGCCTTCGTCGCTCTGGACGAGGCGCAGCTCGGCGCGGACCCGGAGCGCGGGCACATCTTCACCGACCGGCTGCTCCACGCGCGCGGGCGCGAGGAGACGATGATCCTCGGCTCGGCGACGCTCGAGCCGATGGTGAAGGCGCTGATACCCAAGGCCGAGATCACCAGCCGCCCGCGCTTCTCGACGCTCTCCCACGCGGGGATCTGCAAGCTCTCGCGCCTGCCCCGGCGCTCGGCGGTGGTCGCCTTCAGCGTCGAGCAGGTCTACGCGATGGCCGAGGCCTTGCGGCGGTTCCGCGGCGGCGCGGCGGTGGTGATGGGCGCGCTCTCGCCCGAGACGCGCAACAAGCAGGTCGCGATGTTCCAGGCGGGCGAGGTCGACTACATCGTCGCCACCGACGCGATCGGGATGGGGCTCAACCTCGATCTCGACCATGTCGCCTTCGCCTCGCTCTCGAAATTCGACGGGAGGAGGAAGCGCCGCCTCACGCCTTCGGAAATGGCGCAGATCGCCGGGCGCGCCGGGCGGCACCAGCGTGACGGCACCTTCGGCACGCTCTCCGGCATGGCCAAGGGGGACGGGGAGCCGCTCGCCTTCACCGACGAGGAAGTCTACGCGATCGAGGAGCACCGTTTCGCCCCTCTAACCCACCTGTTCTGGCGCGATGCCGACCCGCGCTTCGATACGCTCGGCACCCTGATCGCTGATCTGGAAGACCGCCCCGCGCAGGAGGTGCTGAAGCCCGCCCCCGAGGCGATCGACCTCGCGGTGCTCAAGCGCCTCGCCGCCGACCCGATCGCCGACACGGTCAAGGGGCCGGGCGCGGTCCGGCGCTTCTGGGAGGCCTGCTCGCTTCCCGACTTCCGCTCGCTGGGCGTCGAACAGCACGCGCGCTTCGTCGCGCGGCTGTGGGACGACTTGCAGGGCGGTTACATCGGCGCCGATTTCGTCGCCGCGCGCATCGCCGAGCTTGACCGGATGCAGGGCGACATCGACACGCTGCAAGGGCGGATCGCGGCGATTCGCAGCTGGGCCTATATCTGCCAGCGGCCCGACTGGGTGCTGGCGCGTGACGAAATGGCCGCGCGGGCGCGCGCGGTCGAGGCGAAGCTCTCGGATGCGCTGCACGCGCGGCTCACCGAGCGCTTCGTGAACCGAAGGACGACACTCTTGATGAAATCGCTGGGGCAGGACGCGGGCGCGCTGCCCGTCACGCTCGAACCCGACGGGCACCTCACGGTGGAGGGGGAGTCGATCGGCCGGCTCGAGGGCTTCCGCTTCCATGTCGACCCCTCGGCCGGGGTGGCAGACCGGCGGATGCTGCTCGCCGCGGGGGAGAAGGCGCTGCCGGCGCTGCTAGAGAGCCGCGCGGAGTGGCTGCTCGCGCAGGGGCTCTCCGAGCTGGAGATTTCCGGCGGCGCGATCCGCTGGCAAGGTCGTGCACTCGCCGAGATCACCTTCCCCGGCCAGCCCGGCGCGGGGCATTTCGGCACGCCCCGGCTCGCCCTGACCCGCGACCTCGCGCTGGTTCCCGATGCCGCCAAGGCGCGGCTCGAGGCGGGGCTCGCCGCATGGCTCGAGAAGGAGCTCGAACCGCTCGAGCCGCTGCGCAAGCTCGCCGAGGCGGCGCGCGATCCCGCCGCCGGCTCGCAGGCGCGGGCGCTGGTCATTACCCTCATCGAGGCGCGCGGCGTGATCTCCCGCGAGGACGCGGGGTTGGAGAATCTCCCCAAGGAAATGCGGCCCTACCTGAGGAAGCTCGGGGTGACCTTCGGCGCGCTCGACATCTTCGATGCGCCGCTGCTGAAGCCCGCCCCGCGCCGCCTGCTCCACGCATTGGGCCTCGACCCGCGTCCGGTGCAGGAGGCGATGCTGCCGGTGCTCGCCGAGGGGAGCTGGGCGAAGGGGCGCCTGCCCGCGGGCTACCGCTATGCCGGCTCGCAGGCGATCCGCATCGACCTCGCCGAGAAGATTTTCCGCGCCGCCTTCGATGCGCGGGCCAAGGTCGCCGAGGCGCATCCAAAGGAGCGCAACCGTCCCTTCCGGCTCGACCTTGCGCTCGCCGTGTCCGTCGGGCTCGAGGCCGACAACGCGCGCCGCCTGCTGGGCAGCGCCGGATTCCGCTGCGACCGCGCCCGGCCGCTCGTCGAGGGCGCCTTCGGCCCGCCCGCGCCCGACCGCTGGTTCTGGCGCCCGCGCCGCCCGGACGAGAAGGAGGACCGCCGTGGCGATCGCCCCGATCGTCGCCAACAGCACGGCAAGGGACGCGCCGAACAGGGCGGCGAACGCAAGGAGCGTCGCGGCAAGCCCGCTCCAGGGGGTGTCCAGACCCCCTCCAGACCCCCGCTTGACGGCAAGAAGCGGGGCCCAAGACCCTCGCACACCCCCTCCAGACCCCCCGTCGACACCGGTCCGGCGCGCGCCGGCGGGGCCTTCGACAAGCTGGCGGACCTGCTCAAGGGATGAGCGCGGCGGCGGCGGGAGGCTCGATCCGGATCGACCGGCTGCTGGTCTACCTGCGCTTCGCCCGCACCCGCTCCGCCGCCGATGCGCTGATCGCGGCCCGCGCGGTGCGGCGCAACCGGCAGCACGTCACGCGCGGCTCGGAAGGGGTGCGGATCGGCGACGTGCTGACACTCGCGCTCGGCAGCCGGGTGCGGGTGATCGAGCTCCTCGCGCTCCCGGCGCGGCGCGGGTCGCCCGCCGAGGCGCTTTCGCATTATCGGGAGGTTGACGGGGCACCTCTTGACCCTAAAGGGCAAATCACCATAGGCGCATCGCCTGTGCCGGGCGCGGGGCCGCCCGATCCCGAAGACATCTCGTGAAAGAGCCGCAATGACTTACGTCGTCACCGAAGACTGCATCAAGTGCAAGTACACCGACTGCGTGGAAGTGTGCCCGGTCGACTGTTTCTACGAGGGCGAGAACATGCTGGTGATCAACCCCAGCGAATGCATCGATTGCGGCGTGTGCGAGCCGGAATGCCCGGCCGAGGCGATTCTCCCCGATACCGAGGACGGTCTCGAGAAGTGGCTGGAGCTGAACACCAAGTTCTCCGCCGTGTGGCCCAACATCACCAGCCAGAAGGCCCCGCCCGAGGATGCCGACGCGCACAAGGGCGAGAAGGGCAAGTTCGAGAAGTACTTCAGCGACGCGCCCGGCGACGGGGACTGACATTCCTGCGGCTTCTCGCAGATGTGAAACTCCGCAGATGCCCGCAATCAGCGACTCGCAATTTTGTTGCAGGCGTGTTATATGATGTCCCGACCGCGCAGAGCCGAGGCTCGCGCAGCGTTGAAAACCTAGGAAGGCCCGACACCAGCAACCCCCCAACTGGACGTTCCGCACCCGGCGCACGCCTCGTGAGGGGTAGGGTCGCGCCGCCGGGTCAGCCGTCCCTCTCTCCGTTGCCCGGATCGGCCGATTGAAAGGAACGTGCATGGCAAGCACCGCGAACGCATTCACCGTCGGCGATTATGTTGTCTACCCCAAGCACGGCGTCGGCCGGGTGGTCGAACTCCAGAAGGAGGAGATCGCCGGAATGCAGCTCGAACTCTACGTTCTGCGGTTCGAGAAGGAGCGCATGACCCTGCGCGTGCCGGTCAACAAGGTCGAAGCCATCGGGATGCGCAAGCTGTCGTCGGACAAGACGCTCAAGCAGGCCATGGAGACCCTCAAGGGCAAGCCCAAGGTGAAGCGCACCATGTGGTCGCGCCGCGCGCAGGAATACGAGGCGAAGATCAACTCGGGCGACCTCGTCTCGATCGCCGAGGTGACCCGCGACCTGTTCCGCCCGGAAGACCAGCCCGAGCAGTCCTATTCCGAGCGGCAGATCTTCGAGGCCGCCTCGAGCCGCCTCGCCCGCGAACTGGCGGCGATGGAGGAAACCGACGAGCCCACCGCGCTCGGCAAGATCCTCGACGTGCTGCGCGAGCACGCGCCGCAATATTACGAGAGCCCCGAGGAAGCCTGAGGCTTCTCCGCGCTAAAGCGAACAGGAAGGGCTGCCCCGCGGGGCGGCCCTTTTTGCTTGTGCCCGAGCGCTTGCGCCGCGGACTGCGGTGTATTACATTAGCAATACGCCAACCCGCCTGAGGGAGACTCCGCATGATCCGCCCCGACCTCCGCCGTCTCGCGCCCGGCACGCTCGCCGCCCTCACCCTGATGCTCGGGGGATGTCTCGACGGGGATGTCGAAATCAACGGCGAGAAGGGCGTGCCGCTGTCGGAGGTCGAGATCGCGGGGCCGCCGCCCACCGACGTCATCCTCGGCTCCGGCGACACCGTGGTGGTCACCGAAGGCAACACCTTCTCGCTCAAGGTCGAGGGCGCGGATACCGATTCGCTGCGCTTCGTGCGCGACAAGGAGGTCATCGCCGTGAGCCGCGAGAAGGGCTGGACCGGCGAGAGCAGTGCGGTGATCCGCGTCACGATGCCTGCGCCGAAACAGATCGTGATCGGCGGTTCCGGCACGGTGAAGACCCCGGCGCTCGCCAGCACCGCGGCGATCAACATAGGCGGGAGCGGCACGGTCGAGTTCGGCAAGGTGGCCGCCGAGAAGCTCGAGATCAACATCGGCGGCAGCGGCACGGTGCAGGGCGCCGGCACCGCCAAGGCGCTCGAGGTCCTGATCGGCGGGAGCGGTAAGATCGTCATGCCGCAGTTGAAGGCCGACAAGGCCGAGGTGTCGATCGGCGGCAGCGGCGACGTCGCCTTCGCCTCGGACGGCACGGTCGAGGCGAATATCGGCGGCGCGGGCGACGTGAAGGTCACCGGCACCGCCAAGTGCACCGTCAACGCCTTCGGCTCGGGCACGCTGACGTGCAGCCCCGCGGGGGCGACGGGCACGATCGCGCCCCCTGCGCAATAACGGATTGCCTTCCGGCCGTGCGCGGGTGACACTCGCGCGATGACCGTACCGCGCCTCCTCGCCCTCGGGCTCGCCCTTGTCGCTCTCCAGGGATGCCTTGCCCGCGCGGCAGTCGACGTCGTGACGCTGCCGGTCAAGGCGGTGAGCAAGGGGGTCGACGCCGCCACTACCAGCCAGTCCGAGGCCGACGAAAAGCGCGGCCGCGCGATCCGCCAGCGCGAGGAGCGGATCGGCAAGCTTGCGCGCGATTACGATCGAGAGATCGAGCGCTGCGGCGACGGCGACGACGAGGCCTGCGCCAAGGCCCAGGCGATCAAGGCCGAGTGGGAAGCGCTCTCCGCCGAAGAGCGCCCGGACTAGGCCGCCGCGCGCCGCAGCCGGTCGTTGATCGCGCGGCCCACGCCCTCCTCCGGCACCGGCGCGACCGCGATGCGCGGCTGAGGGGCGCGGGCCGCTTCGTGGAGCGCGGCGTAGAGGCGCGCGGCGGCCTCGGCGACGTCACCGCTCTCCGACAGCGTGATGTCGCCCGCGACAGCGCCGAAGCCGATGTGGAACTCGTCCGGTTCTGCCTCCGCGGCGTTGAGCCGCACCGGCTTGCCCGGCGCATAGTGGCTGGCGAGCTGGCCCGGAGCCTCGATGGCCCCTCCGCCACTCTGTGAGCCGATCGCGAGCGGGCCCGGGCGCAGCTCCTCCACGGTGCCGTCGGCGCGCACCGCGACGATGGTCGATTCCACCCCCGCGCGCGTCGCCCCGCCGTCGAGCACCATGTCGATCCGCCCGTCGAGCGAAGCGAGCACGTGAGCGGCGGTGGTCGGGCTGATGAAGCCGCTGCGGTTGGCCGAGGGCGCGGCGAGAGGAAAGGCGACGCTCTCGAGCAGCGCGCGCATCGCCGGGTGCGCGGGCGCGCGCAGGGCGACGGTCGGCAGCCCCGCCGTCACCGCGGCGGCGAGTGCGGCGTCGGGGCGGCGCGGCAGCACCAGCGTCAGCGGCCCGGGCCAATGCGCCTCGGCCAGCGCGCGGGCCTCGGGGGAGATGATGGCGTAATGCTCCGCCTGCGCGAGCCCGGCGACATGGACGATCAGCGGGTTGAAGTCCGGGCGGCCCTTCGCGGCATAGATCCGCGCCACCGCCTCGGCACTGTCGGCGCGGGCGGCGAGCCCGTAAACCGTCTCGGTCGGCACCGCGACGAGCCCGCCCGATTCGAGGCAACGCGCCGCCGCGGCGATCCCCACGGCGTCCGCCAGCCGCACTTCCGTAACGTCCTTGCCGCTCATGGCCCGGCGCTATATTCGTTTGCCCGCCCTGCCAAGAGCGGGCCGCTTCCCTGACCTCGAGGACTTCCCACGTGACCCCCTTCACCCCGCCGACCGCCGACCAGCTGCTCGCCATCCGCATCAATGCCGGGATCGACGAGCTGGCGCAGACCGAGCGCTTCGCCCATGCCGAGCCCGACCTCGTCGAGGCCATCGTCGAAGGCGTCGGCCAGTTCGCCGCCGGCGAGTTCGCGCCGCTGAACCGGATCGGCGACCTCGAGGGCGCGAAACTCGAGAACGGCGTGGTGCGCCTGCCCGAGGGCTTCGCGGCCGCCTACCGCGCCTATGTCGAGCAGGGCTGGAACGCCATCGCCTCGCCGGTCGCGCATGGGGGGCAGGGCCTGCCCTTCACCCTCGCCTGCAACGTGCTGGAAAACCTCGGCGCGGCAAACATGGCCTTCACTCTGCTCCCGATGCTGAGCGTTGGCGCGATCGAGGCGCTCGAACACCACGGCTCGCCAGCGCAACAGGCGATGTACCTTCCCAAGCTGGTGAGCGGCGAGTGGTCGGGCACGATGAACCTCACCGAGCCCGCCGCCGGGAGCGATGTCGGCGCGCTGCGCTCGACAGCGGAACTCATCGAGGACGGCGAGCACGCGGGCAAGTACCGGATCACCGGCCAGAAGATCTACATCACCTGGGGCGAGCATGACCTCGCCTCGAACATCATCCACCTCGTCCTCGCCCGCCTCCCCGGCGCGCCCGAGGGATCGCGCGGGATCTCGCTGTTCGTGGTGCCCAAGTATCACGTCAACGCCGACGGCAGCCTCGGCCCGAAAAACGACCTTCGCTGCGTCAGCCTCGAACACAAGCTCGGCATCAACGCCTCGCCGACCTGCGTGATGAGCTACGGGGACAACGGCGAGTGCATCGGCGAGCTCGTCGGCGCGCCCAACAAGGGGCTCGCGGCGATGTTCACGATGATGAACAACGCGCGGATCAATGTCGGCAACCAGGGCGCGCAGATCGCCGAGCGGGCGACCCAGCAGGCGCTCGCCTATGCCCGCGACCGGGTGCAGTCGGCCCGCGCGGGATCGCCCGACAAGACCCCCGTGGCGATCATCGAGCACCCCGATGTGCGCCGGATGATCCTGCGGATGAAGGCGCTCACCGAAGGCGTGCGCGCGCTGCTCTACTACTGCGCGGGGCAGGTCGACCGCGGCAACCTCGGCGACGAGGCGGCAAAGGCGCGCGGCGAGATCGTCGTGCCGCTGATCAAGGCCTGGGGCACCGATGTCGGCGTGGAGGTCTCAGGGCTCGGCATCCAGATCCACGGCGGCATGGGCTTTGTCGAGGAGACCGGCGCGGCCCAGCACTGGCGGGATTCGCGCATCGCCCCGATCTACGAGGGCACCAACGGCATCCAGGCCGCCGACCTCGTCACCCGCAAGCTCGGATTGGACGGCGGCGAGGCGATTGTGGCGCTGTTCGACACTATCGCCCGCGAAGCCGCCGAAGAGCCGGCGCTGTGCGCCTTGGCGCGGGACTGCGCCCGCGTGGCGCTGTGGATGCAGGATGAGGCAAGCCTCGATGACCGGCTCGCGGGAAGCGTGCCTTTCTGCACGATGGCCGCCGTCGCGGTTGCCGGGTGGCAGCTGACGAAGCAGGCCGCGGCGGTCGCCGCCGGGGCCGCGCCCGAGCTCGCCGCGACCAAGCCGGTGACGGTGCGCTTCTTCCTCGATCGCATCGTCCCCGAAGCGGCAGGGCTCGAAGCTTCTGCCACGGCCGGGGCCGACCTCCTTTACGCGCTTCCCGCCGAAGCGCTGGTCGGCTGACATGAGCGAAGGGGGCGAGCTGGAGCGGATTGCCGCCGCGCTCGAGCGGATCGCGCCCCCGCCTCCGCCGCCGACCGACTGGCTCGCCGCCCCGGCCTATGTCTGGGAGGGTCGGCACGCGCGCGCGGTGCCGGTGATCGACGCGCTTCCGCTGGGGCGCCTGCTCGGGGTGGAAGCGCAAGCCCGCGCGCTGCGCGACAATTGCGCCCGGCTCGCGAACGGCGCGGCGGCGCATGACGTGCTGCTGTGGGGCGCGCGCGGGATGGGCAAGTCGGCGCTGGTGCGCGCCTCAGTCGCCGACGTGCAGAAGGAGACCGGCGCGCTGGCGCTGGTCCAGCTCGCGCCCCGCACCTTGCCGACCTTCCTCGCGCTGATAGCGGCACTGGCGGAGCAGCCGCGCGCCTTTCTGCTGTTCATCGACGACCTCGGCTTCGGCGCCGACGGGCGGGCGGAGATGCTGGCGCTCAGAAGCCTGCTCGACGGCGGCGTCGCCCCGCGCCCGGCGCAGATCCGCCTCGCCGTCACTGCCAACCGCCGCGCGATCGTCGAACGCGAGGACACCAGCGCGGCGCTCCACGAACGCGACGAGCGGGACGATGCGCTGGCGCTCGCCGACCGCTTCGGGCTGACGCTGGGGTTCCACCCGGCGGACAAGGAAACCTATCTCGCGGTTGTCGCCGGATACCTTGCGCCGCTGGGCCTCGGCTTCGACGCGGAGGAGGCGATGGCCTTCGCGATCCAGCGCGGCAATCGCTCGGGCCGCACCGCGCTGCAATTCGCGACAGAGATCGCGGGGCGCGCGGGGCTGAGGCTCTAGAGAATAGAAGTCCGTTCGTGCTGAGCTTGTCGAAGCACTGTCCTTATTCGGAGCCTCGCGCTGTGAAGAGAAGTGCAGCCCTTCGACAAGCTCAGGGCGGGTGGGAATTCGGTCAATTCAGCTTCTGCCCCGCCTGCTCGCGCAGGTAGTCGGCCTCGAATTCCGCGCGGGGGTCCTTGAGCTCGCGCGGGGGGAGCCGCTCGCCCTCGAGCCGCGCGATCGCGGGTGCGGGGCTCGCGGAAGGCGAGCGCACGCGCCAGACGATCCCGGCAGTGTCGTCCGAGACCAGCAGCGCGCCGTCCCCGGCCCAGGTCACCCAGGTCGGGCGGCCGCGGGTCGTCCCGTCGCTCTTGAGGAAGCCGGTCAGCACCGGCTTGGGCTTGCCGACCGGGTTGCCGCGCGCGTCGAAGTCGACGAACACCACGTCGTAGCCCGAGGGCGGCTTGCGGTTCCACGAGCCGTGCCGCGCGATGAAGGCGCCGCCATCGAAGCCGCTGCCCATGCGATTGCCCTCCTTCGAGAACACCATCCCCAGCGCTGCGACGTGCGGCCCGAGCGCGTATTCGGGCTTCCTCACATATTCCATCAGGAAGCGCGGCATCGGCGCCTTCACCCGGCGGTCGATGTTGGTGCGGTAATAGACCCAGGGCCAGCCGTATTGCGCGCCGATCGGCACGTTGGTGAGGTAGTCGGGCACGAGGTCGCTGCCGAGCATGTCGCGCTCGTTCACCGTCGTCCACAGCTCGCCCGACCAGGGGCTGAAGTCGAGCCCGTTGGCGTTGCGCAGGCCGACGCCGAACTGGCGCTGGCGCTTGGCCACGAGGTCGTATTCCCAGATCATCGCCCGGCCTTCCTCGGCCGCCATGCCGTTCTCCCCGATATTGGTCTGCGAGCCGACCGCGACGTAGAGCTTCGTCCCGTCGGGCGAGAGCGCGAGGTTGCGCATCCAGTGGCCGCCGCCCGGGGCGAGGTCCATCAGCTTGACGGGCTTGCCCGTGACCGCGGTGCTCCCAAGCTGATAGGGAAATGCGAGCAGGGCATTGTGGTTGGCGACGTAGAGCGTCCCGTCGCGCCAGGCGAGGCCCGAGGGCGAATCGAGTCCCTTGTCGAGGATCACCTGCTTCGTTTCCGCGGTGCCGTTGCCATCGGCATCGCGCAGCAGCACGATCCGGTTAGGCGAGGGCCCGGTCGCCCCCGCCTTGGTAAGCAGCCGGTCGGCCACCCAGGCGGTGATCGCGCCCATGATCCCGCCGCCGCTCGCCTCTTCCTTGGGGGCGCGGGTGAGGCTCGCCAGCACGTCGCCATTGGGGAGGGTGTAGAGCGTGCGCGGGTGCTCGAGCCCCTCGGCGAAGCGCACCACCTCGAGGCCTTCCGCGGCAGTCGGCGCCTCGCCCGGCTGCCAGCCGACCGGCTCGGCGACCTGAACGGTAGGGAAGCTCTCGGCCTGCTCCTTCTGGAGCGTCGGATCGGTCCCGGCGACCTCGTCGACGGTGAGATCGGCGGTGTCGCCCCGGCTCAGGTACCAGAAGGCGCCCCCGGCGATGACGAGGATCACGGCGAGGACGATTGCGATTTTGCGGAAGATGGCCATGTGGGGGAAATAGAGCCGGGCCGCCCGCGCGGCAACCATGACCTTGGCGGCTCGCGATGAAAGGCCACTCGCCCCGTGTACGACTTCAAGCCCGCCGAGCCGCTCCCCGCCGCCGAGCTCTACCGCGACCTCCTCGCCGCCGCCGAGGCGCTGACCGCGGGGGAGCCCGATGCGGTCGCCAACATGGCCAATGTCGCGGCGCTCTTGTGGGAGTTCCTTCCCGACCTCAACTGGGCGGGCTTCTACCGGGTCGGCCCGGCGAAGGACGGCGGCGGGGAGGAACTGGTGCTCGGGCCCTTCGTCGGGCGCCCGGCCTGCATCCGCATCCCGTTCGGCAAGGGCGTGTGCGGGACGGGGGCGGAAAGTCGCGCCACGCAACTTGTGGAGGACGTCCACGCCTTCCCCGGCCACATCGCCTGCGACGCCGCCAGCGCGAGCGAACTGGTCGTCCCCGTCCTGCGTGACGGCGCCACGATCGCGGTGATCGACCTCGACAGCCCCTCCCCCGCGCGCTTCACCGCCGAGGATGCCGCAGGGATCGAAGCGCTCGCCCGCCTCCTCGCGGACCGCATCTGAGCTTCCCGAAACGGGACAAGGCCGCTGGCATCGCTTGGGCGGGCCCGAGAATCGGTGTTAGGCTTTCGCTAACCATCGGCTTACCCGGCTGACCTCGAGGGGGAATTTCCATGCTCAAGCGTCTCACCACCCTGCCGCTCGCCGCTATGGCGCTCGCCGCTCCGGCGCTCGCCCAGGCGCAGAACTATGCGGACCTCCCGCCGCTCAGCGAGGCCGAAGTGCGCACGCTGCCGCGGGACATGCGCAGCGCGCCGTCTCCCGCCCCGATCTACACCGGCGAGACGGTGACCACGGTGAACGGGGTCGAGACCATCACCCGCACCCGCCGCATCGACGCCCCGCGCCCCGCGCCCGCCGCGGCTCCCGTTTCGCAAGGCGGCTTCGCGGGCGGCTACACCCAAGGCTATGCCGCCGCAGTCCCCGTCGCCGCGACCGGCTTCTACGGCGCCGCCCCGCAGGTGTTCGAGCGGCAGCAGTGGATCGACGAGTGCCGCCGCCGCACCGCGGGCCAGAGCCGCGACAAGACGGGCCTCATCATCGGCGGCCTCCTCGGCGCGATCGCCGGGGGCTTTGCCGGCTACGAGATCGCCGGCGCGGGTGACCGGGTGCTCGGCACGGCGCTCGGTGTCGGGGGCGGCGGACTGCTCGGCGGCCTGATCGGCAGCCTCTTCGACGGCGACCGCAAGAAGAACCGCTACGACTGCGAGGCCGCGCTCGACAGCTACCTCTCGACCTACGGCGCCCCGGGCGCGCGCATTGCCAGCCGCGAGATCGCCTACCCTGCCCCCTACCCGGCCTACGCCGCGCCCGCCTACAACTACGGCTACGGCTACCCCGCGGGCTACAGCTACGGCTACACCTACGCCCCGCCGCCGCAGGTGGTGCTGGTGCCGGTGCGCACCGAGGTGCAGCAGCAAGTGGTGGTGCGCGAGAGCGAGCGCTACGAGACCTACACCGTCCCCGGCGCCGAGCGGATCATCCCCGC
This sequence comes from Erythrobacter sp. NE805, assembly GCF_046452355.1. NCBI lineage: Bacteria > Pseudomonadati > Pseudomonadota > Alphaproteobacteria > Sphingomonadales > Erythrobacteraceae > Erythrobacter > Erythrobacter sp. NE805. The sequence continues at coordinate 1,266,139 of NZ_JBKFDI010000001.1, read as the reverse complement.
CCCGACCCCGCGCCCTACCCCGAAGATGATCAAGGGCCGCTGAGGCTCCCGCGGATCGGCAGGCAAGAAAAAGCCCCGCGTGGTTCGCGACCGCGCGGGGCTTTCTGCATCCGGAAGGGAAGCCTCAGATTTCGCCGCCGGTGAGGCGCTGGCAGACGAGGTCGAGCTGGTCGAGGGTCGTGTAGCGGATCGTGATCGCCCCCTTGCGCGGGTCGACCTCGGGCTTGATCCTGACGCTGAGGCCCAGGAACTCCTCGAGATGCTGCTGCACGGCGAGGATGTCGGCGTGCTCGGTGGGATGATAGGGCAGCTCGGCCGGGGCCTCGGGGCGCGGGGTGTTCTTGCGGGCGAGCGTCTCGATGTCGCGCACCGACAGACCCTCGGCCACCGCGATCTCGGCGAGGTGCAGCGCATCGTCGCGCCCGATCAGCGCGCGGGCGTGGCCCATCGTCAGGCTGCCCTCGTCCATCAGGTCGAGCACCCGTCCGGGCAGCGTCATCAGCCGCATCATGTTGGCGACGTGGCTGCGCGACTTCTCGACCATCTTGGCGATGTCGACCTGGATCATCCCCTCCTCCTCGGAGAGGCGGTGATAGGCGCGCGCCTCCTCGACCGGGCTCAGGTCTTCGCGCTGGAGGTTCTCGATCAGCGCGAGCGCCATGACCTCGCGGTCGGAGAGGTCGCGGACCAGCGCCGGGATCTCGTGCAGCCGCGCCTTCTGCGCCGCCCGCCAACGCCGCTCGCCCGCGACGAGCTGGAAGCCGGTTCCGTCCGGATGCGGGCGGACGATGATCGGCTGGATCACGCCGCGCGTCGCGATCGAATTGGCGAGCTCGGTGAGCGCGGCCTCGTCGAAATATTTGCGCGGGTTGCCGGGGAGCGGGCGGATCTGCGCGATCGGGATCATCCGCAGCGGCGAACTGCCGTCGGCGGGGGCCTGCTGGGGCGCGTCGCTGCGCACCAGCGGCTCCTCGCGCCGGGTCTCCCCGAGCAGCGCGCCAAGCCCCTTGCCGAGCCGCCGCGGCTTGTCCGTCGAAACCCTTGAAAGTGCAGCAATATCAGAAGGTTGCTCGGTATCGTCAGTCATGCTGCCACTCTTTCTGCGGGGAATCGGCCGATCAGCTCGCGGGCGAGGGCCATGTAGGCACGGCTGCCGCTGCAATGCTGGTCGTAGATCAGCGCCGGAAGCCCGTGGCTCGGCGCCTCGGACAGGCGCACGTTGCGCGGGATCACCGTCTCGAACACCAGCTTGCCGAGGCAGTCGCGCACGTCGTCAGAGACCTGGTCGGTCAGGCGATTGCGCCGGTCGTACATGGTCAGCGCCACGCCAATGATGCCGAGGTCCGGGTTGAAGCGCTGCTGCACCTGGTCGACCGTCTGGAGCAGCTGGCTCAGCCCCTCGAGCGCGAAGAACTCGCATTGCAGCGGCACCAGCAGCGTGTCGGCGGCGCACAGGGCATTGAGGGTGAGCAGGCCGAGCGAGGGCGGGCAGTCGATAAAGCAGATGTCGTGGCCCGTGTGGCCCTTCAGCGCCTTGTCGAGGCGGTGCGTGCGCCCCTCGACGGCCACCAGTTCGACCTCGGCCCCCGACAGGTCGACCGTCGCGGGCACGATGTCGAGCTTGGGGATCGACGATCGGACTATCGCGGAATCGAGCGCCACCTCGTCGACCAGCAGGTCATAGCTCGATACCTCCCGGCTCGCGGCATGCACCCCCAGTCCAGTGGAGGCGTTGCCCTGCGGATCGAGGTCGATGAGCAGGGTTCGCCACCCCGTTGCAGCCATCGCGGTCGCGATGTTGATCGCGGTGGTGGTCTTCCCCACCCCGCCCTTCTGGTTGGCAATCGCGATGGTCAGCATGGTCCAGCCCGTCCTTACCTGCCCGCAGCCCTCGGCTTGCAGGCGTGTGTCGCGTGTCAGGCCTTCACGATGATCCCCGCCTCGGGATCGGTCAAGGAATGTTTCACGTGGAACATTGCCCGAATCGAAGGCTTCAAGCTCTCCAACTCCTGCGCCGCCGAGCGCCCCTTGGGCAACACGTAGCGGGTGGCCCTTGTGGAGAAGGGTGCGGATAGCTCGAGAAGTTTGGGGAGCGGCGCAAAGGCGCGTGCCGAAATGGCGCGGGCGGCGAAGGGCGTGACCCGCTCCACGCGCTGTCCCTCGACCCGGCACTTCGCCAGTCCGAGCGTCGTGATGGCCCGGTTCAGGAACTCCACCCGCCGAGCGCGCGACTCGACCAGCACCACCCGCATGTTGGGGCAGAGCGCGGCGATCACCAGGCCGGGAAAGCCGGGGCCGCTCCCGAGATCGAGCCACGGTCCACCCGCATTCGCGCCCAATGTTTCACGTGAAACATTTTGCAGCAGTTGCGCGGAATCGGCGATGTGCCGCTGCCAGAGGTGCGGCTCGGTGGCCTTCGCGATGAGGTTTTGCCGGCCGTTCTCCTCGAGCACCAGCACGGCGAAAGCCTCGAGCCGCGCCATCCCCGCGGCATCGGTCAGCCCGGCAACATAGACGCGAGCTTCCTCTTCGGTGGTGATCATGCGGCGTGCCGTCGGCGGGCATGGACGAGCAGCGCCGAGAGCGCCGCGGGCGTTACACCCGGCACACGGCCCGCCGCTGCCAGCGTTCCCGGCGCCGCCTTGCTCAGCCGCTCGACCATCTCGTTGGAGAGGCCCGGCACCTCGCCATAGGGAAAGTCCGCCGGGAGCGGCAGCGCCTCGCTGGCGCGCAGGTCCCTGAGCTCCGCCTCCTGCCGCGCAAGGTAGGGCGCGTAGGCGGCATCCTCCGCCATTTCCTCGGCGAGCAGCGGGTCGAGCGCCGTCACCTCACCGAGCCACGGGGCGAGCGCCTCGGGGGTGACGCCGTCATAGCGCAGCCACTCGGCAATCGTCTTCTCGCCGTGGTCGCGGCGGACCGGCAGGCCGAGATCGGCCAGTTCGCGGGCGTGGATCGTCTCCGAATGTTTCACGTGAAACATTGCCCGCACATCCTCGCGCCGCTCCCACCAGGCGCGGCGTTCAGCACCGATGCACTCCGCTTCGATCCCCAGCCCCGTCAGCCGGGTCGCGGCGTTGTTGGCGCGCAGCCGCAGGCGATACTCGGCGCGGGCGGTGAGCATCCGGTAGGGCTCCGACACGCCCTGCAACGTCAGATCATCCACCATCACCGCGATATAGCTGTTCGCGCGGTCGAGCGCCGGCGCCGGTCTGCCGAGCGCCGCTGCCGCCGCCTCGAGCCCGGCGACGAGCCCCTGCGCCGCGGCCTCCTCGTAGCCGGTCGTCCCGTTGATCTGCCCCGCGCAATAGAGCCCAGGGATCGCCCGGAGCTGAAGATCGGGCGTCAGCGCCCGCGGGTCGATATGGTCGTACTCCACCGCATAGCCCGGCTGCACGATCTCGACGCGAGCGCAGCCCGGCATGGTGCGCACCACCGTCTCCTGCACGTCCACAGGAAGCGAGGTGCTGATCCCGTTGGGATAGACGAGGTGCGTGTCGAGTCCCTCCGGCTCGAGGAACACCTGGTGCCCCTCGCGGTCGCCGAAGCGGTGGATCTTGTCCTCGATCGAGGGGCAATAGCGCGGCCCCGCCGCCGCGATCGCGCCGGAGAACAGCGGTGAGCGGTGGAGGTTCGCGCGAATTGCATCGTGCCCGGCCTGCGTGGTGCGGGTGATCGCGCAGAACACCTGCGGGTTCACCCGGCGCGCGGTGAGCGGCGACATCGTCCAGGTCTCGCCATCCGAGGGTTGCTCCTCGAGCACCGCCCAGTCGATAGTCCGCCCGTCGAGCCGCGGCGGGGTGCCCGTCTTGAGCCGCGCCATCGGCAGCTCCGCCGCGCGCAGCTGCTCGGCGAGGCGCCTGGCGGCGTTCTCGCCGATCCGCCCGCCCTCGAAGCGCTCTTCGCCGCGGAATAGTACGCCCCCCAAGAAGGTCCCGGTGCACAGCACCACCCGCGGCGCATCGAGCACTGTCGCGTCGGCAAGTACGAGCCCCGCGACCCGCCCGCCGGCAAGCTTCAAAGCCGCCGCCTCCCCCTCGACCAGCGTGAGGTTCGCCTGCCCGCGCACCGCCGCCTGCACCGCCGCCCGGAAGCGCACCCGGTCGGCCTGAACGCGCGGGCCCCACACCGCACTGCCCTTCGAGCGGTTGAGCATCCGGTAATGGATCGCCCCGGCGTCGGCGGCGCGGCCGATCACCCCGTCGAGCGCATCGACTTCGCGCACGAGGTGGCCCTTGCCGAGGCCCCCGATCGCCGGGTTGCAGCTCATCGCCCCGATGGCCGCGAGGTCGAAGCTGACGAGGGCGGTGCGCGCGCCCATCCGGGCCGCGGCGCAGGCAGCCTCAACCCCGGCGTGGCCGCCGCCGATCACGAGGACGTCGAAACTTGGCATGATGGAGCGGCAGATAGGCTCCGGGGGGCAGATCGTCAAAGGCGATTCGCGAGGGGCGGGTGGATGCCCTCCGATGTTTCACGTGAAACATTGAGCCGCGGAACCGAGTGGGAATGTTTCACGTGAAACATCGGGGCAAAATTGGCGACCAATGTTTCACGTGAAACATTCGGGGCGATTGCTACTTCCCGATGCAGAACCGTCCGAACAGCGTGTCGAGCATATCCTCGGTCGTCGCGCGACCGATCAACCGGTCGAAAGCGAGCCGCGCGCGCCGCAACTCCTCAGCGATCAGCAGGGGATCGGCCAGCCCGCCCGCCGCCTCCAGCGCCTCGGCCGCTTCGGTGAGCCGCGCGTGCTGGCGGGCATTGAGCGCCGCCTCGCCCGGCTTCGGCAAGGCCGTCCGCGCCGCCTCGACGAGCGCCTGCTTGAGCGCTGCCACGCCCTCCCCGGTCGCGGCGGAGACAGTGAACCGCGCAGCGCGCTTCGCTGCGAAGTCGTAACGGTCGGCCTGCGCGGCGATCTCCCAGGCCCCCGCCGGCCCCTCACCCTCGGGGCCGAGCCACAGCACCGCGTCGGCGCGCGCCAGCGCGTCAAGCGCCCGGTCGATGCCGATCGCCTCGATGGGATCCGCGGTCTCCGGATCCCGAAGGCCCGCGGTGTCGACGAAGGTGAAGGGCACCCCGTCAATCGCGACCGCGCGCTCGATCAGGTCGCGGGTGGTCCCGGCAATCGGAGAAGTGATCGCCGCCTCGCTCTCGACGAGCGCGTTGAAGAGCGTCGACTTCCCGGCATTCGGCGGCCCGGCGAGCACCACGCAGTAACCTTCCCCCAGCCGCTCCGACCGGGGGCGGGCCAGCCACGCGCGTAGCTCGTCCGCAAGCGCGGCAATGTTCCACGTGAAACATTCGGGCAGATCCGCGGCGTCCTCCTCGTCCGAGAAGTCGAGCACGCCTTCCACTTCGGCGGACAGCGCGAGCGCCCGCTCGCGCCAGCCCTCGACCTGGCGCGACAGCGCGCCCCCCGCGTTGGCGAGCGCCGCCGCGCGCTGGAGCTCGGTTTCGGCAGCGAGGAGTTCGCCCAGCCCCTCGGCCTCGGCGAGGTCGATGCGGCCGTTGGCGAAGGCGCGGCGGGTGAACTCCCCCGGCTCGGCGCGCCGGAGACCGGGAAGTCCAGCGAGCGCCCGCTCCACCGCCCCAATCACCGCCCGGCCTCCGTGGCAGTGGAACTCGGCGAGGTCCTCGCCGGTCGCGGTGTTCGGGCCGGGGAACCACAGCACAAGCGCACTGTCGAGCAATGCGCCCTCGCCGTCCCGCAACCGCGCCAGCGAGGCGCGCCGGGGTTCCGGCACCCTTCCGGCGAGGGCGAGCAAAGCCTCCCGCGCCGCCGGGCCGGAGACGCGGATCACCCCCACGCCCGCCGGCGGCGCGCCGCTCGACAGCGCGAAGATCGTCGCCCCGGCGCTCACGCGGTCACTCGGAGGATTTGGATCCCGAGGCAGCCTTCATCCCGCCCTCGACGAAGCTCTGGAACAGTTTCAGCCCCACCTGCCCCATCGGCGCGAGCGCGGTCGCATATTGCTGGAGCTGGGTCGGGTCCGAGACCCCGCGCATCGCCTTGGTGAGGTTCTCGACATAGACGTTGTTGGCCGCGCTCACGTCGGGCAGGCCCATGAAGCTGCGGGCCTCCTCGGGGGTGCACTCGATTTCGATGTTGATCTTCATGGGGCCAGCTCTCCTCTCCCTCCCCTCCATTTGCGCTTGGCACGCGGGCAAGGCAAGGCTTAGGGTTTCCTGCGAAGGCAAACCGCAGGAGAGGAACTTCCATGAGCCTCAACGACACCATCCCCACCCTCGAGGGCGACGCAAGCTTCGGCGCCTATGTCGCCCCGCCCGAGGGCACCCCGCGCGCGGCGATCATCGTCATCCAGGAGATCTTCGGGGTGAACCCCGGCATCCGGCAGAAGTGCGACCGCCTCGCCGCCGAGGGCTATCTCGCGGTCGCGCCGGACCTGTTCTGGCGGATCGAGCCCGGCATCGTGCTCGACCCCGACGTCGAGCCCGAGTTCCAGCGCGCGCTCGGCCTGTTCGGGCAGTTCGACCAGGACAAGGGCATCCGCGACATCGAGGCGACGATCCACCACATCCGCCGCACCCTCGGCGTCGCGAAGGTCGGCTGCGTCGGCTACTGCCTCGGCGGACGGCTTGCCTACATGACCGCGGCCCGCACCGACATCGACGCGAGCGTGGGCTACTACGGGGTGGGCATCGACGGGCTGCTCGGCGAGAAGCACGCGATTGCGCATCCGCTGATGCTCCACATCCCGACCGAGGACGGCTTTGTTCCACGTGAAACACAGGCGGCGATGCACGAAGGGCTGGATGATCACCCCAAGGTGACGCTCCACGACTATGAGGGGCTCGACCACGGCTTCGCGACCGAGACGGGCGCGCGGCGGCGGGAGGAGGCGGCGAACCTCGCCGACAGCCGCACCGCGGCCTTCTTCGCCGAGCATCTCGGGTGAGAGCGGGGCTTCTCGGCCTCCTCCTGCTGGCAACGCCGCTGGCCGCGCAGGAGGGACCGCAGCCCGATCTTGCCGAAGGCGAGGCGGTCGAGGTCGAGCTGCGCGCAGATCTGAACGGCGATGGGCTTCCCGACCTCGCCTACATCGCCGCGCGCGAGGAGTCGCGGGAACTGCGGGTGGTGACCAGCTATCGAAGCCCCACCGACTTCGGGCTGAACCCGGTCGAAACCCTGCCACTCGACCCCTACCCGCTGGGTGACGGGGTGCTGAAACTCAAAGGCAACGTCCTCACCCTCGAGGAGCTGTCGGGCGGCACAACGGCGGTCTTCAGCACCCACCGCTTCCGCTGGGACCCGAAGCTCGCGGCGATGCGGCTGATCGGGCTCGACGCGACGCTCTACAGCCGCACCTACGCGCATGACGGCGCGGAGGCGAGCTGGAACCTGCTGACCGGCGACCTGGTCACCCGCACCCTCAAGCTCAGGCAGCGGACCTATGACAAGGTCGGCGAGAGGAAATCGAAGAAGCCAAGCAAGCCGGTCAGGCTCGAGCAAGCGCCCAGCGGCGGCGACCTGCTCGGCTGGCCGGGCGCGCAATGAGGAGGGGATGATGGCGAACGGACACGCAGGGCTCGCCGGGTGGCACGCCTACATGGAGAGCAAGGGCGATCCCGCGGTGCTGGCCGGCCTCATCGCCGAGGATGCGGTGTTCCACTCGCCGGTGGTGCACACCCCGCAGGTCGGCAAGCCGGTGGTGATGGCCTACCTCCTCGCCGCCGCGCAGGTGCTCGGGAACGACAGCTTCCGCTATGTCCGCGAGCTGGTCGACGGCGACGAGGCGATGCTCGAATTCGCTACCGAATTGGACGGCATCACCATCAACGGGGTCGACATCATTCGCTGGAACGAAGAAGGAACAATTAGCGATTTCAAGGTGATGGTGCGACCGCTCAAGGCGATCAATAAGGTCTGGGAGATGATGGCGGCACAGCTTCAGGCAGCGCAGGGCTGAGCGCCGGGGCAGCCATCAGGCTCTCGACCGCGAAGGCCTGGAGCGCTTCCTCGATCGCAGCGGGCAGGGTGCCGCCGGCCGCGGCGGTCATTTCCGCGTGGGCCTTGAAGAGGTTGCGGTCGTCGAAATAGCGTATCGGCCAGCCGGGGAAGGTCGGCGCGGCGATCGAGCGTTCCCACACCACCGTCACGTCGCGGTGGCGCTGGTCTTGGCGGATTTTCTCGAAGGAACTCAGCAACTTCCACGTGCGCCCCTCGAGGATCTGGAGGAACCGCCCCTGCGAGTGCAGCAGCACGCCGGACAGGCCCCGCGCCTCGTTGCTGAGGCGGGCATGGTAGAGCAGGCGGATGAGCTCGGCGCGGTCGCACCCCGGCGCGGCGCGGCTCGTGTAGATGATTCGGCGCAAGGCAAGGACCCCTCGGGACAGGGTTTTCCCTTAGCTATCGGGGTGTGAGCAGACCCTAGCACACCCCTAGGGCCATTTACCTAACGCCTAGTTCAGCACCGCGAAGTTGACGATCATCTTGCGGACCTCGGGGTCGAGACCCTGCGGCAGGTCGCGCTCGAGCGTCTCGCGGCGGCTGTCGATGCTCTCGGCGATCATCACCCGCTTCATCGCCCAGTTCGGGCAAGCGCGTTCCGCAATCGTGCGGCAGTCGAGCACCGAGACCCCGGCGTGGCGCGGATCGGCGGTGATCGTCTCCATCAGCGCCGCGACCTCGCCCTCCTCGCCCTCGAGCAGCTGGAGGAAGTTGCGGCCGTTGAACAGCAGCAGCCCGGTGATGCCGCGCGCCGGATTGTTGCGCGCGCTCGCGGCGAGGATGGATTCGACCTCGTCGCGCCCGAGCGTCGGCGCGGTGCTGATGTAGAGGTACTGGCTGAGCACGTATTCCCGTCCCCGATCTGTCCCACCGCGCGCGCCGATCCCGCAGCGCGCGCAGGGGCCAAGCTATTGATTCATCGTCGCGAAGAAGTCTTCGTTGGTCTTGGAGTCCTTCATCTTGTCGAGCAGGAACTCCATCGCGTCTACGGTGCCCATCTGCATCAGGATGCGACGCAGCACCCACATCTTCGAGAGGTTGTCCTTCTGGACGAGCAGCTCTTCCTTGCGGGTGCCGGACTTGCCGACGTCGAGCGCGGGGAAGATGCGCTTGTCGGAAACCTTGCGGTCGAGCACGATTTCCGAGTTGCCGGTGCCCTTGAACTCTTCGAAGATCACCTCGTCCATCCGGCTGCCGGTATCGATCAGCGCGGTGGCGATGATCGAGAGCGAGCCGCCTTCCTCGATGTTGCGCGCGGCGCCGAAGAAGCGCTTGGGACGCTGGAGCGCGTTGGCGTCGACACCGCCGGTCAGCACCTTGCCCGAGCTCGGCACCACGGTGTTGTAGGCGCGGCCCAGACGCGTGATCGAGTCGAGCAGGATCACGACGTCATGCTTGTGCTCGACGAGGCGCTTGGCCTTTTCGATCACCATTTCGGCGACCTGGACGTGGCGGTTGGCGGGCTCGTCGAAGGTCGAGGAGATCACCTCGCCCTTCACCGAGCGCTGCATGTCGGTGACTTCCTCGGGCCGCTCGTCGACGAGCAGCACGATCAGGAACACCTCGGGGTGGTTGTCGGTGATCGCCTTGGCGATGTTCTGGAGCAGCACGGTCTTGCCGGTGCGCGGCGGGGCGACGATCAGCGCACGCTGGCCCTTGCCCTGCGGGGCGATGATGTCGATCACCCGCGCGCTCTTGTCCTTCACCGTCGGATCGAGCGTATCGAGCGACAGCTTCTGGTCGGGATAGAGCGGGGTGAGGTTGTCGAAGTTCGTCCGCAGGCGGACCGCGTCGGGATCGTCGAAATTGACCTTGGCGAGGCTGGTCAGCGCGAAGTAACGCTCCCCGTCGCGCGGGGCGCGGATCTCGCCCTCGACCGTGTCGCCGGTGCGCAGGCCCCAGCGGCGCACCTGGTTGGGCGAGACGTAGATGTCGTCCGGGCCGGCAAGATAGTTCGCCTCGGGGCTGCGCAGGAAGCCGAAGCCGTCCTGGAGCACTTCGATGGTGCCGATGCCCATGATCGGCTCCTCGTATTCCTCGTCCTCGGCGAGTTCGCGCAGGATGCTGAACAGCAGGTCCTGGCGGCGCATGGTCGAGGCGCCCTCGACGCCGAGTTCTTCCGCCATCGCGACCAGTTCGGCCGGGGTCTTTCGCTTGAGGTCCTTGAGATGCATGAAAATTTCCGAAAGTCAGGAGGTGGCCGGATGGTCAGTACCGCTGGAAGGCGGCGCCCCGATGGGATGGGGCCGGGCTTGGAGAAAGCAGACCTTGGCGCGTCAGGATGTCGCAGCCATTACCGGATGGGTGAAGCCGAGATAGGAGCGCAGCCGCGCGAGGTCAATCGGCGATTGGCCCCCCGCGCGCCGGGGCGCCTCAGAATGGCTTGAGGTAGACGAGGAACACGATCAGCACGAGCAGCAGGCCCGGCACCTCGCCGATCATGCGCAGCTGCTTCTCGGTCAGCGGCCGCTCGCCGCGCGCCATCTTCTTCGTCTGCGCGACGAGATAGCCGTGGAAGCCCGTCATCGCCAGCACCAGCGCGAGTTTGGCGTGGAGCCAGCCATAGGCGAACCATCCGCCCGAAATCGCCATGCTGAGGCCGAGCACCCAGACCACGATCAGCGAGGGGGTGAGGATGATGTTGCGGAGCTTCCCCATCCGTGTCGCCCACATGGCCTCGCCTTCGGAGCCGGGCGCATGATCGAGCATGTAGATGCACTGGCGCGGGAGCATGAACAGCCCGGCCATCCAGAACACGATGAAGATCACGTGCCCCGCCTTGAGGAAGAGGTAGATCGACTGAAGGAAGTCCATGCGTGTCCTAGCCCCTGAGCGCGGCGAGCAATTCCTCGACGTGGGAAATCGGCGTGTACTGGCCGATCCCGTGGCCGAGGTTGAAGACGTGCGGGCGATCCTCGAAGGCGCGGATGATGGTGCGCACCCGCTCGGGCAGCGCCGGGCCCCCGGCCTCGACCAGCAGCGGATCGAGATTGCCCTGCACCGGCATCCCCGCAGGCAGCGAGGCGTGGGCCCAGGCCGGGTCGAGCGTCTCGTCGAGGCCCACTGCATCGACCCCGGTCTCGCGGGCATAGGCGGGGAGCTTCGCGCCTGCGCCCTTGGGGAAGCCGATCACCGGGGTTTCCGGGTGGCTTTCCTTGAGCTTTGCGGTGATCGCCGCGTTGGGCGCGATCACCCACTTCTCGAACTGATCGGGGGCGAGGCTCCCGGCCCAGCTGTCGAACAGCTGCACCGCCTCCGCCCCCGCATCGATCTGGCCGCGCAGGTAGGTGACCGACACATCGACGATGGCATCGATGATCGCCTGGAGGTGCGCCGGATCGCGATAGGCGAGCAGCCGCGCCGGGCCCTGATCCTTGGAACCCTCGCCCGCGATCATGTAGGTCGCGACCGTCCAGGGACTCCCCGCAAAGCCGAGCATGGTGACCTCCGGCCCGATCTGCTGGCGGGTGAGGCGCACGGTCTCGTAGACCGGCTCGAAGCGCTCGAAGGCGGGATTGAAGCTGTCGAGCCCGACCTCGAGCAGCGTTGGCGCGAGGTGCGGGCCTTCACCGGCGGCGAAGGTCAGCCCCTGCCCCATCGCGTGGGGCACGATCAGGATGTCGGAGAACAGGATCGCCCCGTCGAAGCCGAAGCGGCGGATCGGCTGGACGGTGATCTCGGCCGCGGCCGCGCTGTCGTAGACGAGCTCGAGGAAGCCCCCCTTTTCCGCGCGCAACTCCCTGTATTCCGGGAGATACCGCCCCGCCTGGCGCATCAGCCAGACGGGGGCGCGGTCCTGGCGGACACCTTTGAGCGTATCGAGAAGCGGACCGGGCATGGCGTTCCTTAGAGCAAATCAATTCAATTTATAAAAGGAATGATGGAGTCTGTTGGCCCTGTGGAAAGCGGGAATTACCGGGCCCTGCCCGATTGCCCCCAGCCTGCCCCTGCGCCCCATGCCCCCACCGAATCCGCATGGATTGGACGTCAAGCGGGCTTTATCCCCACTCTTCCCAGCCTGTCGACAAAACTTGTCCCGTGTGGGCAAATGACCCGGTGAAAAGGAGCCGGGGCGGGGGCAAATTCGCTCACCAGCTTGTGGGCAAGCCCCTCCCGTGGTTTATGCCGGCATCTGTCCACAGGGGCCCCCGGACCGTCACCGCCATGCAGCGACTCAATCTCCACCTTGTATCGGATTCGACCGGCGAGACGCTGGAAATGATAGCCAAGGCGGCGCTCGCGCAGTTCGACAACCCCTCGGTGAACCGCCATTTCTGGCCGATGGTACGCTCGCTCCAGCACCTCGACCGGATCGTCCCGGACCTCGCCGCGCATCCCGGCCTCGTGCTCTACACGCTGGTGAACCCCGAGACGAGGAAGCGCCTGGAGGAGCATTGCCGCCACCTCGGCCTTCCCGCCGTGCCGGTGCTCGATCAGGTGACCGCGGCCCTGGAGGCGCAGCTCGGGCAGGAGGCGCATGGGCGTCCGGGCCGCCAGCACATGATGGACGAGACCTATTTCAAGCGGGTCGATGCCATCCAGTACACCATCGCCCACGACGACGGGATCGGGCACGAGGAGTGGGAGCAGGCCGACGTGGTGCTGGTCGGCGTGTCGCGCTCGTCCAAGACGCCGACCTCGATCTACCTCGCCAACCGCGGCTACAAGGTCGCGAACATCCCGCTGGTGGTCGAGAGCCCGCCGCCCAAGACGCTGTTCGGATTGCGCCACCCGCTGGTGGTGGGCCTCACCACCTCGCCGGAGCGGCTCATCCAGATCCGCCGCAACCGCCTGCTCTCGCTGAACGAGGCGACCGAGACGGCCTATGTCGACAACGACCGGGTCAAGACCGAGCTCCAGTTCGCGCGCCGGATGTTCGCCGACAACGGCTGGCCGGTGATCGACGTCACCCGCCGCTCGATCGAGGAGACCGCCGCGGCGATCATCCGGCTGGTGCAGGAGCGGGGTCGCAAGCCGGCGAGCGAGGGCGGGGTCGGCAAGCCGATATGACGTTGATTCTCGCCAGCAAGTCCGCCTCGCGCCGCGCGATGCTCGATGCCGCGGGCGTCGCCTATGAGAGCATCCCCGCCGACATCGACGAGCGCGCGGTGGAGGCGGGGCTCGCGGGCGCCTCCCCGCCCGAGATCGCCGAGGCGCTCGCCGTCGCCAAGGCTGCCGCTGTGGCGGCGCTGCACCCCCAGGCCCTTGTTCTCGGCTCGGATTCGCTGGTGGACTGCGCGGGCCGCCGCTTCGACAAGCCGCAGAGCCGCGAGGAGGCGGGGGAGCACCTCAGGTTCTTCTCGGGCAAGGTGATGGAGCTCCATTCCGCCGCCGCGCTGGTCCGGGGCGGGGGTTGCGAATGGAGCCATGCGAGTATCGCGCGGCTTCACGTGCGCGACCTCTCGGAGGAATTCATCGAGCATTATCTGGCGCTTGAGTGGCCCGCGATCGGCCACACCGTCGGCGCCTTCCGGATCGAGGGGCCGGGGGTGCAGCTGTTCGATCATATCGAGGGCGACCAGTTCACCGTGCTCGGGATGCCGCTGCTGCCGCTGCTGGGCGCGCTGCGCGAGGCGGGGGTGCTGATCGCATGACGAAGCCCTATGCCGAGGTGATCGGCGATCCGATTGCTCAAAGCAAGTCACCGAAAATCCACGGCTTCTGGCTCGCCAAGCTGGGGATCGAGGCCCAGTATCGCGCTTGCCACGTCCGCCCGGAGGAACTGGCGGAATATCTCTCGCGGAGACGCGGAGACGCGGAGTGGCGCGGGTGCAATGTCACCATGCCGCACAAGCAGGCGGTGATGCCGCTCCTCGACCGGATCGACCCGCCCGCCGACGAAATCGGGGCGGTGAACACGGTCCTGGCGGGGGGTGAGGGGGGTGTGACCGGCACCAACACCGATGCTGCGGGGTTCCTCGAGCCGCTTCGCCGGGACCTCGAGCGCACCCACTACTTCCGCATGGCCCGCATCCTCGGCACCGGCGGCGCGGCGCGGGCGATCGTCGCCGCGCTGGCCGGGCACGGCTTCACCCTCGTCGTCGCCGGGCGTGATCCCGGCAAGGCCCGGGCGCTGCTCGACGAGCTGGCCCCCGAGGGCGAACACCACGCCATCGACCTTGCCCATTTCGCCGACCCCACCGACTTCCCCTTCGACGACCGCGAAGGCTGCCTCGACCTCGTCGTCAACGCCTCCTCGCTCGGGATGGCGGGCCAGCCCCCCCTCGCCTTCGACTGGAGCCACGCGCCCCCCGGCGCGATTGCCTACGACATCGTCACCGCCCCGCTCGACACGCCCTTTCTTCAGGGCGCGCGGGCGAAGGGCCACCGCACTATTGACGGGCTGTCGATGCTGATCGGGCAGGCGGCGGTTGCCTTCGAACGCTTCTTCGGCGCGGCCCCCCCGCGCGAACATGACGGCGAACTGCGGGCGATCCTCACCCAATGACGACTCCAAAAATCATCGGCCTCACCGGCTCCATCGGCATGGGCAAGTCGACCGTCGCGGCGATGTTCGCCGAGGCCGGGATCCCGGTGTTCGACGCCGACGCCGAGGTGCGCGCGATGCAGGGGCCGGGGGGCGAGCTCCTCCCCGCGATCGAGGCGGCCTTCCCCGGATCGACCGGCCCCGAGGGGGTTGACCGCGACCGGCTCGGGCACCAGGTTTTCGCCGACAAGGAAGCGCTCGCGCGATTGGAGGCGATCGTCCACCCCGCCGTCGCGGCCAGGCGCGCCGCCTTCCTCGAAGCCAACCGCGACAAGCGCGCGGTGGTCTTCGATATCCCGCTGCTGTTCGAGCGCGGCGGGCACTCTACGGTCGATCTCGTCGTGGTGGTCTCCGCCCCCGAGGCGGTGCAGCGGGCCCGCGTCCTCGCCCGTCCGGGCATGACCGAGCAGAAATTCGAACACATCTTCGCTCTGCAACTCCACGATTCGCACAAGCGCGACCGCGCCGATCACGTTATCGATACCGGCACCTCGCTCGAGGAAACCCGGGCGCAGGTCGCAGCGCTAATCGCCTCGCTCTGACGACATCGAAATGACGCAAAGCGCGCTTGCAAGTGCCCGGACTTGGGCAGATAGTGCATCAAATGCGTGAGGTCATTTTCGACACGGAAACCACCGGGCTCGATCCCAAGACCGGGGACCGCATGGTGGAAATCGGCTGCATCGAGATGATCGGCCGGGTCGAGACGGGCCGCACCTTCCACGCCTATTTCAACCCGGATCGCGACATGCCGGTCGAGGCCGAGCGGGTCCATGGCCTCTCGAGCGCCTTCCTCGCCACCAAGCCGCGCTTTGCGCAATCCGCCGACGAGCTGCTCGAATTCCTCGGCGACGCGCCGCTGGTCGCGCACAATGCGGGCTTCGACTTCGGCTTCCTCAACAACGAGCTCGAACTCGCGGGCCGTGCGCCCATCAGCCTCGACCGGATGGTCGACACCGTCGCCATCGCCCGGCGCAAGCATCCGGGCGCGAAGCTCAGCCTCGATGCGCTGTGCACCCGCTACGGGATCGATCGCTCGCACCGCGTCAAGCACGGCGCGCTGCTCGATGCGGAGCTCCTCGCGCAGGTCTATGTCGAGCTGACCGGCGGGCGGCAGATCGGGCTCGGCCTGGTCGACGGCCCCGCCGAGGTGCTGGTCGCCGAGACAGTCACCGTCACCGAAACCCTCTGGCATCGCCCCGCGACCGACCGGCCGCGCCGCGAGCCTCGTCCCCATGCTGCCAGCCCGGAGGAGCTGGAGCGCCACCGCGCCTTCATGGCCGGAATCAAGGACGCGATCTGGGCCTCGTGACGAGGCGCACCTCGCGCGACGACCTCAGGACTGGGATCCTCACTCACTCACGGGAGGACTGACTTCATGGACATTCGGATTTCCGGCCACCAGCTGGACACGGGCGCGGCGCTGCAGGAGCACGCCGCCGATCGCCTCGGCGCGATCGTCGACAAGTATTTCGACCGCGCGCTCTCCAGCCACGTGACCTTCGGCAAGGCGCCCGCGGGCTCCTACACCTGCGATATCGTCACCCACGTGATGCAGGGGCTGATCCTGAAGGCGCAAGGGGCGGCGCACGATGTCCATGTCGCGTTCGACGACGCGGTCGGGAAGATCGAGACGCAGCTGCGCCGCTACAAGCGCCGTCTCACCGATCGCCACGAACAGGCGAGCTATGCCCGCAGCGAGGAAGAGGCCGCCTACACGATCTTCGCCGTCGAGGAGGTCGAGGACGAGGAGGAGGAGGCTCTCGTCGCCGACGCCCCGCTGGTGATCGCCGAGACCCGCGTCGACATCCCCACCGCGAGCGTCGCCGACGCGGTGATGCTCATGGACCTCAGGAACACCACCGCCCTGTTCTTCAAAAATGCTGGCACGGGACGGCATAATATGGTTTATCGACGCGCCGACGGTTCGATCGGATGGGTCGAGCCGAGATAGGGTCTGGTGACAGTTTTGCGTCACGCGCAAACAGCCACTATCGACAAGCCCAGGCGGCGGTAGCAGGAGGGGCGCCGCCCCGGCCCGGAGTGCTGATGGCAGCATCACCGGTCCGGACACTTGCCGAAGCCGCAGCGCCGGCGCAGGGCGCTTTTCTACCGGGATCTGTAACGCCATGGACGTCAACCTCGCTCTTTCACCGCAGGCGATCGCGTTCGCCCGGCTCGACACGAAGTCCAAGGTCCTCGCGCGAACGGCGCAGCTGCTCGGCGCGGCCTACGGGCTCGACGAGGCCGAGGTGCTCGAGAACCTCGAGGCGCGCGAGGCGCTGGGGAGCACCGGGTTCGGGCGCGGCGTGGCGATCCCGCATTGCCGCAGCAAGGACGTCCGCCGCCCCTCGCTGGCGCTGATCCGGCTCGAAGCGCCGATCGATTTCGCCGCGGCGGATTCGCGGCCCGTCACGCTGGTGTGCGGTCTGGTCTCGCCGGAGAACGCCGGGGCGACCCACCTCCACGCCCTCGCCGCGATCTCGCGGCTGACCCGCGACGAGGCGATGCTCCAGATGCTCGCCGACGCGCCCGACACCGAGGCGGCCTATGCGCTGCTGACCAACCAGTTCCTGCGCTCCGCGGCCTGATCCGACCCACGCTCCATGCCCGCCAGTGACGAATTTCCTTCGGCGAGCGGGGCGGAGCAGCATTACCGTGCGCTTGAGCGGCTCTATGCCTCGGCGCCGGTCAATGCCAAGTTCGCGAGCGCGCTGCACATCCCGGGGGAGGGGCGGTCGCGGCTGACCTTCACCGTCACCCCCGAGGACTACCACGCGGCGGGCGCGGCGCACGGGACGATCTACTTCAAGATGCTCGACGATGCGGCTTTCTACGCGGCGAACACGCTCGCGACCGACCGCTTCCTCCTCACCACCAGCTTCAACCTCCACTTCACCAAGCCGGTGCGCGCCGGGACCGTCACCGCCGAGGGGCGCTGGGTGAGCGGGCGCCGCCGCGTGTTCGTCGCCGAGGCGCGGCTGGTCGATGCCGAGGGCGAGGAGATCGGGCGCGGGACCGGCACCTTCATGCGCTCGCGCATCGCGCTCTCGAGCCTGCCCGGCTATGCGGCCGGCGGCCCGTCTGGGCTGTGAGGCATGGACACGCGGCTGCCCGCGCATCTCGAGGCGAGCGCGATCATCCGCCGCGCCGAGGCGCAGGGCGGATCGGCGATGGTGCTCGCGAAAGGCGAGCGCGATGCGGGGACGATCCTGCTGGTAATGATCGGCCGCGGCGAGGCTGCCGTGCTGTTCGAAAGGATGCCGCAGCTCGACGGATCGCGCAGCTTTGTTGCGACGAAGCGTGAAGATATTGAGAATCCTCAGGAATTCTCCGAATATCTCGCCCGGCGCCGCCGTCAGGACCCCGACACATGGCTAATCGAGGTTAGTATCGCAGATCCCGAACGGTTCGTCGCAGCCTGCGACGAAACGCGTTGACGTAAACGGCAAGCCTCGCCAGAGCGCCCCCACTCCCAAGCGCAGGCTGGCAGGGCGGCAATCCGGCCGATCGTCCAGCACGCAGACGGGGAGCGGCCGGCAGGCTTTTCGAGCCCCCCACATCTTCACCGATCTGGACCCAGGTTCCCGCCTGCGCCCGTGCGCGCTCACCGCCCGTTTTGAAGTTTCGATGCGTCGCAAGACCACCACCTTCGCCGCGATCGCCGGACTGGCGCTCGCAACCACGATGTTCCCGACCGGCAGCAATGCCGTCGCCCTCGCCGAGGCCGCCACCGAGCATCTGACCGCTCCCGCCCCCGCGCCCGAGCTGGTCCCCGGCGATATCGCCTTCGTCTCCGAGCCGCTGGTACAGCCGCTTGAGACTCCGGCAGCCTCCACCCCCACCCTCACCGAAGCCGGATCGCTCGAAGAGCTGGTCGGCATGGTCGACACCGCCGAGCCGATGAGCGCCGAGATGCGCTGCCTTGCGGGCGCTGTCTATTTCGAGGCCCGCGGCGAGGAACTCGCCGGGCAGCTCGCCGTGGCGCAGGTGATCGTCAACCGCACCGAGGACGGGCGTTTCCCGAAGTCCTATTGCGGCGTCGTCACCCAGCCGGGGCAGTTCTCCTTCATGAAGGGCGCGCGGATGCCGAAGGTCCGCGAAAGCTCGCCCGCCTGGACGCGCGCGGTCGCGATCGCCCATATCGCCCACCAGGGCCTGTGGGAGCAGCAGGCCGGCGACGCGGTGTTCTTCCACGCGGCCCGCGTCCGCCCCGGCTGGAGCGCCGGCAAGACCCGCCTCGCGCAGATCGACACGCATATCTTCTATCGTTGATCGCGAAGGGCACAGCCCATCACCGTTCGCCCTGAGCCTGTCGAAGGGCTGCACTTCTTTTCGAAGGTGAAGGACGGTGCTTCGACAAGCTCAGCACGAACGGGCTTGATGTCTATGCCCGCAGCCGCACCCACACCGGCGTGTGGTCGCTCGCCTTCTCGCGCCCGCGATAGGACTTGTCGACGCCGCAGGCCTCGAGCCGGTCGGCGCATTCGGGCGAGAGGAGGATGTGGTCGATCCGGAAGCCGTGGTCGCGCTGCCATGCGCCGGCCTGGTAGTCCCAGAAGGTCCACACCCCCCCGCGCGGGTTGTGGGTGCGGACCGCGTCGACCCAGCCGTCGGCTAGGATGCGGGCATAGGCGGCGCGGCTCTCGGGCTGCATCAGCGCATCGGAGGCCATCGCCTTCACCGACCACACGTCGTCGTCGTGCGGGATGACGTTGAAATCGCCGAGCACCACCGCCGGGACCTCCTCGGCCCACAGCTCGGCCATGCGTTCGCGCAGCCGCGCCATCCACGCGAGCTTGTAGGTGAACTTCGGCCCCGGGTGCGGGTTGCCGTTGGGAAGGTAGAGGCAGGCGATGCGGATGCCGTTGACGTCCGCCTCGAGATAGCGCGCCTGCTCCTCGTCGCCCTCGTTGGGCCCCGGGATGCCGAGCCCGCGGCGCACCTCGGTGCAGGTGTAGCCCGCGGCGGTGTCGACGAGGATCGCCACCCCGTTGAAGGCCTTCTGCCCGTGGACGAGGACGGTATAGCCGAGCGCCTCGATCTCGCCCGCCGGGAAGGTCTCGTCCTGCGACTTGATCTCCTGCAGGCAGGCGACCGCGGGGCGCGTCTCCTCGAGCCACTCGAGAAGGCGCGGCAGGCGGGCCTTGATGCCGTTGATGTTGTAGGTGGCGATCTTCATGCAAGGCTCCCTCGTCATTGCGAGCGGAGCGAAGCAATCCATGATCCGGCGGGTGGTGCCGGGGGCGAGGTCAGTCCGTGGATTGCCGCGTCGGCCCGATGGGCCTCCTCGCAATGACCAGGCGAGAGATCAACCTAAATCCCGAAGCTCGCCCCGCAGCCGCAGCCAGCGGCGGCCTGAGGATTCTCGACCTTGAAGGCCGCCCCGCCCAGCGACTCGACGAAATCGACCGTGCTCCCGGCGATCAGGTCGAGGCTCATGGGGTCGACCACCAGCTTCACCCCGTCGGTCTCGGAGACGGTATCGTCCGCTTGTGGCGCGTCGGCGAGGTCGAACTTGTACTGGAAGCCCGAGCACCCCCCGCCCTCGACCGCGAGGCGCAGGATCGCCGCGCGCGACTGCTTCTGCGCGATCAGGGCAACCCGCTTGGCGGCGGCGGGGGTGAGGATCAGGGGCTCGGCGCTCATGGCCCCAATCTAGGGCGCGGATGCGCGATCCTCAAGGCCGTCAGGCGACGGTGATATATTGCCGCAGCGCCTCGGCCTCGTGGGTCACCTCGTCCATCTTGTGCTTCACGAGGTCGCCGATCGAGATGAAGGCGACGAGCTCGCCGTTCTGGACCACCGGGAAGTGGCGGAAGCGGCGGCGGGTCATCAGGCTGAGCGCCTCGTCGATGGTGGTCGCGGGTTCCACCGTCACCGCGGGCGAGGTCATGATCTCCTCCACGGCGACGTCGAGGCAGGCGGCCCCGCGGTCGGCGAGTCGGTAGATCACGTCGCGTTCCGAGACGATGCCGACCACGCGGCCGCCCTTCAGCACCGGCAGGGCGCCGATGCGCCTGGCGGCGAGGGTCTGGACCACTTCGGAGACCGGCGTGGTGCAGTCGCAGGCGATGATGTCGGTGGGGCCGCGCTTGGCGATGATACGGGATACGGTCATGGCAATCTCCCTCCTCGGACAGGGAAAGTGCCATGATTCGCGGGCAAAGGCGAATCGCCGCTGCCGCGCCTCGCCGCACAGCCGCGCTTGCATCGCACGCCGCGCCCCTTGCAGCTTTCACGCGTTGCCAATCGGCCCTGCGCGCGCCATGTCGGAGGGATGACCCGCAAGAGCCCGCTCGACGATCCCGCCAACGCCGCCCACGCCTGGGCGCGCTATCGCCAGATCATGCGCTGGCTGCTGGCGGCGACGGTGCTGGTGGTGGGCCTCGCGGTCGGCCTGCTGTTCGCCTTCAACGGGGCGATCTCGGTGCATTTCTACATCGCGGTGGCGCTGGGGATCAGCCTCACCATGCTGCTCGGCGGGGGGCTGATGGGCCTCGTGTTCCTCTCCAACGGGACGGGCCACGACGAATCGGTCGACAACCACATGCCGAGCCGCGACGAGCTGTGGAGCCCGAAGGAGGACTAGTCGTCCTCTCCGGCGAGCTTGCCCCGCAGCCGGAACTCCTCCACCGGCACCCCGCCGATGAGGTGCTCCTGGATGATCCGCTCGAGCACCTTGGGCGAGCAGGAGTGGTACCACACCCCGTCGGGCCACACGACCGCGATCGGGCCGGCGGCGCAGATCTGGAAGCAGTCGGCCTTGGTCCGCTGGACGCCGCCCCCCGCCCCGCGCTTGGCCTCGGCATCGCGCAAGGGGCCGACGAGGCCCAATTCCTTGAGGCGCGACTTGAGGAAGCCCCACGCCTCCTCGCCCTCCTTGCGCGAGCAGCACTTCTGCTTCTCGGACACCGCGCACAGCAGGATGTGGCGCCCGATCGCCGTCTCGCCCTCGCCGTAATGCTTGGCGAGCGAGTGCCGCGCGGCGGCGAGGTCGTGCTTGCTCACTTGCCCGCTTCCGGCTTCAGCCAGCGGTCGAGCCAGGCGAACACCGTGTTGTGCCATTGCAGCGAGTTCTTCGCGCCGAGCACCCAGTGGTTCTCGTCCGGGAAGACGAGGAGCTGCGAGGGGATGCCGCGCTCCTGAAGCGCGGTGAAGCTCATCAGGCCCTGGCTATAGGGGACGCGGAAGTCCTGCTGGCCGGTGACGACCAGCATCGGCGTCTGCCACTTCGCCACATGGTTCGCCGGGTTCCACTTCTCGTGGGTGTCCTTCGCCTGCTCGTAGGAGCCGCCGAAGTCCCAGCGCGGGAACCACAGTTCCTCGGTCGAATAATACATCGAGCGGGTGTCGAAGATGCCGTCGTGCTGGACGAGGCATGTGAAGCGGTCGGGCCAGTTGCCGGCGATCCAGTTGACCATGTAGCCGCCGTAGCTCGCCCCCATCGCGCAGGCGCGGGCGCCGTCGATCTGGGCGTCGAGCTTCAGTGCGGCGTCGAGCCCCTTCTGCAAGTCCTCGAGCGGCCCCCCGCCCCAGTCCCTGTTGATCGCGTCGGTGAAGGCCTGCCCGTATCCGGTGCTGCCGTGGAAATCGACCGAGATGACCGCGTAGCCCTGCGAGGCGACGACGCGGGGGTTCCAGCGGTTCGACCAGGCGTCGTTGAAGCTGCCCTGCGGCCCGCCGTGGATGTAGAGAATTGCCGGGATCGGCCCGGTCTGGTCGGCGAGGCGCGTGATCTGGCCCCACACCGTGTCGCCCTTCGCGCCGGTGAAGCTGAAGCGGCGGGTGACGATGTTCGCAAGGCCGCCCATGCGGGTGGTGGCGACATCGGTGAGCGGGCGCGCCTGGCTCATGTCGTTCGATAGGTACAGCTCCGCCGGTGCGCCCAGCGAATCGCGGGTGAACAGCAGGCCGCCCCTCGGCAGCGGCACGAGATTGGCGATATGCGCCTCGCTCCCCGCCATGAGGTTGAGCTCGGTGACCTTGCCGGTGGCGACGTCGATGCGGAAGGCGGGGGTGTCAAGCACCTTCTCTGCGGTGGCGACGAGGCTCTTGCTGTCGGGTGCCCAGACGAGGCTGCCGAAGCTGAGGTCGACCTTTTCGGTCAGATTGCGCTTCGTCCCGCTGGCGAGGTCCATCACCCACACCGAGAGCTTGTCCGCCTCGTAGGTCGGCCGCTCCATCGCCAGCCAGGCGAGGAACTTGCCGTCGGGCGAGATCGCCGGCTGGGTGTCGGTCGCCTCGTTCTTGAAGGTGAGGAGGTCCGGCTTCGCGCCGTCGAGCTTCGAGCGGTAGATGTCGAGGTTGGTCGAGCCGGGCTCGGCGCCGTCGGCGAGGCGCGCGGTGAAGTAGAGCGCGCTGCCGTCGGGGGCGAAGGCGATCTCCTCGGCCCCGCCGAAGGGCATCGTCGGGGTGTCGGCGGTGATCCCGTTCGCCCGATCCGTGCCGTCGGCGGGCATGCCCTGCCCCTCAGCGACGCCGCCCGCGACCGCAAAGACGAAGATGCGGTTGTGGAGGCCCGGGGTCGCCCAGCGGTCCCAGTGGCGCACGAAGCCGTCTTTCGCGTCATAGAGGCGGCCCGTGCCTGGGCCGGGGAGGTAGCCCGCCTTGGCATCGGCGCAGCCGAAGCTCGGGCAGTCGCGCGGCACCTCGCCCCACACGGCGATGCGCGAGCCCTTGGGGGAGAGCTTGAAGCCGGCGATGTCGCGCGTCGTCGCGGGGGTGACGAGCTGGGGAGTGCCTGCCGTGCCGTCCTTCGCCAGCGTCACCCGCCACACGCGGGAGAGCGCCGGGGCGGCCTTGTCGGTGCTCTCGCTGCTCAGGAAGTAGAGGCTGCCGTCCGTGCCGAAAGCGAGGTCCGAGGCCTTGAGCGGCAGGCTCAGTGCGACCGGCTGGGCACCCGACTTCGCAAGGTCGAGGAGGTAGTGCGTCGGCGTCCGCTTGAGGCTCGCCGGATCGGTGACGGTCACGCTGTAGACCGCCAGCGTGCCGTCCTTGTTCACCGCCGGAGCCCCGAGGCGCGGGAGAGTGACGAGGTCCGCGGCGCTCATCGGCGGCGCTGTGACGCCCGGCGGGGGCGCGGCCTGTTGGGCTGCGGCGGGAACGGCGAAGGCGAGTGCGGCGACCAGCGCGCCGAAAGCTGTGATGTGACGCATGGGCGGAGGCGTTAGACCTCCCGGCGCCGACGCGCCAGCCCCGCGATTACCCTCAGCGGCGCTTGCCGACGATCCGGGCGATTTCGGCCTGCACCAGGCTCTCGACCATCGCGGGCAGGTTCGCCTCGAGCCACTCGGCGAGCATCGGGCGCAGCAGCTCGCGGGTCAGCCCTTCGAGCGAGGTCTCGCCCGAACGCACGATCTGCGGGCGCGCGGGCGGTTCGGCGAGCATCGCGAGCGCGGCCAGATTCTCCTGCATCGCGCCCATCACCGTGTCGGCGATCAGCGGCGATTCCTCGGCCGCTTCCAACGGAACCGCGGGAGTAGGCGCAGGCGCGACGTCGAGTTCGGAAAGGTCGAGCACCTCGTCGGCATCGCGGACCTTGTGGGTGCGCACCAGCGGGGCAGGTTCGGCATCGTCGTCCTCGGAGACCAGCATCCGCCGGCGCCGTGCCTCGAGCGCCCCGGCGCGGTTGTCTCGGGCGATCACCTTCTTGATCGATTCGAGGATCTCCTCGACCGAAGCCCCCCCTGTTTGATCGAGGTTTTCCTGCGCCATAGTCCGAGCCCCGCTGAAACGCCCGGAGCGCCGTCCCGAATCGGGACCGCTCACTTCTCGCCGGGCAGCAATTGCGGCCCGATTGTTGCCGTGGCGGGCGGAATGTCAACGGTGCGGGTCGATTTCGCGACCGGCTCGGGGTCGCGGTCCCAGTCGCTGAGCTTGCGGCGCACGCGCTCGGCATTGACTTCGGGGTCGTAGAGCGGCCCGCCGGTGTCGAGGTTGAGGTCGCGTGCCTCGGCCCGGCCCATCAGCGCGAGCAGGTTGAACCCGGCGACATAGGCGTTGCGCCGCGCGGTGACGAGCTGGGCGCGGGCGTTGACCAGTTCCTGCTCGGCGTTGAGCACGTCGAGGATCTGGCGGTTGCCGATCGAGTTCTCCGCGCGCACGCCCTCGAGGCTGAGCTCGGCGGCCTCGACCGCGGCCTGCGCGCTCTTGATGACGGCGTTGGCGGCCTGCCAGTTGGCGTAGGTCGAACGCGTCTCGGCGATGATCTGGCGTTCGGCGGCGATCACGTCCTCGAGCGCGGCGCTCTCTCGCGCGCCGGCCTGGCGCTGGCGCGCGGCGGGGAGCCCCCCCTGGAACAGCGGGATGGTGACCCGCACCCCGGCGTTGGCGGTTTTCTCGCTCTGGGCGAAGTCCTGCGAGATCGGGCCGCCGAGCGTGCCGAAGAAGTCGCTGTACTCGCCATTGACGAACACGCCCACGGTGGGGAGCCGTCCGGCGCCCGCCACCTTGGTGTCGAAGCCCGCCGCCTCGGCGCGCTGCTTGGCGGCATCGAGGTTGGGGTTGTTTGCGAGCGCACTGACGATCGCCTCGCCGACAGTGTCGGGCAGGCCCGGTAGCGGCGGGGGCGCGGCGAGCTCGCCCGGCTCCTTGCCGACGAGCCGGATATAGGTCTCGCGCGCGGCGATGAGGTTCGCCTCGGCGCCTTCCAGATCACCCTCGGCCACCGCGAGGCGGCTGCGCGACTGGGCGACGTCGGTGATGGTGAGGTCGCCGATCTGGAAGCGGTCACTGGTCGCCTCGAGATTGGTGCGCAGCACCGCGACCTGGTTCTGTGCGAGCGCCACCAGCGCCTCGGTGCGCAGCACGTCCATGTAGGCGGCGACGACGTTGCTGAACAGCGTGCTCTCGGTATTGCGCAGGTCCGCCTGCCCGGCCTCGACCCGCTCGCGCGCGGCGCGCAACCCGTTGCGGATCGCCCCGCCCGAATAGACCGGCACGAGCAGCTGCGGGGCGACCGTGAGGTTGCGGCTCGGCGCGGTGAAGGAGTTCGCGGACTGCCGGATGAACTCGATATGGGTCGCGGTGACGTTGAGCGTCGGGCGGCCCTGCGCGCGGCTGATCGCCACGCCCTCGTCGGTGGCGCGCTGGTTGGCGCGCGCGGATTCGAGCGTCGGGTTGGTGTTGTAGGCGTTCACGAGCGCCTCGCGCAGGTCGTCCGCCGCGGCGGGCGCGGCGGCGAGTGCGAGCAGGCTGGCCGATGCGGCCAGACGCAGCGAGGCGGCGGAAAGGTTCATCAGAAGGTCCAGCCCTTCGGCGCGGCGAAGGAGGGGAGCACCGGGATGCCGAGGTCCTCGACCGGTTGCAGCGTCACCTGCCCGGCGATGCGGCGGCCCGCGGCGAGGCGGGTGACCCGGCGCAGCACGTAGCCGGTGACGATCCGCCCGTCCTCGGCGAGGGCGTCGGCGAGGCCCTGCGGCAGCTGCTCGATCGCGCCGTCGACGAGGATCAGGGTGTGTTGGCCGGTGCCGGTCATCGCGGCGGCTTCTTCGGCGGAGACCTCGGTAAGCTCGGCGACGAGCGGGCGGACCAGCGCGGCGAGGTAGCCGGTCCCGCCGCTCACCACCAGCACGCGGTCATCCGGGCCCGGCGCGGCCTCGACGAGGAGCTTGCCGTAGAACAGCGGCGCGGCGAGCGTGCCGCCGGTGCCGAGCGACACCGCGCGGTCGATATAGGCGGCGGCCGCCTTGTCCGCGGGCAGGAACTCCTCGCGCGGCACGGCGAGCATCCGGGCGAGGACATATTCCTCGTTCACGCCGCTGGTGCGCAGCTGGCTGTCGATCATCGCGCGGCGGGCGACTGAGGTGTCGGGCAGGGTCATGGTCATCGTGTTCATGTCTCTTCGGGAAACTGTATTAGGGACGTAATACAGTGCGTCAACCCTCTCCTTAGACCCGCCACCGCCGCCTTCCAAGGGCTTTGCCTCGAGAGCGGCGCGCTTGATAGCTCGCACATTTGCGCCTTTGACCTGAGCGCGCGGCGGTGCTTAGGGGAGCCCCCGAAGCCTTGGGCTTGTATTCGACTTAGCGAGGGATGGGTTCGATGAGTGACATGACGGCGAACGAGGGTGCGGTGCGGATCGAGACCGATTCGCTCGGCGAGGTGGCGGTCCCGGCGGACATGCACTGGGGCGCGCAGACGCAGCGCTCGATCGTCAACTTCCCGATCGGCGGCGAGACCATGCCCCCCGCCCTCGTGCGCGCATTGGGCGTGCAGAAGCTTGCGGCGGCGAAGGCCAACATGAAGCTCGGCGTGCTCGACGCAACGCTCGGCGAGGCGATCGTGACGGCCGCGCGCGAGGTGATCGACGGGACGCTTGCCGACCAGTTCCCGCTGGTGGTGTGGCAGACCGGCTCGGGCACCCAGTCGAACATGAACGCCAACGAGGTGATCGCGAGCCGCGCGAACGAGATCCTCACCGGGAAGAAGGGCGGCAAGAGCCCGGTCCACCCCAACGACCACTGCAACATGGGCCAGTCGTCGAACGACACCTTCCCGACCGCAATGCACATCGCCGCGGCGAGCGAGGCGCTCGACCACCTGCTGCCGGCGCTCAGGAAGCTCCACGGCGCGCTCGACGCCAAGGCGAAGGAGTTTGCCGACATCGTCAAGATCGGCCGCACCCACCTCCAGGACGCGACCCCGATGACGCTGGGGCAGGAGTTCTCCGGCTACGCGCAGCAGGTCGCCTACGGCATCGCCCGCGTCGAGGCGGCGCTCCCGCGCGTGCTCGAGCTCGCGCAGGGCGGCACGGCCGTGGGCACCGGGATCAACGCCAAGGTCGGCTTCGACACGGCTTTCGCTGCCGAGGTCGCCGCCGAGACCGGCCATGCCTTCGTCACCGCGCCCAACAAGTTCGAGGCCTTGGCCGCGCATGACGCGATGGTCGAGATTTCGGGCGCGCTGAACGTGCTCGCGGTCAGCCTGATGAAGATCGCCAACGACATCCGCCTGCTCGGCTCCGGCCCCCGCTCGGGCCTCGGCGAGCTGTCGCTCCCCGCCAACGAGCCCGGCTCCTCGATCATGCCGGGCAAGGTCAACCCGACCCAGTGCGAGGCGATGACGATGGTCTGCGCGCAGGTGATGGGCAACAATGTCGCGGTGACGGTCGCGGGCTCGCACGGCCACCTCGAACTGAACGTGTTCAAGCCGGTGATCATCTACAACGTGCTCCAGTCGATGAAGCTGATCGGCGATGCCTCCCACGCCTTCACCGACAATTGCGTCGTCGGGATCGAGGCGAACACCACGCGCATCACCCAGCTCCTCAATGAAAGCCTGATGCTGGTGACCGCATTGAACCCGCACATCGGCTACGACAACGCCGCGAAAATCGCCAAGAAGGCCCACGCCGAGGGGACGACCCTCAAGGCGGCGGCGCTCGAGCTCGGCCTGCTCACCGAAGAGCAGTTCGCGCAGTGGGTGGTGCCCGCCGACATGATCCGCCCGCGCGATTGAGGGTGCATCCGGGCGGGGCCCGTGTCGTTGGTCCCGCCTGAATATCCGTTCATCATTCGACCAAGGGGCGAGTCCGCCCGACAATGCGCGCCTCTGCCAGTGGCGCTCGCCGGGCGTGGGCGCTATCGCCCTTGGGCAAGATGACCCTGATCCCGACCAGCGACGCCGCCCTCGGCGAGCCCGCCCCCACCGTCTCGTTCCGCACGGTGCTGTTCTCGATGGTGGTGCTGTGGGCGACCTATTTCGCCCTCACCACCCTGCGCGCCGTGGTGATGGATTTCGGCCTCCAGTTCGAGCTCGGCTGGCGCCGGCTGCTCGTCACCGGCGTCGGCCTGATGCTGACGATCGTGCTGTGGCTGCTGCTGCGGCTGTTCGACAACAAGGCGCTGTGGCTCAAGATCTCCGCCGCGATCCTGCTCGCCTTCCCGGTCGCGCTCGCGATCGGGCAGGTCAACCAGTGGGTCTTCAAGGACATGGAGCTCGCGCAGGAGAAGCTCTACGCCAAGAAATACAACATCAACCTGCGCCGCGACGAGAGCGGCAATCTGCTCGTCGACGTGCCGGTGCGGCGCGTCACCCCCGCCGACCAGGCCGGCGCCGCGCCCGATCCGACCGAGGAGGTCGTCGACACGCAGGCGGTGATGATCGCCCCGGCCGAGACCTACATGGACTTCTGGCGCAAGCTGCTCGACGTGGCGCTGGGGCGCTACTTCCTGCTGCTCGCCTGGGCCTCGACCTATTTCGCGCTGCTCGCCGGGGTGCAGGCGCGCGCGGCGCAGCGCCGCGAGGAGCAGTTCCGCTCCGCCGCCAAGGCCGCCGAGCTGCGCAGCTTGCGCTACCAGGTGAACCCGCATTTCCTGTTCAACACGCTGAATTCGCTCTCCGCGCTGGTGATGACCGGCAAGGCCGACCGCGCCGAGCGGATGATCCAGACGATCAGCCGCTTCTACCGCCACAGCCTCGCCAACGAGCCGACCTCCGACGTGGCGCTGCGCGACGAGTTCGACCTCCAGAAGCTCTACCTCGCGATCGAGGCGGTGCGCTTCCCGACCCGGCTGGTCACCGTGTTCGACCTCCCCGCCGATCTCGAGGAGGCGCGGGTGCCGGGGATGATCCTCCAGCCGCTGGTCGAGAACTCGGTGAAATATGCCGTCTCCCCGGTGTCGCGCCCGGTGACGATCACGTTGGCGGCGCGCGAGGAATTCGATAGGCTGGTGATCACCGTCGGTGACGACGGGCCGGGCGTGCCGCAGGGCACCACGCACGGTTTCGGCATCGGCCTCGCCAATGTCCGCGACCGGCTCGAAGCGCGCTTTGGTCCCGACATCGGCTTCAGCTCGGCCCCGGTGCCGGGCGGCTATTGCACCGAGATCCGCATTCCCCTGTCCCGTCCCCTCAACCAGCAGAGCAACCGCCATGCATGAGACCGAGACCGAAGTCGCCGCGCTGCGCACCCTGATCGTCGACGACGAACCGCTCGCGGTCGAGCGGGTGCAGGTGATCTGCGCCGAGATCCCCGCCGTGCGCGTGGTCGGCACCGCCAGCGACGGCGCCGCCGCGCTGCGCCTCGCCGAGAAGCTCCAGCCGGACCTCGTGCTGCTCGACATGACCATGCCCGAGCTCGACGGGCTCGGCGTCGCGCGGGCCTTCGCCGAGGCGCCCCAGGCCCCCGTGGTGATCTTCGTCACCGCGCATGACCATTTCGCGGTCGAGGCCTTCGACCTCGAGGCGGTCGACTACGTGCTCAAGCCCGTCGCCGCCGACCGGCTCGAACGCGCGATCGAGCGCGCCGTCGCGCGGCGGGGCCAGCGCCGCCAGAAGCAGGGCCGCTATCTCGACGAGCTGTGGGTGCCGCACCGCTCGGAGCTGCTGCGCATCGCGGTCAGCGAGGTCCACCAGATCGATGCCGAGCGCGACTATGTGCGCCTTCATGTCGGCGGGCCGGACAGCGCGCGCTCCTACCTGCTGCTCCAGACCATCGCCGGGCTCGAGGAGCGGCTCGATCCCGAACAGTTCATCCGCATCCACCGCTCGACGATCCTGCGCCGCGATCACATCCGCGGCCTCAGGCACGACGGCCTCGGCGTGTGGTCGGCCGAACTGGTCAATGGCGAGGCGCTGCGGATCGGGCGCACCTATCTGGCGCGCGTCAAGGCGATGGCTGGCAGGTAAGGATCGCGCGCCAGCGCGATCTCATCAAAAAACGGCCCGAACCCCAGGGACTGGAAGGGTTCGGGCCGTATGGGTGCACCGCGCCGGGATGGCGGTGCAGGGTCGCGGAGGCAGGTTTCAGCCGCCGCGTTGTTCCTTGGCGATCAGTGCAGCGAGCTGCTGCTTGGCCTCGGACCGGGCGCGGGCGAGGCACTGCTGCGCCTCGTTGCTGATCATGCGGGTGCCGGTGTCCGGGTTGGTGGTGCGGCACACGTGGCGGACCGCCTTCTCGATACGCTGGTCGAGGATCTTCTGGCCTTCGGGCGAGCCGAGGTCGATGCCCGCGGTCGAGACCGACAGGGTGCGGTACTGATGCGGGTGGGCATAGACGGGAGCGATGGCGGTGCCGGCGAGGCCGACCGCGAGGAGGGCGTTGATCGCTGATTTCGCAAGGGTTTTCATGATCGGGTTCTCCATCTCTGACAGGGCACCGGGATCGGCGGGGGGCGATCCGGGGGGGGCCGGTGGCCCTGCTGACACCCTGATACGCCGCCCCCGGAGGCGCCGCATCCGGCCTTCGATCAACCTCGCCTCGCCGCTCGACCGGCGCGGGGCCGACGGGACGAAGGGCGCGAAAGCGGCGACAAATGGTCATTCCCAATCGACGGGCGCAGGCCCATACTGCCCAGCATGGGTCCGGCGACGATCATCATCTTCCTGCTCGGAATCGCCAATTTCGCGATCAACCGGGCGGTGTTCGACAGCGGCCACCCGCTGCTGGTGCGCCTGCCCGCCGCCAGCCAGGCGCTCGGCAGCCGCTTCGCGCTCGGGAGCGAGTTCGCGGTGCTGTTCTTCGCGCTGCTGCTTTCGGTGCGCGGGTGGCCGGGCTATGCCTGGGCCTATGGCGTCTACACCGCCTTCAACGCCGGGGCCGCGTGGCTCATCCTCAGCCGCCGCGTCTAGGAGCCGCACTGCATGACCGCCCCCGCGCCGCCGACCTCGTGGCTGATCGTCAACCCGGCGAGCGGCAGCAACACCGCGAAGTCGACCGAGACGCTCCAGGCCGCGCTCGCCGAGCGGGGCTTCCGCCTGGGGCGCACCATCGCCTTCCCCGACGATCCCCTGCCCGACATCGCGACGCTCGAGGCGGCGGGGGTGGAGCTGGTGATCGTCTATACCGGCGACGGGACGGTCAATGCCGCGATCAATGCGCTCGCGGGATGGAGCGGCGCGGTGCTGGTGCTGCCGGGCGGGACGATGAACCTCCTCGCCAAGCGCCTGCATCGCGAGCTCGCGCCCGAGCAGATCCTCGACATCGTCGCGGGCGGCGGAGCGCGGCGCGGGCGGCCGCTCTGCGTGCGCTGCGACGCGGGCCTTGCGCTCGCCGGCCTGCTGGTCGGGCCGGGGACCTGCTGGAGCCGGGTGCGCGAATCGATGCGCAACCTCGCCATTGCCGAGGTCGCGAGCGAGGCGATCGGCGCGATCAGGCACAGCGCCACCGGCCCCTTCGTGCTCGCCCCCGACAACGCGCTCGCCCGCGAGGGGGGCTATCCGCTGGTCGAGCTCACCCCGGGCGAGCACGGCCTTCAGGCTGACGGCTACTACGCCGAGGCCGCGATCGAATATGCCGCGCAGACCTGGGCGGTGCTGCGCCGACGCTTCCGCGAGGGGCCGCACGACCGGCTCGGGATCGCCGACGCCATCACCCTCGCCAGCATCGACGGCAGTGCGCTCGCCTGCCTCATCGACGGAGAACCCGCCGAATGCCCCTCCCCCTTCACCTTCACCGTCGCGCCCTGCGGCGTCGACCTCCTGGCGACCGCGCATGACCTCTGAGCCGACGCGCCTGTTCCACCTCTCGGACATCCATTTCGGGCTCGAGGACCGCGAGGCGCTCGCCTGGGTCAAGCGCGAGATCGCGGCGAAGCGCCCGCACGCGGTGGCGATCACCGGCGATCACACGATGCGCGCCCGCCACCGCGAGTGGGACGCGGCGACCGCGTGGATCACGGGGCTCGACGTGCCGGTGACGATCAGCATCGGCAACCACGACATGCCCTATTTCAACCCGGTCGAGCGGTTCCTCACCCCCTACAAGCGCTTCGAGGGGATGAAGGCGCTGGTCGAGCGCGAGCTGCACCTGCCGGGCCTCGCGATCGTGCCGCTCAAGACGGTGCGGCGCTGGCAGCCGCGGATCAACTGGTCGAAGGGCTGGGTGACCGACGAGGCGCTCGAGCGCTGTCTCGCGGCGCTCGACGCCCTGCCGAAGGGCACCCGCGCGCTGGTCGCGGTGCACCATCCCCTGCGCGAGGTCGGCACCCACGGCACCGCGCTCACCCGACATGGCGAGCAGGCGCTCGCCGAGCTGGCGAAGCGCGACGTGCTCGGGGTGCTCTCGGGCCATGTCCACGACCCCTTCGACATCGCCGAGCCGACGCCGGAGGGCGAGGTGCGGATGATCGGCGCGGGCACGCTCTCGCACCGCCTGCGCTCGACCCCGCCGAGCTTCAACGAGATCACCTGGGACGGGACGGTGCTGACCGTGCGGGCGCGCAATCTCGAGCGGGTGCCGACCCGCGAGATGCAGATCGAGGACGTGCCGCCCAACGCCTTGCCGCCGCGTACGCCCGAGGAGCCGGTCGCCCCGGTGGGCCGGGTGCCGCCGGTCGATCCGCCGGTGCATTGAGCGCGCGGGGGGCGGGCGTGCCGCGGTAACTTCCCGGGGGCGGGCTTTAACCGTTCCTCTATCTGCCGCGTTAAGGCTTTGTTGGTGACAATGCCCGCGCCGGGATGGCGAAGGGCGTGAGGCATTCCCCGCGTCGCCCCGGCGATCCGCGCGATGGGGGAAGGGCGATGATCAAGGCGATGATGCTGGGCGCGGTGCTTTCGGGGGTGCTCGCGCTGGTGATCGGCTCGCAGGGCTCGAGCGCGGGTCCGCTGGCGATCCACCCGGTGACCGTCGCCGACATGAAGCTCTACTGGTCGTGGCCGATCTTCTTCTGCGGGAGCGGCCTTGCCTTCGGGATCATCTGGCTGCAGCGATAGGTCTCCCGCTGCCGCCAAACGAAAAGGGCGGCTCCCTTGCGGGGGCCGCCCTTCTCTGTATTCGAACGGGCTTCGCTTAGCGCTTCGAGAACTGCCCCAGAAGCGCGATCAGCGCTTCGAGAACTGGAAGCTGCGGCGGGCCTTGGCCTTGCCGTACTTCTTGCGCTCGACGACGCGGCTGTCGCGGGTGAGGAAGCCTTCGGCCTTCACGGCGCTGCGCAGCTCGGGCTCGTACTTGCTGAGCGCCTGGGCGATGCCGTGCTTCACCGCGCCCGCCTGGCCCGAGAGGCCGCCGCCGCGCACGGTGGCGATGACGTCGTACTGGCCGGTGCGGTCGGTGATCGTGAAGGGCTGGTTGATCACGAGACGCAGGGTCGGACGCGCGAAGTAGGTTTCCTGGTCGCGGCCGTTGATGGTGATCTTGCCGGTGCCGGGCTTGACCCACACACGGGCGACGGCGTCCTTGCGGCGGCCGGTCGCGTAGGCGCGGCCCTGCGCGTCGATCTCGCGCTCACGCAGCGGAGCGGCGACGCGGGCGATTTCGGCAGCGTCGCCCTGGGGGACGCCGGCGGCGATGTCCTTGAGATCGGCGAGATCCGAGACGGTTGCGGTTTCGTCAGCCATTATGCGGCCACCTTGTTCTTGCGGTTCATGGAAGCGACGTCGAGCACCTGCGGCTTCTGGCCGTCATGCGGGTGCGCGGTGCCGGCATAGAGGTGCAGCGCCTTCATCTGCTGGCGGCCGAG
The DNA here is from genome assembly GCF_046452355.1 of Erythrobacter sp. NE805. Taxonomy (NCBI): domain Bacteria; kingdom Pseudomonadati; phylum Pseudomonadota; class Alphaproteobacteria; order Sphingomonadales; family Erythrobacteraceae; genus Erythrobacter; species Erythrobacter sp. NE805. The sequence continues at coordinate 1,232,283 of NZ_JBKFDI010000001.1, read as the reverse complement.
CGGGCCGCGCGGGATCATGCGCTCGACAGCCTTCTCGAGCACGCGCTCGGGGAAACGGCCGCCCAGCACCTTGGCGGGGGTGGTTTCCTTGATGCCGCCGGGGTGACCGGTGTGCTTGTAATAGACCTTGTCGCCCATCTTGTTGCCGGTGAACTTCACCTTCTCGACGTTGATGACGATCACGTGATCGCCGCAATCGACGTGCGGGGTGTAGCTCGGCTTGTGCTTGCCGCGCAGGATGTTGGCGACGATCGCGGCGAGGCGGCCGACGACGAGGCCGTCGGCGTCGATGATGTGCCAGTTCTTTTCGACCTCGGCCGGTTTGATCGACCGGGTCTGCTTGCTGAGCGCCTTCATGGCATGTGTCCTTGGTTCGAAACGGTTCTGCCGGGAGATGTCCGGGAGAATCACTCGTCCGGACCACGGCCCGGGGAGCGAAGTGGGGCGCAAATGTCTCCGGGGGATCGCGAAGTCAAGCAAAAGCGCGGTTTTTGGATAGGGTAAAATAATACCGCTAGTCCGAAACGCTGCCCATCAACCAACCGAAAGTCGCCGGGTGTATTTCATCAACTTGCCAGCCAAGGATCGCCGGAGTGTCGTAAGGGTGAAGCTCGCCGAGCCGCTCGATCACGTCCTCGAGCCGGGCGGCGGTGGTCTTGAACAGCACCCCCACCTCGCTCCCGGTGGCGCGCGCGCCGTCCCAGACGAAACGGCTTTCGACCGCGCCCATGATGTTGGCGCAGGCGATCAGCGCGTCATCGAGCAGCGCATCGGCAGCGGCGCGGGCGCTCTCGATGTCGGGGAAGGGGCACCAGACCAGCGCCGCGCCCGACATCAGGCGGCTCTCCGGCCGAGCGAATGCATTGCCCAGGTGGTCGCCACCACGGTCAGCGCACCGACCAGCTGGTGCGAGACCGCGATCCACAGCGAGACGCCGCTCATCACCGTCGCAATGCCGAGCAGCACCATGGTGCCGAAGGCGGAATGGACCGCGACGCTCGCAAAGCGGTCGGTCCGGCGCACGGCGCGCGCCAGCCAAACCAGCGCGGCGACCGCCACCCAGGCCCACCAGCGGTGCATGAAGTGAATGAGGAAGGGATCGTGGCTCATCGTCCACAGCACCCCCCGCGACCAGTCGATCTCGGGCACCAGCCGCCCGTTCATCAGCGGCCAGTCGTTCGCCGCGAGTCCCGCATCGAGCCCCGCCACCCACGCCCCGAGGGTCAGCTGCACGACCAGCACGACCGCCACCAGCGCGCCCCCGAGGGTCAGCCGCGCGGTCCGCGCGCCGGAGTCCGCGGCAAGCTGCGCGAGGTCGCGCGCGGTCCACACCAGCCCGGCGAGCAGGAACAGCGCGGTCAGGAGGTGCGCGGAGAGGCGGAAGTGGCTCACGCTGGTGAGGTCGGTGCCGACGCCCGAGGACACCATGTACCAGCCGAGCGCCCCCTGCCCGAGGATCAGCCCGAACATCGCCGCGAGCCGCCAGCCGTAGCCCGCCGGGATCGCCCGGCGCGCGGCGAAGACCAGCAGCGGCAGGAGATAGGCGAGCCCGATCAGCCGCCCGAGGATGCGGTGGAACCACTCCCAGAAGAAGATGAACTTGAACGCCGCGAGGTCCATCCCCGCCGGGCCGCTCTCGACCCGATACTGGCTGGTGGCCTGATATTTGGCGAACTCCGCCTGCCACTGCGCTTCGGTGAGCGGGGGGAGGATGCCGCTGACGACGTTCCACTCGGTGATCGAGAGGCCGCTCTCGGTGAGGCGGGTGATGCCGCCGACGACGACGATCGTCACGACGAGCGCCGCGACGACCCACAGCCAGCGGGCGATCGCGAGCGGCCGGGCGCGCGCGTCGGGTGCGGCGGGGAACAGGTTCGATACGCTGGTGAACTTGGGGGCGGAGACGGCCATGACGGGCGCTATGTGCGCGCGGGCGCCGCGCCGTGCAAGGCCGTTCGGCGCAAGGAGCAATGCGGGAAGCGCAAGTTTCCGGCCACCCCGGGACTAGCACGTGCGGCGCATCGGGCCCTTGCATGATGTGACAACATCACATACATGCCGGTCCGACCATGACCCCCGATGCCGTTCCCCCCGCGAGTCGGAGCTCGCTGCGCCGCCGACTCGACCAGATCGGGATCGGGCTCGCCGGCCTGTGCGCGGTGCATTGCCTCGCCACGCTGGTGGTGATCTCGGCGCTGGGCCTGGGCGGCCATGTCTTCCTCTTCGATCCGGCGATCCACCGCGTCGGCCTCGCGCTCGCGCTCGGCGTGGCAGCGGTCGCGATCGGCTGGGGGCTGATGCGCCACGGTCGCATCCTGCCCTTCGTGGTCGCGGTCGGCGGGCTCGCGCTGATGACGCTCGCGCTGATCGTGCCGCACGGTGCCGACGAGTTCGTGCTGACCCTCGGCGGCGTCGCGCTGGTCTCGGTGGGCCACTTCCTCAACATCCGCGCCCTCCACTGAGGCGCTCCCCATTCTCGCGGTTGCACCCTCGGCCCGAGGGCCTATGTCACGCGCCATGACCAAGAGCATCACCTTGAACGGCGCCCCCCACCGCTCCGCCGCCGCGACCATCGCCGAGCTGGTCCGCGAGCTCGACCTCGCGCCCGAGAAGGTCGCGGTCGAGCGCAACGGGGCGATCGTCCCGCGCTCGACCCTCGCCGAGGCCCCGCTCGCCGAGGGCGACACGCTCGAGATCGTGCATTTCGTGGGCGGCGGGGATCATGCCGCAGAGGACACCTGGAGCGTCGCGGGCCGGACCTTCCGCTCGCGGCTGATCGTCGGCACCGGCAAGTACAAGAGCTTCGAGCAGAATGCCGCCGCCGTCGCCGCCTCCGGGGCCGAGATCGTCACCGTCGCGGTGCGCCGCGTGAACGTCTCCGATCCCAAGGCGCCGATGCTCACCGACTTCATCGACCCGAAAGAAATCACCTACCTCCCCAACACCGCCGGCTGCTTCACCGGCGAGGAGGCGGTGCGCACCCTCCGGCTGGCGCGCGAGGCGGGGGGGTGGGACCTCGTCAAGCTCGAGGTGCTCGGTGAGGCGCGCACGCTCTACCCGGACATGCGCGAGACCCTGAAGGCGACCGAGGTGCTGGCGAAGGAGGGCTTCCTCCCGATGGTCTACTGCGCCGACGATCCGATCGCGGCGAAGCAGCTCGAGGATGCCGGCGCGGTCGCGATCATGCCCTTGGGCGCGCCGATCGGCTCGGGGCTCGGCATCCAGAACCGGGTGACGATCCGCCTGATCGTCGAGGGCGCGAAGGTGCCGGTGCTGGTCGACGCCGGGGTCGGCACCGCCTCCGACGCGGCGGTCGCGATGGAGCTCGGTTGCGAGGGCGTGCTGATGAACACCGCCATCGCCGAGGCGAAGGACCCCATCCGCATGGCGCGGGCGATGCGGCTCGCGGTCCAATCGGGGCGGGAGGCCTATCTTGCGGGAAGGATGGCCCGCAGGATGTATGCCGATCCTTCGAGCCCGCTTGCGGGACTTATTTGATCAAAACGCGCTCAGTTGAGTAATCTGGGTTAGATTTGATAACGACCTTTTAACCATGGACTGCGACCCTCTCCTCGTCCGAAGGAGTCGAAGTGCCATGATGATGCCGATTGCCGAAATGCGCGAATTTGCCGGGTTCGCTCCGGCCGAGCAGCGTTACATCAAGATGAGCCTCGACATCGGGCTCGCGCGCACCGACGCCTTCCGGCGCTGGGGCCGCGACGAGGCGGAGAACATCGCGATCCGCCGCCAATACGTCGCCTACCAGGACCTGAAGGCCCTGCGTGCGCTGATCCCGCAGGACGGCACCCCCTTCGAGGTCGAGCGCTTCCTCGGCAAGCTGGTGCGCCTCGCCGCCTTCGATCTCGAGCAGGAGCGGCTGAAGAGCTTCTCGGCCTTCCGCTTCCTCTACGAACGCCTGCTCGGCGCCTCCGTCAGGCCCTACCTCCCGGCCGCCTTCTGCGCTGCGAGCGCACTGCCCTCGATGCGCCCGGAGCGCCGCAAGCTGCTGCTCCAGTCGCTCTCCGAAGCCGCCGCCACGGCGCCCGGCTGGTCGGACCGCGAGCCGGTGTTCCTCCCCGAATATGTGGACGATTTCGAGGCGGCCTAATACTTACGGGGGATGGAGCCGCCCTCGCCCTACCACCCCCCGGTCAAGCGGTCGCTGAGCATTGCCGGTCACGCCACCTCGATCAGCCTCGAACCGCTGTTCTGGGATATGCTGCGCGCCGCCGCCGCGCGCGAAGGGGTCGCCATCGCCGCCCTGGTCGCCCGCATCGATGCCGAGCGGATCAGGTCGCCCACCCCGCCCGGGCTGGCGAGCGCGATCCGGGTGTGGCTGGTGGTGAACGGCTGAACTTCGTCATTGCGAGGCCGAAGGCCGCGGCAATCCATCGACCGACCGATTGCCGCAAGCTCAGGTGGTGGATTGCTTCGCTACGCTCGCAATGACGAGGACAGGGCCTAGTCGTCCACCCGCTGGATGTTGGCGCCCGCCAGCTGGAGCTTTTCCTCCAGCCGCTCGTAGCCGCGGTCGAGGTGGTAGAGGCGGCGCACCGTCGTCTCGCCCTCGGCGGCGAGCGCGGCGATGACGAGGCTCATCGAGGCGCGCAGGTCGGTCGCCATCACCTCGGCGCCGGTCAGCCGCTCGACTCCCTGCACGACCGCCGTCCGCCCCTCGGTGGTGATGTTCGCCCCCATCCGCGCCAGTTCGGGCACATGCATGAAGCGGTTCTCGAAGATCGTCTCCTTGAGCACGCTCGCGCCTTCGGCCTTGCACAGCAGCGCCATCAGCTGCGCCTGCATGTCGGTGGCGAGGCCCGGATAGGGCGCGGTGGTGAGGTTGGTCGCCTTGAGGTGTCCGTTCGCCCTGACCGTGACCGCCTTGGCGTCCCACGTCACCTCGACCCCGATCGCCTGGAGCGCGTGGATCGTCGCCATCATCTCGTCGGCGCGCGCGCCCTCGAGCCGCACCTCGCCGCCGGTGATCGCCGCGGCGCAGGCATAGGAGCCCGCCTCGATGCGGTCGGGCATCACCCGGTAGGTCGCGCCGTGGAGCCGCGAGACGCCGTGGATGGTGAGGTTCGAGGTGCCGATCCCCTCGATCTCGGCACCCATCGCGACGAGCATGTTGCAGAGGTCGACGATCTCGGGCTCGCGCGCGGCGTTGAACAACCGGCTGGTGCCCTTGGCGAGCACCGCGGCCATCAGCGCGTTCTCGGTCGCGCCGACGCTGACCACGGGGAAGTCGAAATCGCCGCCCGGCATCCCGCCGTCGGGCTGGGCGGCGCGGACATAGCCTGCGGCGAGCTCGATCTTCGCGCCGAAGGCCTCGAGGGCTTTGAGGTGCAGGTCGATCGGCCGGTTGCCGATCGCGCAGCCGCCCGGCATCGACACGGTCGCCTCGCCCGCGCGCGCCAGCATCGGGCCCAATACGAGGATCGAGGCGCGCATCTTGCGCACGAGGTCGTAGGGCGCGACGGTCGAGGTGATGCGGGTCGCCTCGAGGCTCATCACCCGCCCGAAATCCTCGGGCCGCGTGCCCTGGATCACGGTGGTGACGCCGAACTGGTTCATCAGGTGCTGGAACCCGTCGATATCGGCGAGGCGGGGGAGGTTCCTGAGCGTCAGCGGCTCCTCAGTCAGCAGCGCGCAGGGAATGAGCGTCAGCGCCGCGTTCTTCGCGCCGGAAATCGGGATCGTGCCCTGGAGGCGGTTGCCGCCCTTGATGATCAGCTTGTCCATGGTTTCACGCCTTAGCGGAAAGTGCATGACGCGCAACTCGCCCGCGCGGGCGGGGGCTTGTCGGTTCCGAACAATCATTGACCTGCGTTATGGCGCAAGGCAGGGGGACCGCCGACGCGCGGGCCACCCGTAAACCGAAGCGAGAGCCATTGATGTCGTTCAAGCCGATCCGCAAAGCTGTCTTCCCCGTCGCCGGTCTCGGCACCCGCTTCCTCCCCGCCACCAAGGTCGTCCCCAAGGAGCTGCTCCCGGTGGTCGACCGCCCGCTGATCCAGTATGCGGTCGAAGAGGCGCGCGAGGCGGGGATCGAGCAGCTGATCCTGGTGACGGGCCGCGGCAAGACCGGGATCGTCGAGCATTTCGACATCGCCTTCGAGCTCGAGAAGACCATGACCGAGCGCGGCAAGGACCTCGCGATCCTCGAGCCGACCCGCGCCACCCCCGGCGACGTCATCGCGGTGCGCCAGCAGGTGCCCCTGGGCCTCGGCCACGCGATCTGGTGCGCCCGCGCGATCGTCGGCGACGAGCCCTTCGCGATCTTCCTCCCCGACGAGCTGATGGTGGCGAAGGAAGGCGGAACGGGCTGCATGAAGCAGATGGTCGAGGCCTATGATGAGGTCGGCGGCAACCTCATCTCGGTGCTCGAGGTGCCGATGGAGCAGGTCTCCAGCTACGGGGTGATCGACCCGGGCGAGAGCCGCGGGGCGCTGACCGAGGTGCGCGGGCTGGTCGAGAAGCCGCCGGTCGCCGAGGCCCCCTCCAACAAGATCGTCTCGGGCCGCTACATCCTCCAGCCCGAGGTGATGCGGGTGCTCGAAACCCAGGGCAAGGGCGCGGGCGGGGAGATCCAGCTCACCGACGCGATGGCGAAGATGATCGGCACCCAGCCCTTCCACGCCGTGACCTTCGACGGCAACCGCTACGACTGCGGCAGCAAGGTCGGCTTCGTCGAGGCGACCTTGGCGATCGCGCTCTCGCGCCCCGACATGGGCGCCGAGGTGCGCGCGATCGCGCTGGATCTGTTGAAGTAGGCCTTAGTCACATTCTCCGTTCGGGCTGAGCTTGCCGAAGCCCTGCCCTTCTTCTTCTCGCGACAGTCAGAAGAAAAGCAGTCCTTCGACAGGCTCAGGACGAACGGAGCCGAGTCTCACTCCGCCGCCTCGCTCGGCGTCTCGCCTGCATCATTGTCGCGGGCGATGGCCTTGGGGGCTGCGGACTTGGCCGGAGCCGGTGCGGGCGCAGGTTCGGCCTCCGCTTCGGCCACACTCTTGACAAGCCCGGTGAGCGAGGAGCCGTCGAGCCCCAGCTCCTTCATCAGCCCGTCGAGCACCGGCGCCTGCGCGCGGTAGGCGAGCGCGGCGGCGACCGCGTCGCTGGCGAGGTTGCCGCTGCCGCCGCCGGTGCCCGTCGTGCCCCCGCCCGCATCGTTCGCCGCGCGCCCGCCGCCGGTGAGGCCGTCGACCTGCACGATCCTGATCGAATCGATCGCCTCCATCGGCTTGGCGCTCTCGCGGATCACCTCGGGGAGGACCTTGAGCAGCGCGAGCTTGGTCTGGAGGCTGATCTGCTCCATCGAGAGGATGTTCGCCGCCTCGTTGATCGCGCGCTGGCCTGCCGCCTCGACCTCGAAGCGCACACGCGCGGCCTCGGCGCGGAGCTTCTCGGCCTCGGCCTCGCCCTGGGCTTCGACCTGGAGCGCCTGCGCGCGGTTGGTGGCGGCATCCTTTTCCGCCTCGGCCTGCACCTTCACCCCGATCGCGTCGCGCTCGGCCTGCTTGGCGGCCTCGATCAGCTCGATGGTCTTCTGGCGCTCGGCGATCTCGCGTTCGCGCGCGGTGGCGACGCGTTCCTCGGCCTCGACCGCCTTGGCGCGGGCCTCGTCGGCCTCGGCCTTGGCCTGGCTTTCTTCACGCGACTTGTTCTGCACCGCGATCTGCTGTTCCTGCCGCGCGATCTCGAGCGCGCGCTGCTGGACGATGCGCGCTTCCTCTACGAGCCGGTCGGCCTCGATCTGCTGCGCGTCGACCTGCTTCTTCGCCTCGATCCGCGCGGCTTCCGCCTCGCGGTTGCGCTCGGCCTGCTCGCGGGCGATCTCGGCGGCCTGCGCCGCGCGCCGCACCTCGACCTCGCGCTCCTGTTCGAGGCGCGCATATTCCTGATCGCGGCTGATTTCGAAGCTGCGCTTGCTCGCCTCGAGGTTCTTGGTCTCGATCTGGACCCGGGTGTCCTGTTCGATGTCGTTTCTGAGCTTCTTCCTCGCTTCGATCTGCTCGGTGAGCTTGGTGAGGCCCTCGGCGTCGAAGGCGTTGTTGGCGTTGAAGTGCTCGATGCTGGTTTGGTCGAGGCCGGTCAGCGAGACCGACTCGAGTTCGAGCCCGTTCATCGCGAGGTCGTTCGAGGAGACCTGCTGCACCTTCTGCACGAAATCGGCGCGCTGTTCGTGCAGCTCGTTCATCGTCATCCCCGCCGCGACCGAGCGCAGTGCGTCGACGAACTTGCCCTCGACGAGGTCCTTGAGGAGCTCGGGCTGCATGGTGCGCTGGCCGAGGGTCTGCGCGGCCATCGCGATCGCCGCCGCATCGGGGCGGACGCGGACGTAGAACTCGGCCTTCACGTCGATGCGCAGCCGGTCGAGGGTGATGAGCGCCTCGGTGTCGCGCCGCACCACGGAGAGGACGAGGGTGTTCATGTTCACCGGCATCGCCTCGTGGAACACCGGGAAGACCAGCGCGCCGCCGTTCATCACCACCTTCTCGCCCCCGAAGCCGGTGCGCACGAAGGCGGTCTCCTTGGTGGCGCGGCGGTAGAGCCGGATCAGGAAGGCGAATATGATGAAGACCAGGAGTGCCACGCCCGCGACGACCACGCCGTAGGTGATGAGGTCCCCGGTTGCGGACGGCTCCACCGTCGCGGGCAAGTTCTCGCTGGTCGTCAAGGCCATGTTGCGTTCCCCTTCAGATGTCCGGCCCGAGAAGCGGGCTCTGGTAATGCACGCCGTGGAAGGTTTGCCCCTCGCGGCGCACCAGCAGGACGGTCTCGCCTGCGTGCAACTCCCTGTCAGCCTCGTGCGGCTCGACCATGACGAAATGCGCCTGCCCGTGCCGGTCGATGACCTTGGCGCGCGCGGGGCTGCCGACGCGGGCGGTGCCGATCTGGATCTCGGCATCGCGCCGCACCAGCTCGTCGAGGTCGATCGCGGTGGTCTCGTCGCGCGGGATCATTGCCGCGAGCGGGCGCATCGCGAGGCTGTTGAGCGGCACCGCGGCGAGCCCTGCGAGCAGGCTCGCCCATCCGGGGGACAGGGGCGCGCCCAGCCAATCGGCGATCCATGCTTGCCCGATAAGGCCGATGCCGCCGAAGGCGAGCAGCAGGCTGGCGAGCCAGATCAGCAGCGGCACGCGCCCCAGCCCGAGCAGCGCGGTGAGCGCCTCGCCGAAGCCGCCGAGGTCAAGCCCGCCATCCATGTCGATATCGCCCGCCCCGTCGAGCGCATCGCCAACGCCTGAGACCTGGACAATGGCGAGCACCCCAAGCGCGGCAAGCGCGAGGACGAACGGCAGGTTGTGCGCAGCAAGCAGGCTCATGCGGGGGACTGCGCAGAAGGCAGGCGAACCGGGTATCCCATGCGGCAAAAGCTAGGACAAAGCCGCCCCAGCCCCAAGCGGAATCGGACAGCGCTTCGCCGATTTCCGGCGTGTTTTCAGGCGGGCGTCACCCGCAGCGGGAGCGTCTTCAGCCCGCCGACGAAGGTGCTGGTCGCGCGGGCGGCCTCGCCCGCCGGTTCCACCGCGGCCACCCGGTCGAGGATCGCCTCGAACAGGATCTTCATCTCGAGCCGCGCAAGGTGCAGCCCGAGGCACTGGTGTGCCCCCGCCCCGAAGGCGAGGTGGCGGTTGGGCGAGCGCGCGGCGTCGAAGCGGCGCGGGTCGGGAAACTGCGCGGGATCGTGGTTCGCCGCGACGTAGTTGATCATCAGCCAGTCGCCTGCCTTGACCTGCTGCCCGCCGATCTCGCAGTCTTCGGCGGCGGTGCGCATGAAGTGCTGCACCGGGCTGGTCCAGCGGATCGCTTCCTCGACGATGCCGGGGAGCAAGCTGCGGTCGGCGCGCACGCGGGCATATTGTTCGGGATCGCGGGCAAGCGCCTGCATCGCGCCCGCGGTGCTTGCCGAGGTGGTGTCGTGCCCCGCGGTGGCGACGATGATGTAATAGCCCGCCATGTCGCGCGGTGGGAGCGGCTGGCCGTCGACGAGCGCATTGGCGATGACGCTCGCGACGTCCTCGGTGGGGTTGCGGCGGCGTTCCTCGGCGATGGCGGCGAAGTAGTCCTCGAAGGACTTCACCGCCGCGGCGACGATCTGCACCACCTGCTCGGCGGTCATGTTTTCCATGCCGCTGCCCGACAGGTCCTTGTCCTGCCCGCCGAACATCTGCTGGGTGAGCATCATCATGCGCGGCTCGTCCTCCGGAGGCACCCCGAGGATCTGCATCACGACGCGCAGGGGATAGGGTCCGGAGACCTCCTTCACGAAATCGAGCGTTTTGGTTTCCCCATGCCCGCCCCCCTGCTCAAGCATCCGGTCGACCGTCCGCGCCGCCAGCGCGCGCAGCTCGTCCTCGAGCCGGGCGAGGTTCCTCGGCATGAACCACTCCTGGGTCAGCCTGCGGTACTTGGGGTGGATCGGCGCGTCGAACACGACGAGCGAATCGACCAGCATGTTCGATCCCGTCGCCGCACGGCTGAACTCGATCGCCTGGTTGAAGCTGAACACCACGGGGCGCGGGTTGTTGAGGAAGCCCGCATTGTCCTTCGAGATGCGCATCACGTCGTCATAGCGGGTGACGAGCCAGAAGGGGTCGAACAGCCCGGGCGTATCGGGCTGGACCTTGGCCACGGGCGTGGTCGCGCGGATGTGGTCGAAGGTGTCGAGCAGCCCGTCCCACTCGGCATAGGCGTGGGGGTCGATCACCTTGCGGGCCAGATCGCCCGGGAGGACAGCCTCGGTCACTCTGCCGCTTCCCTGGCCTTGGCGGCGTATTCGTCACGCAGCTCGCGCTTGTAGAGCTTGCCGTTCGCCTCGCGCGGCAGATCGGGGCGGAAGTCGAACAGCTTGGGCATCTTCACCTTCGAGAGGCTGGGCGCGAGGAATGCGCGCAGTTCCGCCTCAAGATCGGGCCCGGCATGGGCCATGTCCTTCGGCTGCACCACCGCGACGACCTTCTCGCCAAGGTCCGGGCAGGGCGCGCCGATCACTGCGGCGTCCATCACCTTGGGGTGGGTGACGAGCAGGTTCTCGATCTCCTGCGGGTAGATGTTGACCCCGCCGGAGATGATCATGTGGCTCTTGCGGTCGGTGAGGTAGAGGAACCCGTCGGCGTCGACATGGCCGATGTCGCCGAGCGTCATCCAGCCCTTGGGGTGCATCGCCTCGGCGGTCTTGGCGGGATCGTTGTGATAGGTGGGGAGCAGCAGGTTCTCGAAATAGATGAGGCCGTCCTGCCCCGCCTCGAGTTCCTCGCCCTCGGGCCCGCAGATGTGGAGCGTACCGTAGATCGCCCTGCCGACGCTGCCGGGGTGGGCGAGCCAGTCGGCCGAGCGGATCATCGTCATGCCGATGCTCTCGCTGCCGGCGTAATATTCGATCACGATCGGCCCCCACCATGCGATCATCTCGCGCTTGACCGGCACCGGGCAGGGCGCGGCGGCGTGGATGGCGCGCTGGTGGCTCGAGAGGTCGTAGCGCGCGCGGACCTCGGGTTCGAGCTTGAGGAAGCGCACGAAGTGGGTCGGCACCCACTGGCTGTCGGTCACCTTGTAGGTCTCGATCGCCTTGAGCGCCTCCTCGGGGTCGAATTTCTCCATCATCACCACCGTGCCCCCGAGCCGATGCACGACCGAGCACCAGCCGATCGGCGCGGCGTGGTAGAGCGGGGCGGGAGAGAGGTAGACCATCGAGCCGTCGGTCGGCATCCCGGCGCCCATCACCGCGAGGCCCGCGAGCGGCACGGGGGCCTGCGGGTCGGGGTCGGCGGGCGGGGCGGGGCGGATGCCCTTGGGACGGCCGGTGGTGCCCGAGGAATAGAGCATCACCATGCCTGCGCTCTGGTCCGGAATCGGCGCCGGGTCCTGCGCGGCGAGCGCGGTCGCGAAGTCCTCGCCGTCGCCCGCATCCATCACCAGCACCGCGACCCCGGGGCACTCCCTGCGGATGTCGGGGAGCATCCCGACGAAAGAGCCGCTGGTGATCAGCAGCTTCGCCTGCGCGTCGCGGATGATGTAGGCGGCCTCGGGCGCGGTCAGGCGCGAGGAGATCGGCACCAGCATGGTCCCTGCGCGCTGTGAGCCCCAGATCAGGGTGAAGTATTCGATGCGGTTCTCGAGCAGCACCGCGAAGGCCTCGCCCGCGCCGATTCCGTGGGCGCGCAGCAGGTGCGCGAAGCGGTTCGATTGCGCCTCCATTTCGCCATAGGTCATCTGCTTGCCCGAGCCGGTCATGATGACCGCGGGATGATCGGGACGGGTCGCGGCGTGCGCGATCGGGTGCATCGACATCGTGCTGTTCTCTCTCCCATGCCGCCCCGTCTTGCAGCGGGCGCGCGGCTTGGCCGAGAAATTACGCGAGGCGCGCGGCCCCGCAAGCAAAAACGGTGCGCGAAATGCTACCGATCGGGGCGCGAGCGCGCGGGCGGCGCGGACAAGAAAAAAGGCGGCGGGATAACCCGCCGCCATGTTCGGACACCCTCTCCAATGTCCGGCCCGTTTACACGGGCAATCTCGTTAGCCGCTTATTCGCCGCCCTGACCGGTCATCCGGGCATCGCGGGCGTAGGCGAGCTGTGCTTCGCTCTCCACCATATACGGAATCGGATTGACTGCAAGCCCGTCGACGCGAACTTCGTAATGGAGGTGCGGGCCGGTCGAACGGCCGGTCGAACCGACGTAGCCGATGAGGTCGCCCTTCTTGACCGTGTCGCCCGCGGTGACCGCGAGGCGCGACAGGTGGGCGTAGCGGGTCTCCATCGACGCACCGTGGTTGATGCTGATGTAGAGCCCGTAGGTCGAATAGAGGTCCGCGCGGCTGACGACGCCGTCGGCGGTGGCGTAGACCGGGGTGCCGGTCGGCGCGGCGAGGTCGATCCCCTGGTGCTGGCGGCGGCCGCCGAGCACCGGGTGGTAGCGCATCCCGAAGCCGCTGGTCAGCGCCGCGCCTTCGAGCGGCATGCGCGAGGGCACCGAGATGCCGCGGTGCTGGATCGGCGAGGAATAGGCGGTGACGGCCTCGCTACCGGCGGTGGGCGAGGTCCGCTCGATCGCGGTCCAGCTGGCGAACAGCGACTTGAAGCGCGCATCGCCGTTGTCAACCACCTCGCCTTGCGCCTCGCGGACGGGCTGGGTCATGTCGGCGGCGGCGGTGGTGCTGGCGGAGTTGGCGGTGTTGGCAAAGGCCGGCGCGGCGGTGGAAACCAGGACGGCTGTGCAGGCGGATACAGCGAGCTTCAGCGCGTTGTGCAAGGCAATCTTCATGTCTGACCCGGTTCCCGAATGCGGCGCACCTCTTGGCGGGGTGGGCCGTTGGAATGTCCCGGCACGTCTGCTGCGCGCCTTTGATGCCGGTTGGTTATCCGGGTGAGTCGCTAGAGCGCAATCTCTTCATAAAAAGTGCGCGGTAAACCGGCTGCGAGACGCGCCGAGTCGTTGAACGGCGGCTTAACGTGGCCCCTGAAGTGCCGTCTTACGAGATCTTGCCAGTAAGATTCGGGCACGCGGCGCGCCAATTCGGCACAATGCAAAAAGTGCTTGGCGCCTGCCGCGACATGGCGGATTTCGTCGTCAAGTATCCTCTCGAGGATGCGCGCGCCGTGTTCGTCGCCGGCCGCGCGGACCCGCTCGAGCGTCGCGGGCGTCACGTCGAGCCCGCGCGCCTCGAGCACCATCGGCACCACCGCAAGCCGCGCCGCGACGTCGTGGCGGGTGGCGTGCGCCGCCTCCCACAGCCCGGCATGGGCGGGGAGGGCGCCGTAGTGGCTGCCGAGGGTCTGGAGCTTCCGCGCCAGCAGCGCGAAGTGCATCGCCTCGTCGGCGGCGACGGCGAGAAAATCGCTCACGAAGTCCTCGCCCATCTGCGCGCCGAATCGCCCCCCCATGTCGAGCGCGAGGTCGATCGCGACGAACTCGATGTGGGCGAGGCTGTGCCACAAGGCGATCCGCGCCCGCTCCGATCCGCCACGCCCACGCTTGGGCATCCGGTTCGGCGGGAGCAGCTCGGGCGCGTCGGGCCAGGCAGGGCGGTCGGGCATCGGCACGTCGAACTCCCACGCCAGCCGCCCCTGCCGCCATGCGCGCGCCACCTCGCGGGTGGCGAAGCACTTGGCGCGGGGCTCGGGGGTAAGCAGCGCCGAACGGATGGCGCGGGCGACGGTGGTCATGCGGGGGCTAGAGCGCCTTCGCCGCGGCAAGCACTTCCTTGGCGTGGCCCGCGACCTTCACCTTGTCCCAGATGCGCGCGATCGTCCCGTCAGGCCCGATCAGGTAGGTCGCGCGGACCATCCCCATATAGGTCTTCCCGTACATCTGCTTCTCCGCCCACACGCCGAGCGCGTCCGAAAGCCCGCCCTCTTCCGCGTCGGTCGCGAGCGGGGCGGTGAGGCCGTGCTTGGCGATGAACTTCGCGTGCTTCTTCGCCGGGTCCTTGCTCACCCCGAGCAGCTTGGTGCCCGCCGCCTCGAACTGCTCCTTCAGGGCCGAGAAGTCCTTGTTCTCGGTGGTGCAGCCGGGGGTGTCGTCCTTGGGATAGAAGAAGATCACCAGCTTGGAGCCGGCGAAGTCGGAGGGCTTCACCTGGCCGCCCTCGGGGGTTTCCATCGCGATGTCGGGGATGGCGTCGCCGACGCCGGGGAAGTTGCTCATCTGTCAGGTCTCCTGTTGCGGTGGGAGAATGTCGGTGCCGAGGATTTGTTTCCAGGCCTTCGCGACGCTCTGCCGCGCGGCGGCGAAGGCGTCCAGCAGCGCGGCGTAACTCGCGTGCCCGCAAGCCTGCGCCAGCGCCCGCGCACCCGAGGGCGGCGGCTCGCGCCCGTCGGGAGCGAGCAGGCGCCCCGCGACGAGCATCCGGCTCATCAGCGCATGGGGACCGGCAAGGTCGGCGCTGACCAGCCCCGCCGCCGCGAGGCCCCCGAGCGCGGTTTCGAGATCGGGAGAGAGCGCCTCGCCTGCGGCTTCGGCGAGCGGGCGCCCCTCGGCGGTCTCGCCCTTCAGCTGGAGGTAGTGGACGAGGAACTCGATATCGACCAGCCCGCCGCGGGCGAGCTTGGCGTCGACCGGCCCCGCCTGCGGCTTGTGCCGCGCCATCTCGGCGCGCATCCCGAGCACCGCCTCGCGCAGCGCCTCGCGGTCGCGCGGCGCCCCCAGCACATCGGCCAGCGCCGCCTCCAGCTGCGCGCGCGCGGCGGGGGATCCATAGAGCACGCGGGCGCGGGCGAGCGCCATGTGCTCCCAGGTCCACGCCGCCTCGCGCTGGTACTTGCCGAAAGCCTCGCAGCTCACCGCAAGCGGGCCCTGGTTACCCTGCGGCCGCAGCCGCGTGTCGACCTCGTAGAGCGCCCCCTGCGCGGTCGGCACCGAGAGCGCCGCGCTCACCCGGCTGGCGAGACGGTTGAAGTAGATCGTCCCGCCGAGGGGGCGCTCGCCGTCCGACTGCGCGGCGAAGTCGCCGGTGAAGAGGTAAACGATGTCGAGGTCCGAGGCGTGGGTCAGCGCCCCGCCGCCCAGCCGCCCGAGCCCGAGGATCAGCAGCTCGCTCCCCGCGATGCGCCCGTGCCTGGCGGCGAATTCCGCCACGGTCGCGTCCGCCGCCAGCCGCAGCGCCGCCTCAGCGGTGCGCGACAGGGCGCGGGCGATGTCGAGCGGGTCGGCGAGCCCCTCGATCAGCTGGATGCCGAGCGCGAAGCGGATCTCGCCGGTGACGATGCGGATCGCGTCGAGCAGCGCCTCGTAGTCGTCGCGGATCGCCGCGCCCGCCATGCGCGCCATGATCTGCGGGACGTCGCCGGGGAGCTCGAGCGCGTGCCTGTCGATCAGCGTGTCGAGCAGCTCGGGCTTGCGCGCGAGTTCGTCCGACAGCGCCGGGGCAAGGGTGAGCGCGGCGACGAGGCGGCGGGTGAGGTCGGGCCGCGCGTCGAGCAGCCGGAAGGTGGTGATCGCGCTCGGCACGGTCTCGAGGATGCGCTCCCAGCGGGTGATCGCGCGCATCGGATCGTCGCTCGCCGCGATCGCCTCGAGCAGTGCCGGGGCGAGGCGGTCCCACGCGGCGAGCGCCTGGGGCGAGCGGATCGCGGCATAGCGCCCGTCGCGCCAGCCCTCGACCCGCTCGGCGAGGATGCGCGGATCGGGGAAGCGCCAGTCCTCGAGCTGGCGGGCGAGGGTGCTGACCGGCACGGCGACCGGGACGGGGGCAGGTTCGGCGCGGCCGATCAGCTCCTCGTAGAGCCGCGCGGTGCGGGCGGTGATCGCGGTCAGTTCGGCGACCAGCGCCGCGCCGCCCGCAAGCCCGTCGAGCCGCGCCACGGCGTCGAGCGCCTCGCCCTCGGGCAGGGTGTGGGTCTGGCGGTCGTGGACCATCTGCAAGCGGTGCTCGACCTCGCGCAGCCGGTCATAGGCCTCGCCGAGGGTGGCGGCCGCCTCGGGGGTGACCCACCCGGCGGCGGCCAGCGCGTCGAGCGCCGCGCGGGTGCCCCTGACCCTGAGCGAGGCGTCGCGCCCGCCGTGGATCAGCTGGAGCGTCTGGGCGTAGAACTCGATCTCGCGGATGCCCCCGCGCCCGCGCTTGACGTCGAAGCCGGGGCTGGGGGCGGGCGGGCCCGCGTGGCTGTCGCGGATGCGGTGGGTGAGCGCGCTGATTTCCTCGATCGCGCCGAAATCGAGCTGGCTGCGCCACACGAAGGGGCGAATCTCGTCGAGGAAGGCCTCGCCCGCGGCGATGTCCCCCGCCGCGGCGCGCGCCCG
The DNA here is from genome assembly GCF_046452355.1 of Erythrobacter sp. NE805. Lineage (NCBI taxonomy): Bacteria > Pseudomonadati > Pseudomonadota > Alphaproteobacteria > Sphingomonadales > Erythrobacteraceae > Erythrobacter > Erythrobacter sp. NE805. The sequence goes on along the minus strand of NZ_JBKFDI010000001.1, from coordinate 1,215,541 downwards.
GATGAAGGCGGCGCGCTCCCATGCGAGCGCCTGCCCCTGGTAATGGGTGAGCGCCGCGCCGACCGGGACGGCGAGCGGGCTGACCTCGCTCGCGGGGCGCAGGCGGAGGTCGACCCGCAGCACGTAGCCCTCGGGCGTGTTGGCCGAGAGCAGCGCCACCACCCGCCGCGCATAGCGCTGCGCCGCCTCGCCCGGATCGTCGGAAGGTCGGCGCGGCAGCGAATCGCGGTCGAACAGCAGCACGGGATCGATGTCCGAGGAATAATTGAGCTCCCCCGCCCCCTGCTTGCCGAGCGCGAGGGCGATGAAGCCCTCGACCGAGTCGGCCTCGCAGCGTTCGCGGATCGCGGTGCGGATCGCGCGGTCCAGGGCGCGGTCGGCGAAGGCGGTGAGCTCGCCCACCACGCGCGCCAGCGGGAAGGCCCCGGCAAGGTCGCCGACCGCGAGCGCCGCCGCCAGCGCCAGCCGTGCGCGGCGCAGCGCGACCTCGGCATCGGGATGCGCCCCCTGCGCCCGCGCCCAGGCGAGCGCCTCCTCGCCCCGCCCCTCGGCGAGCAGCGCCGCCAGCTCCGGATTGCGCTCGAGCGCCCGCGCGAGGAACGGCGCGTGGGTGCGGGCGCGGTGCAGCGCGCCGGCCCAGTCGGGGGCTCGGTTGTCTCCCATCGGCGCCCTCTCTGGCGGCGCTTGCGGCGACCTGCAAGGGCGTCCTTATGCTCTAGGCTTCGCTGCTTGAGGGCAGCGTGCTTGCACGCGCTGGCGGGCTCTGCGATGGGAGGCGCCGATCAGCAGACAAACCCCTCGGGAGAGACAATCATGGCACGCATCCCCGCCGCATTCGGCGCTTTCGCCGCAGGCGCGCTCGCGCTCGCGGCCTACGGTTCGCTGCCGGCCTCGGCCTCGGCGAGCGACGGCCTCGACATTCCCGAGGTCCCGGCGGGCACCCTCTCGGAGACGACGATGAAGGACGCGGTGCGCACCCTCGCGAGCGACGAATTCGAGGGCCGCGCGCCGGGCAGCGCGGGCGAGGCGAAGACCATCGCCTACCTCTCCGAACGCTTCGCGGCGGTCGGGCTGAAGCCGGGCAACAAGGGCTCGTGGGTGCAGGAGGTCCCGCTCGTCGAGATCACCGGCAGGGACTACCAGCCGCTGACGATCACCGGCGGCAAGGCCGGCGGGCCGCTCAGCCTCGCCTTCGCCAAGGACTGGGTCGGCGTCACCTACCGCGAGCAGGCGACGACGACGCTGAAGGACAGCGAGCTGGTGTTCGTCGGCTACGGCATCAACGCCCCCGAGCGCGGGTGGAACGACTATGCCGGGCTCGACGTGAAGGGAAAGACTGTGGTGATCCTCGTCAACGATCCCGACTGGCAGAGCCCCGGGCTCGAGGGCACCTTCAACGGCAAGGCGATGACCTATTACGGCCGCTGGACCTACAAGTTCGAGGAGGCCGCGCGGCAGGGCGCGGCGGGGGCGCTGATCGTCCACCAGACCGCGCCCGCCGCCTATGGCTGGAACGTCGTCGAGAGCTCGTGGACCGGCCCGCAGGCCTATGCCCAGCGCGGCGAGAACGCCCCGCCGCTCACGCAGATGAACGGCTGGGTGACCGAGGCCTCGGCGCGCCAGCTGCTAGCGGCCGCGGGGCAGGACCTCGATGCGCTGACCAAGGCGGCACAGGTCAAGGGCTTCAAGGCGGTGCCGCTCGGGCTGAAGCTCTCGACGAGCTTCGGCAGCGACGTGCGCAGCTTCAAGTCGCACAACGTGATCGGGATCCTGCCGGGCACCGAGGCGCCCGAGGAATACGTGATCCACACCGCGCACTGGGATCACCTCGGGCGCTGCACCCCCGCGCCCGACGGGGACGACATCTGCAACGGGGCGATCGACAACGCCACCGGCACCGCCGCGCTGATCGCGCTCGCCGAGGCGAATGCCAAGGCCGGCGCGCCGCGCCGCAGCCTCGTGTTCCTCGCGGTCACCGCGGAGGAATCCGGCCTGCTCGGCGCCGACTACTACGCGCAGAACCCGGTCTTCCCGCTGGCGCAGACGGTCGGGGGCGTGAACATGGACGCGCTCGCCATGACAGGCCCCGCGAAGGACGTGACGGTCGTCGGCCTCGGCAAGTCGGACCTCGACCGCTTCCTCGAGGCGGCGCTCAAGTATGACGGGCGGACCATCACCCCCGACGCCTCTCCCGAGGCCGGCTACTATTATCGCTCGGACCACTTTGCCTTCGCCAAGCGCGGCGTGCCGATGGTCTATGTCGAGGCCGGGCAGGACCTCCTCGCAGGCGGCCCCGCGGCGGGCAAGGCCGCCGAGCTCGACTACCGCGAGAAGCGCTATCACGGCCCCAAGGACGAGTTCAGCGAGGGCTGGGACTGGTCGGGCGTGATGGCGGACCTCGATCTCTACTACCGCCTCGGGCGGATGATGGCGACGAGCACCAGCTGGCCGAACTGGACCCAGGGCGACGAATTCCGCGCCACCCGCGACGCGAGCTGCGCCGCCGGCGCGAAGGGCTGCTGATCCGCCGATGACCCTCATCATGCCCCCCGAGTGGGCGCCGCAGGACTGGATCTGGATCGGCTTCCCGCACCTCGCCGAGGAGTGGCCGGGCTGGCTCGAACCGGCGCAGGCGCAGATGGCCGCCTTCGCGAGCGCCGTCGCGGAAAGCGGTCAGGAGGTTCGCCTGCTGGTCCGCGACGCAGCCAACGCGGCCCGCGCGCGCTCGCTGGTGAGCGCGAAGGTGAAGCTCGAGCAGCGGGTCTACGGCGACGTCTGGCTGCGCGACACCGGCCCGCTGGTGGTGCATGGGGCGGACGGCACCCGCGCCGCCCGCCGCTTCGGCTTCAACGGCTGGGGGGGCAAGTACCTGATGCCGGGCGACATGGAGATCGGCGCCGAGCTCGCCCGCGATGCCGGCCTCGCGATCGAGACCGCGCCGATGATCCTCGAGGGCGGCGCGCTCGACGGCGACGGGACGGGGCTGGTCGCGACGACCGAGCAGTGCCTGCTGGGCCCGAACCGCAACCCGCAGATGACGCGCGAGCAGATCGAGGCGGAGCTCGCCGCGCGGCTCGGCTTCACCCGGGTGCTGTGGCTCGGCGAGGGGCTCGTCAACGACCATACCGACGGCCATGTCGACAACCTCGCGCGCTTCGTGGCGCCGAACCGCCTGATCGTGCCGGAGGCGACCGGGCACGACGATCCCAATGCCGCGATCTACGCCGATGCCGCCGCGCGCGCCGCCGCCGCAGGGGTCGAGGTGGTGCGCATCCCGTCCCCCGGCCGCATCGAGCGCGACGGCCGGGTCGAGCCCGCGAGCTACGTCAACTTCGCGATCACCTCGCACCTCGTAGTGGTGCCGACCTTCGGCTCGCCCCACGATGCCGAGGGGGTGGCGGCGATCGCGGCGCTGTTCCCCGACCGCGACACCATCGGCCTGCCCGGCGAGGCGGTGCTCGCGGGCGGCGGCGGCTTCCACTGCGCCAGCCAGCAGATGCCGAGCGCGCCAGAGCCGAGTTAACGCTTCGTTAGGGATTTGGGAGGAGAGTGGCGCACATGAACCGCGCTCTTGCTCTCGCCATGCCGCTCACTGTCCGAGTCGATGCGCTCGAGCTGGCGCGCCGCGTCATCGTGCTCGGCTGCGCAGCCGCGCTGATCCTCGCCGGACGCGCCTTCCCCTTCTGAGCCGCGGCTAGAGGCGCGCCTCGCTCCAGATCGTCGCCACCGTCACCGCGTGGACCGCTGCGATGCCGAGATTGCTCAGCACCACCGGGTTGCCGATCGTCCCGACGGTGATCGGCGTCGTCACCTTGTAGACGATCTGCAGCACCAGCAGCCCCGCGACCATCTGCGGCACCGGGTTCAGCAGCAGCGCCGTCGAGGCCACCAGGATCGCGAGATAGACCGACAGCAGGATGCCGCGGGCCGGAGAGGGATGGCCATAGGCCCGCACCGTCCAGTCTGCCCGGACGAAAAGGCCGAAGCAGACCGGCGCGAGCACGGCGATGTTGAGCGCCAGCGAGGCGAGGATCATCGGGTGCATGTCAGCTCCCGAGATCGGGCGGCGTCCCTTCCGCCCTGAGCATCGCGATCGCCTCGGCGAGCGGCATCACCTTCTGGTGCTCGGCGCCCAGGGTGCGGACGGCGACGGTGCCCTCCTCGGCCTCGCGCTTGCCGACCACCAGGAGGTGCGGGACCTTGGCGAGCGAGTGTTCGCGGACCTTGTAATTGATCTTCTCGTTGCGGGTATCGGTCTCGACGCGGATGCCCGCCGCGCGAAGTTGCGCCGCGACGTCCTCGGCATAGGGATCGGCGTCCGAGACGATGGTCGCCACCACCGCCTGCACCGGCGCGAGCCACGACGGCAGGCGGCCCGCGAAGTGCTCGATGAGGATGCCGATGAAGCGTTCGTAGGAGCCGAAGATCGCGCGGTGGAGCATCACCGGGCGGTGCTTCTCGCCGTCCTCGCCGATGTAGCTCGCGTCGAGCCGCTCGGGCAGCACGCGGTCCGACTGGATCGTCCCGACCTGCCAGGTCCGCCCGATCGCATCGGTGAGGTGCCATTCGAGCTTGGGCGCGTAAAAGGCGCCCTCGCCGGGCAGCTCCTCGCATGCGATGCCGTGGGCGGCGACCGCGTCGCGCAGTTCCTGCTCGGCCTTGTCCCAGTCGGCGTCGCTGCCGAAGCGCTTTTCGGGGCGCAGGGCGAGCTTGATGTCATAGGTGAAGCCGAAGTCGCGGTAGACCGAATCGGCCAGCGCGATGAAGGCCTGCACCTCGCTGACCACCTGCCCCTCGGTGCAGAAGATGTGCGCATCGTCCTGCGTGAACTGGCGCACGCGCATGAGGCCGTGGAGCGCGCCGTGGGGCTCGTTGCGGTGGCAGCAGCCCATCTCGGAGAGGCGGATGGGGAGGTCGCGGTAGGAGGTGATCCCCTGGCGGAACACCATGACGTGCGCCGGGCAGTTCATCGGCTTGATCGCCATCCACGCCGCGTCATCCGCCACCCGCGGCGAGGCGACGCCGCTCTCCTCGTCGACCTCGGGGACGATGTCGGGGACGGCGAACATGTTCTGCGCATACTTCCCCCAGTGACCGGACTGGGTCCACTGGCGCACGTCCATCAGTTGCGGGGTCTTGATCTCGCGGTAGCCCGCGCCGTCCATCTTGCGGCGCATATAGGCCTCGAGCTCGCGCCAGATGCGGTAGCCCTTGGGGTGCCAGAAGACGCTGCCGTGCGCCTCTTCCTGCAGGTGGAAGAGGTCCATCTCGCGGCCGAGCTTGCGGTGGTCGCGCTTGGCGGCCTCCTCGAGCCGCGTGAGGTGCGCTTGCAATTGCTTCTTGTTGAGCCAGCCCGTCCCGTAGATGCGCGTGAGCTGCGCATTGTTCTGGTCGCCGCGCCAATAGGCTCCGGCGGTGCGCATCAGCTTGAAGGCCTCGGGATCGAGCTTGCCGGTGGAGGGCAGGTGGGGCCCGCGGCACATGTCGAGCCAGTCGCTACCCGACCAGTAGACCGTCAGCTCCTCGCCTTCGGGCAGCTCCCTGGCCCATTCGGCCTTGAAGGTCTCGCCCTCGCTCGCCCACTTGGCGATGAGCTGCTCGCGGCTCCAGACTTCGCGGCGCAGGGGTTTGTCGGCGCGGATGATCTCGCGCATCTTTTCTTCGATCGCGGGGAGGTCGTCCATGCCGAAGGGCTCGCGGCTCTCGGGGGCCTTGACGTCGTAGTAGAAGCCGTCGTCGGTCGCCGGGCCGAAGGTGATCTGCGTGCCGGGCCACAGCGCCTGCACCGCCTCGGCGAGGACGTGGGCGTAGTCGTGGCGGGCAAGTTCGAGCGCATCGGCCTCGTCGCGGCTCGTCACCAGCGCGAGTTCGGCATCGCCCTCGAAGGGCCGCGCAAGGTCGCGCAGTTCTCCATTTACCCGCGCGGCGATCGCCGCCTTGGCGAGACCCGGGCCGATTGCGGCGGCGACGTCCGCGGGGGTGCTCCCGGCGGGCATCTCGCGCACCGATCCGTCGGGGAGGCTGATCTTGAGCAGTTCGGTCATCGTCGCAGGTCCGTCTCGTTTGGGCGCGCCTTAAGGCAAAGGGGGCCGCACCGGAAGAGCGGTATTGTGCGTGAACCGGTCGGGAGAGGACACCGCGCCGCCCCTGACCGGGCGGCGGGCTGTCGTCGCTTACCGCGCGTGCCGCCGCCCCGGGATGGTAGTCCCGGCAGTGGTGGTGCGGGTGGTGGCGAGCAGCTGTGCCATGACGGGCGACATAGGCCTCCAACAGCGACAAGTCACGCGCAAGTTGATGAAATACACCCACGGGGTCGGCTTGTTCAACCAAGGATGGAAAGCGACCTTGACATCGAGCCTTCACAAATGTAAAGCATCCTTGCCATTCTGCCAAAGGAGCTTTCCATGGCGTCCAACACCTCCCCTGCGATGCGGCGCTACCTGCGACGGCTCGCGGTGTGCATGGCGTGCTATGTCGTGCTGATCTTCGGCGTGGGAGCGCTGTTCCGCCACGCCCCGCCGAGCGGCCCGCTGGCGTGGGGCGCGGCGATCCTGCCCGCTCTCCCGATCCTCGCCACCTTCTGGACGATCTTCCGCCTGCTCGCCGAGGAGACCGACGAATACATGCGCATGATGTTCGTCCGCCAGGCACTGTTCGCCACCGCCTTCTGCCTCAGCATCATGACCGTCTGGGAGTTCCTCCAGAACTACGAGGTCGTTCCCGCCGGCAATGGCGGCTTCGGCGCGGCGTTCTTCTGGTTCCTCGGGCTCGGCATCGGCGGGATGTGGAATGCCGTCGTCACGCGTGCGGATTGCGCCGAATGAACAATCGCCTGCGCGTGCTGCGCGCCGAGCACGGCTGGTCGCAGCAGGACCTCGCCGACCGGCTCGGGGTCTCGCGCCAGAGCGTCAACGCCATCGAGACGGGCCGCTACGACCCCTCGCTCCCGCTCGCCTTCGCGATCGCCGAGGTGTTCGGCCTGCCGATCGAGGCGATCTTCCTCAGAAACGGAACCCCCCGATGATCCGCACCCTTCTCGCCGCCCTCGCCGCGCTGCTTTCGCCCGCTGTCCTCCACGCCGAGGACGCGCCCTGCCCGCCCTTCGAGGTCACCGGCACCGGCCCCGATCTCGTGCTGATCCCCGGCCTCGGCTCCTCGCCCGAGACCTGGGACCTCGTGAAGGCGAGCCTCGCGAAGGACCACCGCCTGCACCTCGTCCACGTCGCCGGGTTCGCGGGGCGCCCCGCCGGGGGGAACCCCGCCACCCTCCTCCAGCGCACCGAGGCCGAGGTGATCCGCCACCTCGATTGCGCCAGGGTCGAGCGCGCGGTCATCGTCGGGCACTCGATGGGCGGCTTCCTCGGCCTGACCCTCGCCGCCGACCACCCGGAACGCGTTGCCCGCGTCGTGGTGGTGGATTCGCTGCCGTTCTTCCCGCTGATCTTCGACCCCGCCGCCACACTGGCGAGCGCCGCACCCGCGGCCGAGGGCATGCGCTTCGGCATCCTCGCGCAGGACCGCGAGAGCTTCGCCGAGAGCCAGCGCCAGACGGTCCGCTCGCTGGTCAGGAACCCGGCGTGGCAGGACCGTGTCGCCGGCTGGAGCATCGCCAGCGACCGGGCGACATTCGCGGGCGCAGTGCAGGCGCTGATGACCACCGACCTGCGCGAGCGCCTTCCCGCAGTGACGGTGCCGGTGCGGGTGATCGCCGCCGCCAATCCCTACGCTCCCCGCGCGCGGATCGAACCGCTCTACACCGCCGCCTATGCCGGGCTTCCCGACATGAAGCTGACGGTGATCGAGGACAGCTACCACTTCGTGATGCTCGACCAGCCCGAGGCCTTCGAGGCGGCGCTCAGGGCGGGATTGGGGGACTGAGCCTGCCCAAGTCCCTCCCCGTTCCAAAGGAATGGGGAGGTGGGCGAGGCGGTCAGGCCTCGGTCGTAGGGGTAACGGGGCATGACCCCTCCGTCAGCCGCCTGCGGCGTCTGCCACCTCCCCATTGCTGCGCAACGGGGAGGGACTGGGCCGCTTTCCTCAGTCCTTCTTCCCCCAGCCCCCGTCGGCATGGGTGTCGCCGAAGTCGGTCGGCTCGGTCGGCTTGGCCGAGGTCATCGGCTTGGTCGAGGCGGTCGGCCGGCCGTAGCCGCGGCGTTCCGCGAGCTCGTCCTCCATGCGCAGCCTCCTGCGCTCGGTTTCTTCCTCTATGGTCTTCTCGATCCGCGCGACGGCCTGCGGGTTGCTGGCGACGACAGCTGCCATCTTCGCCTGCACCAGAGTCTCGTTGAACGCCCGTCCATCGAGCGCGGCGTCGACCTTCTCCTCCATCGCGATTTCCGCGAGCTCGTTGACGATGGGGTCCTCCTCGAGGCCCATCATCGCATCGCCATCGGTGAAGGCGAATTCGACGCGGACCCGGGTTCCGGGCGCTTCCGGTACGAGATGGGCGCGCACGTCGGCGATCCGCTTGCCCTCCGCCATCACGTCCCAGCGCAGGACCGCAGGGCCGCGGCTGCGCAGGACCAGGCCGATCCTGTCGCTTTCGCCCATGCCCAGCTCGGGGCCGAACTGCACCGAAGCGAGCCGGGATTCCACCGCGGCAGGCTCGAGCGGATAGTATTCGCCGCGATCGAAGGCCCCGCTCACATAGGCCCCGCCCCCGAGCAGCGAGGCTCCACCCACCAGCAACATCGCGCGCATCCGACAACCCTCCCCTCAAACAGGGGAAGGATAGGCGAGGGGTGCTTAACGCTTTGCTGTCATGCGCGGCCGCTCAGACGACGAGCTTGCGCGAGCCCTTCGCGCTGGCCACCCGCTTGGTGCCGGCAAGCTGCGTCGAGCGCTGCTTCACGCCCGCGACGAAGCGGTATTCGGTCGCGACCGCGGCCGGGGTCAGCTCGACCGCCATGTAGCCGCGCTGCGACGTGTCGGCCCACTTGAGCTGGCTGTTCTCGGCGATGAGCGCGCTCGCGAGGTCCTGCGGCTTGACGAAGGTGAGGTAGCTCTCGAAGCCCGGCGAGCTCACCGACTGCCCACCGAATTCGACGCCCACCGGCGTGCCCTCGTGCGCGAGGTCGAAGGCCCAGGCATTGTGGCTGTCGCCGGCCAGCACGACGAGGTTCGCATCGGCGTTGAGCGCGGCCTTGAAGACCTTCTCGCGCGCGGCGGGGTAGCCGTCCCAGGCGTCCATGTTGGAGGGCAGGCCCACCTGGCTCGCGGCGGCGGCGGAAACGAGGCGCTGGCGCACGAAATCGGGCAGGCCGCTGCCGGCCATCTCGGCGAAGGTCTTGGGGGTCCTGAGGTTGCCCATGATGACCTGCTGGACGAGCACCTGCCACTGCGTGCCCTTGGCAGTCGAGGCGGCGAGGCCCTCGGCAAGCCAGTCCTGCTGCGCCGCGCCGAGGAGCTGGCGGTCGGGGTTTGCCCAGGCACCGTCGCGGAAGGCGGTCAGCGCGGCGGCGAGCGCCTGCGGGTCGGTCTTGCCGGCCATCACCTCCGCAAGGTTGAACTGCTGGTCGCGCCCTTCGAGCCGAGTGTCGAGCTTGAACAGGGTGGCGAGATCGCCGACCTGGTAGGTCGCGTAGACCTCGTCGGCGACCGGCATCCACTCGCGGTAGGCGCGCTTGGCGGCAGCCTTGCGGACCGCCCAGTCGCCCTCGGTCGCGGCCTGGTGGTTCTCCGCGCCGTCCTTCCAGCTGTCGTTCGCGCTCTCGTGGTCGTCCCAGACGGAGATCATCGGCAGCACCTGGTGGAGGCGCTGGCAGTCCGGATCGGCGCGGTAGGTGGCGTAGCGCAGGCGATAGTCGGCGAGCGCGACGAGCTCGGTGGCGGGCTCGATCACGCGGCCCGGATCGGTCTGCGCGGCGCTCGGATAGATGCCGCGGGCATATTCGTAGATGTAGTCGCCGAGGTGGACCGCGAGGTCGCAGTCGTTGGCGCTGGCCGCGTGGGCATAGGCGTTGAACCAGCCGAAGCCGAAGTTCGAGCAGGAGAACACCGCGAGGCGGAAGCGCTGGGTCGGCCCCTCGGGGAGGGTGCGGGTGCGGCCCGTCGGCGAGGTCGTGCCGTCGGGCGCCACGAAGCGGTAGAAGTACCAGCGGTCGGGGGACAGGCCGGTGGCGATACCTTTCGCGCACCAGTCGCGGTCCGCCGACGCGGTGACCGAGCCCTCGGCGACGGCGCGGGCGAAGTCCTCGCTCTCGCTCACCTGCCAGGTCAGCGCGGTGTCGGCGTCGGCGACGTAGCGGGTCCACAGCAGCACGGACTTCGCCGCCGGCTCGCCGCTCGCGACGGCGTGGGTGAAGCCCTTGCCGAAGCCGGTCGCGGCGGCCGGGGCGGCGGCGAGCGCGGCGCCCGCCCCGGCGAGGGCGAACAGGTTGCGACGGGTGAGCGAGGTTGCGGCGGGCAGGGCCGCGGGTTCGGTCTTGATCATGGGCGGGCGCCTATCCCTCTCCGATTGCGCTTGCGTGACAATGGTTGCCTTTGCGGCCTCGCGCAAGGCATGGGTGAGGTATGACCGGGATCATGCACCACACCCTCTACGATGGCCGGCGCGTCGCCTTCCGCTTCACCGACGGCGCGGGGCCGTGCCTCGTCTTCCTGCCGGGCTACATGTCGGACATGAGCGGCAGCAAGGCGACCGCCTTGTTCGACGAGGCCGTGGCGCAGGGCCGCGCCTGCCTGCTGCTCGACTATTCGGGGTGCGGGCTCTCGGACGGCGACTTCGCCGACGGGATGCTCTCGAAGTGGCGCGACGAGGTGCTCGCGCTGGTCGCCTCCTACGTAAGCGGGCCGGTGCTGCTGGTCGGCTCGTCGATGGGCGGGTGGCTGATGCTGCTCGTCGCCGAGCACTTGCGGCACCGCCTCGCCGGGCTCGTCGGGATCGCTTCTGCGCCGGATTTCACCCGCTGGGGCTACAGCGAGGAACAGCGCAGGGCCCTTGCGGCGGGGGAGACGGTGCTCGAGCCCAATCCCTACGGCCCCGAGCCGACGCCCACCCACCCCGGCTTCTTCGCCGATGCCGAGTGCCACCTGCGGCTCGACTCCATGATCGACATCGCCTGCCCGGTGCGCCTCCTCCACGGCAAGGCCGACGCGGACGTGCCGTGGGAGATCTCGCTCCGCCTTAAGGCGGCGCTCCGGTCGGGCGACGTTCAGGTGACGCTGGTAGAGGATGGCGACCATCGCCTCTCGCGCGAGAGCGACATCGCCCTCTTGAAGGCCCTCGTGGCCGAATTCTACGGATAGGCCCCCATGTCCCTGCTCCTCGCCCTCGCGCTGCAAGTCGGCCCCAACCCGCTCGGCGGGGCGATGCCGGGCGACGACCTCGTCCGGGACCGCCCGGCCCGGCGCGACGGCGCGGCGGCGCCGGACGCGGGGCTCACCAGCGCGTGGTTCGAGGGGTGCCTCGCCCAGCTCGAGGCCGATCCGGCGCGCGCCAATGCGATGGCGCAGATCCGCCGCGCCGAGACTACAGGCACCGACCGGGTGCTCGCCAACCTGTGCCTCGGCACCGCGTCGAGCCAGCTCGGCCTGTGGGACGAGGCCCGCACCGCCTTCGCCGCCGCCCGCGCCGAGACGCCGGAGGACGAGACCCGCGCCCGCGCGCGCTTCGCCGCCCTCGCCGGCAACGCCGCCCTCGCGAGCGGTGACGCGGCCGGGGCGCTCGAGCTGCTCACCCTCGCCGAACGCGATGCCCGCGCCGCCAAGGCCGAGACCCTCGAGGCGATCGCCGCGATCGACCGCGCCCGCGCCCTCGTCGCGCTCGAACGCGAGGACGAGGCGCTCGCCGCGCTCGAAAGCGCCACCACCCTCGCTCCCGAGCGCGCCGAGGGCTGGCTGCTCAAGGCGACGCTGCTGCGCCGCATGGAGAAGCTCGCCGAGGCCCAGGCCGCGATCGAGCGCGCCGCGGCGCTCACGCCCAAGGATGCCGAGATCGGGGTCGAGGCAGGGGTGATCGCGCTCCTGTCCGGACGCTACGAGGCGGCGCGGGCGAGCTGGCGCTCGGTCGTCGAGCTTGCTCCGGACGGCCCTTTCGCTGCCACCGCGCGCCAGTATCTTGCGCAACTGGACGAGGCGAGCGAGAGTGAGGCGACGCAGGTGCCCCCGCCCGCACCCCCGCCGCCACCTGCGCCCCAGGAGCAGCCGCGATGACCCGATTCTCCGTCCTCGACCTCGTCCCCGTCCGCGAAGGCGGGACGCTGGCCGAGGCCTTCGCGGCCACTACCGACCTCGCCCGCGCCGCAGAACGGTTCGGTTGCGACCGCTTCTGGGTCGCCGAGCACCACGCGATGGACGGGATCGCGGGCGGCGCGACCTCGGTCGTGCTCGCGCATATCGGCAACGCGACGCGCCGCATTCGCATCGGCTCGGGCGGGATCATGCTGCCCAACCACACCCCGTTCCAGATCGCCGAGCAGTTCGGCACGCTCGATGCGCTCTTCCCTGGGCGCATTGACCTCGGGCTGGGCCGCGCGCCGGGGGCCGGGCCGGAGCTCCAGCGGGCGCTGAGGAAGAACCTCCACCAGGCTGCCGAATATTTCCCGCAGGACGTCGTCGAGCTGCGCGCGCTGCTCACCGGCGACTACGACCTGCCGATCAAGGCCACTCCCGGCTACGGCGCCCACGTTCAGCTGTGGATGCTCGGATCGAGCCTGTTCGGCGCGCAGCTCGCCGCGAAGCTCGGCCTGCCCTATGCCTTCGCGGCGCATTTCGCTCCCGACCATCTCGATGCGGCGCTCGCGGTCTATCGCCGTGATTTCCAGCCTTCCGAAGCCTGCCCGGACCCCCATGTGATGGTGGCGATGAATGTCTTCGCCGCCGACACCGAGGCCGAGGCGCGCCTCATCGCCTCCTCGCAGCAGCAGAGCTTCGTGCGGCTGCGCACCGGCCAGCCGGGCAAGCTCCCCCCGCCGATCGCGGACTACACCGACACGCTGGGTGCCAGCGCGCAGGCGATGCTCGCGCATATCGGCCAGGCCGCCGCGGTCGGCACGTCCGAGCAGGTGCGCGAGGGGATCGAGGCCTTCGTCCGCCGCACCGGCGCCGACGAGATCATGCTGTGCGGCGCGACCTACGAGCCCGAGGCGCGAATCCGCAGCCTCGAACTGACGCTCGAGGCCTGTCGGGCCGTCGCGGCGGCGTAACCTGAGGGGATCATCGGGGTTGCGCGGACCCGCGGAAAGGGGTTAGTGCGAAAGACACGATAAGAACAATCCGGCATAATAATGTTGCTTGAAGGCAGAGCCGGAAGTCGCAGGATGAGCAGGAGCCTTTCATGGGGTCGAAGTCCGTCGCCGCCGCGCCGTCACGTGCGCTCGTCAAGGCCCTGCGCCGCGAGCTCGAGGCGTCGCTTCTCCCCGGCGATGCCGCCCCGCCCAAGGGGGTGCTCGACGAGGCCGCCGCCTGGCTCCTCGCCGCCGCCGCGACCCGCGCGCCCGGCCAGCCGCTGATCCAGCTCGAATCCGCCGGGGGCGATCGCCGCCACCTGAGGATCGCCGTGATCAATGACGACCAGCCCTTCCTCGTCGATTCGCTCGCCGCGACGATCGCCGCGCAGGGGCTGGGGATCGACCTGCTGCTCCACCCGGTCGTGCCGGTCGAGCGCGACGCGGGCGGGGCGATCAGCGGGCTCGGCAAGTCCGGCACGCGCGAATCGCTGATCTACATCGAGACCCCGCGGGTCGATGCCCGCCAGCGCCGCGAGCTCGTCGAGGCGCTCGAGACGACCCTCGCCGACGTCCATGCCGCGGTTGCCGACTGGCCGCAGATGCAGGCCGCGATGGCGCGCGATGCCGAGGCGGCGCGGGCAATCGACGCCGAGACGGGCGCGCTGCTCGCCTGGCTCGGCGGGGGGATGCTCACCCAGCTCGGCCATCTCACCCGCCACCGCGACGGGACCATCGCCGACCGGCTCGGCATCTGCCGGACCTCGGCGAGCGACCTCCTCGCCGAGGTCAGCTACGAACGCGCCTTCGCGTGGTTCGACGCCGAGGATGCCGCGGGCACGCCGCGCCCGCTGCTCGCGGTCAAGGCCAACGTCCAGTCGCGCGTGCACCGGGCGAGCCCGCTCGACCTGTTCATCGTGCCGGTGCGCGAGGGCGGCGCGGTGACGGCGCTCTCGATCCATGCCGGGCTGTGGACCAGCGCGGCAATGAACGAGCGCCCGCACGAAGTGCCGGTGCTGCGCGCGATGGTCAGTGACCTGACCCGGCGGCTCGGCTTCGACCCCGCCGGGCACAACGGCAAGGCGCTGGTCCACGCCTTCACCTCGCTCCCCAACGACCTCCTTGCCGCCTTCGACCCGGAGTGCGTCGCCGAACTCGTCACCGCCAAGATGGCGCTGATCGACCGCCCGCGTCCGCGCGTCATCACCGTGCGCGCGACGCTCGAGCGGCACGTCTTCGCCTTCGTCTGGCTGCCGCGCGACCAGCTCTCGACCGAGGTGCGCCTCCAGATCCAGGCGATGCTGCTGCGCGCGCCCGGGGCGCGGCTGCTCGACTGGAGCCTGTCGGTGGAGAGCAGCACGCTCGCGCTCTTGCGGTTCCTGATCGACGTGCGCGCCTGCGACACCCTGCCCGAGGCGCAAGCGATCGAGGCGCAGCTGCTCGACCTGCTGCGCGGCTGGAACGAGGCGGTCGCGACGCACCTCGCCGCGACCGAGGACGAGGGCCGCGCCGCGGCGCTCGCCGCGCGCTATGCGCCTGCCTTCCCGACCGGCTACCGCCTCGCCTACGGGCCCGAGGAGGCCGCGCGCGACATCGCCCGCCTGCGGATGCTCGCGCTGGGCGAGGGCGAGGGCGAGCGGGCCGAGCGGCTGGTGCGGCTCTACCGCCTGCCCGCCGACGGGCCGCAGACGCTGCGGCTCAAGGTCTACGTGCTGAAAGGCACGCTGGCGCTGTCCGACGCGGTGCCTGCGCTCGAGAATTTCGGCTTCCGCGTGCTCGCCGAGGTGCCGACCTTCCTCGCCGACGCCTCGCTCGGGGCGATCGACGAGTTTCTGCTGACCCTGCCCGCCGGGCGCGACGCGGCCTCGCTGCTCGGACGTGCGGGGCTGATCGAGGAAGCGCTCGCCGCGGTGCTCAACGGCGCGGCGGAGGACGATCCCTTCAACCGGCTCATCGCTGCTGCCGGGCTGGTCCCGCGCGAGACGAACTGGATGCGCGCGATCTACCGCTACCTGCGTCAGACCGGGGTGAGCTACACCATCGGCACCGTCGTCGACGCGCTGGTCGCCGCGCCCCAGGTCACCGCTGCGATGATCGCGCTGTTCGAGGCGCGCCACGACCCCGCCTTCGCCAGCGACCGCGCTGCCGCCATCGCCGAGGCCGAGGGCGCCTTCACCCGCGGCCTCGCCAAGGTCACCGCGATCAACGACGACCGCCTGCTGCGCCTCTACCGCGCGGTGCTGGGCGCGGTGCTGCGCACCAACGCCTTCGCGCCCGCCGCCGCCGAGGCGCTCGCTTTCAAGCTCGATTCCTCGCTGGTGCCGGGCCTGCCCAAGCCCGTGCCGTGGCGCGAGATCTTCGTCTACAGCGCCCGCGTCGAGGGCATCCACCTGCGCTCGGGCGCGGTGGCGCGCGGGGGTCTCAGGTGGTCGGACCGCCGCGACGACTTCCGCACCGAGGTGCTCGGGCTGATGAAGGCGCAGCGCGTGAAGAACGCGGTGATCGTGCCGACCGGCGCGAAGGGCGGGTTCTATCCCAAGCAGCTTCCGAACCCCGCGATCGACCGCGAGGGCTGGGCCGCCGAGGGCCGCGCCGCCTACGAGATCTTCATCCGCACGCTGCTGTCGGTCACCGACAACATCGTCGATGGCCGGGTGGTGCACCCCGATTGCGTCACCGTGCTCGACGGCGAGGACCCCTATTTCGTGGTCGCCGCCGACAAGGGCACCGCGACCTTCTCCGACATCGCCAACGGGATCGCCCAATCGCGCGACTTCTGGCTGGGCGACGCCTTCGCGTCAGGCGGCTCGAACGGCTACGACCACAAGGCGATGGGCATCACCGCGCGCGGCGCCTGGGTCTCGGTCCAGCGCCACTTCCGCGAGATGGGCGTCGACGTGCAGACGCAGCCGATCACGGTCGCGGGCTGCGGCGACATGTCGGGCGACGTGTTCGGCAACGGGATGCTGCTCTCGAAGGCGCTGAAGCTCGTCGCCGCCTTCGACCACCGCCACATCTTCCTCGACCCCTCGCCCGATCCGCTGGCGAGCTGGAAGGAGCGCAAGCGGATGTTCGCCCTCCCGCGCTCGAGCTGGGACGATTATGACAAGGCGCTGATCTCCAAGGGTGGCGGGGTCTTCCCGCGCTCGGCCAAGTCGATCAAGCTCTCGAAGCAGGCGCGCGCGGTGCTGGGGATCGACGTCAAGGAGATCGAGCCCGAGGCGCTCATCACCGCGATCCTCAAGGCGCCGGTCGACCTCCTCTGGTTCGGCGGCATCGGCACCTATGTGAAGGCCCCGCAGGAGAACAACATCGCGGTCGGCGATCCCGCCAACGACGCGCTGCGGATCGACGGGACCGAGGTGCGCGCAAAGGTGATCGGCGAGGGCGCGAACCTCGGCGTAACGCAGGCGGGGCGGATCGCCTTCGCGCTCCACGGGGGCCGCATCAACACCGACTTCATCGACAATTCGGCCGGGGTCGACTGCTCGGACAACGAGGTCAACATCAAGATCGCGCTCGCCGCGGCCTTGCGCGACGGCACGCTCACCGAGGCGAAGCGCAACACCCTGCTCGCCGCGATGACCGACGAGGTCGCTGAGATCGTGCTCGAGGACAACCGCCTGCAGGCGCTCGCCCTCTCGATCGCCGAGAGCGGCGGGGCGGGGGCGATCCCGGCCTATGTCCGCCTCATCGAGCGATTGGAGGAAGCGGGCGATCTCGACCGTCGCACCGAGGGGCTGGCCGACGGCGAGACGCTCACCCGCCGCGCCGCCGACGGCTTCGGCCTCACCCGCCCCGAGCTCGCGGTGCTGCTCTCCTCGGCCAAGCTCGCGCTCCAGGACGCGATCGAGCGCAGCGCCCTGCCCGACGATCCGGTGCTGGACGGCGTGCTGCTCGCCCGCTTCCCCTCGGCGATGCGCAAGGCCTACGCCGCCGAGATCCGCGGCCATCGGCTGCGGCGCGAGATGATCGCGACCAGCCTCTCCAACCGCATCGTCAACCGTTTGGGCATGGTCCATCCCTTCGAACTCGCCGAGGAAGAGGGCGTCGGCCTCGCCGAAGTCGCGGCGGCCTTCGTCGTCGCCGAGCGCCTATTCGGGCTCGAGGCGCTGTGGCGCGACCTCGAGACCGCCGCCATCCCCGAGGCCGCGCGCCTTGCGCTGTTCGACCGGCTCGCCGCTGCGGTCGGCAACCTGATGAGCGACGTGCTGCGCACCGCCGCGGGCAAGGTCGCCGCGGGGGCGATGATCGCGGCGCTCCAGAAGGACGTGACGACGCTCATCGCGGGCCGCGAGGAGCTGCTCACCGACGAGCCGCGCGCACGCTCGAAGGCACTCCGGGACAGCTTCGTCACCCTCGGCGCGCCCGAGGCGCTCGCCGGCCGGGTCGCGGCGCTGTTCGACTTCGACGGGGCGGTCGGCCTCGCCCAGGCGGCGCAGGCGACGGGCATCGAGCCGACGCTCCTCACCCACGCCTTCACCGACATCGGCACCCGCCTCGGCCTCGACTGGGCGCAGGGGACCGCGGCCTACATGAGCCCCACCGACGTGTGGGAGCGGCTGCTCGTCTCGGGCCTCGCGCGCGACATCCAGCAGATGCGCATCGAGTTCCTGCGGCGGCGGATCGCATCGGGCGAGGCCGACAGCGATCCGCGCGGTGCGGTCGCCGCGTGGGTCGAGCGCAATGCCGGCGGCGTCGCGCAGTTCCGGGCGATGATCGCCCGCGCCCAGGCCCGCCCGCCGGTCGGCGCGGCGATGCTCGCGCAGATCGCAAGCCAGGCGCGCAATCTGCTGGAGCGCTGACGCGCTCGCAGACCCCCCACCCCGCCTCCCCGCCCGGCCACCAGTAGTACCACTATGTTATGGTGGCCGGGCGGGGAGGCGGGGTGGGGGTCTGACACCAATCCGCTAGCTTGACCCCGGCAGGGTTTGCGGCAAGTCAATTGCCGAGGGTTCGCGCGAGGGCACAAGACACAACATGGCAGCCACCACCCAACACGCCGACGTCGTCATCGTCGGCACCGGCCACGGCGGGGCGCAGGCGGCGATCGCGCTGCGCCAGCACGGGTTCGACGGCTCGGTCCTGATGATCGGCCGCGACGACGCGCCCCCCTACGAGCGCCCGCCGCTCTCCAAGGAATACCTCGCCGGGGACAAGGGCTTCGAGCGGATCATGATCCGGCCGGAGAAGTTCTGGGCGGAGAAGGACATCGCGCTGCGGCTCGGCGCGGCGGTGACCGCGATCGATCCGGCGGCGCACACCCTGACGCTCGGCGACGGCGGGCTGGTCTCCTACGGCAAGCTGATCTGGTCGGGCGGGGGCGACCCGCGCCGCCTGCCGGTGCCCGGCGCGGTGCTGCCGGGCGTGTTCTACGTGCGCGACAAGAGCGATGCCGACGCGATGATGCAGGCGCTCGCCGACGGGGCGAAGCGCGCGGTGGTGATCGGCGGCGGCTATATCGGGCTCGAGGCGGCCGCGGTGCTGCGCAAGCTCGGCTGCGAGGTCGTGCTGGTCGAGATGCTCGACCGCCTGCTGGCGCGGGTGGCGGGCGAGGAATTGTCGACCTTCTACGCTGAGGAGCACCGCAGGCAGGGCGTCGACGTGCGGCTCGGGGCCGGCGTGCATTCGGTGCTGGGCGACGGCAAGGTGACCGGCGTGCGGCTCGACAGCGGCGAGGAGGTCGCCTGCGACATGGTGGTGGTCGGCATCGGCATCGTCCCCGCGGTTGCCCCGCTGATCGCGGCGGGTGCGGCGGGCTCCAGCGGAGTCGACGTCGACGAATATTGCCGCACCACGCTCGACAATGTCTACGCGATCGGCGACTGCGCAGCGCACGCCAATCCCTTCGCGGGCGGGGCGGTGATCCGGCTCGAATCGGTCCAGAACGCGCACGACATGGCGAATACTGTCGCCAAGGCGATCATGGGCGAGAAGGAGCCCTATCGCGCGCTGCCGTGGTTCTGGTCGAACCAGTACGACCTCAAGCTCCAGACCGCGGGGCTCAGCCTCGGCTTCGATGCGACGGTGCTGCGGGGGGACCCGGAGAGCCGCAGGTTCACCGTCGTCTACATGAAGGGCGGGGTGCCGATCGCCTTCGACTGCGTGGGGACGATGAAGGACTACGTGCAGGCGCGCAAGCTGCTCGAGAGCGGCTGCGGGCGGATCGATCCGGCTGTGCTGGCCGACCCCGAAATGGCGCTGAAGGACCTCATCTGATCCTCCCCTCCCACGAGGGGAGAAGGAGGTCAGGCGCAGAGCCTCCCCAAAGCCCACTGCGCCGCCTCCGCCACGACCGGATCGGGGTCGGCACTCAGCGCCTCGACCTGCGGGATCAGCCCCCGATTGCCGCTGTTGCCCGCCGCATAGAGGCAGTTGCGGATGAACCGGTCCCGCCCGATGCGCTTGATCGGCGAGCCCGAGAACAGCGCGCGGAAGCCCGCGTCGTCCAATGCCAGCAGTTCGCCCAGGCGCGGGGCGACGAGCTCGGCGCGAGGGAGGAACTCGGCGATGGCCTGCGCGGCGGAGGCGAACTTGTTCCAGGGGCACACCGCGAGGCAATCGTCGCAGCCGTAGATGCGGTTGCCCAGCAGGGGGCGCAGGCTCTCGTCCACCGGCCCCTTGTGCTCGATGGTGAGGTAGGAAATGCAGCGCCGCGCATCGAGCCGGTAGGGCGCGGGGAAGGCGTTTGTCGGGCAGGCATCGAGGCAGGCGCGGCAGGAACCGCACTGGTCGCGGTGGGGCTCCGCCGCCGCCAGATCAAGCGTGGTGTAGATCGCGCCGAGGAACAGCCAGCTGCCGTGGGCGGGACTGACGAGGTTGGTGTGCTTGCCCTGCCAGCCGATCCCCGCCGCCTCGCCGAGCGGCTTCTCCATCACCGGCGCGGTGTCGACGAAGACCTTGACCTCGGTCCCCGGCACCTCGGCGACCAGCCAGCGGGCGAGCGCCTTGAGGCGCTTCTTCACCACGTCGTGATAGTCCTTGCCTTGCGCATAGACCGAGATGCGGGCGTGCTCGGGGGAGCGCTCGAGCGCCAGCGGGTCATGCGCCGGGGCGTAGCTCATGCCCAGGGCAATGACGCTCCGTGCCTCGGGCCACAGCCCCTGCGGCGCGCGGCGTTCCGGGGCGCGCGCCTCCATCCACTCCATCGTCCCGTGGTGCCCCTCGCCGAGCCACTGCTCGAGCCGCGCCGAGCGCAGCGGGTCCTCCCCCGCCGGCGCGATCCCGCAGGCCGCGAAGCCGAAGGCGAGCGCCCGCTCCTCTATCCGGCTCACCCAATCGGTGAGGGGCGCGTTAACCATGATCGGAGAGGCTCCCGTTTAATCCTGGCCGCTAACCGCGTAAGGCATGGACATGGCGGTAAGCAATCACGCAGCCTCGGGCAATGCCGAGGGATGGTCGGCGGCCCCGGCGGACGCGCGTCCGCTGGCGATCGAGGCGGTCGGGCTGGTCAAGAGCTTCGACGGCACGCGCGCGGTCGACGGGGTGGACATCGCCGTGCCCGAGGGCGCGATCTACGGCATCCTCGGACCGAACGGGGCGGGGAAGACCACGACGCTGCGGATGCTGCTCGGGATCATCGACCCTGACGCAGGGGTGCGCCGGGTGTTCGGGCATGACCGGCCCCACGATATTGGCCGGCTGATCGGCTACCTCCCCGAGGAGCGCGGGCTCTATCCCTCGATGAAGTGCATCGAGGCGATCGCCTTCATGGGCGCGCTCAGGGGCCTGCCGCTCAAGGAGGGCCGTGCTCGCGCCGTGGAGTTGCTCGAGCGTCACGGCCTCGCCCATGCCGCCGACCGCCAGATCCGCCAGCTCTCCAAGGGCATGGCGCAGACCGTCCAGCTGCTCGGCACGCTGGTGCACAAGCCCCGGCTGGTGGTGCTCGACGAGCCCTTCTCGGGGCTCGACGCGATCAACCAGGGCAAGCTCGAGATGATGATCCGCGCGCTCGCCGAAGACGGGGTGACGGTGATCTTCTCGACCCATGTCATCCACCATGCCGAGCGCCTGTGCGAGGGCGTCGCGATCATCGCCGGGGGCAAGGTGCCCTATGCGGGCAGCGTCGAGGCGGCGCGCGACCGGATCCCGGCGCAGGTGCGATTGGAGACCCGCGCGCGCGAGGGCGCGTGGCTGTCCTTCCTCCCGCCCGAAACCCGCCGCAACGGTGATTTCTTCCACTTCCCGCTGCCCGAAAGCGGGATCGAGCCGCTGCTCAAGGGCCTGATCGAGGGCGAGGCGGGGATCCTCTCGCTGTCGATCGAGCGGGCAGGGCTGCACGATGCCTTCGTCGCCATCGCCGGGGAGGCGGCCGCACGCCAGCTCCAGGCCGACGCCGAAGGAGCGCGCGCATGATCGACAGCATGATCCGCCCCCGCCTCTCGGCGATGGAGGCCGCCTGGGTGATCGCCCGGCGCGATTTCGTCGCGGTGCTGTTCAGCCGCGCCTTCCTGTTTTTCCTGCTGGGGCCGCTCTTCCCGGTGATCGTCGGCGGGCTCGCCGGGAGCATCGGCGGCGAGGTCCAGCGCGAGGCGGTGAGCGTCGAGGTCGGCCTCGCGATGGACCCCGCCGACACGGCGCGGATGATCGCCGCGGCGGAGCGGCTCGGGCCGCAGCTGGGCGGCGCGCTGCCGGTGCTGCGCGCGGTGCCCGAGGCGGCGGGCGACCCGGCCTTCGACGCGCGCGCCTTCATGGAAGCGCGGCGCGGGAACTATGCCGCGATCCTGACCGGCTCGCCCGCGCGGCCGACGCTGGTCGGCACCGAGGGGCAGGTTGCGCGCTGGCAGGGGCCGGTCGCGCTGATCGCCGGCCACGCCGTTCAGGCCGATCCGACCGTCTTCCCGCAAGTCTCCGCCAATCTCGTCGCGACCAGCGCCGCCTCGGAGAAATCGAGCCGCGTCCAGACCGCGCAGATCGCGCAGATGCTGCTGTTCCTGCTGACCATGCTGCTCGCCGGCATGGTGCTCTCCAACCTCGTCGAGGAGAAGGCGAACAAGATCATCGAGATCCTCGCCGCGGCGATCCCGATGGACGCGGTGTTCATGGGCAAGCTCTTCGCGATGCTGGCGGTGTCCTTCGTCGGCATCGCGGTGTGGGGCATGGCCGCCTTCGGGCTGTGGGCGGCGGGCGGCGCGGCGATCACGCAGGTGACCGGCTTCGATCCGGCGAACCTGCCTGCCCCCGCGGTCGGCTGGCCGCTGTTCATTGCGCTGGGCATCATCTACTTCGCCATGGCCTACCTGCTGCTGGGCGCGCTGTTCCTCACCATCGGCTCGATGGCGAGCTCGGTGCGCGAGGTGCAGACGCTGTCGATGCCGGTGACGATGCTCCAGCTGATGGTGTTCTTCCTCGCCGCCTACACGATCAAGCAGCCCGGCTCGACGCTCGAGCTTGCCGCGATCGCCTTCCCGCTGTCCTCGCCCTTCGCGATGCTCGCGCGGGCGGCGATGGAGCCGCAGCTGTGGACCCATGCCCTCGCGCTCGCCTGGCAGGCCGGGGCGGTGCTGGTGCTGGTCAAGGGCGGCTCGCTCTTGTTCCGCAAGCGCGTGATGAAGTCGGGCGGGGCGGGGCGCGAGAAGAAGGGCAAGGGCGCGAAGCTCTCCGCCTGACCATCCGGATCAGTCCCGATTCGAAACCGACTATTGACATGGCTGTCAGTTGAGGCACACTCCCGACTCGTTGAGGAGCGGCCCGCGCCAGAGGCCGCCTGACGGGAGAGACACATGGCCACGATTGCCCCCCCGAGCGCCCCCCAGAATCCCGGCGTCCGGCGCCCCCAGGTGCGCCGCGAGCCTTCCGCCTACGCCGCCTTCAAGGCCCACCTCGCCGCTCATCCCGAAGAGCGCCTCCAGCACCCCCATCCGTGGGACGTGAGCCGCTCGGACATCTATGCTGAGGACCGCTGGCAGCCCGTCTTCGCCGAGATGCGCGCCGCGGGGCAACTCCACTGGATCCCGGAGAGCCCCTTCGGCCCCTACTGGGCGGTGGTCGGCCACAAGGCGATCCAGCACATTGAGGCCCTGCCCGAGACCTTCTCCTCGAGCTGGGAATATGGCGGGATCACGATCCTCAACCGCCTGTCGGACGAGGAGCTGGCGATGAGCGGCATGGACCGCCGCGAGCTGCCGATGTTCATCGCGATGGACCGCCCCCAGCACACCGGCCAGCGCCGCACCGTCGCGCCCAAGTTCACGCCGAGCGCGATGGCCGACATGGAGGGCGAGATCCGCCAGCGCACCGGCGAGCTGCTCGACAGCCTGCCTCGCGGCAAGGTCTTCGACTGGGTCGACACGGTCTCGATCGAGCTCACCACGGGAATGCTCGCGATCCTCTTCGGCTTCCCCTGGGAGGACCGCCGCTTGCTGACCTTCTGGTCCGACTGGGCGGGCGACACCGAGCTCGCCACCGTCCGCGAGCTCGACGAGCTGCGCTGGGGGCTGATGCAGGAGATGGCGGCCTACTTCCAGTCGCTCTGGATCGAGCGCACGATGGACAAGGAGCCCGGCAACGACCTCATCTCGATGATGATCCACTCCGAGGCGATGAACCAGATGCGCCCCGAGGAGTTCATGGGCAACCTCGTGCTGCTGATCGTCGGCGGCAACGACACCACCCGCAACACCATGAGCGGGATCATCCACGCGCTCGACAAGTTCCCCGACCAGCGCAAGCTGTTCGAGGAGCGGCCCGACCTCATCCCCAACGCGGTGCAGGAAATGCTGCGGATGCAGACCCCGCTCGCCCACATGCGCCGCACCTGCACCGAAGACACCGAGGTGTTCGGCCAGCAGATCAGGAAGGGCGACAAGGTGGTGCTGTGGTACATCAGCGCCAACCGCGACGAGGAGGTGTTCGAGGACGCCGACAGGATGAACCTCGAGCGCGAGAACGCCCGCCGCCATCTCGCCTTCGGCTACGGCATCCACCGCTGCGTCGGCGCGCGGCTCGCCGAGATGCAGCTGCGCATCCTGCTCGAGGAAATGCACAAGCGCCGGATGCGCGTCCACGTTGCGGGCGATGTCGAGCGGGTGCGCGCGAATTTCGTGCACGGTTTCCGCAAGCTCGAGGTCGAGATCACCTCGTTCTGACCGGTTGAAACCTCGGGTCGATTGCCGACGTATAGGGGAGGTGGCCTTGCCGCCCCCCGATACGGAGATTGCCCCGATGCGCCTGCCCCTGCTCAGCCGCCGCCGCCTCATCGCGATGAGCGCCGCGACCGCCGCGGCCCTGCCCTTCGTCAGCGCCTGCGGCGCCTCCCCCGCCGAGGCCGCCAAGTCGTATCCCAAGGGCAAGAGCAACGCCGAGTGGAAGAAGCTCCTCACCCGCGAGCAGTACTACGTGCTGCGCGAGGCGGGGACCGAGCGCGCCTTCACCTCGCCGCTCAACAAGGAGCACCGCAAGGGCACCTTCGTCTGCGCCGCCTGCGACAACCGGCTCTATGCCTCCGCGACCAAGTACGACAGCGGGACCGGCTGGCCGAGCTTCTGGCAGGCGATCGACAAGGGCGCGGTGGGCACCTCGACCGACTTCCTGCTCGGCTATCCGCGCACCGAGGTCCACTGCGCCGATTGCGGCGGGCACCTCGGGCACATCTTCGGCGACGGCCCGCAGCCGACCGGCAAGCGCCACTGCATCAACGGCGTGGCGCTGAAGTTCGTGCCGGCCTGATCAGCCTTCGAGCAGCGCCGGGGCCTGGAGCCGCGCGGCAATCCGCGCGAATTCGCCGAGCGCGAAGGTGTCGTCGAACACCACCCCGTAATGCAGGTCCCGCCGCCAGCGCACCTTGGCGCGCACCTCGCGCAGGGCGCCCTCGACGTCGGGCATGGCGAGCCGCACCGTCTGGTCGATCGCCAGGAGCTGGTCGCAGGTCAGCCGCGCGCCCTGCTGCGAGAGGTTCTCGACCGTCACGTGGAAACGCGAGCCGAGCGTGGTCACCACCGCCGGGAAGCACAGGCCGAGCCTCAGGCCGCGCTTGGGATATTCGCTCGATTCGTTGATGAGGCGATCGACCTCGACCGGTTCGACGAAGCTGAACCCCGCCTCGTTGTCGCGCCGCCACACGGGGCTCACCTCGTAGACCGCGCCGGCCGGCATGTGCAGCGCGAAGGAGGGGCACGCGGGGAGGGCATGGAACAGGCGGACGCTCACCCCGGTCTCGGAGACGTCGCGGATCACGCAGACGAACTCGCCCTGCGCCGAGACCAGCTTGGCGGCGCGGATCAGCAGCGTGAAGCGCGGCGCGACGCGCTGCTCGGCGCCGGGCGCATCGGTTATCGGTTCCGGCTCCGCCGGCTTCGTCGCAATGTCCATGGTCCGTGTCCCAACCCGTCAGCCCCTGGTCCTGGCACTGGCGGGACGCGCAGGCGGGACGAGATTGTCCCTTGTCTTCACTTAAGCAGATTAGGATCAAGGCGTTAAGGCCGAGATAATGGCGCCCCCGCATTTGCTGTAACATTTGATGTACGGGCGGCGGGACTCGAACCCGCAAGAGCAAAGCTCGGGGGATTTTAAGTCCCCGGCGTCTACCATTCCGCCACGCCCGCATGCGCTGCCCTTGCCACAAATTGCCACCGCTAGGCCAGTCCTGCCGCCGAGCGCTTGCCAGACCCCGCGCGATTGCCCATTTCGCTTGGGAATTCCTCGAGCGACAGGGCAGGCATGGCGGGCGAAGCAGCAGACGCGCATTCGGTGGTGGCGACGATCCAGCCGGCGATCACCCTGCTGGGGCTCGGGATCGGTGCCGCGCTCGCCAGCCGCGCGCTCCGGCTGAACCCGATCGTCGGCTACCTCGGCCTCGGGCTGGGGCTCGCGAGCCTCGGCATGGCGCCGAGTTTCAGCGGCCCGCTGGTTGCGGCGATGGCCGAGGCGGGGGTGATGTTCCTGCTGTTCAACCTCGGCCTGCACTTCTCGCTCGGGCGGATCCGGGCGGAGGCAGGCAACATCTTCGGCTTCGGCTCGCTCCAGATGATCGTCGCGGGCGGGGCCTTCGCCGCACTGTTCTGGCTCGTCGGCCTGCCCCCGGCCTTCGCGGTGATCGCGGGCTTCGGCATGGGCCTCTCCTCGACCGCCGTCGTCATCGGCCTCGTGCGCGAGCGCGGGCAGGAGGACTGCCCGGTGGGCCGCGCCGCGCAGTCGATCCTGATCTTCCAGGACATCGCCGCGATCCTCCTGCTCGTCACCGCCGGTGCGCTGGCGAGCGGCGGGGCGCTGCTCCCCGCGCTCGGGATCGCCGGGGTAAAGGCGCTTGCCGCCTTTGCGGTCGCGGTGCTGTTCGCGCGGGTTCTCACCGAGCCGCTGTTCGGCCTGATCGCCCGCGCCGGCACCACCGAGGTCTACACCGCCACCGCCCTGTTCATCGCGCTCGCGGCGGGCTGGGCGACCGGCATGGCGGGGCTGTCGCTGACGCTGGGGGCGTTCCTCGGCGGGATGGCGGTCGCGGATTCGCGCTATCGCATCCTCGTCCAGACCGAGATCGACGCCTTCCGCGGCCTGTTCATGAGCTTCTTCTTCATCTCGGTCGGCCTGTCGATCGACCCGGCGCTGCTGGTGCAGGACTGGATGCTGGTCGCGGGGGTCTCGGTCGGCCTGATCGTGCTTAAATGTGCCTTCAACGTGGTGGCCGCG
Source organism: Erythrobacter sp. NE805 (assembly GCF_046452355.1). NCBI lineage: Bacteria > Pseudomonadati > Pseudomonadota > Alphaproteobacteria > Sphingomonadales > Erythrobacteraceae > Erythrobacter > Erythrobacter sp. NE805. The sequence continues at coordinate 1,188,752 of NZ_JBKFDI010000001.1, read as the reverse complement.
CTGCTCAACCGCTGGTCGGTGCCGGGATCGATCCAATTGGGGTTCCTGCTCGGGCAGGGGAGCGAGTTCACGCTGGTGCTGCTCGCGCTGCCCGCGGTCGCGGGGCTCGCCGAGAGCCGCCTCGTCTCGGCGATGGTCACCGCGATCGCGATCAGCCTCGCGGTGACGCCGGTGATCTCCAACGTCGGCCGCAAGCTCGCCGGGCGGCTGCGCGCCGGACCCCCGGACGCCAAGATGGCGGGGGACGACGCGCCGGTGCTGATCATCGGCATGACCGCGGCGGGCCGGGCGGTGGCCGATGCGCTTGCGTACAACGATGTGGATTATCTCGCGGTCGAGCCCGACCACGACCACTTCCAGATGGCGCTCGCCGACGGCTATCACGTCCACCGCGCCAACCCCGCCGATCCGCGCAGCTGGGAGGCGCTCGGCTTCGACCGGCGGCGGGTGCTGGTGGTCGCGACCGGGGACACCGCGGCCTCGCGCGAGCTCACCCCGCTGGTCGAGCAGCGGATGCCCGGCATCGCCCGGATCATCGCCGTGCCGGGGAGCGAGGAGATCGAGGAGATGGCCGAACTCGGCCTCGTGCCGGTCGACATGAGCATGGGCGGCGGAGCCGAGCGGCTGATCGAGCTGGTCTTCGCCGCCCTCGGGGTCGAGCGCGAGCTGCCGGTCCCCGGCCTCGCGCGCGACGACGACATGATGCCGCGCGCGGCGTAGCCCTTCTTTTTGCGCTCGCCCATCCGGGCGAGCGTCCTCGGTGCGTTTGGAGCCTTTCAGGCTCGAGCACCTGCGGCTCGGCCGCGTGGCCTCGCGGCTCCTGCGGAGCCGGCATCAGCGCGACGCTCGAGCTTTGGAGATGGTTCGGCCCGCCATCGGACGGGCCGCGAGCGCACGCGCGCGAGCCGCAGGCGATCAGGCCCGCAAGGGCCTGAGACTCGCCGAGGAAGGAGGCGCGGATGCGCCTCCTTATTTATTCAACCGCTCGCGGATTTCCTTGCCGGCCTTGAAGTAGGGCACGCGCTTGCCGGGGACGTCGACCGTCTCGCCGGTGCGGGGGTTGCGGCCGCTGCGGGCCTCGCGCTCGCGGGTCGAGAAGGCCCCGAAGCCTCTCAACTCGACCCGGCCGCCTTCGGCCAGGCGCTGCGCGATCTCGTCGAAGAAGATGTCCACGACCTGCTCGATCTCGTCGGCACGCAGCTCGGGATTGTCCTTGTGCAGTTCCTGCAACAACTCGGATCTGATCATACCGATCTCCCGGCGCGAGTCAGCGGGATGCCGCCAAGTCGCGCCGCATTGCGGGTTACCCCGTCGTTTCCTGTCTTGCCTCCGACCCGAGAGGCTGCCCCTATAGGCGCAGCGCGGGGGCTAGTGCAATCCCGTCGACTACGTCTGTATACAAGGTGTCACATCGCGCGGACTTGCGCAATGTGCATTAATCTGAGGGACCTGCGGCTCAGGAGGTGGGCGCGAGATCGGCCGGGTCGAGCCCGAGCCGTTCCATCCGGCTGCGGATCTCGGGCCACTCCTCGCGCAGGAAGACCTCGCGCTCGGCGGCGCGCAGCCGTTCCGCCGCGCCGCGCACGACATACATGCCGACCCCGCGCTGCACCTCGACCAGCCCGTCGTTCTGGAACTGCTGGTAGGCCTTGGCGACCGTCAGCGGGTTCGCCCCCTGCTCCGCCGCGAGCGCCCGCACCGAGGGGAGCATCGCGCCTTCCGCATAGACCCCGTCGATGATCGCCGCCGCGATCTGGTCGCGCAGCTTGAGATAAACGGGGCGATTGGGGTTCATGGGTGCATCAGTGCCATAATACAGCCATGCGGTCAATTCTTGTCTGCTGCACGCCTTTCGCGTGCAGTCCTCGCCGCGCTTCGCGCGCACGCGCGCGAGCGGCTGCGGCTGGCGCGCGTGCGCTCGCGCCCCGTCCGCCGGCGGGCCGATGCGCGCCACTTCGTCCCGGGGTAGGGAGCGAGCCCATTCACCTCCCAGCAATTGCACCCTTCACACAAGTGAAACACCCGCTAGGGTGCGCTCCCATTGCGGCAGGGCGGAGAGGCCCGCCTTTAACCATTCGACGGGGATCGAATTGATGATGGATATCTCGCTGTGGGCGGAGGCCGAATGGATCGCGGCCATCGCCGTTCTGGTGCTGATCGTGTTCCTGGCGATCGGCGCCAAGATCGCGGTGCAGAGCGAACCCGAGTTCGCCGGTCACCCCAAGGGCCTCTACATGCTGTTCTTCGCCGAGATGTGGGAGCGCTTCTCCTACTACGGCATGCGCGCGATTCTGGTGTTCTACCTCGCCCAGCACTGGGACTTCTCCAAGCCCAAGTCGAACCTCATCCTCGGCGGCTATGCTTCGCTGGTCTACATCACGCCGGTACTCGGCGGGTGGCTGGCCGACCGCTATCTCGGCCAGCGCAAGGCGGTGCTATTCGGCGGCCTGCTGCTCGCCATCGGCCATTCGCTGATGGCGGTCGAGGGCACCGGCGGGCAGAATGATCCCACGATCAACATCTTCTGGGCCGCGCTCGCCTTCATCATCGTCGGCTCGGGCTTCCTCAAGGCGAACATCTCGGTGATGGTCGGCCAGCTCTACCCGATGACCGATGTGCGCCGCGACGGGGCTTACACGATCTTCTACATGGGCATCAACGTGGGCGCGGCGATCGGGACGATCCTCGTCGCCTATCTCGGCCAGACGGTCGGCTGGGGCTATGGCTTCGGGCTTGCCGGGATCGGGATGCTGGCGGGCCTGATCGTCTTCCTGCTCGGCAAGGCGACGCTGAACGGCGCGGGCGAGGCACCGCTGCCGCTTGCCAGGGGCAAGGAAATGGGTCTCTACGGCATCGGCCTCGCGGCGGTCGCGGTCATCTGGGTGCTGGTGCAGTATCAGGACGTGATCCAGACGCTGCTGATCATCTCGGGCGTCTCGCTGCTCGGCTACGTGCTCTACGAGAGCTTCAAGCTCGACAAGGAGCCGCGTGAACGCATGTTCGCGATCCTGTTCCTGATCAGCCTCAACCCGCTGTTCTGGGGCCTGTTCGAACAGGCGGGCGGTTCGATGAACCAGTTCACCGACGAGTTCGTCGATCGCGGCGGGGTGCCGGCGGGGATCTTCCAGTCGATCAACCCGATCTACATCATCCTGCTCGCCCCGCTCTTCGCCGCGCTGTGGCAATGGCTTGGCGCGCGGGGCAAGGAGCCCTCGGCCCCGGCCAAATTCGGTCTCGCGCTGGCTCAGATGGGCCTTGCTAACCTCGTGTTGGTGTGGGGCGCGCACGCCTATGGCATTGCGGCGATGACCCCGGTCATCCTCGTCTTCGCCTATTACTTCTTCGCCACGACCGCCGAACTGTGCCTCAGCCCCGTGGGCCTGTCGGCGATGAACCGGCTGGCGCCCAAGCACCTCGCATCGCTCATCATGGGCGCGTGGTTCTACATGACCGCGGTCGGCAATTTCGTTGCGGGAAAGATCGGCGAGGCGACCGGCGGGCATGATGGCGAACTGACCAAGCAGGGCCTGCTCGACATTTACGAGCTGTTCGGCTGGATCGCGATCGGTGCGGGCGTGGCGGTGCTGCTGGTCAGCCCGGTGGTGAAGAAGTGGATGCACCTCGACACGCTGCGCGACGACACGGCGGGCGAGGAGCAGGACGGCGCCGACGAGGCCTACCCGATCAACGCCCGTCCTGCCGAGTAAACCCCGGCTTACGGGACAATCGTCAAACAACATGGACAAGCCCCCCTTTTCCCGCCACCCTCGCGGACGGGAAAAGGGAAGGGGTTGGAAATGCTGTCACACCTGACACCGCGGGCGCGCGGGGCTGCGCTTGCCTCGCTGGCGAGCGCCCTCGCGCTGGCCGCCTGCTCGACCACCGGCGGTTCGGCCGAGCCCGCCAGCGCTTCGGCCAAGCCGGAGAAGACTCTCGCCGCCACCCCGGCGGGCGAGCCGGTCTATCCTTCGACCTACAAGCCCTATCCCGGCGTTGCGACCGCGATCCGCGGCGCGACCATCTACGACGGGCGCGGCGGCCGGATCGAGAACGGCGTCGTTTTCATGTCGGGCGGCAAGATCGTTTCGGTCGGCGGGCCCGGGACCGCGATCCCCGCCGACATCGCGGTTTATGACGGCAAGGGCAAGTTCGTCACCCCCGGGATCATCGACATCCACTCGCACCTCGGCGACTATCCCTCGCCCGCAGTCGCCGCGCACGAGGACGGCAACGAGGCGACCGCGCCGACCACCCCCGAGGTCTGGGCCGAGCACTCGGTCTGGCCGCAGGACCCGGGCTTCTCCCGCGCGCTCGCCAATGGCGGGATCACCAGCTTGCAGATCCTCCCCGGCTCGGCGAACCTCATGGGCGGGCGCTCGGTGACGCTCAAGAACGTGCCCGCGCGCACCATGCAGGGGATGAAATTCCCGGGCGCGCCCTACAACCTCAAGATGGCCTGCGGCGAAAACCCCAAGCGGGTCTACGGCGCGCGCGGGCGGATGCCCTCGACGCGGATGGGCAACCTCGCGGTCGACCGCCAGACCTGGCTCGACGCGATCGACTACGCCAATGATCCGAAGGCCAAGCGCGACCTCGCCAAGGAGACGCTCGCGGGCGTGCTGAGGGGCGAGATCCTGATCCAGAACCACTGCTACCGCGCCGACGAGATGGCGCTGGTGCTCGATATGGCCAAGGAGATGGGCTACAAGGTCGCCGCCTTCCACCACGCGGTCGAGGCCTACAAGATCGGCGACCTGCTCAAGGAAAACGGCGTGTGCGCCGCGATCTGGGCCGATTGGTACGGCTTCAAGATGGAGAGCTACGACGGCATCCGCGAGAACGCCGCCTTCCTCCAGCGCGAGGGAGCCTGCGTCGTCATCCACTCCGACGATCAGAACGACATCCAGCGACTGAACCAGGAGGCGCGCAAGGCGCAGAAGGCGGGGCTCAGGGTCGGGATCGACATTCCCGATGCGACCGTCATCAAGTGGATCACCTACAACGCCGCCAAGGCGATGGGCATCGCCGATCAGACCGGCAGCCTCGAGAAGGGCAAGATGGCCGACGTGGTGCTGTGGAACGGCGACCCGCTGTCGGTCTACTCGCGCCCCGAGAAGGTGTGGATCGACGGCGCGCTGATGTTCGACGCGCTCGACCCCAAGCGGCGACCGGTGAGCGACTTCGAGCTCGGCCAACCCGGTGAAGGAGATGTGAAATGACGCGCCTTCTCTCCTTGGGCGCGGTCAGCGCGCTCGCTCTTGCTGCCGCGCCTGCCTCCGCGCAGGACGTGACCATCACCAATGCGAAGCTCGTGATCGGCGACGGCTCCGCGCCCATCGAGGGCGGCACCGTAGTCGTGAAGGGCGGCGCGGTGGTCTATGCCGGCCCCGCGGCGGGCGCGCCGGCGGGCGGGGCGGCGGTCGACGCGCAGGGAGCATGGGTGACGCCGGGCCTGTTCGCCACCGTGACGACGCTCGGCCTCGCCGATGTCGCCGCGGTCAGCCAGTCGAACGACACCGCGCCCGAGCGCACCCCGTTCAGCGCCGCCCTCGATGCCTCGAAGGCGATCAACCCGACCTCGCAGCACATCCTCGTCCACAAGGCCGCCGGGATCACCCGCGCGGCGACGACGATGGCCCCGGCGGGCTCGATCTTCGCCGGGCAGGGCGCGATCATCGATCTCGACGGCGACGCGAGCCCGATCGTCCAGGCGCGGGCCTTCCAGATGGTCGTGCTCGGCGAGGGCGGGGCGGACCGCGCGGGCGGGAGCCGGGTCGCGGCCCATGTCCTGCTGCGTGCCGCGCTGCGCGAGGCACAGGCGCTGGTCGGCAAGACGGCGATCCCCGAGACCACCGAGATCGCCAAGGGCGACGCGGTCTACCTCTCGCGCTTCGATGCCGAGGCGCTGGTGCCGGTGGTGACGGGGCGCCAGAAGCTCTACGTCGCGGCCGACCGCATGGCCGACATCCGCGCGGTGCTGGCCTTGAAGCAGGAGTTCCCGCGGCTCGACCTCGTGCTGGTCGGCGCGACCGAAGGCTGGCTGGTCGCGAAGGACATTGCGGCCGTCGGGGTGCCGGTGATCGCCAACGGGCTCACCGACCTGCCCGAGACCTTCGAGCAATTGGGCGCGACCCAGTCGAACATCGGGCGGATGCAGCGCGCCGGGGTGAAGGTCGCGATCAACGCCGCCGCCGACCAGAATGCGCGGCGCTTGGCGCAGCAGGCGGGCAACCTCGTCGCGCTGACGCGGCTGCCGGGCGCGGCGGGGCTGACGTGGGACCAGGCCTTCGCGGCGATCAGCTCGGTCCCGGCGGAGATCAGCGGGATGGGCGGCAAGGCCGGCGTGCTCAAGGCGGGCGCATTGGGCGACGTGGTGATCTGGGACGGCGATCCGCTCGAGCTCGGCACGGTGCCGACCCGGGTGTTCATCGGCGGCGTCCAGCAGGACCTCGCCAACCACCAGACGCGCCTGCGCGACCGCTACATCGACCTCGACGAGAGCGACCGGCCCAAGGCCTACGACTGGTAGTCAGACGCTGCAAAGCGGGCGCGCGGCCAGCTGACCGGGCGCTCGCTCTCGGCGAAGAGATGCGCCTCGCCCCAGTCGCCGAGCTGCTCGAACAGCGGCACCAGCGCGCGCGCCTTGTCGGTCAGCAGATAGCGCGCGCGCTTGCCCGTCGGCGGCTCGCGCAGCATCAGCCCGGCTTCCTGCAAGATCGCGAGACGCGAGGTCAGCGCCGCCCGGTTGATGCCGAGGCGCTCGATGAACTCCTCGAACCGTTCGGCCCCCATGAAGGCATCGCGCAGGATCAGCAGCACCCAGCGATCGCCGAGCAGTCGCGCGGCGCGGGCGATGGGGCAGGGCGCGCGGGAGGGGCGGTAGGCCTTCATGGGTCTGCTTATCAGACTTGTGCGCCGCGATGGCAAGCCGTAAAACGTCTGCGAATCAGACTAAGGAGCGCCAGCCGTGACCGCGATGACCCCCTTCCCCACGCCTGAAGCCGCTGTCGACTTCATGAAGGATTACGCGGTGGCGCGCTCCGGCTTCTCGACCTGGCTCGCCATCGAGCCCGTGCGGGTGTGGGACGGCGAGAGCGAGGCGCTGCTCGTGCTGCGGCCGGACATGACGCAGCATCACGGCTACGCCCACGGCGCGATCGTCGGACTGATGGCGGACGTCGCCTCGGCCTGGGCCGGGGCCTCGGTGGTCGGCGACGTGGTGACCGGCGGCTACACCATCGACTTCCTTCGACCCGCCAAAGGCGAGCGCCTGCGGGCCCGGGGCCGCGTGGTCAAAGCGGGCAAGCGGCAGGTGGTGGTGCGCGCCGACGTCTGGGCGGAGAGCGAGGGCGCCGATCCGGTCCACGTCGCGATCGCGCAGGCGACCATAGTGCCGACGGGCGTTGTGCCGTCCTGACCAGCGGCTGGCGGGACGGATTCGCCCGTGTTAGTCTCGCCCCATGAACGGGGCCCTGATCACACTTCTCGCCGCGAACATCGCCTTCGTCGGCTCGCATTTCGCCATGTCCCACCCGCTGCGCGCGCCGATGGTGCGGGCGCTTGGCGAAACGGGCTTCAGCCTCGCCTACACGCTGGTGAGCTTCGCCGCGCTCGGCTGGGTCTATCTCTCTTTCACCGCCGCGCCGCCGGCGGACCTGCCGGGTTCGGGCGAGATCGGCTGGGCCCTCGCGACCGTGCTGACCTGGCCGGCGATGGTCCTGCTGGCGGGCTCGCTCGCCGGCAATCCGGCGCTGCCGACTCCGCAGGCCGAGGCGCAGGCGCGCGCCGAGCCGCGCGGCGTGTTCCGGGTCACCCGCCACCCGATGATGTGGGGGATCGGCCTCTGGGCGCTCTCGCACCTGGTGCTGTTCTGGAGCACCCGGACGATGGTCACCGCCGCCGCGATGGGCGTGCTGGCGCTGGTCGGGTCGCGCTTGCAGGACGGCAAGAAGCAGGCCGCGATGGGCGAGGCCTGGGCCGCCTGGGAGAGCCGCACCGCCTACTGGCCGCGCCTCGGGCAATTCGCCCGCGTCGGCGCTGTGCCGCTGCTCGCCGGGACGGCGCTGTGGCTCGTGGCGCAGGCCCTCCACCTGTGGCAGGCGGGCATCCCGGCGGGCGTCCTCAGGTGGCTCGGATGATCACTCGCCCCTGAACACCGCCTGCCGCTTCTCGATCAGCGCCGCGACGCCCTCGGCGTGGTCGGCGGTGGTGTGCATCATCGCCTGAGTGTTGGCGGCGAGTTCGAGCGCGGTGTCGTAGCTCGTCTGCTGGCCCTGGCGCAGCAGATTCTTGGTATGGCGCAGCGCGTGCGGGGGCAGCAGCGCGATCCGGCCCGCGAGCGCGCGCGCCTCGTCCATCAGCGCCTCGGCGGGCACCACGCGGCTGACGAGGCCCCAGTCCTTCGCGGTCGCGGCGTCGATCACGTCGCCGGTGTAGAACAGCTCGGCCGCGCGGCTCATGCCGATGACGCGGGGGAGAATCCAGGTGCCGCCGTCGCCGGGGATGATCCCGAGCTTGAGGAAGGTCACCCCGAACTTCGCGGTCTCGGAAGCGATGCGGATGTCGGCGAGGCAGGCGACGTCGCACCCCAGGCCGATCGCCGGACCGTTGACCGCGGCGATCACCGGCACGCGCAACCCGTGGAGCGCGCGCAGCATCAGGTGGATGTTGTCGCGGTAGCCGTCGGAGATCGCGGGGGTGGTGCCGCCGAAGGTCCCGGTCTTGTCGCGCATCGCCTTGACATCGCCGCCCGCGCTGAAGGCCCGGCCGGCGCCGGTCAGGATCACCACCCGGCATTCCATGTCACGGTTGATCGCGTTGGCGACACGCACGAACTCGTCCCCGTCGCCGGGTGCGCCGAGCGGGTTCATGCTTTCGGCGCGGTCCAGCGTGAGGATCGTGACGGGGCCCTCGCGGGTAATCTGGATCAGGGACATGAGGGTGATCTTCGCCTTTGTGTCTGCGCGGATTCAGCTTGCCTAAAGGCGGCATGGATAAAGGGCAAGGACGGGACCGTCCCCGCAGGCCGAGGCCGGTAGAAGGAGCGAGGAAAGGAACGCCATGTCGACGCTCGCGCTGCTCGCCGCCTCGCCCGCGCTGTTCGCTGCCTCGCCCGCGCTGCTGAGCGCCGCGCTCGCCGGCGCCGCGCCGCAGGGCGGGATCGCGCCCGCCACCTGGACCCTCGCCGCCGCGCAGGAGGCGCCCGCCGCGCCGCCGGACCCGCCACCGCAAGCGGACGAGTCCAGCGAGCCCGAGAACGAGATCGTGGTCGAGGGCGAGGTCGGGCCGCCCAAGAGCGACCCGCTCGAGAGCGTCAACGAGGAGAGCTACCGGATCACCCAGGCGGTCGACAAGGCGGTGGTCGAGCCGGTCGCCGATGCCTATCGCGACCGCCTGCCCGAACCGATCCGCGACGGGCTCGGCAATGTCGTGAAGAATCTCGGCGAGCCGAGCAACGCGCTCAACTTCCTGCTCCAGGGCAAGGTCGGCAAGGCCTTCGAGACGCTCGGGCGGATGGCGATCAACACCACCGTGGGCGTGGGCGGGCTGTTCGACGTGGCGGGCAAGAAGGCCGGCCTGCCCTACCGCCGCAACGGCTTCGCCAACACGATGGGCTACTATGGCGTCGGGCCGGGCCCCTACCTCTACCTGCCGGTGACCGGCGCGACCACGGCGCGCGACCTTGCCGGAAGCACGCTCGACCAGCTGCTGCTGCCGGTTGCGGTCGGCAAGCCCTTCAACCGCCCCGCCTATGCGGTGACCTATTTCGTGGTCAACGGCCTCGACCAGCGGACCGAGTTCGACGAGGAGCTGGCGCGCATCCAGGCCTCGGACGATCCCTACCGGCTGCGGCGCGAGACCTATCTGGCGCAGCGCCGTCGCGATATCGCGGAGCTCAAGGGCGAGCCGCTCAGCGAGGAGGACAGCCGCTGGCTCGAGGAGCTCGAGGCGCTGAAGGCCCCTCCGGCACCGGCGAAGCAGGGCGACAAGGTGACCGAGCCCGCAGGCGGCGCGGAGGCGCTGCTGATCACCGGGGGGCGCTGAGACGCGCCATCAGGCAAGGTCGAGCCAGCGCGCGTAGTTGCGCACGGTCGGCGTCCAGTCCTTCGGCCACTCTGGCAGCGCCTGCATGGAGAACCCGCGCTGATCCGCCCACTCCTGCGGCCAGTCCATCCCCAGATCGTCGTCGTCGATGCACAGGTCCTTGATGAGATCGTCATCAGGGTGCGGTGTGAGCTGCGGTTCCACGTAGCGCAGAGCCTGCGTCCACACGAAGCGTGCGGCCTCGGGCGAGGTGTCCCGCGCCATCATGTCTAGGGTTTCCGCCTCGGTCGGATTGGGGCGGCGCGCCGCGACCCGCCGGTGCGCGCGGCGCAGGAGCCACGCGCCGAGGCCGAGCCACAGACCGAGCGCGCCGAGAACGAAGTCGCCGAGAGCCAGCCACTCCGGGACCCCGAGCAACGCGCCCATCGGCAGGCGACGCTTACGCCCGCGCCTCTTCGCCCGTCTCGATCCCGGCGCTGTTGTGCTTCAGCGCCTTCAAGACCGCCTCGACGATGTGCGGCGCGTTGAGCCCGGCCTCGTCGTACTGCTTCACCGGATCGTCGTGGTCGATGAAGGTGTCGGGCAGGCGCAGGGTGCGGACCTTGAGCCCGGCATCGGTCAGGCCGGAGTCGCTCGCGAAGGTCAGCACGTGCGCGCCGAGGCCGCCGATCGCGCCTTCCTCGACGGTGATGACGACCTCGTGGGTGCGCATCAGCCGGGCGATCAGTTCCTCGTCGAGGGGCTTCGCAAAGCGCAGGTCGGCGACGGTGGTGGAGAGTCCCTTGGCCTCGAGCGTATCGGCGGCCTTCTTGGCCTCCTCGAGCCGCGCGCCCAGCGAGAGGATCGCGACCTTCGTGCCCTCGCGGATCACCCGGCCCTTGCCGATCGCGAGCTTCTCCGGAACCTCGGGAAGCGGCACCCCGGTGCCGTTGCCGCGCGGGTAGCGGAAGGCGATCGGGCCCTCGTCGTATTCGGCGGCGGTGTAGGTCATGTGGACGAGCTCCGCCTCGTCGGCGGCGGCCATCACGACCATGTTGGGAAGCGTCGCGAGATAGGTGATGTCGAAGGAGCCCGCGTGCGTGGCCCCGTCCGCCCCGACCAGCCCGGCGCGGTCGATGGCGAAGCGCACGGGGAGGTTCTGGATGCACACGTCGTGCACCACCTGGTCATAGGCGCGCTGGAGGAAGGTCGAGTAGATCGCGGCGAAGGGCCGCATCCCCTGCGCGGCGAGACCGGCGGCGAAGGTCACCGCGTGCTGCTCGGCGATCCCGACGTCGAAGCTGCGGGTCGGGTGGGCCTTGGCGAACTTGTCGACCCCGGTGCCCGAGGGCATCGCGGCGGTGATCGCGACGATCCGGTCGTCGCTCTCGGCGAGCTTCGCGAGCGTGTTCCCGAACACGTCCTGGTAGGCGGGCGCGGTCGGGTTGCTCTTGGCCTTCTCGCCGGTGACGACATTGAACTTGGGCACGCCGTGATACTTGTCGGCGGAGTTCTCGGCGGGCGCGTAGCCCTTGCCCTTCTCGGTGACGACATGGATCAGCACCGGGCCTTCCGAGGTGTCGCGCACGTTCTCGAGCACCGGCAGGAGGTGATCGAGGTTGTGCCCGTCGATCGGGCCGACGTAGTAGAAGCCCAATTCCTCGAACAGGGTCCCGCCGGTCACCATGCCGCGGGTGAATTCCTCGGCCTTGCCGATGGTGTCGTGGAGGCGGCGGCTCATCTTCTTGACCGCGCGGCTGGCGAGGCTGCGGATGCCCAGGTATTCGGACGAGGACACCATCCGTGCGAGGTAGGCCGACAGGCCGCCCACCGGCGGCGCGATCGACATATCGTTGTCGTTGAGGATGACGATCAGCCGGTTGCCCGCCTGCGCGGCGTTGTTCATCGCCTCGTAGGCCATGCCGGCGCTCATCGAGCCGTCGCCGATCACCGCGATGCCGCGGCCCGGCGCGCCCTTGAGCTTGTTGGCGATGGCGAAGCCCAGCGCCGCGCTGATCGACGTCGAGGAGTGGGCGGCGCCGAAGGGATCGTACTCGCTCTCGGAGCGCTTGGTGAAGCCGCTCAGGCCTCCGCCCTGGCGCAGGGTGCGGATGCGGTCGCGGCGGCCGGTGATGATCTTGTGCGGATAGCACTGGTGCCCGACGTCCCAGACGAGCTTGTCCTCGGGCGTGTTGAAGACATAGTGCAGCGCAACCGTCAGCTCGACGACGCCCAGCCCCGATCCCAGGTGCCCGCCCGAGACGCTCACCGCGTCGATCATCTCGGCGCGCAGCTCGTCGGCGAGTTGGCGGAGCTGTTCGGGCTTGAGGCGGCGAAGGTCGTCGGGAGTGTCAACCTGGTCGAGCAGGGGCGTGTAAGGCGGTTGTGTCATAACCGTCGGCCTTACACCCGCATTCCGCCCGTGTCGATGAAGGGTTGGCGGTTGAGCCTCAGGCGCAGGCCTTGCACAGGCCCCTGATCTCGAGCACCGGGCGCTCCGCCTTGAAGTGGCGGGTGGCAGCGATGGCGCGGACGGCGCGGCTCACCTCCTCGTCGTCGACATGGGCGGCCTCGCCGCATTCGTCGCACACGAGAAAGATGCAGTCATGCGCGCAGCCCGGGTGGGTGTTGGCGAGGTAGGCATTGGCGCTCTCGACCCGCATCGCGAGGTTGTTCGCCACGAAGACATCAAGGATGCGGTAGACCGAGTTCGGCGCGACCCGCTTGCCGCGCGCGGCGGAGAGGTTGTCGGCGATGTCGTAGGCCGAGACCGGCCGCTCGTGGCGCGCGAGCTCGGCGAAGACCGCCTCGCGCATCGAGGTCCATTGCTCACCCGACGCGACCAGCGCACGCGCCGCCTCGACGACGAGATCGTCGCCCGAGTGCTCGTGGTGGCTGTGCGCGTGCTGGCCCATGCGGGGGATATAATGGGGCGTGCGGTGAAGCGCCAGTGGGGGCATTGCTCCGCCAAGTCCCTCCCCCTTCGCTGCGCGAACGGGGAGGGACGGGTTCTCAGCCTGCGTCCTTGAGGAAGCTCGCCTTGTAGAGTGTCGGGAACATCTGCTTGAGCGCCGCGACCTTCGGCGCGTCCCAGCGCTGGATGTAGCCGTGCTTCGGATTGGCGAGCATGAAGTCCTGATGGTAGCGCTCGGCGGGGTAGAAGGCCTTGTAGCTCTCGATCCCGGTGACGATCGGCTTGCTCCACAGCCCCGATTTGGCCAGCTGGGCGAGGTAGGCCTTGGCGACCGCGGCCTGCTCGGCGTTCGTGGGGACGATCGCGCTGCGGTATTGCGTGCCGACGTCGGGGCCCTGGCGGTTCCTGAGGGTGGGATCGGCGACCACCGAGAAGAAGATCCGCAGCAGCTGGTCATAGCGCACCACGGACGGATCGTAGGTGACCTTGACCGCCTCGGCATGGTCGGTGATGCCGCTCGAGACGATCTCGTAGCTGGCGCTCTTGGCGGTGCCGCCGTGGTAGCCCGAGACCGCGCCGGTGACGCCCTTGACGTGGCTGAACACGCCCTCGACGCCCCAGAAGCAGCCGCCCGCGAAGATCGCGGTCTTGAGCCCCTTGGGTTCCTTGGCAAGGCGGGCGGCGGCGGGGGCGTCGACCGGTTCCTCGGCAATCGCGGGACCGGCGCAGGCGCTCAGCGCCAGCGAGCCGGCGAGGAGAAGGGTAGCGAATTTGTGCATGGGATCAGCCTTGGACAGGCGCGATCACGAAGTCTTCCGTGGGGGCCGGGGCCTTGATGAGCTCGGCGGCCTGGGCGGGCGAGGCCACCGCGCCGTTGCCCTCGATCACGTTCGCCCCGAAGATCACGGCCGCGCCGAGGGCGAAGCCGATGCCGAAGTTGCGGTAGAGGTCGGGAGCAAAGAGGCGCATGGGAAGCTCGTTATCGCGTGTGTTGCGCGTCCCTTGCCCGACACCGAATTGCGGCGGGATGAACAGGACGCAAGGCCGTATTGGGCTGCGGCCCTATACTGGTTACGTAACGGCTGAATAATAGTTGCGCTTAAGGCTTCCTCGAGCCGAACCGTTCGGCAGTTGCGACGAGATGCGCGATTTCGCTTAGGGCTGTCCCCTGCTGGCGTCCCGCAATCACCGGCCCGCAGGACCGCGAGGCCAAGCGGCCGAGCCGCAGGTGCTCCCGAAGCGAAGCAAAGGGAAACGCACCGAGGACGAGCGGGCGGATACCCGCTCGCAACACATCAATGCCGGAAGTGGCGCATCCCGGTGAACACCATCGCGAGCCCGGCTGCGTCGGCGGCGGCGATCACCTCGTCGTCGCGGATCGAGCCGCCCGGCTGGATCACCGCGGTCGCGCCTGCCTCGGCGGCGGCGAGGAGCCCGTCGGCGAAGGGGAAGAAGGCGTCCGAGGCGACCGCGCTGCCGACGGTGCGCGGAGCCTCCCAGCCGTAGGTCTCGGCGGCTTCCTTCGCCTTGATCGCGGCGATGCGGGCGGAGTCGCGGCGGTTCATCTGCCCCGCGCCGATCCCCGCCGTGGCGCCGTCCTTCGCATAGACGATCGCGTTCGACTTGACGTGCCGCGCGACGGTCCAGGCGAAGAGGCAGTCCTTGAGCTCTTGGCTCGTGGGTGCGCGCTTGGTCACCACCTTGAGGTCGTCGGGCCCGATCGCCCCGGCGTCGCGCGACTGGATCAGCACGCCCCCGGCGATGGTTTTCATTGCCAGCCCGCCGCGGCGCGGGTTGGGAAGCTGGCCGCATTCGAGCAGGCGCAGGTTCTTCTTCTTGGCGAAGATCGCCTTGGCCTCTTCCGAGACCGAGGGGGCAATCACCACCTCGGTGAAGATCGCGCTTATGGCCTCGGCGGTCGCGGCGTCGAGCTCGGTGTTGACCGCGACGATCCCGCCGAAGGCCGAGACGCTGTCACAGGCCAACGCCGCTTCCCACGCCGCAAGCAGCGAGGAACCTTGCGCGACGCCGCAGGGGTTGGCGTGCTTGACGATCACCACCGCCGGCTCCTGCCCGGCGAACTCGGCGGCAAGCTCAAGCGCGGCGTCGGCATCGTTGAGGTTGTTGTAGGAGAGCTCCTTGCCCTGGAGCTGCGCCGCCTGCGGGACCCCGGCCGTCCCGACGACCTGCGGGACGTAGATCGCCGCCGACTGGTGCGGGTTCTCGCCGTAGCGCAGCGTGTCGGCGCGCCTGAAGGCGAGGGGGAGCGTCTCGGGGAACAGCGTCGGCTCGTCGCTGGCGGCGGGCGAGAAGGCGAACCAGCTGGCGATCGCGGCATCGTAGGCGGCGGTGCGGGCATAGGCCTTGCCGGCCATGCGGGTGCGGAACGCCTGGGTGGTCGCGCCGCCGTTCGCGTCCATTTCCGCGACGAGGGTCGCGTAGTCGGCGGGGTCGGTGAGGATCGTCACGAAGCCGTGGTTCTTCGCCGCCGAGCGCACCATCGAGGGCCCGCCGATGTCGATGTTCTCGATCACTTCCTCGCGGCTGGCGCCCTTCGCCACGGTCGCCTCGAAGGGATAGAGGTTGACCACCACGAGGTCGATCGCACCGATCGCGTGCGCTTGCATCGCGGCGACGTGTTCGGGGTTATCGCGCAGCGCGAGGAGCCCGCCGTGGACCTTGGGGTGAAGCGTCTTCACCCGCCCGTCCATCATCTCGGGAAAGCCGGTGAGCTCGGAGACGTCCTTCACCGTCAGCCCCGCCTCGCGCAAGCAGCCTGCGGTGCCGCCGGTGCTGACCAGCTCGACCCCGCGCTCCGCCAGCGCACGGCCGAGGTCGGCCAAACCGGCCTTGTCGGACACTGACAGCAGCGCCCGGCGGATCACGTTGTCGCTCATCGGAAAATCTATCCTGTCTTCCTCAGCAGCCAGGAGAATTGCCCCCCGCTGCGCAATGCCAGCCCCTCGATCACCAGCTGCTCGGTGGCGTGCGGGCGGCCCTCGCCGTCGACCCACAGGCTGTCCTCGGCAGTGAGGGTGATCTCGTCGGCGCCCGCCCTATCCCCGCCGAGCCGGAATTGCCAGAGCCGACCGTCGGGGAGCAGCAGGCTTGCCCCGCGCCGGTCGGGGGAAAGCTGCACCTCGACCCCTCGCCCCAGGTGGAAGCGGATCGCGAAGCCGATCTTGCCGCGCTTGCCGTTCCGGCTCGCGGGCACGAGGATGTCCTCGCCGGCAAGCTCGGTGCCGTCGGCCGAGAGCGTCAGGATGCGCCGGTGGGTGAGGCCGAAGCGGCCGGCATAGCCGTCATGCGCCGCCTCGATCCGGGTCGCCTCGCGCCCGCTCCGGCCGGGCACCATGCGGCGGTCGATCTCGACGGTCTCGACGCCCTTGCCGAGCTGGCCGTGGAGGAGGACGGCGGTCGAGTTGGCGTTGTCGAGCACCAGCGTCGAGAAGGCGGCGGTCGCCCGCAACCCCTGCCCGATGCGCGCCGGGACCTGCCCCCCGGCGAGCGCCGCGCCGCCGCAATTGACGATGATCCGCTGCGGGCCGTCGGAGAGCTCGAGGGCGAGGGTTGAGGCGCAGCCGGTGCGGGCGTGCTTCGCGCGCGGCGGCGGGGCGGTGTCGAACTGGAGCAGCGTCTCGCCCGCCTTGATGCGCTGGTAGCCCCAGCCCGCCGGCTTGGCGAGCGGACGGGTGCGCACCCCGCTCGCTGCGATCACCGCGGCGACGCGCTCGGCGGGGATCGCGCCCTGCCCCTGCCAGCTCCCCAGCGATCCGTCGCCGTGGCGCAGCGCGAGGAGCGGCGGGACGAGCAGCTCGCGCATCACGCCGAGCGCCGGGGGCGGCGCGACCTTCGCCGCCTCGTAGCAGGCGAGGAGGTCGGTCAGGAGACGAATGGCGTCGAGCTGGGCGGCGGGGCAGCGCGACAGCACGCCGCCGTCCTCGCCGACCATGTCGCCGAGCGCCGTGACCAGCCCCGCCTCGCCGTAGAGCCGCCGCGGCTTGCCGTGGGGCAGCAGCAGCCCGGCGGCGACCACCCCGGCCCAGGCGGCGACCTGCCCGAAGCCGGCGGGCTCCTTCGGGGCGCGCTTGTCGAGGACGCTCGCGGTCTCGGCGATCGCGGCGAGCAGCCGGGCGCGCAGGCTCTTGTCGGTGCCGCCGAGCACCAGCGGGGCATGGACCAGCCAGGCGACGAGCCGCAGGCCTGCCATTTCCGGCTCCCATGCCGGGCCGCGACCGGGCGCGCCGTTGAGGCGCAGCCACTGGGTGGCGATCCGCTCGGCCACCCCCGCCCCGTCGGCGCGCGAGGCGCTCTCGGCGAGGTCGGCGAGCCAGGCGAAGGAGTGGACCACGCGCAGGGTGCCGGGCGCGTGGAGCGCGGTGGGGGCGAAATCGAAGCTCGCGATGGGAAGCCGCGCGCCGTGGATCAGGAAGTGCCCGGCGCGCAGCGCGGTGCCCGCCGCGCGCTCGCCGCGGTTGGGCGAGGTGACGGTCGCCAACAGCCGCAGCGCCTGCGGGCGGCGGAACGGCTGGCTGAGCGCGTGGCCGGGCACCCCGAGCCGGTAGGCGAGCCGGATCAGCGCCTCGCCCGGCCCCGACTTGACCGCGATGACATCGGAGAGCGCCAGCGCGCGCGAGGGCTCCTCGGGCGGCGGCGGGGCGGGCTCGACCCCCGGCTCGGCGCTGCTCGCGAGGGCCAGCAGCGGCGCATCGCCGACCCGCTCCACCAGCGCTTCGGCGCGGGCCGAGGCCGGGGTGCGCAGCAGGCTCGCCATCACCTCGCGCCCTTCAATGCGGCGATGTTGGCCGCATAGGCATCGGGCCCGCCCTTGAAGGTCGCCGAGCCCGCGACCAGCACGTCGGCCCCCGCCTCGACGCACATCCGCGCGGTCTCGACATTGACGCCGCCGTCGACCTCGAGGTGGATCGCGCGGCCCGAACGCGTGATCATCGAGCGGATGCGCGCGATCTTGTCCAATTGCGAGGCGATGAAGCTCTGCCCGCCGAAACCGGGGTTGACGCTCATCACCAGGATCAGGTCGGCAAGGTCCATGAGGTTGTCGAGCACCTCTACGGGCGTGCCGGGGTTGATGACGACGCCCGCCTTCTTGCCCAGCGCCTTGATCGCCTGGAGGGTGCGGTGGATGTGCGGCCCGGCCTCGGGGTGGACGGTGATGATGTCCGCCCCCGCCTCGGCGAAGGCCTCGAGGTAGGGGTCGACCGGGGCGATCATCAGGTGAACGTCGAAGGGCTTCGTGGTGTGCGGCCGCAGCGCCTTGACCACCGCCGGGCCGATCGTGATGTTCGGCACGAAATGCCCGTCCATCACGTCGATGTGAATCCAGTCCGCCCCCGCCGCGTCGATCGCGCGCACCTCTTCGCCGAGCCGCGCGAAGTCCGCGGACAGGATCGAGGGCGAGATCAGGGGCTGGGGCATGGCGCTGGCAGGAGGCCCTTCTTGCGACGCGTGCGTCAAGCCATAGGTGCTTGGCGATTCAGCGGACAAGCCGCGGACAGGCCCTTTTCCACGGTGAACGGCGGCCCAACCGGCAATTAAGCCGCAATTCAGCCCGTTCCGGCCAAAGGTGCTCCGTGTCCACAGGCCTTCAAGAGCATAGCGCCCGGCTTGCGCGCCCCGCCCTCTCCTCCTAGCTTCCCCGAAAGATGGCCATGTCCGTGAACCTCCCGCACCGCGCTGCCCGCAGCCCGCTCGCCGCGGCGCTTGCCCTCGGTGCGCTCGCCGGCCTCGCCGCCGCGCCCGCCTCGGCCGCGCCTGTGGTGCTCGGCTCGAAGATCGGCAACGACATGAGCCGCTGTGCTGCGGGCAAGGGCCCGGCGGTTAGGCTCGACGTGACGGGGCTCAAGTCCTCCGCGGGCAACCTCTTCGTGCGCACCTACTACGCGCGGAGCAGCGACTGGCTGAAGAGCCGCCGCTACATTCACCGCATCGAGGTCAAGCCGCGGCAGGGCACGACCACGGTGTGCATCCCGCTCCCCGCGGCGGGGGACTACGCGATCACGGTCCAGCACGACGTCAACGGCAACCGCGACACCGATTTCTCGACCGACGGGGCGGGGGTTTCGAACAACGTCAAGTTCGGGAGCTTCCTCGGCGTGCTCCCGCGCCCGCCGGGCGTCGACAAGGCGCGCTTCACCGCCGGCCCGGGCGTCACCCGGATGGCGATCGCGGTGCAGTACCGCTGAGGCGCCGCATCAGCCGCCGCGGCGCTGGCGGCGGCGGTGCTTGCCGAGGTCCCACAGCACCCCCGGCGCAGCGAGCAGCGGGAAGCGCTCGGCGAGCGGCGTGAGCTCGACCGCCATCCCGGTGTGCCGTTCGATCTTCCACGCGGCATAGCGCGCCGCGCCCTCGAAGGTGGTGCTGGCCTTGAGCAGGCGCACGAGGTTGAGCGGCTTGCCGAGCCGGCGGCGCTTCGCCCACCAGCTGAGAATGCGCGCCTTCTCGCCGGGCGCAAGGCGCGGGGTGAGCGTTTCGCCCTGAAGGCCGGGATCGATCCCCGCCGCCTCGAGCGCGAGCGGCAGGAGCCCGGCGAAGTGCGCCGCGTTGACCGACAGGATGTCGTTCTCGCGCCCGCTTCTCTCGACCCGGAACTCCGCCGCGTAGGTGGCGCGGAACAGCGCGCGCCAGTAGTCCTCCGCCGTGCCGCTCGCCGGGCCCAGAGCGGCGGCGAGCCGCGCGGCGGTGGCCGCAGCTGCGGCGAGCGCGGCGATCACCTCCCCGCGCGCGGCCTCGTCGGCGGTCCAGACGAGCGCGCTCGGCTGGACGAAGCGCGCCCAGATCGTCGTGTCGATCGTCTCTCCCCCGCAGGCGCGGGCGAAGGTCGCGAAGGCCATCGTCGCGACCTTGGCGCGCAGGGTCGTGCCCTGCCAGTCGCGCTCGTGGTAGCTGACCGTCGGCCAAATCGCCGCCTCGCCGGTGCCGGGGCGGAGGATGTAGAAGTCGAGCACGCCGTCCAGCGAGCCGGTGCGCAGGTTCGACCCGTAGAACAGCACCGCCCGTGCGCATGCAGCGTCAGCGAGGGCGCCCGCGAAGGCGGCGACGGCGGGGTCGACGGGGGTGGCGAGGCGCGCGGCGATCCGCTCCGCCAGCGCCGGGGAGCCGACGCTCATGGGGTGACGAAGGCGAGCTCCGGGCCCTGCTCGATCCGGTAATCGCCCGCCGGGAAGGCCTCGCCGTCGAGGATGAAGGGTTCCTCGATCGACAGGCTGAACTGGGTCGCGGCGAGCTGGTGGATGCCGCGGTCGCGCAGCGGGCCCTTGAGCCGACCCATCAGCGCGAGCGGGATCAGCGCGGTGGTGCGCCGCGGGATCTGGTCGATCGCCACCAGCTTCAGCCCGCTCTTGAGCGTCCCGAAGGCCTTGATCCCCGCCGGCAGCCGCTCGAGCGTCGAGGCGAACAGCAGCTGGCGCATCGCCGGATCGCCGTGGCCGCTATGCGCCATCGGCACGCCGTTGGCGCCGAGCCCGATGCGCATCCGCGCGCCGCGCCGCCAGGGGTTGCTGCGGCCTGCGAACAGCGATTGCAGAAGCGCCCAGATGCCGGTCACCGCCACCACCACCGAGTTGAAGGCGCCGAGCTTGTGCGCGCTCTGCCCGGCCTGGGTCGCCTTGGTGAAGGCCCCCGCGCCGAGCACGAAGCCGAGTGCCCGCCCGGCCGGCTCGCCCGGCGCGCTCCCCGCCGGCGCGACGCTGAGCGGGCGGCGCCACACCCGGCCGCCGTGGTCGAGCGCCTCGATCGCGGCCTGGAGCGTCCAGTCGTCGGGCACGCCGAGGTCGACCGTGAGCGCGTTGGTCTTGCCCTTGGGCAGCACCGCGATCGCCGGCCAGTCGTCGCCGAAGATCGCCTGCCCGCAGGTCAGGACGTCGCGCACCGTGCCGTCGCCGCCGTTGATGACGAGGAGGTCGACCCCGCGCTCGGCCATCTCGGCGAGCGCCAGCGGCAGCTGCGCGCGCGCCTGCGGCTGGGCGATGTAGACCTGCGGGGACACGCCGCAGTCGAAATCCGCCCCGAGATTGCGGTGGCTGCGCGGGTTGTAGATCACCCCGATGCTCGGCGGCTTGCCGGTGTCGCGCGGCCGCCGGCCCCTCGGCGCACGGCTCCGCGCGTCGGCGGGTGCGACGCGGGGGATTTGTGCGAATTCGTAGATCGAGCCGGGCATGCGCGTCCTATAGTCTTCCCGAGGTCACTTTCTGTCACGCGTACGCGGCGCGATGGCGCCACGAGCCCAGATTTGGGCATCACCACCCGGAATGAAAAGGCAAGCGCTTCGCGACGAAGAATATTCCGCGTGCGACGAGCGACTTCGGCCTGTAACATTCCGCGGGCGGGGGTCAGCCGCTAGTCGCCGCCTTCCAATGTACGGATCGTGAACTGGCTGACGAGCCGCTGCACGCCGGGCAGGGCCGAGAGGATCTCGCGGTGGATGCGCTCGTAGCTGTCGTC
Source organism: Erythrobacter sp. NE805 (assembly GCF_046452355.1). NCBI lineage: Bacteria > Pseudomonadati > Pseudomonadota > Alphaproteobacteria > Sphingomonadales > Erythrobacteraceae > Erythrobacter > Erythrobacter sp. NE805. The sequence continues at coordinate 1,167,355 of NZ_JBKFDI010000001.1, read as the reverse complement.
GTCGCGCACCAGCACCTTGACGAGGTAGTCCGACGGGCCGCTCATCAGGTAGGCCTCGGCGACCTGCTCGGTGCGGGCGAGCGCCTCCTCGAAGGCGAGCATCGTCGCCTGGCGCTGGTCGGTGAGGGTGACCTGCACGAACACGGTCGAGGGGTTCCCGCGCGCCGCGCGTGACAGGCGCGCGCGGTAACCGAGGATCGCGCCGCTCTCCTCGAGCGCCTTGACCCGCCGGTGCGCGGCCGAGGGCGAGAGGCCGACGCGTTCGCCGAGCCGCTCCCCGGTGAGCGCCGAGTCCGCGGCGAGGATGGCGAGAATTTTCCGGTCCGTGCGATCCATGTGCAAGAGCCATGCGCCGAACCGGCATCGGACGCAAGAATCTCCAGACATGGCCCCGCCCGGCGCCGATCATTGCGAAGATCGCCCGCCGCGCTCCTGCTAAACCCGCGGGCACAGGACAGGCAGGAGAGACCCATGCGCATCGGCGTTCCCACCGAGATCAAGAACAACGAGTACCGCGTCGGCCTCACCCCGGCCGCGGTCGCCGAACTGGTGCGCGCGGGGCACGAGGTGGCGGTGCAGGCCGGGGCCGGCGCAGGGGTCGACTTCGCCGACGCCGCCTACGAGGCCGCTGGCGCGCGCATCCTCCCCGATGCGCCCGCGGTGTTCGCGGCCGCCGAGATGATCGTCAAGGTCAAGGAGCCGCAGCCCACCGAGATCGCGATGTTGCGCCCGCACCACCTGCTCTTCACCTACCTCCACCTCGCCGCCGACAAGCCGCAGGCCGAGGGGCTGATGGCGAGCGGCGCCACGGCGATCGCCTATGAAACGGTGACCGCGCCCGACGGCTCGCTGCCGCTCCTGAAGCCCATGTCCGAGGTCGCCGGGCGGATGAGCGTCCAGTGCGGGGCGCACTACCTCGAGAAGCACCAGGGCGGGCGCGGCGTGCTGCTCGGCGGGGTGCCGGGGGTCGAGCCGGGCCGGGTGGTGATCCTCGGCGGCGGGGTCGCGGGCCTCAACGCCGCGCAGATGGCGGTCGGCCTGCGTGCCGACGTGACGATCTTCGACATCTCCGCCCGCCGCCTCGCCGAGATCGACGCGCTGTTCGGTGCGCAATTGAAGACCGCCTTCGCTTCCTCCGCCGCCATCGCCGAGGCGGTGCGCGAGGCCGACCTCGTGATCGGCGCGGTGCTGGTGCCGGGCGCCGCCGCGCCGAAGCTCGTCACCCGCGCAATGATCGGGACGATGCGCAAGGGCGCGGTGCTGGTCGACATCGCGATCGACCAGGGCGGGTGCTTCGAGACCTCGCATCCCACCACCCACGAGGACCCGGTGTTCGAGGTCGACGGGGTGATCCACTACTGCGTCGCCAACATGCCCGGCGCGGTCGCCCGCACCTCGACCATCGCGCTCGGCAACGTGACGCTGCCGCACGCGCTGAAGCTCGCGAACCTCGGGGCCGAGGCGGCGATGGCCGCCGACCCGCACCTTGCCGCCGGGCTCAACGTCGCGGGCGGAAAGATCACCCACCCGGCGGTCGCCGAGGCGCTGGGCCTCCCGCTCGGCTAAGGCGGGTGGGGCGGCAAACACCGAAGCGGGTTGGCATCGGCGAAGGACGCGGCGCGCATGTGCGGGAGACGCGGTGGGAGAAAGGGTCGCCTCGCGGAAGGCTATCCGGTGGCGCACCCGACAGGATTCGAACCTGTGACCTCTGCCTTCGGAGGGCAGCGCTCTATCCAGCTGAGCTACGGGTGCCTGCGGCCGGAGCCTTGCGCGCATTGTCGCGTGCGGCGCGGCGCTTAGCAAGAGGCGGTGCGGGGCGCCAGACAATTCTCGGGCGCTTACCGAGGAGCCTGGCGGGGGCGGAGTTAACCTGTCGGCAAGCATACGGCCATAGGCTCCATGGCATGGCATCGCTCCCCCCTCAGCCGATTCTTCCGCCCGCCGCCGCGGCGCCGCCGGAGGATGTCGCGCCCGAGGCGCTCGCCGAGGCGCTGGTCGCGCTCCACGGCAAGGCGGCGGCGGTGGCGCTGCTCGCGCGGCTCGCGCCCGAGCCGGTCGAGATCCGCGGCGAGATCGGCGCGGTGATCGCCCGCGCCCGCCCCGCGCAGCGCGTGCTGGTGGCGCAGACCCTCGGGGATTGCGCGGCGATGCTCGACACCGGGCTGACCGCGCTCGCCACCCTCTCGCGGCGCGGGCAGGACGCCTCGGCCCCGGCGCTGGTGCTGTGGCGCGAGTTCCACGCGGCGCGCGCGGCGATGGTCGCGGTGCTCGCGGGCTGACCCCGCCGCGCTGCCCCGAGCGGGGTTGACGCCGTTCCCGATCCGTTCCAACGCTGGGCGATGTCCGACGCCCCGCTCGCCCCGCCCGATTCGCCGAGCCTCGCCGCGAGCGAGGTCGCGCGCGGCATCTGCCGTCTGTTCGCGCGCAACGACATCTGGTGCCTGTCCGAGGTGCCGCTCAGGAACGGCCGCCGCGCCGATCTGATGGGGGTCGATGCCAAGGGGCTGATCGTGATCGTCGAGATCAAGGTCGCGCGCTCCGACCTGCTCGGCGATGCCAAGTGGCCCGACTACCTCGACTACTGCGACCGCTTCTACTGGGGCCTGCCCCCGGGGCTCGACCGCGCGCCGCTCGAGACCGAGGCCTATCGTCCGGCGACCTGCGGGGTGATCGTCGCCGACGGCTATGACGCCGAGATCCTGCGTCCCGCCGCATTGGAGCCGCTCGCCGCGGCGCGCCGCAAGACCCAGGTCGAGCACCTCGCAAGGGTGGCGATGCGGCGGCACACCGCGCTGCTCGACCCGCTCGCGGGGGCGCACGACGCACAAGGCTGACTTAACGCTGTTTTGCCGCGCACATTTGCGGCATAGCCGGGCAGCAATGCTCCCCGCCGACACCCCGATCCCGCTGGCGCTGCTGATCGTCAGCATCACCGTTACCGCGATCGTAGCCCTGCGCTATGTCCTCACCAGCGGCGCCTTCGCATGGGCGACCGCGAGGATGCGCCCGGGGCTCTATGCGGGCCGCGCCGCCCAGATCCGCCGCGAGGTGCGCTGGTCGCTGCTCTCCGCGGCGATCTACGGCACCCCGGCAGGCATCGTGCTGTGGGGCTGGCGCCAGCACGACTGGACGCTGCTCACCGCCGACTGGAGCGCGCTGCCCTTGTGGTGGCACCCGCTCTCGGTGCTCGTCTACCTGTTCGTCCAGGACACCTGCTTCTACTGGAGCCACCGCTGGATGCACCGGCCGAAGTGGTTCCGGATCGCCCACGCGGTCCACCACGAGAGCCGCCCGCCGACCGCGTGGACCGCGATGAGCTTCCACCCGGTCGAGGCGGTGACGGGGGCGATCGTCGTGCCCCTTCTGGTGTTCCTCGTGCCGATCCATGTCGGCCTGCTCGGCCTGGTGCTCACCATCGCCACGGTGATGGGGGTCACCAACCACATGGGCTGGGAGATGTTTCCCCGCTGGATCGTTCACTCGCCGTTGGGGGAATGGCTGATAACCGCCAGCCATCACGAGCGGCATCACGAGGAATACAGATGCAATTACGGGCTCTATTTCCGGGTGTGGGACCGGCTCTGCGGGACGGACCGGGGGCTGTCGAAGCGGATCGTCGCCGAGGCCGGGCACGGCGGCGCGGCGGCGGTGCCGGCGGAATGAGGGCGCTCGGCCTCAGCTTCGCGGGGATCGCGGGTGCGCTCGCCGCGGCCGCGCCGGCGCAGGCGGGGGAGGTGGTCATCACCGTCACCGACCTGCGCTCCACCAAGGGCGTGGTGCGCGCCTGCATGACGACCCGCTCGGACATTTTCCCCAAGTGCATCAAGGACCCGACCGCCTTTCGCACGGTGGTTCCGGCGAGCGGCAAGGTCGAGATCCGCTTCGCCGGGGTCAAGCCGGGGCAATACGCGATTGCGCTGCTCCACGACGAGAACGACAACGGCAAGGCCGACCGCGCGATGGGGATGATGCCCAAGGAAGGCTACGGCTTCTCGCGCGATGCCCCGGTGAAGATGGCGCCGCCCAAGTTCACCGACGCGGTCTTCGCGATCGGCGAGGGGACGAGCAGGGTGACCATCAAGATGCGGTATTTTCTTTAGGGCCACCTTTCGGGCGGTCTGCATCGCGCGCCAGCGCGATCGAAAGCAACCACCGTTTACGTGATGTTTACCACGCCTCGCCAGAACCGGGCGACAAAGGTTCACCAAGGGGCGGATTCACAGCCATGGACACTCTGCGCGGCACCTTCGATTCCGAGGGACTTGCGGATCGAAGCTGGGACGCTTCCGAGGACGAGGACGCCGCTGCCGCCGCTCCGGCGCGCGACCTTCCGCCCGAATCGATCGGCCGCGACGAGCGGCGCATGCAGGTGCGCGCCTACAACCACTGGGCAGGCCTGCTCGGCGAGCGGATGTTCCCGAACATCGCCGACCTCCAGCCTGCCGACCAGCCGGACTTCGGCCCGCATTCGGTGCTGCTCGACTTCACGGCGGGAATCGAGGACCCGAAGGTGCGCTACCTCGGCGAGAAGCTTGCCAAGGAATGCTCGCCGCCCTCGGTGATCACCCGCCTTTCGGACGTGCCGCCGCGCTCGCTCCTGAGCCGTATCACCGATCATTACATGCAGATCCTCGCCAACCAGGCGCCGATCGGCTTCGAGGCCGAGTTCGTGAACCACGCCGGCGTCGCGATCCTCTACCGCGGAATCCTGCTGCCCTATTCGAGCGACGATGCGACGATCGACTACATCTACGGGGTCATCAACTGGAAGGAGATGGCCGACCAGCTGACTGCGGACGAGCTGCTGCTCGAGATCGACCAGGCGCTCGACCTCGGCGCGGCGATGGAGCTGGCCGAGGAGGAGGAGGAGGAGCCGCTGCGGCGCGAGGCCGAGCCGGTCACCGACTGGGCGGATTCGCCCGCCTACGAGAACGGCGAGGAGACGCTCGCCCCGACCTACGACCCCTACGCGGGCGCCTTCGGGCGCCTCGACGCGGCACTCGAAGGGAGCCTGCCGGACTTCGGGCAATATGCGCTCGACGATGAAGAGGAATACGACGAGGACGAGGGCGAACCCGAGAGCGCGGGCTACAACTTCGCTTCGCTGGCCGACTATATCGAGGCGCCCGCCAAGAAGGCGATCGACCTGACCGCCTTCGAACCGGTCGCCATCGCGGAAGAGACCTTCGCCGAGCCGGAGTTCGACGTCGAGCCTGCGCCGGAATACGCGCTCGAGGAGGTCGCGGCGCCGCTCGAGGCCTTCGACGAACCCGTCGCCGTGGAACCCGAGCCCGAGCCGGAGCCGGAGCACGAGGAGCCCGAAGCGCCGGTTCTCGCCGAGGACGCCCCTGACGAGGAAGACGGCGCAGCGGGGGGCCTCTACGACTGCCTCGCCGCAGCGCGCGAACTCGCCCGCGCGGCGGATTCGACCGAGGACCGCAGCCGCACCGCGCTCTATGCCGCAGTGAGCCGCGCCTACGACTTCTCGCTCCTCGCCGCCGCCGCGCCGGAGGACTATGCCGAACTGATCGCCGATGCCGGTCTCACCGTGCAGGAGCGCGCGCCGATGACCCCGGTGGTCAAGCTCGTCTTCGGGCACGACTACGACAAGACGCGCCTCACCGAATATGCCGCGGTGCTGACCCACGCGCACCGCCTCAAGCTCGCGCGCGGGAGCCTCGCCGCCTATCTCGGCGAGACCGAGGGCGGGGTGAAGGCGATCGTCAAGGCCGAGCGCCGCCTGCGCCGCGAGCAGCAGGGCAAGCCGGTCGAGGACCCCGCGGCGGTGCGCGAGGCGCTCGCCCAGGCGCTGCGGGCGCTCGAGGCGATCAGCCTCGAGGACCTCGACGGCGGCGCCAGCGAATTCGCGCTGGTGCTGATCCGCCGCGACGAGATCGGCTGCGCGGAGATCCTCGCCGAGGTCCCCGAGGACGTCGCGATGATCGAACGCGCCGCGAAGAAGGTGGTGGGATAGCAGTTCGTCGTCGCGCTGACGCGCGAGGTCTGCGCCGCCACAGGCACCCAGCTTCACATTGCGTTCAGCCGCCAGTGCACTAGGATCGCGCCCGATGCGCGGTCGCACCTCTCCTGTCGCCTTTGCGCTCGGCCTCCTGGCGAGCCTCGTCGTCGCGGCCCAGCCGGTCGCGGCGCAGTCGATCCTGCGCGATGCCGAGACCGAGCAGCTCCTTCAGGACATGCTGGGCCCGCTGGTCGAGGCGAGCGAGCTCGGGCCGGGGCAGGTCGAGGTCGTGCTGATCAACGACGAATCGATCAACGCCTTCGTCGCCGGCGGGCAGGCGATCTACGTCCACACCGGCCTCTTGAGCGCCGCCGACACCGCCAACGAGGTGCAGGGCGTGCTCGCCCACGAATTGGGCCACATCACCGCCGGCCACGCCGTGCGCGCCGCCGAGCGCAGCAAGGCGGCGAACGGCATCTCGATCCTCTCGCTGCTGCTCGGCGTCGGCGCGGCGCTTGCGGGAGCGGGCGAGGCCGGCATGGGCGTGATCGCCGCCGGGCAGCAGGCGGCGATGGGCAGCTACCTCTCCTTCAACCGCGACCAGGAGGCGGCCACCGACCTTGCCGGCACCCGCTACCTCGCGGGCGCGGGGATCAGCGGCAAGGGGATGATCGCCTTCTTCGAGAAGCTGCGCGGCAACGAGATCCGCGCCGGCTACAGTCAGGCCGACGAATCCGCCTATGCGCGCACCCACCCGCTGACCGGCGACCGCATCCAGGTGCTGCGCGGCCTCGTCGACAAGGACGCAGCGTGGGACGCCCCGCCCGACGCCGACCTCCAGGAGCGCTTCGTGCGCGCCAAGGCCAAGCTCTACGGCTACCTCAACCCGCCTGCCCGCACCCTCGCCGAGTTTCCGCTCACCGACCAGTCGGTCGCGGCGCATTATGCGCGCGCCTATGCCTATCACAAGGACGCGCGCGTCGACCTCGCGCTCGCCGAGACCGACGCGCTGCTCGCGAGGGAGCCCGACAATCCGTGGTTCCTCGAGCTGAAGGGGCAGGTGCTGCTCGAGAGCGGGCGCCCCACCGACGCACTCGTGCCGCTGCGCCGCGCGACCGAGCTGACCCGCGCGCATCCGCTGATCGCCGGGCTGCTCGGCCATGCGCTGATCGCGACCGAGAACCCGGCGAACTTCCCCGAGGCCGAGACCGTGCTGCGCGCCTCGGTGCAGAAGGACCGCTACAATCCCTTCGCCTGGTACCAGCTCGGCGTCGTCTACGAGGCCCGCGGCGATATGCCCCGCGCGCGGCTCGCGAGCGCCGAGGTGCAGGTGATGAACCGCCAGTATCCGCAGGCGCTCGCCAGCGCGCAGGCGGCCGAGGCCTACCTGCCCTACGGCTCGGCGGACTGGATCCGCGCGCAGGACGTCGCGCTCGAAGCGCGCGGCGAACTGGAACGGATGAAGAAGAAACGCTAGGGCTGAGCCCGAAACCTCGCCAGAAAGCGCCCGATGTCCCCGCCCAACGATCCGCCTTCCGTGCTGCGCCAGACGCTGCTGACCGCTTGCCTCGCGCTGACCTTCGGGTTCCTCGGCGCGGCGGCGTGGTCCTACAGCGGGCTCGCCGACAACCGCACCCGCTCCTTCCTGATGGGCAACCCCGACATCCTGCCCCAGATGGCGCAGGCCTACGAGGAGCAGGAGGCCGCCAAGCGCCTCGCGCAGATGGGCGGGCAGGTGTTCGAGCCCTTCCCCGGCGTGATCCTCGGCAACCCCAACGGCAAGAAGGTCCTGGTCGAGTTCACCGACTACAATTGCCCCTATTGCGAGGCGAGCCTCAAGGACGTGAACCGGTTGATCGCCGAGGACCCGGAACTGAAGGTCGTGATCCGCGAATGGCCGATCTTCGAGGGCTCCGACGTCGCCTCGCGCATGGCGCTCGCCGCCGGATTGCAGGGCAAGTACCGCGCCTTCCACGATGCGATGTTCGCGACCAAGGACGTCATGGCCGCCGCGCGCGCCGCCGGGCTCGACATGGCCCGCGCCGAGGCCGACGCCGCCTCGGACGCGGTTTCGACCGAGATCGCGCGCAACCTCGACCATGCCCGCGCGCTGGGCTTCACCGGCACGCCGGCGTGGATCGCGGGGCAGAAGCCGTTCGGTGGGGCGGTCGGCTACGACAAGTTGAAGGCCGCGCTGGACGAGGCCGGCAAGCCGGTCTGATGCGCGCGCCGGCTGCTGCGCTGGCGGCCGTGCTGGCCGCCGCCTCGCCCGGCGCCGAGGCTCCGCCGGCCGCGCAGGTCGACTACGCCGCCGAGCGCGCGGCGATCGCCCGCTACCAGGACGCCGACCAGCGGCTCCAGGACATGGGCTGGAAGCTCGCCCGCGCCAACGCCGAATTCTGCCCGAAGGTGGTGCCCTCGATCGGGCTGCAAATGCAGGACATGGCGAGCTACGGCGCGCCCGAGGTGGCGCGCCGCGCGCTCGGGCTCAAGGGCGATTTCGCGGTCGAGACCGCCGCCTCCGGCTCGCCCGCGGCGCTCTCGGGCGCCTTCACCCGCAACCGCGAGATCGTCGCGCTCGAGCGCTTCGATCCGAACGCGTGGCCGGCAAGCCCGCCGACCGACTGGCAGCGGCTCGCCCGCGCGCACGACCATGTCGAGGCGATGCTGACCGAGCACGGCGGCATCGCCGTCACCTTCGCCGACGGCGAGACTGCGCGGCTCGCCCCGGCCCACGTCTGTGCCAGCCGCTTCGAGCTGCTGAGCGGCAGCGACACCGCGGTCGCCGACGGGGCGCGGGTGGTCATCGGGATCGACGCCCCGACCCTCGCCGACCCGCTCGACGCGGTGTTCGCCGGGACCGTCGCGCACGAGCTTGCGCACAACGTGCTCGGCCACGACGAGTGGCTGGACCGCAACGGCCGCTCCGACCGCAACGTGCGCCGGATCGAGCGCGAGGCCGACCGGCTGATCCCCTGGCTCTTCGCCAATGCCGGGTTCGATCCGGCCGACGCGGTCGCCTACATGACGCGCTGGGGATCGAAGCACGACGGCGGCCTCAGGCTGCGCCGCACCCACGACGGCTGGGACGAGCGCGCCGAGACGATCGCCGCCGAGGTGCCGCTGGTCCGTGCGGCGCTGGCACGCGAGGGCAAGGCCGACTGGCGCCGGCATTTCGTCCGGGCGATCGATCCCCCGCGCTGAAGCGTTGCTCGTCCGAGGCGATGCGACCGAATAGAAGTGTGGTTTGCGACGAAATGCGTTAGACCGTTCCGCCTATGGCAGTGCTCCAGATCCAGGCGGCGCCGTTCTTCGCGAGCAAGAACCGGGCGTTCTGGAACCTCCAGCTGGCCGGCTGGGGCGCGGCCTTCCTGCTGCGCGCAGTCTCGGCGCTCGCCAACCAGCAGCCCCTGGACCTGCTCGCGCTGATCCTGGTGACGACGATCACCGGCTTCTCGATCAGCCTGATTCTCTCGGTGATCTACCGCAGCCTCATCCACCAGCAGCCGCTCGTCACCTGGGGGCTGACCGCGGTGGTGCTGATGTTCGCGGTGCTGCTCCACGCCTCGATCGACGCCTGGGTGCAGGGGGTCTATTACGCCGGGACGCGCGACACGACCTTCGCGCAGCGGCTGATCGGGCTCCTGTATTTGCCGCTGACCCTGCTCGGCGGGTGGAGCGCGCTCTACTACGCGATCAACTTCTTCCTGACGGTGGAACAGCAGGCCGACCGGCTCGAGCGGCTCGAGGCGCAGGCCACCGCCGCGCAGCTCGCGATGCTGCGCTACCAGCTCAACCCGCACTTCCTGTTCAACACGCTGAACTCGATCTCGACGCTGGTGCTGCTGAAGCAGACCGAGCCCGCCAACGCGATGCTCACGCGGCTTTCGGGCTTCCTCAGGCACACGCTGGTCGCCGAGCCCGGCAGCCAGGTCACCCTCGCGCAGGAGGTGGAGACGCTCCAGCTCTACCTCGACATCGAGCGGATGCGCTTCGAGGAGCGGCTCCGCACCCGGTTCGATCTCGAGGAGGCGGCGATGGCCGCCCAGCTGCCGGCGATGCTGCTCCAGCCGCTGGTCGAGAATGCGATCAAGTATGCCGTCAGCCCGCAGGAGGAAGGCGCGCAGATCGCCATCACCGCGCGCGTCATCGGCGAGCGCCTGAGGCTCACCGTCGAGGACACCGGGCCGGGGGTCGAGGACGTGCCGCGCTATCTCGCGCAGACGGCGGAGCCGGTGCCCGGCCAGCCCGTATCGACCGGCGTCGGACTTGCTAACATACGTAATCGCCTTGGGCAGGCCTATGGGGACAATCACCTTTTCGAGACCAGATCCGAAGCAGGGGGCGGCTTTACCGTGCTGATCGAGATTCCCTTCACTCGGGCCGCAAGAGCCCAGGAGGCGGCAGCACCCGCAGCAGCAGTCGGGGCTGCGCCGGGCGGGAGCGACAACATCATACCCCTCAACCCCACTCAGAGAACCATCGGAACCCCCGCATGACCATCAGAACCATCCTCGTCGACGACGAGAAACTCGCCATCCAGGGCCTCCAGCTGCGGCTCCAGCCGTTCGAGGACGTCGAGATCATCGACACCTGCGCCAACGGGCGCGAGGCGATCCGCAAGATCAAGACCGAGAAGCCCGATCTCGTCTTCCTCGACATCCAGATGCCCGGCTTCGACGGCTTTTCCGTCGTCAAGGGCGTGATGGAGATAGAGCCCCCGCTGTTCGTCTTCGTCACCGCCTACGAGGAACACGCGATCCGCGCCTTCGAGGCGAACGCGGTCAACTATCTCATGAAGCCGGTCGACGAGCAGAAGCTCGCCGACACCATCGAGCGGGTGCGCCAGCGCATCTCGGAGAAGAAATCGGCCGAGGATGCCGGGCAGCTGCTCGACGTGCTCTCCGAGATCGCCCCCGAGCGCGCCGCCGACTTCGCCGAAGCGACCGCCACCACCACCGAAAGCGCGGACCGCTTCGAGAAGCTCATCAACGTCAAGGACCGCGGCCAGATCTTCCGCGTCGAGGTCGACACGATCGAGCACATCGAGGCCGCGGGCGACTACATGATCATCTCGACCGGCGACAATTCGCTGGTGTTGCGCGAGACGATGAAGGACCTCGAGCGCCGCCTCGATCCGAGGAAGTTTCAGCGCGTCCACCGCTCGACGATCGTCAACCTCGATCTCGTGCGGCAGGTCAAGCCCCACACCAACGGCGAGTGCTTCCTGGTGCTCGACAGCGGCGCCGAGGTGAAAGTCTCGCGCAGCTACCGCGACGTGGTGGCGCGCTTCGTGCACTGATGTTTGCGGGGGCGCCTGCGCGCCCCCGTCCGCGCTAGACGCGCAGCACTGCCGAAGGCAGAACGCGAGACACCTCGCTCGCAAGCGCCTCTCGACTACGCTCGAGGCGAACGGATAAGGCCTGGTCATGCGGCCCGCCAGCCAGCCTCCCCGCCCCGGATCGCTCAGCCGGTGCGCCGCTCCCGCCTCCGGGTCCGCTCATCCCTGGCGTCTCCCTCGGGGCGGTTGGCCTTGTCGAGGGCCTCGGCGAGCAGCTCGGCGTAGATCGCCTCGGTGCGCGCCTCGATCAGCGCGTTCAACCGGAACAGGTCGCGCAGCGCCCAGGCGAAGCTCACCGGAAGCCCCACGACAGTGAGGCCGAGCATCAGCATCCGCTTCCCCGTCGCGCGGTCCCCGAGATAAAAGCGGTGCGCGCCAAACATCCCGAGCGCGATGCACCGCACATAGGCCTCGAGCGCCCTCGGCTTGCGACCGGCGAGCTGGAACTCGATCTCCATCCGCTCGCGATAGCTCAGCGCCAGCTTGTTGCCGGCGCCATTGCGCTTTTCCATGTTGTCCGGTCCGCTATATGCCATGATGATGCAGAAACGGACCGCGACCGCCCGCGTATGCAAATCTAGCCATATTGGCAGCAATTTTTTCTCACCCAAGCTCCTGAGGCCATGACCGATTTCACCCTCCCCGGCTTCGACCTCGCGACCTTCGTCCGCGAAACCCTCGCCGAGGACCTCGGGGTGGGGCTCCCCGGCGGGGGCCGCGACGTGACCAGCGAGAGCGTCATTCCGGCCGAGGCGCGCTTTTCGGGCGTGATGGACAGCCGCGAGGGGGTGACCGTCGCGGGCCTGCCGCTCGCCGAGGCCTTCTTCCGCCACCTCGATCCCGAGTGCCGCATCGAGCCCCTCGTCGCGGACGGCGCGCGCGTCGCCCCCGGCACCGACCTGATGCGGATCGAGGGGCGCGCCCGCGCGCTGCTCACCGCCGAGCGCTCGGCGCTCAACATCGTCCAGCACCTCTCCGGCATCGCCACGCTGACCCGCGCCTATGTCGATGCGATGCGCGGCCACGGAAACGGGGAGGGCAGCGCGACCTGCATCCTGCTCGACACGCGCAAGACCATCCCCGGCCTGCGCGTGCTCGAGAAATACGCGACCCGGATGGGCGGGGCGCAGAATCACCGCATGGGGCTATGGGATGCGGCGATGATAAAGGACAACCACGTCGCGGTCGCCGGGAGCGTCGGCGAGGCGGTGCGCCGCGCGCGCAAGGCGGGGGTCGAGCGGATCATTTGCGAGGTCGACCGGCTCGACCAGATCGAGCCTGCACTCGCGGCGGGCGCGCATCACCTGCTGCTCGACAACATGGACCCGGCCACGCTGGCCGAGGCAGTGGGGATCGTCGCGGGCCGCGTGCCGACCGAGGCGAGCGGGGGCGTCAACCTCGACACCATCGCCGCCAAGGCCGCGAGCGGGGTCACCTACATCTCGGTCGGGCGCCTCACCCAGAGCGCGCCCGCCGCCGACATCGGCCTCGACTTCCTGCCGCTATGAGGGCGAGGCGCGGCCCCCGGCCGCTCGCGATCCGCATCTTCGCCGCCGCCTTCCTCGCCGCCGCGCTGCTGCGGCTGCTGCGCGGGCTCGACGATCTCGCGTTGGCGCAGGCGACCTATGCCGCGCTCGCCCCGTGGCTGCCATGGAGCCGCGATGCGGCGATCGTCGCGCTCTCGGCGGAGTTCACCATCGCGCTGATCCCGCTCGCCTGGATCACCCTCTTCGCGGCGCGCTTCGCTCGCTGGCTGGTGCTGTGCATGGGCGCGGTGCGGCTCGTCATGTTCGATGGCACCGCGCTCGCCGGAACGGTGCTGGTGGTGACGGCGATGGCGAGCCTCCTCACGCCCGCCGCCGCGCGCTGGTTCGCGGGCCAGCCCGAGGAAGAGCCGCCGGAAGACGGGCCTGCGATCTTCGAATAGACATTTGCGGCCAACCCGTTAGCCTCGACGCGCCAGCAACAGGGGATCACACATGCGGCCGCAGTCCATCATCCGTTTCGACCAGCTCTATTTCGCCACGCTCGCGCTCGGGTTCGTCGGCCTTGCGATCAACTACGAGACCTCGATCCAGCAACTCGAGGCCGATGCCACCGCCGCGCGGCTTGGCGGGTCGACCTTCGTGATCGGGGCCTATGCGATCAGCACCGCGATAGCGCTGCTGCTGTGGTACTTCGTCTCGCGCCGCGCAAGCAACGCGGCGCGCTGGATCGTCACCGTGATGACCGGCTTCGGGCTGGTGACGCTGCCCTTCTCCTTCATGATGGCGAGCGTGCCCCCGGCGTCGCTGGCGGTCGCGGTGATCTCGGCGGCGGTGCAGGCGGCGATGCTGTGGTTCCTGTTCCGCCCCGACGCCAATGCGTGGTTCAAGCAAGGCACGCAAGGAATGGACCCCGACGTCTTCGAATAGGCGCAATGGCGCGCCGGCTCGCGATAGGCTGCCTGGGGATCGTCCTGCTGATCCTCGCCGGGGGGATCGGCTACGACTACCTGTCGCGCTACCTCTCCTGGGCGAACCTCTCGAAGGAGGAGTTGGTCGCCTCCGCACGCTGGTACGTCCGCGAGCGCGCGCCGGGGCAGAAGGTGTGCCTCTATGCGGTGACCTGCGAGAGGGGGCGGGCGCGGCTGGCTCTGGTGAAGGACCTGCGCACCTGGGATCTCGAGGCAGCGCGTCAACTCACGTGGGACCGGCGCTTCGGCGACGCCTGTCCGGGACAGACCGCCAATTTCGCTCTCGCCGTAGCGCCCGGCGGACCGGAGCTCGATCCGGCCGACGGGACGGACCGGGCGGTATGGTCCTTCTACCTCGACCGCTTCGCGCCCTATCGGACGCACAGCTTCGCGGCCTTCAGCGAGCGCGAGCCCGAAGCCTGCACCCGGGCGCATGTCGTCACGCCCTAGGCAGGTTCCGGTCCGCCCTTGCCGGCCTTCAGCCTCGCCCGAAGCCCGTTTAGCCCCCCTCCAGCCTCTTCCAGACCCCCGCCAGCCCCCCCATATCACGACTGTTTCACGTGAAACATCGCCTCCCGCCGCTTCAAGGACGCGCCCCATGACCTTCGCCCTCGACCATCTCACCATCCTCTCGCGCGACCCCGGCGCGGCCGCGGCATTCTACGAATTCCTGCTGCCGCGACTGGGATTCACGCAGAAGAAGGCGCACATCTGGGCCAATGCGGCCGGGCTCCATATCCAGTTCGGCAAGGCAAAGGAGGGGACGGGCGACTACGGCCGCTATGCCCCGGGGCTCAACCATTTCGGCTTCGCCGCACCCAGCCCCGAGGCGGTCCGCGCACTGGCCGCGGAGCTGGAAGCGGCCGGGATCGAGGCGCGGCTCCAGACCTTCGAGCCGGGCATCACCGCGCTGTTCGTGCCCGATCCCGATGGATTGCGCGTGGAGTTTACCTACTATCCGCCGGGCGTGCCGCCGGTCGACTAGGGCCGGCGTCGGTTGGCGAAGCGGTAGGCCGACAAGAACTCCTAGCGCCGCTCCCGGAAGAACTCGCGCAGCAGACCCGCCGCGTCCTCCTCGCCGATGCCGGTGTAGACCTCGGGGCGGTGGAGGCATTGCGGCTGGTCGAAGACCCGCGCCCCGTGCTCGACCGCACCCCCCTTGGGATCGGCGGCGGCGTAGTAGAGGCGCGCGATCCGGGCATGGGCGATGGCTCCGGCGCACATCGCGCAAGGCTCGAGCGTGACCCACAGCTCGCAGCCGGCAAGGCGTTCATCTTGCAGGGTTTCCGCGGCACGGCGGATCGCGAGGATCTCGGCATGGGCGGTCGGATCGTGCCGCGCGCGGGGGGCATTGTGCGCCTCGGCGACGACCGCGCCGTCCTTCACCACCACCGCGCCGATCGGCACCTCGCCCGCGGCAGCGGCGGCGCGCGCCTGCGCCAGCGCGCGGGGCATGAACGAGCGGATCACGCCCCGCGCCTTTGCAAGCGGTTACTCGTTGCCGGTGACCGGGGTCCCCTTGGCGTCGCCGGGCATTTTGACATCGACATCCGGAACCTCGATCTCGGTCTTCTTGGTGCCGACATCCACGTCCGCGGTTTCGACATCGAATTCAGGGACTTGTCCGCCCTTCACGTCGACCTCCGGGAGCTCGGCCTCCTTGGTCTGGTCGACATCGCACGCGGCAAGGCCGATTGCCAAGGGGGCGATGAGGGCGGCGGTGATGATTCGCTTCATTGTCGGTTCTCCTTCAGGCGACCGCGCGGGCGGCCGATCCGCCCGTTCTGGGGGCGAGTGCACGGCGTGGGGAGCATTCCGGCCATGACATGCGTTAGGCTCGTCGCAAATCGTGGCCGGTGCACGACGGGCCGGGGCGGAGCGCGAGCGCCCGCGCTCGCAACGCGCTTGACGATTCGGGCCAGCCCCGTTATGCGCGCCGCTTTCCTTGCCTTGGCCCGAGCCAAGACCCGTTTTTCACGAGAAGAGACACACCATGTCGCGCATCTGCGAACTCACCGGCAAGGGCCGCCAGGTCGGCCACAATGTGAGCCACGCCAACAACAAGACCAAGCGGGTCTTCCTGCCCAACCTCCAGAACGTGACGCTGATGAGCGAGAAGCTCGAACGCAGCTTCAAGTTCCGGGTCTCGACCCACGGGCTGCGCTCGGTCGAGCACAATGGCGGGCTCGACAACTGGTTGCTCAAGACCAGCGACGACAAGCTCTCGGCCAACGCGCTGAAGGTGAAGCGCGAGCTGGTCAAGGCCCAGGCCGCGGCCTGATCCCGCTGCCCTCCGGGGCATCGGCGAACCGATCAAGCGTCCGGATTTCCGGGCGCTTTTTCGTTCTCGGCCACCTTCGGTGGGCAGACCCCCCGCCCCGCCTCCCCACCCGGCCACCATAACATAGTGGTACTATTGGTGGCCGGGTGGGGAGGCGGGGCGGGAGGTCTATCCGCGCGTCAGCGCGGCGAATCAAACCTCACCAGCAGGCTGCGCTGGAAGACCGAGAAATTGTCGTCGACGACCAGCCAGATGCTCCCCTTCGCGGGGTCCTGGGCTGAGGGGACGAAGGTGATCCCCTCGAAATTGTCGGCGAAGATCCCCCCGTTCAGCCGCTCGACGATCCGCGCCTCCCACACCTTGCCGGGGCGCATCTCGCGCGGATCGGCGATCGCGATCATCGTGTCGAACTCGGCGGGGAGGCGGTAGCGGACCGCGCGCAGCAGGATCAGCACGCGCCCGTCGGGGAGCTGCGCGGCGTCGACCGGGTCGTAGCCCGGCGGCGCCTTGAAGGTGCTCCGCGCCGGGGCCGCGCCCGCCACCGGATCGCCCGGGAAGAGCAGCGCCTCGTGGAACCAGTCGCTGCCTGCCACCACCCCCTCGGCGATCACCAGGAAGCGCCCGTCGGCGAGCCGCTCCATCGTCTCCGCGCCGCTGTTCCGGCCCCACTCGGCCATCGCCGGCGGCGCGGCGATGGTGCGGCGCCCGTCGGGAGCGTAGCGGACGATCAGGTTCTGCGCCTCGAAGCCCGCCCACAGCGTGCCGCTCGCGGGATCGCGCGCGAGGCTCTCGAGATCGACGAATTCCTTGCGGCCGCGGGTGCTGATCCCGACCCAGCGGAAGCTGCCCGGCACCGCGCGCGGGATGCCGCCGGCGAGGTCGATGTCGAGCAGGAAGCTGCGGTCGCTCCCGGCGACGAGGGCCTGCCCCGCCCCGTGGGCGAGCGTCGAGAACCCGCCGAAATGGGCCTGGGCGGACCTGAGCTCCCACACGCCGGTGAGGGCGAGCTCCCCGGAGACGCCCGCGCGTTCGGGACGCGGGGTGATCGTGACCACCGCCGCGGCGCCGCGCGCGTCCGTGAGGGTGCGCAGGAAGGTGCCGGGGGCGAGCCCGACCACGACCAGGGCAAGAAGAAGGAGGCGCCGCATCCGCGCGCGCCCATCGGGCCTTGCGCGCGGGCGGTCAACCGCAAAAGGGAAGGCGGTCAGTCGAGCCCGAGCAGGCGGCGCGTCGCGATTGCGGGCGAGGCATAGGCCTCCTGCCGCTCGGCGCTCCAGTAGCGCAGTTCCTGCAAGGGGATCGCCTCGCCGGTGACGGCGCAGAGCACGTGGCTCCCGGGGCGCAGCACGCGGAAGCTGGAGGGGCCGTAGTAGAGCTTGGCGGCCTTGTCGGAGGGAGTCATCAGCATGGGGTGCGCAATAGCAGAGCGCGGCTAACCGAACAAATCATCTTGGGCCGCGGGCGGCGCGGCCGGGCGGCGGCGCGGGGCCGGCGGGGGCGGAGGAGGGGGCGCGCTGCTCGCGGGGACCGCGCTCAGCGCGCCGTCGCGGAACTGCACGTGGAGGAGCGCCTCGCCTGCGGCTTCGGCGCGGGTGGTCAGCGCCTTGCCCGAGCCGTCGCGGATGATCGCATAGCCGCGCTCGAGCGGCTTTTCCGGGTGGAGCTGGCTCATCACCCGGGCGAGCGCGGCGAGGCGGTCGTGGCCGTGGCGCAGCGGGCGCTCGATCAGGGCGGGCGCAAGCCGCGCGCGGTCGAGCCGGCGCTGCGCCTCGGCCGCGGTCCGCGAGAGCAGGCTCGGCGAGAGCCGCGCCGCGACCCCGGCGAGCCGCTCGCGCCCCTTGGCGGAGCGGTCGCCGAGCGCGCGGCGCAGGCGCTCGGCGAGGTCGTCGAGCCGCTGCGCCTGCGGTTGCAGCAGCGCCTCGGGCCGGGGCAGCATCCGCGCCCGCGCCGCGAGCCGCTCGCGCCCGAGTTCGAGCGGCCGCCACACCGCGCGGCGCTTGCGGTTGCCGAGGTCGGCGAGGGTCGCGAGGAGGTCGATCCGCACCGGCACCGCCATCTCCGCGGCGGCAGTGGGCGTCGGCGCGCGGCGGTCGGCGGCGTAGTCGGCGAGGGTGGTGTCGGTCTCGTGCCCGACGGCGCTGATGACCGGGATCGGGCACTCGGCGATGGCGCGGACCACCACCTCCTCGTTGAAGCTCCACAGGTCCTCGATCGAGCCGCCTCCGCGCGCGACGATCACCACGTCGGGGCGCGGGACGGGATCGCCGGGGGCGAGGCCCGAGAAGCCGCGCACGGCGGCGGCGACCTGCTCGGCGGCGCCATGGCCCTGGACCAGCACCGGCCAGACGATCACGTGGCTCGGGAAGCGGTCGGCGAGGCGGTGGAGGATGTCGCGGATCACCGCGCCGGTCGGCGAGGTGACGACGCCGATCACCCGCGGCAGGAACGGCAGGCGGCGCTTGCGTCCGGCATCGAACAGCCCCTCGGCAGCGAGCCGCGCGCGGGTCTTCTCGAGCAGCGCCAGCAGCGCGCCCTCGCCGGCAAGCTCGAGGCTGTCGATCACCACCTGGTACTTCGAGCGCCCCGGATAGGTGGTGAGCTTGCCGGTGGCGATCACCTCGAGCCCGTCCTCCGGGCGGAAGGCTAGGCGCTGCGCCCCGCCCTTCCACATCACCCCGTCGATCACCGCGCCCTCGTCCTTGAGGCAGCAATAGAGGTGGCCCGAGGCGGCGCGCTTCACCCCCGAGAGCTCGCCGCGCAGCCGCACGAAACCGAAGCGGTCCTCGACCGTGCGCTTGAGCAGGCCGGAGAGCTCGCTGACAGTGAGCGGCTGGGCGTTGTCGCCGGGCTTGGGATTCGCGATCAGGTCTGACATTTGCGCACGACGCTCAGCTGTGTCCAAAACAGGACCACCCTTCGACAGGCTCAGGGCGAACGGGTAAGGGCCTCCCTCGATACCCGTTCGCGCCGAGCTTGTCGAAGCGCCGTTCTGCCTTTCTTGTGCGAGGTTCGCCGATGTACGTTCTTCTCCTCGGTTCGGGAGGCCGCGAACACGCTCTGGCGTGGCAGCTGCGGCAGGCGCCCAGCGTGACCCGCCTCTTCGCCGCCCCCGGCAATCCGGGCATCGCCGAGGAGGCCGAGCTGGTCGCGCTCGACGTGACGGACCACGCGGCGGTGATCGCCTTCTGCCGCGCGGAGGGCATCGGCCTCGTGGTGATCGGCCCCGAGGCGCCGCTGGTCGACGGACTGTCGGATTCGCTGCGGGCGGCGGGCGTGCCGGTGTTCGGCCCCTCGCAGGCCGCCGCGCAGCTCGAAGGCTCCAAGGGCTTCACCAAGGACCTGTGCGCCCGCGCCGGCATCCCCACCGCGGGTTACGTGCGCACCGCGAGCCTCGCCGAGGCCCGCGCCGCGCTCGCCCGCTTCGCCGCGCCCTACGTGCTCAAGGCCGACGGGCTCGCGGCGGGCAAGGGCGTGGTGATCGCCGCGAGCCTCGCCGAGGCCGAGGCCGCGCTCGCCGAGATGTTCGGCGGGGCCTTCGGGGCGGCGGGGGCCGAAGTGGTGATCGAGGAGTTCATGGAGGGCGAGGAGGTCAGCTTCTTCGCCCTCACCGACGGCGAGCGCGTGGTTCCCTTCGGTTCCGCGCAGGACCACAAGCGCGTCGGTGAGGGCGATGTCGGCCCCAACACCGGCGGGATGGGCGCCTATTCCCCGGCTCCGGTGCTGACGCCGGAGCTCGAGGCGCGGGTCATGGCCGAGATCATCGCGCCGACCGTGCGCACCCTGCGCGAGGACGGCACGCCCTATTCGGGCGTCCTCTTCGCCGGGCTGATGCTCACGCCGGAGGGCCCCAAGCTGATCGAATACAACGCCCGCTTCGGCGACCCCGAGTGCCAGGTGCTGATGATGCGGCTCGAGAGCGACCTCGCGCAGATCATGCTCGCCTGCGCGCAAGGAGAGCTGGCGGGAGTCGCGCCCGCGCTGCGCGACGAGACCGCGCTCACCGTGGTGATGGCGGCGAAGGGCTACCCCGGCGCGCCCGAGAAGGGCGGCGCGATCGACCTCGGGTCGGCCGGGGCGCAGGGCGCGAAGATCTTCCACGCCGGCACCGCGCGGAAGGACGGCGCGCTGGTGGCGAACGGGGGCCGGGTGCTCGCCGTCACCGCGACCGGTGCGAGCGTCACCGAGGCGCAGGCGAAGGCCTACGCGGCGGTCGATGCGATTGACTTCCCCACCGGCTTCTGCCGCCGCGACATCGGCTGGCGGGAAGTGGCGCGCGAGCGCGGCTAGAAGCGCGCCGCGACGTTGACGCCGATGCTGTGCGCGTCGCCCCAGGGCACGAGCACGGCCATGCGACCCTTGCCGTCCGCCTTGGGGTGAGTGAGCAGCAGGCCCGCACCCGCGCCGATCGCCGCGCCCGCAACGACATCGTACCAGTAGTGCTTGTCCGCCTCGACACGGGCGAGGCCGACGACACCCGCCAGCGCCAGAGCGGGCACGCCCTCGCCTGGCCCGCGCCGTTCGAGGATGCTGGTCGCCGCGGCAAAGGCGGTGGCGGTATGGCCGGAGGGGAAGCTGTCGTTGCCGCTGCGGTCGGGGCGGGTTTCGGGGAAGGCCTCCTTGAGCGCCTGGGCGGCGGCGAAGCCCGCGACGTCCGCGGCCCCGGCCTGAAGCGCGCCCTTGCTGTCCCCCTCGGCGAGCGGCACGCCGATCGACCACAGCAGCAGCCCGCCGACGCCGATGTCGCTCGCTCTCGCCCAGTCGTCCTGCGACGAGGCCGAGGCCGGCTGGCTCGCGATCAGCAGGGGCGCGGCGAACAGGACAGCGAAGCGGGTGGTCGGCATGATGGGGCAGTCTCCGCGTTGCACTTCGGCTCCCGCACGAAACGCCCCACGGCGACTTTGGTGCCGCGCGAATTTGATCGTGGTCAAGGAAAGCCGCGCGCCCGCGGGAGACAAGGGCGACATGACCCAGCGCCTCCTCCTGCTCTCCGCCCTGTTCGGGCTCGCCGCCTGCCAGACCCCGGCGCCCGACAACCCGCCGCCGATGCTCGGCAAGCCCACCGCGCGCTCGCCCGACGCCCGCGCGCCGGCCTTCGTCGAGGCGGCCTGCGGCGGGTGCCACGCGGTCGAGCCGCCGTTCCTCTCTCCCAACCCGCGCTCGCCGAGCTTCGCAGCGATCGCCAACCGGCCGGGGCTGTCGGAGCGCTCGCTCGCCGACTGGCTGGCCGAGGCGCACAACTACCCCGAGGACATGGATTTCACTCTCACCCGCCCGCAGATCGACCAGATCGCGGCCTACATGGTGACCCTGCGCGACGCGGGCTACGTGCCCGACCGCTAGCGCCCCCGCCCCCCGGCGGCTTTGACGGCGCGCGCGAACGTGATAGATCGCGCAGCGGGGAAGTCAGGGCAACAGGGGGGCCTCGATGCCGTATCGTCACGCGCCTTATTTCGTGGGTTTCGTGCTGCTCGTCATCATGGCGGGCTTCTGGGCGAGCTATTTCGGCGCCGAGCGGCCGGTGCCGCTCGCCTTCCACGTGCACGCGATCTCGGCGATGACCTGGCTCGCGCTGCTGATCGGCCAGCACCTCACCATCCAGCGCCGCGCCCATGCGCTGCACAGCCAGATGGGGCGGGCGAGCTTCGTGCTGTTCCCTTTCCTGATCCTCGGCTTCGTGATGATCATCAACGTCACCGCGGCGAACTTCGCGCGCGGCGACGATCCTTTCGCGGACAGGCTCGGCCCGGCGTTCGGGATCGGCATGGGCATCGCCATCGCCGCCTATCTCACGCTGTTCTACCTCGCGCTCAGGAACCGCCGGAACGTGCGGCTCCATGCAGGCTATATGCTCGCGACCCCGCTGATCCTGTTCGAGAGCCCGTTCAGCCGGGTGATGGGCGAATACCTGCCGTGGATGAACGTGATCGGCAGCCCCTTCCCGCAGGCGATCCTCGACACGATCGCGCTCAGCGACATCCTCGCCTGCCTCTTCGCGCTCACCCTCTTTGCGATGAACCGGAAGTATGGCGCCCCGTGGCTGGTCGCGACGGGCTTCATGCTGTTGCAGGCGGCCGCCATGTGGTTCGCGCCCTCGATCCCGGCGGTGCGGACGGCCTTTGGCGTCTATGCGACGATCCCGCCGGTCAACATGATGGTGATCGGCGTCGCGGCCGGGGCGGCGACGGCGTGGGCCGGGTGGCAGGCCGGCAAGCTGCGCCCGAAGCGCCTGTCTGCCCCGGCGCGGGCCTAGGCTTTCCTACGCGGGCGGAAGGCGGCAGGACTGGCGCGCCGCTCTTTCGCATTGTCAGCCCCCAGCAGCCCGGCGCGACGCTTCGCCGCCGCCGCCCCGTGTCCGTCCGCTCGCGCGCAGGGGCCACAAGCGCCTGAAGGATAGCGGTTTTTGCGACGATGCCCAAGCGGACAGGGTGTCCGCTTTGTCCGCTTACAGCTTCGCCGCGACCAGCGCTTGCATGTCGGCCTCGGGGCGCGGGCCGTAGTGCGAGATCACCTCCGCAGCACAGATCGCGCCGCGCTTCAGGCACACCGCGAGCGGCTCGCCCTTGGCATAGCCCGACAGGAAGCCCGCCGCGAACTGGTCGCCTGCGCCGGTGGTGTCGACGACCTTCTCGACCGGCACCGCGGCGACCTCCGCCCGCTCGCCGTGGGCGATCGCGACCGCGCCCTTCTCCGACCGGGTCGCGACCAGCACCGGGACCTTGCCCGCGATCGCGGCGAGGCCCGCTTCGAAGTCGCTCTCGCCGGTCAGCGTGGCGAGCTCGGTCTCGTTGACGAACAGGATGTCGATGATGCCCTCCTCGATCATCGCCCGGAAGTCGTCGCCGTGGCGCTCGATCACGAAGCTTTCGGAAGCGGTGAAGGCGATCTTGCGCCCGGCCTTGCGGGCCACCTCGATGGCGCGGCGCATGGCGCGACGCGGTTCCTCGGGGTCCCAGAGGTAGCCTTCGAGATAGAGGATCGCCCCGCTCGCGATCAGCGCCTCGTCGAGCGCGGCGGCGGGGAGGAACTGCCCGGCGCCGAGGAAGGTGTTCATGGTGCGCTCGCCGTCGGGCGTCACGAAGATCAGCACCCGGCCCGTGGCGGGCTCGCCGTCGCGGCCCGGGGTGTCGAAGTCGATGCCGGTCGCGCGCATGTCGTGGCGGAACACCTTGCCGAGCTGGTCGTCGGAGACCTGCCCGATGAAGGCGCATTGCAGGCCGAGCGTCGCCAGCCCCGCGAGCGTGTTCGCCGCCGAGCCGCCCGAGACCTCACGCGCCGGGGGCATCGCCTCGTAGAGCTCGTCGGCGCGCGCCTCGTCGATCAGCGTCATCCCGCCGCGGTTCAATTGGAGCTCCTCGATCAGCTCCTCCGGGCAGGAGGCGATCACGTCGACCACGGCATTGCCGATGGCGATCACGTCGTAGCGGGGCTCGGTGGCTTCGGGCACGGGCGGTTCCTTGGTTGCGAATGTTGCGGGGCGCCTAGCCGCCTTCGCCCGCCGCGCCAAGCGTGCTGTTGAGGGAGGCGGGCGCGCGCGTTGACTTGGGCGCGGGGGCCGGGGCATCGCTGGCGCCATGTCCGCCGTCCTCGCCGCGCTCGTCATGGCCTGCCGCCAGCTCGGCGACCGCGCAGTCCTCGCGGTCGCGGCGAAGAGCATCGCGGTGACGCTGCTGATCTTCGCGGGGATCGGGGCGGGGCTCTACGCGGCGCTCGCCGAGGCGGCCGAGCGGGCCGGGGTCGCGCAGGGCTGGGCGGGCCTCGCGGCGGTGGTGCTGGTCCCGCTCGCCGCGTGGCTGCTGTTCCGGGTGGTCGCGCTCGCGGTGCTCCAGTTCTTCGCCGACGACGTGGTCGCCGCGGTCGAGGCGCGGCACTACCCGGCGCTGGCGTCGCGCGCGCGGCCGCTGCCGTTCCGCCGCGACCTTGTGAACGCGGTGCGGGGGCTGATGCGCGCGGTGGGCTACAACCTGCTGGCGCTGCCGGTCGCCGGCCTGCTCGCCTTCACCGCGATCGGCCCGGCGCTGGTGCTGCTCGCGGTCAACGCGGTGCTGCTCGGTCGCGAGCTCACCGACATGGCGTGGCTGCGGCATTGCGAGGGGGCGGAGGGGGCGAACCCGGTGCCGGGACTTGAGCGCATCCTGCTGGGGACGGCGATCGCCGGGCTGATGCTGGTGCCCTTGGCGAACCTCGCCGCACCGCTTATCGGCGCAGGCGCGGGCACGCAGCTGGTGCTGCGCCGGCTGGAGGAGGGACGACAGAGGGCATGAGGTTCGGGGGAATGGCGGCTCTGGCGCTGCTCGCGGCGGCGCTCGCCGGCTGCGGGGGCGGGGGCGCCAAGCCGCGCACGCTGGCGAGCGCCGCCGCGCCGCGCCCCTCGATCGGCGGCGAGCGGCGCGTCGCCCCCGCCGCCCGCTCCGCGCCCGAGGTGATGGCGGCGCAGGGCCTCGGCGGGGTGATCGGATCGCCCGCCGCGGCGCTCACCCGGCGCTTCGGCACCCCGCGCATCGACCTTGCCGAGGGCGACGCGCACAAGCTCCAGTTCGCGGGCAAGGCGTGCGTGCTCGACATCTACCTCTACCCCCTCGCCGCCGGGGCGGCGCCGACCGCGACCCATGTCGAGGCGCGGCTGCGGCAGGGCGGGGCGCCCGCCGATCCCGGCGCCTGCATCCGCGAGGTCGAGGAAAGGTAACGCCGCCTTAAGTCTGCTCATGCGATGGCTCGCTCCCGAGGTTGGAAAGGGAACCGACGCCGCATGACCACGCAATTCATCGCCATCGCCGAGGCCGCCGCCGCGGACGGGCAGATCACCGCCGAGGGCCTGCTGGCGCTGCGCCGCGAGGGCTGGGGCGACGGGATCATCACCCGCGGCGAGGCCGAAGCGCTGTTCGCGCTCAACAGCGCGCTCCGCACCCGCAGCAACGAGTGGGTCGACTTCTTCGTCGAGGCGATCGGCGAATTCGTGCTCAACGGCACCGAGCCGCGCCTGCAATGCTCCGAGGAGGAGGCCGCCTGGCTGATCGAGCAGGTCGACAGCGACGGCGAGGTCGAGAGCATGGCCGAGCTCGAGGCGCTGGTGCGTATCCTCGAGCGCGCCGAGAACACCCCCGACCGGCTCAAGAACTACGTCCTCGGCGAGGTCGAGCGCGCGGTGCTGAGCGGGACCGGACCGACCCGCTGCGGCGGCGCGCTTTCCGCGACCCACATAACCTCGGCCGAATGCCGCCTCATCCGCCGCACGATCTTCGCGAGCGGCGGCCACGGCCCGGCCGCGGTCACCCGCCAGGACGCCGAGATGCTGTTCCGCCTCAAGGACGCGACCCTCGCCGAGGAGAACGCGGTGGAGTGGGACGACCTCTTCGTCGACGGGGTGGCGAACTATCTCAAGGGCTTCATGCTCCCCCACGCCCAGCTCAGCCACGAACGCCGCCGCGAGCTCGAGGCCTTCGTCGCCGACAACGAGGCGAACGTCGGCCGCTTCATGGGCCGCGCGCTGCGCGAGGTGCCGCGGGTCGCCAACCACTTCGGCAAGGTGTTCGGCAGGAAGAAGCCCGAAGGCACCGACTTCGCGGCGCTCGCGGCGAAGGGCGAGGCGATCGACGACTTCGAGAAGGAATGGCTCGACCGGATGATCGACGCCAACGGCGAGGTCGACGCGCTCGACCGCAAGCTGCTCGCCCGGCTCGCCGAAGAGGACTGACCGTCTAGCTGTCGACCTCGAGTTCCGCGGCAGTTCCGCCTTGCTTGGGCAGGGGTCCGCGCGGCGGAACGGCGGGGACGGCAAGGCCGGCCTCGGGCGGTTTTCGGCGCGGAGGGCCTGTCCCGCGACTGATCTGCTTCAGTGCCAAAGTGAAGTGAACGATTTCGGCCTTGAGCATGATGCGCTCGTTCTGGTCGCCGGCCGCCGCCAGCTTGGCCTCGAGTTGCTCGAGCTCACCTGTCAGTCGGTCAATGATCCCCTGCAACTCCCGAGCGCGCTGAGCTTTCAGCTCTGCAATCCGCTCGGGAGGAAGCTGCTTGCCGCGCTTTGCCATTCAGGTGTCTTAGCACACCAATACAGCAAAGGCGAGGGCAAGCTCACACCATGAAGCTCTCGCCGCAGCCGCAGGCGCCCTTGGCGTTGGGGTTCTCGAAGACGAAGCCGGCGGTGAAGTCGTCCTCGCGCCAGTCCATGACGCTGCCGACGAGGTAGAGCACCGAGGCGCCGTCGATGTAGAAGGTGCCGCCGGGGGTGGGGATCTTCTCGTCGAATTTCGCCTCGGTGGTGACGTAGTCGACCGAATAGGCGAGCCCCGAGCAGCCGCGTCGCGGGGTCGAGAGCTTGACCCCGATCGCGTCCTCCGGGGCCTTGCTCATCAGCTCGGCGATGCGCGCCTCGGCCGACGGCGTCAGGGTGACGGCGGCCTTGGGAGCGGGGCGGGCGGTGGTGGTCGTTTCGGTCATGTCAGCCTCTTCTGCCAGAACAGCGCGTGCCCGGCTTGCGGATCGAGCTGGTAATCGCCGAACCCGCACGCGGCATACAGATGCCGCGCCGGGTTGCCGCTCAGCACCTCCAATGTGATCTTGCAGGCCCCGCGCTTCAAGGCCTCGACCTCGACCGCCTGGAGGAGCGCCTTGCCGACCCCGCGCCCGCGCGTCTCGGGCAGCACCGCGAGATCGTGGATATTGACCAGCGGCGCGGCGGCGAAGGTCGAATAGCCCATGAAGCAGTTGGCAAGACCGACCGCCTCGTCCTCGAGCCGGGCGATGAGCGCGAAGGCCTGCGGGTTCGCCGCGAGATCGCCCGGCAGCCGCATCTTCACCTCCTCGGCGAGCGGCGCGCCCCCGCCCATCGGGTCGCGGGCATAGGCATCGAGCAGCACCACCACGTCCGCCGCATCACGCGGGTCGCGGTAGTCCGCCAGCGCAATCGCGAGGGTGGGCGCGAGGCTCACAGCATCCCCAGCTCGAGCCGCGCCTCGTCGCTCATCTTGTGCGGGCCCCACGGCGGGTCCCAGACGAGGTTCACCTCGGCGTCCCGAATCCCCGGAACGCTGGAGACGCGCAGCTCCACCTCGCCCGGCATCGATTCGGCGACCGGGCAGTGCGGGGTGGTGAGCGTCATGGTGACGGTCGCATCGGCATTGTCGTCGACCTCGACGCCGTAGATCAGGCCGAGGTCGTAGATGTTGACCGGGATCTCGGGATCGTAGATCTCCCTCAGCGCCTCGATCACCGCGGCCTGGAGGTCGCTCCCCGCCCCGCCGACGGCCTCGGCGGGCGGCTTGGCGGCGAGAAAGCCGTCGAGGTAATCGCGCTGGCGGGGTGCCGCCTCGTCGGTGTCGATGGCGTCCTGGACCCGTGCGCGGGGCGGCTTGTCGGCGGTCATGTCGGGCTGCGAGGCGCTGTCCATCGCTCTCATCCTCTTCCAAAAATCCTGCGGGTGCGGGCGATCCCGGCGAGCAGCGCGTCGACATCGGCCTCGGTCGAATAGAGCCCGAAGCTGGCGCGCGCGGTGGCGGGAACGCCGAGGTAATCCATCAGCGGCTGGGCGCAGTGGTGCCCGGCGCGGATCGCGACACTCGCCTCGTCGAGGATCGTGCCGAGATCGTGCGGGTGGATGTCGTCGATCGCGAAGCTGACGATCCCGGCGCTGTCCTCGGGGCCGAACAAGGTCACGTCGTTCATCGCCCTCAGCTCGCGGCGCAGCCGCGCGACGAGCGCCTGCTCGTGCGCGTGGATGCGCTCGGGTCCGATGGCGGCGACGTAGTTGGCGGCTGCGGCGAAGGCGACCGCCTCGGTGATCGCCGGGGTGCCGGCCTCGAAGCGCTGCGGGCCGGACGCGTAGGTCGTGCCCGCGAAGGTCACGCGGTCGATCATCGCCCCGCCGCCCTGGTAGGGGGGCATCTCGGCGAGGATGTCCTTCCTCGCCCACAGCGCCCCGATCCCGGTCGGCCCGTAGAGCTTGTGCGCGGAGAAGACGTAGAAGTCGCAGGCCAGCGCAGCGACATCGACGCCCATATGCGGCGCCGACTGGCACCCGTCGAGCAGCAGCTTTGCGCCGACCTTGTGGGCGAGGGCTGCGGCGCGGGGCGCATCGAGCAGCGCGCCGGTGACGTTCGAGACATGGCCCAGCGCGACCAGCTTGTGACGCTCGGTCAGCATCGCCTCTGCGGCATCCAAGTCGATCCGGTGGTCGTCGGTCAGCGGGCAGACGTCGATCTCCGCGCCCACTTCTTGCGCCACTATCTGCCACGGCACGATGTTCGAATGGTGCTCGGCCTGCGAGAGCAGGATGCGGTCGCCGGATTTGAGGTTTGCGCGGCCCCAGGTCTGCGCAACAAGGTTGATCGCCTCGGTCGCGCCGCGGGTGAAGACCAGCTCGTCCTCGTGCCCGCCGATGAAGCGTGCGACCGTGCGCCGCGCCGCCTCGTAGGCGAGCGTCATTTCTGCCGAGCGGGTGTAGACCCCGCGGTGGACGGTCGCGTAATCCTCGCCGAGCGCGCGCGCCATCGCGTCGATCACCGCCCGCGGCTTCTGCGCGGTCGCGGCGGTGTCGAGGTAGTGCCACGGCTTGCCGTCATGCGTGACCAGGCCGGGGAAGTCGGCGCGCAGATCGCGTTCGAGGGTTACGGCGGCAGTCACAGCTTGGCCCCCTCCAGCACCGCCAAAGCCGCATCGAGCAGCGCCTCGCGCTCGACCTCGTCCTCGAGCGCGACGAAGGCGTCGCCGATGAAGGCCTGCACCAGCAGGCGCTGCGCGGTGGCGGGATCGACCCCGCGCGCCATCATGTAGAAGCGCGCCCCCTCGTCGAGCGCGCCGACGGTGGCGCCGTGGGCGCACTTCACGTCGTCGGCGAAGATCTCGAGCTGCGGGACGGCATTGGCGCTCGCCCCCGCCTCGAGCAGCAGGCCCTTGAAGTCCTGCGCCGCATCGGTCTTCTGCGCGTGGCGCGCGACCTTGATCTCGCCGAGGAAGTTGCCCGTCCCCCCGCCCCAGTGGACCGCGCGGATGGTCTGGTTGGAGGTCGCCTCGGGCTCGGCATGGATGACCTGCGTGACGAATTCGCGCGTCACGCCCGCCCCGCCGATGGTCACGCCGCCGAATTCGAAGTGCGCGCCCTTGGCGAGCCGCACCTCGACCTCGACGCGGGTGTAATCCGCGCCCGCATTGGTGACGAACAGATCCGCCCGCGCCCCCTCGCCGAGCGTCAGGCGGATGCGGTGCAGCTCGGGCGCATCGGAGCCCACCGCCATCGCGTGCCGCCGCGTCTCGCCGGGCGCGAGGGTGATCTCCTTCCAGCCCTCGAGCGCCGCAACGCCAAGCCGTGCCAGCCCGTCCATGTCGGCATAGCGCCAGGCCTCGTGACGGCGTGTCGGGAGGGTTGCCAGCGTCACGCCGTCACCGCGTCGTAGCCCTCGGCCTCGAGCCGCAGGGCAAGCTCCGGGCCGCCGGTTTCGACGATGCGCCCGCCGGCGAGGATGCTCACCTTGTCGGGCGCGACCACGTCGAGGAGGCGCTGATAGTGGGTGATGAGGAGCACCGCCTTGTCGGGACTCCGCATGATCGCATTGATCCCGCTGCCCACGATCCGCAGCGCGTCGATGTCAAGGCCGCTGTCGGTCTCGTCGAGCACCGCGAAGGCGGGGTCGAGGATGCCCATCTGCACCATCTCGGCGCGCTTCTTCTCGCCGCCCGAGAAGCCGACGTTCACCTGCCGCTTGAGCATCTCCATGTCCATGCGCAGCAGCGCGGCCTTGTCCCTGGCGAGCTTCAGGAACTCGCCGCCCGAGAGTGGTTCTTCCCCCCGCGCCTTGCGCTGCGCGTTCAACGCCTCGCGCAGGAACTGGACGTTGGAGACGCCGGGGATCTCGACCGGGTACTGGAAGCCGAGGAACAGCCCCGCCGCGGCGCGCTCGTGCGGCTCCAGCGCCAGCAGGTCCTGCCCCCGGAAGGTGACGCTGCCGCCGGTCACCTCGTAGCCGGGCTTCCCGCCGAGCACGTTGGCGAGCGTCGACTTGCCCGCGCCGTTGGGGCCCATGATCGCGTGGACCTCGCCCGCCGGGACGGCGAGGGTGAGGCCCTTCAGGATCGGCTGGTCGCCGACCGAGGCGTGGAGGTCGTCGATGATCAGCATCACTTGCCGTCCTTGTCCTTCTTGGCGGCTGCGGTCGCGGCGCCCGCGGCAGCAGCGGCGGCGTCGGTGCGCGCCTTGACCACGCTTGCGTCGCGCAGTTCGAGCACGAGGCCCTTGGGGCGGGTGGCGTCGTAGCTCTCGGACGCCGCCTGCGCCCCGGAGACGCGGGTGATGAACTGCTGGTCGAGATCGCGCCCGCGGGCGACGTGAATCTTGCCGATGTTGTCGAACAGCGTGTCGACCTGCGCGGGGGTGAGCGTGGTCTTGGCGCCGGCGAGGATCTCGTTCGATTCCGCGATCGCCTTCGCCTTGCGCGCGGCGCAGCGGGTGATGTCGGCGGCGTGCTGCTGCTCGAGGTCGGCCCTGCCGGAGATGCGCCGGTCGGTCACGACGAGGCAGCGGCGGTAGTCGGCGACCATCGGCTGGATGAGGCGCGGATACTCGACGCTCCAGGTCTCCGGGTTGTCGTTCTTGATCGCGACGGCGGACTCGCCGGCGGCCTGCATCGCGAAGAGGGGGGAAAGGAGAGTGGCGAGGATCACGGCTTGCGGCTCCGGTTGCTCTGGGGGGGCTTGTCGTTGCGGTCGGTCGGGCGCGGCTTGGGGCGCGAATAGGTCTGCTTCGGGTTCGCCGCCTTGTGCGCGCGGGCGGCCTCCTTCTTGGCGGCGATCCGCTCGCGCATGGCGAGGGTGAGGCGCTGGAGCACATCGTCGATGTTATCGAGGATGTCCTTCGCCGCGATCCGCATCACCCGGATGCCGACTGCCTCGAGGCTCTTGTCGCGGCGCTTGGCGAGGGTGTCGTTCTGCCCCTCCTCGTCAATCGCCAATGCGAGGCCGAGGTTGTGGCAGTTGAAATCGACAATCGCGCTGCCGACCACGGCGTGGCGCTTGAAATTGTAGCGGCCCATGTCCGCGGCGGCGAACTTTGCCGCGAGCGCCTTGTGCGCCTCGGTGGAGTGCCGCCGCAACTCGCGCGCCTGTTCGTGCAGCGCATCGAGCCGCTTCTCCGAAATCTCCCACCCGCGCCCCTTCTTCTTGAGCGCGGGGGCTTCGGCGGTTGCAGCCTCGGGGTTGAGGGCGAGGGTTTTGCGGGTGGTCATTATTCGATCTCGTTCTTGAACCACCTTGCATGCATTGCCCGCAAGAAGGTCGGGTCGCTGACGGGATAACCCGAGGCATCGCCGATGACAGCGTCGATGTGGCAGGTAGGACAGAAGGCGGTGAATGGATCGGGTGCGCGGCCAGCTTCGCCACTCGTCTCTTCATGCCAGTAGGTCACCGCTTTCGGCGGGAATACAGAACGGCAGTAGAAGCACCCGCACACGGCACTCGCCAGCACCTCGATTCGATGCGAGATGCAGTGCTTATGTGCAGCATCGAGTGTCGCTCCGTCGAGGCTCACTTGACGCTCCCCTCAAGCAAACCAACTTCGTCATCCCGGCGCAGGCCGGGACCCAGTGACGCTGGGCGCAGCACTTTGCCGCCCTGGACCCCGGCTTTCGCCGGGGTGACGATCGAGGTGAGGGCGGCGCGCATCACCCCACGCTCCCCTCGAGCGAAATCGCCAGCAGCTTCTGCGCCTCCACGGCAAACTCCATCGGCAGCTCTTTCAGCACGTCCTTGGCGAAGCCGTTGACGATCAGCGCCACGGCTTCCTCTTCGCCGAGGCCGCGCTGCATCGCGTAGAACAGCTGTTCGTCGCTGATCTTGGAGGTGGTCGCCTCGTGCTCGATCTGCGCGCTGGGGTTCTTCACCTCGATATAGGGCACGGTGTGCGCGCCGCATTGATCGCCGAGCAGCAGGCTGTCGCACTGGGTGAAGTTGCGCACGCCGCTCGCCGTCGGCCCGACGCGCACCAGCCCCCGGTAGGTGTTGTTCGACTTGCCCGCGCTGATGCCCTTGGAGATGATCGTCGAGCGGCTGTTCTTGCCGTTGTGGATCATCTTGGTGCCGGTGTCGGCCTGCTGGTAGTTGTTGGTGACCGCGACCGAGTAGAACTCGCCCACCGAGTCCTCGCCGTTGAGGACGCAGCTCGGATACTTCCAAGTCACCGCCGAGCCGGTCTCGACCTGCGTCCAGCTCACCTTCGAGCGGTCCCCCTGGCACAGCGCGCGCTTGGTGACGAAGTTGTAGATCCCGCCCTTGCCCTCGGCATTGCCGGGGTACCAGTTCTGGACGGTCGAATACTTGATCTCGGCATCGTCGAGCGCGACCAGCTCGACCACGGCGGCGTGGAGCTGGTTCTCGTCGCGCATGGGGGCGGTGCAGCCTTCGAGGTAGCTGACGTAGCTCCCCTTGTCGGCGACGATCAGCGTGCGTTCGAACTGGCCGGTGTTCTCTGCGTTGATGCGGAAATAGGTCGAGAGCTCCATCGGGCAGCGCACGCCCTCGGGCACGTAGACGAAGGTGCCGTCGGAGAAGACCGCACAGTTCAGCGCCGCGAAGAAGTTGTCGCGCACCGGCACGACCCGGCCCAGCCACTTCTGCACGAGCTCGGGATATTCGCGGATCGCCTCGGAGATCGAGAGGAAGATGACGCCGGCGCGCTTCAGCTCCTCGCGGAAAGTGGTGGCGACGGACACGGAATCGAACACCGCGTCGACCGCGACCTTGCGCGCGCCCTCGACCCCGGCGAGCACTTCCTGCTCCGCCACGGGGATGCCGAGCTTGTCATAGACGGCCTTGATCTCGGGATCGAGCTCGTCGAGCGAGGCGATGGTCGCCTTCTTCTTGGGCGCGGCGTAGTAATAGGCGTCCTGATAGTCGATCGGCGGATAGCCGATCTTCGCCCAGTCGGGCTCCTCCATCGTCTGCCACAGGCGGAAGGCCTTGAGGCGCCATTCGAGCATCCATTCGGGCTCGTTCTTCTTGGCGCTGATGAAGCGGACCGTGTCCTCCGAGAGGCCTTTGGGGGCAAACTCGGTGTCGATGTCGGCGGACCAGCCGTGCTCGTAGTCGGCGACCTTCGCAGCGGCCTCCCGCGCCTCGCGGTCCTGGATTTCCACGTCTTCGCTCATGCCAGATGGTCCTCGACGAGTTGCGTCGGCGCCGGCGCGAGGGGCCCGCGTAGCTGGGCGAGGCTGATCTCCGCCAGCGCGCCGCGCAGCGCCTCGTTGATGATCGGCCAGTGCGGCTTCATGCTGCACCCGGCCTCGAAATCGCACGCCGAATGATCGACGCAGGAGGTGAGCGCGATGCGCCCCTCGATCGCCTCGACGATGTCCGCCACGGTGATCGCCGCCGCCGGCCGCGCCAGCTGGAGCCCGCCATGCGCGCCCCGCACCGAGCGCAGCAGTCCGGCGGCGGTGAGCTTCGAGACGAGCTTCTGGACGGTCGGCACCGGAAGCCCGGTCTCGCTCGCCAGCTCGGCCGCGCTCACGCGCCCATTGCCGCAATGCAACGCCGCCTGGCACATCGTGATGACCGCGTAATCGGCAAGGTTGGACAGGCGCATTGCGGGCGGCTCGCTATTCAGACAGAATCGTTCCGAATTCAGAATTAGGGCCCTTGTCGCGCTTTTACAACCGCCGAGGGAACGGGAGTCCGCCGCTTCAGCCCGCCGCGGCCATGAGCGGCGCGCCGGCATCGCCGTGGCTCGCCGGATCGAGCAGCGCGCGCATCACCGAGGGCTGGCGCAGCTGCGTCGGGGTGCGCCCGGTGTAGCGGCGGATGTCGCGGATCAGGTGCGCCTGGTCGAAATAGGTCGCCATCAGCGCGTCGCGATGCGCTTCGCCGAGACCCGGCTGCGCGAGCACCATCGCGGCGCGCAGGGCGCGGAAGCGCTTGAGCACCTGTGCGGGCGGCACGCCGAAGAAGCGGCGGCAGATGCGCTGCACCTGGCGCGGCGAGACTCTCACGGCTTCGTAGAGGGCGCGGATGTCGGGATCGAAACCGCTCGCGAGCCAGGCGAGGATCGTCTCGACCACCTCGACATGATCGGAGCGCAGGTCGAAAGGCCCGGCGGCAATCGTCGCGGCGAGCTCGGCGCACACCGCCTCGGGTCCGATCCGCCCGGCATCACAGGCCTCCGCCGCGGCCTCGAGCGCGGCGATCCGTTCGGGCGCGAGGATCGCCTCGGCGGAGATCAGGCGGTCGTGCACCACGTCGGCGGGAAGGTTCGAGAGCCTCTGCCACGCGGCGTGGGTGAGCGAGGCGCCGATCTGGAGCACCGGGCCTTCCAGCACCGAATTCGCGCTGCGCAGCTGCGGGGCGTTGACGAACACCCGCGAGGAGCACCCGGTCCGCCCGTCGGCAAAGGTGAAGGCGACGCTGCCGCGCACCATCACGATGAGCTGCGCCGAGTAGGCGGGGACCGTCTCCTCGACCGGCGCGGCTCCGGTCTCGATCACGTAGAAGGTGTGGACCGACCGGGCGAGCGACGCCGGTGGCGGGATCATGCGTACCTGGAAATCCAACCCGACTTCCCCTTGCGGGGCCCCCTTGTCATGGTCTGGCGCAACGATGCGCAGGCCCATCTTGCGCAGGGCCGGGCGGCTTGTCGAGGGGCGGGGGCGCGAAAAAAAGGCGACGCCCCATGAGAGAGCGTCGCCCCTGCAAGTTGAGGAACTCTTCGCATTCCTGCTCCGAGCCCTTCGGGTCGCGAGCCGGGACATAGCCGCTGATTGGCAATGAGGATTGTATGCAAGCGACAAGGCATTTCTGGGGGTGCAGGCGGGGCGCGGCCGGCCGGGCGGGACGCGACCGCTCGACAGGCGGCCCGGCCTGACCTAGGCGCGGGGTCGCCATGCTGTTCCGCCTCGTCCGCCCCGCGATCTTCGCCTTCGACCCCGAAACCGGCCACCGGCTGGCCCTCCGCGCGCTCGCCGCGCTGCCGAGCCGCGCGCCGGCGCCCGCCGGACCGCTCGCGGTCGAGGTGGCGGGGCTCGCCTTCCCCAACCCGGTCGGCGTCGCGGCCGGGTTCGACAAGGACGCCGAGGTGCCCGATGTGCTGCTCGGTCTCGGTTTCGGCTTCACCGAGGTCGGCTCGATCACGCCAATTCCCCAGGCGGGCAACCCGAAGCCGCGGCTGTTCCGGCTGGTCGAGGACGGGGCGGTGATCAACCGCATGGGGTTCAACAATGGCGGCGCCGAAGCGGCGCTGGCGCGGCTCAGGGCGCGCGCCGGGCGGCCGGGGATCGTCGGGGTCAACATCGGCGCCAACAAGGACTCCGCCGACCGCATCGCCGATTACGCGGTCATGGCGCGCCTCGTGTCGACCCATGCGGGCTACCTGTGCGTCAACGTTTCCTCGCCCAACACCCCGGGCCTGCGCGCGCTCCAGGACGAGGGCGCGCTGACGGCGCTGATCGAGGCGGTGATCGCCGCGCGCGACGAGGCTGTGCCAACGGCGCCGCCGCCGGTGTTCCTCAAGGTCGCCCCGGATCTCGAGCCCGCCGACATCGACGCGATCGCGCGCATTGCGATCGAGAGGAAGCTCGGCGCGCTGGTGGTCTCGAACACGACGATCACCCGGCCCGCGCTGCGCTCGGCCCACGCGGGCGAGACCGGCGGGCTGTCGGGGGCGCCCCTGCGGGCGCTCGCGACGCAGCGGCTGCGCGACTTCCGCAAGGCGACCGGCGGCGCGCTTCCGCTCGTCGGGGTCGGCGGCATCGCCACCGCCGGGCACGCCTGGGAGCGCATCCGCGCCGGGGCGAGCCTCGTGCAGCTCTACTCGGCGATGGTCTACGAGGGCCCCGGTCTCGGCGCGCGGATCGTGCGCGGGCTCGAGGCGCTGATGCGCCGGGACGGGTTCGCCAGCATTGCCGAAGCGGTGGGAAGCGAATAGCACCCGGCCATGCGCCTGTTCCCCGCCCTGCTCGCCCCGCTCGCGCTCGCCCTTTCGGGCTGCGCCGCGACCCAGACGCCGACCGTCGAGGCTGCCGCAACCCGGGCCCCGGCGGGCGCGGTCAGCAGCGCCGATCCGCGCGCCACTGCGGCGGGCGAGGCGATTCTGGCCGAGGGCGGCTCGGCGGTCGACGCGGCGATCGCAGTGATGCTCGCGTTGAACGTGGTCGAGCCGCAGAGCTCGGGTATCGGCGGCGGCGGCTTCATGGTCCGCGCCGATGGGAAGACGCAAGCGCTCGCCACCTATGACGGGCGCGAGATCGCGCCGGCCGCCGCGACCCCCACGCGCTTCCTCGATTCCGAGGGCAAGGTGCTGGGCCGTGACCAGCGGGTCTTCTCCGGGCTGAGCGTCGGCGTCCCGGGCAACATCGCGCTCGCCGCCAGGGCCCATGCGGCGCACGGCAGGCTGCCCTGGGCGAAGCTGTTCGCGCCCGCCATCGCGCTCGCCGAGGACGGCTTCACGATGAACCGCCGCCTTTACGAATCGCTCGCGGGCAACAAGGGCCGCGCCGACAAGGCGGAGAGCGCGCGGGCGGTGTTCTTCGGGCCGGACGGCAACCCGCTCCCCGTCGGGGCAACCGTCAAGGTGCCCGAGCTCGCCGCGACGTTCCGCGCGCTGGCGGCCGAGGGGCCCGCGGCCTTCTACGGCGCAGAGCCCGCCGCCGCGCTCGCCGCCCATGTTGCCGCCGCCACCCCGCAGGACGGGCGCATGACCGCCGCCGATGTCGCGGGCTACCAGGCGAAGGAGCGCGCGCCGGTCTGCACGCGCTATCGGGTGTACCGCGTGTGCGGCATGGGCCCGCCGTCCTCGGGCGGGATCGCGGTCGCGCAGATCCTCGGCCAGCTCGAGCGCTTCGACCTCGCCGCGCTGGGCCCGGACAGCCCCACCTTCTGGCACCTCTTCATCGAGAGCCAGCGCCTCGCCTATGCCGACCGCGAGCTTTACGCGGGCGATGCCGATTTCGTCGCGGTGCCAGTCGCGGGGCTGGTCGATCCGGCCTACCTCGCGCGGCGTTCCGCGCTGATCTCGCCCGACGCGACGCTCGCCAAGGCCGAGGCCGGCACGCCCCCGGGTGCGCCGCTGGCGCGCGGCGACGGGCCGGAGGAACCCGAGAACGGCACCACCCACTTCGCGGTGGTCGACCGCGAGGGCACCGCCGTCAGCTACACCTCGACGATCGAGGGCGCCTTCGGATCGGGCCTGCACTTCAAGGGCTTCTACCTCAACAACGAGCTCACCGACTTCACCCTCACCCCCGAAGCGGACGGCAAGCCCGTCGCCAACCGGGTCGAGGGGGGCAAGCGCCCGCGCTCCTCGATGGCGCCGACCATCGTCTTCGACGCGCGCGGCACGCCGGTGCTGGTGATCGGCGCCGCCGGCGGCCCGACCATCCCGGTGACGGTCGCGCGCGCGATCATCGGCGTGCTCGACTTCAAGCTCGGCGCGCAGGACGCGCTCGCCCTGCCCTTCGCGATGGCGATGGGCGACATGGTGCTGATCGAGGACGGCACCCCGCTCGCCGGGATGGAGGCGCAGCTTTCCGCGCTCGGCCACGCTTTGATCCGCAAGGGCGCGGCGCCGATCAAGGCCAACGCGCTCGGCCGCCGCGCCGACGGCAGCTGGGAGGTCGCGACCGAGCCGCGCAACGCGGGCGCGGTCACCCCCTGACGGCTTGCCGCTACGGCTTGGGCTGGCTAATCAGGGCGCCAACGGGGTCGAGCCTGAACCCCGAGGACAATCGAAGGGACAGGAGCCTTTGCCAGTGCATTCCCCCACGCTGCCCCATTCCGCCCGCGCGGTCGCGAACCCCGCTGACCCGCGCGTGTTGCAGGACATCGACACGGCGCAGAACCTCGTCGCGCTGTTCCTGAAGCGCGCCGACGAGAAGGGGGATGCGCCGTTCCTTGGCCACAAGACCGGCGGGCAGTGGGTGACGCAGTCGTGGCGCTCCGCCGCCGAGCAGGTGTGCCTGCTGGCCGAGAGCCTGCGCCGCCTCGGGCTCGAGGACGGCGACCGGGTCGCGCTGGTTTCCGAGAACCGCCCCGAGTGGTGCATCGCCGATCTCGCGATCATGGCCGCCGGGTGCATCACCGTGCCCACCTACACCACCAACACCCGCCGCGATCACGCGCACATTCTCGACAATTCGGGCGCGCGCGCGGTGTTCGTCTCGAACGAGAAGCTGCTCGCCCCGCTGGTCGGCGCGATCGGCGAGACGGGTCTCGTCGAGCACGTCGTCGGAATCGACGCGCTCAAGCCCCGCCAGACCGGCAGCTTCCAGTATCACGGGTGGGAGAGCCTCATCACCGGCGACGCTGCGGCGGCGCGCGCGGCGGTGGACGAGCGGATTGCCAGGATCGAGCGCTCCGAGACCGCCTGCCTCATCTACACCAGCGGCACCGGCGGCGCCCCGCGCGGGGTGATGCAGCACCACGGCGCGATCCTCTGCAACGTCGCGGGCGCAGCCGAGGTGCTGGTCAACGATTTCGGCATCACCGACGAGCGGTTCCTCTCCTTCCTGCCGCTCTCCCACGCCTACGAGCACACCGGGGGGCAGTATCTTCCGATCGGCGTCGGCGCGGAGATCTTCTATTCCGAAGGCCTCGAGAAGCTTGCCAGCAACATCGAGGAGACCCGCCCCACGATCATGGTCGTGGTCCCGCGCCTGTTCGAGGTCCTGCGCACCCGAATCATGAAGCAGGTCGAGAAGCAGGGGAAGGTCGCGGGCTTCATGATGGATGCCGCGCTGAGGATCGCGGAGCACTCCAAGGAGGGCAAGAAGCGCCTGCGCGACCGGCCGCTCGACTACCTCGTCGAGCGCACGCTCCGGCCCAAGATCCGCGCCCGGTTCGGCGGGCGGATCAAGGCGATGGTCTCGGGCGGCGCACCGCTCAACCCCGAGGTCGGCAACTTCTTCGACGCGATGGGCCTCACCATGCTCCAGGGCTACGGCCAGACCGAGGCCGGGCCGGTGATCAGCTGCAACCGGCCCAAGGTGGGCCTCAAGATGGACACCGTCGGCCCGCCCTTGCGCGGGGTCGAGGTCAGGATCGCCGAGGACGGCGAGATCCTCGTGCGCGGCGAGCTCGTGATGCACGGCTACTGGCGCAACGAGGCCGAGACCGCGCGCACGCTGCGCGCCGATCCCGCGGACCCGGCGGGCCTGCCGTGGCTCCACACCGGCGACATCGGGCACCTCGACGCGCGCGGGCGGATCGTCATCACCGACCGCAAGAAGGACATGATCGTCAACGACAAGGGCGACAACATCGCTCCCCAGAAGGTCGAGGGGATGCTGACGCTCCAGCCCGAGATCGCGCAGGCGATGGTGAGCGGCGACAAGCGGCCCTATGTCGTCGGCCTGATCGTCCCCGACGCCGAGTGGGCGCTCGAGTGGGCGCGCGCCAACGGCGAGAAGTTCGACCTGAAGGCCTTGCAGGAGCTCCCCGCTTTCAAGAACGCGGTACGCGCGGCGGTCGACCGGACCAACACCGATCTCTCGGTGATCGAGAAGGTCCGCCAGTTCGCCTTCGCCGACGAGGCCTTCTCCATCGAGAACGAGGAAATGACCCCCTCGATGAAGATCCGCCGCCACAAGATCCGCGAGCGTTACCAGCAGCGGATCGACGGGCTCTACCGGGGGTGAGGCAGAAGCCTCATCCGGCTACGTCGTCACCCGGGATTTGATCCGGAGTTCGATGCCTTTTTCAGGGCGAGCGTCTTGATCTGGCCGAGTTGGTGGTGGAGCGATTTCTGCGCCGCCTCGATATCGGCGAGGACGTGGAGCATGGCGAGCCGCGTGTAGGTCTTCTGCGGGTGGCGTGTCTCAGTTTTGCCGTCGAAGGCGATGTGACGGACACTGATGCCGTCTGCCGTCGCCTTGACTTCGCCATGCGCCAGATGCGCGCGAAGCTCGTCGACGCGCTCCCACTCTTTCATCCGCCTTAACGCCGCCCTGCCATGGACGCCGAAGTCCTGTTGTTCGATACAGGCCCGCAGGGCTTTGAGCCGATTGCCGCCAAACGGGTTGAGTGCGTCCTTCCCCAAGGGCACTCCCGCTGAGGCCAAATGACGCAGGCAATCTGCCACTGAATGCTCGGCGCGTGAAAAAACTTCGATGCAGCATCCTCGCCACGCGCAGACCGCGACGGACCACTCGTCTAGCCTGAAAAAGCTGACCCTGTTGGGATCGAAGTGCGCCGTCATGGTGGTAACGCATAAGAGACAACCGCTTAAGCCTCCGTAACTTGGTGAATTTCCACCCGTTCGAAGTCACCGTTTGACGCCAGCTGCACTCGCGGAATACACTCCACGCAGAGGGGGCAAAGCCCTCGCCGGGGGGCACGGCAATGGCGACAGGAGACGACGGGCAGGCGGTGATCGGCGCATCGGCGATGCGCAAGGCGTTCTGGCGGATTATCCCGCTGATCCTCGTCGCCTACCTCTTCGCCTACATGGACCGGGTCAACGTCAGCTTCGCGGCGGCCGAGATGAACGCCGACCTCAGGTTCAGCGCCACGGTCTACGGGCTCGGCAGCGGGCTGTTCTTCCTCGGCTACGCGCTGTTCGAGATCCCCTCGAACCTCATGCTGGTGCGCTTCGGCGCGCGGCCGTGGATCGCGCGGATCATGGTCACCTGGGGGCTGCTGTCGGCGGGGATGATGTTCGTCGAGACCCCGATGCAGTTCTACGTGCTGCGCTTCCTCCTCGGGGTCGCCGAGGCCGGGTTCTTCCCCGGCGTGATCACCTACCTGTCGCTGTGGATCCCGCCCTGCCACCGCAGCCGCGCGGTCAGCCGCTTCTACATTGCCGGGCCGCTCGCCTCGATGGTGATGGGCGCGATGTCGGGGTGGCTGCTGTCGCTCGACGGGACTGCCGGGATGCACGGCTGGCAGTGGCTGTTCCTCGCGCAAGGCCTGCCGACGGTGTTCGTCGGGCTGGCGGTGCTCGCCCTCCTCCCTGACCGCCCCGAGGCCGTGGACTGGCTCGCGCCCGAAGAGAAGGCGTGGATCGCCGAGGAACTCGCCCGCGAGCAGCGTCTGATCGGCAAGCCCGCGAGCCACAACATCTTCGCCGTGCTCGCCAATCCGCGGGTGCTGGTGTTCGGCGTGATCGGCTTCACCTGCATCGGATCGGGGATCGCCTTCACCCTCTCGGCGCCGCTGGTGCTGGCCAAGGCGACCGGGCTCGACATGGCGATGATCGGCTACCTCACCGCCGTGGGCGGCGTGCTCGGGACAGCCGCGATGCTGGCGATCGGCAACCGCGCGGATCGTAGCAAGGACCGTTTTTTCTACGCCGCGCTGTGCGCCGTGATCGTCGCCGCGACGCTGTTCGCCATCATGCTCGTCCCCGCCCCCGGCCTCGTGATCGCCGCCTACCTCGTCGAGCTGACCTTCGTCTTCTCGGTCTCGATGCTGGTCGCCTCCGCCTGGACCGAGGCGCTGCCGCAGCGCGAGATCGCGGTGGGGGCGGCGGCGATCAACACCATCTCGCAGATCGGCGCTTTCGTGACGCCCTTCGCCTGGGGGCTGGCGACCGACGCGACCGGCAGCTACGCCGCCGGGCTCGCGCTGGTCGGGGCGATGATGGCGACGAGTGCGGTGCTGATCTGGGTGCTGCGCGGGCAGCTGCGCGCGCAGGCCGCCGCGCTCGCTGCGGCTCAATAGGGCGGCGCGGCCCGTTCGCGCTGGGCCCTGGCGGCGGCGGTCCACCACGCGAGGTCGTCGGCGAAGCGCGGGAACTGCTTCTCGAGCGCCTCCCCGCCGCTGCCGGCGGGCTCTCCCTCCCCGGTGAGCGCGTCCTTGATCGGCCCCACCGCGATGGTGCTCGAGACCACCACCATCCCCATCTCGCCGAGGATGTCGCGCCACGCCAGGGCCGCGCGCACCCCGCCGAGCCGCCCGGCGGAGTAGGAGACGATCCCCGCGGGCCGCCAGAACCACTCCTCGAGGAAGTGGTCGGTGAGGTTCTTGAGCCCCGGCTGCACGCTCCAGTTGTACTCGCCGACGACGAACAGGAAGGCGTCGGCCTTGCGAATCTTCCCGGCCAGCGTCTCGAGCGCCTCCGGAGCCTCACCGCTGGGATATTCCTTGTACATCCGGTCGAGCATCGGCAGGCCGAGCGCCTGTGCGTCGATCAGCTCGACCTCGGCACCGCGCCCGCGCAGCTTGCGCTCGCAGTATTCGGCGAGGCGGATGCCCTGCCGGTCGCTGCGGTAGGACCCGTAGAACACGAGGATGCGGTCGGCCATGGCGATCTCCTTCGACCGCCGCACTAGCAGGCCTCGCCCCGCCCGACTTGTCCGTTCTTGCCGAGCCGTGCCGCCCGCGCGGGACCCCGAGGATTTCGGGGTGGCCGCTCGGCGACCCGCCCCTTAGTTTCCCGCCTCATGACCACCGGCACCGACGCCCTGACCGAGAAGGAGCGCGAGAGCTCGGTGCCCTCGGGCGTGACGGCGATGACCTTCTCGGCGATCGCCTGCCGTCCGCTGGCCGAGCTGCGGGAGCCCTCCTCGTCGCCCTGAGTGCTCCTCTCGCAGGTCATCGCGAGCACATAGCCCTGCGCCGCAGCGGGGGCGGCGATCGCGGGGCAGAGGCGCACGGCGCTGAAACAGCAGGGCAAGGGCCGGGGGCAAAGCGGCCGGGAGCGTGACGTCGGACGGGTTCGGCTGCGCCGACCCGCCGGCCGGCGCTCGGGCCGCCTTACGGCGCCGGCGCGCAGC
The DNA here is from genome assembly GCF_046452355.1 of Erythrobacter sp. NE805. Taxonomy (NCBI): domain Bacteria; kingdom Pseudomonadati; phylum Pseudomonadota; class Alphaproteobacteria; order Sphingomonadales; family Erythrobacteraceae; genus Erythrobacter; species Erythrobacter sp. NE805. The sequence goes on along the minus strand of NZ_JBKFDI010000001.1, from coordinate 1,124,641 downwards.
GGGGCTGCGCGCCTGCCCTCGCTCAATACATATGCTGCCCGCCGTTGATGCTCATGGTCGAGCCGGTCATGAAGCCGCCGTTCTCCGAAGTGAGGAAGGCCACCCCGCGGGCGATCTCCTCGGCCATGCCGAGCCTCCCCACCGGGATCTTGGCGACGATCTTCTCGAGCACCGCAGGCGGCACGGCGGCGACCATGTCGGTGTCGATATAGCCCGGCGCGATCGCGTTGACCGTCACCCCGAACTTCGCGCCCTCCTGCGCCAAGGCCTTGGTAAAGCCGTGAATTCCGCTCTTCGCCGCGGCGTAGTTGACCTGCCCGTACTGCCCCGCCTGGCCGTTGATCGAGCCGATGTTGACGATCCGCCCCCACCCCCTTTCGCGCATCCCGGGGAAGGTCGCCTTGGCCATGTTGAAGCACCCGCCGAGGTTGATGCGCAGCACCTCGTTCCAGTCCTCGTAGCTCATCTTGTGGAGCGTGCCGTCGCGGGTCACCCCGGCGTTGTTGACGACGATGTCGACCGGGCCGTGCGCCGCCTCGACCTCGGCCACCCCGGCGAGGGTCGCCTCGTGGTCGCCGACGTCCCAGCGGTAGGCGGGGATCCCGGTCTCGGCGGTGAAGGCGCGGGCCTTTTCCTCGTTGCCGGCGTAGTTGGCGATCACCGTGTGGCCCTGGCGCTGGAGCCGCTTGCAGATCGCCTCCCCGATCCCGCGCGTCCCCCCGGTGACGATGGCAACCCTCCCCATGGCAATTCTCCCCTCGTGTCAGCGACATGCTTTGCGGCCAACCTAACCGTGACGTAGGGGAAGGGGAAGCTGCGAATAGCTATGCCGCAAGGGGGGGTGTGCAGGGGGTGTTGAGGGGGTGTGAGGGGGGGCTGGGCGCAGCCTGGACAGGGGCGAGCGCGGGCCAAACCGCCCCTCGAACGACCCTGATTTTCCGGAAAAACAAGCCTACACAAGGGCTTGGGTGCAAATCAGAACTTGATTTGCGTCCCCACGTAGACCGCCTGGCTGTCCTTGACCGAATTGGTCAGCGGATCGATCCGCTCGCGCTCCTGCGAGTAGCGCACCCCGGCCATCACGTTGACGTCGCGCGAAAGGCGGAAGCTGCCGCCCACGCCGACCGTCTGCTGCCCGACCGAATCGAGCGTGTTCGGCGAGCGCCCGGCGATCTCGCGATCCTCGAGCTCGATGCGCGGCTGGAGGCGCGAGGGTTTCTCGACGCTCTTGGGCGCCGAGGTCTTGAACTGCGCGAGGTCCGGCGCCGAGAGGCTGCGCACGCTGCCCGACAGGTCGACCTTGCGCGCGAAGCTCTGGTAGCCGCGCGCCGCGCCGAGCTGGAACTTGCTGACATCGAGCGCGGCGAGGCCGACGCCGCGGCCCGGCATGGTCTCGGGCAGCTTGCGCACCGAGACGATCTGGGCCGCGTCCTGATCGACGCGGATCGCGACGGTGACCGTGCGCTTGCCGGTGACCGGCGGCGCGCTCGCGGGGGTGAAGTGGATGCCGCGCGCCCGCGCCTTGTCGGCGACCCGCGCGGCGAGCGCAGGATCGACCGAGGCCGGGGTGAACCTGCCGAAGCCGAGCGCGTCGATCGAGGAGGCCGCGCGCGCGGGCAGGGCGTCGCCGGCGAGCGCGAGGCCTGCGCTCGGCACGGCCAGCGCGAGCGCGCCGCACAGGACGACAAGCGACAGCGGACGCTGCCCCTTCGCCAACCTGTTGCGCTTCGCCGTCATGACCGATCCCTGTCGACTTCTTCCCATACCGGGCATCTGCCCAAGCATATCAAGGATGAACCGCGCATGAGTCGCAGCTTATCCCCATGCAACCAATAGGCAGGCCTTGCGCAGTTGCAATGGCCTCGCCGCCGGGCGGGCGGATTCGCCGCCGACCTGTGGCACCTTGCACACAGAATCCCTTGGAATACTTCAATTCAGGTTGCGTAAAGACCGCAGGTCCTCTCGGTGGCGGGGCCGCGGCCATTCGGCGCGCGGCGCGGTTGACGCTTGCCGCAGGGGGGCTTGCCACTATAGAGCGGGCCCGTAACACGTAACGAGGATGATCCGGCTGTGACACGCGCCAACTCCGCCACTTTCCGCCGCACCGTGACCCTTGCGCTGCTGGGCGCGTCGCTGGGCGGGCTTTCGGCCTGCGGCGGGCGCGAGCGGCCGACCACCGATCTCCAGGCGGCGCAGATCAACACCATCGGCGTCAACTCCTACCTGTGGCGCGCCGCGCTCGAGACGGTGAGCTTCGCGCCGCTGCTCCAGACCGACAGCAACGGCGGGGTGATCGTCACCGACTGGTATGCCAATCCGGCGAATCCGACCGAGCGGGTGAAGCTCACCATCACGATCCTCGACCAGGACCTGCGCGCCGATGCGCTCAGGGTCGCGGCGAGCCGTCAGGTCAATCAGGCCGGCGCCTGGGTCGAGGCCCCGGTGCAGGCGGCCACCGTGCAGAAGCTCGAGGACATCATCCTCACCAAGGCCCGCGACCTGCGCCGCCAGGCGCTCGCCTCGTAATTCCGCCCTTCCACGGATAGGCTTTCATGACTGAAACCCGTTTCGATCCGTCCGTCGCTGACGGGCGCTGGCAGCGCGCATGGACCGAAGCCGGCACCTTCACGGCGGATTCGGACAGCGCGAAGCCCAAGAGCTACATCCTCGAGATGTTCCCCTACCCCTCGGGGCGCATCCACATGGGCCATGTGCGCAACTACACGATGGGCGATGTGCTGGCGCGCTACCAGAAGATGCGTGGGCATGAGGTGCTCCACCCGATGGGCTGGGACGCCTTCGGGATGCCGGCCGAGAACGCGGCGATGGAGAAGGGCGTCCACCCCGGCGGCTGGACGAGGGCGAACATCGCGCAGATGAAGGCGCAATTGCAGCGCATCGGCTTCGCACTCGACTGGACCCGCGAATTCGCCACCTGCGATCCCGAATATTACGGCCACGAACAGGCGCTGTTCCTCGACCTCTACGAGGCGGGGCTGGTCTATCGCAAGGAATCGACCGTCAACTGGGACCCGGTCGACATGACCGTGCTCGCCAACGAGCAGGTGATCGACGGCAAGGGCTGGCGCTCGGGCGCGGAGGTCGAGAAGCGCAAATTGAACCAGTGGTTCCTCAAAATCACCGACTTCGCGGACGATCTGCTGGAGGGGCTCGGCAGCCTCGAGGACTGGCCCGAGAAGGTCCGGCTGATGCAGGAAAACTGGATCGGCAAGAGCCAAGGGCTGGAATTCAGCTTCGACCTCTCCGACGGCGGCAAGCTGCCGGTCTACACCACGCGGCCCGACACGATCTTCGGCGCGAGTTTTTGTGCGATCGCCGCCGACCACCCGATCACCCAATCGCTGGCGGGTGACCCCGAGGTCGCGGCCTTCATCGAGCAGTGCAAGCGGGGCGGGACCAAGGCGGCCGAGGTCGAGACCGCGGAGAAGCTCGGCTACCGCACAGCGCTCACCGCGCGCCACCCCTTCACCGGCGCGGCGCTCCCGGTGTTCATCGCCAACTTCGTGCTGATGGAATACGGCACCGGCGCCGTCATGGGCGTCCCCGGCCACGACCAGCGCGACTTCGAATTCGCGACCAAGTACGACCTCCCGATCCTGCGCGTCGTCGCCAGCGATCCCGCGCAGGCCGACGCGCCCTTCAAGGGCGAGGCCGAGGCGGGGGACGGGGTGATCGTGAACTCCGACTTCCTCGATGGCATGAGCGTCGAGGCCGCCAAGGCCGCCGTGATTGCCCGCGCCGAGGGTGAAGGCTGGGGCGAGGGGCGCACCGTATGGCGCCTGCGCGACTGGGGCGTCAGCCGCCAGCGCTATTGGGGCACGCCGATCCCCTTCATCCACTGCGATGCCTGCGGCGTGGTGCCGGTGCCCAAGGACCAGCTCCCGGTGGTGCTGCCCGAGGACGTGACCTTCGACATCCCCGGCAACCCGCTCGAACGCCATCCGACCTGGAGGCACGTCGACTGCCCCCAGTGCGGCGCACCCGCGCGGCGCGAGACCGACACGCTCGACACCTTCGTCGACAGCTCGTGGTACTTCCTGCGCTTCGCCAGCCAGCCCGCCGACCGGCCCTTCGACCCGGAGGAGGTCGCCAAGTGGATGCCGGTGCAGCACTATATCGGCGGCATCGAGCACGCGATCCTGCACCTGCTCTATGCGCGGTTCTGGACCCGCGCGCTCGCCCACACCGGCAAGATCAGCGTGCAGGAGCCCTTCGCTGCGCTGTTCACGCAAGGGATGGTGACGCACGAGACCTACAGTCGGATCGATCCCGCGCGCGGCGTGCCGGTATTCTTCGGCCCCGAGGAGGTCGACCGCACCTCCGAGGGCGCAACGCTGCTGGCGGATGGCGCCCCGGTCGAGGTCGGCCGCGTCATCAAGATGTCGAAGTCGAAGAAAAACGTCGTCGATCCCGACGCGATCATCGCCCGCCACGGCGCGGACGCGGTGCGCTGGTTCATGCTGTCCGACTCGCCGCCCGAGCGCGACCTGCCGTGGTCCGACGCCGGGATCGAGGGCTGCGCGCGCTTCGTGCAGCGCTTGTGGCGGCTGTTCTCCGCCTACGACGGGTCGGCGACGGGCGAGGACAAGGCGCTCGACCGCAAGACCCACCAGACCATCGCCGCGGTTGCCGCGGACATCGAGGCGCTGGGCTTCAACAAGGCCGTCGCGCGCATCTACGAGCTGACCGGCGCGGTCGAGAAGGCCGCGCCCTCGGCAAGCCGGAGCTCTGCCATCCGGGCCTTGGTCCATCTGGCAGCTCCCATGATGCCGCACTTGGCCGAAGAGGCCTGGGCAGCGATGGGCAAAGACACTCTCATCGCCGACGCCCCCTGGCCCGAGGTCGATCCCGCGCTGCTGGTCGACGACGAGGTCACCATCGCGATCCAGCACATGGGCAAGCTGCGCGACACGCTCACCGCGCCCAAGGGGGCCTCGAAGGAGGCGCTCGAGGCGCTCGCCCTGTCGTCCGCCAACCTCCAGCGGTCGTTGGGTGGTGCGGCGATCCGCAAGGTCATTGTCGTGCCGGACCGATTGGTGAATATCGTCACCTGATGCGGAACCTTCTCGCCCTCGCGGCCTCGCTGGCCCTTGCCTCGTGCGGTCTCCAGCCGATGTATGCCGGCGGGTCGCAGGCCGCGGTCGCGCAGGGGCTCGCCGCGGTCGAGGTCCCGGCAATCCAGGGCCGCGGGGGCTGGCTGGTCAAGAACGCGCTCGAGGCGCGGCTCGGAGTCGCGGGGGATGCCGCCCCGCGCTACCGGCTCGACGTGCGGCTCGACGATTCGCTCGAAGCCCTGGGCGTCCTCAACGACGACACCATCAGCCGCGAGCGCCGCATCCTGCGCGCGCGCTACCAGCTCATCGACATCGCCACCGGCGCGGTGCTGCTCGACGCGACCGCGGGCTCGGACGCGGGGATCGACGTCGTCTCCAGCGAATACGCGACCATTGCCGCCGAGCAGAAGGCGCTCGAGAACCTCGCGCTCGACGTCGCCGACCGCATGGCGACGCAGGTCGCGCTGACGCTCCGGGCACAAGCCTCCGCGCAGCCGTGAAGGCCAAGCACAGCGACTTCCTCCGCGGCTTTCCGGCAGGTGCGCTGGCCGCGCGGATCTTCTTCTTCTGCGGACCCGACGAGGCCGGTGCGAGCGCCGCCGCCGCCCGCCTCGCCGCCGCGCTCCCCGACGCGGGTGAGCGCGTCGAGCTGGCGGGCGCCGACCTCAGGCGCGATCCGGCCCTGCTCGGCGACGAGGCGCGCTCCTCCTCGCTGTTCGGCGACAAGCGCCACATCTGGGTCCGCGCCAGCGGCGACGAGGCGCACGACGCGCTGCAATTCCTGATCGAGACCGCCGAGGCCGGCGCGGGCGAGGCGGCGCCGGTGTTCGTCGTCGCGACCAGCGCCACCGACAAGTCGCGCACTGCCAAGCTGCTCGAAAAGCGCAAGGACGCGCTCGTCGCGATGTTCCACCAGCCCGAGCTGCGCGACGTCGCCCAGGCGGTGCGGGCGATGGCCGATGCGGCGGGCCTGAGGCTCGGCGGCGACCTTGCCGAGCGGATCGCGCGCGCCGCCGGGCTCGACGTGCGCCTCGCCCAGTCCGAGATCGACAAGCTCGCGCTCTACGTCGGCGCCGACCCGCAGGCGCCGCGCCCCGCGACCGCCGAGGACCACGCCGCGATCGGCGCCGCGACCGAGGAGGACGGCTTCGCCCCGCTCGTCAACGCGGTGCTCGGCGGCGAGCTCGGCAAGCTCGCGGGCGAGATCCGGCGGATGCGCGAGCTCGGGCTCAACCCGGTCGGCGTGGCGCTGGCGCTCGAGCGGCGCGCGGCGCAGCTCGCCCAGATCGCCGCCTTCCTCGGCCCGCGCGGCTCGATCGAGCAGATCGACAAGGGCGCGGAGATGCGGCTCGGGATCTTCTTCAAGGAAAAGCGCGACATCATCCACCAGTACAAGCGCTGGACCCTTCCCGCCGCGCGGGGCGCGCGCGAGTCGCGACTCGACCGGCTCGTCCCGCGGCTGACCGCGCTGCACCGCAACCTGCTTGCCAACAGCCAGTCCGCCGAGCTGCTGCTCGCCCGCGAATGCGCCGAAATCGGACGATTCGCCGCGAAACGGGGCTGATCCACGACGGGACGTTCTCGCAGTCGCACAAAAAGCTCCTTTTCTGTGGCACACAAGGTGCTACAGCAAAGGTGGGGTTGCACCTTTGGGGGAAGGTGGCACATGAATCGCGCAACGTATGACATGCTCGATGCCGTGCGGCACGAGTCGGTTGAAGGCCGGCTCGCGCCCTCGCTCGAACGTCGTCGGCTGCGCGCCTACGCGCTGCTGATGCTGACCGACGGCGCGCTGTTCATCCTGAGCTTCGCGCTCGCCGGCGAGCTGTGGCTGGGCGAGTGGGGCGAGGCGCGCGCCATGCTCGCCGCGCAGGCGATGCTGCCGGTCTATTTCACGATCGCGCTCTACAACGGCACCTACAGCTCGAGCGCGCTCGGCGACTGGCTGTTCGCGATCCGCAAGTCGCTGACGGCGCTGACGATCTCGGCGGCGCTCGGGAACTTCATCGCCTTCTACGCCAAGTCCAACGACGAGTTCTCGCGCGTCACCGTGACGCTCGGGCTGCTGTTCGCCGCGGTCGCGCTGGTGTCGCTGCGCCGGGTGGTGGCGATGGTGATCGCCGCGCGCTGGGGCGGCCGGGTGGCGAACCGGCTGGTGATCGAAGACGGCGGCTCGGGCTTTCCCTTCGACGGCGCAAACCGCATCGCCGCGGCCGATTTCGGCCTCAACCCCTCGAGCCACGATCCCTTCATGCTCGACCGACTCGGCAAGCTCCTGCGCAACCAGGACCAGGTCGTGGTGAGCTGCCCGCGCGAGCGGCGCGGCGACTGGGCCTTCCTGCTCAAGTCTGCCGGGGTCTATGGCGAGATCGTCAGCGAGCCCGCGCACGAGCTCGGCGCGGTCGGGGTGCACCGCTACGACGCGCTCGACCGCACCACGCTGGTGGTCTCGACCGGCCCGCTGGGCTTCCGCGCGCGCGTCCTCAAGCGGCTCTTCGATCTCGTCGTCGCCGGGAGCGCGCTGACCCTGCTCTCGCCGCTGCTGATCGTGGTCGCGGTGCTGATCAAGCTCGAAGACCGCGGCCCGGTGCTGTTCGTCCAGCGCCGGCTCGGGCGCGGCAACCAGTTCTTCGACATGTTCAAGTTCCGCTCGATGCGCGAGGAGAAGCTCGACCACGACGGCAACCGCTCGGCCTCGCGCGACGATGACCGCATCACCCGCATCGGGGCCTTCATCCGCCGCACCTCGATCGACGAGCTGCCGCAGCTGCTCAACGTCATCAAGGGCGACATGTCGATCGTCGGCCCGCGCCCGCACGCGCTCGGCTCGCGCGCGAACAACAAGTATTTCTGGGACATCGACCGCAAGTACTGGCAGCGCCATTGCCTCAAGCCCGGCCTCACCGGGCTTGCGCAGGTGCGCGGCCACCGCGGTGCGACCGAGGTCGAGAAGGACCTCACCGACCGCCTCCAGTCCGATCTCGAATACATCGCCAACTGGTCGTTGCGCCGCGACATCATGATCGTGCTGCGCACCGCCCGGGTGCTGACCCACGAGAACGCCTATTAGGTCGGCGCCGCGGCCGCGGCCGCCGCCGCCGCCACTCAGTTGGTCTTGCTCTCTCCCTGCGGGACGGTGAAGCTGCCGGTCACCCGGCCGCGGCCCGCGGGCGCTCCCGGGGCGGCCGGACTTCCGCCCGCCGCGGCGCCGTCGACCGTCGAGACCCCGCTTTCGAGGTCGATCACCAGCCGCCCGCCGCTCAGCGTGTCGGTGCCGCGACGCAGGCGCACGTCGCCCGCCATGGTGATGATCCGGCGGTTGAAGTCGTAGATCGCGTTGTTGCCGCTCGCCCGCTCGTCGCCGCGGGTGACGACGACGCCGCCGGTCGCGGTGATGCGCTGGATCTCGAGCTGGCCCGCATCGGTGAAGTTGACGAGCATCCGGTCGGACTGGACCCGGAGGCCGTCCTGCACCACCACCACCCCGCCGCTCGCGATGCCCTGATTGGCCTTGTCGTCGAACACGAACTTGCCCGCGTCGTAGGTCACCGGCGCGCGCGAATCGTGCTTGGCGATGCCTTGCGCGGCGAGGTTCATGCCCCCCGCGAGCGCGGCGGTGAGCGCGAAGCCGCCGATCCCCCAGACGAGGGCGAGGCGGACGAAAGGCGTGCGGGTCTGGGTCATCGCGGCATCCTCAGCTGGCCGGGGATCATCGTGAAGCGGGCATTGCCCTCGAGCGTGATGGTGCGCGCGGCGAGGTCGGCGCGCAAGCTGTCGGCGGAGAAGGTGCCCGCGGGGACCTCGCCCGAGACGCCGCGGTCGCCCGCCATCGTCTTGGACTTGAGGTCGACCGACACCCCGCTCGCGGTCATCGCGTAGCCGTCCGAGGCGGTGAGCCGCACCGGGCCTTCGACCGCCATCGTCTCGGCGCGGATGTCGTAGGTCCCGCCCTCGGCGCTGAGCCGGGCCGGGCCGTCGGCGAGGAGGATCTGCGCCACGAGGTCGCGCATCCGCACCAGCCCCTCGAGCCCCGAGCGCTGCACCGCCTCGCCCGCCAGCAGCGAGAAGGGGCGGCCCTGGTTGTCGCGGCCGCGGTACATCGCCTTGTCGACCGACAGGCGCTCGTCGATTTGCGCGACCTTGTTGCGGTCGAGCAGGAAGCTGACCTCGCTGCGCTGGCTGAACGGGGTGATGATCATCAGCGCCGCGACCACCCCCACCGCCATCGGCAAGCCGCGGGCGAGGAAGCGCACCAGCCGGTCGTGCGAGCCGCCCGGCGCGGCGAAGCGCTGCCGCCGGCTGCGCAGGAGCCGCGCCTCGTTCGTCTCGATGCTCTGCTCGGGGGCGATCATGCTGCGCTCTTTGCCGCCTGCGACCTTACATGTGGCTGAAGATGTCGTGCTCGGCCCAGCCGGCGATGTCGAGCAGCGCGCGGGTGGGGAGGAAGGCGAAGCACGCCTGCGCGATGGCGGTGCGCCCCTCGCGTTCCAGCCGGAGGGTCAGCTCGTCGCGCAGGCGGTGGAGATAGCGCACGTCGCTCGCGGCGTAGTCGCGCTGCGCCTCGGAGAGCACCGGCCCGCCCCAGTCGGAGGACTGCTGCTGCTTGGAGATCGACTCTCCCAGCAGCTCCTCGACGAGGTTCTTGAGCCCGTGCCGGTCGGTGTAGGTGCGCACCAGCTTGGAGGCGATCTTGGTGCAGAACACCGGCCCCGCCATCACGCCCAGATAGTGATGGATCGCGGCGAGATCGAAGCGCGCGAAGTGGTAGATCTTCTCGCGCGAGGGATCGCCGAGCACCGCCGTGAGGTTCGGCGCGTCGTAGGCGCTGCCGGGGGCGAAGCGCACGAGGTGCTCGTCGCCGCTGCCGTCGGAAAGCTGCACCACGCACAGCCGGTCGCGGTGGGTGACGAGGCCCATCGTCTCGGTATCGACCGCGATCGCACTCGATCCGGTGAGCACGCCGGCGGGGAGGTCTTCTTCGTGAAAATGCACAGCCATGGCGCACGCCCTACGCGCATTGGGGAAAGAGGGGAAGGGGGCGGTGGCCCGATCCGCGCCGGCGCGTATAGGCTTCGCGATCATGGGAACCGAGACCATCCCCGAAAGCTGGCGCGCGGTGCTTGAGCCGGTGCTCGCGAGCCGCGAGGCGCGCAGGCTCGGCGGGTGGCTGACGGCCGAGGAGGCGGCGGGCAAGCGGGTCTATCCGCCGCGCGGGACGCGGCTCGCGGCGCTGGCGCTGACGCCGCTCGAGGCGGTGCGCTGCGTGATCCTCGGGCAGGACCCCTACCACGGCGAGGGGCAGGCGCACGGCCTCGCCTTCTCGGTGCAGGCCGGGGTGAAGCCGCCGCCGAGCCTCGTCAACATCTACAAGGAGCTGGAGAGCGACCTCGGCCTGCCCCGCCCCGCGAGCGGCGACCTCTCGCCCTGGGCGCGGCAGGGCGTGCTGCTGCTCAACAACACGCTGACCGTCGAGGCGGGGCTGGCGGGGAGCCATGCCGGGCGCGGCTGGGACGCGGTGACCGACGCCTGCGTCGCGGCGGTCGCGGCGCGCGAGGCGCCGACGGTGTTCATCCTGTGGGGCAGCCACGCGCGCAAGAAGGCGAGCCGCGTTCCGGCGCTCGGGCGGGCCTCCCACCATCTGATAGTGGCCTCGGCCCACCCGAGCCCGCTATCGGCGCACAACGGCTTCTTCGGCTCGCGGCCCTTCAGCCGGGCCAATGAATTCCTCGAGGCCAACGGGCGCGGCACCATCGACTGGAGATTGTGATGGACGACGTGATCCTGCTCGACGTGGTGGACGGCATCGCCACCGTCACCCTCAACCGCCCGCAGGCGATGAACGCCCTGAACCGGGCGCTGAGGAAGCGGCTCGCCGAGGTGATGCGCGCGGTGGACGCGGACGAGAGCGCGCGCGCGGTGATCCTCACCGGCGCGGGGGAGCGGGCCTTCACCGCGGGGCTCGACCTCAAGGAGCTGGGCAGCGAGGAAGGCGCGCTCGGCAGCGCCAATGCCACCGACCCGGCCGACAACCCGGTCAAGGCGATCGAGCTGTGCAGGAAGCCGGTGATCGGCGCGATCAACGGCGTCGCGATCACCGGCGGCTTCGAGGTCGCGCTCGCCTGCGACGTGCTGGTGGCGAGCACCAGCGCGCGCTTCGCCGACACCCATGCGCGGGTCGGGATCGTGCCCGGCTGGGGCCTGTCGCAGAAGCTCTCGCGGATGATCGGCATTGCCCGCGCCAAGGAACTCGCCTTCACCGGCAACTTCCTCGACGCAGCGACGGCCCATGCCTGGGGGCTGGTCAATCACGTCGTCGCGCCGGAGGAACTGCTCCCCCTCGCCCGCAAGCTGGCGGGCGACATGGCGAGTATCGATCCCGCCTTCCTCGCGGGCTACAAGCGCCTCATCGACGACGGCTACGCCCAAAGCTTCGGCGAGGGGCTGGCGCTCGAGGCACAGCGGTCAAGCGCCGCCAACAGCGCGGTTGCTCCCGAGGAGGTCGAGGCCCGCCGCGCTGCGGTGCAGGAGCGCGGGCGGGGGCAGGCCTAGGCGCCAAACCCCGCAAGCCCCGCCCGCGGCCGCGATCCTGTTGTGATCGCGAAAAACTCCGCCGGCCGCGTGCATCCGATATCTGCAAGTTCTCGTATCTTCGAAGCGAGGGAGGGGGCTGCATTGCTGTCGACCCGGGCGGTGCCACCCCGCTCCGTCGCCCCAGCGAGGCTGGGACATGCAACGCAATGCCGGAGATCCTCATGAAAGCACTCTCGCTCGCCGCCCTGTCGGCTGTCCTCGTCGCCGTGCCGGCCGCAGCCCAGGCCCAGTCCGAGGACGCATTCGACGGCTTCTACGCCGGCGCCTCGGTCGGATACGACTTCCAGGCCGGCGACAGCGGCGAAAGCATCAGCTTCGACCGCGGCTCGGACGGCACCTTCGGCGAGACGGTGACCACCGCCGCCGGGGCCAACGCCTTCTCGCCGGGCTTCTGCGGCGGCGCGGCGACTTCGCCGCAGAACAGCAATTGCCGCAGCGATTCCGACGGCGTGACCTTCGCCGGACGGTTCGGCTATGACAGCCAGATGGGCACCTTCGTGCTCGGCGCGGTGGCCGAGGTCGGCACCGCGGACCTCAGGGACTCGGTGGCGGCGTTCAGCACCACCCCGGCGTTCTACACCATGACCCGCGAGATCGACTACACCGCCGCACTGCGCCTGCGCGCAGGGTTCACCCCCGCCGAGAAGACCCTGATCTACGCGACGGGCGGCGTTGCCTATGCCAAGCTCGACCAGTCCTTCGAGACCAGCAACACGGCCAACGCCTTCACTGTGCTCGAGGACGACGAGACCTGGGGTTATCAGCTCGGCGCGGGGATCGAGCAGAAGCTCGGCACCAATTTCTCGCTCGGCGTCGAGTATCTCTACACCGGCTACGGCGCGGACGACACGCTGATCCGCGTCGGCCAGGGCACCGCGGGCGCGACCAACCCCTTCGTCCTGGCGAACGGCGTCGACTTCCGCCGCGCGGGCGACAATTTCGACATCCAGACCGTGAAGGCGGTGGTCACTTTCCGCTTCTGACCACCACCGGCGCGGGGGCGGCCAGCGGTCGCCCCCGTTGCCGTCACCCCGCGTGGGCGGCGATCCACTGCTCGACCACTGGCGCGACCTTGGTGCGCCAGCGCGAGCCGTTGAAGATGCCGTAGTGCCCGGCGCCCTCGGCCATGTAGTAGCGCTTCTTGTCGTCGGCGAGGTTCGGGGTCAGCTTAAGCGCCGCTTTCGTCTGCCCCAGCCCCGAGATATCGTCGCGCTCGCCCTCGATGGCGAGCAGCGCGGTGTCGGTGATCTGCGTGATGTCGACGAGCTCGCCCTTGTGGCGGAACTCGCCCTTGGGGATCGAGTGCTTCTGGAACACCTCCTCGACCGTCTGGAGGTAGAACTCGGCGGTCATGTCGCACACCGAGCGGTATTCGTCGTAGAAATCCTTGGTCGCCTGCGCGCTTTCCTCGTCGCCGACGGTGAGGTGCTTGAACATCTCGTAATGGCTCATCATGTGGCTCGAGAGGTTCATGCTCATGAACGCCGAGAGCTGCATGAAGCCCGGATAGACCCGCCGCCCCGCGCCCGGGTACTTCATCGGCACCGTCGCGATCACCGACTGGCGGAACCACGCGATCGGGCGCTGCATCGCCATGTTGTTGACCACCGTCGGGCACTCGCGGGTGTCGATCGGGCCGCCCATCATGGTGAGCGTCGCGGGGGTCGCGGGCGACTTGTGGAGGTTGAGGAGGGCGGTCGCGGCGAAGGCCGGGACCGAGGGCTGGCACACCGCCATCATGTGGATGCGCTGGCCGTTTGCCTCGGAATGGACGTGCTCGGCGAAGTCCATGAGATAGTCGATGTAATCGTCGAGATCGAACTTGCCCGCACTCGCCGGGACCATCTTGGCATCGGCCCAGTCGGTGATGAACACCTCGCACGCCTCGAGCATCCGCTCGACCGTGCCGCGCAGGAGCGTCGCGTAGTGGCCGCTCATCGGCGCGACGATCAGGAGGCGCGGGCGGTCCGCCGGGGCGCCCTCGACCCGGAAGCGCAGGAGGTCGCCGAAGGGGCGTTTCATCACGGTCGATTGCGTCACCGCGTGCGGCTTGCCGTCGATCTGCACCTCGCTGATGCCGAACGCCGGCTTGCCGTAATGCGCCGTCGCATGGGCGAAGACGTCGAGCGCGCTGGCGGCGAGCGGTCCCATGCCGAAGGCGGACAGCGGATTGGCGGGGTTCGACAGCATCCCGGCGCTGATCGAGGCGAGCGCGCTGGCGCTGTTCATCCAGCTGCGCTGGAGCTCATAGGCATGATAAAGCATCGGTTTCCTCTGGGCGACGAACTCTCCGGCGCCTTATCCCCTGGCGCCTTGCCCCGACAGATGCGCCTTCGCAGCGCATTGTGCAACGCACAATTGTATACCGACCGACCCGCCGTGCTTCCACGTCGCCGCTTTTTGCACGTGAATTTGCCTGCCGGGCGGTTTAGAGCGCTGCGATCATGCACGGCGACACCCCCCCGCACGACCCTTCCGGCACCCCCGAGGACGACACGCCGCCCGCGAGCCCCGAGGCGCTGCCCGCCGCCGACGCCCCCGCCGCCGAGCCCGCGCCCAGGGCGCGCAGCCTCGCCCCCTTGCGGATGGTGTTCGGCACCGCGATCCAGTACCCGCGCGAGATCGCGCTGGCGCTGATCGCCCTCGTCATCACCTCGGCGGCGACGCTGGCAATCCCCTACCGCTTCAAGGTCATCATCGACGAGGCCTTCTCCGGCCGCGCCAACCCCGCGCAGATCGGCCACGCCTTCGAATACCTGCTGATGATCGTGCTGATCCTCGGCATCGGCACGGCGCTGCGCTTCTACTTCGTGAGCTGGCTCGGCGAGCGGGTGGTCGCCGACATCCGTCTGAAGGTGCAGGAGAACCTGCTGCGCCTCTCGCCCGGCTTCTACGAGGTGAACAGCCCCAAGGAGATCTCGAGCCGGATGACCTCCGACACCGCGGTGATCGAGAACGTGGTCGGCACGACCGTCTCGGTCGCGCTCAGGAACACGCTGACCGGCATCGGCGGGGTCGGGTTCCTCGTCTTCCTCGCCCCGCAGCTGACCCTCGGCCTGCTCGTCGGCATCCCGCTGGTGATCCTCCCGATCGTCTATTTCGGGCGCAAGATCCGCACCGTCTCGCGCACCTCGCAGGACCGCATCGCCGACGTCGGCGCCTATGTCACCGAGGTGCTCTCGGCGATGAAGATCGTGCAGAGCTTCGGGCAGGAGCGGCGCGAGGGCGAGCGCTTCGCGGGCGTGGTGGAGAGCACCTTCGCCACCGCCAAGCGCCGCATCCTGCTGCGCGCGGCGATGACGACGCTCGTCATCCTGCTGGTGTTCGGCGGCATCGTCCTCGTCATGTGGCGCGGCGCGCTGGCGGTCGCGGCGGGCGAGATCAGCGGCGGCACCATCGCCGCCTTCGTGCTCACCGGCGGTCTCGTGGCCGGGGCGCTCGGCGCGCTCACCGAGGTCTATGGCGACCTCCTGCGCGGCGCGGGCGCGGCGAGCCGGCTTGCCGAACTGCTCCAGGCGAAGCCCGACATCGCCCCGCCGGCGCGGCCCGAGCGCCTGCCCGTTCCGGCGCGCGGCAGCCTCTCCTTCCGCAACGTCTCCTTCCGCTACCCAGCGCGCCCCGAGACCGCGGCGCTCAAGGACTTTACCCTCGAGATCGAGCCGGGCGAGACCGTCGCCATCGTCGGCCCCTCGGGCGCGGGCAAGTCGACGATCTTCCAGCTGGTCGAGCGCTTCTACGACCCGCAGGTCGGGACCATCCGCCTCGACGGCGTGCCGCTCACCAGCGCCGACCCGGCCGAGATCCGCGCGCGCATCGCGCTCGTGCCGCAGGACGGGGTGCTGTTCAGCGCCAACGCCCGCGACAACCTGCGTTACGGCCGGTGGGACGCCACCGACGCCGACATCTGGCAGGCCGCCCGCGCCGCCAATGCCGAGAGCTTCCTGCGCGCGCTGCCCAACGGGCTCGACACCTATCTGGGCGAGGGCGGCACCCAGCTCTCGGGCGGGCAGCAGCAGCGCGTCGCGATCGCCCGCGCGCTGCTGCGCGACGCGCCGATCCTGCTCCTCGACGAGGCGACCAGCGCATTGGATGCCGAGAGCGAGCAGCTCGTCCAGCAGGCCTTGGACGGGCTGATGAAGGACCGCACCACGCTGGTCATCGCCCACCGCCTCGCCACCGTCCGCGCCGCCGACCGCATCGTGGTGCTCGACGAGGGCCGGATCGTCGAACAGGGCACCCACGAGGCGCTGAGCAAGGCGGGCGGGCTTTATGCGCGGCTGGCAAGGCTGCAATTCGCGGCGGACGCGGCCTGATTGCAGGGTTCGCTGGCGCGAACCGCAGACCACCCGCCCCGCCTCCCCACCCGGCCACCATAGTCTGATGGTATCATTGGTGGCCGGGTGGGGAGGCGGGGTGGGTGGTCTGCGCCACCGAAGGTGGCCGCCAAACGACCGCTTCCCAATCGACGAACCGCGCTGGTGCTCGACGAAGCGCAACCCTTCGCCTTGTGTGACGTTAGTGTGACGCGCCGCCGCCATTCTGGCGCCATTCTCAGGGACTCGCGAATCACATGATCCACAAGACCGCTGCCCTCTTCGGGGCGAGCCTGTTCGCGCTGGCGAGCCCCGCCTTCGCCGACGACGGCCACGGCCACGAGGAGGGCACCGACACCCTCGCGCAAGGCTCGCCCGCCTCGGTCACCGCCGCGCCGCTGCCGACGATCAGCTTCGGCAAGTGGGGCTTCGACCCCGGCTATCTCGCCACCGACGTGAAGCCCGGCGACGACTTCAACGCCTATGCCAACAAGCGCTGGATCGACGCCAACCCGTTGCCGGCCGAGTTCAGTCGGATCGGCGCCTTCGTGCTGCTCGGCGAGAAGAGCACCGCCGACGTCAAGGCGCTGATGGACGAGCTCGCCGCGAAGGACCCCGCGAGCCTCTCGGGCGACGAGCGCCGCATCCTCGACACCTACCGCAGCTTCCTCGACACCGAAGCGATCGAGCGGGCGGGCCTCGCCCCGGCGCGGCCCTATCTCGACCGTATCTTTGCCGCGACCACGCTCGACCAGCTGGCGATGCTGTGGGCCGAGCCGGGCTTCGCCAGCCCGGTGAGCGCGGGCGTCACCATCGACGCCAAGCAGCCCGACCGCCAGATCGCCAGCGTCGGCTTCGGCGGGCTCGGCCTGCCCGACCGCGACTACTACCTCGACACCACCGAGAAGGGCCGCGCGATCCAGGCCAGGTACAAGGCCTATCTCGCCTTCCTGCTCGGCGAGGCGGGCTATGCCGACCCCGCCGCGGCGGCCGAGGCGGTCTACGCCTTCGAGGACGGCATCGCCCGCGGCATCGCCTGGGACCGCGCGGTGCGGCGCAACCGCGACCTCACCTACAACCTGCTGACCGCCGAGGAGTTGAACGCGATCGCCGGCAAGGTGCCGGTCGCCGCGATGATGTGGAAGATCGGGATCGCCAAGAGCCCCGGCTTCCTCGTCAGCCTGATGCCCCTGAGCGACGCGGCGGTCGCGAAGAACAGGCTCGACCCGGCGACCCGCGCCAAGACCGGGAGCGGCCTGCCGGGGATGTTCGCGCTGCTCGGCGAGACGGCGCCCGCGACCTTGCAGGCGTGGATGGTCAAGGAGTTCCTCTCGTCGAACGCCGCGGTCCTCCCCAGGCGCTTCGACGACGCGCGCTTCGCCTTCTACGGCAAGACCCTGACCGGCACCCCCGAACAGCGCCCGCGCTGGAAGCGCGCGATCGGCGAGACCGAGAGCCTGATCGGCGAGCTGGTCGGCAAGGAATATGTCGCGCGCTACTTCCCGCCCGAGAACAAGGCGGCGATGGACGAACTGGTCGCGAACCTGCGCAGGTCGCTGGGGCAATCGATCGACGAGATCAGGTGGATGAGCCCCGCCACCAAGGCCGAGGCCCATGCCAAGCTCGCGAGCTTCGACCCGAAGATCGGCTACCGCCCCAATCTCGAGACCTACGAGGGCCTCGCGATCAGCCCCGGCAACCCGCTCGCCAACCGCATGGCCGCCGCCGCCTGGGCGCAGGCCGACAATGTCGCCAAGCTCGGCGCGCCGGTCGACCGCACCGAGTGGGGGATGCTGCCGCAGACGGTCAACGCCTACTACAACCCGGTAAAGAACGAGATCGTCTTCCCCGCCGGCATCCTCCAGCAGCCGTTCTTCGCGCTCTCCAACGACATCGCGGTGAACTACGGCGCAATCGGGGGCGTGATCGGGCACGAGATCGGCCACGGCTTCGACGACCAGGGCTCGAAGTCCGACGCGAGCGGCGCCCTGCGCAACTGGTGGACCGACGCCGACCGCGCCGCCTTCGACAAGCTCGGCGACCGGCTGGTGGCGCAGTACAACGCCTTCTGCCCGCTCGATGAGGGCAAGACCTGCGTCAACGGGCGCCTGACGCTCGGCGAGAACATCGGCGACGTCGGCGGGCTCAGCATGGCCTGGCGCGCCTACAAGCTCGCCACGAAGGGCAAGGAGGTCCCGGTGATCGACGGCCTCACCGGCGACCAGCGCTTCTTCCTCGCCTGGGCGCAGGTGTGGCGCTCGACCCAGCGCGAGGAGAACTACAGGAACCGCCTGCGCACCGACAGCCACAGCCCCGAGGAATACCGGGTCAATGGCGTCGTCCGGAACCTCGACGAATGGTACGAGGCCTTTGGCGTGAAGCCGGGCGACAAGCTCTACCTCCCGCCCGAGGAGCGCGTGCGCATCTGGTGAGACCTTCCTGTTTGCGTGCCCGCCTCCGCGGGCACGTCCTCGGCGCAGCTTCAAGCCCTGCGGGCTTGAGCGCCTGCGGCTCGCGCGCGTGCGCTCGCGGCCCGTCCCAAGGCGGGCCGAGCGGCGTGCGCCTCGGAGGCCCGCTCCCGATGTGGGGCGGGCCTTTTCGGTTTGACACTCCCCCCGCGCTCGTCGAAGCACCGCCGCTATGACCGACACGCTGGCCGCCATCCTCCTCGGCATCCTCGAGGGCCTGACCGAGTTCCTCCCCGTCTCCTCGACCGGGCACCTGATCCTCGCGACCGAGCTGCTCGGATTCGACCAGGCCGACTGGGAGGTGTTCAACATCGCCATCCAGCCGGCCGCGATCCTCGCCATCGTGGTGCTCTACTGGCGGACCTTCTGGGACGTGGCCAAGGGCCTGTTCGGCCTCGAGCAGGGCGCGCTCGCCTTCGTGCGCAACATCCTCGTCGCCTTCTTCCCGGCGGTGATCCTCGGCCTCGCCTTCGGGGACATCATCGAGACGATGCTCGGCAACGCGGTGCTGGTGTGCTGGACGCTGATCGTGGGCGGGGTCGCGATCCTCGCCATCGAGCGCTGGGCGAACCCGCCCGCGACCGGGCCGGGGGTCGCGGGCGTGCCATTGCGGACCGCGATCCTCGTCGGCCTCGTCCAGTGCCTCGCGATGATCCCGGGGGTGAGCCGCTCGGGCGCGACGATCCTCGGGGCGATGGCCTTCGGGGTCGACCGCAAGACCGCGGCCGAGTTCAGCTTCTTCCTCGCCGTCCCGACCCTCTCGGGGGCGACCGTCTACCAGCTCTACAAGCAGGGCGGGGGGCTGACGGGGCACGATTTCGAGCTGATCGCGATCGGCTCCGCGGTGGGCTTCGTGACCGCGCTGGTGGTGGTGAAGGCCTTCGTCACGATCATCACCCGCGTCGGCTTCGCACCCTTCGCCTGGTACCGCATCATGCTCGGCGCCGCGGGCCTCGCCTGGCTGACCCTCGGATAAGCGTCACATTCGCCGGAACCGCTTGCGGCCCCGCTCATTGGAGGGGGACAGGCTCGCACCATGCGAGCCCTCCCTCCCCGGAGACTTGAAGAAATGGCGTTGCTGGTGCTGATCGTGTTGGGGGCAAGTCTGGGCTGGCTGGCCTCGATCCTCGCGCGGACCGAGGCGCCGGGCGACATCCTGCGCCAGATGGCATTGGGCCTCCTCGTCTCGGTGGTGGCGGGCGAGATCGCCAATGACGGAACGATGATCGGCAGCCTCTCGCTGGTCAGCCTCGGCATAGCGCTTGCCGCGACGGGGGCGGCGCTGGTGCTGTATCACGCCATCGCGCGCCGACTTGTGAGAGCCTAGACCGGCCTCGCCCCGCTGCCGCGCCCGCCGCGCAGGTGATACTCCTGCGTCCCCCGGTGCAGCACGTTGTCGACATCGATCACCGCAGAGTTCGCATAGGTGAAGCCCGCCGGCAGGCTGCGGTAGAGCCGGTCGAAGTCGCGCTCGACCGTCTGGCGGTAGAGATCGGCGAAGCTCTCGATCACGAAATAGGTCGGTTGCAGGTCGCTGATGACGTAGTCGGTGCGCATCACCCGGTCGACGTTGAGCATGATCCGGTTGGGGCTCTCGGCCTCCACCGCGAACCGCGCCTCGGTCGGGCCGGAGAGAATCCCTGCCCCGTAGGCGCGCACGCTTCCCGCCTCCTCGATCAGCCCGAACTCGACCGTGTACCAGTAGAGCGCCCCCAGCGCCTTCAGCCGGTTGTAGCGCATCGCCTTCCACCCGGCGCGGCCATATTCCTGCATGTAGTCGGCATAGGTGGGGTCGGTGAGCATCGGCACGTGACCGAACACGTCGTGGAAGACGTCGGGCTCCTCGATGTAGTCCAGGCACTCGCGCGTGCGGATGAAGTTCCCCGCCGGGAAGCGCCGGTTGGCGAGGTGCCAGAAGAACACGTGGTCGGGAATCAGCATCGGCACCGGCACGACGCTCCACCCGGTGAGCGCGCCGAGCTCCTCCGACAGCGCCCCGAACTCCGGGATGCCCCCGCGCGACAGGTCGAGCTTGTCGAGCCCCGCGAGGAAGGCGCTGCACGCGCGGCCGGGGAGCACCTCCATCTGCCGCGCGAAGAGGTCGTCCCACACCTTGTTGTCCTCGGCCGTGTAGGCGGTCTGCGCGGGCTCGAGCCAGTCCGCGCCGACGTGCGCGGGGCGCGCGAGCGGCGCGGTGAAGACATCCTCCGCCATGTCTGGCAGGGTGGCGAAATCGGGGCGGGGGTCTGCGAGCCTGTCCATATGGTTTCAGTTGATACTATTCTTTTGCGGTGAGGACAAACGCCGATGGGGATGAAGCGCAAGGAATACGAGGCGGCGCTCGAACCGCTGACATTGGAGCTGGTCAGCATGGCGCGCTGGGCGAAGCTGACCGGCGCGCGGATCGTGGTGCTCTTCGAGGGGCGCGACACCGCGGGCAAGGGCGGCGCGATCGGCGCGGTGCGCCATGCCCTCAACCCGCGCCAGTGCCGCACCGTGGCGCTGCCCAGGCCGACCGAGGCGGAGACGAGCCAGTGGTACTTCCAGCGCTACGTCGCGCACCTCCCCGCCGCGGGCGAGATCGTGCTCTTCGACCGCAGCTGGTACAACCGCGCCGGGGTCGAGAAGGTGATGGGCTATGCCAGCGAGGCCGAAGTCGCCGCCTTCCTCAAGGCCGCGCCGAAGTTCGAGAAGCTGCTCGTCGAGGACGGTATCCTGCTCTTCAAGTACTGGCTCGCGGCCGACCAGAGCGAGCAGGAAGCGCGCCTGCGCGAGCGGCTCGAGGACCCGCTGAAGCGCTGGAAGCTGTCGCCGGTCGACCTTGCCGCACGTCACCAGTACGATGCCTACACCAAGGCGCGCGAGGCGATGCTGAAGGCGACCCACACCCGCCACGCGCCCTGGACGCTGGTCGACTTCAACGACCAGCGGCGCGGGCGCCTGACCCTGATCCGCGACCTCCTCTCGCGGGTTCCCGACACGCACGAGGCGCCCGAGGCGATCGACTTCCCCGACTTGGGCCGCGCGCCGGTCAAGGAGAGTTATGGGATGCTGAAGCCGATCAAGGACTTCGAAGTCTAGTCGTCATCGCGAGGAGCGCAGCGACGCGGCGATCCATTGCCCCGGTCCTGCCCTCGCGAGCGCCGGCCATGGATTGCTTCGTCAGGTCGAGCAGGTTCGACCTTCCTCGCAATGACGAAGGTTCAGACCCCCGCGCTCGCCTGCGTCACCTGCCGGCCGTCCTCGGCGAAGGCGGCGAGGTCGTAACCCGCCTCGCCATTGCGCATGACGAGGTGCAGCGGCTCGCCGGCGATGGCAGGCGAGAGGCCGCGGAAGGCGAAGCTCCGCAAGCGGTTCTCGCCGAGTTCGCGCGCTGCCAGTTGCAGCAGCAGGCTCGCGATCAGCGGGCCATGCACCACGAGGCCGCGGTAGCGCTCGACCTCGCGGGCGTAGGGCGCGTCGTAGTGGATGCGGTGGGTGTTGAAGGTCAGCGCCGAGTAGCGGAACAGCAGCCGCGCGTCGGGAACGAGGGTGCGGTGCGCCTCCCAGCTATCGGGCGAGAAGCTCGCCTCGGTTAAGGGGGGCGGAGACAGCGCCAGACCCCCGCCAGCCGCCTCCCGGTAGACGATAGACTGGGTCTCGACCACCGCCAGCGTGCCATCGGCGAATGTTTCACGTGCAACATCGACGAAGGCGAGCGGCCCGGTCGAGCCCTGCTTCTCGGATATCGCGGCGATGCGGCTGACCTGCTCGATCACCGCGCCGATGGCGATGGGGGCGTGGAAGGCGATCTTGCTCGAGGCCCACATCCGGCGCGGCAGCGGGAAAGGCGGGAGGAAGCTCCGGGGTGTATCGTCCCGCGCCGGATGCCCGTCCTCCCCCAGCGCCGCCGAGGGCGCCTCGGGGGTGCACAGCGCGAAGTGGATGCCCTGCGGCATGACCGGCGGATGGGGGCGCGGCAAGTCGAAGGTGGCGAGCCAGCGGTGGGCCAGCCCCTCGTCGAGGCGGTCCCTGGCGCGCGCCTCACGCCCGATCCACGCCTCGAAGCTCATGCGGCCAGCTCGAACACCGCGGCGATGCCCTGACCGCCGCCGATGCACATGGTTTCAAGGCCGTAGCGCACCCCGCGCCGGTGCATCTCGTGCGCCATGTCGGCAAGGATCCGCCCTCCCGTAGCTCCGATGGGGTGGCCGAGCGAGATGCCCGAGCCGTTGACGTTGAGGATCTCGCGGCGCGAATCGTCCTCGGACCAGCCCCACCCCTTGAGCACTGCGAGCACCTGCGGCGCGAAGGCCTCGTTGAGTTCGACGAGCCCGATATCGTCCCAGCTGTAGCCCCGGCGCGCGAAGAGACGCTCGACAGCGGGGACCGGGCCGATCCCCATGCGCGCCGGGTCGCAGCCCGCCGCCGCCCAGCCGCCGAACCACAGCATCGGGGTGAGGCCGAGCGCCTCGAGCTTGTCCTCGGCAACCACCAGGCAGGCCGCCGCCGCGTCGTTCTGCTGGCTGGCATTGCCTGCCGTTACAATAGCTTGCGGGTCGCGGCGGAGGTCGATGGGGGCGAGCCTGCCGAGGGTCTCCGTGCTGGCGTCGGCGCGGTAGCCCTCGTCGTGGTCGAAGATGATCGCGTCGCCCTTCCGCTGCGGGATCGCGACCGGGACGAGCTGCTCGGCGAACTTGCCCTCGGCCCAGGCGCGCGCGGCGTTCTGGTGCGAACGGACCGCGAATTCGTCGGCCTGTTCGCGGGTGATGCCGTAATCCTTGGCGAGATTCTCCGCCGTCTCGATCATCCCGGTGATGACCCCGAAGCGCTCGACCGGCTGGCTCATCACCCGGCCCCGCGAGAGGCGGTCGTGGAGCACCATGTCGCCCATCCGCACGCCCCCGCGCGCGGCGAGGGTGTAGTGCTCGACGTTCGACATCGATTCGACCCCGCCCGCGACCACCACGTCGGCCATGCCGGTCTCGACCATCATCGCCGCGGTCGCGACCGCCTGCACCCCCGATCCGCAGCGCCGGTCGAGCTGGAAGCCCGGCACCTCGATGGGCAGACCCGCTGCCAGCCAGCTCCAGTGGCCGATCGCGGGCGCCTCGCCATTGCCGTAGCCCTGCGAGAAGACGACGTCGTCGACTTGGCTCGGGTCGATGCCGCTGCGCTCGATCAGCGCCTTGAGGATCACCGCGCCAAGCTCGCCCGCATTGAGGCTGGCGAGACCGCCCTGGAACTTGCCCACCGGGGTGCGCAGGGGGGTGCAGATGGCGGCGCGTCTGGTCATTATCTCTACTCTCCATTCGGTTCGAGCGCAGTCGAGAACCGTTCGTGCTGATGTGTCTCGAGTTCTGCCTTCGGCAGTGCTTCGCAACCGCTCGACACGAACGGGTGTGGTGTCACTTGTCGCTCAGCGCCACCGTCCCCGCGTCGACCAGCCTGCCGATCGCGCCCGAGGACAGCCCGAGCTTCTCCGCCAGCACCTCCTCGGAATGCTCGCCGAGACAGGGCGCGGGCCGGGGGTCGCCCGCCGCGCGGCCCGGCAGGTTCGCGAAGCTTCGGGTGGCAGGATATTCGAACCCGCTCGGGTTGGCAGGCGAGGGGCCGAACAGCGGGTTCTCCGCGACCAGCACCGGGTCGTTCGCCGCCTCGTAGGCGGTGCGGTAGCGCTCGAAGGTGCAGGCCTCGGCGGCCATGCGCGCTTCGAGCTCGGCGTAGTCCATGCCGTCCGCCGCCTGCTGGAACAGGTCGAACAGCGCGCGGCGATGGGTGAAGCGCGGGGTGTCGCCATCGGCGAAGCGCACACCGTGCCGGGCCTCGAGCGCGGCGATGCCGTCCGCGACCCCGAAGGCCTTCACCAGCCCCGACCACTGCTTGGGCGTCAGCGCGGCGACCATGAACCTCACCCCGTCCCTGCTGCGGAAATCCCGCCCGAAGGCGCCCCAGATCGCATTGCCGAGCCGCTCGCGGTCACCGCCGCGGTAGAGCACCTCGGCCATGAGTCCGGCGTTGGCCATCGTCCCGATCGCGACGTCGCCCAGCGGCAGGCGCACTTCGCTGCCCTCGCCCGTGCGGTCGCGGTGGCGCAGCGCGGCGAGCATCGCGAAGGCGCCGTAGGCCCCGGTGATGAAGTCCCACGCGGGGAGCACCTGGTTGACCGGCGGGGCGGTGGCCGGGTCCCACTCCTCCGGCCCGCACATCAGCGGGTAACCCGAGGCGGCGTTCACCGTGAAGTCCATCGCCTGCCGCCCGTCGTGCCAGCCCATGATCCTGAGGCTCACCATGTCGGCGCGCTTCGCCTGCATCGCGGCGTGGCTGAGGAAGCTGTGCTCGGGCAGGTTGGTGATGCACTGGCCGACCGTGCTCGCCAACTCGACCAGCAGCTCGCGCCCCTCGGGGGATTGCAGGTCGAGCGCCACCGACTTCTTGGCGCGGTTCAAGTTCTCCCACGAGAGCGAGCGCCCCTCGCGGGTGAGCATGTAGCGGTTGTAATCGAGCCCGCCCGCCTTGTGGTCGACGCGGATCACCTCCGCGCCCATCTGCGCGCAATAGAGCCCCGCGGTGGGCGAGGCGACGAAGCTCGAGACTTCGACGATGGAGAGGTCATTGAGAAGTTGATACATCTTACGCGTTGGCCGCCCACTCGCGCAGCATGTGCTTGGCGATCTGGAGCTGGAGGATCTGCGTCGTGCCCTCGTAGATGCGGTAGATGCGCGCGTCGCGGAAGAAGCGCTCGGCGTCGTATTCGGCGAGGTAGCCCGCGCCGCCGTAAATCTGCACCACGCGGTCGACCACCCGGCCGCACATCTCGGACGCGAAGACCTTGAAGGCGGCGGCCTTGACGAGGATGTTCTCGCCCCGGTCGGCGCGGGCGGTCACGTCCTTCATCATGCTCTCTGCGGCATAGATCTCGATCTCGCTGTCGGCGAGCATCTGCTGGATCAGCTGGAAGTTGGCGATCGGCTCGCCGAAGGCCTTGCGCTCGTTGGCATAGCGCAGCGCCGAATCGAGCGCCCGGCGGGCATAGCCGGTCGCCGCCGCGCCGACCGAAATGCGCCCGTTGTCGAGGCTCTTCATCGCGAAGACAAAGCCCTTGCCGGTCTCTCCGCCGAGCAGCGCGTCACCCGGCACCCGCACGTCGTCGAGCATGATGTCGGAGATGTGCGAGCCCGACTGGCCCATCTTCTTGTCCGGCGAGCCGCGCGAGACGCCGGGCGAGTCCATCGGCACGAGGAAGGCGCTGACGTGTGCGTTCTTGGGCAGCGCCTCCTTGGCTGTCCGCGCCATGATGAGGGCCACATCGGCATGGGGGGCGTTGGTGATGTAGCGCTTGGTGCCGTTGAGGATCCAGCCGTTGCCTTCGGGATCGGGCACGGCGGTGGTCTGGAGCCCGGCGGAATCGCTCCCCGAGCCCGGCTCGGTGAGGCCGAAGCAGGCGATCTTCCCTTCCGCGATCTTCGGATACCACTCGGCCTTCTGGCCCTCGGTCGCCCCGTTCTTGAGCGCGCTCGCGAACATCCCGACGTTGATCGAGAAGATCGAGCGATAGGCGGGCGCGGCATAGGCCATGATGTTCACGACGCGGGCGTATTGCGTCATGTTGAGCCCCGCGCCGCCGTACTCCTCGGGCACGGAGAGGCCGAACAGCCCCATCTCGCGCATCTCGTTCAGGATCTCCTCGGGGATGCGGTCGTCGGCGATCACCTGGGCTTCCGCGGGGATCAGCCGCTCGCGGACATAGCGGGTGAGCTGCTCGGCGAACTGCTCGAAGGTTTCCTCGTCCATCCCGGCGTTGTGCGGGGCGGAGAGCGTGGCGGGGGCGTTCATCGTCGTAATCCTTGATAGGGAGAAGGCGCGGCGCCCGGGCGGCCTAGGGCTGCGCGGGCGCGGTGTCGCCTGTCATTTCGGCGGGCGCAGCCGAGGGAGCGGCGCTCGGCGCGTCGGTGGGGATCGCCTCGGGCGGGAGCTTGCGCTCGTCGAGCATCGAGGCGGCGTCCTCGAGCGCCCTGGCCTCGCCCGGGCTGACCTCGCCGGGCGCGCTCGCCCGCTCGCTGCCGCAGGCGGCGAGGGCGCAGGCGAGCGCGAGCGCGGCGGCAAGGGTCGGGCGCAGCGGCACGCGGCAGCGGCTCACTCGGCCGGAGCCGGGCTTTCCTCGGCTGCGGCGGCTGCAGCGGCAGCGACATTCGCGGCGGCATCGGCCGTCTCGGTGGTGGTCGCCTCGGGCGCGGCGGTGTCGGTGGCGGTCGCCGTCGGATCGGCGACCGGCGCGTCGGTGACCGGCGCGAGCGCGCTGTCGGCGGGCATCTCGACGGTGTCGGCGCTCGCCTCGGTCGAGGCGTCATCGGCGCTGCCGCAGCCGGCGAGCATCAGCACGGGGGCCGCCAGCACGACGAGGGTCTTGAGGCTACGCATATCGGGTCTCTCCTCTCAGGGGTGGGGGCGGAGCCTCGCCGGCTCCGTCTGCTTGCCCAGCGGTTTAGCCAAGCCCGGCCCCCGACGCCAAGTGCCAAATGGGCACACCCCCTTCGCATCCGATGGTTACCGGGGCCGCACATGATATCATCGCCCCATGCCCAAGATCGTCCCCCGCGCGTTCGCCCTTGCCGTCGCGCTCGCCCTGCCGCTCGCCGTCGTCCAGGCGCAGCCCGTGCCCGACGCCTTCACGATTGCCGAGACGGGGCAGAGGTTCGCGACCCTCCAGGAGGCGGTGAACGCGGTCGGCAATGCCCGCGCCACGATCCGCATCGCGCCGGGCACTTACCGCCAGTGCGCGGTGCAGGAGCAGGGGGTGATCATCTACGAGGCGGCCGAGCCCGGCAGCGTGACCTTCATGGCGCGCGCCTGCGAGGGCAAGGCGGCCTTCGTCCTGCGCGGGATCGGCGCCGAGATTCGCGGAATCACCTTCAGCAACATCAAGGTGCCCGACGGCAACGGGGCGGGCATCCGGCTCGAGAAGGGGGCGCTCAACGTCGCCCATGCGCGCTTCCAGAACAGCGAGCAGGGCATCCTCACCGCCGACGACCCGTCGAGCCGCATCTTCATCATCCGCTCGACCTTCTCGGGGCTCGGCACCTGCGAGAACTCGGCCGGCTGCGCGCATTCGATCTACATCGGCAACTACGGCTCGCTGACCGTGCGCGAGAGCCGCTTCGAGCGCGGCATGGGCGGGCACTACGTCAAGGCGCGGAGCGCCGAGGTGGTGATCGAGGGCAACAGCTTCGACGACGCGAACGGCCGCGCGACCAACTACATGATCGACCTGCCCGCGGGAAGCATCGGCCGGATCGCGGGCAACTGGTTCGTCCAGGGCGCCGACAAGGAGAACCACTCGGCCTTCATCGCGCTGGGCGCGGAGGACCTGCTGCACTCCTCGGACGGCCTCAGGGTCGAGAACAACGAGGCCCGCTTCGTCCCCGGCCTCACCCGCAGCAGCGTGTTCCTCGCCGACTGGACCGCCTCGCGGGTGGTGATGCAGGGCAACCGCATCGCGGCGGGGATCAAGCAGTACGAGACGCGCTGAGGCTGGCGGCCTGCCGGAGAGGCGGGCCGGATGTCCGGTCGCGGGGATGCCGGCCTGCTGCGCTGGTGTCGGCAAGTGGGTGGTTTCCGGACGCTCCCTCATGCCCACCCCGCTGCGACTAAGCGCACCTACGGCGCGCTAAGTCTCGCTCCCCTCCCGCCTGCGGGAGGGGCTGGGGGTGGGCCCGTGCGATGTCCGCTCCGGGGTCGCTTCCAGACTGGCAGGTTCTCGCGCTCCGGCCACGAATGCGGACTTTTCCGTCTCCGTTTCCTACGTCAGATGTCGCTGATAGCCTTGCTGCCGGTTCCTTCTCATCGTTCTGCCCGGCCTGCGAGGCCGGTGAGTGACCGAGGCGTGATTTCGCGCCGCACCACGCTGTCCGTCCGCTTGGCGGGAGGCGAATTATCATCTTGTAATTTGGTCTGAATGCCCGCTCGCGCATAGCGGACAGGGTGTCCGCTTTGTCCGGGGCGACGAAGAGAAGTCGATCGCTTCGAGGCCGGTGGCCGAGACGGTCCTCAGATCAGCAGGTGCCCCGAGCGGTCGCGCTTCGTCGCCAGATAGCGCGCGTTGTGGGGGTTCTCGGGGAGCTGGTGCGGGACCCGCTCGCTCACGGTAATCCCCGCCGCCTCGAGCGCGCGCACCTTGGCGGGGTTGTTGGTGAGGAGGCGGATGGTCGTCGACCCCAGCAGCGCGAGCATCCGCGCCGCCACCGGGAAGTCGCGCGCCTCGTCGGGGAGGCCGAGGCGCTGGTTGGCCTCGACCGTGTCGAAGCCCTGGTCCTGGAGGCGATAGGCGCGCAGCTTGTTGACGAGGCCGATCCCGCGCCCCTCCTGCCGCATGTAGAGGAGCACGCCCCATCCGCCGCTATCGCGCGCCTCGGCAGCCATCGCGTGGAGCGCGGCGTCGAGTTGCGGGCCGCAGTCGCACTTGAGGCTGCCGAGGATATCGCCGGTGAGGCATTCGGAATGGAGCCTCACGAGCGGCTGGCGGTCGCCCGACTGCCTGCCGATGACGAGCGCGACATGCTCGCGCAGGTCGGCGTTGGAGCGGAAGGCGACGATCTCGGCGTCCTCGCAGGCGGCGACGGGAAGGCGCGCGCGGGTGACGATCCGCAACTGACCGGCATCGGCATAGGCGGCGAGGTCGTCGCTGGAGATCGGCACTGCCTCGCCCGCTTCGACGGGATCGACGAGGAAGGCCGGAAGGATGCCCGCGATCCGCGCCAGTTCGAGCGCGGCGGCGGCGGTCTCGGCCCAGTCGCAAGGCACCGCCTTGAACGGGCCCTTGAGCGGATTGCCGAGGTCGAGCGCCGGATCGGCGATCGGCAGGGCGTCGCGCAGGGTAAAGTCCTCGCCCCCGGCGATGAGGACCGGCGCGTGCGGGACGGCGGCCTCGCGCTGGTTCGCCAGCTTCAGGGTGGCGGCGCGCGCGGCGGAGATCAGCATCTGCGGCGCACTCGCCCCTTGCGCGATGGCGGTCTCGACCGGGAGCAGCGTGGGTCCGCCCGCGAAGGCCAGCGGCCAGCCGTGGCGCAAGCCGTCGACCGCCTGCGCGGCGCGGCGGGCGGGAGAGGGGCCCGAATTCAGAGGTCGAGCTCCGTGATCAGCGGGACGTGGTCCGAGGGCTGGTCCCACGCGCGCGCCTCCTCCAGCACGCGGTGCCCGGTCGCCTGCTTCGCCAGTTCGGGCGAGGCCCACATGTGGTCGAGCCGGCGGCCCTTGTCGTTCTCCTTCCACCCCGGATTGCGATAGCTCCACCAGGAATAGTAGCGCCCCGGATGCGGCACGTGCTCGCGGCCGATGTCGACCCAGCCGTGCGCGTCGCGGAACCTGCCCAGCGTCTCGACCTCGATCGGCGTGTGGCTGACGACCTTGAGGAGCTGCTTGTGGCTCCACACGTCGCTTTCGAGCGGGGCGATGTTGAAGTCGCCGACGATCAGCGTGGGGCGGTCGAGCGTGTCGGCCCACTTCGTCATCCTGCCGAGGAAATCGAGCTTCTGGCCGAACTTGGGGTTCACTTCGCGGTCGGGCACGTCGCCGCCGGCGGGGACGTAGACGTTCTCGACGACGAGGTCCTTGCCGATCACCTCGACCCCGATGTGCCGCGCCTCGCCATTGTCCTGCCAGTCGTGGCGGGCGAGCTCGCGGATCGGCACGCGGCTGACGGTGGCGACGCCGTGGTAGCCCTTCTGCCCGCTCACCGCCTGGTGGACGTAGCCGAGGTTCGCCAGCGCCTCGGCGGGGAAGAGGTGGCTCTCGCACTTGATCTCCTGGAGGCACAGGATGTCGGGCGAGGCCTCGGTGAGGAGCTTCTCGATCAGCCCGACGCGCAGGCGCGCGGAGTTGATGTTCCAGGTGGCGACGGTGAGCATGGGGCGGGACTTAGGGTAGCCGGCCCCCGTCCTCAAGTAGCGAAGCGATAGGACAGCAAGGACTCTCCAGCTTTCACTTTCATGTCGCATGAGCGCGCGATAGAGCCGGGCGACTGCTTGGGAGAGACCCGCCATGACCCGCACGATCCTCGCCGCCCTGCTGCTCGCCAGCACCGCCGCCGCCCCCGCGCTCGCCAAGGAGAAGCGCCCCCCGGCCGAGCCGAAAGCGAAGAACGTCATCCTGTTCATCGGCGACGGCATGGGCATCTCGACCATCACCGCGGCGCGCATCTACGAGGGCCAGAAGCGCGGGGAGACGGGCGAGGAGAACCAGCTCAGCTTCGAGAAATTCCCGCAGGTCGCGCTGGTCAAGACCTACAACACCAACGCCCAGGTGCCCGACAGCGCGGGGACGGCCTCCGCGATCAACACCGGGGTGAAGACCCGCATCGGCGTGCTCGGGATCGGTCCCGAGGCGACGCGCGGCGTGTGCAGCGAGGCGCTCGCGCACCAGCTGCCGACGATGGGCGAGGAGGCGAAGAAGCGCGGGCTCGCGGTCGGGATCGTCACCACCACGCGCATCACCCACGCCACCCCCGCCGCCGTCTACGCCCACATCGCCGACCGCGACTGGGAGAGTGACACCAACATCCCGGCCGCCCAGCAGGGCCAGGGCTGCAAGGACATCGCGCTCCAGCTCGCCGAGGCGCAGTTCGACGTTGCGCTGGGTGGCGGGACGGGGATGTTCTACGGCAAGAACGGCGGCGGACGGCGCGCCGATCCGGCGGCGGATCTTCCCGCCGCGTGGGCGGCGCGGACCGGCGGCGTGGTCGTCAAGGACGCCGCCTCCCTCGCCGCCGCGCCCAAGAACCGGCCGGTGCTCGGGCTCTTCAACCCGAGCCATCTCGGCTACATGGCCGACCCCAAGCGCAACCCCGCCGAACCGACCCTCACCGACATGACCGCGCAGGCGATCGAGCGGCTCAAGGGCGACCGGGACGGCTACTACCTGATGGTCGAGGGCGGGCGGATCGACCATGCGCATCACGAGGGCCGCGCGGGCTATGCGCTCGAGGAGGCGGTCGAATTCGCGAAGGCCGTGCAATACGCGGTCGACCACACCGATCCGAAGGAGACGCTGATTCTCGTCACCGCCGATCACAGCCACGTCTTCACGATCGCGGGCTACCCGGTGCGCGGCAACCCGATCCTCGGGCTGGTCGTCCCCCCGCCGGGCGGCGGCGACGGCGACCACGCGGGGGCCCTGAAGGAGGGCGACCCGACTCCGGCGCTCGACGGCAAGCCCTACACGACGCTCGGCTATGCCAACGGCCCCGGCGCGGTGAAGGGCGAGCGGCCTGTGCCCGAGACCGGTCTCGAGGCGCGGCAGCAATCGCTCGTCCCGACCGGCGCGGAGACGCACGGCGGCGAGGATGTCGCGCTCTTCGCCACCGGCCCGGGTGCCGCGCGCGCGCACGGGGTGATCGAGCAGAACATGATCTACACGATCATGACCGAGGCGCTCGGCTGGAAGAAGTGAGGGCAAAGCTGGCGCGGGCACTCTGATTCGGTCGCGCAGCGACCGCAAGGCCGAACGGCCGCCCGACCTTATGCGAGGACAGCCAAGCGGCCCGGATGGGCCGCGCCCGGCGCTTGAGGGCCAAACAAGCAAACAAGAAACAAAAAACCCTCGACCCGGGGGCGGTGGGTCGAGGGTTCCATGGAGCGTTCGTCACGCTTGTACAAGGCCGGCCCTTTCGAAGGGTGGGCAACAGGGGGGAAACCTCCCTTCGGCCCGCCTTGTTCACACTGGATAGCCCAGCGCGCCTTTCGGCCAGATGAACGCAAACCTTTTTCTGTCGCTTTCCTACAACCGCTGATCCGCGACCCGTTCACCCCGGGCGACGGGCCGTGCGGCGCGGATCCTTGAAGGTGAAGGCGCTGTCGGCGACCGCGACGCCGTATTTTTGGTTCGAGAGCTGGACCCGGGTGCGGTTGTTCTGCGCATCGAGCGCGACCCAATGGGTGAGCTGCAATCCTCCCGGCGCGGCGGCGTTCTTCACGAAGATCAGCGTGATCATCCCGAATTCGGGCTTCTTGGGATCGCGCACCTCGACGCTCAGCACATTGGGGTCGCTGGTCTTCACCAGCTTGCCGAAGCGCTTCACGTCCTTGTCCGGATCGAACAGCGCGCCCAGCGGCGAGTTGCCGATCGGCCAGCGCTCGACCTGGGCGACCTCGTAATCGATCACGTAGAGCGACTTGCCGTTCGAGACGACGAGAAAGTTCGCGTCCTTGCCGTAGTCGAAGCGGATCTTGCCGGGGCGCTTCAAGGTCATCGTCCCGCGCAGGGTGCGGCCCTGGCGGTCGGTCTGGGTGAAGTCCGCCTTCATCGTCGAGATCGCTCGCAGCGCGCCGACCACGCGGTCGAGCTCGCCCGCTTGGGCGGTGCTCTGGGCGGCCGCGGGCGGGGTCAGCGAGACGGAATTTCCGGGGGCAAGGCCGAGCGCGAGCGCGCCGGCTCCGAGGCCCAGCACCAGGGTGCGGGCGGGGGAGATGTGCTTGATCATGCCGACGCGCCTAGGGCCGAGGGCTTGAACTGTCGATGAATTATCGTGCCGGGCCGCCCGTCGGGGGCGCCTCGCGCCGAGCCGATCTTACTTGATCTTGGCTTCCTTGAACTCGACGTGCTTGCGCGCGACGGGGTCATACTTGCGGAAGCTCATCTTCTCGGTGATGTTGCGCGGGTTCTTCTTGGTCACGTAGAAGAAGCCGGTGCCCTCGCTCGAGACGAGGCGGATCTTGACGGTGGTGGGCTTCGCCATGGCGGTTTCCTGTCAACTGGGTCGGCCCACGGATGCGTTGTAGCGGGCGTCAAAAAACAAACGCGGCGCGCCCGGACTTGCCGGCACACCGCACACGGGCGCGCCTCTCGCCGATTCACGGGGAAAAGTCAAGGCGGCTCACCAGTCCCCCGCGCGAGGCTTGCCGCGGTTCGCCTTGACGGTGCCGCGCGCCTTCTTGACCTTGAGGCGCTCGGTCTTGCCGACCCGGTTGAGGCGGGTCTTGGCGCGCCGCTTGGGCTCGGTCTGGGCCTCCTCGAGCAGGGCGGAGAGCTTGTCGCGCGCATCCTGGCGGTTCGCCTCCTGCGTGCGGTGGGCTTTCGAGGTGACGATCAGGTCGCCGTTCCCCGCGAGCTTCCCGCCCGCGAGTTTCCTCAGCCGCGCGAACACCGGCGGGGCGAGGCGCAGGGCAAAGATGTTGACCCTCAGCTCGACCTCGGTCGCGACCTTGTTCGCGTTCTGCCCGCCCGGCCCCGAGCCCGCGAGAAAGCTCTCGCTGGCGAGCCGCAGGGCGCGGGAGGTCAGCGGTTCGGGCGCATCCTCATCCATCGTTCGCCCCGAATGCGACGAAGTCTGCCGGCAGCGGAGCGCGCGCCTCGATGGCGGTCTTGCCGGGGCGGGCGACGGTGAGACTCTCGGCATGGAGCATCGTCCGCCGGGCGCCCTGGGCCGGCCCCGCGCCATAGACCGGATCGCCGAGCAGCGGCGCCCCCAGCCCCTTGAGCGCGTGGACCCGCAACTGGTGCGTCCGCCCGGTCTCGGGGCGGAAGCGGATCAGGCTGTGCGGGCCCAGCTCCTCCACCAGCTCCCAGTGCGAGACAGCGGGCTTGCCCTTCTTCGCCGCGATCATCCGCCAGCCCTTCTCGGCCGAGCTGATCTTGGCGAGTGCGAGCGCGATCGTCCCCGAGGTCCCCGGCGGACGCCCGGCGAGGATCGCGAGATAGGTCTTGCCCACCAGCCGCTCCTCGAAGGCGCGGTTGAAGCGGGCGAGCGCCTTGGGGTTGCGCGCGAGCAGGAGGCAGCCGGAGGTGTCGGTGTCGAGCCGGTGCACCGCGACCGGCGGGCGCTGGAAGCCGAGCTTCAGCCGCTCGAGGTGATCCTCCAGGCTTGCCCCGCCCTTGCGCGGGCGGTCGACCGGCAGGCCCGCGGGCTTGTCGATGACCAGCGCCTCGCCGTCTTCGTAGAGGATGGGGGGGATCACACCAGCACCGCACGCACCAGCCCGCGCACCGCGTTGCCGAGCCAGAAGCCCTGCGCCAGATCGTCGAGCGTCAGCTCCGCCTCGCGCGCTCTCCCCTGCGCGATCAAGCTCCCGCGCAGCACGCCGGGGAGCAGACCGAGGCTCACCGGCGGGGTGAGCAGCACGCCGTCCGGGCCTTGGGCGAAGAGGTTGGTGTAGCTCCCCTCGGTGATCAGCCCGTCGGCGCGCACCAGCAGCGCTTCTTCTGCCCCGAGCGTTCGCGCCGCCGCCGCGGCCTCCTCGTAGAAGCCGCGGTCGGAGGTCTTGTGGGCGAGCCGCCAGTCGGACGGGTCGAGCGGATGGGGCAGCGCCGCCACGCGCAAGGGCTCGCTGGCGGGCGCGGGGAGCGGCGCGGTTTCGAGCGCGCTCGCCCCGCTGCGCGCCACCAGCAGGCGCACCTTGGCGGGCGCGTCGAGCTCGAAGCACAGCGCCTGGATCTGGTTCCTGAGCGCGTGGCGATCGAAGGCGAAGCCGAGCGCCGCCGCGCTCGCCTTCATCCGGGCAAGGTGCTCCTCGAGCAGCGCAATCCCGGCCTCGGGCTCGAAGCGCATCGTCTCGATGAGGTCGCATTGCGGCGCCGTCAGCCCCGGCGCCGCGCGGCGCAGGAAGCCGGCCTTGACCTCGCACTCGCGGCGTTCCGCCATCGGCTCGCTGTCGGCGACGATCGCCGAGCCGATCCCGAGCACCGCGGTCCCCTGTCCGTTCTCGACGGGGGTGAGGCGCAGGGTGCGGATCGCGACGTTGAAGGCCGCGTTGCCTTCCGCGTCGATCCGGCCGATCGCGCCGCAATAGGGCCCGCGCGCGTCGCGTTCGATCTCGGCGAGGAGCTCCATCGCCCGGATCTTCGGCGCGCCGGTGATCGAGCCGCAGGGGAACAGCGCGCGCACCAGCTCCATCGCGCCCTGCCCCTCGGCAAGGCGGGCGCGCACCGTCGAGACCATCTGGTGCACGGTCGGATAGCTCTCGACCGCGAAGGGCGCATCGACATGGACGCTGCCGGGCTCGGCGACGCGTGACAGGTCGTTCCTCATCAGGTCGACGATCATCAGGTTCTCGGCGCGGTCCTTGACCGAGGTCGCGAGCTCCTCGGCCCACGCGCGATCCACCGCGGGATCGGCGGCACGGGGACGCGTGCCCTTCATCGGCTTGACCTTGGCCTCGCGCCCGGAGAGCGCGACGAACAGCTCGGGCGAGAAGCTCAGGAGCCAGTGCGCCCCGTCGAAGATCAGCCCGCCATAGCCCGCCCGCGCCCCGTCGCGCAGGGCGGCGTAGAGCCCGACCGGATCGCCGCGGAACGAGCCGGCGAGCGGATAGGTGAGGTTCGCCTGGTAGATGTCGCCGGCGTGGATCGCCTCGCGCAGGGCAGCGAAGGCGACCGCGTAGCCGCCGGGCGAGAGCTGCGGCTCCATCGGGCCCAGCGTGCCCGCACCCCCGGCCCTGTCGGCGAGCCAGCCCGGCACCTCGGCGGCGGCGATCCGGCGCGGGGCATCGAACAACCCGAGCCACACCAGCGGACCGGCCGCGCCGCTGCGCCCCGCCGCGAGGCCCGCCAGCTTCGGCTCGAGCGCCAGCCCCGCCTCGTAGGCGATCGTCCCCGCGAGCGATCCACCCTCGGCCCGCCGCGCCGCCTCGGCCGCCGCGAGCGCCCCCTCGACCTCCTCCGGCCGGTGCGCGACGAACAGCGCGCGCGGGGCCTCGTAGAGCAGCGCATCGGCCGCCCCATCCCCGGCGCGGGCATCATCGAGCAGGACGAACGGCGCTGACACTCCCATGCGCGCCAGCCTTGGCCAAAAACCGCGCCGCTGTCGAGAACTTGACCGCCGTGCGCCCGCCCTGCACATCTCGCGCAGTGTTCGAAAGAGGGGTGCAGGTGATGGCCGAGGGCGCGGGCGAGATCTTCCTGGGGCTGGGCGCGGACGGCTCGCGGCAGGCGCTGCTGCTCTCGCGCGCCAATCGCCACGGACTGATCGCAGGCGCGACCGGGACCGGGAAAACCGTGACCTTGCAAGGCATTGCCGAGAGCTTCTCGGCCGCCGGCGTCCCCGTCTTCGTCGCCGACGTGAAGGGCGACCTGTCGGGCATCGCCATGCCCGGCTCGCCGACCTTCAAGCACGCCGACAAGCTCGAGGCGCGGGCGAAGGAGCTCGGCGTCACCGACTATGCCTATCGCGACAATCCGGTGATCTTCTGGGATCTTTACGGCGAACAGGGCCACCCGATCCGCACCACCGTCTCGGAGATGGGCCCGCTGCTGCTGTCGCGCCTGCTCGACCTCAACGAGACGCAGGAGGGGGTGCTCCAGATCGTCTTCCGCCATGCCGACGAGAACGGGCTGCTGCTGCTGGACTTCGCCGACCTCGCCGCGCTGCTCGCCTGGGCGAACGAGAATTCCGCCGAATTGTCAGGCAAGTACGGCAACGTCACCAAGCCCTCGGTGGGCTCGATCCAGCGCCAGCTCCTCTCCTTTGAGGCGCAGGGAGCGGACCATTTCTTCGGCGAGCCGGCCCTCGAGATCGACGATTTCCTGCGGGTCGACGAGCAGGGCCGCGGGATCGTCAACGTGCTCGCCGCCGACCGGCTGATGCGCAGCCCCAAGCTCTACGCCACCTTCCTCCTGTGGCTTTTGGCGGAACTCTTTGAAACCCTTCCCGAGGTCGGCGACCCGGAAAAGCCGCGGCTGGTGTTCTTCTTCGACGAGGCGCACCTGCTCTTCGACGAGGCCCCGGACGCACTCATGGACACCATCGAGCAGGTCGTCCGGCTGATCCGCTCGAAGGGCGTCGGGGTCTACTTCATCACCCAGAACCCCATCGACATCCCGGAGAAGGTCGCCGGCCAGCTCGGCAACAGGGTGCAGCACTCCCTCAGGGCCTTCACCCCGCGCGACCAGCGGGCGATCAAGGCGGCGGCGGAGACCTTCCGGGTCAATCCGAAGCTCGACATCGAGACCGCGATCACCGAGCTCAGGGTCGGGGAGGCGCTTGTCTCGACCCTCGACGAGGAGGGGGCGCCGACGGTGGTCGAGCGGACGCTGATCGTCCCCCCGCGCTCGCGGCTGGGGCCGGTGGATGCCAAGGAACGCGCGATAATCCAGTCGGTCAGCCCGCTCGCCGGCAAGTACGACACGCGCGTCGACCGGGAGAGCGCCGCCGAGGTGCTCGCCGCCAAGGCCGCCGATGCCGCCGCCACCGCCGAGGAGGTCGCGGCCGACGGCGAGGAGGCGGTCCGCGGGCAGGCGAGGAAGAGCCCGAATCTGTGGGGCAAGGCCTTGACGACAGGGGCGAAAGTCGCGCTCGGCGGGGCGGCGGGGATGGCCGCCTCCAAGGTCCTCGGCAAGAAGAGCCGGGCCAACCCGATCGCCTCGGGAGTGACCTCGGCGGCCGGCTCGATCGCGACCGACCTGGCCGGGCCGATCGTCGGGCGGTTCGTGCGCAACCTGATCGGCGGGCTGATGCGCTGATGCCTCGGGCGGCGATGTCTCCGCTTCGCAGAGATTCGCCTCCACGTGAAACATCGCGAACGCGGGGGTCTGAAGGGGGGCTACCCGGGTCTGGAGGGGGTCTGGAGGGGGTCTGGAGGGGTCTGGCGCGGGTTTGGGCCGCGCGTGAAGTGCGGGCTTGGCGAGGCTGCTTATCGGCACCTGCGTGTGCCCGGGCATGACGGCAAGCGCCCACCCCCGGCCCCTCCCGCGAGCGGGAGGGGAGAAGAAGGGGGCGCCCTCAGCGCGGCCTGTGCTGCGTGCCTTCCCCGGCGGTGATGAAGATCGCGGTCGCGCTCCCGGACACGTCGGCGGTGTGCCAGATGCCGGGCGGGTTGATCGCGTATTCGCCGGCGGCGAGCGGGGTCTTCACCAGCTCTCCCCCGGGGAACTCCTGCACCAGCACGAGCGAACCCGCGGTGCAGATCACCACCTCGTCGCCCGCGGGGTGCATCTCCCAGGAGTCCCAGTTTGTCGTGAAGGTGTATTGCGAGACCAGCCGCCCTTCCGCGCCGTCGTCGCCGTGGCGCGCGCCGTAGCCTGCGTACCATTCCATCCCGGAGAAGGGCGGCTGCTCGACCGCCCTTGCCCCGAGGCCGAGATGGATGAAGCGCTCCTCGAGCCGGGCCGCGCTCACGACCCTTGACCCGCCTGCTCGCCGCCCGCGGGCGCGACCATGCAATAGGCGTTCAATTTGTTGCCGTCCGGATCGCGGAAATAGCCCGCGTAGAAGCCCTCGTCGCCGCGCGGTCCCGGAGGGCCCTCGCAGGTGCCGCCGTGGGCGAGCGCGGTTTCGTGGATCGCGTGGACCTTCTCCGGCGCATCGACCTCGAGCGCGACCATCACCCCGTTGCCGACGCTCGCCGCCTGCCCGTCGAAGGGCACGGTCGCCGCGATGCCGGGCGCGCCGCCGAACTGCCCCCACGCGATGAAGGTCTCGAACTCCATCATCCGCCCGAGCCCGAAATGCGCGGCGACGGCGTCATAGAACACCGCCGCGCGCGGCAGGTCGTTGGTGCCGAGGGTGACGTAGCCGATCATGATGTTCCTCCCTTGTGAGCGAATCGCTGTTGGAGAACATTACAGGAACATCGGGGTTCCAACAAGCGGGGAGCCTGCCGCAGGCGCGTGACGGAGGGGTCGCGCCCAGCCGCCTTTACCCCTCCGTCAGCGCGTTCCGCGCTGCCACCTCCCCATCGCTGCGCGACGGGGAGGGACTCTTCGTCAAAGCGGCGCCGTCTCCCGTTCCAGCCACGCGAGGTCCTCGCCCGCCAGCCGCGGCGACAGGATCTCGCGCACCTTCGCGTGATAGGCGTCCACCCAGGCGATCTCCTCCGCGGTGAGGAGCGCCTTGTCGATCAGTTTGCGGTCGAGCGGCACGAAGGTCAGCGTCTCGAAGCCGAGGTAGCGGCCCTCGCCGCCCGCGATGACCCGCTCCTCGACCAGCACGAGGTTCTCGATGCGGATGCCGAAAGCGCCCGGCTTGTAGTAGCCGGGCTCGTTCGAGAGGATCATCCCGGCGTGGAGCTCCGCCGCGGTGCCGGCCTGCCCGCCATTGGGCTTGGCGATGCGCTGCGGGCCTTCGTGGACCGAAAGGAAGCTGCCGACCCCGTGCCCGGTGCCGTGGGCGTAGTCGACGCCCGCCTCCCACAGGTATTGCCGCGCGAGCACGTCGAGCTGGCCGCCTGCGGTGCCTTGCGGGAAGACCGCGCGGGCGATCTGGATGTGGCCCTTGAGGACGCGGGTGTTGCGGTCGCGCATTTCCTGCGTCGGCTCTCCGGGGCCGACCCACACGGTGCGGGTGATGTCGGTGGTGCCGCCCGGATACTGGCCGCCCGAATCGACGAGGTAGATCGAGGAGGGCGGGATGGGGATGTTGCTCTCCTCGTCGACCTTGTAGTGCGGCAGCGCGGCGTGGCCGGCGGCG
This sequence comes from Erythrobacter sp. NE805, assembly GCF_046452355.1. NCBI lineage: Bacteria > Pseudomonadati > Pseudomonadota > Alphaproteobacteria > Sphingomonadales > Erythrobacteraceae > Erythrobacter > Erythrobacter sp. NE805. Next base: position 1,084,824 of record NZ_JBKFDI010000001.1, on the reverse strand, counting down.
GCGGAGATCGTGTCGAAGGAGAGGTCGGCGAGCCCCGCGTCCTCGGCGCGGAAGGCGGCGAGCTTCGCCGCGGCGCCGAGCTCGTCGACCTCGCCCGAGGGGGCGTTGATCTCGAGCCAGCGCAGGAACTTCGTCACCGCCGCCCCGTCGCGCGCCTGGGCGTCGCGGTGGCCCTGCTGTTCGGCGGGGTTCTTGATCGCCTTGGCGAGGATCGTCGGGTCCTGCCGGAAGGCGAAGGACGCGCCCCCCGCCTTCAGCGCCAGCGCGATCCCTGCGACCGCGAAATCGGGGTCGAGCGCGACCTTCTTCCCCGCGAAGGCGCAGCCGAGCGCCCCCTCGAATGCGGCGCGATCCCGGATCGTCACGGCATTGCCGAGGTGGCGGGTCAGCTCGGGGGTGACCTTCTCGGGGGCGATGAACAGCTCGGCGCTGCCGTCCTTGTGGGCGACCACATAGGACAGCGCGACGGGGGTGCGCGCGACGTCGCTCCCGCGGATGTTGAGCAGCCAGGCGACCGAATCGAGCGCCGGGATCACCACCGCGTCGAGCCCCTCCTTCGCGAGCCAGTCGGCGACGCCCGCGCGCTTGTCGGCCGATGAGCGCCCGGCGAGCGCCTCGTCATAGGGCGTGGCGGCGGCCGGCGAGGGCGCGGGGCGGTCGGCCCAGACGGCGTCGAGCGGGTTGCCCTCCGCGGCCACCAGCGCGAGGCCATGCGCGGACAGCGCCCGCTCCAGCGCCTCGGCCCAGGCGAGGGTGTGGAGCCACGGATCGTAGGCGATCCGTGCGCCCGGCTCGCTCACCGCGGTGAGCCACCCCGCCAGCGTGTCGCCGGGGATGCTGCGGTATTCGAAAAGGTTGCCGTCGACCTGCTCGCGCACCTGCACGGTGTAGCGCCCGTCGACGAAGATCGCCGCGTGAGTGAGCGTCACCGCCGCGAACCCGGCCGAGCCGCCGAACCCGGTCAGCCAGGCGAGGCGCTGGGCGTAGTCGCCGACATATTCGCTCATGTGCTCGTCGGAGATCGGGACGATGAAGCCGTCGAGGCCGCGGCGCTTCAATTCCTCGCGCAGGGCGGCAAGGCGGGCTTCGTGGGTGAGCATCAGCATGGCGTCGATCCTTGGGCGCGGGGCCTTGCCGCGCGGGAATGGTTGTCTAGAACCGGCACCATAGGCTTGTTGCCAAGCACTTTCCACCAGGGGAACACCGCCAGATGATCCGTCCCACGAGCACGACCGCACTTGCCTGGGCGCTCGCCGCCACCACCTTTGCCGCCACCACCTTTGCCGCGCCCGCCGTGGCCGAGACCCGAGAGGATTCCGCACAAGTGACCACGTCTGCCGCTTCGACCGCCGCCGCTCCCGCCACCGCGGCGAAGCCCCCCGTCGCCGCGAAGAAGCCGCACACCTATTCGGTCCACGGTATCACCGTCGAGGACCCCTACGACTGGCTCTACGACAAGTCCTATCCCAAGGTCGACGACACGGAGGTGCTCGACCACCTCAAGGCCGAGAACGCCTATTTCGAGGCGAAGATGGGCGGGCAGGCGGCCTTCACCGAGGCGCTGTTCACCGAGATGCGCGCGCGCATCAAGGAGGACGATTCGACCGTGCCCCAGAAGGACGGCGACTACCTCTACTGGTCCGAGTTCGAGGAGGGCGCGCAGTATCGCAAGCACTACAGGAAGCCGGTCGCGGGGGGTGAGGCGCAGCTGCTGATCGACGAGAACGAGCTCGCCAAGGGCCTCGAATATTTCCGCCTCGGCGCGGCCTCGATCAGCAAGAACGGGCGCTATCTCGCCTATTCGACCGACACCAACGGGTCGGAGCGCTACACCGCGCGAATCAAGGATTTGCAGACCGGCGAGCTGCTCCCCGACGTGATCGAGAACCTGCGCAGCGACCTCGTCTGGGTGAAGGGCGACACCGCGCTCGTCTACGGCCCCTCGACCGAGGAGTGGCGCACGCTCGAGACCAAGCTCCACGTGATCGGCACCCCAACGAGCGAGGATGTCACCCTCTACAAGGAAGAGGACCAGAGCTTCTCGGTGGGCGCCGGGCTGACCGCGCAGGAGGACTGGCTGGTGATCGCCACCGGCGACAACGAGACGAGCGAGGTGCGCCTCGTTCCGGCGAACGACCCGACCGCCGCGCCGATCCTCGTCAAGCCGCGCCAGAAGGGCGTCGAATACAGCGTCGATGTCCGCGACGGCGAATTGTGGGTGCTCTCCAACGACGAGCACATCAACTTCCGGCTCGCCAAGGCCTCGCTGAAAGCGCCGGCCGAGTGGCAGACCGTGATCGCGGGCTCGGACGAGTTCTACCTGACCGGTTTCGACCTCTTCAAGGACTTCTTCGTCACCGAGGGGCGCCTCAATGGCCTCGACCAGATCCAGCTCCGGCAATATGCCGAGCCCGGCAAGATCACCCCGATCACCTTCCCCGAGCCGAGCTACACCGCCGGCCTCTCGAACAACCCCGAATACGACATGACGAAGCTGCGGCTCGCCTACCAGTCGATGGTGACGCCGAGCACGGTCTACGATTACGACGTCAAGACCGGCAAGCTCGAGACCCTCAAGACGCAGGAGATCCCGAGCGGCTACGATCCCAAGCTTTACGTTTCAGAGCGGGTGACGATCACCGCGCGCGACGGAACGCAGGTGCCGGTCAGCGTGCTGATGAGGAAGGACCGCGCGGAAATCCTGAAGAAGCAGGGTATCGAGGGGCCGGGGCCGCTCCACCTCTATGCCTATGGCGCCTATGGCTATGCCGTCCCGCCGGGCTTCTCGACCTCGCGCCTCAGCCTCGTCGACCGCGGCTTCGCCTATGCGATCGCGCATATCCGCGGCGGCGACGATCTCGGGCGGCGCTGGTATCTCCAGGGCAAGCTGTTCGAGCGGACCAACACCTTCAACGACTTCGTCGATGCGGGGCGCGGCCTGATCGCCAATGGCTACACCGCGGAAGGCATGGTCACCGCGAGCGGCGGCTCGGCGGGGGGCGAGCTGATGGGGGCGGTGATCAACCAGGACCCGGCGCAATACGGCGCGGTGGTCGCCCACGTGCCCTTCGTCGACGTGGTCAACACCATGCTCAACGAGAAGCTCCCCCTCACCCCTGGCGAGTGGCAGGAATGGGGCAATCCGATCACCGACAAGGCGGCCTTTGCCTATATGCTGTCCTATTCGCCCTATGACCAGGTGACCGCCAAGGCCTACCCGCCGCTGCTGGTCACCGCCGGCCTCAACGACCCGCGCGTGACCTACTGGGAGCCCGCCAAGTGGGTCGCCCGCTTGCGCGAACTGAAGACCGACGACAACCTGCTGCTTTTGAAGACCAACATGGGCGCGGGCCACGGCGGGCAGTCGGGCCGCTGGAACAGCCTCAAGGAGACGGCAGAGGAATTCGCCTTCATCCTGTGGCAGATGGGCATGGCGCCCAAGAGCGGGGGCGAGTGAAGGAGCGGAATTATCTCCGCGATGTTTCGCTGCTCGTCGCTGTGCTTGCGGCGCTAGCTTTCGCGGCATTCGTGCTCCTGCTCGCTCCGTGCACAGTCGGCTCGGGTGCCTGCCCATGACAACCCGCTTCTCCCGCACCTTCGTGGCCGAGCCGCAGCACATCGACGAGCTCGGCCACGTCAACAACACCGTGTGGGTGCAGTGGATCCAGGACATGGCGACCGCGCATTGGGATGCGGTCGCCCGTCCCGAGGATCGCGCAGCATTCTTCTGGGTCGTGGTGCGGCACGAGATCGACTATCGCGGGAACGTGTCCGAGGGCGCGGAGGTCACCGCGACGACGTGGATCGAAGGCCCGGCGCAGGGTGCCACATCGCTCCGCCGGGTGGAGTTCACCGACGCCGCGGGCAAGCGCCTCGTCAGCGCCGCGACCACCTGGGCCATGCTCGACCGCGCCACCGGGCGGCTGGCGCGCGTGCGGCCCGAGGTGCTGGCGGCTTTCTTGTGAGGGTCAGACCTCCCGCCACAGCGCGACCGACAAACTAAGCCGCGCGTTCCTCGCCCTTCGACCGGCTTTCCGGCGGGGCGTTGAACACCGTGAGGCGCTCGTAGGCGAGGCGGTTGCGACCGGCGGCCTTGGCCTCGTACATCAGCGCGTCGGCGCGGGCGTAGAACTCGGCGAAGGCCATGCGGTGGCGGCCCGCCTCGGCGAGCATGACCACGCCCATGCTGGCGGTGACCGGCAGGTCGAGCCCGGGGACCTCCTGGGCGATCCGCATCGGGATCGCCTGGCGCAGCGCCTCGGCGCGCTCGAGCGGGCGAGGGCCGCGCAGCAGCACCACGAACTCCTCGCCGCCCAGCCGCACCGCCACCGCGTCGCGGTCGCTCGCCCGGATCGCGCTCGCGCAGGCGATCAGCGCGGCATCGCCGACCTGGTGGCCGTGGAGGTCGTTGATCGCCTTGAAGCGGTCGAGATCGACCAGCGCGAAGGTGTCGAAGCCCTGCGCGAGCAGCTCGTCGAAGCGCGCCTCGATGGCGCGGCGGTTCATCAGCCCGGTGAGCGAATCCCGGGTCGAGATCTGCTCGAGCATCTTCGCCTCGGTCAGCGCCGCGTCGCGCTCGCGCCGGAGGGCGAGGAAGCGGTCGGCAATCGCGAGCGAGATCACCACCACCTCGATCCCGAGCGCCACGAACAGCATCTGGTCGAGGCTCGAGGGGCCGACATGGGCGCCCAAGCCGCGCAGCAGGCGCTCGACCGAGGCGATGATGATCGGGGTCCAGGCGACCGCGATGAAGCGCGCCGAGCGGCTGCCGCGCATCACCGCCTCGAGGATCGCGGTGGTGATGACGAGGATGAAGGGCAGGAAGGCGAGGAAGTAGGCGGTGTCGTCGAAGCGCTGCGTGGCGCCGAGCTGGAGCGCGCAGATCCCCGGCACGATGATCGTGAACCAGGCGATCGCGATCGTCACCCGGCGCAGCAGCGGCGACTGCGCACCGCGCTCGAGGAAGTCGGTGAGGAACAGCGCCGACAGCCCCGCGCCCAGCGCGTAGGAGAGCGGGCCGAGCACCGCCATCGCCGCGAGCGGCAGCCGCGCGAAGGCGGTGACGAGGCCCCCGGCGGTCAGCACGTAGACCATCATCGCGCTGACGAGCCCCGCGTGAAGCACCACGAAGCGCTCGCGCAGCACGAGGAAGAAGCTGACGTCGAACAGCAGCGGCAGGACCAGCATCCCCATCACGAAGGCGAGCAGCATGATTTCGATGCGTGGCCAGGCGGCGTGGTCCATGTCGCGGGTCAGCCGCGCCTCGGTGAGCAGCGGGACCGAGTGCGGCGCCTCGATCCGCACCAGCACCAGCGCGGTCGCGGGGGTGACCTCGGGGAGCGGCAGGCGGAACACCGGGCCGGCGGCGACGGGCTCGGCGTCGGCCTCGGCGTAGCGGGCGACGCGCCTCGTCCCGTCGTGGTCGATCGCGGTCAGGGTGATCGTCTCGAAGCGCGCGATGCGGGAGAAGAATTGGCGCGGCAGGTCCTGGCCCTGCCAGGCCGAGGCCTCGAAGCGCAGCCACGCCGCCTCGCTGCCCGAGCGCCAGTCGCCGTTGTGGCACACCCAGCCGGCGCGGCCGCGCATCGCCGCCTCGGGGCGCGCGGCCTCGGTCGCGGCGTGGCAGGCCGGGGCGAAAGTCGGCAGCACGCGCTCGTCCGCCGCCGCCGGCCGGGCGGCCAGCAGCGCGAGCAGGACAAGAGCCGAAGCGACCCGGCCGAGAAGGCGGAGCAGAGCCATGCCGCGGGACTATCAGGTAACCCCTTACGATGCTGTTAAGCGGAATCCCTCCATTCCGGAGATAAATGCGAGCGTTCTCATGCGCTTGACGCGCCCCGGCAGCGCGGGAATTCTGCCCGCTTTTCCGCCCCTTGAAAGCAGCGCGGCGAGTGTCACTTGCGTGTCATCATTGCCGCCTAGCGCAACCCTCGCATCACTCCCTTCGGAACAAACGCCATGGCCCTCCGCTTCGCCGCCGCGCTCAAGACCGGCGCCGTCCTCGCGCTCGCCGCGATCACCCTCTCGGCCTGCGACGGCAGCGGCGGCGGATCGGGCGCGCAGTCGGTCCACGCGGTCGGCTCCTCGACGGTCTACCCCTTCGCCAAGCTGGTCGCCGAGAACTTCGCCCGCTCGAACCCCGACATGCGCTCGCCGCTGATCGAATCCACCGGCACCGGCAACGGCATCCAGCTGTTCTGCTCCGGCCTCGGGCCCAACACCCCCGACATGGTCAACGCCTCGCGCCGCATGAAGCCCTCCGAGTTCGACGGCTGCCTCGCCAACGGGGTCGACAAGATCATCGAGCTGCAGGTCGGCCTCGACGGGATCGCCTTCGCCTCGGCCAAGGGGGGGATCATGCTGAACCTCTCGCCCGAGACGGTCTACAAGGCGATTGCCGCGCGGCCCTTCGGCAAGCCCCAGACCGCCAAGACCTGGAAGGACGTCGACCCGGCGCTCCCGGCCGAGCCGATCCTCGTTTACGGCCCGCCGAGCACTTCGGGCACCCGCGACGCCCTCAAGGAGCTGATCCTCCACGTCGGCTGCGACACCGATCCGGCGATGAAGGCGCTGAAGAAGAGCGACGAGGAAACCTACACCCAGGTCTGCACCGAGGTCCGCGACGACGGCGCCTATGTCGACCAGGGCGAGCAGGACAACCTGATCGTCCAGAAGATCACCGGCAACCCCAAGGCGGTCGGGATCTTCGGCTTCTCCTACCTCGAGGAGAACCTCGACAAGATCCAGGACCTGCCGATGAACGGCGTACCCGCGGACTACGAGAACATCGCGAGCTTCAAGTACCCCGGCGCGCGCCCGCTCTACGTCTACGTCAAGCAGCAGCACATGCGCGCGATCCCTGGGCTCGAGGCGTTCATGAAGGAGTGGGTCAAGAGCTGGGCCAAGGACGGCCCGCTGACCCGCATCGGGATGGTCGCCATGCCCCCCGAGACGATGGCCGCCAACGCCGCCAAGGTCGAGGGCCAGACGCTGCTCACCAAGGCCGATCTCGAGGCGAAGAAGTAAGCGATACAGGCCGTTGCTAAGCCGGGGGCGGGCCGTTAGGCTTGGCCCATGAGTTCGCGCAAGATCGCCGAGTGGCACGCAGCCGGCCTGATCGACGCCGACACCCGCGACCGCCTGCTCGCCCATGAAGCCGCCCACGCGCGCCCGCTCTTGTTGTGGGCGGTGTGGGGGATCGGCGCGCTCGCGATCGGGCTCGGCCTCGTGTCGGTGATCGCCGCCAACTGGGAGGACATCCCGGGCGAGGTCCGCCTCGCGGTCCACCTCGCGCTGATCGCCGCGAGCGTGGGAGCGCTGTTCGCCCGCGAGGCGCGCCTCGCCGAGCGTTCGCCCTGGGCGGTCGAGGCGCTCGCCTTCGTCGCCGCCGCGCTGGGCCTCACCTTCTTCGGGCACCTCGGGCAGGTCTACCAGACCTCCTCGCCGCTGTGGCAGCCGCTGGCCGTGTGGCTGGTGCTGTTCGCCCCGCTGCTGCTGCTCACCGGCCGGAGCTGGCCGACCGCGCTGGCGGTGGTCGGCGGTGCGGCGTGGACGGCGTGGGAATATGCGGGGGCGCAGGACCCGTTCGGCGGGGCCGACGACCTCGCGCGCGACCTGTGGCTCGCCTTCGTGCTGAGCGCGCCGGTTGCCTTCGCTCCGCTCGCCGCCCGGGCGAGGGAACGCAGCCTGCGCCCCGATTTCTGGCGTCGGCTCGAGCAGCTGGCGCTCGCCTATGCGGTCGGCTGCGGGTCCCTCGCCACCGCGGTCGCCGGCTGGGACGGTTTCGGCAGAGGCTTGGTCGCGAACGAATGGGCGAGCCTGCTGCTCGGGGGCGTGGTGATGATGGTGGCGGGTCTCGGCGTGGTGCCGGCGCGGCCCGGCGTCTCGGGCCGGATGACGGGCGCGATAATCGCCGGGGCCGGGCTGGCGGTGCCGCTCGCCTATGCCGCGGACGGCGCGACCGTTCCCGCCGCCTTGCTGTTCTTCCTACTCTGGGGCGGGATCGCTGCCGCCGCGCTCGCGGCCTCGTGGCGGGGCGTGTTCCAGCTCGCCATCGGCGTGATCGCGGTGCGGCTGGTGATCCTCTCCTTCGAGCTCGCCGCCGACCTGCTGACGAGCGGCTTCGGGCTGATCCTTGCCGGAGTCATGATCCTCGGCGTCGCCTGGGGCGCGGTGCGGGTTTCGAAGCGCTTCGCCCCGCGCGAGGAGTCCGAGGCATGATCCGCGCCGCACGCCTCCTCGCCGCGATCCTGCCGCTCGCGGGCCTCGCCAGCCTGTGGGCGACAAGCGTCCGGACCTACAATCAGGGCACCGAATGGGAGGTGCCGATCCAGGGCTACGACCCGCGCGACTACCTGCGCGGGCACTATGTCGAGTTCAGCTACGACTGGCCCGGGATCGCGAACGAGGGCTTCCCCTTCCCCGAGCGTCTCTGCCTCGAGGGCGCCGCGCCGCGTCTCGACCGCGCGCGGGCGATCGCTGCGGGCGAGCCCTGTGCGCATCCGGTGGTGGCGGGCGAGGGCGGGGTCTACGGCATCAGCGCCCTCGCGCGGGGCCGTCTCTACATCGGGCAGGACCGTGCCGCCGCCTTGCAGGAACAGCTCCAGAACCGCGACCAGCGGGGGATCGTGACGATCCGGCAGCGCGAGGACGGCAGCTTCACCCCCGTCGGCATCCGCTTCCGCCCGCTCACCCCGGCCGAGATCGCCGAGCGCGACGCGCCGCCCGATCCGCTCGAGCCCACCGCGCCGCCGATCATGACTGCGCCGGAATAACGAAGGGCGGGAAGGCCGCCCCCCGCGACCCTCCCGCCCCCGCTGTCCACCCGAACAGGGCGTGACGATCAGAACCTGGCGGTGACTTCCACCCCGTAGAAGCGCGGCTCGGCGGGAATGAAGGTCGGGATCGTGAAGGCCCCGCCGGTGTTGCCCGCGTCGAGGAGGTAGTCCTCGTTGAAGGCGTTGCGGATGAAGCCCGCGACCTCGTAGCGGTTCTCGGCGAAGCTCACCCCGGCGCGGGCATTGACCAGCGTCACCGGGCCTTGCGAGATCAGCGGGTTGTTCGGCACCTCGAAGAAGATGCGGCTGCGGTGGGTGATCGAGGGCGTGGCGAAGAGGCGCACGCCGCCGGCCAGCTCCTTGTCGATGGTGAACCCGCCCGCGGCCTGCCATTCGGGCTGCAGGCGGAAGCGCGCGCCCGAGAACTGCGGGGCGAAGTCGTTGTTCTTGTCGATCCCGCCGTCGATGTAGCCGAAATTGCCGAACACCGTCAGCCAGTCGGTGACGTCGACCGCGAGCTCGGCCTCGACCCCGAGGTTCGAGGCCTTGCCGGCGCTCTGCGTCACGGTCCGGCCGGTCGGGTTGCCGTTGGCGTCACGCTCCTGCACGCTCACCTGGAAGTCGTTGTAGACCTGGTAGTAGACCCCGATCGACCCCGAGACGCGGCCGGTGGCGAGCTTCAAACCGCCCTCGTAGTTCCACACGGTCTCCTCGGCGACGTTCTGGACGTTCGCGACCACCCGCGACCCGCTGCGCGCCGCGCCGACCTGCACCACCGGCGAGCGGCGGCCCTTGGAGACGGTGGCGAAGACGTTGAGGTCGTCCGACACGCGGTAGAGCGCGTTGACGCGCGGCAGCCACGCCTCGAACCGATCGTCGGCCTCGAAGGTGTTGCCCTCGGTGTCGATCTGCCCCGGGATCAGCGGCGCGCGGCTGAGGAAGGAGATCGGCGCACGGGCGAAGAAGCCCGAACGGCGGTATTCACTGAGGAAGCGCACGCCCGCGGTCAGTTCGAGCTTCTCGAAGGGGATCCAGGTCGCGTCGGCGAACACCGAATAGGCCTCGTTGCGCCCCTGGTTCTCGAACACCGAGCTGTAGGGGATCGCGGTGAAGGCGCCCTGCGTGGCGATCGCGGTCACGCCGCTCGCGGGCACGGTGCCGTTGGGCGCGACACAGGCGATGCCCGGAATCAGCGGGCTGCCGAACAGCGAGCTCAGGCACTGGAGGAAGGTGCCCTCTTCGGTCGCGAAGGGCACGTTCTGGCGGCCGTCCTCGATGAAGGCGTTCCACCCGAAGCTGCCGCGCAGCTTGGTGCCGGTGTAGGTGAAGCGGCCCTCGTGGCTGATCTGCCAGCCGTCGGCGATCTCGGCGAACTCGAGGAACGGCGCGGCCGTGCCGTCGGCGTCGAACAGCTCGCGGCTGTCGAATTCGCGGTAGCCGTTGACGGTGGTGAACGACCAGTCATCGGCGAACTTGTGGTCGAGGGTGAGGCTGATGTCGTAGACCTCGCGGTTGAGGCCGAGCTGGTCGTCGCCGAGCGCCGCCGCACCCGCCGGGTTGCCGCTCAGGTTGGCCGGAAGGAAGGCATTGGCCGCCCCGCCGGGCCTGCCGGCCGCGGCCGGGAAGCGGCCCGAGATGAAGGGCGTGCCGCCGTTGCGCTGCTGGTCGTAGGTGCCGATGATGTCGAGCGTGGTGTCGCTGGTCGGCGTCCAGCGCAGCGAGGCGCGCAGGCCGAGCTGGTCCTGCGCGTAGAGATCCTCGCGCTGGTTCGGGTTGAGGTTCTCCACGTAACCGTCCCGCGTGCGCCACTCGCCTGCGAGGCGGAAGGCGAGCGTGTCGCTCCCGACGTTGACGAAGCCGCCGAGCAGCGTCTGGTTGAAGTTGCCGTAGCCGCCGCGCACTTCCGCCGAGAAGCCCTCGCGCGGGCGCGCCGAGACGAGGCTGATCGCGCCGACCGCGCTCGCGGTGCCGAACAGCGTCGCCTGCGGGCCCTTGATGACCTCGACGCGCTCGAGGTCGTAGATCGCCTGGTAGCTCCCGCGCGAGCGCGAGATGTCGACGCCGTTGTAGTAGAGCGTGACGCGCGGCCCCTGCTGCGCCGAACCCGAGTCCGAGGTGATGCCGCGGATCACGACGCCGGGGTTGTTGGCGCTCTGCTCCTGGATGTTGAGGCCGGGCACGTAGACCGACAGCTCGTCGAGATCGGTCACGCCGAGCTCGCGGATCCGCTGGCCGCTGACCGCCGAGACGGTGATCGGCACGTCGAGCGCGCGCTGCTCGATCTTCTGGGTGGTGACGATGATCTCGTTGCCGGAATTGGCGGGGCCCTCGGCGTCCTCGGCATTGTCCTGCGCGAAGGCGGCGTGCGGCACGGCGGCAAGGCCGGCGGCGAGCGCGATCAGCGAGGCGTGCCGCAAGCGTGCGGGGGCGGGCGGGGTGCGGTTCATGATCTGGGCTTTCCCTGTTGCTGGAGAGAGGCCCTCGCCGTGGCACCGGGCGGTGACGGCTGCGCTACGGGTCGATGAAAGCTCCGTTACACGTAGCTTACGAATTGAAGACGTTGCACAATTGCATCGCGCCCCGTGGGTCCCTCCCCGTCCTGAAAGGATGGGGAGGTGGCACCGCGAAGCGGTGACGGAGGGGTCATGCGGCGCGGGGGGGTCTGCATCGCGCGTCAGCGCGATCGGCAAGCTAAAGCGGGTTCCCGTTCGCGTCCCTGTAGATCTCGCGGCGGCCGACGTGGTTGGCGGGGCCGACGAGGCCGTCCTCTTCCATCCGCTCGATCCACTTGGCGGCGGTGTTGTAGCCCACGCCCATCTGGCGCTGGAGCCAGCTGCCGGACGCCTTCTGGTTCTCGATCACGATCTGGCAGGCCTGGCGGTACTTGCGCTCCTCGGGGTTGTCCGAGGCGGTGAACTCGTCCTCGAAGCCGAAGCCGCCGTCCTCGGGCTCCTCGGTGACCGCGTCGACATAGGTCGGCGCGCCTTGCGAGCGCCAGTGGTCGGCGACCGCCTCGACCTCCTCGTCGCTGACGAACGGCCCGTGGACGCGCACCATCGCGCCGGTGTTGGGCTTGTAGAGCATGTCGCCGCGCCCGAGCAGCTGCTCCGCGCCCTGCTCGCCGAGGATGGTGCGGCTGTCGATCCGGCTCGTCACCTTGAAGCTGATGCGGGTCGGCAGGTTCGCCTTGATGACCCCGGTGATGACGTCGACCGAGGGGCGCTGGGTCGCCATGATGAGGTGGATGCCCGCCGCGCGGCTCTTCTGGGAGAGGCGCTGGATCAGCACCTCGATCTCCTTGCCGACGGTGACCATCAGGTCGGCGAGCTCGTCGACGATCAGCACGATCTGCGGCAGCGGCTGGTAGTCGAGCTGTTCCTCCTCGAACAACTGCTCGCCGGTTTCGGGGTCGAACCCGGTCTGCACCCGGCGCCCCAGGGGCTTGCCCTTGGCGATGGCGCCCGCGACCTTCTCGTTGAAGCTCGAGATATTGCGCGAGCCGATCGCGCTCATCATCCGGTAGCGGCGCTCCATCTCCTCGACCGCCCACTTGAGCGCGCGCACCGACTTCGCGGGCTCGGTCACCACGGGCGACAAGAGGTGCGGGATGTCGTCGTAGATCTTGAGCTCGAGCACCTTGGGATCGATCAGGATCAGGCGCAGCTCGGACGGGGTGAAGCGGTAGAGCAGGCTCAGCAGGATCACGTTCAATCCCACCGACTTGCCCGAACCGGTGGTCCCCGCGACCAGCAGGTGCGGCATCGCGGCGAGGTCGGCGATGATCGGCTCGCCCGCGATGTCCTTGCCGAGGATGACGGGGAGGTTGCCCTTCGCCTCCTGGAAGGCGGCCGAGGCAGCGAGCTCCTTGAGCATCACCGTCTGGCGGTCCTGGTTGGGCAGTTCGATGCCCATCACGGTGCGTCCCGGGATCGGCGAGACGCGCGCGGAGATCGCGCTCATGTTGCGGGCGATGTCCTCGGCGAGGCCGACCACGCGGCTCGCCTTGATGCCGGGGGCGGGCTCGAGCTCGTACATGGTCACGACCGGGCCCATGCGCACCGCGGTGATCTCGCCCTTGACGTTGAAGTCGCCGAGCACGTTTTCGAGCAGGCGCGCGTTGCGCTCGAGCGCGAGCTTGTCGAGCTTGGGCGCCTTCTCGGCGGGCGGCTCGGCGAGAAGGTCGAGGCTCGGCAGCTTGTAGGGCGCGAACATGTCGGCCTGCGCGGTCTTGCCGGTGGGGGCGCGCTTGGGCGGGGCGGAGGGGTCGGAAATCTCGGGGGCGCGGCGGGGGCGCTCTTCCACCTCGGGCGTGGGCTTGGCGGCGGCGCGGCGCGGGCGGGCGGGGGTGTCCTCCTCGTCCTCCTCGTCCGCGTCGTTCCCGGCGAAGGTCAGCGCGGGCACCGCCTTGCGCCCGGGCAGCAGCGGCAGCCGCCGCGCGAGGCCGGCGAGCGTGCCGCCGCCGAGGAAGTCGGGCAGGCTCATCAGCACCCGCCAGTCGATCGCGAAGATGCGGGTGAGCAGCGCCACCCCCACCGCGAGGCTGGTCAGCGCGAGGCCGAGGATCACCCAGCCTTCCGCCCCCGCCCCGAAGCGCGCGGCGATCGCCTGCACCGCGCTCGCGCCGAGCAATCCGGTGAGGCCGCCAGCCTGCGCGGGGAGCGTGCCGCCCGGCCCCTCGAAGGCGAGGCTGAGGACCGTGGCGATGAGGCTCATCGCGATCAGCAGCAGCGCGGCGGGCATCCACCAGGCGGTGGTCTCGGGCTCGTCCCCGTTCTCGACGTCGCGCCACAGCTTGCGCGCGGAGACATAGAGCAGCGGCAGCAGCAGCGCGCCGGGCAGGCCGAAGACCAGCAGCACGCGGTCGGCCGCCCAGGCCCCGGCGGTGCCCATCCAGTTCCTCACCTCGCCGGGATCGGCAGCGGTCGAGGGGGAGGGATCGGTCTGGGTGTAGCTCGCGAGCGCGAGCGCGAGGAACACCGCCGCGCCGAGCAGCAGCCCGGCGCCGGTCATCTGCGCCAGGCGGCGCAGCGATCGGCGCAGGCCCGCGCGCCATTCGGCATCGGTCTGGCGACCGGGTTTCATCACTGGCGCCGCGCGGCTGGCCATGGGGGGATCTCCTGCGTGGAACACATCATGAATCCTCGGCGGAGTCCGGTCAAGGACGGAGCGACGAACGACATGGGGCGACGAGCCTGCGTGGGGGCGATCAGAGATCAGGAGAGCCCGTCGATCGCAGCCCAGCGCGCCCATCGCAGCCCCCTCGCCCGCCGCGCATCCATGCCCCCGAGCGCGATCACCGGAAGCCGCGCCTGCCGCGCGAGGAGCCGGAAGCGCACCGGTCCGAGCGTCCCGCTGCCGGGGTGCGATCTGGTCGGGAAGACCGGCGAAAGCAGCGCCGCGTCCGCCCCCAGCCGCCGCGCCAGTCCCAGCTCGGCGAGGTCATGTGCGGTGGCGAGGTGCAGCAGCCCCGCGCGGCGGGGGTAGAGCGAGCGGGGTGCGCCGTAGATCCCGTCCGCCCCCCATTCGCGCGCGGTGAGCGCCGAATCCGCCAGCACCACCACGTGCCCCCGCGCCTTCGCGATCCGCCGCAACGCGCGGAAGCGGGCGAGACGCTCCGGACCGTCCAGATGATAGTGCCGGTAGATCAACCCCGAACCGCGCGGCAGCGCGGCGAGGGCCGCCTCCAGCCGCGCGTCGTTGCGTGCGTCGGAGATCAGCCACAGGTCGGGGAGGGTCTTTGCGCGCGTCACCCAGCCGCTATAGAGCGCCGCCATGACGAATGCAGCCTCCCGCCTCGCCGAAGTCCGCGACACCATCGCCCGAGCGTGCAAGCCGGTTCGCCGCGAGGCCTCCTCGGTCACGCTCATCGCGGTCAGCAAGACGCATGGCCCCGAGGCGATCGTGCCGCTGATCGATGCCGGACAGCGGGTCTTCGGCGAAAACCGGGTGCAGGAGGCGGCGGCCAAGTGGCCCGCCCTGCGCGAGGCCCATCCCGGCGTCGAACTCCACCTGATCGGCCAGCTGCAATCGAACAAGGCCGAGGAGGCGGTCGCGCTGTTCGACTGCATCCATTCGCTCGACCGGCCGAGTGTGCTCACCGCTCTGGCGAAGGCAATGGACAAGGCGGGGCGGCAGGTGCCCTGCTTCGTGCAGGTTAACATCGGCGACGAGCCGCAGAAGGGCGGCTGCCCGATTGCCGACCTGCCCGCCTTCCTCGCCGCGGTGCGCCAGACCGCGATCCCGCTCGCCGGCCTGATGTGCATCCCCCCCGCCGACACCGAGGCCGCGCCCTACTTCGCCTTCCTCGCCAAGCTCGCCGGCGACAACGGGGTGACGGGCCTCAGCATGGGCATGAGCGGCGACTACGCGACCGCGGTGATGCTCGGCGCGAGCCACGTGCGGGTCGGCACGGCGCTGTTCGGCGCGCGCTGACCTGCCTCAAGCAGCGAAGCGGTAGGCGAACAAGAAACGCCTCAAGCAGCGAAGCGGTAGGCGAACAAGAAACGCCTCAAGCAGCGAAGCGGTAGGCGAACAAGAAAGGGCGCCCCGTTGCCGGGGCGCCCCTCGTTTGCGTCACGCTCGCGCGGTCCTCAGAACTCGAAGAGCGCTTCGATCCCGACGTTGCGGCCGCGCATCAGCGGCGAGAAGGTGCCCGCCGCCGGGTTCGGCCCGAAGGGACGGCGATTGGCTGCACCGACCGAGCGCGGGCCGCCGAACGGCACCTGGGTGTCGCCGCCCTCCTGCACCTCGTCGAGCAGGTTGCGACCGTAGATCGACAGCGACAGGCCCTGGATCGGGGTGGTCCAGGTGATGTTCGCCTCGAGCGTCTGCAACTCGTTGAGCCAGCCGAAGTTGTCGTCGGTGTAGGCCGCCCGGTCGCGGTACTGGTAGTTCACGCGGGTAAGCAGGCTGCCGCTGTTGCCGAGCTCGAGGTCGTGGATCAGGCCCACGCCGAAGACGACGGGAGGAACGCGCGGCAGGCTCAGGTCGAGGTCGGCATCGGTGATGCGGCCGTCGCCCGAGATGTCGAACAGCACCTTGTCATACCCGGCGTCGGTGATCCCGATATTGGCGGTGAAAGCCAGTTCCGGCGAGACGCGCATCCGCGCCTCGGCCTCGAAGCCCTTGATCGTCGCGTTGGCGGTGTTGAGGATGTTCTGCACCACGCCCGCACCCGGATCGGAGAGGTTCACCTCGCGCTGCATGTTGCCGACCTTGGTGACATAGCCCGCCACGTTGAGCGTGAACGAGCGGTCCGCGGTCTGGAACTTGCCGCCGATCTCGTAGTTGTCGACCTTCTCCTCGTCGAAGCCGAGCGAGCCCGTCGCGTTGAACGCGCGGTTGAAGATCGCGACGTTGGTGATGCGGAAGTTGTAGCCGCCCGAACGGAAGCCGCGGCTCCAGTGGCCGTAGACCTGGCTGTTGCCGAATTCGTACTGCGCGCCGAGCTTGGGCGAGACGTTGCGGAAGGTCACGTCGTCGCGGAAGCCGTTGGTCTCGGTCGCCGGGTTGAACGGCTGGGTGCCGGTCGGGCAGGTGCGCGCGATCACCGAGCAGGCCGGGCGGGCGAGCACGTAGGTGACCGCCGCGTCCTTCTTCTCCTGGTTCCAGCGGATGCCGCCGATCAGCGAGAAGCCGTCCACGATCTCGTACTGGGCGTTGGCGAACAGGCCGAGCACCTCGTGCTCCTGCCGGCCGCCGCCGTAGGAGACGGGGGGACGCAGGTTGACGGGGAGGTCGCGGCGCAGCTCGCGGCTCTCGTCATAGGCGACGTTCTGCTTGAAGTAGAACCCGCCGAAGGTGAGGTCGAGCCCGCCGGTCGCAATCGCGTAGCGCAACTCGTTCGAGATCTGGTCCTGCTCGGTCTGTGTGCTCGAGTGGAACAGGAACACCGGGGTCGCGTCGATGTCGCCGCGGGTCGCCGCCTCGTAGTCGCGGTAGCCGAACACGTTGGTGAGCGTGCCGGGGCCGATGTCGATCGTCGCGGTCAGCGAGCCGGTCCAGATCTTGTTCGAATAGAAGCCCGGCTCGTCGATCGACAGGTCGAAGCTGTTGCGGTCGAAGAAGCCGCGGTTCTGCGCCGCCGGGCCGTCGCCGTCGCTCTCGAAGTAGTCGAGCTTGCCGAGCAGCGTCAGCCCGCCGAGCCGCGCCTCGAGCGCGCCGCGCAGGATCTTGGTCTCCGCCGCGCCCTGGTTGTCGCCGTTGAAGAGGTTGCGGAAGTAGCCCTCGTCCTTGTTGTAGTAGGCGCCGAGCTTGAACAACAGGGTATCCTCGACGATCGGGCCGGAGATCACGCCGCTGACGGTGTAGTTCGCGCCGCCGCGGCCGCCGTCGACCGGGCCGTCGACCGCCGCGCGGAACTTGCCGCGGAAGTCCTCGGTCGGGTTGCCGGTGTTGATGACCACCGCGCCGCCGGTGACGTTGCGGCCGAACAGCACGCCCTGCGGGCCGCGCAGCACTTCGACGCTGTCGAGGTCGAACAGGTCGAACACCACGCCGGCGTTGATGCCGAGATACACCCCGTCGACGAACACGCCCACGGTCGGGTCGATCGAGGGGATCGAGGAGTTGATGCCGAGGCCGCGCACGGTGAAGTTGGCGGTGCCGCGGCTGGTGCCGACCTGGTCGAGGCTGACGGTCGGGGCCTGGAACGAGAGGCCCGAGATGTCGCGGATCTTGAACGCCTCGAGAGTGCCGGCGTTGAACGCGGTCACGGCCAGCGGCACGTCCTGGACGTTCTCGGCATCCTTGGTCTTGGTGCCGGTGACGAGGATCTCGTCGACCGCGTCGAGCGCGTTGGTGCTCGCGGGCTCGGCCGACGCGTCGGCGTCCTGCGCGGCGGCGGCGAAGGGGGTCAGCGTGGCGGCCGAGAGCAGCAGCGCCAGCTTGCCGAGCCGCACGCGGCCCGACACGGGGGTTTGGTTCTTCATTTTGTAACTCTCCCTGAGTTGAAGGCCGCCCCCATAGCAATACGTTTCACAGATGCAACCTATCTGCGCACCCCCGACGAACCTTCAAATCGCTTCATCTTCAAAGTGTTGCAGTTACGCCTTCTCGAGCTGCTGCTGGCGCTGGTCGCTCGCCGCGGCGAGCAGCGCGGCCTCGATCTCGGCGAGGCGCTCGGGCGCCTTGACCTTGGCCGAGGTGAGGTCCGTCACGTAGAAGGTGTCCGCCGCCGCCTCGCCATAGGCGGTGATGTGCGCCGAGTGGACGATCAGGCTCGCCTTGTAGAGCGCATGGGCGAGCCGGTTGAGCAGCGCCGGGCGGTCGCGGGCGGTGACCTCGATGACGGTGAAATGGTTCGAGGCGTCGTTGTCGAAGCCGACCTGCGGCGCGACGTCGAAGGCCTTCGCCCGCGAATGCGCCAGCGGGCGCGCGGCAAGCTTGGGCACCAGTTCGACCTGCGCGAGCAGCGCGTCGCGGATGCCTTTCTCGATCCGCGCCATCTGCGCGTCCTCGCGGAACGGCTGGGCGTTGTGGTCCTGCACCAGGAAGTTGTCGACCGCATAGCCGCTCTTGGCGGTGTGGATGCGCGCGTCGATGATGTTCGCGCCGGCGAGGTGGATGCCGCCCGCCATGCGGTAGAACAGGCCCGGGTGGTCGGCGGCGATCACGCTCACGCGGGTCGCGCCGCGCGTCTCGTCGACCTCGCAATGGATCGAGAGCGCCTCGCCTGCGGCTTCGGCGGCGTCGTATTGCGCGAGGTTGCTGGCGATGATGTCCTCGGGCTCGGCGATCCAGTAGGCATCGCCGAGCAGCGCGCCGATCCCGTCGACGAGGTGGTCCTGCGCAGGCCCCAGAAGCTGCGCGACCGCATCCTTCTTCGCCGTCACCCGCTGCTTGCGCCCGGTGCCCTTGTGGCCGAGCCGGAGGCGCTCCTGCGCGGCATCGTAGAGCTCGCCGAGCAGCTGGCCCTTCCACGAGTTCCAGGTCCCCGGCCCGACGGCGCGGATGTCGACCGCGGTGAGGATCGCGAGGTTGCGCAGCCGCTCGAGGCTCTGCACCTCGGCGACGAAATCCTCGATGGTCTTGGGGTCGGTGAGGTCGCGCTTCTGCGCGGTGCGGCTCATCAGCAGGTGCTGGAGCACCAGCCAGGCGACGAGGCCGGTCTCCTTCTCATCGAGCCCGAAGCGCGGGCACAGCCGGTGCGCGACCTCGGCGCCGAGCACCGAGTGATCGCCCCCGCGCCCCTTGGCGATGTCGTGGAGCAGCACCGCGACATAGAGCGCCCGGCGCGAGGCGAGCTTGGGGAACTCGCGGGTCGCGCGCGGGTGGTCTCCTGCGAGCAGCCCGCGCTCGATCTGCGAGAGGAGGCCGATCGCGCGGATGGTGTGCTCGTCGACGGTGTAGTGGTGATACATGTCGAACTGCATCTGCGCGTTGACCCGGCCGAAATCGGGCACGAAGCGGCCGAACACCCCCGCCTCGTTCATCCACCGGAGCGCGGTCTCGGGGTCCTTGCGGCCCGAGAGCAGCTCGAGGAACAGCGCGTTGGCGCGGCGATCGCGGCGCAGCTTGCCGTCGATCAGCCGCGCGTCGCGTCCGGCCTGGCGCATCGTCTCGGGGTGGACCTCGAGCCCCTCGGCCTCGGCGAGCTGGAAGACCTCGATCAGCCGCACCGGGTCCTGCCGGAACCAGTCGTCGCCCGGCGCGCGGATCCGGCCGGCATCGACGATATAGCCCTTGAGCATCCGCGGGCGCTGGGTGAAGCCGGCGAAGAAGCCGGTGCGCGGGCGCTTCCTCGCCATCTCCTCGTCGAGGTGCGCGAGGAACACGCCGGTGAGGCTCCCCACCCGTTTCACCTGGAGGAAGTAGTACTGCATGAACCGCTCGACCGCGCTCTTGCCGGGGCGGTCGGCGAACAGCATCCGCTCGGCGACCTGGCGCTGGAGGTCGAAGGTCAGGCGGTCCTCGGCACGGTCGGTGATGAGGTGCATGTGGCAGCGCGCGGCGAGCAGGAAGCCTTCGGCCTTGCGGAAGCTGCGATATTCGGCGGCGGTGAGCAGGCCGACGTCGACCAGCTCCGCGGCGCTGCCGACGCGGTGGACGTATTTGCCGATCCAGTAGAGCGTCTGGAGATCCCTCAGCCCGCCCTTGCCCTCCTTGACGTTGGGCTCGACCACGTAGCGGCTGTCGCCCATGCGCTTGTGCCGCGCGTCGCGCTCGGCGAGTTTCTGGGTGAGGAACTGCCGCTCGCTGCCGCGCGCGACCTCGTTCCAGAAGCGCGCGCGCAGCTCCTCGTAGAGCGCCTGCTCGCCCCATACGAGCCGCCCCTCGAGCAGAGCGGTGCGGATCGTCAGGTCCTCCTTCGCCATGCGGATCGTGTCGGGGACGGTGCGGCTCGAGTGGCCGACCTTGAGGCCTAGGTCCCACAGCAGGTAGAGCATCGTCTCGATCACCTGCTCGCACCACGGCGCGCGCCTGTTCGGGGTGATGAAGGCGACGTCGACATCGGAATGCGGCGCCATCTCGGCGCGGCCGTAGCCCCCGACGGCGAGGATCGCGAGTCGCTCGGCCTGGGTGCGGTTGGGGACGGGATAGAGGTGCGTGGTGACGTGATCGTGGATCACCCGCAGCAGCTGGTCCATCAGAAAGGAGAAGCCCGCAGTGACCTCGTGCCCGGCCGACGGCGTCTCCTCGAGCCGGCGCGCGAGTTCGACGCGCCCCTCGTCGAGCGCCATCTTCAGTGCGGCGACGATCGCCGGGCGGGCGGCCGTCCCCTGCGCCTCGTGGAGCGCGGCGATCTCCTCGGCGAGCGCGCGCCGGTCGATGATCGCGCGCTGCCCGGGGACGCGCCTAGGAGACACGGGGCGGGCTCACGGCCGGGTCACGCGGCGACCGCCCCTTGCGCCGCGACTGCGAGGAAGCGCGCCTTGACGCTGCGCTTGTCGATCTTCTGCGTGCCGAGCCGCGGCAGGGCCTCCTCGACCAGCCAGATGTGCTCCTCGAGCGGCACCTTGAAGGGCGCGATGCGCTCGAGCAGGAAGGCGCGCAGCTCCGCCGGGGCGAGCCGCGGGCGGCCTTCCTTCATGGCGTAGACCGCCGCCGGCACCTCGCCGAAGCGCTCGCACGGCAGGCCGAACACGGAAGCCTCGCCGACGTCGTCATGCGCGTAGATCGCGTCCTCGACCTCGATGCAGGAGATATTCTCGCCGCCGCGGATGATGATGTCTTTCTTGCGGTCGACGATGAACAGGTAGTCGTCCGCGTCGAGATAGCCCAGGTCCCCGGTGCGGAAGAAGCCGCTGTCGGTGAAGGCGGCGCGGGTCGCCTCCTCGTTCTTCCAGTAGCCGCGGAAGTTGCAGACCGAGCGGATGCACACCTCGCCGACCTGTCCCTGCGGGAGCTCGTTGCCGGCATCGTCGAGGATCCTGAGGTCGACGAGCGGCTTGGAGGCGCGCCCCGTCGAGCCCGGCTTGGCGAGGTAGTTCTCGTTGAAGTTGCCGCAGCCGACCGCATTGGTCTCGGTGAGGCCGTAGCCGAGCAGCGGGAAGCCGCCGGGGAAAGCCTCCTTGATGCGCGTCACGTGCTCGACCGGGCGCGGCGCGCCGCCCGCGGCGAAGCTCTTGCACGCCGACAGGTCGTACTTCTCGCGGTCGGGGTGATTGGCGATCTCGTAGCTCATCAGCGGCACGCCGACGAAGTAGGAGACGCGCTCCTCGGCCATCAGCCGGATCGCGAGGCCGGCGTCCCACTTGGGCATGAGCACGAGCTTCCTCGCGATCGCGAAGCTCTGAAGGAACAGCGGGATCTCGCCCGTCACGTGGAACAGCGGCACGGCGACGAGCGCGCAGGGCTGCTCGGTGAGCACCTCGCCCTGCGATTCGACGTGGACCTTGGCCATCGCCGACTGGGCGACGTAGTTCATGATGCCGTTCACCACGCCGCGGTGATCCGACCACGCGCCCTTCGACTTGCCGGTCGAGCCCGAGGTGTAGAGGATCGTCGCGAGATCATCGGGGCCGAGCTGCCCGAGCATCGCGGTGGCGGTGCCGGTGCCCTCGGCCCAGGTCGCGGCGAGCCCCTCGGCGGGCGCGTTGCCGTGGCCGAACAGCACGACCGTCGCGGCGTGATCGTGGCCTTCCAGACGCGCGGCGCGGCCCTCGTCGGCGAGCACCAGCTTCGCCTCGGCAAGGTCGATCGCGTAGGCGAGCTCGTCGCCGGAGGAGAAGCCGTTGAGCAGGGTCGCGCAGCCGCCGGCCATGATGATCCCCATATAGGCGATCATCCAGTTGGCCGAGTTCCGCGCGGCGATGGCGACGCGGTCGCCCTTCTGGACCCCGTGGATCGTCGCCAGGCCCTCTGCGACGCGCGTGGCGGCGGCGTAGGTCTCGGCGAAGGTGAGACGGATGTCGCCGTCGACGAGGAAGGGCAGGGCGCCGTTCTGGTTCGCGAAATGCGCGAAATAGTGCGCGAGCGTCGGCGGCGCACCCGCGAAGGCCGGCATGGTGACCCCGTCGCGCTCGAAGGGGACGGTGGCGAAGGGCTGGCCCTCGGCGGTCAGCGCGGCCATGATGTTCTCGAGCGCATTGTCCAGCTGGGTGGGCATGCGTGGTTTCCTCTCTCTCTTTTTGCGGCGCTCCGGTATCCGGACGGCCTGTCCCAGTCCCGCCCGGCGTCCCCGGCCCCTTCCCCTGCCCCGGATGCTGTGCCAGAAGCGCCAGCGCGACCGGGGCCCTCCTCCGGCCCGCCGATACGGCATATCATTGCAATAAGAGGTTCGCTTCGTGCTGTCACTACTTGCCGCAAGCGGCGTCGCTGCCGAACCGATCCAGTGGGCGAGCCTCGGGCTGAAGCCGGGGATCGAGCTGGGGTTCTTCACCCTGCGGTTCTACTCGCTCGCCTACCTCTTGGGGGTGATCTTCGCCTATTGGCACACCTCGGTCGCGCTCAAGCAGCCCGGCGCGCCGATGGCGCAGCGCCACGCCGACGACCTGTTCTTCTACTGCACGCTCGGGGTGATTCTCGGCGGGCGGCTGGGCTATGCCGCCTTCTACGACCAGAGCCTGTGGACGGGCTTCGCGGGCGAGGGCTTCGTCACCTGGAAGCTGCTGCGGCTGTGGGACGGGGGGATGAGCTTCCACGGCGGGTTGATCGGCGTGACCGTGGCGATGGCCTGGGTCTCGTGGCGCGACAAGCTGAACTTCATCCGCGTCGTCGACTATGTCAGCGTCGGCGTGCCGATGGGGATGCTGCTCGGCCGCCTCGCCAACTTCATCAACGGCGAGCTGTGGGGCCGCGGGCCGACCGATGTGCCCTGGGCGATGGTCTTCCCCACCGATCCCCTCCAGCTGCCGCGCCATCCGAGCCAGCTCTACCAGGCCGGGCTCGAGGGGCTGGCGATGCTCGTGGTGATGCTGCTGCTGTTCTGGAAAACCCGCGCCCGCTACCGCCCGGGGCTGCTCGCCGGAGTGTTCACGGTGGGCATGGGGCTTTCGCGCTTCATCGTCGAATTTTTCCGCGAGCCGGACAAACAACTGGCTGACTTTGCGGCCCGCACCGGGCTATCGATGGGGCAATGGCTGACCATACCGCTTATCCTGACTGGATTGATTGTCGTGATCTACGCGCTGCGCAGGAAGCCGCTGGCGGCGGGGACCACGGCGCCGGCCTGACCGGCGGCGCGCGGGTGTGGCGGAGCAGCCTCCGCCTGATCGACCCGGCGGGCGACGATGACGCGGACGCCCGAGCCGCGGCCGAGGCCCGCGCCAAGGCGGAAGCGGAAGCCCGCGTAAGGGCCGAAGCCGAAGCCAGAGCGCGGCGCGAGGCCGAGGAGAAGGCGCGCAAGGAAGCCGAGGCACGAGCGAAGGCGCAAGCGGAAGCGCGGGCGAAAGCCGAGGCGGAAGCGAGGGCGCGCGCGGAGGCGGAGGCCAAGGCAAAGGCGGAAGCCAAGGCCAAGGCGGAAGCGGAGGAGAAGGCCCGCCGCGCCGCCGAGGAGAAGGCGCGCAAGGAGGCCGAAGCCAGGGCGCGCGCGGAGGCGGAGGCTCGCGCCAAGGCCGAGGCGGAAGAGAGGGCCCGGCGCGAGGCCGAGGAGAAGGCGCGCAAGGAAGCCGAAGCGAAGGCGCGCCGCGAAGCCGAGGAGAAAGCCCGGCGCGAGGCCGAGGAAGCCGCGGCCGCCGAAGCCGCCCGTCTCGCCGCGGAGGAGGCCGCCCGCCTCGCCGCCGAGGAACAGGCCCGCCGCGAGGCCGAGGAGGCCGCCGCCGCCGAGCAGGCGCGGCTCGAGGAGGAGATGCGCGCCCGCGCCAATGTCGACGTCGTCGCCTCGCTCCGGCGCCTGATCCGCGAGACCGGGCCGATCTCCCTCGCGCAGTATATCGGCGAGAGCAACGCGCGCTACTATGCCAGCCGCGATCCGCTCGGCGAGCAGGGCGACTTCATCACCGCGCCCGAGATCAGCCAGATGTTCGGCGAGCTGATCGGGCTGTGGCTCGCCGACCTGTGGGTGCGGATGGGGAGCCGCAAGCGCATCCACTATGTCGAGCTCGGCCCCGGGCGCGGCACGCTGGCAAAGGACGCGCTGGGCGCCGCGCGGCGCTACGACTTCGCGCCCGAAGTGCACTTCGTCGAGACCTCGGCGAGCCTCAGGAAGCTCCAGCGCGAGGCCTTCCCGGGCTGCCACCATCACCACGACCTCACCACGCTGCCCGACGACGCGCCGCTGCTGATCGTCGCGAACGAGTTCTTCGACGCCCTGCCGGTGCACCAGCTGGTGCGCGCCGCCGACGGGTGGTTCGAACGGATGGTCGGGCTCGACGGCGAGGCCTTCACCTTCGTCGCCGGGCGCGAGCGGATGGACCATCTCGTGCCGAGGAGCTGGACGAGTGCGGCGCAGGGGGCGATGATCGAGACCAGCCCGGCGAGCGTCGCGCTGATGGCCGAGATCGCCCGCCGCCTGCGCGAGCAGGGCGGGGCGGCGCTGGTGATCGACTACGGGCACATGGAACTGCGCTCGGGCTCGACCGTGCAGGCGCTGAAGTCGCACCGGAAGGTCGACATCTTCGCCCATCCCGGCGAGGCCGACATCACCGCCCACGTCGATTTCGAGCTGCTCTCGCAGGTCGCGGTCGAGAACGGCGCGGACCTGATGGGGCTCCAGCATCAGGGCGAATGGCTGCGCCAGATGGGGATCGACACGCGCATGGAGGCGCTCCAGCGGCGCAATCCGCGCGAGGCTCAGGTGATCAGGCGCCAGCGCGACCGGCTGGTCGAGGACAGTCAGATGGGCACACTCTTCAAGGTGCTCGGGATCTGCGGGCGGCGCTGGCCGTTCGGGGTCGGTTTCGAATGAGGATGACGGGCATGAGAAGGAAAGTTGTCGCACTCGCTGTGGGCCTCGCCGTCGCGGTTCCCGCGCTCGCGGCCGAGCCGATCACCGGGCGCTGGGTGACGGGGGAGAAGGACGCGGTGGTCGCCATCGCCCGGTGCGGCAAGGCGCTGTGCGGGACGATCGAGAAGTTCCTGATCCTCCCCAAGGGCGGCAACGACCAGCGCGACGTCAACAATGCCGACCCGGCCAAGCGCAGCCGCAAGCTGATCGGCACCGCGATCCTCACCGGCCTCGCCGCCGACGCCGACGTGTGGAAGGGGCAGGTCTACGACCCCAAGTCGGGCAAGACCTACACCTCCGAGGTGCGCCGCAAGGATGCGAAGACCCTCGAGGTCAAGGGCTGCGTCGGCCCGTTCTGCCAGACGCAGGTGTGGAAGAAGGTGGGGTAGCGGCCAGGCCCACCCCTGCCCCTCCCGCAGGCGGGAGGGGAGTATTGGAGTTGTAAGTCCCCCTCCCGCCTGCGGGAGGGGTCAGGGGTGGGCACTTCCTAAAGCCCCGCTGTCCTCGCCAGCACCTCCGCTGCCTGTCTTGGCGACAGCTTGCCCTCCCCCTTGCGGTCGACCGCGTAGTTCGCCTCGCGCATCGCCTCGACGCTGATCGCCCCGAGCAGCGGTTCGAGCGCCGCGCGCACCCGCTTGTCCTTCGCGATGCGGGGGCTGAGCATCAGCAGCGCATCGTAGCTCGGCAGCGCGCCCTTGGGGTCGGCGAGCACCACGAGGCGGTCGGCGGCGATCCGCCCGTCCGAGGTATAGGCGCTGATCACGTCGGCCTCGCCGGACTGGAGCGCGTTGTACATGAAGGTCGGCGCGAAGTTGCGGCTCTTGCCGAAGCTGAGGCCATAGGCGTCGCGCACCGCGATCCATTCCGGGCGCTCGAAGAACTCCGGGTCCCCGCCGACGGTGAGGTGCGGGGCCACGCGCGCGAGGTCCGTGAGCGAGGTGACGCCGAGCGCCCGCGCCCGGTCGGCGCGCATCGCGAAGGCGTAGGCGTTCTCGAAGCCGAGGCGGCCGAGCACCGTCACCCCGTTCTCGCGCGCCTCCCACTCCCGGATCGTGGTGTACATCGCCTCGCGCCCGGGGTTGTCGGTGCGCTTCAGGTAATTGGTCCAGATCGTGCCGGTGTAGTCGACCGAGATGTCGACCGAGGAACTGGCGACTGCGGAGTGCAGCACCGCGCTCCCCAACCCGTCGCGGTATTCGACCGCGTAGCCCGCCGCCTCGAGGCGCCGGCCGATCAGCTGCGCGAGCACGTATTGCTCGGAGAAGGACTTGGCGGCGATGATCACCGGCCGCTCGCCGCTGCTGCCCGCGCCCTGCGCCCACAGCGCGGCGAGGATGCCGAGGCCGACCACCGCGATCCCGCCCGAGGTCATCCGCCGCGAGCGCCGCGCGAGACCGACCTCGATCACCCACAGCAGGTTGTCCGCCGCCAGAGCGAGCCCCGCGCTGGCGAGGCACCCGGCGAGCACCAGCGCCCAGTTCTGGGTTTGCAAGCCAGCGAAGATCGGATCGCCGAGGCTCGGCTGGCCGATCGTGGTGGCAAGCGTCGCCGCGCCGATCGTCCACACGCTCGCGGTGCGGATCCCGGCCATGATGAACGGGGCCGACAGCGGCGCCTCGACCAGCGCGAGCTTCTGCCAGCGGGTCATGCCGACGCCGTCCGCCGCCTCGAGCACGCCCGGATCGAGATTGGCCTGCGCGGTGACGGCGTTCCTGAGGATCGGCAGCAGCGCGTAGAGCGTCAGCGCCATCAGCGCAGGCAGGAAGCCGAGCGTCGGCAACCCCTCGCCGAACACCGCGCGCAAGGACAAGAGCAGCGGGAAGAACAGCGCCAGCAGCGCGAGCGCGGGAATGGTCTGGACGAGGCTCGCGAGGCTGAGGACGAGGCGCGCGACCAGCGCCGAGCGGCTCGCCCACACCGCCAGCGGCAGGGCGACGAGGATCGCGAGGCCGATCGCGCTCGCCGCCAGCACGACGTGCGCGGCGAGCTTGTCGCCGAGGCCGGGGAGGATCTCCCAGATCTCCTGCATCAGCCGCGCTCCTCTCCGCGCAGTTCCATCGCCGCGAGCCGTTCGGCCTGTTCGCGCGGCACCCGCACCAGCCGCTGGGCGACCGCGCCGCCCTCGCCCGCGAGCAGGCCTTGCGGGGTGGCGTCGGCCACCAGCGCGCCGCGATCCATCACCAGCACGCGGTCGGCCAGCAGCAGCGCCTCGGCCATGTCGTGGGTGACCATGACGGTGGTGAGGCCCAGCGTGTCGTGAAGCTCGCGCACCTTGCGACCCAGTGCGTCGCGGGTGACCGGGTCGAGCGCGCCGAAGGGCTCGTCCATGATGAGCAGCTCCGGCCCGCCCGCGAGCGCGCGCGCGACGCCGACCCGCTGGCGCTGCCCGCCGCTGAGCGCGTCGGGCATCCGCCTGGCGTAACCGGGATCGAGCTCGACCAGCGCGAGGAGCTCCGCGATGCGTTCGGGCGGGAGTTTCTCGCCCGCGAGGCGCGGTCCGATGGCGATGTTCTCGGCGACCGAGAAATGCGGGAAGAGCCCGATCCCCTGGAACACGTAGCCGACCCGGCGGCGCAGGCGGGCGGGCGGCAGCGTGCTCACGTCCTCGCCGCCGAACAGCACGCGCCCTTCCGAGGGGTGCACCAGCGTGTTGACGGTCTTGAGCAGCGTCGACTTGCCCGATCCCGACGCGCCGACCAGCGCGACGAAGCTGCCCTTGGCGATCTCGCAGGAAATGCCGCCCCCACCCTGCGAGCCAACGGCCGTGACCTCGCCGAAGCGGCAGATCACCCCGTCGAAGCGGAGCAGGGGCGGCGCGGTCGTCATTCGGGCCGAGGATTAGCGGGGTTGTCGCACCAGCGCCAGCCTTGCGCGATTGGCCTTTGCGCGCGGCCTTGCTATGCGAAGTCGCAGAACAATCATTGCCCGGCGAGGAACGATTCATGCGCGCCACCCCCGACTTCGACTTCCAGCTCGGCGAGGCGGCCGGGATGATCCGCGATACCACCGCGCGCTTCGCCGACGAGCAGATCGCCCCCCTCGCCGAGCGGACCGACCGCGAGGATCGCTTCCCGCGCGAGCTGTGGGAGCCGATGGGCGCGCTGGGCCTCCACGGTATCACCGTCGAGGAGGAATGGGGCGGGCTGGGGCTCGGCTATCTCGAGCACGTGATCGCGGTCGAAGAGGTCTCGCGGGCGAGCGCCAGCGTGGGGCTCTCCTACGGCGCGCATTCGAACCTCTGCCTCAACCAGATCCGCCGCTGGGGGAGCGACGAGCAGAAGGCGAAGTATCTCCCCAAGCTGATCTCCGGCGAACACGTCGGCAGCCTCGCCATGTCCGAGGCGGGCGCGGGGTCGGACGTGGTCTCGATGAAGCTCAAGGCCGACGCGGTGCAGGGCGGCTACGTCCTCAACGGCACCAAGTTCTGGATCACCAACGCGCCCGAGGCCGATACGCTGGTGGTCTATGCCAAGACTGACGGGCACGCAGGGTCGCGCGGTATCACCGCCTTCCTGATCGAGAAGGGCGACGAGGGGTTCTCGATCGGCCAGAAGATCAGCAAGGTCGGGATGAAAGGCTCGCCCACCGCGGAGCTCGTCTTCAACGACTGCTTCATCCCCGAGGAGCGCGTGATGGGCCCCGTCAACGGCGGGGTCGGCGTGCTGATGAGCGGGCTCGATTACGAGCGCGTGGTGCTTGCCGGGTTGCAGCTCGGCATCATGCAGGCGTGCCTCGACACGGTGATCCCCTACCTGCGTGAGCGCAAGCAGTTCGGGAAGCCCATCGGCTCCTTCCAGCTGATGCAGGCCAAGGTCGCCGACATGTACGTCGCCCTGCAATCCGCGCGCGCCTACACCTACGCGGTCGCCAAGGCCTGCGATGCGGGGCAGACAACGCGGTTCGATGCGGCGGGGGTGATCCTGCTGGCCTCCGAGAACGCCTTCAAGGTCGCCGCCGAGAGCGTGCAGGCGCTGGGCGGCGCGGGCTACACCACCGACTGGCCGGTCGAGCGCTACATGAGGGACGCGAAGCTGCTCGATATCGGCGCGGGGACGAACGAGATCAGGCGGATGCTGATCGGGCGCGAATTGATCGGGGCGGCGGGGTGATCCAGCCGGGCGTGCCGCTCGCCGTCCTGCGCATCCTTGGCGGCGGGCTTGCCCTGTCGCTGATGATTGGCGAGGGGATCCGCACGTGGGGGACCGGCAGGCCTTGGCCGTTCTGGTTCGACGATTACTGGAGCGGTGGGCTTCTTCTGGCGGGCGCTGTGTTGATGGCCCACCCGACTCCGCTGCGCAGCCACCTGTTCATCGCCGGTTGGGCGGCGTGTCTGGGCATGCTGTTCGGCAGTTTCTTCGGCAAGGTCTATGATCCGGGCGGTTCCGATCCCGGCAATTTCGACCTCGGGTTTCTCACCATCCTGATCGGTATGGCCTTCGCTACGGCGCTCGTCGGCCTTGTCTGGTCGCTTCTGGAAGTCGCACGCAAATGACCGCCCCCACCCTCACCACCAAACTCGACCGCGAAAGCCCCGAGGCCAAGGCCCGCTTCGCGCACAACCATGCCCTCGCGCAGGAACTCCGTGCCCGGGTTTCCGAGGCGGCGCTCGGAGGGCCGGAGAAGCATCGCGAGCGGCATGTCAGCCGCGGCAAGCTGCTGCCCCGCGAGCGGGTGGAGCGGCTGCTCGATCCGGGGTCGCCCTTTCTGGAAGTCGGCCAGCTGGCGGCGAACGGGATGTACGAGGGCGACGTCAACGGCGCCTCGATCATCACCGGGGTGGGCCGCGTCTCCGGCCGCCAGTGCATGATCGTGTGCAACGACGCGACCGTGAAGGGCGGCACCTACTACCCGATGACGGTCAAGAAGCACCTGCGCGCGCAGGAGATCGCGCAGGAGAACCGCCTGCCGTGCATCTACCTCGTCGACAGCGGGGGCGCGAACCTGCCGCATCAGGCCGAGGTCTTCCCCGACCGCGACCACTTCGGGCGGATCTTCTTCAACCAGGCCAACATGTCCGCGCTCGGCATCCCGCAGATCGCCTGCGTGATGGGCAGCTGCACCGCGGGGGGCGCCTACGTCCCCGCCATGTCCGACGAGACGGTGATCGTGCGCAACCAGGGCACGATCTTCCTCGCCGGCCCGCCGCTGGTGAAGGCCGCGACGGGCGAGGAGATTTCGGCGGAAGACCTCGGCGGCGGCGATCTGCACGCCAGGAAGTCCGGCGTGGTCGATCACCTCGCCGAGAACGACGAGCACGCGCTCACCATCGTGCGTGATATCGTCTCGCACCTCGGCGCGAACACCGGGGTGGCCAAGGACGTCGCGCTCAAGGACCCGCGCCCGCCGAAATTCGACGCCGAGGACCTATACGCCCTCATCCCCGAGGACGTGCGCGCGCCCTATGACGTCAAGGAAGTGATCGCCCGGCTGGTCGATGCTTCCGAGTTCCACGAGTTCAAGGCGCATTACGGCAGCACCCTCGTCTGCGGCTTCGCCCACATCTGGGGGATGCCGGTCGCGATCCTCGCCAACAACGGGGTGCTGTTCTCCGAAAGCGCGCAGAAGGGCGCGCATTTCATCGAGCTCGCCTGCCAGCGCCGCATTCCGCTGCTGTTCCTCCAGAACATCTCGGGCTTCATGGTCGGCGGGAAATACGAAGCCGAAGGGATCGCCAAGCATGGGGCGAAGCTCGTCACCGCGGTCGCCACCGCCACCGTGCCCAAGGTCACCGTGGTGATCGGCGGCAGTTTCGGGGCGGGGAACTACGGGATGTGCGGGCGGGCCTACTCCCCGCGCTTCCTGTTCACCTGGCCCAATGCCCGCATCTCGGTGATGGGCGGCGAGCAGGCGGCCTCCGTGCTCGCGACCGTCCACCGCGACGCGGAGAGCTGGACGCCGGAACAGGCCGAGGCCTTCAAGGCCCCGATCCGCCAGAAATACGAGGACGAGGGCAACCCCTACTACGCCACCGCCCGCCTGTGGGACGACGGGGTCGTGGACCCGGTGCAGACCCGCGACGTGCTGGGGCTTGCCTTCGCGGCGTGTCTCGAGGCGCCGATTGCCGAGCGGCCCGCGTTTGGGGTGTTCCGGATGTAGTGCTATACCCCCTCCGTCAGTCGCTGGCGCGACTGCCCCCTCCCCGAGCTCGCTCGGGGAGGGGGACCACCCGCAGGGTGGTGGAGGGGGTATCCGATGCTCAAGGACGTTTCCCCGCAGCCAAAGAACGGCACCGTTCGCAAGGCCAGAAAGCTCCGCAAAGCCATGTCTTTGCCTGAAGTCTCACTCTGGGAGCAGTTGCGCAAACGACCCGCCGGACTGAAGTTCCGACGCCAGCATCCTTCTGGGCCGTATGTGCTCGACTTCTTCTGTTCCGATGCTCGTCTCGCGATCGAGATCGATGGCGAGGCCCATGATCGTGGCGACCAGCCGCAACGCGATTCAGTTCGAGACGAATGGTTCGCGCGAACCGGAATTGAAACCTTGCGTATTCCGGCAAGGGCCGTTCTGTCCGACGCTGTGGCTGCCGCCGACGGGATTGCGGCTTATGCCTTGGCCCGGTTACCCCTCCACCACCCGCTGCGCGGGCGGTCCCCCTCCCCGAACAAGTTCGGGGAGGATTAATCCCTCCCCCCTCCCCTTGCGTAGCTAACCCAAGTTAGGCCACAAGGGGCCAAGCCTTTTGGGAGAGGGCAGGGACATTGCCGCACATGCCGACCGCCGCCGCGCCGACCCGCGCGCCCACGATCCTATCGCGCATCGTGCGCCGCATCATCCTCGCGATCTGGTACCTCAAGGGCTGGAAGATCGAGGGCACTTTTCCGCGCAATATCCGCAAATGCGTGATCGCGGGCGCGCCGCATACCTCGAACTGGGACTTCGTGTTCTTCACCGGCGCCACCCATGAAGAGGGCATCCGCCCCAACTTCATGGGCAAGCACACGCTGTTCCAGTGGCCGATCAAGAACTTCATGCTCGACATGGGCGGGCTTCCCGTGGACCGCCGCAGCCGCCTCAATGCCACCGAGCAGGTCGCCGCCGAATATGCCCGGCGCGACGATCTGGCGCTGGTGATCGCCTGCGAGGGCACCCGCAAGTCGGACGGCAAGTGGAAATCGGGCTTCTACCACATCGCACGCGCCGCCGGTGTCCCCATCGTCCCGGCCTTCGCCGATAACGCGCGGCTGGTGATCTCTTTCGGCGAGCCGTTGATTCCCAGCGGGAATTATGGCGAAGACCTTCTCAAGATCGCCGAGTGGTTCCGCTCCAAGCTGCCCGATTACGAGCGCTTCAAGGTGCTGGAACAGCAGGCGCGGGACATAATTGCAGGGCGCAACGATGTTTGAACTCCCGGGGCTCGACCCCGCCTTCCTCACAACGATGCTTGGACTCCTCGGTGTCAACGCCGCCATCCTGATCGTGCTGGTGCTGATCCTGTGGGGCGTCAGCGTCGCGATCAAGGATGTCTCCTTCATCGACGCTTTCTGGGGGGTCGGCATGGCGCTCCTCGCGATCGCGAGCTGGCTGCACGTGCGCGGCGGCCCGAGCGAGCTGGCGACGCTCATCATGGCGATGACGGTGCTGTGGGGCTTCCGGCTCGGCATCTACCTGTTCTTCCGCTGGCGGCGCGAGGGCGAGGACCGGCGGTACCGGCGCATCCTCAAGGACGCGCGCGAGCAGGGCCGCTTCGCGAGCCATGCGCTGACCCGGGTGTGGCTGATGCAGGCGGTGCTGCTCTTCGCAGTGTCGAGCCCGGCGCAGGTCGGCATCCTCGCCAGCCCGCACCCGGCGGAGATCACCCCGCTCGCCTGGGGCGGCTTCGCGCTGTGGTGCGTCGGCATCTTCTTCGAGTGGGTCGGCGACTGGCAGCTTGCCCGCTTCAAGGCCGATCCCGCCAACAAGGGCCACGTGCTCGACACCGGGCTGTGGCGCTACACCCGCCACCCCAACTATTTCGGCGATTTCTGCGTCTGGTGGGGCATCTGGCTGACCTCGGCCGCGGCCGGGTGGGAATATGCCGCCGCGACCGTGATCGGCCCGATTTTCCTGAGCTTCACGCTCA
The DNA here is from genome assembly GCF_046452355.1 of Erythrobacter sp. NE805. Lineage (NCBI taxonomy): Bacteria > Pseudomonadati > Pseudomonadota > Alphaproteobacteria > Sphingomonadales > Erythrobacteraceae > Erythrobacter > Erythrobacter sp. NE805. The sequence continues at coordinate 1,051,664 of NZ_JBKFDI010000001.1, read as the reverse complement.
CCAGGTGGTCGGGCGTGCCGCTGCTCGAGCGGGGACTGCACCGCTCGAAAGGCAACAAGTACGCGGTTTACGAGAGGAAAACCTCGGCCTTCTTCCCCTGGCCGCCGGTCTACTGATCGCGGCGCGGCGGCACGCGGCGACTTGCTGCGTCGCACAAAAATCGACGAGCGGCCCTTCAAGTCCGCGCAAAGCTCGCCTATGCTGTCGGCGCGCAAGGAGGCGCGAGCGAGATGGCACTGACCCAGACCGACCGGGAAGCCGAACGTGGGCGGATCGCGCGCCACGTGCTCGAACTGGTCAAGGTGCGCGGTGCCGAGGTGCCCTGGACCGTCGCGATGGCCGAAAGCGGGTTGGCCCGTGCGCGTTTCGAGACACTCTTTGCCGACTACGATGACCTCTTCGATGCCGTCGCGCAGCTATGGCTCGCACCGCATATGGCGGTGATGGAGGAGGTGCTCGCGAGCAACCTGCCCCCGCAGCGCAAGATGTACGAGTTCTTCCGCCGCCGCTTCGTGATCTCGAAAGAGCGCTTCCGCGAGGACCCGGCCTTCTTCACCACCATCTGCGAGATGGGTGCGGCGAACCTCGAGCGGGTGCGGTCCTATGTCGATCTTGCCGATCACTATCTGTGCGAGCTGATCGCCGAGGCGCAGGCCGATGGCTTCTTCGCCGGCCTGGAGATCGACGAGGCGCTGTCGCTGATCAACCAGATGATCTCGAACTACACCCTGCCCGACGCGATCATCTACATCGGCGACAAGCTCACCGAGCAGAAACTGGCGCGGATTGTCGACACGATGTTCATCGGGTTGTCGGGCGAGGCGGGCAGCGACGCGGCGGGGGTGAACACGCTCAAGGTGGCGTCTTAGGGCACCCGCTCAGGGCAAACGGATCCTAGGCCTCCGCCCACCAGCCCGCAGACGGATCCTCCGCCCCGCGCGCGCCGCGCCTCTTGAGCCCGCCCAGCAGCCCGCCCTCCAGCGCCATCGTCGCCGGGGCCGAGCGGTTCCAGTCCATCACGTAGAGCCGCTCGGCGATCAGCCAGCGGCCCTCGTGCCGGACCAGCGTGTCGAGATAGCGCCCGCCGACCACTAGATCCGTCTCGCCCTCCGGCGATGGGATGATGTGCAGCGCCACGCAGTTCGTCTCGACCTTCGCCCGATCGCCTACGATCCGCATCACCGTGTTGGAGATGTTGTGCTGGGTCAGCCGCATCGACCCGAGGCCCGACATAAGCCCAGGAATCACAGCGCGGATCGGCCGCGCGCCGTCGCCGTAGTCGATCACGGCATCGGGGGTGAAGGCGGCGGCGAGCTGCTCGGGATCGCAGCGGTCGATCCCGCGGCAATAGAGCGCGAGGGTCTCGGCTATGGCGAGGCGGTCGGCGAGTTCGGTCGTGTCCATGCGCGGCAGGCTACCGCGCCCCGGCGGCGCGCGGGACTGCCGAAAGTCTCAGCGGCGCCCCCGCGGATCGCGCCGGAACTGGAGGACGTTGGCGGGGAGCTTCTTCGGCGGCGGGCGCAGGCGCTTCTCGGCGAGGGCATATTTGAGCGCCGCGCCGACCATCACCGCCGAGAGCGCGAGGATCAGCCCCGCCCACAGCCAGTGCGGCAGGCCGATCGCCGCCTCGATCGCCCCGGTGTCGGAGAGGATCGCCTGATCGTCGATGACCGCCTGCTCGGTGAACAGGTAGTCGAAGTCCTTGAGGCAGCTGAACGCCCCCATCACGCCGAGGAACTGGAGCGTGAAGCGCTGCCACGCCGGCGAGCCGCGCCACGCGACAAGGGCGAGGATCGCCGCCACGAGCGGCAGCGCCCACCACCCGGTCGGCGAGCGCACCCAGATCACGACGCTGGCCAGGATCGCGGCCGCCGAGAGCGCGAGTACCGCGCGCCACGCCTTCGGGTGCGCGCTGGCGACAATCAGCAGCGCGCCCACCGCGCTCGGCGCGAGCGGGCCGCCTGCCGCGATCGCCGCCGAGACGAAGCGCGAGGCGCCCGGCTCGACCGCGCTCTGGGCGACGCCCGAGCCGTTGGCGAAGATCAACAGCTGTTCGAAATGCTGCCCGAGCGCCAATGCGGTAAGGCCGTGGCCCATCTCGTGGAACCAGGTCGTGAGGATCGCGAAGGGGTAGATGAGGTAGGCGCCGAAGGGCAGCGCCGGGAGCATCGTCACCACCAGCCCGGCGACCACCAGCCGGCCGATCGCCTCGCCCTGCGAGCCGGGGGTGACGAGCGGCTGCATCGGATCAGGCGACGGGCGCATGGCCCGAGGCGTCGACGTGGATCGCCTCGTGCTGCGCGGCCTCCTCGTCGGCCTCGCGCTGCTCGCGCAGGATCGACCAGCTGGCGAGGAACAGCCCGGCGACCAGCGGCCCCAGCACGATGCCCGAGAAGCCGACCAGCGCAATGCCGCCCAGCGTGGTGACGAGGATGATCCAGTCGGGGATGCCGGTGTCGCGGCCCACGAGGATCGGGCGCAGCACGTTGTCCGCCGAGGAGATGACGACGAAGCCGAACACCAGCATGAAGATCCCCTGCCAGGTCTCGCCCGTGACCAGCAGCCACAGCCCGACCGGCAGCCACACGCCGCCCGCGCCGATCACCGGGATCAGCGCGAAGATCGCCATCAGCACGCCGAACAGCAGCGCGGAGGGGACGCCGCAGATCAGCATCGCGACCCACCCGAGCGCGCCCTGCACCAGCGCGACGACGCCGGTGCCCTTGATGGTCGCGCGCACGATTCCGAGGAAGCGTTCGGACAGGCGATCGGCGATGCTGCGCTTGACCGGGACGGCGCACAGGATCGAGCGGCCGACCCGCTCGCCGTCGCGCAGCAGGAAGAACATCACGTAGAGCGCGACGCCGAAGGACAGGAAGAAGCTCAAGGCCCCGCTGCCGATCGAGACCGCCTGCGTCGCGATCAGGCCAGCGCTCTCGGTGACCAGATCCTGGATGCGGCGCTGGACGTTGGCGATGTCGGCCCACCCGGCGCGGTCGATCGCCTCGCGGGCGATGCGGGGAAGGCTCGTATAGACGCTGTCGAACAGCGCGGCGAGGTCGGGCGGCTGCTTCTGGAGCGTGTCGACGAGCACCAGCGCCTGCTCGACCACCAGCGAGCCGATCCACGCCGCCGGACCGATCACCACGAGGAAGATCACCAGCAGCGACAGCGCCGCGGCCGGGTTGCGCCGGCCCCGCAGCTTGCGGAGCATCCAGCGGTAGAGCGGCTGGAACATGATCGCCGCCAGCGCCGCCCACAGCAGCGGCTGGGCGAAGGGATAGACGATCACCGCCATCAGCAGGCTGACGACGACGAGGATCACGAGGAAGCTCGCGCGCTGGAGATCGTCGGTGCGGGTGGTCGCTTCGGTCATAAGTGCCGCTACACGTCGAGGTTGGCGACGTTGAGGGCATTATCCTGGATGAACTCGCGGCGCGGCTCGACGATGTCGCCCATCAGGCGGGTGAAGATCTCGTCGGTTACGTCGGCATCCTCGACCTTGACCTGGAGCAGCACCCGCGCCTCGGGGTCGAGCGTGGTTTCCCACAGCTGTTCGGCGTTCATCTCGCCGAGGCCCTTGTAGCGGCTGATCGAGAGGCCCTTGCGGCCCGCGGCGAAGATCGCCTCGAGGAGCTGGCTCGGGCGGCTGATCGCGCCATCGACCGGCATCACGGGCGCAGGTGCGGCCTCCTCGGCCTCGCCGGCGAGCGGATCGCCCTCGGCGGGGGTTTCGGGCTCCGGTTCCTCGGGCGTGTCGCCCGCGCGCACCAGATTGACGGGCTGGGCATAGGCCTCGGCCTGTGCGGCGGCGAGGCCGTGGAGCTTGTGCGCCTCGGTCGAGGAGAGGAACCGCGCGTCGATCTCGTGGACGTCGGTGACGCCGCGCCACAGGCGTTCGAACACCACCGTGCCGTCTTCGCGCTGCGAGGCCGACCAGCGCGCCTCGCGGTCCCCCGCGCCGAGGCGCTCGGCGGCCCGCGTCAGCGCGGCGGCGAGCGCCTCGCCCGCAAGTCCCGGCTCGAGCGCGCCCACCAGCGCCATCTGCTCGACGATCCCGCTGTCGTAGCGGCGCGGCACGAAGGCAAGGAGGTTCTTGAGGCGCAGCGCCCCGTCGACCAGCACGCGCAGGTCATCGGCAAAGCGGGTGCCGCTCGCGGTTTCCAGCACGCGGCCCTGAAGCCCGGCATCGACGAGGTAGCGGTCGAGCGCAGCCTGATCCTTCAGGTACACCTCGCTGCGGCCCTTGCTCACCTTGAACAGCGGCGGCTGGGCGATGAACAGGTGCCCGGCCTTGATGATCTCGGGCATCTGGCGGTGGAAGAAGGTCAGCAGCAGCGTGCGGATATGCGCGCCGTCCACGTCCGCGTCGGTCATGATGACGATCTTGTGGTAGCGCAGCTTCTCGATGGTAAACTCGTCGCGGATACCGGTGCCCATCGCCTGGATGAGGGTGCCGACTTCCTTCGAGGAAATGATCCGGTCGAACCGCGCGCGCTCGACGTTGAGGATCTTGCCCTTCAATGGCAGGATCGCCTGGGTCTTGCGGTCACGTCCCTGCTTGGCCGAGCCGCCTGCGGAATCGCCTTCGACGAGGAACAGCTCGGACTTGGCGGGATCGCGCTCCTGACAATCGGCGAGCTTGCCGGGCAGCGAGGCGACGCTCATCGCCCCCTTGCGGCTCATCTCGCGCGCGCGGCGGGCGGCCTCGCGCGCGGCGGCGGCATCGATGATCTTCTGGATGATCGCCCGCGCATCGTTCGGGTTCTCCTCGAGCCACTCGGTCATCTTCTCGCCCATGAGGGTTTCGAGGGGCGAGCGGACCTCGGAGCTGACCAGCTTGTCCTTGGTCTGGCTGGAGAACTTGGGGTCGGGCAGCTTGACGCTAACGATGGCGGTGAGCCCCTCGCGCATGTCCTCGCCCGAGAGGCTGACCTTCTCCTTCTTCAGCATCCCCGAACGCTCGGCATAGTTGTTGAGCGTGCGGGTCAGCGCGGCGCGGAAGGCGGCAAGGTGCGTGCCCCCGTCGCGCTGCGGGATGTTGTTGGTGAAGGCGAGGACGTTCTCGTAATAGCTGTCGTTCCACTCGAGCGCGACGTCGATCCCAATCCCGTCCTTTTCGGCCGAGACCGCGATCGGCTCGCTCACCAGCGGCTGCTTGTTGCGGTCGAGATACTTGACGAAGGCCGCGATCCCGCCCTCGTAGTAGAGATCGTGCTCGAGCACCTCCTCGTGGCGCAGGTCCCTGAGCTTGATGCGCACGCCCGAGTTCAGGAAAGCGAGCTCGCGGTAGCGGTGCTCGAGCTTCTCGAAATCGAATTCGGTGACGTTCTTGAAGGTCTCGTGGCTGGCCTTGAAGGTGACGCGGGTGCCCTTCTTGAAGCCGTTCGCATCGGCGTTGCGCTCGGACTTCGGCGCATCGGCGACGACCTTGAGGGGCGCGACGGCATCGCCGTGCTCGAAGCGCATCCAGTGCTCCTGCCCGTCACGCCAGATGGTGAGCTCGAGCCATTCGGACAGGGCGTTGACCACCGAGACGCCGACGCCGTGAAGGCCGCCGGAGACCTTGTAGGCGTTGTCGTCCGAGGTGTTCTCGAATTTCCCGCCCGCGTGGAGCTGGGTCATGATGACCTCGGCCGCCGAGACGCCCTCTTCGGGGTGCATCCCCGTCGGGATGCCGCGCCCGTTGTCCTCGACGCTGACGCTGCCGTCGGGGTTCAGCTCGATCAGCACGAGGTCGCAATGCCCGGCGAGCGCCTCGTCGATGGCGTTGTCCGAAACCTCGAAGACCATGTGGTGCAGGCCCGAGCCGTCGTCGGTGTCGCCGATATACATCCCGGGGCGCTTGCGGACCGCGTCGAGGCCCTTCAGAACCTTGATGGAATCAGCGCCGTACTCGTTGGCGTTGGGGCGCTTTTCGGGGGGCGTGCTGCCCGAACCTTCAGGCGTCTCTGAGGTGGTGTCGTTCATGCCCCAGCATATAGGCGCTGCGCCGCCGAAACCCAACTGCGGGAGGCCCCTTGGCGGCGCTTTTCCACGAGTGCCGGAGGCGGTCCGACAAGCGGCCCCGGGCGCGGCTCAGAAGGCGGGGCGGAAATGCACCTTGCCGCGCCACATCGACGTGTCGAACAGCGGCATCATCGCCCCGCGCATCGTCGCGTTGAACTGGGTCGCGTGGCATTGCGCGGCGGTCGTGGCGGCGGCGAGGTCGGCGGGGGCGTAGCGCAGGCTCTCGGTCAGCAGCGCCGGATCGGTCTCGGCCCAGCGCGCCATTTCGGGCACCGGCGGCAGGCGGCCCGCCGGGATGCCCACATAGAGCAGCTGCGGGCGATAGGCCGCGGCGAGCGACTGCATCGCCTCGGTCACCAGCGCGCTGACCATGCGGTGATCGCTGTGGCCGTAGCCGCCGTCCGGGCCCCAGGTCAGCACCAGGCCGGGATCGTGCTCGACATAGTGGGCGGCGAACTGCGCGAGGAAGCGCTGCGCCGGGGCATCGGGCGCCTGCGGGGACTGGGCCAGAGTGCCGTCGCCCAGCCCCTCGAGAAACACCGCCTCGGCACCCAGCGCCTTGGCCGAACAGAGCGCCTCGCCGCGCCGCACCTCGCCGAGCGCCGGCCCGCGCGCGCGGTCGGTCACGCCCGGGCCCTGATCGCCGGTGGTCGCGAACAGCAGCGTCACCTTGCGCCCCTGCCGCGCCAGCGCCGCGAGCGCCGGGGCCATGGTCAGCTCGTCGTCGGGATGCGCGAGCACGACCAGCACGTCCTGCCGCTCCGGCGGGGTCTGCGCGGCGGCGGGTGCGACGGCGAGCGCGGCTGCGGCGATGGTGGCGGTGATACGGATCATGTTGGCCCCTCCCTTTTCTTCGCTTCCTGCCACCGCCGCGCGGGTGCTTGCAAATCCTTGCGCGGTCGCCGCGCCTCGTTATGCACGGCGATCATGAGCCACGAGACGATGATCGCCCGCCTCGCCGAACCTTTCGGCTCCTTCCCTGCAATCCTCATGGAATGGTCGCGCCTCCGGGGTGACGAACTCGCGCTCAGGGACGAGCGGCGCGAGGTCTACTGGGCGGAACTGGTCGGGCTGGTCGAGCGGCTCGCGGCGCGGCTGGTCGAGACCGGGCTCGAGCGCGGGCAGTCGGTGGCGATCCTCGGGACCTCGACGGTCGAATATGCCTTGGTGTTCCTCGCCGCGGTCCGCGCCGGGGGCGTCGCCGCGCCGCTGACGACCAGCGCGACCCCTGAGCAGCTCGCCGGGATGGCGCGGGATTCGGGCGCGATCCACCTGTTCATCGACGCCGCCAAGGCGGCCGAGCTCGGCCCCGATTTCATGGCCGAGCTGATCCGCGTGCCGCTCGAGAGCATCGACCAGTGGATGGCCCCTCCGGGCAGCCGCGCGCCTGACTTCGTGCCGGAGCCCCGGGACCCGTTCAACATCATCTATTCCTCCGGGACGACCGGCATCCCCAAGGGGATCGTCCACTCGCACCAGATGCGCTGGCGGCAGTTCGCGGCGACGGCGCTGAGCTATCTCGGCGCCGGGCTCGAGGTCCGCTCGCTCGCCTCGACGCCGCTCTATTCGAACACGACGATGGTCGCCTTCCTCCCGGTGCTGCTGGCGGGCGGCTGCGTGCGGGTGATGGGCAAGTTCGACTGCGCGAAGTGGCTCGAACACGCGCAGGCGGACCGCACGACGATCACCATGCTGGTGCCGGTGCAATACCAGCGGCTGATGGATTTCCCTCAGTTCGACGCCTTCGATCTCTCCAGTCTCAGGCTCAAGTACTGCACCTCCGCCCCCTTCTCCGCCGAGCTCAAGAGCGAGGTGCTGCGGCGGATGCCGGGCGGGCTCATCGAGATCTACTCGATGACCGAGGGCGGGGTGGTGTGCCTGCTCGCGTGCCACGAGTTCCCCGACAAGCTCCACACCGTCGGTCGTCCCGCGCCGGGGAGCGAATTGAAGGTCCTCGACGACGAGGACCGCGAGGTGCCGCCGGGCACGCCGGGCAACCTCGTCGGGCGCAGCCTCACCATGATGAGCGGCTACAAGAACCGCCCCGACAAGACCGCCGAGGCGCAGTGGACCGACCCCGCGACCGGCGAGGTGTGGATGCGCATGGGCGACATCGGCCGGGTCGACGCGGAGGGCTTCGTCGAGCTGGTGGGCCGCGCCAAGGACATGATCATCTCGGGCGGGTTCAACATCTATCCCAGCGATCTCGAGGCCGAGCTGGCGAAGGAGCCGGGGGTCGCCGAGGCGGCGGTGGTCGGCGTGCCCTCGCGCGCATGGGGGGAGAGCCCGGTCGGCTTCGTGGTGCTGAGGGAGGGCGCGGCCGATCCGCAGGCGATCCTCGCCGCGGTCAACGCGCGGCTCGGCAAGACCCAGCGGCTCGCCGCGCTTCACCCCATCGCCGAGATGCCGAGGAGCCATATCGGCAAGCTGCTTAAGAGCGAGCTGCGCGAGGAAGCGGCGCGGCGCGGCGGGGTCGCGTGACGCAAGGCCTGAAACGGCCCGGCCCGGCGCTCCTCGCGGAGAACCGGGCCGGGCGGGGGGCTTCGCGGGCTACGCCTCGCGTCTCATACGATAAACGTCTGGAACGCGGTGCCGCTGAGGGCAACGGCGAGCAGCAGGGCGATGGCCTTTTCGCTGATGATACGCATGGTACGGGTTTCCCTGTTCTGTTGTGGTTGGGGGCCCGGGCGGTCCGCAGGGGAGAGGGGGGAGAGAGAACCGCGCCGGGCTTGGGCATCATATGAATCGTCAGGCGCAATTTTCAATCCCAACGTAGATTGGAAATAACGCATCACCGCAATCGAAAACGGCAATCAACGGCGCAGCAGCGAAGCGCGGCGCGCCGGGGCGGCTCGAGACGCGGCCACCAGTTCAGGGGGGGAGGGTAGTGGCCGCGTCTCTTCGCTGCCGATCCGGCGGGACGCCGGATCGCGACGCGCGGAGGGCCGAGCGGGGGAAGGCTGGCCGCTCCTGCCGCGTCGGCAGGCATGGCAAGCGGCCGTTTTCGGTCGCACTGCCGGGCAATGGCTCCGGGGGGAGATGGCCGGGATGGAGAGAGGAGCCCGGCGCCGCATCGCTCGAGCGGCGAAGTGGTGTTCGACGGCGTCGAATTCAAATGCGAAAACGCCAAGGTCGATTGCATCATTTGCAATAAGACCGCGCGGACGCGAACGCAAGGCGGCCGCCGGATCGCCCCGGCGGCCGCTTGCTTTTCAGGAGGTTGGCCTCGCTCAGTTGGCGGCGAGGCTCGCAGCGCCGCGGCCCTCGCGCAGCGCGATGCGCTCGAGCTCGGTCTTCGCCGCGGCGCGCGCCTCGGTCAGGCACTTGCTGTCGATCGCCTTGCCCGAGTGGGTGTAGCGCGCCGCACCCTCGAGCGCGCAGGCCTTCTTGAGGCGCGCCTCGATGCGCGCCTCGAGCACGGCGCGGCCTTCGCTGGTGGTCACGTCGACGTCGCCGTAGCCGATGCGCACGGTGACGGTTTCCTGCGCCGCAGCCGGAACGGCGACGGTGGCGAGGGCGAGGAGGGGGAGAAGGAAACGCATGGGTCTGAACTCCGGAAACAAGAGAGGGTGTCGGGGAGAGATGCCGCTGGCCGGCATTCGGTTGCTGTTTGAAACTCTGGTGCAGCGCACAAGAGCATTGTGCAAATGCGAATTCGGGAAAGATGGTTCCAAACTTTGCAACGCATTTCCGCCACTTTTTCGGGAACCTTCTGGAATTCTGCCATCATTTGTGTGCTGCACCGCAAAAATGCCTAGGCGCGCGCGGCGATGCTGGACAGCACCCGGCGCGCTCCTTAATCGGCGGCCATGAGCGCGCACTCCTCCGGGCCCCACGTGGGCGACTCCGCCGTCTCCGACTCCATCCTGATCGTCGACTTCGGCTCTCAGGTGACCCAGCTGATCGCGCGGCGGGTGCGCGAGGCGGGCGTCTATTCCGAGATCGCGCCCTTCACCCAGGCCGAGGCCGCCTTCCACAGGCTGAGCCCCAAGGGCATCATCCTCTCCGGCTCGCCCGCCAGCGTCCCGGCGGAGGGCTCCCCCCGCGCGCCGCAGATGCTGTTCGAGGCGGGGGTGCCGATCCTCGGCATCTGCTACGGCCAGCAGGTGATGAGCCACCAACTGGGCGGCGAGGTGAAGCCGGGGCACGAGACCGGCGAGGGCGGCGAGTTCGGTCGCGCCTTCCTCACCGTCACCGCCGAATGCGCGCTGTTCGACGGGCTGTGGGAGGTCGGCGAGCGCCACCAGGTGTGGATGAGCCACGGCGACAAGGTCACCGCCTTCGCGCCCGGCTTCGAGATCGTCGCGGTGAGCGACGGCGCGCCCTTCGCGGTGATCGCCGACGAGGGTCGCCGCTTCTACGGCACCCAGTTCCACCCCGAGGTCGTCCACACCCCCGACGGCGGGCGGCTCATCGCCAACTTCGTGCGCCATGTCTGCGGCCTCGCAGGCGACTGGACGATGGCCGAGTTCCGGCAGACCAAGATCGCCGAGATCCGCCAGCAGGTCGGCGACAGGCGGGTGATCTGCGGCCTCTCCGGTGGGGTCGATTCGGCGGTCGCGGCGGTGCTGATCCACGAGGCGATCGGCGACCAGCTGACCTGCGTCTTCGTCGACCACGGCCTCATGCGCCTCGGCGAGGCCGAGCAGGTCGTCACCCTGTTTCGCGACCACTACAACATCCCGCTCGTCCATGTGGAGGCCGAAAGCCTGTTCCTCGGCGGGCTCGCCGGGCTCACCGATCCCGAGGCCAAGCGCAAGTTCATCGGCAAGACCTTCATCGACGTCTTCGAGGCCGAGGCGGCGAAGATCGGCGGGGCGGATTTCCTCGCGCAGGGCACGCTCTATCCCGACGTGATCGAGAGCGTCAGCTTCACCGGCGGGCCTTCGGTGACGATCAAGAGCCACCACAATGTCGGCGGCCTGCCCGAGCGCATGAACATGGCGCTGGTCGAGCCCTTGCGCGAGCTGTTCAAGGACGAGGTGCGCGAGCTCGGCCGCGAGCTCGGCCTGCCCAATGCCTTCGTCGGTCGCCACCCCTTCCCCGGCCCCGGCCTCGCGATCCGCATTCCGGGCGAGGTCACCAAGGAGCGCTGCGACATCCTCAGGAAGGCCGACGCGATCTACCTCGAGGAGATCCGCGCCGCCGGGCTCTACGACGCGATCTGGCAGGCCTTCGCGGTGCTGCTCCCCGTCAAGACCGTCGGCGTGATGGGCGACGGGCGCACCTACGATTCGGTCTGCGCCCTGCGCGCGGTGACCTCGACCGACGGGATGACCGCCGACGTCTACCCCTTCGACGCCGGCTTCCTCACCCGCGTGGCGACCCGCATCGTCAATGAGGTCAAGGGCATCAACCGGGTGGTCTACGACTACACCAGCAAGCCCCCGGGCACGATCGAGTGGGAATGAGCGTCACCACCCCTCTTCCGACAGCATCACAAATCGCATAGGGCTGGCGCCATGCCGAAGCTTCGCCCCCTTGCTCTTGCCGCCATGCTTGCGCTGGGCCTCGGGGCCTGCGCGCAGCAAGCCGCCGAGGCACCGGGCGATGCGCCCACCGCGCCGGCGGCGGTGACCGAGGGGACCTGGACGCTCGACCCGGCCGCCTCGAAGCTCACCTATGTCTCGATCAAGGCGGGCGAGATCGCCGAGACGAGCCGCTTCGACCGCCTCTCGGGCCGGGTCGCGCCCGACGGCACCGCGAGCCTCGCGATCGACCTCGCCTCGCTCGACACCGGCGTGGCGCTGCGCGACGAGCGGATGCGCGAGATGTTCTTCGATGTCGCCGCCAATCCGACCGCGACGGTGACCGCGACGCTCGACCCCAAGGCTTTCGCCGGCCTCGCCGTCGGGCAGGCGCTGACCCGGCCGCTCAAGGCGAGCGTCACCGTCAAGGGCGTCACCGCCGAGGTCGAGACCGAGGTGCTCGTGACCCGCGTCACCGATGACCGGGTGACCGTCGTGCCGACCGCGCCGGTGATCGTCTCGACCGACATGTTCGAGCTCACCGACGAACTCGGCGAACTGCGTGCGGCAGCGCAGCTGCCCTCGATCACCCCGGCGGTGCCGGTCAGCTTCATCCTCGCCTTCAACCGCGGCTGAGTGACGCTACGGCGCGCGTGCGCCGCCCCTGCTCCCCGCAAAAGCGCACTTGAAAGCGCCGCGCAACTCGGCTTGTCTCCGGCGCAAACACGCATTCACGAGGGGAGAGCACACGCCATGAAGACCGCCATCACCGAAATGTTCGGCATCGAGCACCCGATCATCCAGGGCGGGATGCACTATGTCGGTTTCGCCGAGATGGCCGCGGCGGTGTCGAATGCCGGCGGGCTCGGGATCATGACCGGCCTGACCCAGGGCACGCCCGAGAAGCTCGCCAACGAGATCGCGCGCTGCAAGGACATGACCGACAAGCCCTTCGGCGTGAACCTGACGATCCTGCCGACCCTCACCCCGCCCGACTATCCGGGCCTCGTCAAGGCGGTGATCGACGGCGGGGTCAAGGTCGTCGAGACTGCCGGGCGCAATCCGGTCGAGCTGCTCCCGCCGCTGAAGGACGCCGGGATCAAGGTGATCCACAAGTGCACCTCGGTCCGGCACAGCCTCAAGGCGCAGGAGATCGGCTGCGACGCGGTGAGCGTCGACGGCTTCGAGTGCGGCGGCCACCCGGGCGAGGACGACGTGCCGAACTTCATCCTCCTGCCGCGCGCGGCGGACGAGCTGGAGATCCCCTTCGTCTCGAGCGGCGGGATGGCCGACGGGCGCAGCCTCATCGCCTCGATCGCGATGGGCGCGGCGGGCATGAACATGGGCACCCGCTTCATCGCCACCAAGGAGGCGCCGGTGCACGAGAACGTCAAGCAGGCGATCCTCGCGGCCTCCGAACTCGACACCCGCCTCGTCATGCGCCCGCTCAGGAACACCGAGCGCGTGCTCAACAATGCCGCGGTCGAGCGCCTGATCCAGAAGGAAAGGGAGCTCGGCGACGCCATCACCATCCAGGACATCCTCCCCGAGGTCGCGGGGGTCTACCCCAAGATCATGATGGAAGGCGCGATGGACGAAGGCGCGTGGAGCTGCGGCATGGTCGCCGGGCTGATCCACGACATCCCGACCTGCAAGGAGCTGATCGACCGGATCATGCTCCAGGCCGAGGAAATCATCGCCCGGATGCAGGCGATGGCGCGCGCCTGAACGCGATGAAGCGTTCACGGGGCGTGCCACTCTGGGCGCACCCTAGGTAAAGCCCCGAATTCCCGAGCGTGCTGCACTGCGGCACCATGCAGTTTCGCGATGCGCCCGAGTCTGGAGGGGCCGGCGCAGCGCCTGTGTGGCTGCAAATGTGTTCGTCCGGCGCGGCGGGATCGGCCTCGCCTGATGGTTGGACGGGAGTCGTGGAATGGAATGGTTCGGAGGCCCGGCTGCGCTGGGCGGTGTCATCACCGGTTTGATGCTGGCGGCGTGGATGCTCGGGCGCTGGCAGAGCGGGCTCGCCCCCCCGCCCGCCCGGCGCGAGACGCTGGCCGATGACGTGCCGAGCTCCGAGGCGCTGTCGCGCGCGCTCGCCGGTCAGCAAAGCGATGCAGCCGATGCCGAAACCTCAAGGCCGCTTGCCAGCGACGAGCGGCGCAGCGCCCTGGCAGGCGGTGCCTCGCTCGGCGAGCTGCACGAGCAGGTCAGCGCCTATCGCCGCGCCGAGCAGGTCCTCGCCGACGCCGATGTCGAGGGGCTGCAGCTCTACTGGGCGGGGCCCGGCGCTTGCGAGCCCGCCCCGCGCGCGGCAATCGGCGTGCGCCACGCCGCTGCGATGCGCCACCCCGGCGGTGCGGATTGCGCCTGCGGGACCTGCACGGCCGACTGCCCCAGGGCAGGGCCGCCGCGCGCCGATCAGCCTTCCTTGGCGGTGCCCTTCACCCGGGTGTAGGGGATGAAGTCCTCGAAGAACACCGCGCCGCTGAACATGCCGGTGACGCGGTCGATCGTGGTGATCGTGTCGAGCCGGCACAGCTGGCTGCCGCTGAAGCGGGTGCTGACCAGCGTGTCATTGGTATCGATGCTCTGCGGGTCGCGGGTGCGCTGGACGTAGATCGTCTGGCCCGAGCCGTAGACATAGGCGGTGCCGTCGATGGTCCGCACCGGATCGCGCAGGTTGTTGCGGATGCACGAGACGGGCGCGCCGGCGACCCGGCCCTCGAGCAGCTTGGCGAGCTTGGTCTCGCCCTTGGTCGGGGTCGCGGCCGCATCGACCTTGGCCTCGACCTCGCCCTGCTGCTGCGCGGCGGCGGGCAGGGCGGCGGCGAGCGCGAGTGCGGCGGCGCCGAAAGCCGTGCGGGTGAGAACAGGGACTCGGGTCATGAGACGCTCTCCTTGGCGAAGTCTTGCGCGCGTGTATGCCCCGCCGACGCTGAACCTGCGCTGAGCGGCCCCCTCGCTAGTCGCGCCCGATCTTGCCCGGATCGCTCGCGGCCGAGGCGATGTCGGCGAGGCCCGCCTGGTCGGCCCCGTCCGCCGGGCCCCCGCGCAGCACGAAGCGCCGGTCGCAATAGCCGCAGTCGACATAGCCGTGCTCGTCGATCTCGAGGAACACGCGCGGGTGGCCGAGCGCGGCGGGGCGATATCCCTGGCCGCCGCGGATGCCGCTCGATCCGTCGCACATCACCCGGTGCGCGTCGACCACCAGGACTTCAGGAGGGGGAATGCTCATGGCCTGCGCCGTTACCCCCGCGCGCTGCCGAGCGCAATTGCCTTTAGGGGCGCGCTTGCCTAGGCGTGGGGGATGCCAGCCCCGAGCCCTTCAGCGCCCGCCATCCGCATCGACAACCTCGTCAAACGCTACGCTCCCGCCAAGGGCGCCAGGGGCAGCATGAGCGAGGGCAAGCTCGCGCTCGGCGGGGTGAGCTTCGACGTGCCGGAAGGCGCGATCTTCGGGCTGCTCGGCCCCAACGGGGCGGGCAAGTCGACGCTCATCAACATCCTCGCCGGGCTGGTCAACAAGACCGCCGGCAGCGTCGACATCTGGGGCTTCGATATCGACCGCGACCGCCGCAACGCGAGCCGCTCGATCGGGATCGTGCCGCAGGAGATCGTCTTCGACCCCTTCTTCACGCCCTTCGAGGTGCTCGAGAATCAGGCGGGGTTCTACGGCATCCCCGCCGCCTTGCGCCGTTCGGAGAAGCTGCTCGAGGCGGTGCGGCTCGCCGACAAGCGCGATGCCTATGCGCGCACCCTGTCGGGGGGCATGAAGCGGCGGCTGCTGGTGGCGAAGGCGATGGTCCACGCACCGCCGATCCTGGTGCTCGACGAGCCGACCGCGGGGGTCGACGTCGACCTCAGGCGCCAGCTCTGGGAACTGGTCAGCGAATTGAACCGCGAGGGCGTGACGGTGGTGCTCACCACCCACTACCTCGAGGAGGCCGAGGAGCTGTGCGACCGGATCGCGATCATCAACCACGGCCGGGTGATCGCCGACAAGCCGACCCGCGAGCTGGTCGAGATGGCGCGCGAGAAGATCGTCGCGGTGACGAGTGCCGCCGACCTCGCCGCCGCGCCCGCGCACGAAGCCTTCGGCAAGGTCGAGTGGGACGGCGCGCGCGCGATCGAGGTGACCTACGACAAGGACCGCCTCAGCGCCGGGCAGGTGCTCGGCATCCTCCAGTCGCAGGGCATCGCCATCGTCGACGTGACCACGCGCGAGGCCGATTTGGAGGATGTCTTCGTCCAGCTCACTGCGGCCGGCCCGGACGCCGCCGGCTGATCAGCCCGCGGCGCCGTCGGTCGGCTCGCTCTTGGCTTCCTGCTTGCGCCAGTTGCGCCGCGAATGGCGCACGATCGGCGCGCCGCAATGGCGGCATTCGCCGACGTAATCGTACCCGTTCCACCGGACCTGCTTGCGGTCGGGATCGTGGCGGTTCAGCAGACAACCAAGGCCGAATACGGACATGCGCGAATGTGCCCCGAAATGAGGTAACGTCCAGTCAGACTATGTGCGGCCCGATGGCACGAGCCGTTTCGTTGAACGAGTCGCGCTGCGGCGGTGAGTAGCATTGTGCTGCACTGCAACCTAGCGGCAAATACGTAGGTCACCCCCCAAAAAACAACCGGATTGCAGGGCTCTTGCCGAAAGCTGAAATGCCAGCCATTGCACCGCCATGGCGACCCTCGAGGCAATAGCGCAGCCGCATGACATTCTGGTGATCGGCTCGGGCGCGGCGGGGCTCACCGCGGCGCTCGCGCTGGCCGAGACGCGGCGGGTGCTGGTGCTGGCCAAGGGCTCGCTGACCGGCGGCTCGACCGCCTGGGCGCAAGGGGGCATCGCCGCGGTGCTCGACGCGGGCGACACCTTCGCGGACCACATCCGCGACACCATGGTCGCGGGCGCCGGGCTCAACGACCGGGCGACGGTCGAATTCGTGATCGAGCGCGCGCCCGCCTCGATCGACCGGCTGTGCGAACTGGGCGTGCCCTTCAACCGCGAGAGCGGAGACTTGCACCTCACCCGCGAGGGCGGCCATTCGCACCGCCGCATCGTCCATGTCGACGACGCGACCGGCTGGGCGGTGCAGGAGGCGCTGCTGCGCGCCGCCGAGGCCAATCCGAACATCACGCTGCTCCCCGGGCGCACCTGCATCGACCTCGTCACCGACCGCCACCGCGAGCACTTCTCCGCCGCGGGCCGCGTGTGGGGGGTCTATGCGCTCGACGAGGCGACGGGGCGCGTCGAGTGCCACACCGCCCGCGCGACGGTGCTCGCGACCGGGGGCGCGGGGCGGGTCTACCAGTTCTCGACCGCCCCGCGCGGCGCGACCGGCGACGGCATCGCGATGGCGTGGCGGGCGGGCGCGCGGGTCTCCAACATGGAGATGATGCAGTTCCACCCGACCTGCCTCTACCACCTCGAGACCAAGAATTTCCTCATCACCGAGGCGGTGCGCGGCGAGGGCGGGCGCCTGATCAACCCGCGCACCGGCAAGCGCTTCATGGAATACTACGACCCCGAGCGGATGGAGCTCGCGCCCCGCGACGTGGTCGCCCGCGCGATCGACGCCGAGATCAAGCGCTTCGGCCTCGACTATGTCCACCTCGACATCAGCCACGAAGACCCCGACTTCGTGCGCGGGCACTTCCCGACCATCTACGACAAGCTGATGGGTCTCGGCATCGACATGACGCAGCAGCCGATCCCCGTCGTCCCCGCGCAGCACTACACCTGCGGCGGGGTGGTGGTGGACCTCGCCGCGCGCACCGACGTCCCGGGCCTGTGGGCGGCGGGCGAGTGCACCGAAAGCGGCCTCCACGGCGCGAACCGGCTGGCGTCCAATTCCTTGCTCGAATGCTTCGTCTTCGGCGAGGCCGCCGCGCAGGACATCCTCGCGCGCTGGGACACGCTCGAAGCGCCCCCTGCGATCCTCCCCTGGGACGAAAGCCGCGTGACGGACTCCGACGAGGAAGTCGTCATCAAGCAGAACTGGACCGAGATCCGCCGCTTCATGTGGAACTACGTCGGCATCGTGCGCACCACCAAGCGGCTGGAGCGCGCCGCAAGCCGCATCGAATTGCTCAAGCGCGAGGTCGAGGACTACTACGGCGCGTTTCGGGTGACGACCGACCTCATCGAGCTGCGCAACCTCCTCCAGGCCGCCGAGCTGATCGTGAGGAGCGCCCTTCGCCGCAAGGAGAGCCGCGGGCTGCACTACACGCTCGATTACCCCGAGCTGGCGGAGGAGGCGAAGGATACGGTGCTGGTGCCGTGAGCGAGCATCGCGAAAGGATCGAAGCGGCCATTCATCGCTACCTTTCGCTTTTCGAGCCTGAGAACACAGCCTCCACTCTGCGCGACGTGGCGATGGCGCTGGATGACCTCGTCCGCGTCTACTTCAATACTCCAGCCGTCGAGCCGGACACCACCGACGGGTTTGCGGCACCGCGTTTCGATGAAGCCGCGTTTGGCCGGAGTGCGGCTCGTTTCTTCGAAAGAGATGACGTGATCTGGCTCATCGACCCAGAAGGCGGGCCTGATCAGGAGGCCATGTGCACCTTCGCGACCTCCGAATTGGCCGAAATCGCGGCCGATCTCGCCAAGGTGCTGTGGGCCTTTGAAAACTGTTCAGAGGCTGATGCAATTTGGGAGTTCCGGTTCGGCTACCAAGCGCACTGGGGCGATCATTTGCACCGCTTGAGGCACTATCTGCACGGGCTTGCCGCTTGGTAGCCTGACCCGCTCGTCCTGAGCTTGTCGAAGGACCGCGTTTCTCTTTTTGCTACCGTGAGAAGTGAAAGACAGCCCTTCGACAAGCTCAGGGCGAACGGAGGATCGGGAAATTCGGCTGGCGTTCAGGCGCACCGCTCTAGCGAGCTGCCAAATGATGCAATGTTGGGGCGCGCGATGAAGAGGCTGCTGACTTCCCTATCCCTTTTGGCGCTGGTTGCCGCCCCCCTTGCCGCGCAAGACGCACCGCCAGAAGAAAACGCCATCGTCGTCACCGCCCAGCGCTCGGGCGCGCCGATGTGGATTGTCGAGACGCCTTCCGGCACCGTCATCCTCGTCGGCGAGATTCGCGCGATCCCCAAGACCACCCCGTGGGAGCCCGCGCGGCTCGAGGAGGCGACCCGCGCGGCCGATCGCGTCATCCTCGGCGCGCGGCCCAAGGTTTCGCCGGGGGACGTCTTCCGGCTGATGTTCTCCGGCGGCAAGCTCACCAAGCTGCCCGACAAGACCGTGGCGGGCGACTACCTCGCCCCCGCCCAGATCCAGCGGCTCGAAGCGCTCGCCGCGGCGCACAAGGAGGACTATTCGCGCCAGTCGTTCCTCCTCACCTCCTTCAAGATGCTGCGCGAGGAGCTGCGCTTCAACAAGGACACCGCGCGCGACGCCTCGGACGTGGTGAAGGACGCGGCCGAGAAGGCCGACATCGCCATCACCCGCGCCGCGACGCTCAGGGGCGAGGACGTGATCGACAATCTCTTCGAAGCGCCCCCCACCGCCCACATCCCCTGCCTCGACGCGGCGATGGACGCGGTCGAGGCGGGGCCGCAGATCGTCGAGGAGCGCGCGACCAACTGGCGGCGCTTCAGGATTCCCGCCGTCATGGCGAACCCGCTCGAGAGCGCGCTCGGGAAATGCTGGCCCTGGGCGGACGAGACTTTGGGCAGCGAACTCAGGACCATCTGGGTCGATCGCATCGCCGAGGCGAGCGCCGCGAAGGGCACCACCCTCGCAGTCGTGCCATTGCGGGTGTTGGCGGAAAGCGGCGGGGTGCTTGACCAATTGGACGCGCGCGGCTTCGATATCGCCGGACCGCCGTGGAAGTGACCGCGGAGGTCGGTCGAGAGGATAAGCCTGCGCCATGCCCACCATCGTCACCCCCAACACCGGCATCGAGCTCTTCTACGAGGACAGCGGAAGCCCCGAGGCTGAGGTGATCCTGCTGGTCATGGGCCTCGGCGCGCAGATGACGCTGTGGCCGGACGAGCTGGTCGCGGCGCTGGTCGGCGACGGGTTCCGGGTGATCCGCTACGACAACCGCGACATCGGCCTCTCGCAGAAGATGGAAGGCGCCCGCGCGCCCTCGCCGGCGGTGCAGGTGCTGCGCAAGAAGATCGGCTTCCCCGCCAGGGTGCCCTACACGCTCAGGGACATGGCCGACGACGGGATCGGGCTGCTCGACGCGCTGGGGATCGGACGCGCGCACGTGGTCGGCGCCTCGATGGGCGGGATGATCGCGCAGCTGATGGCGGTGCACCACCCCGACCGCCTCCTCACCCTCACCTCGATCATGTCGACCACCGGCAACGGCAAGCTCCCCCAGGCCGAGAAGCACGCGATCGACGCGCTGACCGCGCCCTTGAAGGGCATGGACGAGGCAACGCTCGTCGCCCACGGCCTCAACATCGCGCGGAACATCGGCACCCCTGACAGCGAGGAATTCCCCTTCGACGAGGCGGCGCAGCGCGAGCGGGTCCTGCGGAACATGCGCCGGAGCGTCTATCCGGCGGGGCTCCCGCGCCAGCTTGCCGCGATCATCGACGACGGGTGCCGCCGCGCGCGTCTCGCCAGCGTGCGCACGCCGACGCTGGTGCTCCACGGCGAGGCCGATCCGCTGGTCAAGCTCGCCGCGGGCGAGGACACCGCGCGGCACATCGCGGGTGCGCGGCTGGTGACGATTCCCGGCTGGGGGCACGACCTGCCGCTGCCGCTGATCCCGCGCGTCGCGGGCGAAATCGCCGGTCACGCGCGCGGCGGCTGAGCGGGGGTATCGCAAAAGCTGCACGCTCCGCCGCTCGCACCCCTGCGCGGGCGGCGAGCGGCTGGTCGCAAGGCCGTTTCCTCAAGCAGATTAGGGTCGGCGAGGGGCATCTTCATAGCTCTCGCCGGTGCTGTCGAATGGCACAGCACAAGGAGACGATCATGACCCTGCGCGCCTACACCACCCCCCAGCTCGAAGAGCTGGGCACCTTCGAGAAGCTGACCCAGGCTTCGGGCTGCCCCGATGCGCTCGACGCGACCTTCCCGGCCGGGACCCCGATCGGCGAGCTCACCTGCGCCGTCGACGACGGGCTGTCCTGAGCCTTTCAGCGCGGGGTGGCGAAGGGGGTGATGCCGGGGTCTCCGGGACGCGCCGCCGCCGCCTCGCGCGCCTCTTCGTACATCGCGCGGATGACCGGCAGCTCGGGATAGACCTCGGTCATGAAGCCGAGGAGCCTCCGCGTGTCGACGTAGCAGATGCGCCGTCCCGCGAAGCCGAATTCGCTCACCACCTGATAGCCCTGCGCGACGAGATGGTCGCGGGTGGCATCGTAGTCGGCGGCGAAACTCGCGCAGTGGTGGAGCACCGGCTGGCCGTCGGCTCGTAGCATCTCGTGGAAGGCGCTCGGCCCCCGCGAGACCACCTCGATCACCTCGACGTTGATTGCCCCCGTCTGCACGAACACCCCGCGGATGCGGATCGGCTCGGTGGGCTTGCCGCGGTAGACGTGGTCGGCGAGCACCCCCTCGGTGCCGCCGAGGAAGGGGCCCCAGCCGAAGGTGCGATTGAGCGCGGCGCAGCCTTCCTCGAGATTGCGGACGAGATAGGCGTTCTGGACGAGCGTGACGGGGAGGAGGCTCACCCGCGCGCGTCCAGCCACGCGCGCGAGGTGCGCGCGCATTCGCGGGCGCGCTCGGCGAGGTCGGGGAAGGCGTCGCGCAAGGCGGCGGAGCGCTCCTCGATCGCCAGCGGCAGGTGATCGGGCAGCGCGTCGACCATCGCCGCGAGCGGGAGCCCCCCTTGGCCGAGCGGCAGGCGGCGGTTGATCGCGTCGTCGATGATGGCGTCGAAATTCTTGACGTCGGGCCCTTGCGCGGGCGCATCGCAGGGCTGGCAGTAGGACAGCCACGCGCGCGGGATCGCCGCGAGGTCCTCCGCCGTCCCGCCCGAGCGCGCCCAGTGGAGCGTGTCGACCAGCAGCGCCTTGGCCGCGCCCTCGACGGCTTCCAGCACCGCGCGGGCCATGTGGATGGTCTTCACCTCGGTGAAGATGCCGAATTCGAGATTGACCCTGACCCCGGTGCCCGCGGCGGCGCTCACCAGCGTCTGGAACTTGGCGGTGGTGGCGGCCATGTCGGGGTCGGACGAGACGCACAGGAGATTGCGCGCGCCAAGCTCCGCGGCGATGTGGACCAGTTCGGTCAGCCACGGATCGGGCGGGCCGGGCATGATCCATGCGACCTCGCAGTCGAGCAGCTGGACGCCGGCGTCCTGTGCCTGCCGCCGGATCGCGCGGGTTGTGGCGGGGGTCCAGCTGTCCTTCTCGACCCACATCCCGCCGAAGTCGAAGTCGCTCGCGGCGGCGCATTCGATGAGCTGGGCGGGGGTGGCCTCGGGCATGATCCCGGCGGCGAGCGAGATCAGGCGGCGGGTCACAATGTCTGCCCGTCGTCGAGCACGAAGTCCGCGCCGGTGACGAATTCGGCGGCGTCGGAGCACAGGAACAGGATCATCGCGTCCAATCCCTCCTCGCCCATCAGCCGGCGTTTGGGGAAGCGGGCGATCTGCTTGCGGCCGCCCTCGGTGTCGAACCACGCGTCGTTGATCGCGGTGCGGATGTAGCCGGGGGAGACGGTGTTGACGCAGATGCCGGAGCGCGCCCATTCGCGCGCGAGCGTGCGGCCGGCCTGCACCACGCCCGCCTTGCTCGCGGCGTAGGCGACGAGGCCGGGGGAGGGCTCGAAGGCGGTGATCGAGGCGATCAGCACGATCCGGCCCTTGGTCACGCCTCCCGCGATCATCCGCTTCGCCCCCTCGCGAGCCGTAAGTATCGCGCCCTTGAGGTTGATCGCGAGGGTCTGCTCGATCTCTTCCTCGGAGATGGTCGTCGCCATCCCCGCACCATCGACCCCGGCATTGGCGATGACCGTGTCGATGGGAGCGCCGAACGCCGCCTCGGCCGCGTCGAAGCCCGCAACGATGTCCGCCTCGCGTGCGACGTCCATCGTGACCGCGGCGGCGGCGGGGCCAATCTCGGCGGCGAGCGCGGCGAGGCGGTCGGCCCGCCGCGCGCCGAGCGCGACCTGCGCGCCGCTCGCGGCGAGGATCCGCCCGAACCGCGTGCCGAGCCCCGAGGACGCGCCGGTGACGAGCGCCCGGCGCCCGGTGAGGTCGAAGGAGAAGCTCATCGGTCTTTCAGTCTTTCGTCATTGCGAGGAGCGAAGCGACGCGGCAATCCATGGCCGAACCGTGCCGCTTGCGGAACCCTCGGTCCATGGATTGCTTCGCCTTCGGCTCGCAATGACGAAGGGGATTAACCGACAGCCGGCAGCTCCCCGTTCACGTATTTCATCAGCGTCGTCTGGAAGTGCCGCACCCGGCTGTCCTGGTAGTGGCCGAGCTCCATCAGCCCGCCCTTCATCGCCTTCATGCCTTCCTGCACGTAGGGGAGGTTCGCCATGTCCTGGTCGAAGACATTGGCGAGCTGCGGGCCCATGATGTCGTTCGCCCAGGCGAAGGGCTGGTCGTCGGGGATGGTGACCATCGCCACCGCGCGGCGGCGCGGCTCGCCCTTGGGGGTGGGGAAGAGCAGGCGGATCTCCATGATGCACCAGTCGGGCGTGTCGCCGGGCAGCCAGCGATAGACGAGGGTCGGCAGGAAGCCGATCCACGGCGCGAAATTGGGGAAGATGTTGTAGGTGAAGTTGTCGAGGATTTCGGTGTCGGCGGCGTCCGAGTAGTCGTAGCCGTATTGCTCGGCAAAGCCCCTGCGCCCCGCCTCGGCGAGGAGCTTGCGCGCGCCCAGCGGATCCTCGGGGTCGTAGCCTTCGGGCACCTCCTCGCTCGCCGAGAAGCGGCGGTTGGTGCGCGCGTCCTGCCCGCCCGAGAACTCGTTCATCTTCTCGAGCACGTAGTCGGAATTCTTGCCTTTCACGTGCGGGCTGAGGACGCCCGAGGGGGTGATCGCGCGGTTGAAGTGATCGCCGATCAGGTCGTAGCGGGTGTTGGCATCGCCGAGGAAGGCGAGCAGCTGCGGGTGGGTGGTGATCGAGTGCCAGGCCTCCATGAAGGCCTCGGCGGTGGCTTTCCAGTTGGCGGGGATGCGCTTCTGCACCCACATGCCCGTATAGCGGTTTGCGAAGTCGTAGCGCTCGTAATGCGAGGCGGCAGGACCCAGCCAGGTCTTGAAATCGGGCAGGGCGTGGTTCTCGGTGAGCATCACGAAGCCCTGCCACAGCTCGACGCGCGCCTGCGGCAGGTCCATGTCCTTGCCCTCGAGGTGCTTGAAGTCCCACGCGCAGGGGATTTCCTTCAAGGAGCCGTCGTTGCGCCAGGTGAAGCCGTGGAACGGGCAGCGCAGCTGGACCGACTGGCCGCTCTCGGTGCGCAGCTTGCGGCCGCGGTGGAGGCAGGCGTTGTAGAAGGCCTTCACGCTGCCGTCCTTCTGGCGGATCAGCAGGAAGCTCTTTCCGGCGATGTCGAAGACCACGGTGTCGCCCGCGTCCGGCATCTCGTCCTCGCGCGCGGCGAAGAGCCACACGTTGGGCCACATCTTCTCGCGCTCGAGCTTCGCGAACTCCTCGGAGATGTAGGGCGCGACCGGCAGCGGGTCGTCGCCCATGTCGATGTGCGATTCCTCGAACAGGTAGTCGGGCGCGCGGCGGGTGTCGCCGTTCAGCATGTCGGTGTAGCTGATCCCCGGGCAGCGGTCGCCGCGGGCAATGTCCTTGATCTCGTTCATCGGGTGTGTCCGGTCCTCTCGCGGGGGTGCGCGCACCCCGTCCCACGTCCTCGCACTTTGTGCAGTGTCTCGGGCGGAGAATATCACACAGCTTCGCCGGGAGGACACCCTATCGGATTGGAGAGGAACATGGCTTTACGGGGCAAGATGGCCGATCTGGGCGACATAATGCAGCTCGCCTTCGTGCCCGCGGATTTCGACGCGGCGGTGCGGCACTGGACCGGGACGATGGGGGTGGGCCCCTTCTACATGATCGAGGGCATCCACCTCGACGGGATGACGTATCGCGGAGCACCCACCGAGGCGGTGTTCGACCTCGCGCTTGCCTATTGGGGGGACTTGCAGATCGAGCTGATCCGCCCGCGCGACGATCACCCTTCGATCTACCGCGGGGAATACGGGTCGACCGGCAACGGCCTCCACCACGTGTGCATCCTCGTCGACGACCTCGCCGCGGCGCGGGCGGTGTGCGAGGAGGCCGGGGCCGAGGTGGTGATCGAGGGGCGCTTCGGAACGAGCGAGGTGATCTACGTCGACCCGGGCACCGGACCGGGGACGCTCGTGGAGATCCTCCAGCAGGCCAAGGACGGGCCGGACCTGTTCGGGATGATAAAGGCTGCCGGGCAGGACTGGGACGGGTCGGAGCCGCTGCGGAAGCTGGGGTAAGTCCACCCCTCCCGCTCGCGGGAGGGGAGCGAGACTTGGCGGCTTGCCGCCTAGTCGCAGCGGGGTGGGCCTGCGCCAGCGGCCACGTGCGAGGCCTTTGGCCTCGCCCCACCCCCGACCCCTCCCGCAAGCGGGAGGGGAGATGAAGGTCAGTCGCTCGCGCCCAAGTACCCCAGCTGCCCCGCCTTGAAGATCGTCTGCGCGCGGTTCACGCTGTCGAGTTTCTCGCCCGCGCGGTGGATGTGGTAGCGGATCGTCGCGTGCGACCGGTTGAGGATCATGCTGATCTCCTTGTCGGTCTTGCCGATCGCCGCCCAGCGCAGGCATTCGACCTCGCGCTTGGAGAGCACGCAGTCCGAGGGGATGCGCCGCTTGGTGCGGTTGGCCTGGACGTAGCCGGCGACGAAGCAGCGGGTGACCATCGCGAAGAGCGCGCCGTATTCGGCGAATTCCTGGGCAAGATCCTCCTTGCTGCGGTCGCAGCTGATGAAGCTCGAGGCGCTGATCTGGCCGAAGGGCAGGTGCGTCGGGATCACGATCGCCGCCTTGCAGAGCGCGCGGCGCTCGAAATCGGCAAGGTCGATCTCGGCGAGGTAGTGGTTGCGCCAGCGCGTGTTGAAGCCGTGGCGGTTCACCCAGAAGGGCTCGCTCTCGTAGCGGCAGGCGCGCGGCAGCGGCGAGTGCAGCGCGAGGCGGTGGTCCTCCCACCAGCGCGCGCCGTCGTCGAGCCAGCGGAAGATGTCGGCGTTGAGGATCGTGCCTTCCGCATCGACCATCGGCTCCTTCGAGGAAATGTCGTCGCACACCGCGATCTGCATCCCCCGCTCCTGCGCGATGCGGGCGAGGTTCACCGCCGCATCGTGGATATCCTCCGGGCAGGTGATGGTGACCGCGGCGAGCATCTGCTCGAGCGATTCGCGTCCCTGCGGCGTGCGCAGCTCGACAACATTCGTAGCCATGTAGGGGGCGGCTCCTCTCATTTGTTCTTTGAGTCGGAAGACTAGCGCAATTTTGTCGATTGTCCTCATCATTTACGTAGGGGAAGCGAGGCCCGCGCGGGGCTAGCGAAAGTGACATGAGGCAAGGAGAGGCGATGGTGAGCGAGGGGGTGTTCGGGGGTGCGAATTTCGGTGTGGTCCTGAAGGCCTTGGGCAATGCGATCGAGCCTGCGCGGCCGGCGCTCGTCCACGGGGAGCGCATCGTCACCTGGGGCGAGCTCGACGCGCTGACCGACGCCATCGCGGCGGAGCTGAGGGCGCGGGGGCTGAGGCCGGGCGACATCGCCGGGCAGATGCTGAGGAACACCCCCGACTACATGCTCGCCTGGTTCGGCTGCGCGAAGGCGGGGGTGGTGCCGGTCAACGTCAACTACCACTACAAGGCGCGGGAGCTCGCGGACATTTTCACCCGCTTCGGGTTGAAGGCGCTGTTCACCGAGAGCGACTTCGCCGAGGCCGCCAGCGCGGCGATGCCGGAGGGGACGCTGACGATCGACGTGGGGGGCGCGGAGTGGGAGGCGCTCTGCGCGAGCGAGGTGCCGGAAGGCTTCGCGATCCACGATGACGCGCAAGCGCTGTTCCTCACCGCCACCGGAGGCACCACGGGGATGCCCAAGGCGGTGATGTGGCCGATGCGCGAAGCCTGGGGCGCGTTCAACATCGGCGTCTGGCAGCGCCCGCCCGGCACTCCGCCGCTGGTGGTCGCCAGCCTCGCGGAGCAGGTCGCCGAGGCCGCCCGGATCGGCCCCGAGCACCCGGCGAGCACCTCGCCGCTGCTGCTATTGTCGCCGCTGATGCACGGCGCGGGGCAGTTCACCGCGGTGATCCACCTGCTGAAGGGCGGCACGCTGGCGCTGCTCCCGGCGCCGAAGTTCGACGCCGATCTGGCGCTGGACGAGATCGCACGGCTGGGCGCCAGGGGCGTCTTCATCGTCGGCGACGCCTTCGCGCTGCCGATCGCCGACCGGCTCGACGCGCGCGGCGACGGGGCGGAGGTGCTGGCCTCGCTGAGGAGCATCACCTCCTCGGGCGCGGTGTTCTCGCCGGCCCTCAAGCAGCGGCTCCTCGCGCACCATCCAGGGCTGATGATCGTCGATGCGCTGGGATCGTCGGAGAGCTCGGGCACCGGGATCGTCGTCACCACCGCCGCCGGCAGCAGCGGCGGGGGCAAGTTCCAGCCGCTCCCCGGGCCGGGCCGCGAGGTGCGGCTGTTCGACGAGAACCTCGAGGAGATCCCCAAGGGCACCGCGGGCGTCGGCATCGTCGCGCGCACCGGGCCGCTGCCGCTGGGCTACCTCGGCGAGGATGAGAAGAACGCGGCAACCTTCCCGGTGATCGACGGCAGGCGCTGGCTGATGACCGGCGACCGCGCGCGCTGGGCGGCGGACGGCACGCTCGAGTTCATCGGCCGCGACAACATGTGCATCAACACCGGCGGCGAGAAGGTCTTCCCCGAGGAGGTCGAGGCGGTGCTGCTCGAGCATCCCGCGGTCAAGGACGTGCGCGTCGTCAGCCTTCCGGATGCGCGCTTCGGGCGCAAGGTCGTCGCGGTGGTGCAGCCGGAGGGGGAGGTCGACGAGACCGCGCTCGACGCCCATGCCCGCGCCGGGCTCGCCGGCTACAAGATCCCGCGGCGCTACGTCATCACCGCGCAGTCGCTGCGGCTCAACAACGGCAAGCCCGACTACAAGACCGCGCAGGCGATCGCGGATGCCGCGCTAACGCGCTGAAACGCGGCGCTTCGGCGCCCTGTTGCAACCTAGGTTGTGCCATAAGGCGCGCTCTTGTCCGAGCAACGGGCGATGACCGAACCACCTGACGCCGACGCCGCCACCGGCGGCCTCGCCAGCCCCGATCGGCGGCTCCAGGCGGTGCTCGACAATGCCTCACTCGCAATCTTCCTGATGGATGACCGCCAGCACTGCATCTACATGAACGCCGCCGCCGAGCAGCTCACCGGCTACACGCTCGGCGAGATCCTCGCAGCCGACCGGCCGCTCCACGACATCGTCCACCACACCCGACCCGACGGCCGCCCCTTCCCGCTCGCCGAATGCGCCATCGACCGCGCCTTTCCCGAGCACAACCAGATGCGCGGCGAGGAGATGTTCGTGCACCGCGAGGGGCACTTCTACCCCGTCGCGTTCTGCGCCAGCCCGGTGCGCAACGACGCCTCGCAAACCATCGGCACGGTCATCGAGGTGCGCGACATCACCCGCGAGCGGCGCGCCGAGGCGATGCGCCGCGCGCTCGTCGACGAGCTCGACCAGCGGCGTGGTGTGCACGATCCGCCTCGACGTCACCCCCGAGTGACGGCGCCGCTTCCGGATCAGAACGGGAACAAAGTCGCCTTATTCTCCCCTCGCGCCAGCCACGATACACCGGGCGCGAATCCGGAAGGAGGAGGAAACCCATGGCCAAGCGCAAGACCGCCCTCGACCATCTCAACAACGGCCGCGAGCCGCACATCGTCCACATGATCCCGCCCGGAGCGCCCGGCTTCCGCGAGGCCGGGGGCGGGGCGATGGTGGTCTCGAGCCCGGCGGAGGTGAACGCGCTGGTGCGGGTGCTGAAGGCGGGCGAGATCGTCACCCTCGACGACCTGCGGCAGGCGCTCGCCCGGCGGCATCAGGTGGCGGTCGCCTGTCCCGTCTCGACCGCGATCTTCCTGAACATGGCGGCCCGCGCCGCCGAAGAGCAGCGTCCCTACCTGCCCGAGGACGAACTGACCCCCTGGTGGCGGGTGCTGAAGAAGGGCGGCTTCCTCAACCCCAAGTACCCCGGCGGCACCGCAGCGCAGCAGGCCCTCCTCGAGGCCGAGGGCGTGCGCGTCTCGCCGCTGCGCCGGCAGCCGGCGGTGTTCGACTACGAAGCGCGCCGCCCCGCCGACCCGATCGAGGCGCGCTGACGTCCGCTTCGGAAGGACGGCGCAGGGCGGGGTGAGTGTCGGTAGCTGGTGGGGGCTGCCGCTGCGATGCTCGTCGCCCCGTGCTTGACACGGGGCTTGGCTACTTCGGCGATGCTTCGGGTGTAAACCACTGCTCCTACAGATCGTCCCCACCGGGGTTCCCTCACCATGATCCGAGATCGCGGCGAAGGCAGAAACAGATGAGCCGAGCCCCGTGTCAAGCACGGGGCGACGAAGATCAGATGGTGTCTATAGGGGATCGCTCGCTGACGGGCATGTCGCGGACGCGAACGGCCCGAAGCACCCGTTCCCGCGCTGGCTCCAGCGGACCTTAACGACCCCTCCAGCGCAACATTCGAAGCTGCGCCGGTGCAAAAGATTCACGGGTGGATTCGAATGATTCACTCCCCATATTTTTCTTCACAGATTCAATTTGGGGCTTGCGGGGTCCGCGACTCAAGCTTGCTCCACGCGTCGCGGGTTTGTGACGCCGTGATGAAGCCCGGCGGATGGTAAGTAAGGGCTTAATCGGGCGTTGACGGGATTCCCCGGGTGATTCATCATCTAGTGGTTCGGCGCAAATCGGACCCCCAAGCCATGGTGAGACCCCGCCGCCCCGCAGAGGGCATCGAAGACAGGGATTCGCCTCGGGAGCTTGGACCGACCCGCGCCGCGAAGGGGACCGACCGACCTGCCGACACGCCCGGACACGGGCCCTCCTGTTGGCAAGTCTGTGGACCTGCCGGTATAGAACAGAATCGGAACATCGCACCTTGTGCGATGGTGCCGATTCGGGGGACAAGGTGGGCTGACTATGGATTTCAAGGCGAGCGACAACGTGCCCGATGACGCGGTGAACACCGATGTGACCAATGAACTGGATGCGGGCTCGCCTGCGGCGGGGGATGAGAAGGCTGTGACGATGAAGACGAGCGATATGGGCACCGACGCACTGGTCGCCGCCAAGGCGGGCGAAGTTCTCTCTGGGGCCCTCGCCGGCGCGATGGCGGCCGCGATGAAGGATACCGCGAAGGCCGACAGCAAGAAGGTCAACGACCGCCGCTTCAACATCGTCACCGATCCCTCGCGCGATGCGCGGCTCACCGATTTCGGCAAGGACACCCTGACCGACCGCTACCTGCTGCCCGGCGAGGTCTACCAGGACCTCTTCGCCCGCGTCGCCGATGCCTATGCCGACGACGAGGCGCACGCCCAGCGGCTTTACGACTACATCTCGAACCTGTGGTTCATGCCCGCGACGCCGGTGCTGTCGAACGGCGGCACCAACCGCGGCCTGCCGATCTCGTGCTATCTCAACTCGGTCGAGGATAGCCTCGAAGGGATTGTCGGCACCTGGAACGAGAACGTCTGGCTCGCCTCCAAGGGCGGCGGGATCGGCACCTATTGGGGCAATGTCCGCGGGATCGGCGAGCCGGTCGGCCTCAACGGCAAGACCAGCGGGATCATCCCCTTCGTGCGGGTGATGGATTCGTTGACCCTCGCGATCTCGCAGGGCTCGCTGCGCCGCGGCTCGGCGGCCTGCTACCTCGACATCTCGCACCCCGAGATCGAGGAGTTCCTCGAAATCCGCAAGCCCTCGGGCGACTTCAACCGGAAGGCGCTGAACCTCCACCACGGCGTGCTCGTCACCGACGAGTTCATGCACGCGGTGCGCGAGGGTGCGGAGTTCGCGCTGAAGTCCCCGCGCGACGGCTCGGTGCGTGGGCGTGTCGATGCGCGTTCGCTGTTCCAGAAGCTGGTCGAAACCCGGCTGGCGACCGGCGAGCCCTACATCGTCTTCTCCGACACCGTGAACCGCATGATGCCCAAGCATCACCGCGACCTCGGCCTCAAGGTTTCGACCTCGAACCTGTGCTCGGAAATCACCCTGCCGACCGGCATCGACCACCTCGGCAATGACCGCACGGCGGTGTGCTGCCTGTCGTCATTGAACCTCGAGACGTGGGAAGAGTGGAAGGGCGATCGTGCCTTCATCGAGGACGTGATGCGCTTCCTCGACAACGTGCTCCAGGACTACATCGACCGCGCGCCCGACGAGATGGCCCGCGCCAAGTACTCCGCCGCGCGCGAACGTTCGGTGGGCTTGGGCGTGATGGGCTTCCACTCCTATCTCCAGCAGAAGGGCGTCGCCTTCGAAAGCGCGATGGCGAAGGCGCTGAACCTCCAGATGTTCAAGCACATCCACGCCAAGGCCTCGGAAGCCTCGATGCTGCTCGCCCAGGAGCGCGGGCCCTGCCCCGACGCCGCCGACATGGGCGCGATGGAGCGCTTCAGCTGCAAGATGGCGATCGCGCCGACCGCGTCGATCTCGATCATCTGCGGCGGGACGAGCGCCTGCATCGAGCCGATCCCGGCCAACATCTACACCCACAAGACCCTCTCGGGCAGCTTCATCGTGAGGAACCCGTATCTCGAGAAGCTGCTCGAGAAGAAGGCCAAGAACTCGACCAACGTCTGGAACTCGATCCTCGAGCGCGGCGGCTCGGTCCAGCACCTCGACTTCCTGACGCCCGAGGAAAAGGCGGTCTACAAGACCAGCTTCGAGATCGACCAGCGCTGGCTGCTCGAATTCGCCGCCGACCGCACGCCCTATATCGACCAGGCCCAGTCGCTGAACCTGTTCATCCCGGCCGACGTCGACAAGTGGGACCTGATGATGCTCCACTACCAGGCGTGGGAGCGCGGCATCAAGTCGCTCTACTACCTGCGCTCGAAGTCGGTGCAGCGCGCCGGGTTCGCCGGCGGGGTCGAGGCGGACAACACCTCGGAAGCGCCCCGGATCGAGCTCTCCGCGAGCGGCGAGCAGACCGATTACGAGGAATGCCTGAGCTGCCAGTGAGTTTGAACCATTGGATCAGCAGTCGCGATGTCAAATGTGAGGCGAAGTTGGAAGGCTGGCTTTCCAAAGAAGCTGGAGGCAATCCTTGATCCGTCTAATGCTCATCCCTTGGATGGTTGCGACCCTGACGAGCTTTATAAAGTGATGATGGCGGAACGGACGGAGCTAAATAAAGCTAGGCGCGAAAGTGAAGATAACTTCGTGAAGAGCATTATACAGCTTTCTTCTGGGCTTCTGTTATTACTTGCTGGATTTGCGGTGAACGCCAGAGATAAGTTAACTGATGCTTCTGAATCGCTGTTTGGTTTTTGTGCGTTCTCGTTGCTGATATCGATCTGCGCTGGGTTGGCTGAGCACCACCTCTCCGCGAAGGCTCATCAACGGCAGCAAGAGATTGTAGAGCGATACTACACTAAGGTCATCAAGAGTTACTCTGAGCCCCTCGAGAACTTCTATGTGCGAATGGCGCAGCTGATCCAGTTTTTAGCGTTTGCCGCCGCTTTGCTATTTCTAATGATCATCGCTGCGTCGCAGATCGGAGAAACTAATGTCCGACAAGAAAAACAATACACCGCCACCTCCGCCGCCATCACGGCCTAAAGAGGGCCGGCAAGCATTTGGATCAACTGGCGTAACGAAGTCGGCCGCACCGTCCATGCCGCCACCTCCCCCGAAGAATCCGAAGAAGTAATCAGGCTGTGGCGCCTTGAACAAGCCGGTGGGCTGATTTGAAGGAGACCTCCGACACATGAACCTGCCATTCGCCATGGGCCTGTTCGGCCTCGTCGTCAGCGCCGTTTTCGCCTTCAACGCCTGGCGCGAACTGCGCCGCAACGTCGAGGGTCACGCCCGCAACGCGGCGATGATCCACGTCGCGATGGTGTCGATGTTCGTGCCCTTCTGCCTCTACATCCTCGTCGCCTACGCGCCCTGAGCCCGGGGCGCCTCGCCTGAATCCGCGCGGCCCCGGCCTGCGTATCTGATACAAAGAACGACCCCAAGGAGTACCCGCCCATGTCGCTGCTCGAAGCCCGCAACACCTACAAGCCCTTCCAGTATCCCTGGGCCTACGAGTTCTGGAAGCGCCAGCAGCAGATCCACTGGATGCCCGAGGAAGTGCCGCTGGGCGAGGACTGCCGCGACTGGGCGCAGAAGATCTCGACACACGAGCGCAACCTGCTCACCCAGATCTTCCGCTTCTTCACCCAGGCCGATGTCGAGGTGCAGAACTGCTACCACGAGAACTACGGCCGGGTGTTCAAGCCGACCGAGGTCAAGATGATGCTCGCCGCCTTCTCCAACATGGAGACGGTGCACATCGCCGCCTATTCGCACCTGCTCGACACGATCGGAATGCCCGAGACCGAATACAGCGCCTTCCTCGAATACGAGGAGATGAAGGACAAGCACGACTTCCTCGGCCAGTTCGGCGTCGACACCGACGAGGACATTGCCCGCACGCTGGCGGCCTTCGGCGGCTTCACCGAGGGGCTCCAGCTGTTCGCCTCCTTCGCGATGCTGATGAACTTCCCGCGCCACAACAAGATGAAGGGCATGGGCCAGATCGTCAGCTGGTCGGTCCGCGACGAGAGCCTCCACTGCGAGGGCATCATCAAGCTCTTCCACACCTTCTGCGAGGAGCGCCAGTGCCTCACCAAGGCGGTGAAGGAGGACCTCATCGACATCTGCCAGAAGACCGTCCGCCTCGAGGACGCCTTCATCGACCTCGCCTTCGAAATGGGCCCGGTCGACGGCATGAGCGCCAAGGAGATCAAGCGCTACATCCGCTACATCGCCGACTGGCGCCTGAAGCAGCTGGGCTTGCAGGAGATCTACATGATCGAGGAGCACCCCCTCCCCTGGCTCGCCCCGCTCCTCAACGGCGTCGAGCACGCCAACTTCTTCGAGACCCGCGCGACGGAATATTCGAAGGGCGCGACGCGGGGGAACTGGAACGACGTGTGGTCGAGCTTCGACAAGCGCCAGAAGGCGAAGGCCGCGAACGAGGGGGCTGCCGAGGAGGCGGTCGCCGGGCTGTTTGGGGCTGAGGCTGCGGAGTAGGGGGTGGCCAAAAAGCCGACCCTCTATATTGGCTTTACCTGCGCGGCAGGTACTGACTTGGCGGAAGCCAAGCAGCAGCTGGCCGCGCAACTCTCAGTGGTTGGCTACGAATGCCGCGAGATCAAGGTAAGTGCTGCAATTGAAGAGGTCTTGGAGCTAAGTCCACCTGAAGATTACTACGAACGAACTAAACGCCTTATGGACGCGGGCGACGAAATTCGATCTGCTTCAGACAATGGTTCAGGAGTGGCTTCATTAATTGTCACTGCGATTAGAGCCGAGAAGAAGAAGGTGTCGAGTGAGAAGCCTGTTGCGTACATAATCGACTCACTGAAAAATCCTAAGGAGCACGAGGTACTAGACCTTTTGTATGGTCGAAATTTCTATTCTATCTCGGTTTTTGCCTCTTCCCCCCAAAGATGTGATTACATCGCAAACAAGATAGCAGGATCGAGAAAGCAGCCTTTTAAAGAGGAGCATCAGGATCTTGCCAAGGAGCTCATGGCGAGAGACCAAAAGGGAAAGAAAGCGACAGGGCAGGGTGTTCAAGAGACATTCCCAAAATCTGACTTTTTCTTGGACTCTTCGGATGTAGAGTCGTCAATCAAACGTTTCGTTCGCTTGATATTTCAAGATCCGTTCATTACTCCAACAGTCGATGAATACATGATGTTTGTGGCCAAGGCCACTTCGTTACGTTCCTGTGATCTTTCCAGGCAGGTTGGTGCTGTAATCGCCGGGAGAGAGGGGGCGATAATCGCCACCGGCTGTAATGAAGTTCCATATCCTGGTGGAGGCTTCTTCTACGAAGGAAAAGAAGGCGCGATAGGCGATAACAGGGACAAGGAGGAGGGGCATGACCCAAATTTCAATGAAGTTAAGCGGTCAATTTCTGAGTTCATATCGCTATTAAAGATCGCTGGCGCTATTGATGAGGCAACGAATAGTGATGATCTCGCTAATGAGTTACTGCACGGCCAATTTAAAGAAGAAGCGGCTGACGTAAGGCTGCGAAACTTGATCGAGTTCAGTCGCGTGGTGCATGCCGAGATGCACGCCCTCTCACAGGCGGCAGAACTAGGCAGGTCTGTGAAAGGTGGGATTCTTTATTGCACCACCTATCCATGTCATCTCTGTGCTAGGCACATTATTTCGTCGGGGATTGATGAGGTTGTTTACATTGAGCCTTATCCGAAAAGCATGACGGACGGTCTGTACCGGCGTGAGATCGTTTCGGAGCATGTCGGCGCAGCGATGAAGGAAGACGCCAAGAGAGTCGTTTTCCGTTCCTTTAGGGGCGTATCACCCGTTCTCTTCCAGCGCGCATTTTCTTACAAGAAGCGAAAAGATGGTTTCGGTATGATAACGGAGTGGCGTCCCTCATCCGCATACCCTATCGGCGCTTCGCAGGATTCAGATGGCGACGATCGTGAACTGTTCATCGCAAACCAGATTGCACCCGTCATCGAAAAGATTCATAGTGCTCACAACGCTGGCAACGGGGATCAGAAGACGGATCCAGCGTAGGGAGGCTTTAAGGGGAGCGCCATGAGCGACGCCGCGATTTTGTCGCAAATCCGTAGCGATTCGGAAGCCGCAAGCCGGCTCACACCGGAAGCTAAAGCCAACTACACGCTTGAATGGATTGTGACTCTGGATCACGGTGTAATCTACCGTAGTAAAGAAGAAGGTGGCGTCGCTTCAACCTTGGCGCTCTCTTCTTCCGTATCCTGATCTAGCCAGATCCTCTTCATCTTCTATCCCGGCAGTAGCTCGCGTCGCGCTCGGGGGCGATGTCATGGCTGATGCCGTCGAGCTCGACCACCAGCGACAGCTCGCGGCACAGGAAGTCGGCAAAAAACGGGCCGACCGGCATCTGGCGGCTGAACTTGGCGCCGAGTTGGCTCCGCGCCAGATACACCCACAAGGTCCGCTCCGCGAGCGTCGCCTCGCGCCGCAGCGACCGGGCGCGCGCGGTGTCGCGGGGGGGGCGAAGGTGGGCATGGGGGGGAGAATACACTGTGGGAGGCGGTAAGGACAAGACAAGGCCCACCCCCGGCCCCTCCCGCAGGCGGGAGGGGAGAAGTAGGTCCCCCTCCCGCTTGCCCCCGGCCTTCGCCGGGGCAGGTATCGGGGTTAGGGGTGGGTCAGTCGGTGAGGCGGCGGCTGCCTTTCCGGCGACGCGCCGCGCGCCGACTCCTACACGAATTTGGGCTCCCCGGCCCCGCCCCCCATCCCTACACCGCGCCGGAGCGGCCAAGGCGGCGGAAGCGGCCCTGTAGGCAGGGGCGGGGCTGCGGGGGCTTTCCTAGTGGCTTGCGGCCTGTCAGCCTGCCCCGGGCATTTGGTTGAAAACCCGCGCGAAACCGCCTGCGGTTTGGGATTCCCGAGGAAAAGCCTCTATCCTTCAACAGCTTGTCTGCAATGCGGGCGGATTTCATCCCCGGTCTAGCCGCGCCCAGACCCCCTCTAGACCCCCCTTACACCCCCTTCAGCCCCGCACCAGCGCGCTCTCGGCCCGCCCCAGCGCACCGCCAGCCCCTCCTTCACGAGCACCTCGCCGAGCGACTCGCCGCCGCGCTGGACGAGCCGCAATTCGCGGCCGTAGCGGTCGCGCAGCCGGCCGCCCGGCGGGGGGTGGAGCGTGAAGGGCCCGGCGTTGAGGAGCTGGCGCAGCCGCTCGGTCGCGCGCCGTCCGAGGGCCGCCTCGCGCGGGCAGGAAGGTCTTGAAACCTCGGGGGTATCGATGTCGGCGATGCGGATCTTGGCGCCCGCGAGCCAGATCGTGTCGCCGTCGACCACGCAGGTCACGCGGGGTCCGCCCGCGCAGACCGGGAAGAGCGCGCGGTGCTCCGCGATGTCGGAGCGGCCCTGGGCCTCTCCTACGCGCGGCCCCAGCACGAGCGCTCCCGCCGCGGCGAGCGGCACGAGCACGGCAGCCGACCAGCGGCGCAATGATCCGAGGCGTGTCACGAAGCTATCCCGCCGCCGACTATAGCGGCGGCGCCGAAGGCTTCCAGCACATTTGACCCCGGTCAAATGCGGATGCAGCGTAGGGCTCTAGGGAGGGGGTCCAACACGGGAGACCCCAATGTCCGCTCATACCCCCCACGAACTCGCCGAGACCTTCCCCGCCGATGCCGCGGCGCTCCACCGGCTGAAGACCACCGACGCGCACTTCGCCCGCCTCGCCGAGCGGCACCACGCGGTCAACCGCGCGATCCACCGCATCGAGGCCGAGGCCGAGGCCGCGAGCGACGCGCGGCTCGAGGCGTTGAAGCGCGAGCGGCTCCACCTGCTCGACGAGATCGCGGCGCTGCTGGAGAACGCGCCGGCGGAGTAAAGTCTCGGC
This sequence comes from Erythrobacter sp. NE805, assembly GCF_046452355.1. Lineage (NCBI taxonomy): Bacteria > Pseudomonadati > Pseudomonadota > Alphaproteobacteria > Sphingomonadales > Erythrobacteraceae > Erythrobacter > Erythrobacter sp. NE805. The sequence goes on along the minus strand of NZ_JBKFDI010000001.1, from coordinate 1,014,604 downwards.
AAGTCAGGAGCTTGCGCGGGCGGGGCATGAGGCGATGCGCCGCCCGCAACCCTGTCGTGGGTGCTCGCCCGGGGAGCCGGTGCGCACCAAGCCGCTTGGCCCCGCGCAGCGAAGCCGCTAGGGCGCGCCCGAGGCGCGGCTCCCCGCGCGACGGAAACACGCCGGTGAACGACAGCAAGACCCACCCGCGGGCCGAGACGCCCGACCTCTTCAAAGCCGAGGTGCTGATCGAGGCGCTGCCCTATTTCCAGCGCTATGCCGGCCGCACCTTCGTGGTGAAATACGGCGGCCACGCGATGGGCGACCCCGAGGCGGCGCGCGATTTTGCCGAGGATATCGTGCTACTTAAGGCCGTCGGCATCAACCCGGTGGTGGTGCATGGCGGCGGCCCGCAGATCGGCTCGATGCTCAAGCGGCTCGGGGTGGAGAGCACCTTCGTCGACGGCCTGAGGGTGACCGACGAGGCGACCGCCAAGGTCGCCGAGATGGTGCTCTCGGGCGCGATCAATAAGGAGCTGGTCGGCTGGATCGCCGCCGCCGGGGGCAAGGCCATCGGCATCTCGGGCAAGGACGGCGGGCTGGTGACGGCGCGCAAGGTCACCCGCACCACCCGCGATCCCGACAGCAACATCGAGCAGGCGGTCGACCTCGGCTTCGTCGGCGAGCCGGCGAGCGTCGACACCAAGGTAATCGACACCATGGTCGCGGCCGGGATGATCCCGGTGATCGCCCCGATCGCACCGGGCGAGGACGGGCACACCTACAACATCAACGCCGACACGATGGCGGGCGCGATCGCGGCGGCGCTCGGCGCGGCGCGGCTGTTCCTGCTGACCGACGTCGCGGGGGTGATGGGCGCGAACGGCGAGCTCCTCACCGACCTCACCCCCGCCGACATCGCCAAGCTGCGGGAGGAGGGCGTGATCCGCGGCGGCATGGTGCCCAAGCTCGAGACCTGCGTCGCCGCGGTGCAATCGGGCTGCGAGGCGGCGGTGGTGCTCGACGGGCGGGTCGGCCACGCGATGCTGCTCGAGTTTTTCACCGCCCGCGGCGCGGGCACGCTGGTGCGCGCCTGAGGAACCGGGGGTGGCGCGAGGCGTATTAAGAGGCTAATACGCCTCGGCAGGGACATGACCGGGCGCGCCCCTCCTCGGCGGCGCCCCATGCAACGGAAACGGACACGCAATGAGCGACGCATTTCTCCAGATCTTCCTGATGGTGATCAACACCGCGAACATGCTGCTGATCGTCTGGTTCATCATCGGGCTGCTTTTCGCCTTCAACGTGGTGAGCCCGCGCAACCAGTTCGCCGGCGCCGTGCACGACGCGCTGAGCCGCCTGTTCGAGCCCGCGCTGCGCCCGATCCGCCGCGTGATGCCCGACACCGGCGCGATCGACTTCTCGCCGATGGTGTTCCTGATGATCCTCAACGCGATCGGCTACATCCTCCAGGGCGCGCTGCGCTGATGGGTGAGGCAGCGCGGATCGACGGCAAGGCCTTCGCCGAGGGGCTGCGCGCCCGCGTCGCGGAGCACGCCGCCGCCTTCGCGCAGAGGGCCGGCCGCGCGCCGGGCCTTGCGGTGGTGCTGGTCGGCGAAGACGCGGCGAGCCAGGTCTATGTCGGCGCCAAGGGCAAGGCCTGCGTCGAGGCCGGGATCGCGAGCTTCGAGCACCGCCTTCCCGCCGACACGAGCGAGGAGGACCTGCTGGCGCTGGTCGAGCGGCTCAACCGCGACCCTGCGGTCGACGGCATCCTCGTCCAGCTGCCGCTCCCCGGCGGGCTCGACGAGCAGGCGGTGATCGCCGCGATCGACCCCGACAAGGATGTCGACGGGTTCCACGTCATCAACGCCGGGCGCCTTGCCGTGGGGCAGGAGGGTTTCGTCCCCTGCACGCCGCTGGGGTGCCTGATGCTGCTCAAGGACCGGCTGGGCGACCTTTCGGGGCTCGAGGCGGTGGTGATCGGCCGCTCGAACATCGTCGGCAAGCCGATGGCGCAGCTGCTGACCGATGCGAATGCGACCGTAACGCTGGCGCACAGCCGAACGAAGAACCTCGCCGCGGTGGTGCGCCGCGCCGATATCGTGGTCGCCGCCGTCGGCCGCCCGGAGATGGTGCGCGGCGACTGGATCAAGCCCGGCGCTTGCGTGATCGACGTCGGCATCAACCGCCTGCCGCCCACCGAGGACAGGCCCAAGGGCCGGCTGGTGGGCGACGTCGCCTATGGCGAGGCTTCGCAAGTCGCGGGCGCGATCACCCCGGTGCCGGGCGGGGTCGGGCCGATGACGATTGCAGTGCTGCTCAGGAACACGCTCGTCGCCGCCCATCGCCACGCGGGGCTGGAGCCGCCCGCGGGGCTCTAGCCGAGTTCGCGGATCGGGTCGCTGCCGTCCCAGCCCTCAGCCGCCGCCGCCACGAAGTCGTAGAACCCGGTGAGCTGCGGCGTCGGCTCGTAGAGCTCGAGCATGTGCCCGAGGCTCGCCCGCGCATCGACGAAGGCGAAGGCGGTGCCCGTCTGCGTCACCGAGAGCTGCGCGAGCGGGGCGCCCTCGGCGGCGAAGCGGGCGATTGCCGCCTCGAGGTCGTCGACGAACAGGGCGGCGTGGTGCAGCCCCTCGCTGCCCGAACCGTGCGGGAACATGTCGTGCAGTGCGCTGGGATCGGGATTGTGCTGCACCACCAGCTCGACCATCACGCTGCCCCACTGGCCGTAGGCCGAGGAGTGGTCGAAGGGCCGCTCCACCCCGCGGTGCCGCGAGGACGCCAGCGCCACGTGCCGCAGCACGAAGAACGGCCCCGATCCGAACGCCCGGTGGTGCGCCAGCGCCGCCGCCTCGAGGGTCTCGACCTTGTAAGCGAGCTGCCGGACGGGCAGCACCTCAGTTGACCGCCCGGTCCTTGCCCACCCAGTAGGGCGCGCGCAGCTCGCGGCGCAGGATCTTGCCCGAGGGGTTGCGCGGAAGGGCCTCGATGAAGTCGACCGACTTGGGGCACTTGTAGCCCGCAATCAGCGTACGGGCGTGCGCGATCAGCTCGGCCTCGGTCAGCTCCTCGCCCCTCTTCACGACCACGCAGGCCTTGACCGCCTCGCCCCACTTGGCGTCGGGCACCCCGATCACCGCGACGTCGGCGACCTTGGGGTGCGAATAGAGCGCGTTCTCGACCTCGGCCGGGTAGACGTTCTCGCCCCCGGAGATGATCATGTCCTTCACCCGGTCGTGGATGTAGAGATAGCCATCCGCATCGAGATAGCCCGCGTCCCCGGTGCGCAGCCAGCCCTCGGGATCGATCGCGGCGGCGGTGGCTTCCGGGTTGTTCCAGTAGCCGCGCATGTTCTTGGACGAGCGTGTGGCGATCTCGCCCACCTGGCCCACCGGCACGGGGTTGCCCGCCTCGTCGATGATCTTGATCTCGACCCCGGCGAGCGGCTTGCCGACCGAGCGCATCCGTGGGCTCCCCTCGGGCACGTGGTCCTCGGGGTCGAGCGCGACGATCGTCCCGCTGGTCTCGGTCATCCCGTACATCTGCACGAAGCCGCAGCCGATCACCCGGATCGCCTCGCGCATCAGCTCGAGCGGGATCGGGGAGGCGCCGTAGGTGATGTACTTGAGGCGGCTGAAGTCGACCTCGCCGACCCGCGGGTGGTTGAGGAGGATCTGGAGCGCCGCGGGCACGAGGAAGATCTTCGAAATGTTGAAGTTCTCGATCAGGTCCAGCGCCTTGGTCGGGTCGTATTCGGGCAGGACGATCGCGTTCGACCCCGCGACCATCGTGCCGATCCCGGTGCCGGTGCCCGAGATGTGGAAGCACGGCATGGCGAGCAGCGTGACGTCGCCGGGGATCGGCTCCTGCCATTTGCGCATCTCCTCGCCGGACTGCGTGGCGTCGCGGCTCGAGAGGATAGAGCCGTGGGTCATCACCGCGCCCTTCGGCTTGCCGGTGGTGCCCGAGGTGTAGAGCTGGAGCGCGTCGTCCTCGGCCTTCACGCGGTGCGACGGGGGCGTCGGCGCGAAGCCGTCGCGCCAGGTGCGGTAGTCGGTTCCGGGAAAGTCGGGGGCGTCGATGCCGATCACCTGTTCGATGCGGGTCGCCTCGGCGCGCGCGGTGGCGAGGGCTTGCGCGAAACCCTCGCCGACGAACACCACGCGGGCCTGGCAATTGTCGAGGATGTAGGCGACCTCCGGCGGGGCGAGGCGCCAGTTGACCGGGGTCATCACCGCCCCGATCCGGGCCGCGCCGAGGAAGGCCTCGAAATAGAGCGGATGGTTCTTGCCGAGGAAGGCGACCCGCTCGCCCGGGGCGACGCCGAGCGCGAGGAGGCCGTTCGCGACCCGGTCCGCGCCGGCGGAGAGCTCGGCGAAGCTGATCTCCTCGTCCCCGTAGGTGAAGGCGATGACCTCGCCCTGCGCCTGCGCATGCTCGCGCACAACGTCGCAGAAGGACTGTGCGGCCAGTGCTGTGTTCTCTCCCATGCCGACGGAAATAGACGGGCGCGCCGGGGCTGTCATTGGCACAATTCATAGCGGCGCCGGCAAGCAGGCGCGCTAGGCTGGAGAGCATGAGCATTCCAGACGGTTTCGACCCCGCGGGCTTCACCCCCGGCTTCCTCGACCACGGCGGGCCCTATTATCTCGGAGCCCCGGTAGAGGGCGTGCGGGTGGTGGGCTTGGCTGTCTGCCCGCACCACATCAACTACCAAGACGCGGCGCATGGGGGGGTGATCTCGACCTTCGCGGACGTCGCCCTCAGCCACGCGGTCTACGATGCCGAGCGGCCGCGCCTCGCACCCTCGACGGTGACGCTGACGGTCAACTACCTCGCCGGAGCGCGGCTCGGCGACTGGCTCGAGGCGCGGGTGCGGATCGACCGGCTCGGCGGGCGGACGGCCTACACCTCGGGCGGCATCTGGCGGGGCGAGGAACAGATCGCGACGATGAGCGGGGTGTTCGCGTTCCGCCGGCCCTAGCCGAGCCACTGCCGGACGGCCGCCGTCGAGGGATCGCGCTCGTCGTGGTAGCCCGCCGCGCCCTCGGGGGTGTTCGACAGGTCCGCGCCCTCGACCACCCGGAACTCGCGCCAGTCGTAGAGGCCGGTGCGCTGGGCGATGCGCCACGCGCCGCCCCGCTTCTCGAAGCGGTCGACATAGCGGCCCGCGACGATGCCCGAATAGATCATTCCCTTGTCCGGGAAGGCGGCCGTCATAGGGTAGCCCGGCGGGATGGTGTGCATCGCGGTCATGTAGGTCTCGGTGTGACAAACGCCCTCATTTTCAAAGCCGAAGATCGTCTGGCCGAGCTGGTGCTGGGTCGCGAGGCAGGGGTCGATGATCGCGCGCGCCTGCTCGACGAAGCCGCGCCAGTCGCCTGCGACGAGGCCGAAGCGGAAGGTCGCGTCGGGGTGGAACAATCGCTCCATCATCCCCCAGCGCCGCCGGTCGATGGCGTGGGCGTAGGCGGCGAGCACGTCGCGGATGGCTTCGCGGTCTTCGAGGGTTCCGGTCATGCGTCGAGCTCCACGATCACCTTGCCGATATTCCCGCCGGTGAACAGCTTGGCATAGGCGTCGAGCGTGTTTTCAAGCCCTTGGGTCACGTCGTAGGGCATGACGAGATCGCCCGCCTCGTGCCATGCGCGGAGGCGGGCGGTGAGGGCGGGGCCCTCGTGCATGAAGTCGGGCGAGAAGAAGCCCTCTACCCGCAAGCGCCGCATCAGCACCTGGTCGAACTCCTTCGGCGCGGTGCGGGTGCCGGAGGCGTAGTCGGCGAGGAGGCCGCACACCGCGATGCGGCCATAGTGGTTCATGCGGGTCAGCACCGCATCGAGCAGCGGGCCGCCGACATTGTCGAAATAGACGTCGAAGGCTCCGGCCGCGTCGAGCTGCGCCGCGAGGTCGCCCGCCTTGTAGTCGACCGCCCCCGCGATCCCCAGATTATCCTTGAGATACGCGCACTTCGCCGCGCCCCCCGCGATGCCCCACGCCTCGCAGCCGAGCAGTTTCGCGATCTGCACCGCGAGGATTCCCGTCGCTCCCGCCGCCGCCGAGACCAGCACCCGCTCGCCCGCTTTCGCCGCGCCGGTCCGCTCGATTCCCCACAGCGCGGTCCAGCCGTTCATGCCGAGCGGGCCGAACCACGCGCGGCGGTCCGCGACCGCCGGGTCGAGCAAGACCGCCCCCGACATCGCCGCATCGACCGTGCTCACATCGGCCCATTGACCGAAGGCGCGCACGAGATCGCCTACAGAAAACCCTATAGCCCTGCTTTCAACGACTTCGCCCAGCACCAGCCCCGTCATCGCCCCGCCGACCGGGAGCGGCGGCTGGTAGCCGTCCTCGCGGTCCGTGAGCCACATCCGGGTGCCCGCATCCATCGACAGGTGGGTGTTGCGGATGCGGATTGCGCCCTCGGCCAGCGGCGCCAGCGGGGCCGCCTCCAGCTCCAGCGCGGCGGCGAAGTCGGTCCCCTCGGGGCGGCGCGCAATGCGCCAGAAGCGGTTGTCCATGCCCCTGTGTCCGGCCCCCCGGCCGCTACGGCAACCCCGCCTTTTCGCTAGGAGGCTATCACTTTGGCGCGGTGCGGCAGGCGGGGGGGCTTCCTAGTCTCGCCCGGCAGACCATGAGGGGAGAGAGAACATGGCACTCATCACGGTAATCGGCGCGAGCGGGCGGCAGGGGCTTGCCCAGGTGCGCCAGGCGCTCGCCGCAGGCTACGACGTGCGCGCGATCTCGCGCCGGCCCGACGCGCTCGAGGGCGCGCCGGTCGAAGGCGTCGAGCGGGTCGAGGTGCGGCCCATGGACCTCTACGACACCTCGACCTTCGCCGCCGCGCTCGAGGGCTCGGACTACATCTTCTACACCCACCCCCTGCAGGCCCGCGCCGACCGCGCCTACCTGATCGGCGAGGTCGGCAAGGTCGCCGCGCACCTCGGGGTCAAGCGGGTGGTCTGGAACACCTCGAGCTGGATTCCGGACAAGCCCGGCGACCCCTTCACCTATGGCGAGAACACCAAGGGGATCAACGCCCTGTGGCGCTCGGGCGCGCCGGGGACGGTGTTCGGCTCGGTGCTGTTCATGGACAACCTGCTGACCGGCTGGGCGCGGCCCTTCATCGTCAATGAGGGCCGCTACGTCTACCCGCACAACCCCTCGCTCGAGGCCAACTGGATCAGCCTCGACGACGTCGCGCGCTTCATGCTCGCGAGCCTCGAGCGGTCCGACATGGAGGGCGCCTGGCTCAATATCGGCGGGCCCGAGCGGCTCGTCGGCAAGCAGGTCACACAGTACATTTCCGAGGCGCTGGGCAAAGAGATCAAGTACGACCCCTGCACCCCGGCCGAGTTCGGCAAGTACCTCGTCGATGCCGCGGGCGACACCATGCCGCCCGAGATGCGCGCCGACTTCGCCAAGGGGATCGAGGCCTTCTACGAATACAACAACAACGCCCCCACCCGGCCTTTCGCGGTCGACATGGACCACGTCTACGAGCGCTTTCCGGAACTGGAAGGCAAGCTCGAGGACATGGGCAGCTGGACCAAGCGGCAGGAATGGGGCGAGAGCAATTACAGGCCGGCGTTCGGGTAGTCCTTTTCGCCATTGCGAGGAGCCGAAGGCGACGCGGCAATCCATGGACAAGACTTGCCTATCAGGGCGACAGCTGATCATCGATTGCTTCGCCTTCGGCTCGCAATGACGACGCTCAAGCTGGGCAAAGCGGACAAAGCGGACACCCTGTCCGGTTTGGAAAATCGGTCTTTCTCTTGTTATTTCAGAACATTGCCGCCAAGCGCGTCACCCGGACGGACACGGGGGCGCGGCGCGAAACCGCTACTCGATCATTCGACGGCCTCGCGGGCCGGACAGGACGATGGGAAAGAGCCGGGCGGATTGTAGCGGCTGGCGGGGGTGTGGGAAACGGCGAGACCCATTCCCCTTCGTCGCCCCGTGCCTGACACGGGGCTTGGCTCCTCTCGAGTGCGAGGTGGCATGAAGCAAAGCCAAGCCCCGGATCACGTCCGGGGCGACGCTGAGAGGAGGATGGCAGGTCCCCACCCACTTCCGACCATTCAGACCGAACGCCGCTAACTCCGAAAGCAGCCGTCCTGCAGGCAGTCGGAACCCCTACTCCGCCGCCTGCCGCTGCTCCTGCGCAAAAATCTCCACCAGTTCCTCGCCGCTCGCGCCCGCCAGCCGCTCGACCCACTGGTGGAAGACCTGGCCGCCCTTCTCGTTGCGGCCGAACAGCACCTCCTTCATCAGCCCCGAGGCGAGGGCCTGCTGCTGGCGCTTGCCGGTGGCGTAGTCCTCGTCGCGGACCACGATCTCGAGGAAGTTGAACTGGTCGTGCGCGGCCTGGACCTGTTCGGGGGTCTCGGGCTGGTTCTCCATGACGTAGAACTGGGTGGTGAAGCTCTCGCCCACCGTCGCGCCGGGGAAGAGCTGGCTGATCATCGCCCCGCGCTGGCCGCCGCCGTAGAAGCTCGCGATCGAGATGTGGGGGAAGATCGTCCACACGCCCTGGACGAGCACCTCCTGGGGCAGCTGATCGTCGCTCATCGCTTCGAGATCGAGCTGCTGGTCGTCCTCGCCCGAAACCTTGATGGCGAACTTCGACGGGGTCGAGAGGCGCTGGTGCGGGCCGAAGGCGAAGTAGTTGGCGCGGTTGTAGAAATCGGCCCCGAAGGTGTCCTTGTGGAGCACCGGCAAGTGGTAGAAATCGAGGTAGCCGTCATAGGCGGTCTTCCAGTTCGGCCCCGCGAGCGTGCGCTGCGCAAACAGGGTCCAGCCCTCGAACTCGAAGGCCTTGAGGAGCGCGTCATAGCCGCACAGGTAATCGGGGATGCTGAGCTTGGAGTGCGGATCGAGCGTCACCCAGATGAGGCCGGCGTTCTCGTGAACCGGGAACCTGGTGAGGCAGTGCGCGGCCTTGTCGATCCTGCCGAAATCCTGCGGGCTCGCGACGCCGAGCAGCGCGCCGTCGGCCTTGAAGGTCCAGCCGTGATAGCCGCAGGTGAAGCGGCTGGCGTTGCCGGTGCCGCTCGCCACCGGGTTGCCGCGGTGGGTGCACATGTTGAGGAAGGCGCCCATCTGACCGTCCTTCTGGCGGGACAGCAGCAGCGGGACGCCGCAGATGTCCATCGCCTTGTAGTCGCCCGGGTTGGGCAATTCGCACGAGGGCGCGACCATCAGCGGCAGGCGGCGGAAGATCTGCCGCTTCTCGCGCTCGAACAGCTCGGGGTCGGTGTAGGCGGAGGCGGGAATGCGCACGACTTCGTCGGCATATTCCATCGTGTCGGCCGCCCCGTGGGCGACGAGGTTGCGGGTCATGGCGACCAGCGTTTCGCGTGACATGGGTGATCCTCTCCCGGTTCCTTGGGGGCGATGTTGCGCTTGCCGGGCGAGGGGGGCAATTGGCACTTTTATGCGAAAGGCCGCAGGTAATGCCCCCCCGAAAGAGGAAGGGCGGGCCCTTGCGAGCCCGCCCTCCCGGTGTGCCGTGCCGGCGCTTCGATCAGAAGCGGAAGCTCGCCTGCGCGAAGATCTGGCGGCCGCGGTTCTGGGTCATGATGAAGTCGTCGCCGATGGGCAGACCATTGTTGTTCGTCCCTGCCAGGAAGGGACGCCCGCCGGTCGTGATCGTGAAGATCTCGTCGGTGAGGTTCTGCGCGACCAGCGAGAGCCGCCACTTGCCGTCCGGATGGCCGATCCCGATGTTCGCGTCGAGCAGCCAGAAGCTCGGCTGCTTGTAGTCGTTGAGGGTCGCCTCGTCGGTGATGTAGCCCGAGTTGTAGGCGGCGTTGCCCGACAGGAACAGCGCGAGGCTGTCGCCCAGCGGAATCTCCCAGTCGGCGGCGATGTTGCCCGACCACTCGGGCGACTGCGAGGCGCGGCGACCGTCGAGGTCGATCGGGCCGCCGGCGCCGCCCGGCTGGAGGAAGGGCGCGGTGTACTGCGCATCGAGGTAGGACAGGTTGCCCGAGAACCGCAGGCCCTCGACCGGGGTACGCCAGCTCGTCTCGAGGTCGATCCCCTTGGTGGTGAGCTGACCGGCGTTGCTGGTGACGAACTGGATCGTGGTGGCGTTGAAGTTCTGCACCTGAAGGTCGTCGAAGACGTAGTAGAAGGCGGTCGCATTGAGGGTGAAGCTGCGCCCCGCCCACTGCGACTTCATGCCGACCTCGCCGCCCTTGGCCTTCTCGGACTTGAAGATCAGCGACGAGAAGTCGCCGGTCAGCGCCGCCTGGCTGAGGCTGTTCGAGGGGAGCGCCGAGTTGTCGATGCCGCCCGACTTGTAGCCGGTCTTGTACGAGGCGAAGAAGTTGAGGTCGTCGGTCGCCTGGTAGCGCAGGGTGATTTCCGGCGAGAAGTTGTCGTCGGTGAAGTTGATCGGGCCCGAGAAGAAGCCCGGCCGCACGAAGTTGGGACCTTGCAGGAAGGTGTGGACGTAGGGCACCGAGATGGTCTGCACCTTCTTTTCGTCGGTGTAGCGCAGACCGCCCGAGAGCTGGAGCTGCTCGGTGATGTCGAAGGTCAGGCTGCCGAAGAACGACAGCGCCTCGGTCTTGGTGAGGTGCGTCTTGTCCCAGTCGTAGGTGTAGCCGGTCACCGGATCGCGGCCAGCGAAGGAGATGTTCACGCCCTGCTGCGCGGTGTCGAAGGTGAAGGTGCGGTCCTCGTAGAAGGCGCCGAGCATGAAGTTGATCGCGCCGTCGAAGTCCGAGGTGAGGCGCAGTTCCTGGCTGTATTGCTCGAGCTTGTTGATCGGGTCCGACGAACCCGCGCCGCCCGGCAGGCGGGTGCCGTTGGGGCCCGGGAAGAAGCCGCCGTAGGAATAGCTGTCGAAGTCCACCGCATCGACGTTGAGGATGCCGGTGACCGAGGTCAGCTTGAGCTGCTCGGAGAGGTCGAGCTCCCACTGCAACCGGCCGAACCAGATGTCGCTCTCGCCGAAAGGCACGCCGTTGCGGCCGGCAGCCTTGGAGGGCAGCGGCACGCCCGACGCGAGCGTGGCAGCGGCGTCGGTCAGGTAGTAGCGCTGGTCGCGGGTGTTGCAGTCGTAGCCGGCCGGAATGGCGACCCCGTAGCGCCCGGTGGCCGGGCTGAACAGGAGCGCGATTTCGTCGGCCCGTCCGTTGGGGCCGCAATTGACTTCGGCGGTGCCGATCGCGCCGTCGTTCTCGTTGCGGGTGTACTGCACCTTGAGGTTGGCGCTGAAGCGGTCGGACGGCTGCCAGGCGAGGGTGACGCGGCCGATGAACTCCTTGAGCCCGCGCTCCTGGTTGACCGCCGGGGTGTTCGCCTGGAGCTTCTGGAACTCGTCGATCTTGTTGTACTGCGCCGCGATGCGGATCCCCAGCGTGTCGGTGATCGGGCCCGAGATGAAGCCGTTGACGAGGTAGCCCTTCTCCTCGAACTCGTAGGAGCCGGTGCCGCCGACCTCCCAGGTCGCGGTCGGGTTGGCCGAGCGGATCGAGAGCACGCCGGCGGTCGCCGACTTGCCGAAGTAGAGCGACTGCGGCCCGCGCAGCACGTCGATCTGCTCGACGTCGAAGAAGCCCGACTGGACGAGGCGCATGCTCGAGGCGACCACGCCGTCGAAGTCGAAGGCGACCGCGGAATCGAAGGCCGCCGAGATGTTCGACGAGCCGACGCCGCGCAAGGAGATCTGGCCGCCCGAGCCCGAGCCGCCGACCTGCACGTTGAGGGTCGGCACGCGGCTGGTCACGTCGGCGACGTTGTCGATGTTGTATTTCTGCAGGGTGTCGCCGCCGATCGCGGTGACGGTGACGGGGACTTCCTGAAGGGTCTCGTTCTGGCGGCGGGCCTGGACGATGATGACGTTGTCGTTGGCGAGCGCGGCGGCGGCCTCGGCCTCGTCGGTCTGCTCCTGCGCGAGGGCGGCGCTCGGCATGGCGGCAAGACCGCCCAGCGCCGCACCGCACATCAGGGCGCGCCGCAGGCCGCTCGAGCGGCTGGCGGACGCAATTCGGGCACGCATAATGTTCATGGTCCTCTCTCCCCTGTGGGCCGCGGCTCCCCCGCGCACCCGGTTATCCCCAACCCCTCGGCGCGTCTCCTTCACGCCTTCGGGCACAAGCCCTCGGGTATCCTCGCAGGTGTATGGTGCCCCCGCCCGCGCGCCATCAGCAAAAGCGCTAGTGACCCCGGCAAACTGCGACAATTGCGCCACACGGCGGCGCGAAAGCGCGTGTGCCGTAACGTCACTCGGCCGCTTGGCGTGGTTCCGCCTCGCGCTCCATCTGCGCGACGCGCGGGTCGTGGGGCCACACCCACTCCGGCCCGATCACCGGCTCGACCCTCAGCTCGTCCGGCACCTTCTCGGCCCCGATCATCCGGTCGAGGCTCTGGTGGAAAGCGTAGATCCGCGCCTCCTGGTACGACAGCGGCACCGAGCGGAAGGCGCTCCTCTGCACCGAGTGCTGGATCGCCTCGCCGAACTGGGTGTCCTCGAGGATGATCGGGCTCATCTGTCGCCCGTTCGGCTGCGAGGCGTCGGGCACGGTCCAGAGGTCGGGTGCGGGGGCGTCGCCCCAATCGAGCGCCATCGTCACCAGCTCCAATCGCGTCGTCGTCAGCGAGGTCGGCCAGAACAGCAGCGGGGGGACGAAATAGTTGGAGAGCGGGCTCACCCAGTTGGGGAACAGCGTGTAGCTCTGGGTGCAGGTGCGCCCCAGCTCGCCGACGGTTGCGATCTGCTGCCAGCCCGGCGGGGAGTCGATCGCGCGCACGTGCTCGCGGTTCGTCTCGCGCGGCGCGGGGGCGAGCATCCGGGCGTGGCCGTTCGGGTAGAGCGTGTTGAGGTTGCGGCTCGAGTCCACCAGCGGCGCGACCGTGTTCGGGTGGATGAAGGGCACATGGTAGACCTCCATGTTGGCCTCCATCGCGACCTTCCAGTTGCACTTCAGCTCGAAGGAGTGCCGTGCGGCGAGGCGGATGCGGTCGAAGGCGAACTCCTCCCACTCGCGCGCGAGCGGCCCGAGCCAGTCGAGGAGCGGTATGGCCTCGAGGTCGAAATTGACGAAGATGACCTTGCCGAACAGCTCGCAGCGCACCGGCAGGAGGCCGCGGCAGGCAAGGTCGAAATCCGCCGGGAAGTCGCGCCTTTCGGGCACGCCCACGAGGCTGCCGTCGGTCTTGTAGGTCCAGTTGTGGTAGCCGCACATCAGCCGCGACGACTTGCCGCGGTCCTCCGTCACCACCGGCGCGCCGCGGTGGCGGCAGGTGTTGTGGAAGGCCCGCACCACGCCGTCCATGCCGTGGACGATGACGATCGGATCGCCGGCATTGTGCCAGCGCATCCAGCACCCCGGCTCGGGAATCTCGTCGATGTGCCCGGCGAAGAGCCAGCTTTTGCGGAACACGTGCTGCTGTTCGAGCGCGAAGTATTCGGGCGAGGTGTAGCGCCCCGCGGGCATGTCGGGAAGCGCCGGGAAGCCCTCGGGCGGCGCGGTGCGGCGGCCCTCCCACTCCATCAGCGCCTTCAGGCGTTCGACTTCGGCCGCATCCATCATCGCGCCTCTCCCTCGGCCCGGGAGAATACATGGCGCGCCTTCCGTAGCGTCCTCGCGCTTTCGACAGTGGTCGCGGCGCGCCCGCCCGATAGGCTGACCGCCATAAACACAAGACATTGGGAGAGGACGAATGGCGGGACGGGTAGCGGGCAAGGTTGCGCTCGTGACGGGCGGGGCGATGGGCCTGGGCAAGGCCGATTGCGAGGTGCTCGCGCGCGAGGGTGCCAAGGTGATCGTCACCGACCGCGACGCCGAGCTTGCCCATCAGGTGGCCGACAGCATCGGCGGCGACGCACTGGCGCTCGACGTGACCGACGAGGAGCAGTGGGCCGAGGTGATCAAGGCGGTGGCCGAACGTCACGGCGGGCTCGACATCCTCGTCAACAATGCCGGCAACGTGATCTTCGAGAGCATCGAGGACTGCTCGACCGCGCATTTTCGGCTGCATCTCGACATCCACGTGATGGGCACCTTCTTCGGCTGCAAGCACGCGCTGCCGCTGATGAAGCACCGCCACCTGAAGATCGGCGGCGGGGGCTCGTCGATCATCAACATGGCCTCGACCGCCGCGCTGATGGGCTACGGCAACATCCCCGCCTATGCCGCGGCGAAGTCGGCGATCGCGGGGATGACCCGCGCGCTGGCGGTGGATTTCCAGGACAAGGGCTACGGGGTGCGCGTCAACGCGCTCGCGCCCGGCGGCATCGAGACCCCGATGGTGATGGGCGTGAGCGGAAGGGCGGGCACGACGCCGATGGAGATCCCGGAAGGGCCGCTAGACGCCAATGCTCTCGGCCACCCCAAGGACGTCGCGGGCTGCGTGCTTTTCCTCGCCTCGGACGAGGCGCGCTTCTTGAACGGGCTGACGATCCCGGTGGACAATGGCCTCTACGCCCGCCCCCACCACTGAGGGCGATCAGCCGGGCGCATACCGCTGGTATGTGCTGGCGCTCCTCACGCTGACGAGCGCCTTCAGCGTCGCCGACCGGCTGGTCTTCGGCATCCTTGTGCAGGACATCAAGGCCGAGTTCGGCCTCTCGGACTTCCAGCTCGGCCTCCTCGGCGGGCTCGCCTTCTCGCTGATCTACGTGCTGGCGGGCTTCCCCGCGGCGCGGATCGCGGACCGCTCGACGCGCAAGACCATCGTCGCCGCGGCGATTTCCTTCTGGAGCCTGATGACCGCCGCCTGCGGGATGGCGACGGGGTTCTGGACCTTGTTCCTCGCGCGCACCGGGGTGGGCGTGGGCGAGGGCTGCTCGGGCCCCTCCTCGCAGAGCATGGTCGCCGACTACTTCCCGCGGGGCGAGCTCGCCAAGGCGATGGGCTACCTCACCATCGGCTCGGCGATGGGCACCGCCGGGGGGCTGATCGTCGGCGGCCAGCTCGCCGAGCTCTTCGACTGGCGCTGGGCCTTCATCCTGATGGGCCTGCCCGGCCTGGTGCTCGGCGGGATCATCTACCTGACCGTGCGCGAGCCGATCCGCGGGCGCTATGCCCCGGCGGGGACCGACATGGCGCAGCTGCCGCTCGGGCAGACGATCCGCAGCCTGCTGTCGAACCGCGTGTTCATGGGGCTCGCATTGGGCTGGGCGGTGCAGATCATGATCGGCTACGGCCTCGCCTTCTGGATGGCGGCGGTGATGCTGCGGATGTTCCCGATCTCGACCGGCGACGTCGGCCTCTATCTCGGCTTCACCTTCTTCCTCGGTGGCATCCCGGGGCCGATCCTCGGGGGCTACGTGACCCAGTGGCTGACCTTGCGCGACGAGCGCTGGCGGGCGTGGCTCCCCGGCCTCGTCAGCCTCGGCTGCGTCGCCCCGCTGGCGCTGAGCCTCACCTCGGACGATTTCACCGCCTTCCTCGCGTGGTTCGGGGTGGCCTATGCGATCTATGTCGCGAGCCAGGCGGGGATCCTCTCGGGGGTGCAGGCCGCGGTCGAGCCCGCCAGCCGCGGCTTCGCGGTCGCGATCGCGCTGTTCTTCAACAACCTCATCGGCCAGACGCTGGGTCTCGGGGTGATCGGCGCGCTCAGCGACAATCTGGGCGCGAGCCATGGCGACAGCGCGCTTGCCATCGCGGTGTTCGGCGTGTGCCTCGCCTCGGGAGCGGTGAGCCTCGCGATCTTCGCGTGGACCGCCGCGCAGATGGGTCCGAGCGGGTATCTGGAGAAGATGCGGGCGGGGTAGTGCAAGGTCCGTTCGCCTCAAAACCCCGGATGGATCGACAGCGCCGCCCCGTCGACGAGCATCTCCGCGCCGGTCATGAAGGGGCAATCGTCGCTCGCGAGGAAGGCGATCGCCGCGGCGGTCTCGGACGGGTCGGCGAGGCGGTTCAATGGGGAAGTCGCCGCCACCGCCGCGATCAGCCCGGGCATCTGCACCTCGGCCGCGTCGAGGATGCCGGTGTGGGTCGCGCCCGGGATCACCGTGTTGCAGCGGATCGCGAGGCCCTGCTTGGCGCACCACGTCGCGACCGACTTCGACAGCGCCCGCACCGCCGCCTTGCTCGCCGAATAGCCGACGTCGGTCGGCAGCGGAGCGATCGCGGTGGTCGAGGCGATGTTGACGATCGCGCCCTTCGCGCCGCCGGGGTTCGCCCGCATCGCCGCAATCGCCGCGCGGCACCCCGCCATCGTGCCGGTGAGGTTGACGGCGAGGACCTTGTCCCAGGCCGCGAACATCGCCTCATCGTCCAAGTCGCCGATCCCCGCCTGGCTCACCATCCCGGCATTGTTGACGAGGATGTCGAGCCGCCCGAAGGCCTCGACCGCCTGCGCCACGACCTGCGGCCAGCGTGCCCGGTCGGCGACGTCCTGCTGCGCGAAGCGCGCGCCCAGCGCCTCGCACAGCGCTGCCCCGCGCGCCGCGTCGAGGTCGGTGCCGAGCACCCGCGCCCCGTCGGCGACGAAGCGCCGGACGGTCGCCGCGCCGATCCCGCTCGCGCAGCCGGTGACGAGTCCGACCTTTCCAGCGAGGTCGGGCACTATTCGCTGTCCTTCCAGATGGCGGCACAGGGCCGCTCGTTGTGCTTCGTCACGAAGCGGGCGAGGTTGGCGGTCCCCTCGGGCAGCTTCCAGCCCACGGTGAAGCCGAAATTGGCGAAGGCGAAGATCAGGAGGTCGGCGAAGGTGAAGCGTCCGAGTGCGATGTGGTCGCTCTCCCCGAGGAAGCCGTCGAACAGCCGCCACTTCTCGTCGGCCATCGCGAAGATTTCCGCGCCCGCCCCTTCCGAGAGCACGCTCATCCGCGGCGCGAACATCGGGCGGCCGGTGGTGGCGCGGAAGCCCATCGTCATCGGCACCACGACCTCCTGGTCGAACAATCGCGCCCACTTCCTCACCGTGGCGCGCTCGACGGGCGTGGTCCCGAACAGGTTGGGGCTCGGGTGCAGCTCCTCGAGATATTCGCAGATCGGCCAACTCTCGGTGAGGCAGGTGCCGTCGTCGAGTTCGAGCGTCGGTGTGGTGCCGAGCGGGTTCCTCGCGACGTAGCCCGCATCGCTCCGGTTCTGCCCGGCGATGATGTCGTAGTGGACGCGGGCGAAGTCGCGGCCCTCGACCAGCCCCTTCTCGACCATGAACATCCGCACGAGGCGCGGGTTGGGCCCGAGGCTGGAATGGAGCGTGGTCATGTTGGGTCTCTCCCGTTGGATGTGCCGAGGGTTCTAGGGGCGAGGGCGCCCGGCGTCGTCCTCATATTTGCGCTAGGGCCTGCGGCGAAACCGCTTGCAGAGACGCGCTGTATTGCGCAACTAAGGCACCATGGACCACGCGCCCGCCCTCGAACCCGCCGGACAGCCCCTCGACGAGGAGGGCGAGCTGACCAGGCTCCACCCGGGCTATGCCCACGCGCTGCGGGTGCGCACCACGCTGTCGGCGCTGCCGGTGCTGGTCGGCGCGCTCGTCGCCGAGCTGGCGCTGCGCAAGTTCGCGCTGTTCCCGCCGGGGCTGCTCGCGGGTGCGGTGCTGGTCGTCGCGATCCTCCTCATCCTGCGCATCCCCCAGCGGCGCTACGGCGCGCGCGGCTACCAGCTGGGGGCCGACCGGCTGCGGGTGGTGCGGGGCCTGCTGTTCCGTTCCGACACCGTGGTGCCCTTTGGCCGGGTGCAGCACATCGATGTCGAGCAGGGCCCGCTCGAGCGGTTCTTCGGCATCGCCACGCTCACCGTCCACACCGCCGGCAACCACAATGCCAGCGTCTCGCTCCCCGGCCTCGGCGAGGCGGACGCGCGCGCGATGCGCGAGACGATCCGCGCGCACATACGCCGCGAGACGCTGTGACCGAGCCGCAACGCACCGCGCCGCTCAGCGTCGTGCTCGGCGCGATCACCTCGGCGCGCGGGGCGGTGATCGGCGCGGCGGCGATCGCTTTCTCGGGGGTCGGCGGCACCGAGCGCCTGCTGCTGGCGCTCGGGATCTTCGCGGCTGCGTCTTTGGTCGGTGCGGGGGTCGCCTTCGTGAACTGGCGGCGGCTGACCTACACCGTCGGCGAGACCGATATCCGGGTCGAAAGCGGCATCCTCAGCCGCGCGGCGCGTTCGGTGCCCTACGAGCGCATCCAGGACGTGAGCCTCGAGGCGAGCCTCCTGCCGCGCCTGTTCGGGCTGGTCGCGGTCAAGTTCGAGACCGGCGCGGGCGGGGCGGACGACCTCGCGCTGCAATACCTCACCGCCGCCGAGGGCGAGGCGCTGCGCCGGCTGGTGCGCGAGCGCCGCGACGAGGAGCTCGCCGCCGCGCCGCTCCCCGGTGCCCCCGCGCCGGTCGCGGCGGAACAGCCGGAGGAGGGCGAGGTGCTCTACGCCCTCACCCCGCGCCGCCTGCTCGCCTTCGGCGCCTTCGAGTTCTCGCTCGCGGTCTTCGCGGTGCTCGGCGGGCTCCTGCAATATGCCGACAACGTCTTCGGGGTCGATGTCTGGGACGTCGACCTGTGGTACCGCCTGCTCAAGGAGGAGGGCGCGGCGACCGTCGCGGCCCTCGGCCCGCTGGCGCAGGTCGCGGCGGCGACAGCGGGGTTGCTCGCGCTTGTCGCCGTCGGCTTCCTCACCGGCATCGTGCGCACCGTGCTGCGCGACTGGGGCTTCACCCTCACCCGGAGCGCGCGCGGCTTCCGGCGGCAGCGCGGCCTGCTCACCCGCACCGACGTGGTGATGCCCGCGCACCGCGTGCAGGGGCTGGTGATCGGCACCGGCCTGCTGCGCTACCGCTTCGGCTGGCGCGCGCTGAGCTTCGTCAGCCTCGCGCAGGATACGGAAGGGGAGAGCCACGTCGTCGCGCCGTTCGCGAAGGACGCGGAGATCGCGCGGATCGCCGCCTCGGCAGGCTTCCGCCTGCCCGATGCCGCCACCCCCTGGCACCGCGCCAGCACCCGGCACCGCACCGACACGGCGGTGCGCGACGCGGCGGTCTTCGCCGGGCTGACGGTCGCTGCGGCGATCTTCGCCCCCTTCGGCCTGTTCCTGATCCCGCTCGGCGCCGCGCTCGTCGCCGTCGGCGTCAATCTCTACGCCTGGGAGTTCCGCCGCCACGCGATCGACGGCTCCCAGGTCTATGCAAGCCACGGTTTCCTCTCGCCCACGCAGGAGATCGCGACGCGGCTGAAGCTCCACTCGGTCGAGATTGCGCAGGGACCGTTGGCGCGGTGGCGCGGCTATGCGACGGTGCACCTCGGGCTCGCGGGCGGGACCTTCGCGATGCACGGCGTGCCCCTCGCCGAGGCGCGGGCCTTGCGCGCGGCGGTGATGGAGACGATCAGCGCGACCGATTATTCACGGCTCGATCAGCCGGCGGCGGATCAGGCTTTCAGCACGGCCCAGTCCGGGTTCTCGGCGAACCGCCTCGCCACATAGGAGCAGTCGGGGCGGATCAGGAAGCCCTGCCGCCCGGCATCCTCGATCAGCCTTGCGACCAGCGCGCCCGCCACGCCGCGCCCGCCGATCGCGCGCGGCACGATGGTGTGCGCGGCGATGCGCACTTCCTTTCCGCCCTGCTCGCCGCCCGCCTCCCATTCGAGATAGCCCTGCTCGACCTCGCCCTCGACCGCCGCGACATAGCGTCCGCCGGTTCCCTGAACGTGGTGGGTGATTGTCACCTTTGCGCTTTCCTCGCCCATGACCCGATGCTCCCGCTTGTCACGCCCGAATGTGGGACTAGAGGCGTGGCCCATGACCCTTGCCAAGCCCTTCCTGTCGGACAATGCCGCCGCCGTCCACCCCAAGCTGTGGGAGGCGATGCGCGCCGCCGACGAGCCGGACAATCCTTACGACGGGGACCGCCTCTCGGCCGAGCTCGACGCGAGGTTCACCGCGCTGTTCGGGCGCGAATGCGCGGCGCTGTGGGTGGCGACGGGGACCGCGGCGAACTGCCTCGCGCTCGGCACGATGGTCCAGCCCCACGGCGGGGTGGTGTGCCACCGCGAGGCGCATATCGAGGTCGACGAGGGCGGCGCGCCGGGGTTCTTCCTCCACGGCGCGAAGCTGATGCTGGCGGAGGGCGAGGGGGCCAAGCTGACGCCGGAGGGCATCGCAGCGCTGATCGACCCGATCCGCGATGACGTCCACCAGGTGCAGCCCCACGCCATCGCGATCACCCAGGCGAGCGAATACGGGCGCAGCTACACACCCGGCGAGCTGGTGGCGCTCGGCGCCTTCGCGAAGGCGCGCCGCCTCGGCCTCCACATGGACGGCGCGCGCTTCGCCAATGCCGCGGCCTTCCTCGGCGGTTCGGCAGAGGACGCGGCGCGGGCGGCGAGCGGCCCGGTCGACACGCTGTCCTTCGGCTTCATCAAGAACGGCGGGATGGGCGCGGAGGTGGTGGTGCTCTTTGATCTCGAGGTCGCCCATCAGGTCCGCTACCGCCGCAAGCGCGCCGGGCACCTCCAGTGCAAGGGCCGCTACCTCGCCGCGCAGATCCTCGCGATGCTCGACGGCGAGTTGTGGCTCGCCAATGCCCACGCCGCCAATGCCGCGGCGCAGGAAGTCGCGGCGGGCTGCGGCGAGCGGCTGCTCCACCCCGTCGAGGCCAACGAGCTGTTCGTCCGCCTCTCGCCGGAGGAGCGCGAGGCGCTCCGGGCGCAGGACTTCGCCTTCTACGACTGGGGCGCGGACTCCGCCCGCTTCGTCACCGCCTGGAACACTCGCCCCGAGGACGCGCAGGCGCTCGGCAAGGCGATCGCCTCCCTGTGACCGGGTCAGGCGCCCCCTCGATGCTCAGCCCCCGCGTGCTGGTCCCCTTCCTGCTGACGGGGACGATCTGGGGCTCGACCTGGTTCGTCATCACCGGGCAGATCTCCGGCGTGCCCGCGGCTTGGGGCGTGTTCTTCCGCTTCATGCTCGCGACCCCGGCGATGTTCCTACTCGCGCGGATCATGGGCAATCGGCTGCAGCTGACCCGCGCGGAGCACCTCCTCGCATTGGGCGTCGGGATCGCGCAGTTCTCGGGCAATTTCCTGTTGGTCTATCATGCGGAGAGCCACATCACCTCCGGCATCGTCGCGGTGATGTTCGCGCTGCTGATGGTGCCCAATGCGATCTTCGCCCGGGTGTTCATCGGCGAGCGCGTGCAGGGCGGCTTCATCGGCGGGAGCCTCGTCGCTATCCTCGGCGTGTCGCTGCTGCTGGTGCACGAGTGGAACGCGGCGCCGCTCGGCGGGGACGTCGACCTCGGGATCGTGCTCGCGATCGGCGGGATGCTCGCCGCCTCGATCGCCAACGTGGTGCAGGCGAACCCCACCGGGCGCGGGGTGCCGATGGTGAGCCTGCTCGCCTGGGCGATGCTCTACGGGACGGGCTTCGACTTTGGCTATGCCCTGCTCACCGAGGGCCCGCCGGTGGTGCCGGATGCGTGGCAGTTCTGGGCGGGGACGGCCTATCTCGCGATCATCGGCTCGGTGGTGACCTTCCCGCTGCACTACAACCTCGTGCGCGAGATCGGTGCGGGCAAGACGGCCTATAACGGGATCGTCACGGTATGCGTGGCGATGCTGCTCTCGACCCTGTTCGAGGGGTTCCGCTGGGACGGGCTCTCGACACTGGGCATGGCGCTGGCGCTGACCGGCATGGGCCTCGCCTTGAGGGCGCGGCGGGTGAAGGCGGTGCAGGTGCAGCAGAGCGGGGCTTTGCGGCGGTAGAAGAACCCCTAGAGCAGCGCCGCCAGCCCCTCGACATAGGTCGGATACCGCGGCGTCCACCCGAGCACCCGCTTCGCCTTGCCGTTCGCGACGCGGCGGTTCTCCATGTAGAAGCCGCGTGCCATCTCGGAGAGGTTCGCTTCCTCCAGCGACTCGAGCGGCGGGAGCGGCAGGCCGAGCAGGCGGCAGGCGTGCTCGGTCACTTCATTGCCGCTGCACGGGAGGTCGTCGCCGAGGTTGTAGGCCCCCGCGGGCGCGTCGTGGACGAGCGCGGCGATCACCCCGCTTGCGATGTCCTCGACATGGACGCGGCTGAACACCTGTCCGGGAAGGTCGATCCGCCGCGCCTGTCCCGCGCGCACGCGGTCGAGCGCGGAGCGGCCCGGGCCGTAGATGCCCGGCAGGCGGAACACCCGCGCGCCCCTCTCGAGCCATGCGCAATCGGCCTCGGCGCGGGCGTTGCGGCGGCCCTCGCCCGATTGCGCGATGGTCGGCGTCGCCTCGTCGACCCAGGCCCCGGCGCGGTCGCCGTAGACCCCGGTCGAGGAGAGGTAGGACAGCGCCTTTCCGGCCAGCGCCTCGCCGTAGGCCGCGAGCACCGGATCGCCGCGCTCGCGCTCCGGCGGGACGGAGGAGAGGACGTGGCTCGCCTCGCCGAGCGCCGCGAGCACGGCGGCACGGTCAGCGAAGACGAGGTCCCCCGCGCTCCCGGTCGCCGCTACCCGCCAGCCCCGCGCGCGCATCCCCTCGGCGATGCGCGATGCGGTGTAGCCCAGCCCGAAGATCAGCAATTGCCCCATGGTCTCAAGCTAATGATTGGACGCCCGCACGAATCAACCTAAATCGGGCGCCATGGATATCGCCACCACCCCGCAGAACCCCGAAGGCAACCCCGAACTCGCGGATGCCGCGCCCACCCCGCACCAGCCGCCGGTGATCCGCCGCGAGGATTACCGGCCCTTCCCCTGGCTGGTGCCGACCACCACGCTCGCTTTCAACCTCGGCCTCGACGAGACTCGCGTCTATGCCGAGCTGACCGTCGAGCCCAACCCGGCCGCCGAGACGACCGGCACCTTGCGCCTCGACGGCGACGGGATCGTTCCGGTCGCCGTCATGGTCGATGGCGCGGACTTCGACGGCTGGGAAATGGACGGTCCCGACCTCGTCATTCCCCTGAGCAGCGGCCCGCACAAGGTGGGCATCCTCACCGCCATCAAGCCCTCAGCCAACACGCAGCTGATGGGCCTCTACGCCTCGAACGGGATGCTCTGCACCCAGTGCGAGAGCGAGGGCTTCCGCCGTATCACCTTCTTCCCCGACCGGCCCGACGTGCTCTCGACCTACACCGTCCGGATGGAGGGCGAGAAGGCGCGCTTCCCGATCCTCTTGTGCAACGGCAACCGCGTGGCGGCGGGCGAGAACGCCGACGGCACCCACTGGGCCGAGTGGCACGATCCCTGGCCCAAGCCCTCCTACCTCTTCGCGCTGGTAGCGGGCGATCTGGTGGCGAATTCCAAACCCTTCACCACCCGCTCGGGCCGCGAGGTCGAGTGCAACGTCTGGGTGCGGGCCGAGGACCTCGCCCGCACCGACCACGCGCTCGAGAGCCTGCACCGCTCGATGAAGTGGGACGAGGAGGTGTTCGGCCGCGAATACGACCTCGACCTCTACAACATCGTCGCCGTCTCCGACTTCAACATGGGGGCGATGGAGAACAAGGGATTGAACGTCTTCAACACGAAGTACGTGCTCGCCGACCCCGATACCGCGACCGACGCGGACTTCGACGCCGTCGAGGGCGTGATCGCGCACGAATATTTCCACAACTGGTCGGGCAACCGCGTGACCTGCCGCGACTGGTTCCAGCTCTCGCTGAAGGAGGGCTTCACCGTGCTGCGCGACCAGCTCTTCTCGCAGGATATGCGGGGCGAGGCTGTGAAGCGCATCGAGGACGTGCGCATCCTGCGCGCGGCGCAGTTCCCGGAGGACGCAGGGCCGCTCGCGCATCCGATCCGCCCGGACTCCTACCGCGAGATCAGCAACTTCTACACCGCGACGGTCTACAACAAGGGCGCCGAGGTGATCCGCATGATGCGCTCGATGGTGGGCGTCGAGCGCTTCCGGGCAGGGACCGACCTCTATTTCGACCGCCACGACGGCGAGGCGGCGACCTGCGAGGATTTCGTCACGGCGATCGAGGACGGAGCGGGCATCGACCTCACCCGCTTCCGCCGCTGGTATGCGCAGGCGGGCACGCCGCGAGTCGCGGTGTCGCAGGCGGTCGAGGGCGACACGCTGAAGCTCACCCTCCGGCAGACGGTGCCCATTACCCCCGGCCAGCCCGACAAGCTGCCCATGCCGATCCCGTTGCGCATCGCGGTGCATTCGCGCGGCGGGGCGCTGGGCGCCGAGCAGCTGGTGGTGCTCGAACAGGAGGAACAGAGCTTCGACCTGCCGCTCGCCGGCCCGGAGCCGGTGCTCTCGATCAACCGCGGCTTCACGGCGCCGGTGGTGATCGAGCGCGACCTCGCCCGCGAGGACCTCGTCTTCCTCGCCGCGCATGACGATGATCCCTTCGCCCGTTCCGAGGCCTTGCAGGAGCTCGCCGTCGGGCACCTCGTCGGAACTGCCTCCGGCACCCTCGACGCCGAGGTGCAGGCAGCGGGCGAGGCCGCGATCATTGCCGCCTTCCGCGCCAGCATCGCCGATCCCGCGCTCGACGACGCGATGCGCGGCGAGCTGATGGTGCTGCCTAGCGAAACCTACCTGTTCGAGGCGATGGCGACCGGCGACCGGCTCGCCGATCCGGGCGCGATCCATGCGACCCGCGAGGCGCTGAAGGCCGCGATCGGCCGTGAGCTCGCCTCGGACCTCCACCGCCTCTACGACCGCTGCGAGAAGGTCGCGCTGAACGATCCTGCGGGGCGCGGGGCGAGGAAGCTCAAGACGCTGGTGCTCGCGCTCGCCGCCGCGAGCGACCCGGCCAAGGCCGCCGAGCTTGCCGCGCACCAGTACGACATCGCCGACAACATGACCGACCGGCAGGGCGCGCTGATGGTGCTGTGCGGGCTCGGCACCCCGGCGCGCGAAGAGCGGCTTGCCTCGTTCTATCAGCGCTATGCCGGCAACGCGCTGGTGATCGACAAGTGGTTCACCTTGCAGGCGCTCTCGCTCCACCCCGACGTGATCGCGCAGGTCCGCAAGCTCGCCGAGCACCCGGACTTCACGCTGAGGAACCCCAACCGCGTGCGCTCGCTGCACATGGCCTTCGCGGGCAATCCCAAGGGCTTCCACGATGCGAGCGGGGAGGGCTACCGGATGATCGCCGACGTGATCCTCGCCCTCGATCCGATCAACCCCCAGACCGCGGCGCGCTTCGTCCCCTCGCTCGGCCGCTGGCGGCGGATCGAGCCTGCGCGGGCGGCGCTGATGAAGGCGGAGCTCGAGCGCATCCTCGCGAACGGCAAGCTCTCGCGCGACACCTTCGAGCAGGTCAGCCGCTCGCTGGAGGGCTGAGGCGCGTGGGCTTGCAGGTCGAGACCCACCCGCTGCTGGCGGGCGTGCCGCACGGCTTCTTCGGGAGCAACGGCGGCAAGGACCAGTTCGGCTTCGGCGGCCCGGGGGACGGCGAGGCGGTGCGCGCGCTGAGGGCCGCGGCGGCGCAGGCGATCCTCGCCGGCGGCAGGCTCGCCGCGCCCCACCAGGTCCATTCGCCCGACGTGGTGACCGTGACCGAGCCTTGGACCGACGCTGCCGAGACGCGCCCCGTCGGCGATGCAGTGGTGACCGCCACCCCCGGCTTCGTGCTCGGGATCGTGACGGCGGACTGCGGCCCGATCCTCTTCGCCGATCCGCAAGCGGGGGTGGTCGGCGCGGCCCATGCCGGCTGGCGCGGGGCGGTCGAGGGGGTGCTCGCAAACACCCTCGCGGCGATGGAGGCCTTGGGTGCCCGGCGCGAGGCCATCGTCGCCGTGCTCGGGCCGACGATCGCGCAAGGCAGCTACGAGGTCGATCCCCCGTTCCGCGCGCGCTTCCCCGACAGCGCCGAGCGCTTCTTCGCCCCCGCCCCGGAGCGCGAGGGCGCGGCGCGCTGGCACTTCGACCTGCCGGGGTTCATCCTCGCGCAGCTCTCTGCGTCAGGCCTCAGCAAAATTGCGGACATGGGCCGGGATACATTCTCCCTGCCCGCGCGTTACCACTCGCATCGACGCGCCACGCAGGCCGGCGAGGCGAATTATGGACGCCAGATCAGCATGATCGCGCTGCCCTGAATCCCCCTTGCACGCCGGCGAACGGGGCTTGACTAAAACGAGGTTGGATTTTCGCTGGATTGCCGTTAATTGCCGCCGCCAAGTTCCGGACCGGGTGCGCCGCGAGGCCTTCCGGACCCGGGACAGGGACCAATCGACGGATCGGAACGGGGCTCTCGCGCTCCGCCACTGGAACACACGCCGCGCAGGCCATTTCCCCGGCGCGGCAAAACGAGCAGGGTAAGACGAAATGGCTACTGAACCGGCCGCCACCACGGACCTGACCACCGACGAGGGCGTGCGCCGCCGCGACTGGATCCACATCGCCGCGCTCAGCACCGCGGGTGTCGGCGGGGCCTCGGTGCTGCTGCCGCTGATCAGCCAGATGTCGCCCTCGGCCGACGTGCTCGCGGCGAGCTCGACCGAGATCGACGTCGGCGCGATCCAGCCCGGCCAGGCGATCAAGGCGGTGTTCCGCAAGCAGCCGCTGTTCGTCCGCCGTCTCACCCCCGCCGAGATCGCGGAGGCCAACAAGGTCGACGTCGCCTCGCTGCGCGATCCCCAGACCCTCGCCGACCGGACCAAGCCGGGGCACGAGGACATGCTCATCACCATGGGCGTGTGCACCCACCTCGGCTGCGTCCCGCTGGGCGCCGCCGAAGGCGAGAACCGCGGCGACTTCGGCGGCTATTTCTGCCCCTGCCACGGTTCGCACTACGACACCGCGGCGCGCATCCGCAAAGGCCCGGCGCCCAAGAACCTCCACGTGCCGGAGTACGAATTCAAGTCCGACACCGTCGTCCGCGTCGGCTGAGCTTCCGTATCTGCGCCGATAACGACAACCGTCCGATCCCTTCCTTCGATCAAGCCGAGAGAACGCCATGAGTTTCGCCTGGGCCAAGCAGTACGAACCGCAGTCCGCCTTCACCAAGTGGCTTGACGAGAAATTGCCGCTCCCGCGGCTCGTCTACAACGCGGTGGGCGCCGGTTACCCGGTGCCGCGCAACCTCAACTACATGTGGAACTTCGGCGTGCTCGCCGGCTTCTTCCTCGTGGTGCAGATCGTCACCGGCGTCGTGCTCGCGATGCACTATGCGGCGAACGGCCTCGTCGCCTTCGCGACGGTCGAGCACATCATGCGCGACGTCAATTACGGCTGGATGCTGCGCTACGCCCACGCCAACGGGGCGAGCTTCTTCTTCATCGTCATCTACCTGCATATCTTCCGCGGGTTCTTCTATTCGTCCTACAAGGCCCCGCGCGAGATGATCTGGCTGCTGGGCGTCGTGATCTTCCTGCTGATGATGGCGACCGCCTTCATGGGCTACGTGCTGCCGTGGGGCCAGATGAGCTTCTGGGGCGCGCAGGTCATCACCGGCCTGTTCTCGGCGATCCCGCTGGTCGGCGAGCCGCTCCAGGTGTGGCTGCTGGGCGGCTTCGCGCCCGACAACGCCGCATTGAACCGCTTCTTCTCGCTGCACTTCCTGCTGCCCTTCGTGATCGCGGGCGTCGTGATCCTGCACATCTGGGCGCTGCACATCCCCGGCTCGTCGAACCCGACCGGCGTCGAGGTGAAGCAGCAGTCGGACACCGTGCCGTTCCACCCCTACTACACCTCGAAGGACGGCTTCGGCCTCGGCATCGCGCTGATCCTGTTCACGACGATGGTGTTCTTCCTGCCCAACTACCTCGGGCACCCGGACAACTACATCGAGGCGAACCCGCTCTCGACCCCGGCGCACATTGTGCCCGAGTGGTACTTCTGGCCCTTCTACGCGATCCTGCGCGCCTTCACCGGCGACCTCACGATCCCCTTCACCGGCATCACGCTGATCCCGGCGAAGCTGCTCGGCGTGATCGCGATGTTCGGCTCGATCCTCCTGTGGTTCGTCCTGCCCTGGCTCGACAAGAGCCCGGTGCGCTCGGGCCACTACCGTCCGCTGTTCCGCAAGTTCTTCTGGTTCGGCCTGATCCCGACCATGATCGCGCTGTTCATCTGCGGCGGCGCCCCGGCGGAAGAGCCCTACGTGATCATCAGCCAGATCGCGACCGCCTACTACTTCCTCCATTTCCTGGTGATCCTGCCGATCGTCAGCCAGATCGAGGTGCCCAAGCCCCTGCCCTTCTCGATCACCGAAGCGGTGCTCGGCGGCGACAAGCCGGGCAGCACCTCGGGTGGCGGCAAGATCGATCCGGAGAGCGTCGTCGAGGGTCTCCCCGGCACCGCCCCCGACGGCTCGCTGGCCCCGGCCGAGTGATCGGCCGGGACCAACCCCAAGCAATCTGAACCGACAACGAGAAAGAGTTCGGACATGACCATTCGTCTCGGCGGCATCCTTGCAGGCCTCGCCATCACCCTGGTGCTGGTGCTGTGGTCGCTCCTGCCCGGTGCCTACAACCTCGCCTTCGGCCCGGCGCCGGAAAAGCAGCCTTCGGCGGCCTTCTACGAGCACGCCCACGGCCCCGCGGGCGGCTTCTCGTTCGACGGTCCGTTCGGCAAGTGGGACTATGCCCAGCTGCAGCGCGGCTACCAGGTCTACAAGGAGGTCTGCTCGGCCTGCCACAGCCTGAAGTTCGTCTCGTTCCGCAACTTGAAGCAGCTCGGCTACAGCGATGCCGAAGTCGATGCCGAGGCGAAGAGCTGGACCGTCCCGGGCATCGACCCGGCGACCGGCGAGACGACCACCCGCCCGGGCCTGCCGACCGACAACTTCCCGAGCCCCTATCCCAATGCGATCGCGGCCGCCGCGGCGAACAACAACGCGGTCCCGCCCGATCTCTCGCTGATGACCAAGGCGCGTCACGACGGGTCGAACTACGTCTATGGCCTGCTCACCGGCTACGACGAACCCGACCCGGCCAAGGCGGCGAAGGTCGGCTTCGAGACCCCCGACGGGCTCTATTTCAACAAGCACTTCCCCAACGTGAACATCGCCATGCCGCAGCCCCTCAGCGACGGCCAGGTGACCTTCGCCGACGGGTCTCCCAACACCACTGCCGCGATGGCGGCCGACGTGGCGGCGTTCCTGACCTGGACCGCCGAGCCCTCGCTGATCCAGCGCAAGCAGACCGGCTGGTTCGTGATCGGCTTCCTGCTCTTCGCGACGGCGCTCGCCTTCCTGTCCTACAAGCAGATCTGGGCCGGGGTTAAGCCGAAGAAGAAGTAAGCCTCGCGCTTCCAACGCATCCGGGCGCCCCGTCATCCCTTGCGGATGGCGGGGCGCTTGTGCTTTGAGGGAGCCGAAAGGGGCCATTCCGACATGACCGCAGCATCGCTCTCGCCCGAGGACCTGAAGGCGCTCGTGCGCACCGTGCCGGATTTCCCCCATGCCGGCATCCAGTTCCGCGACATCACCACGCTGATCGGCCACCCGCAGGGCCTTGCCGCGAGCGTCGGGTACCTCGCGCTGCTCGCCGCGGCGGCGGGGGCGCAGAAGATCGCGGGTATGGAAGCGCGCGGTTTCATCTTCGGCGCGGCGGTCGCGGTCCAACTGGGCGTCGGCTTTGTCCCCGTCAGGAAGCCCGGCAAGCTGCCGATCGTCACCATCGGCATCGACTATGCGCTCGAATACGGGACCGACCGGCTGGAGATGGACCCCGCCGCCGTCCAACCGGGCGAAAGGGTTGTCATCGTTGACGATCTCATCGCCACCGGTGGCACCGCACTCGCCTCGGCGCAGCTGCTGCGCGAGGCGGGGGCGGAGGTCACCCACGCGCTGTTCGTGATCGACCTGCCCGACCTCGGCGGGGCCGAGCGGCTGCGGCAGGCCGGGATCACGGTCGAGGCGCTGATGGAGTTCGAGGGCGACTGATCGCCGC
Source organism: Erythrobacter sp. NE805 (assembly GCF_046452355.1). Taxonomy (NCBI): domain Bacteria; kingdom Pseudomonadati; phylum Pseudomonadota; class Alphaproteobacteria; order Sphingomonadales; family Erythrobacteraceae; genus Erythrobacter; species Erythrobacter sp. NE805. The sequence continues at coordinate 984,886 of NZ_JBKFDI010000001.1, read as the reverse complement.
ACCGCCGCCCCCGCCACGACAATGTTTCACGTGAAACATTGCTCAAAAAGCCGGGTCTAGCGGGGGTGTAAGGGGGGTCTTGCCCCCGGCTACCCCGGGCAAGGGCGCACCTCGCGCAGCCTCGCCCGCGCCCGCCCGCCATCGCGCCCGGTTTCGGTTGTCACCCCGCAAATCCCTCGTCTATGCCTTCGAGGGGCGCACGCCGCCGACCCGCCCGCACCAACCCTCCACCGGGAAGGACCCGAGGACCGCCGATGGCAACCGCCATGACGCTTCTGACGCTGGTGACGCTTCCCTTCGCCGCCGCGCTCGCCATCGCGCTGCTGCGCGGCGCCGGGCGCGCGGTCCACACCGGCATCGCTGCGGGAGCGAGCGCGGGCGGTCTCGCGCTCCTCGCCAGCCTCGCCGCCCCGGCTCTCCAAGGCCCTGTCCCAACGGCGGCTTGGCAATGGGTCCCCGCCCTCGGCCTCGACCTCGCGCTGATGGTCGATCCGCTCGGCTGGCTGTTCGCCCTGCTGATCCTCGGCATCGGCCTCCTCGTGGTGATCTTCGCCCATTCCTACCTCGCTCGCGAAGAGGACACCGGGCGCTTCTTCGCCAGCCTCATGCTGTTCCAGGGCGCGATGCTGGGGATCGTGATCGCGGGCAACGTGCTGCTCCTCCTCGTGTTCTGGGAGCTGACCAGCCTCGCCTCCTTCCTCCTGATCGACTTCTGGCAGCACAAGCCCGAGGCCCGGCAGGGCGCGCGCATGGCGCTCGCGGTGACGGGCGGCGGAGGGCTCGCGCTGATCGCCGGCATGGTGCTGCTCGGCCTCGCGGCGGGCAGTTTCGACCTCGCCACCATCCTCGCGCGCGGCGACGCGGTGCGGGCCTCGCCGCTCTACCCGGCGATCCTCGGCCTCGTCCTGATCGGCGCCTTCACCAAGTCCGCGCAGTTCCCGTTCCACTTCTGGCTGCCCCACGCGATGGCCGCGCCCACGCCGGTGAGCGCCTATCTCCACTCGGCGACGATGGTGAAGGCCGGGGTCTTCCTCCTCGCCCGCCTGTGGCCGGTGCTGGCGGGGACCGAGGCCTGGACGCTCGCCGTCACCACCACCGGCCTCGTCACCATGCTCCTGGGCGCAGGCGTCGCGGTGTTCCGGCACGACCTCAAGAGCATCCTCGCCTACTCCACCATCAGCCAGCTCGGGATGCTGGTGATGCTGCTCGGCTTCTCCCGCGAGGCGGCGGTGACGGCGGCGGTGCTGCACATCCTCAACCACGCCGCCTTCAAGGCCGCGCTGTTCATGAGCGCCGGCATCGTCGAGCACGAGACCGGCACGCGCGACATCCGCCGCCTCGGCGGGCTCGCCAAGGCCATGCCGGTCACCGCGCTGATCGCGACCCTCGCCGCCGCCGCGATGGCGGGGCTGCCGCCACTGGGGGGCTTCATTTCCAAGGAGGCGATGCTTTACGAGACCCCGAAGCTCGCGCTGTTCGGGGTGCCGTGGCTGCTGCCGGTGCTGGCGAGCCTCGGGGCGACCCTCTCGGTCGGCTATTCGCTGCGCCTCGCCGCGCACCTGTTCTTCGGCAAACCCCGCGAGCCCGAGCCCTTCGCGCGCGCCCATGATCCCGCGCCCGGCCTATGGGCGAGCCCGGCGCTGCTGACCGCGCTCGCGGTGCTGCTCGGCCTCGTGCCGATGCTCCTCGCCGCCCCTCTGGTGGCCGCCGCGACGGGCGCGGTGACGGGGAGCGCACCGCCGGAGCTCGACCTCGGCCTGTGGCACGGCGTGAACCTCGCGCTGATCCTCAGCGCCCTCGCCATCGCCGGGGGCGTCGTCCTGCTGTGGCAGCACGCGCGCCTGCTCGCGCTGTGGGAGCGCACTCCGCTCCCCGATGCCAAGCGGATCTTCGAGGTGACGCTCGCCTTCGCCGACCGCTGGACGCGCAAGGCGATCGTCGCCACCCACACGCCGCGCCTCCAGACCATGCTCTTCGCGAGCTTCGCGGTCACCGTGCTGCTGGTGATCGAGGGCGCGCTCACCGGCGGCGGCCTCCTCACCGGGACCCGCGCGCTGCTCCCCGCCGCGCCCGCCGGGATCGCCGCCTGGGCGCTGCTGGTGGTCGCCACCGCGGCGGTGGTGATCGACGCGCAGAACCGTTTCCGGGCGCTCGTCTACGTCAGCGTCATCGGCCTCGTCGTGTGCCTCGCCTTCGTGCAATTCTCCGCGCCCGACCTCGCCTTGACCCAGATTGCGGTCGAGGTGGTGACGGTGCTTCTGCTGCTGCTCGCGCTGAACCTCCTCCCCAAGCGCCCGCCCGCGCTGTCCTCGTCCGCGCGCAAGGGGCGCGATGCGGCGCTGGCGATTGCCGGGGGGCTGCTCGTCGGCGGGATCGCCTGGGCGATGCTGACGCGCGATGCGGGGCCGAGCATCGCGGCCTTCCACATCGCCAACGCCAAGCCGGGCGGAGGGGGGACGAACATCGTCAACGTCATCCTCGTCGACTTCCGCGCCTTCGATACGCTGGGCGAGATCATCGTGCTCGGCATCGCGGGGCTCGCGATCTACGCCCTGCTCGACACCGCCGCGAGGGGGGCGGCGGGGGCGCGGCTGAGGGCATGGAAGGCGGACATGCCGCATTCGCCCGAGCGCCACCCGATGATGCTCGTCGCGGCGAGCCGGATCATCCTGCCGCTGACGCTCACGGTCGGCATCTACCTGTTCCTGCGCGGCCACAACCAGCCCGGCGGCGGCTTCATCGCCGCGCTGGTCGTCGCGATCGCCTTCCTCGTGCAATATCTCGCTGCGGGCTTCGACTGGTCGGATGCGCGGAAGCCCTTCGCCGAGCACCGGCTGATCGGCTGGGGGGTGCTGACCGCGATGGCGACGGGCCTCGGCGCGATGGCGCTGGGGGCGAATTTCCTGACCTCGTGGTTCGACCATGTCCACCTGCCGCTGATCGGTGACTTCGAGCTGGCGAGCGCGATGCTGTTCGACGCCGGCGTCTTCCTCACCGTGCTCGGCGCGGTGATGCTCGCGCTCGAGCAGCTCAGCCACATCGGCCAGCGCGCGGCGCGGGCGGCCGACGGGGGGACTGCGCGATGAGCTACGAGTTCCTCGTCGCGAGCGCCATCGGCGTGCTGGTCGCGGGCGGGATCTACCTCGCCCTGCGCGCGCGGACCTTCCCGGTGGTGCTGGGGCTGACGCTGCTCTCCTACGCGGTGAACCTGTTCCTCTTCGCGTCCGGGCGGCTGGTGATCGGCAAGCCGCCGATCTGGGCGAAGAGGGTGGCCGCCTACACCGACCCGCTCCCGCAGGCGCTGGTGCTGACCGCGATCGTCATCACCTTCGGCATGACCGCCTTCGTGGTGATCCTCGCGCTTCGGAGCTTCCTCGAGACCGGCAGCGACCATGTCGACGGCGACAAGGTGCCCTGCGACGCGCAGGACGGGCTGGCGGAGGACGAAGCGCCGTGAGCCTCGCCGCGCATCTTCCGATCCTGCCGATCGCGATCCCCGCGCTCGCCGCGCCCATCGCGCTGCTGGCGATGCGGCGGCGGCGGGGGCTGGCGGTGGGGATCGGCTTCGCCTCGTGCTTCGCGCTGCTCGCCTGCGGCCTCGTGCTGATGGCGGGGGCGAGCGGGGGGCCGATCCGCTCCTATGCGCTCGGCGAGTGGCCCGCGCCTTTCGGCATCGTGGTGGTCGCCGACCGGCTCGCCGCGCTGATGCTGGTGCTGACCGCGGTGCTGTCGCTGGTGGCGCTGACACACGCGGTGGTGACGGGCGCGGACCGCAAGGGCTGGCATTTCCACCCGCTGTTCCACTTCCAGCTGATGGGCCTCAATGGCGCCTTCCTGACGGGCGACCTCTTCAACCTCTTCGTGTTCTTCGAGGTGCTGCTGATCGCCTCCTACGGGCTGATGCTCCACGGGCAGGGCCCGGCGCGGCTGAAGGCGGGGGTGCAATATGTGGTGGTGAACCTCGTCGGCTCGGCGCTGTTCCTGATCGCGCTGGGGATGCTCTACGCGCTGACCGGCACGCTCAACATGGCCGACATGGGGGCGCGGGTGGCTGCGGTGCCGGCGGCGGACCAGGGACTGCTCAGGATCGCCGGGCTGCTGCTGGCGAGCGTCTTCGCGCTGAAGGCGGCACTCGCCCCGCTGCACCTGTGGCTGGCGCGGACCTATGCGGCCGCCACCCCGGCGGTGGCGGCGCTGTTCGCGATTCTGACGAAGGTCGGGGTCTATGCGCTGATCCGGGTGGTGCCGCAGGTGTTCGGCGAAGCGGCGGGGGCGGCGGCGTGGGTGCCGGACCCCTGGCTCCTCCCCGCCGCGCTGGCGAGCGCGTGTGTCGGCTTCGCGGGCGTGTTCGTCGCGCGGGACCTCTCCGAGCAGGCCGCCTATGCGGTGATCGGATCGACGGGGACGCTGCTGATCGCGGTGGCGGGGTGGAGCGCGGCGAGCCTCGGGGCGGCGCTCTACTATCTCGTGCACTCGACCCTCGCGGGGGCGGCGCTGTTCCTCGTCGCCGACGTGGCCGCGCGGCGGCGCGGGTCGTGGGGCGATGCCGCGCACCCCGGACCGGATTTCGCCGGGCGAGGGGTCGCGGCGCTGATGTTCATGGCCGCCGCGATCGCCGCGACCGGCCTGCCGCCGCTGTCGGGGTTCATCGGCAAGCTCCTGATCCTCAAGGCCGTCGCGGAGCTGCCCGATTGGGGCTGGGCGTGGAGCGTGATCCTCGGCACGACATTCCTCGGCGTGGTCGGCTTCGCGCGGACCGGGAGCGCGGTGTTCTGGAAGTCGGTGGAGGGCGAGGCCCCGCCCGCGCCGCCCTCGCGCCGCGACCTCCTCGCCCCGGCGCTCGCGCTCGCGCTGCTGGCGGCCCTGTCGGCGGGGGCGGGTCCGGCGAGCGCCTATGCCGGGGCCGCCGCGGCGCAGGTGCTGGACCCGGCGGCGAGCGCGCGCGCGGTGCTCGGGGAGGCGCGGCGATGACCCGGCGGCTGCTCCCCCACCCCGGCCTCACCGTGCTGCTCGTGATGCTGTGGATGGTGATGGTCGGCGACCCCACCTTCGGGGTGCTGTTCCTCGGCCTCGTGTTCGGCATCGCCGTGCCGATCTTCACCGCGCCGTGGTGGCCGGGCCGCCCGCGCATCCGCTTCCTCCCGGCGCTCGCCTATGGGGGACTCGTGCTGTGGGACATCGTCGTCGCCAATTTCCAGGTGGCCGCGATCATCCTTTTCAAGCGCACCCGCGACCTGAACCCTGCGTGGCTCACCATCCCGCTCGAGCTCGCCAGCCCCGAGGCGATCACCGTCTTCGCCGGAACGATCAGCCTCACCCCGGGCACCGTCTCGGCGGACGTGTCGGCCTGCGGGCGCTACCTCCTCGTCCACGCGCTCCACGCCCCCGACCCTCAGGCCGAGATCGCCAAGGTCAAGGCGCGCTACGAGGCGCGGCTGAAGGAGATTTTCCGATGATCGAGGGAGCGCTCGCCTTCGGCTTCGCGGCGTTGGGCCTTGCGCTCGTGCTCAACCTGTGGCGCCTTGTCCGCGGGCCGGGGATGGCCGACCGCATCCTCGCCCTGGACACGATGGTCATCAACGTCATCGGCCTGATCGTCCTCACCGGCATCGCCGAGAACAGCGGCACCTCCTTCGAGGCGGCGCTGCTGCTGGCGATGGTCGGCTTCGTCGGGACGGTCGCCTATGCCAAGTTCGTGCTCAGGGGAGACATCGTCGAATGAGCGCCGCGAGTCTCGCCGAGATCCTCGTCAGCGCGCTGGTCGTGACCGGTGCGGGGTTCGCGCTGATCGGCAGCTGGGGGCTGGTGCGCCTGCCCTCGCTGATGGAGCGGCTGCACGGGCCGACCAAGGCCTCGACGCTGGGGCTGGGCGCGATGCTGGTCGCCTCGGTGCTGTGGTTCCACCTCGCGCGGGGGGTGTGGACGAGCCACGAGCTGCTCGTCTCGGCCTTCCTGTTCATGACCGCGCCGATCAGCGCCAACATGATCGCCAAGGTCCACCTCCACCGCCTGCGACAAGGCGAGCCGAGCGCCCCCGCCGGGCCCGCCGGGGCGCCTGCGGCGCCGCCGGGCGGGTCCGACTGGGCGACCCACGAGGCGCCCCACGAGGGCACGCCGGGGGATTTCGTCGGCGACTAGGCCGCGCCGCCGCCGCTCGCCTCAGCGGCAGGAGGGGTGGGTCCGGATGTCGACGATGTTCGCGACCCGGCCATTCGCGGCGCCCATCTGGACGCATTGGCGCGAGCCGCTGCGATACCAGATGGTGTAGCGGGTCGAGCCCGAGCTGAAGCCGTCGACATTGCGGAAGCCGCGGTCGCGCAGCGCCGCCTCGGCGCCCGGCACGCGGGTTCCGTCGAGGTCGGCGAACTCGGCCGGGTAGGAGCCGCCGCCGCCCCAGCCACCGCCGCCGCCGCTGCCCCAGCCCCCACCGCCGCCGGGATAGCCCTGGTCGACCGGGCGCAGGTAGCGGTCGCGCGCCCAGCCGGTGGTGCGGCCGTTCATGGTCGTCACCTCGCACCAGCTCTCGCCATTATACTGGTCGCAGCCGAAGTTCCTGAGCCGGGTGCCCTCGCTCACCTCCTGCTGGACCCGCGCGTCCTTGCTCGGATTGCGGAAGATGCGCAGGCGGCCCGACTGGGTGTTGTAGGCCTCGACCGGCTGCCAGTCCTGCTGGTACTGCTCGCGGTGCTTGTCCTTGTCCTTCTTGGAGAGGAGGATCGCCCCGATCGCGAGCGCGCCGATCGCACCGGCGGCGATAGCCGCGCCGCTCCCGCCGCCGCCCTTCTCGCCGCAATCGGCAGCCTTGGCGTCGTCGATCCCGGCGACCCGGCCATTGCTCACCGCGACCGCGACGCAGTCCTTGTCGCCGCGGTGCCACCACCAGGTGGTGCTGACCGTGCCGCTCTTGTCGCCGCTCTTGTATTCGAAGCCGCGCCGCTGGAGCTCGCTCTCGGCGCTAGCGCCCGAGATGCCGACGAGGTCGCGCAAGGAACCCGCCTTCTTCGCGGCGACCGGCGTGGCCGCCATGGCGATCACCGCCAGCGATGCGGCGGCCTTCCCGAATGTGCTGCTTGACATCGATGTCCCTCCCCTCGTCCGTGAACTCCGGCCCCTGCTTGCGGAAGCTACCATGGACTGGGCCCCCGCGCAAAACGCAAAGGGGCGGGCGATCGGGTGAACCAATTTGTTAAGCATACCCCGCTAGGAGTGCGGCACGGGCCGACGACCGGGCCCCGCGTGGGAGGGTGGATCATTGCAGACGCAATCCACAGCAAGCTTCGACCTGACCCCCGGCTCGGCCGGGGTGACCCCGGCCATGTCGAAGGGCAAGGCGCGCGACAGGCGCTACCTGTTCGGACCCGTGGTCGATTTCCTCTGCCTCGGCGGGAGCTCGCTGCTGCTGCTGCCGTTCCTCTTCATGCTGCCCGAGGCGCGCTATGCGGGCCCGGTCACGACCCTGATGCTGTTGCTCGCGAACGTCCTCAACCACCCGCACTTCGCGCACAGCTACCAGATCTTCTACCGGGGCTTCGCGCGGAAGGCCTTCACCCTCTCCCTCGGGCGCGAGATGCAGGCGCGGTACCTGTTCGCGGGGCTCGTCGCACCGGTGCTGCTGGCGGCATTCCTCGCCTGGGGCGCCCTGGCGAAAGACACGCGGCTGCTCGGCCATGGCGCGAACCTGATGGTGCTCGCGGTCGGCTGGCACTACGCCAAGCAGGGCTACGGGATGCTGATGGTCGATGCCGTGCTCAAGCGCCGCTTCCTCGACGAGCGGACCAAGAAGGTGCTGCTGGTGAACTGCTACGCCGTCTGGCTGGCGGCGTGGGTGAACCTCAACGTCGCGATCAGCAAGGACGACCTGTGGGGCCTGGCCTATTACAGCTTCGCCCTGCCCCGGCCGCTCCAGATCGTCACCGGCCTCGCGGCAATGGCGACGAGCGCGGCGGCCACCTGGGCGCTCGCGATGCACTGGAAGCGCAAGGGTGCCCTGCCGGTCAACGGCGTGGTCGCCTATGGGGTGAGCCTCTACCTCTGGCTGCTGTTCGTGAACGTCAATCCGCTGTGGGGCCTGGTGGTCCCGGCGCTCCACTCGCTGCAATATCTGGTGGTGGTCTGGCGGTTCCAGCTCAACTACGAGACGGCGCAGCTTTCCTCGGAGGCCTATCGCAAGGGATCGATGATCCGCGCGCTGTTCGGCGCCAACCCGGCCGGCCACCTGGCGGTGTTCGTGATCTTCGGCGCGCTGCTGGGCTTTCTCGGCTTCTGGGGCGTGCCCGTAGCGGTCGACGGCCTCGTGCCCTATGATCGGCAGGCGATCCCCGGCGCCCTGTTCCCCTTCATGTTCTGGATTTTCCTCAACGTGCACCACTACGTGCTCGACAGCGTCATGTGGCGCAGCGGGAACCCGGACACCAAGACCCATCTGTTCGGCTGAGCCGGACGCCGCGCCGGCGGGCGCGGGCGCGCGTCAGGCGAACAGCCGCCGCGCGACCGCGTCGAGCTTGGCCATCAGCTCGGGGTCGTGCTCGGCGGGCGCAGTGATGACCGCATCGTCGAGCGCGAAGTCGATCGGGGAGGGCTCGCGCACCTCGGGCAGGGCGGCGATGAGGTTCTTCACCATCGCCCGCGCGAGCGCGCCGTTGGCCTGCATCTGGCCGACCACCTGCGCGACGTCGACCGCCTCGCCCTCGCGCCAGCAGTCGTAGTCGGTGACCATGCCGACGAGCGCATAGGGCAGCTCCGCCTCGCGGGCGAGCTTGGCCTCGGGCATCGCGGTCATGCCGATCACGTCGGCGCCCCAGGCGCGGTACATCCGGCTCTCGGCGCGGGTCGAGAACTGCGGGCCTTCCATCGCGAGGTAAGTGGCGCCGACCGCGACCTTGCCCCTGGCCTTGGCGATCGCCTGCGCGGCCATCTCGGAGAGGCGCGGGCAGACCGGGTCGGCCATCGAGACATGGGTGACGAAGCCGCTGGTGAAGAAGGTGCCGGGCCGCGCCACGGTGCGGTCGATGAACTGCTCGACCACGGCGAAGCGGCCCGGTTCGAGCTCCTCGCGCAGGGAGCCGACCGCGCTGATTGCGAGGATGTCGGTGCAGCCGGCGCGCTTCAGCGCGTCGATATTGGCGCGCGAATTGAGCTCGGACGGCGAGACCGGGTGCCCGCGCCCGTGGCGGGGGAGAAAGCGCACCTTCACCCCGCCGAGCGTCCCGCACAGGATCTCGTCCGAGGGGTCGCCCCAGGGCGTCTCGATCGCGATCCACTGCGCGTCCTCGAGCCCGTCGATGGCATAGAGCCCCGATCCGCCGATGATCCCGATGCACCATTCGCTGGCCATGCGCCCTTGTATCCTCTCTCGCTGGGGGATGCGGGGCTTAGGTCAGGTCGAAGGGCGTGGGCAAGGCCCTGCGGACGATCTTTTCGGCGCCCGCAAAGGGCTGTGCGACGAGCGGAAGCGCCTTCATCGCCGCGAAATGCGCGGCAAGGCCGGGCCACTTGTCGAGAGGAGTCTCGGCGACCAGCGCAACCTGCATCAGCACACAGGCGACGGTGATGTCGGCGATCGAGAGCGCGTCGCCGGCGAAGTATTCGCGGCCGGCGAGGCGCGTCTCGAGCACGTCGAAGATCGGCGGCAGCTGGACGCCCCACGCCTCGCGCGCCTTGTCGAGGCCGGGTTCCTCGCCCTTCGACATGGCGAAGAAGATCGGGCGGAAGATGCCGAGGCCCCCTGCCATCGCCAGCGCGGTGTCGGCATATTCCTCGATGAACAGCGCCTGCCCCAAGGCCATCGGGTCCTCGGGGTAGAGCGCAGGCGCGGGGTGCTTCTTCTCGATGAAGGCGCAGATCGCGGACGAATCGGCGATCGTCCCGGCGATGCCCTCCTCAGCCACCGAGCGGTCGCGCAGCACCGGGATGCGCTTCATCGGCGAGATGTCCGCGAACCACGCGGGCGGGTCGAAGACGTTGATCCCCTCGACCTCGAAGGCCACGCTCTTGGCGATGCACACTCCGGCGACCTTGCGCACGAAGGGCGAGAGCGGGCTGCCGTAGATGACGAGATCGGGGCGGGGGTCGGTCATGCGTTTCGGGCTCCCTGTCGTTCTGTTGTGCGCCGCCTCATAGGCCGCTCACCCGATAGCGCAATCGTCAGGTGATCGGCGCCGTGCGGCGCGCTAGGCTGGGGCGGCAAGCGGACGATTGCGTTTTCGGATGCAACGCGCCAACCTGAGCGGGAGAGAGACGACTCCCCACTTCGCAAGAGAGGACACAGACATGGTCACCCAGTACAAGAACCTCATCGGCGGCGAGATGGTCGCGACCGACCGCTGGCTCGACGTGGTGAACCCCGCGAACGAGCAGGTCATCGGCCAGGTCCCCGCCTGCGGCAAACCCGAGCTCGACCGCGCCGTCGCCGCCGCGCGCGCCGCCTTCAAGACCTGGAAGAACACCCCGATCGAGGAACGCCGCGCCGCGATCATGGCGATTTCGGGCGCGATCAAGGCCAATGCCGAGGAGCTCTACCGCCTCCTAACCAGCGAGCAGGGCAAGCCCCACGACCAGGCGCGCGGCGAGATCTACGGCGCGGCCGGCATGAGCGCGGCGCAGTCGACGCTGAGCCTCGAGGACGAGATCACCGAGGACAGCGATACCCGCCTCAGCCGCACCCGCCGCGTTCCGGTGGGTGTGGTCGGCGGGATCGTGCCGTGGAACTTCCCCGTCATGATGGCGATCCAGAAGATCGTCCCGGCGATGCTCTCGGGCTGCACCATCGTGCTGAAGCCCTCGCCCTTCACCCCGCTGACCACCCTCAAGATCGCCGAGCTGATCGCCGACAAGGTGCCCGCCGGCGTCGTCAACATCATCACCGGCGAGGACGACCTCGGCCCGCTGATCACCCAGCACCCCGACATCGACAAGATCACCTTCACCGGCTCGACCGCGACCGGCAAGAAGATCATGGAGGGCGCCTCGGCCGACCTCAAGCGCATCACGCTCGAACTGGGCGGCAACGACGCTTCGATCGTGCTCCCCGACGCCGATCCCAAGAAGGTCGCCGAACAGCTGTTCTGGTCGAGCTTCTCCAACGCCGGGCAGATCTGCGTGGCGGCAAAGCGCGTCTACATCCACGAGGACATCTATGACGAGCTCAGCGCCGCGATCGTCGAATATGCCAAGACCGTGAAGGTCGGCGACGGCAGCCAGCAGGGCACCGGGGTCGGCCCGATCCAGAACAGGAAGCAGTACGAGCGCGTGCTCGAGCTGATCGAGGATGCGAAATCGAACGGCTACAAGTTCCTGCTCGGCGGCAACGTGGACCCGAGCGGCACCGGCTACTACGTGCCGATCACCATCCTCGACAACCCGCCCGAGGACGCGCGGATCGTCGCCGAGGAACAGTTCGGACCCGTAATGCCGCTGATGAAGTTCTCGACCGAGGAAGAGGTCATCAGCCGCGCCAACAACTCCGAATACGGCCTCGCCGGCGCGGTGTGGACCGGCAACCCCGAGAAGGGCGTCGAAATCGCCGAGCAGCTCGAGACCGGCACGGTGTGGGTCAACGAATACCTCCACCTCTCGCCCTTCGCGCCCTTCGGCGGGCACAAGCAGTCGGGCTTCGGCGCCGAATACGGCAAGGAAGGGCTCAAGGAGTTCACCTATGCGCAGGTGATCACCGTGAGGAAGGACAACGTGCCGGCCTGACCTGCCTACAGCTTCCGGGCGGATCGGGGACGCGCGCGTTCCGATTCGCCCGCGCAAGTTGACGTAGTTCATTCAGGGGCCGGGTTTCGGGACGCATCAACTTGCACGCTGCGACCGGCCGCCCGCGCTGCGGGCCGAGGCTGGCAGGCTGGTTCCGTGTAGGACAGCGGCTTCTGGGGAGAGAGCCGGAAGGGATGATCGACACCGCTTCCTTGCGCGAGGGTCTGGCGAGGGTCTGCGAGCGCGCAGGGCTGGGCACGCTGACGGGCGAGCCGCAGCGGCTGACGGGCGGGGCGGTGATGGAAAGCTGGCGGTTTTCCGCTGGCGGCTCCGATTATGTCCTGCGCCGCGCGCCGAGCCTCGCCTTCATGGAAGGGCGGCCCTATGGGCACGCGGTCGAGGCCACGCTGATCGAGGCCGCGCGCGCCAAGGGCGTCACCGCGCCGGCAGTGGTAGCGGTGCTCGAGGAGGGCGACAGGCTTGGGAGCGGCTTCGTCATGCGCGCGCTGCCGGGTACGGCGGACCCGAAGGTGATCCTCGGTTGCGAGGACCCCGACGGGCTGCTCCGACAGATCGCCCGCGACCTCGCCCGCATCCACTCGCTGCGAAAGGCCGACGTGCCCGCGGGCGTCCCGGTGATAGACACCCGCGCCGCAATCGCCGACCTCAAACAGCAGTTCATGGCCGCGGGCGGTGACCGCCCGATCATCGCGCTCGGCCTCAGGTGGCTCGAGGACAATTGCCCCCCGCCCGTCGAGCCCGTGCTCAACCACGGCGACTACCGGATGGGCAACCTGCTGGTGGAAGGTTCGCGCCTCACGGGGGTGCTCGACTGGGAAATCGCCCATTTCGGCGACCGCCACGAGGACCTCGCCTTCGGCTGCATGGAGGTGTGGCGCTTCGCCCGCTACGACCGCCCCGCGTTGGGGCTCGGCGCGGTCGAGGACTACATCGCCGCCTACGAGGCCAAGGCGGGGGTCACCATCGACCGCGAACGCTTCCGCTTCTGGACCATCTACCGCACCGTGTGGTGGGCGCTCGGCTGCCTCAAGATGGCCGCGCAATGGCGCTCCGGTGCGGACCGGATGCTCGAACGCGTGGTGATCTCGCGCCGGACGAGCGAGCAGGAACTCGACCTCCTGCTGCTGCTGGAGGAGGATGCGCCGGAGGCGGAGCGGGCGCGGCCCGTCGTCCTTCCGGACATGTCCTGCACCTATCTCGGCGAGGCCAGTCAGGAGGAGATGGCGACGGCGATCGCCGAATGGCTGGAGACGCTGAAGGAGAAGCTGACCGGCCATGATCGCTTCCAGTTGGCTGTCGCCCGCAACGCCCTCGGCATGATCGCGCGGGAGGCTGACCTTCTGCCGATGGAAAGCGATCTGCTGCTTTCGGAGGAATTGTTGGCGGGCGAGAAATCGCTGCATTCATCCGGATTGCTAGCTGACCTCAGGTCGCGGGCGCTCCAGAAGCTGAGCGCCGACGTTCCCAAGTACCCGGCGCTTCGCGCTGCCCGCGCAAAATGGATTGGAGAACACTGATGGACTTCGCCATCCCCCCCGACCTGCAAGCCTATCTCGACGAGCTCGACGCCTTCATCGCCGCCGAGATCAAGCCCTTGGAGCAGCAGGACGACAACATCCGCTTCTTCGACCACCGTCGCGAGCACGCCCGCACCGACTGGGAGCGCGGCGGCCTCCCGCGGCACGAGTGGGAGGAACTGCTGAAAGAGGCCACCCGCCGCGCCGACAAGGCGGGCCATTGGCGCTTCTCCGCGCCCAAGCGCTACGGCGGCAAGGACGGCAGCAACCTCTGGATGGCGGTGATCCGCGAGCACTTCGCGAGGGCCGGCCTCGGCCTCCACAACGATCTCCAGAACGAGCACTCGATCGTCGGCAACTTCCCCTTCGTCGCCATGTTCGACCAGTGGGGGACGGAGGCGCAGAAGCAGGAATTCATCCTTGGCGGCTTCGAGCGCACCCGGCGCGTCGCCTTCGGGCTGACCGAACCGCACCACGGCTCCGACGCCACCCACATGGAGACCCACGCAGTCAGGGAAACCCGCGATGGTGTCGATGGCTGGCTCATCAACGGCGAGAAGATGTGGATCACCGGGATGCACGTCGCCACCCACTGCGCGATGTTCGCGCGCACGGCGGGCAAGGCGGGGGACGCGAGCGGGATCACCTGCTTCCTCGTCCCCAACCCCACCCCGGGCCTCGAGATCGAGGAGTGGATGTGGACCTTCAACATGCCCACCGACCACCCGCGCCTCAGCGTCACCAATGTGTGGGTGCCCGACAGCGCGATCCTCGGCGTGGAAGGGCGGGGGCTGGCGCTCGCCCAGAGCTTCGTCCACCAGAACCGCATCCGCCAGGCGGCGAGTTCCTGCGGGGCGGCGCTCTACTGCATCGACGAGAGCGTGAAGTATGCGCGCGAGCGCAAGCCCTTCGGCGAGGAGCTGGCGAGGAACCAGGCGATCCAGTTCCCGCTGGTGGAGCTCGCGACCCAGGCCGAGATGCTCCGCCTCCTGATCTTCAAGACCGCGTGGGAGATGGACAACATGCCCCACGAGGAGATCGAGCGGACCATCTCGGACAAGGTCTCGATGTGCAACTACTGGGCGAACCGGCTGTGCTGCGAGGCGGCGGACCGGGCGATGCAGGTCCACGGCGGCATCGGCTATTCGCGGCACAAGCCCTTCGAGCACATCTACCGCCACCACCGCCGCTACCGGATCACCGAGGGCTCGGAGGAGATCCAGATGCGCAAGGTGGGGGCCTACCTGTTCGGCTATCTCGGGCCGAAGCGGGGGATGTTCGCCTAACCCCGCCGCCGCCACCACCCCGCGAGCAGGCTCCCGATCAGCACCTGCCACATCGCCGAGATCGCGGCGGGCACAGGGGCGAGGGCAGCCTGCGCGGCGTCGGCGAACTGGGCGGCGAAGGCGGGGGTCTTGGCGAGCCCCGAACCAAGCCCGGAGTTCTGCATCCCCACCTCGATCGAGATGGTCCGCGCCTCGGTCACCCCGAGCCTCAGCGCCCGGGACAGCGCGTAGCCGAGCCCGAAGCCCGAGGCATGGAGCAGGAAGGTCGCGAGCAGCAGCATTCCGGCGTGCTCCACGATCTGCGCCTTCGCCCCGCCGACGATCGCCCCGACGATCAGGATGACGAGCAGGATCGCCACCACCGGCAGGGCGGCCGAAACCCGCGCTGCCGCACGCGGGAACAGGCGGTTGAGCAGCGTCCCCGCCACCACCGGCACCAGCACCACCGCGACCATGTTGACGAACAGGTTCCAGCGGTCGATCGCGACGTATTGCCCGGCCAGCCACCCCGTCAGCAGGGGCGTGAGGATCATGCCCGCGAAGGTCGAGGCCATCGTCATCGCCACCGACAGGGCGACGTGCCCGCGCGCGATGAAGGTGACGATGTTCGAGGAGGTTCCCCCCGGACAGCAGGCGATCAGGATCAGCCCCACTGCCAGCCCCGGCTCGAGCCCCAGCGCCTTCGCCACCGCAAAGCCCGAGAGCGGCATGATCGTGTATTGCAGCGCCAGCCCCGCGAAAAAGGCGCGCGGCATGACCAGCAGGCCGCGATAATCCTCGAATGTCAGCGTCAGGCCCATCGCCAGCATGATGATCCCGAGCGCGATGCTCAGCAGCGGCTGTCCGGCGATCCGGTTGCTGCCGTCGGTCAGCCAGGTGAAGCCCTCCGGCCACACCCAGGCGAGCGCCACGCCCGCGAGCGTCAGCACGGCGAAATTGTTGGTAATCCTGTTCAGCATGACCGGCCCCCCGATGTTCCCCCTGTCGGCGGCCTTGTGTAATCGACCAACGACATTGCCGCATCTAGCAATATCCTTGCTCGCCGCTAGTCTCCCGCGCCGACAGAGGGAGAGTTTCCATGCGCCATCTCGCCGCCGCCCTGCTCGCCGGGGCCGCCTGCATCTGCACCCCGCTCGCCGCCGCGCCCGCTTCCAAGAAGGACGCCAAGGCCGAGGAGAAGTGGAGCGTCGATGCGCCCAAGGGGGCGGTGCTGAAGCAGGTGCCGATCAAGGTCACCGAAGGCACCTGGATGGACGTCGACGTCGCGCCCGACGGGAAGACCATCGCCTTCACGCTGCTCGGCGACATCTACACCATGCCGATCGCCGGCGGGACGCCGACGCGGATCAGCGAGGGGCTCTCCTGGGACGTCCAGCCGCGCTTCTCGCCCGACGGCCGGCGCATCGCTTTCACCTCCGACCGCGGCGGCGGGGACAATATCTGGGTGATGAACGCCGACGGCTCGGACAAGCGGCAGGTGACCAAGGAGGACTTCCGCCTGCTCAACCAGCCCGGCTGGTCGCCGGACGGGCGCTTCATCGTCGCCAAGAAGCACTTCACGACGGAACGCAGCGCCGGGACCGGCGAGATCTGGCTCTACCACGTGTCGGGCGGCGGCGGGGTGCCGGTGGTCGAGCGCGCCAACGAGAATCTCCAGAAGGAGCTGGGCGAGCCGGTCTTCGCGCCCGACGGCAGCGCGATCTACTACACGCGCAACACCACGCCGGGGAACGTCTTCGAATATGCGCAGGACAGCCAGACCGGCATCTTCGCGATCGAGCGCCACGACCTCGCGACCGGCGAGGTGACCACCGCCGTCTCGGGCTACGGCGGCGCGGTGCGCCCCGCGCCCTCGCCCGACGGCAAGCAGATCGCCTTCGTCCGGCGCGAGCGTGACCAGACCCAGCTCTGGGTCAAGGACATCGCCTCGGGCCGCGAGCAGATGATCTACGGCAAGCTCGACCTCGACGTGCAGGAGACCTGGGCGGTCACCGGGGTCTATCCCAACCTGGACTGGCTGCCGGATTCGAGCGCCATCGTCTTCTGGGCCGGGGGCAAGCTCAACCGGGTGAACCGCGACGGATCGGGCCATGCGGTGATCCCCTTCGCCGTCGACGACACCCGCGACGTCGCCGATGCGCCGCACCCGGTGATCGAGGTCAGCCCCGACACCTTCACCACCACCATGCCGCGCTTCGCCACGCTCTCGCCCGACGGCAGCCGCGTGGTGTTCGAGAGCCTCGGGCGGCTCTATACCAAGTCGGCGAAGGGCAAGGACGCGCCGCGCCCGCTCACCGGCGACAGCGCCGACGTGCTCGAGGCCTTCCCCGCCTTCAGCCGCGACGGGCGGCAACTCGCCTATGTCCGCTGGAGCGACGAGAAACTCGGCGAGATCGTCGTTGCCGATGCCGACGGCCAGAACCGCCGGGTGATCGCCGGGCCGGGGCACTACGGCAACCTCGCCTTCTCGCCCGACGGCGCGCTGATCGCCTTCGAGAAGCGCGAGGGCGGCTACCTCACCGCGCCCGGCTATTCCGAGAATCCGGGCCTCTACGTGATTCCCACCAGCGGCTCCGGCGAGGCGAAGCTCGTCACCCGCGACGGGGCGAACCCGCAATGGGGCGCGACCAGCGACCGCCTGTTCATGCTCGGCCGCGACGGGGGCAAGCTCGCGCTCGTCTCGACCGACCTCGGCGGCGAGGCGAAGCGCATCCACGCCCGCGGCGAGCTCGCCAACGACCTGCGCATCGCGCCCGACGGCCGCACCATCGCCTTCCGCCAGAACTACGAGGTCTTCGCCATGCCGCTGGTCCCCGGCGGCAAGCCCCTCGACGTGGGCGAGCAGGCGAGCGCGCTCCCGGTGGTCAAGGTCAGCACCGGCGGCGCGGATTACCTCGGCTGGGCGCGCGGCGGGGAGACGCTGTTCTGGTCGATCGGCCCGCGGCTCGAGAGCGCCAATGTCGCCGCGCTCTTCGCCAATGCGCCGAAGACCGAGACCGACAAGGGCCCCGCTTACACCTCGCCCACCACCGGCATCCCGCTGCAGGTGACCGTCCAGAAGGCGAAGCCCTCGGGGGTCACCGTCATCACCGGCGCCAAGATCCTGACCATGAAGCCCGGCCTCGCCGCGGACGACGCCGGCGTCATCGAGAACGGCCTGATCGTGATCGAGGGCGACCGGATCACCGGGGTCTATGACGCGACCACCGTGCGCATCAAGCTGCCCGGCGATGCGCGCATGATCGACGCGACCGGCAAGGTCATCATGCCCGGCCTCGTCGATGCCCACGCGCACGGGCCCTACGGGGTCGGCGACCTCATCCCGCAGCAGAACTGGGCGCTGATCCAGGATCTGGCGATGGGGGTGACGACGATCCACAACCCCTCGAGCCAGGCGAGCACCGTCTTCGCCGCCGCCGAGCGCCAGCGCGCCGGGCTCACCCTCGGCCCGCGGATCTTCTCGACCGGCGAGATCATCTACGGGGCCAAGGCACCGGGGGTCTATGCCCGCATCGACACCTACGAGGACGCGCTCGCCCACGTGCGGCGGATCAAGGCGCAGGGCGGGATCTCGGTCAAGAACTACAACCAGCCGCGCCGCGAGCAGCGCCAGATGGTGGTCCGCGCCGCGGCGGCCGAGAACATGCTGGTCGTCGCCGAGGGCGGCTCGCTGTTCGGGATGGACATGAACATCATCGCCGACGGCAACTCGACGCTCGAGCACAATGTGCCGGTCGACGTGATCTACGAGGACGTGCTCCAGCTGTTCGGCGGCGGGGCGACCAACTACACCCCGACGCTGGTCGTCACCTATGGCGGCCTCGCGGGCGATCCCTACTGGCGGCAGGCGACCAACGTCTGGGAAAACCCGCTGATGGTGCACACCCCGCCCAAGATGCTGCTCGCCGAGACGGGCCGCCGGGTGAAGGCGCCCGACTGGGCCTATGTCGACGACAACAACGCGCGCGAGGCCCGCAAGGTGGCGCAGCGCGGGGTGAAGGTGTCGATCGGCGCCCACGGCCAGCAGGCGGGCGTCGGTGCGCACTGGGAGCTCGGCAGCTTCGTGCGCGGCGGGATGACCCCGGTCGAGGCGCTCAAGGCGGGCACCATCGTCCCCGCGCAGTCGCTGGGGATGGCGAAGGACATCGGCAGCATCGAGGCCGGCAAGCTCGCCGACCTCGTGATCCTTTCCGCCGATCCGAGCGCCGACATTGCTAACTCGGACGATATCGAGAAGGTGATGCTCGGCGGGCGGCTCTACGATGCGAGGACGATGAACGAGGTCGGCACCGGCGATGCGAAGCGCCGCGCCTACTGGTGGGAAGGCGAAGGCGCGACCGGCGCGGGCGGCTCGCAGCGCACGACCAGCGAGGGCCGCGGGCATTCCGACGGGGACGCGGGGTAGCCACCCCGTCGCCGCCCAAATCACCGTTCGCCCTGAGCTTGTCGAAGGGCTGCACTTCTCTTCGAAGCGGAAGAACAGTGCTTCGACAGGCTCAGCACGAACGGGAATGTGGCCGTTTCACCCCCCCTCCAGCAGCGCCCGCAAATCCTTCAGCGCCTTCGCGCGCAATTGGTGCACCCGCGGCACGCTCACTTCGAGCACCGCGGCGATTTCGGTGAGGTTCAGCTCCTCGACGAAGAACAGCTGGAGCACCAGCTTCAGCCGGTCGGGCAGCCGGGTCATCGCCGCGATCAGGCGCTCGCGGTCCTCCACCGCGCAGAGCGCCTCGAAGGGGTCGGGGTCGTCGCTGGCGAAGGCGAGGCTGGTCTCGTCATAGGCCTCGTCGATCGAGGTGAGCCGCACCCCCGAGGCCTCGATCGCGAGCAGCTCGGCATCGCTCACGCCGAGCGCCCGCGCCAGCTCACCCCGGCTCGGATCGCGCCCTAGCGAACCGCGCAAGCTGGCGAGCGCGCGCTCGCAGGCGGCGCGGCGCGCGCGGGCGGTGCGGCTGTCGTGGGCGACGCGGCGCACCTCGTCGAGCATCGCCCCGCGCACCCGGATCTTGGCATAGGCGGCGAACCCGTCCTCGGTTGGCGCGGTGTGGCGCTGGGCGCATTCGGTGAGCGCGAGGACGCCGACCTGGACGAGGTCCTCGACCTCGAGGCCATCCCGCCCGCGCCCGTGAATGTGCCAGGCGGCGCGGCGCACCAGCGGGAGGAAGCGGCGCACCCGGTCCTCGACCTCGGCGCGCGAGGGCGCATAGAGCCCCGCAGGCGCGCCGAAACCCGTGTGGTCGTGCTTCATGCGGCCAGCTCCGCGGGGGCGGCGAGCACCGGGCCCTCCTCGGCGCCGCCGATCACGCCGATCACGGCAATCGGCTGCGCGGCGGGCAGTTCGGCGATCGACAGGACGAGGCAGCGCGGGCAGCGGGTCTTGAGCAGCGCGGCGAGCGCGCGGCGCGCAGGCGGCTGGACGATGAGGGCGATCGGCGTGCCCTCGGCGTCGGCGATCCGCCCCGCCTCGCGCACGATCATGCTCCCGCAATCGGGCTCGATCAGCGGCTGGCCGGTCGCCGGATCGTGCATCCCGCCGAGGATCGCGGCTTCCAGCCCCGCGTCGAGCGTCACCACCTTGAGGCTTTCGCCCGGCGCCGCGATGCGCCCGACCAGCCGCGCGGCCATGTCGGCGCGCACCGCGTCGATCACCGCGTCGAAGTCGGTGGTTTTCTGGAGCGCGAGCGCGAGCGCGGTGAACAGCGGCTGGGGGTGGGCGAGGCCGATCCCGTCGGCGATCAGCGCGCGCAGGGTGCGGGTCAGCGCGGCGAGCGGCAGCGGATCGGGGTGCACCGCCTCGACCAGCGCGGGCGAGCGGGCCTTCAACCCCTCGACCCACTCGCGCACCTCGTCGGGCCCGAGCAGCTGGTGCGCCTCGGCGAGCAGCGCCTGATTGGCGTGAGTGGCGATCACCGAGGCGGGGTCGACCACCAGGAAGCCCTCGGCCACCGCATGGTCGCGGCTCGCGGGGGCGATCCACAGCGCGGGGCAATCGAAGGAGGGGTCGCGGGTCGGCTCGCCGGTCAAGCCGTGTCCGGGGCGCACCTCGCCCGCGTCGATGGCAAGCAGCTTGCCGGGCCGCACGCTCCCTCGCGCGATGCTCACCCCGCCCATCAGCACCGCGTAGTCCTGCGCGGCGAGATCGAGCGAATCCCGGATCCGGAACTGCGGCAGGACGAAGCCGAGGTCGCGCGACATCTGCTTGCGAATGCCGGTGATGCGAGTGACGAGCGGGGCGCCTTGCGCAGCGTCGACCAGCCCGAGGAGGCCATAGCCCAATTCGAGCGTCACCAGCGTCGAGTCCGCCACGTCGGCGAGCGCGATGTGGTCGGGGGCGACCTCGGGCGCGGCCTCGGCGGGCACCGGCGCGGGGGCGGCGGCGCGGCGCTTCAACCGCCACCAGATCGCGCCCGCGACGGCGGCGGCGGGGAGAAAGATCACCTGCGGCATGGCGGGCACCACGCCCACCGCGCCGAGGATCAGCGCCACCGGCAGCCACCCGCGCGGATCGGCGAACTGCCCGCCGATCTGCCCGGCAAGGTCGCGCTGGTCGGAAACGCGGGTGACGATCGCCGCCGCCGCGATCGACAGCAGCAGCGCGGGCACCTGCGCGACCAGCGCGTCGCCCACCGCGAGCGTCACGTAAGCCTCGCCCGCCTCGGTGGCGGAGAGGCCGTGGCTGATCATCCCGATCCCGAACCCGGCGACGATGTTGACCCCGAGGATCAGCAGCGCCGCCATCGCGTCGCCCTTCACGAACTTGGAGGCACCGTCCATCGAGCCGTAGAAATCGGCCTCGACCGTCACCTCGCGGCGGCGCTCGCGCGCCTCGTCGGCGGTGATGAGCCCGGCGGCGATGTCGGCGTCGATCGCCATCTGCTTGCCCGGCAGCGCGTCGAGCACGAAGCGCGCCGAGACCTCGGAGACGCGGCCCGCGCCCTTGGTGATGACGATCATGTTGATGATCATCAGGATCGCGAAGACGAACAACCCGACCGCGAAATTGCCGCCCACCAGAAACGCCGCGAAACTCTCGATCACCTCGCCCGCCGCCGCCTCGCCCTCGTGGCCGTGGACCAGCACCACGCGCGTCGAGGCGACGTTCAAAGCGAGCCGCAGGAGGGTCGCGAACAGCAGCACCGAGGGGAAGGAGGAGAAGTCGAGCGGGCGGCGGGCGTTCAACGCCACCATCAGCACCGCGATCGAGATCGCGATGTTGAGCACGAAGAACACGTCGAGCAGCACCGCCGGGATCGGCAGCACCATCAGCGCGAGCAGCGCGAAGATGCCGACCGGCAGCATCAGCGAGCCCGAGAGCTTGCCGAAGCGGGCGAGGGGGTCGGAAGCGGTCGTCGCAGGGGTCACAGGCCGAGCGCCTTCAGCCGGTCATAGGCGCGGCGCACCCCGGGCGGGGCCGCGGCCGGATCGCCGCCGAAGGTGCTGCCGAGCACCTGCGACATGGGGGGTCTTTCGGGCGCGCGCAGCGCGGCGGCGGGGAGGCTCTCCTGCGTCAGCGCTGCGGGGATGCCGGGTCCGAACACCGCCTCGTCCGCCACGAGGTAGGGGGTGAACCCCGCCCCGCCGCTTCCTGTGCGCGGGTAGTCGGCGCGGGCGTAGCGGATGCCCTGCCCGTCGCTCGCGCGGTCGAGCGCGCGGCCCAGTTTGCCGCCGATCACCTCCATGACCTGCGCGAGGCTGCGGGGGCTGCCGTCGGGCGCGTAGAAGATCGCGCGGTTGGCGGCGGCGGGCCGGGCGAACAGCGCCGCGGCGTTCTGGGTCGGGTCCTGCTGGAGCTCGGAGAGGAACCGCCCGGCACCGCCTGCGCCGAGGAAGTGCGCGAGGTAGAGCTCGGCATGGCTCGGCTGGCGGCCAAGGATCGGCATGAGGTGCGCGCGGTTGTCCTCGGCCAGCCCTGCCGCCATCAGCGCGGCGACCTCGGGGTCGCTGCGCATCGCGAGGATCGCCTCGCGCCGCGCCGGGTCCGCGACCCACGCCTCGCCCGAGGCGGTGGTGTCGATCTGGTCGGCGACATCGCCGAGCCCGAAGCGCGCGCCGTGGCGCTTCATCGTGCCGAGCCAGGTGCTCTCGATGAACTGGTAGAGCCCGGTCGCGCTCGAGGTCGCGGCGCGGGCGTTCGGGTCCATCGCGGATTCGACCTGGGCCTGGGCGAGCAGGAAATCGAAATCGACGCTGGTCGCGCGCGCGGCGCTGGCGATCGCCGCCTCGACCGGATTGCCCGGGTTGGCGATCTCGCGGGTCGCGGGGGTGCGCCCGTCCATCGCCTCGCGCGCCGCGGCGTGGATGCGCGCGGCGGTCTCGAAGCCCGCGCGGATCGAGCCCGCGGGCAGGCTGGTGAAGGGAAGTGGCTGGCTCACGCGTCCTCCGCCGGTCAGGGGCGCCGCGGGATGCGGCGCGCGTCTCGGGGGAGGATCAGCAAGCGGTGTGCCAGACGCGGGGCGGGGCGGCCCTGGTAAGACTACCTAGGCCGCATCTTGGCATAGGGCGCGCGCGGCATCCGGCGCTTGCCCCCGAGCGCCTCGATCCGCGCGGCGACATTGGCGGCGAGGAGGTTGCGCACCCGGCGGTTGACCTCGTTCAGCTGGCGCGCGGTCTCGGCGAGGTTGCGGGTCTCACCCTCGAGCCGCAGCCCGTCGGGGCCGAACGCGGCAAGCGTGTCGCACAGCGCCTCCTTGTCCCGCGCCGCGCCGATCAGGCTGTCGGCATCGAGCGCGGCAAGCGCCTGCCGTTCGCGTTCGAGCACGGCAATCATCTGCCGCAGGTTGCTGGCGAGCGGATCGCTGCCGGGGGTCGGGGCGGCCATCTGGGCGGGGACGAGGATTTCGGGCACCCGCTCAGCTCCGCTCGGGCAGCGAGAGCCTGACCTGCGCGGCGATCATCGCGTCGGCGATCCGGGTCGGCACCAGCGGGTAGGAGCCGTTGCTCAGCGCCTTGCGGATCTCTGCGACGCGCTCGGCATCGACCGGCGGGGTGGCGGCGGCGCTCGCGGCGGTCACCTCGAGGCTGATGCCGGCGGCGGCGGCGGCAGGCGCGGTGCTGCCGCCCGCGGCGGCGGGGCGCGCTTCGATCTGCGCGCGGTCCCCGGCGGTCACGGCGCGCAGGCCGCCGACCCCGGACAGTTTGCTCAGTTCGACAGAGGGCATGACGTGCTAATCCTTCGATCAGGTTCCGGAGCCGAGAACGGCGCGCGGCGCGCGGGTTTAAGGGGGGGCCTAGGTATTCCTACTCGGACCCGATGATCGCGAGGCCCGGACGCGCGATCCGCGCGCGCAGGCCCTGCGACTTGGCGCCGGTGCGCACCGCGATCCAGTCGCCGACCGCGCCGCTCTCCAGCGCCTCGCCGGGCTGCTGGACGCTGAAGCCGCGCCCGCGCACCTGGACGGTGAGCGCCTCGCCGCGCTTGACGACCGGAGCCGGTTTCGCTCCTGCGACACTGCCCTGCGCGGGAGTGAGGGCGACGAACACCCGCCAGCTGGTCGGGCCGGGGCACTCGACCTTCACCGCGCTCCTCGCCGTGGATTGCCAGCTGACCGCGAGCGCGCCGCCGCAGGGGGCGAGCTGGAGCCGCGGGTCGGTCGCGCCGCGCGCCCCGCCGGGGGTCCCGGCGGCGGCGCCGGTGAACTCGGCCACGGCGCGGTCGATCAGCGCCGGTGTCGCGGCGGGCGCGCTCGCCCGCGCGGCAGGGTCGCACAGCGGCAGCAGCATCGGCAGGGCGAGCGGGGCGAACCGCCAGCCGGCGGTGAGGGTCGAGGTGCTTTCCATCGCGGCAGGCTCCTGGCGGCAAGGTGTTGCGCCCGCCGGGGCGGCGGTGCGTTCGCGATGGGTGGAGCAAGGGCCATGCCAAGCCATGCCGGGGCGCGACTAGGTGATAACCCTTGGGAGCGGCACGGCGCGACTTAAGCATGGCCCGCTAGAACAGGGGGTCACACTCCCGGACCCCTCGATCACGCGCCACGCCATGCCCTTTCCCAACGGCTACCTCTCCCGCTCACCCAGGCCCCGCGTGCGGGCCAGCGCCCCCGACGCGCCCGAGGGCCGTGCCGAGGAGGCGCGCCGCACGCTGCTCGGCAAGATCGGCGATTTCGTGCTGCGCCACGACCTCGCGGTGACCGCGCAGAACCTCGCGACGATCTGCGGCGCGCTGTCGGGCTCGCACCCGGAACTCGCCGCCGCGCTGGTGCGGCGCGAGGCGGCGGGCGAGCCGATCGACCAGCGCTGGCTCGATACGCTCGCCCGGCTCGATCCCGACGGGCACAGCCGCATCGCCGCGCTCGAGACGCTGTCCGAGAAGCTCGACTACACGCTCACCCACCTCGCCCAGACCACCCGCGAGGCGCACAGCGAGACCAGCGATCACCGCGGCGCGATCGGGGTGCAGATCGCGGGCCTCGCCCGGCCCGAGGGGCTGGCGCAGGTGCTCGACCTGTCGCGCGCGATGCTCGCGCGGATCGAGCAGGTCGAGGCGGCGATGGCGAAGAGCGAGCTCGAGATCGACCGCTTGCAGGACAGCCTCGCCAGGGCGCGCAGCGAGGCCGACATCGACCACCTCACGCGCCTCCCCAACCGCCGCGCCTTCGAGCGGCAGCTGGTCGCCGCGACGATCGCCGCGCGCGACCGCGGCGAGCCGCTCAGCATCGCCTTCTGCGACGTCGACAACTTTAAGCGGATCAACGACCGCCACGGCCACGCCGCCGGCGACCGCGTGCTGTGCGCGCTCGCCGCGAGCTTCCGCGAGATGGCGGGCGATGCCTGCTTCACCGCGCGCCACGGGGGCGAGGAGTTCGTGCTGCTGTTCTCCGGACTCTCGCGCGAAGCGGCCAAGGGCCGGCTCGACGCGATCCGCCGCGCCCAGGCGGCGCGGGTGCTGCTGAACCGCGACACCGGCGAGCCTTTCGGCCGGATCACCTTCTCTGGCGGGATCGCCGAGGTCTGCGCGGACGCCGACACCCGCGGCGCGCTCGCCCGCGCGGATGCGGCGCTCTACCGCGCCAAGCAGCAGGGCCGCAACCGCATCGAACTGGGCTGAGGCGCGCGCTCAGCGCGCCGGATCGGCGACCTTCTCGTCATAGGCGAGGCTCGCGTAGAGGTCCTCGCGCTCGCCTGCGGTGATGATCGTGCGCACCCGCGTACCGCCCGCGCGCGCCTCGGCGGCGAGCGCCTCGGCGCGCGCGAAGGCGGCGGCCTCGCCGCCCGGGGTGTGGGTCGCGAAGATCGTCAGCGTCGCGCGCGGGTCGGGCTGCTGCGCCGCGAGCCAGGTGCCGAGCCTCGGGCCGCCCGGCACCGCCCGGTAGAGCGCGAGCGCCGCGGCGATCTGCGGGCGGGGGGTGCTGCGCGTGTCCTGCTCGCGCGCCTCGCGGTCGGCGAGCCGCTGGCCGCTCTCGGCCTCGGCGGCGGGGAGCGCGGAGAGCGTCATGAGGAACAGGATCAGCGCGAGGTCGGCGAGGATCAGCTGCCAGCTATGTCCCCCGCGCGCCGGTCCCCCCCGGGGGGCCACGGCGCTGCGCGTCATGCAACGCCCCTGAGGTGCGCACGGCGCGCGCGCGCGGCCGGATCGGTGGATTCGATCTGCGCGGTGAACCATTCGGCCAGCGCCTCGCGCTCGCGCTCCTCGGCGGCCCCGCGCCGCTCGATCGCGCTCGCCAGCGGGTGGCACACGAGGTGCGCGATCAGCGCGCCGTAAAGCGAGGTCAGCACCGCGGTCGAGATCGCGGTCATGATCATCGCCGTGGTGCTGCCCGCGCCTGCGTCGGGGTTGAGCTGGGTGAAGCCGTAGAGCGTGCCGATCAGCCCGAACACCGGGGCAAGCTCGGCCGCCCAGCCGAACACCTGCACCGCGCCGACCCGCCGCGCCTCGTCGAGCGCGCGTTCGGAGCGGCGGATTTGGCCCGCCGCCTCGAGGCTGCCGTGGCGCAGGTAGGATTCGAGCATCAGCCCGAGCGCGCGGTCGGGGGGCAGCGCCGGATCGGCGCGGCGCGCGCCGTCGCGCTGGATCGCGCCCGCCGCCTGGGCGAGCGCGCGGCGGTTGGCCTCGCGCCGGAAGCCGCGCCGCAGCAGGCGACTCGCAGTGTCGAGCGCCGCCGCGCATTCGCGCCAGCCGCAGCGCGCGACGGTGGCGAGGATCGTGCCGAGGACGACGATCGCCAGTGCGCCGGGATCGAACAGGGCGGACAGGTTGTGCGGCATGGCGGGCCTCCCGGAAAAGCTGGTCTCGTCATGCGAGAACGTCGGCGCGCAGGGGCGATTAAGCCTAGGTGATTGCCCCGGCACGGCCTTGCCTGCCGCGCCCCGGCGCCCGGCAAGGACCTGCCGCCGCCCGGCGCGGGGCGGGTGCGGCAGGGCGTCGGCAGGGCGTCGGCAGGGCGTCGGGCGCCGGTTTGGCACGCTTCCTGCTGACCGGGCCCTGCGATGCTGCGGGCCTGCCCCCGCGGCCCGGCAGGAGACCCCTGGCATGAACGAGCGACTTTTCGGAATACACGGCGCCGCGCTGACCCTGCGCTCGGAGCGCATGGGCGTGATCGCGTCGAACATCGCCAACGCCGCGACCCCCGGCTTCAAGGCCCGCGACATCGACTTCAACGCCGCGCTCGACGCCCGCCTCTCGCGGCAGGGAGGGGAGGCGCGGATGGTCTACCGCCGCCCGACCATGCCCTCGCTCGACGGCAACACGGTCGAGCTTGGCCGCGAGCAGGTCGCCTTCGCCGAGAACGCGGTCGCCTATTCGGCGACGCTCGCCTTCGTGCAGGGCCGGGTGAGCACCATCACCCGCGCGCTGAAGGGCGAGTGAGCGCGATGCCCGACCGCACCCCGCCCACGCTGTTCTCGCTCACCACCCGCGCGATGAGCGCGCAGATGGTGCGGATGAACGCGGCGACCTCGAACCTCGCCAACGCCGGCTCGGTCTCCTCGACCGAGGAGGGCGCCTACCGCCCGATCCGCGCGGTCTTCGCGGTGGAGCTCGACAAGGCCTCGGGCCTTGCGGGGGTGACCACCAGCGGCCTCGTGCGCGCCGAGGCGCCGCCGACCAAGCGCCACGATCCCAACCATCCGCTCGCCGACAAGGACGGCAACGTCTGGGAGGCCGCGGTCGATGAGAGCGCGGAGATGGTCGAGATCATGGAGAGCGCCCGCCAGTACCAGAACCTGGTCCAGGCGCTCCAGACCGCCAAGCAGCTGATGCTCGAAACCCTGAGGAGCCAATGATGACCACCACAAACTCGATCACCCCCGCCGCGCAGGCGACGCTCGACCGCCTCAACACGCCCTCGAAGCTGACGGGCCAGGCGCAGACGCTCGACCAGGCCGATTTCCTCAAGCTGCTGACCACCCAGCTCTCGCAGCAGGACCCGCTCGAGCCGCAGGACAACCAGGCGATGATCGCGCAGATGGCGCAGTTCTCCGCCCTCTCCGCCCAGACCGCGAGCGGCGCGACGCTCGAGGAGATCTCGACCAAGCTCGACCGGCTGATCTCCGCGCAGGAGGCCGCGCTGCGGCCCCGCACCTGAGCCTCACCTTCCCGACCCCCACCCGAAAGGATCGTCCCCCATGTCTTTCTTCACTTCCTTGAGCGGTCTCAAGAACGCCCAGACCGACCTTCAGGTCATCTCCCACAACATCGCCAACGCTGAAACGGTGGGCTTCAAGAAGAGCTCGGTGCAGTTCGCCGACCTCGTCGCCACCGGCTCGGCGACCGACCCGCGCCGCAGCCCGGGGATCGGCGCGACCGTCGCCGGGATCACCCAGGACTTCGTGCTCGGCCCGCTCGAGCAGACCGGCCGCGCGCTCGACCTCGCGATCGACGGGGACGGCTTCTTTGCGCTCTCCAACCCGATCTCGGGCCAGGTGTCCTACACCCGCAACGGCAATTTCCGCCTGACCGCCGCGGGCGAGCTCGAGGATAGCTGGGGCAACCGTCTCCAGGCCTACCCGGTCGACGCTGCGGGCGATCCGACCTCGACCACGCCCGCCGATGTCGATGTGCCGATCACCAACGGCGCCGGCTCGACGCTCGCCAACGTGACGATCGACGTGCGCGGCACGATCACCGCCGCCTATGCCGACGGCACCACCGCGCCGATCGGCCAGGTCGCGCTCGCTGCTTTCTCGGCGCCCAACGGGCTGCGCGCAGCCGGGCAGACCAAGTGGCAGGCGACCGGGGATTCGGGCGCGGCGGTGTTCGGCAACCCGGGCATCGGCACCTATGGCAAGATGATCAGCGGCGCGCTCGAGCGCTCCAATGTCGACCTCGCCGAGGAAATGATCTCGCTGCTCACCGCGCAGCGCAATTTCCAGGCCAACGCCAAGGCGATCGATACCGCCACCCAGATCTCGCAGACCGTGCTCAACCTGCGCAGCTAAGCTCATGGACCGGCTGATCTACACCGCCATGACCGCGATGAACGCGGCGATGGACCGGCAGCGGGTGGTGGCGAACAACCTCGCCAACGCCTCGACGCCGGGCTTTCGCCAGGAGGTCTTCGCGGTCACCCCGGCGACGCTCAGGGACGGCTCGCTCGAGGCGCGGGCGATGGCGCGCGGCAACGTGCGCGGCGCCGACATGGGCGCGGGGCGTTCGGTGCCGACCGGCAACCCGCTCGACGTGTCGCTCGAGGGCGAGGCGCTGCTCGCCTTCCAGTCGCCCGACCGCCAGGGCGAGGTCTACTCCCGGCGCGGCGACTTGAGGGTCGCCGCCTCGGGCGTGCTCGAGAACGGCGACGGGCTTGCCGTGCTCGGCGAGGGCGGGGCGCCGATCACCGTGCCGCCGGGCTACATCCTCGCGATCGCCGCCGACGGCACCGTGCTCGGGCGCGACCCGACGCAGGCCAATTCTCCGTCCGAGCCGATCGACCGCATCCGCATGGTGAATCCTGAAGGCAGCCCGCTCGCCAAGGGCATCGACGGCTTCCTCAAGGTGCCCGGTCCGAATGGCGGGACCGGCGTGCTGCCCCCCGATCCGACCGCGCGCCTCACCCCGGGCACGCTCGAGATGTCCAACGTCCAGACCGCCGACACGCTGGTGCAGATGGTCGAGGCCCAGCGCTCCTTCGAACAGCGCGCCCGGGTGATCGCCACCGCCGGCGAGCTCGACGAGGCCGGCGCCGGCCTGATGGCGCTGCGCTGATCCCCCCAGTTCCCCACGAGGAGAGACATAAATGCCCACTTCCGCCCTTCACGTCGCCCGCACCGGCCTCGAGGCCCAGGATGCCCGGATGCGCGTCATCGCCAACAACCTCGCCAATATCGGCACGACCGGCTTCAAGCGCGACCGGGTCGACTTCGCGACGCTCGCCTACCAAGAGCAGCGCACCGCCGGGCAGGCCTCGACCGGGCAGACCGCCTTTGCCGTCGGTCTCAACCTCGGCACCGGGGTGCAGGTGCAGGGCACGACCCGGATGCAGACGCAGGGCACTCTCAACAACACCGGCAATGCGCTCGACATTGCATTGGACGGCGACGGCTTCTTCCAGGTCGAGCTGCCGGGCGGCGGCCAGCCGGGCTTCACCCGCGCGGGCAATTTCACCCTCTCGAACGACGGCACGATCATCACCGCGCAGGGCTATGCCCTCCAGCCGCCGATCCAGGTGCCGCCCGGCTCGCAATCGATCACCATCGCGCCGGACGGTTCGGTGAGCGCCCTCGCCCCGGGCCAGGCCGAGCCGCAGCTGCTCGGCCAGCTCCAGATTGCGAGTTTCGTCAACCCGGCGGGCCTGCGCGCGATCGGCGACAACTTCCTCGTCGAGACCGCCGCCTCGGGCCCGGCCGAGGTCGGCCTCGCCGGCGAGAACGGGCGCGGGCAGATCCGTCAGCGGATGCTCGAGGGATCGAACGTCAACGTCGTCGAGGAGCTGGTCGAGATGATCGAGACGCAGCGCGCCTACGAGATCAACTCCAAGATGGTGAGCGCGGTCGACGAGATGCTGCGCAACGCCAACCAGACGCTGTGAGGGCCTCGATGACGCCGCGCATCCTCCTCGCCCTCGCTGCGCCGCTGGCGCTTGCCGCCTGCATGGGCGGCGGCGGCGGTCCGCAGCCGGGCTTCGTCGCCCCGCCTCCCCCGGGCGCGGCGCTGACCGCCCTGCCGGCGGCGACGGCCCAGCCGGCGAGCGCTGGCGCGATCTTCCAGGCCTCGAACGGCTATGCCGGCCTCGTCACCGGGACCCGCGCGCGGATGCTCGGCGACATGGTGACGATCGTGCTCACCGAGGCCACCACCACCTCCAAGAGCACCACCGGCAAGACCGCCCGCGAGGGCAGCTTCGGGATCACCCCGCCGACCAAGGGCCCGCTCGATTTCCTCGACCCCGAGGCCCTTAAAGCCGCCGCGGAAGGGTCGTTCAACGGCTCGGGCAATGCCGGGCAGCAGAGCCGCCTCAACGGCGCTGTCGCCGTCACGATTGCCGCGATCTACCCCAACGGCACCGCCGAAGTGGTCGGAGAAAAGCAGATGATGTTCAGCCAGGGCGACGAATGGGTGCAGTTCGCCGGCCGCATCCGGCTGGTCGACATCGACGGCGACAACCGCCTCGCCTCCTCGCAGGTCGCCAATGCCCGGATCATCTATTCGGGCAAGGGCGCGGTGCAGCAGGCGAGCCGGCCGGGCTGGCTGAGCCGCTTCTTCAACGTCATCTCGCCGTTCTGAGGGAGCCGCCCGCCATGACCCGCACCCGCCCCCGGATCCGCCCCCGCATCCTCGCGCCGCTCCTCTACCTGCTGCTCGCCGCGATCTTCGGCCAGCTGCCCGGCGCCGCCCATGCCGAGCGCATCCGCGACCTCGGCCAGTTCGAGGGGCTGCGCGCCAACCAGCTGACCGGCTACGGCATCGTCGTGGGCTTGCAGGGGACAGGCGACAACCAGCTCGAATACGCGACCGAGGCGATGCGCGGCGTGTCGGGCCGGCTCGGCCTGCCGCTGCCTCCGGGGGTGAGCCCGACGCTGCGCAACGCCGCCGCGGTGATTGTCACCGCCGAGCTGCCCGCCTTCGCCAAGCCCGGCCAGCGCATCGACATCACCGTCTCGACCCTCGGCCAGGCCTCCTCGCTCAGGGGCGGGGCGCTGGTGCTGACCCCGCTCTACGGCGCCGACGGGCAGATCTACGCGATGGCGCAGGGCAATGTCGCGGTCGGCGGGCTCGGGGTGTCCGGGCGCGACGGCTCGCAGGTCAGCGTCAACGTCGCCACGGTCGGCCGCATCGCCGACGGCGCGACGGTCGAGCGCGGCGTCGCGACCGGCTTCGATGCCGCGCCGGTGCTGCGCTTCAACCTCAGCAATGCCGACTTCCTCACCGCCACACGGGTGCGCGACGCGATCAATGCGCGCTTCTCCGGCATCGCCAGCATCGCCGACGGGGTGTCGATCGCGCTCACCCTGCCGCAGGCGAACGACGTGCGCTCGGCGATGATGGCCGAGATCGAGATGCTCGCCGTCACCCCCGCGCCGGTCGCCGCGCGGGTGATCGTCAACAGCCGCACCGGGACCGTGGTCATCAACGACGCGGTGCGCCTCAAGCCCGCCGCGGTCAGCCACGGCAAGCTGGTGATCCGCATCGAGGAGAACCCCACCATCGTCCAGCCCGCGCCGTTCAGCCAGGGCCAGACCGCGCAGGAGGAATCCTCGAACATCTCGGTCGAGGAGCGCTCCGACCGGGTCGCCTACATGCCCGGCGCCGCGTCGCTCAACGAGATCGTCGACGCGCTCAACCTGCTCGGCGTGGGCGCGGCGGACCTCGTGGTGATCCTCGAGAGCCTCAAGCAGGCCGGCAGCCTGCAAGCCGAAATGATCGTGCTGTGACCGGGCCGGTTACCCCTTCCCGCCCGATCGCGGCCGGCAGCGCGGCGCGCCCGGCGGAGTCCCTCTCCGCGGAACGCGCTGCGCTGCGAAAGGCGGCCGAGGGCTTCGAGGCGATCATGCTGCGCCGGTGGCTCGCCACCGCGCGCGCCGCCACCGCCACCGAGGAGACCCCGCTCACCGGCGGCGGCCGCCAGCAGTTCGAGGCGATGCGCGACGAGACCTTCGCCGACATCGCCGCCGCCTCGGGCTCCTTCGGGTTTGCCCGGAGCATCGAAGCGCAGCTTGCTCAATACCTTCCGAGCCAAGGAGATAGCTGATGCCCACCGCGATCTTCACCATCGGCCGTTCGGGCCTTGCCGCGACCCGCCGCAGCCTCGAGCTCGCGGCGCAGAACGTCGCCAATGCCGAGAACCCGAACTATTCGCGCCGCACGCTGACGCAGGGCGAGCTGGTGATGACCGGCTCGATCGGCACCAATGCGCAGGATTCGCTCGGAGGGGTGCGCCCCGGCACGATCGAGCGCGCGGAGAGCGCGCTGGTGCAGCGCCAGGCGCGCGATGCCTCCTCGGCGCTGTCGGGCGCGCGGGCCGAGTTCTTCGCGATGCGCGAGGCCGAGAGCGCGATCGAGACCTCGGGGCTCTACACCGGCCTCGTCGATTTCGAGGCCGCGCTGACCCGGCTCCAGAACAACCCGATGGAGCCTGCGCTGCGGCTCTCGGTGCTCGAGGGCGCGCGCAAGATGGCGGGCAATTTCCGCATCGCCGACGGGACGCTCGGCAATGCCCGCTCGCTGGTGCAGAACGAGGTGAGCGCCAAGGCGCTGACCATGAACGAGCGCGCCAAGGAGCTCGCCGCTATCAACGCCGACCTCGTCGGTTCGCGCGAGGGCACGGCGGGCCGCGCAGGCCTGCTCGACGCGCGCGACAAGGTGCTGCGCCAGCTCGCCGAGGAATTCGCGATCGAGCCGACCATCAACGCCAACGGCACCGCCGACGTCACCCTGACCGGCACCCCGCCGGTGACGCTGGTGAGCGGGGGGACGGCTGCGACGCTGTCGGTCAGCTTCGCCGCCGACGGCACCGCCGGCTTCGCGCTCGGTGCGACCGCCTTCGCGCCTTCGGGCGGGGCGATGGCGGGCCGCGCGAGCGCGCTCGTCGGGATGGCGGGCCTCCAGACCGATCTCGACACCATCGCCCAGTCGGTGATCGCCATCGCCAACACCGCGCAAGGTGCGGGTGTCGCTGCCGACGGCACCCCCGGCCAGCCGCTGCTCGCGGGAACCGGGGTGGGGGACATCGCGGTGGTGCTCGCCGATGCGAGCGGGCTCGCTACCGCGCCCGCCGGGTCGCCCGCGGGCAGCCGCGACACCGCCAACCTCGCCGCGCTGATCGGCGCGCTCGGCGCCAGCACCGGCCCGGTGACCCGCGCCGATACCCTGCTGCTCGGCCTGTCGAGCCGCGTCTCGGCGCTCGAGACCCGCAGCGAAGGCCTCAAGGTCGTCGCCGAGAGCGCCGAGAGCGAGCTGCTGCGCGAAACCGGCGTCGATCTCGACGACGAGGCCGCCAACCTGGTGCGCCTCCAGCAGGCCTTCGAGGCCAACAGCCGGGTGATCCAGGTCGCCGCCGAGCTGTTCGACACGATCCTCGGGCTGAAGTGAGGAGTCGCGCGCGATGAGTTCGATCACCAATTCCCCCGGGTCCTTCTTCAACCGCTCGCTTTCGCAGATGGCGGACCTGCGCGCCGGGATCGAGCGCACCCGCTCGCAGATCGCGACCGGCAGGCGCATCGAGCGCGGCTCGCAGGACCCCGCGGCGGCCGCCCAGCTGCGCAGCGTCGCCCGGCGCGAGGCGCTCGCCAAGGTCGAGGGCGACAATGCCGCGCGGCTCGGGCAGGACCTCGGCGCGGCCTCGAACGAGCTCGAGGCGGTCACGGTGCTGCTCCAGCGCGCGCGCGAGCTGGCGCTGGCGGCGGCGAACACCCCGACCGGCAGCCAGGGGCGGCAGGCGATCGTCTTCGAGCTCGGGCAGCTCCAGGAACAGCTGTTCAGCCGCGCCAACGCCGCCTCGTTGACCGGCGAGCCGCTGTTCGCCGGCCAATCCTCGGCGCAGGCCTTCACCCGCGACGCCGCGGGCAATGTCACCTATGCCGGGACCGCGACCAGCGGCGCGGTGCCGATTGCGCCGGGCACCACGATCGAGCGCGGGCTGCCGGGGAGCGAGGTCTTCGAATTCAGCCTCGGCGGCTCTCCCTCGAGCGCCTTCGCAGTGCTCGGCGCGCTCACCAGCGCCTTGCAGGGGGGCGCGGCGGATCCGGCCGCGGCGGCCAACGCGTCGCTCGAAGGGCTCGACACCGCGCTCGAGACGATCAACCGCGCGCAGACCATCCTCGGCACCCGCATGGCGTGGGTCGAGCAGGTCCAGGACCAGCAGGGCGAGCGCGGCATCGCGCTCGCGGAGCAGCGCTCGCGGGTCGGCGACACCGACGTCGCCGATGCGGTCGCGCGGCTCCAGCAGTCGCTCACCGCGCTCGAGGCCACCCAGGCCGCCTTCGCCCGCGTCAGCTCGCTGACGCTGTTCGACGCGCTGCGCCGCTGAGGAGCCCCGGAACGTGTTCGTCGCGATCGGCATCGTCGTGCTTCTGGTCATGGTGTTCGGCGGGTTCATCCTCGCCGGGGGCGCGATGGGGCCGGTGCTCGAAGCGCTGCCGCTGGAATTCATGATCATCGGCGGTGCGGCGGTGGGCGCGACGCTGATCGGCAACTCGATGCACGCAATCAAGCTGCTCGGCGCGGGGGTGCAGCGCACCTTCAAGGGGCAGAAATACACCGACGAGGACCACATCGACGCGATCGCGCTGACCAGCAAGCTGATGAAGCTGCTGCGTTCGGAGGGCGCGGTGGCGCTCGAGAGCCACGTCACCGAGCCCGCCGCCTCGACGATCTTCAGCGAATATCCGCGCCTCCAGGCCGATCCCATCGTCACCGGGATGATCTGCGACCCGCTGACGCTGATGGTGGTTTCCTCGGGCACGCTCGACACTCACGCGGTCGAGGAGGTGATCGACAGCGCGATCAAGACCCAGCTCCACGACATGGAGGAGCCCGCGCACATGATCCAGTCGCTCGCCGACGCGCTGCCCGCGCTCGGGATCGTCGCGGCGGTGCTGGGGATCATCAAGACCATGGGCGCGATCAACGAGCCGCCCGAGGTGCTCGGGCACATGATCGGCTCCGCGCTGGTCGGCACTTTCCTCGGGGTGCTGCTCGCCTACGGCATCGTCGCCCCGCTCGGCGGGCGGCTCAAGCAGATCAACACCCACGACAGCCAGATCTTCCACTCGATCAAGCAGGTCATCATCGCGTCCTTGCACGGCTATCCGCAGCCGCTGGTGCTCGAGGCGGCGCGCTCGGGCCTGCCCGCGGCGCACCGGCCCAAGCTCACCGACCTGCTCGACATGATGCGGGGCCGCTGACGTGGCCGAGGGCAAGGCGGCCATCCCCGCTCCGATCATCGTCAAGAAGGTGACGATCGTCGAGGGCGGCCACCACGGCGGGGCGTGGAAGGTCGCCTATGCCGACTTCGTGACCGCGATGATGGCCTTCTTCCTGCTGCTGTGGCTGCTCGGCGCTACGGAAGAGAAGCAGCGCAAGGGCATCGCCGACTATTTCACCCCCACGCTCGTCAAGCTCCGCAAGGAAAGCGCCGGGGCCAACGGCCTGCTGGGCGGCTCGTCGATCACCGATGTCGACAATTACCCCAATCGCAAGGGCCAGACCGGTCGCCAGGCGCTGACGATCCCGCGCGATTCGGCCGGCGGGCCGCAGGCGAACGGCGCGGAGACCGCGGAGCAGAAGGACGACGAGCGGCTGCGCGAGGTGCGCGCCAAGATCCAGCGCAAGCTGGCCGAGCGCACCAAGCTGGCGAACCTCGCCCGGCAGGTGCGGGTGATGCGCGCGCCCGAGGGCATCCGGATCGACCTGATGGACGATGCCGACTTCTCGATGTTCGAGCTCGGCACGACGATCCTCACCAAACAGGCGCGCGACCTGCTCACGGTCATCTCGGACACCGTCAGGGACGAGCCCGCGCCGCTGATCCTGCGCGGCCACACCGATTCGCTGCCGTGGCGCGGCAATGTCCGGGGCAACAACTGGTCGCTCTCTGCCGGCCGCGCCGAGGCGACGCGCCAGGCGCTGGTGCTCGGCGGCGTGCCCGCGGGCCGCTTCGCCCGGATCGAGGGCGTCGCCGAGACCGAACCGCTGATCGCCGATAACCCCGCCGACCCGCGCAACCGCCGCATCTCGCTGCTGCTGCTCGAGGGGCGGGTCGGCATGGCTCCCTCTCCCGAACGCGCCGTTCCGGCGAAAAAGTAGTCGGTGCCCCCGGCGCCCTGTCCGCACCGAAAACAGACCTCCCGCCACCTAGGGGCAAACCCCGATCGTAGCCGCGTGGGAGCATAAACCATGTTCGGTTAGCCCTCTGCCGCAGCCGAGCGTTCGGCACAAAGGTAAGGGGCTCTGATGAAAGAGATAATTCTGCCGCACCAGTTGCCTGAGGCGCTGCTGCGCTCGCCCGCCGGCATCACCATGCTGTCGCTCGACTGCTTCGACACGCTGCTGTGGCGCGATTGCCACCAGCCGACCGACGTCTTTGCGGCGCTGCCGGGCCTGTTGATCC
The DNA here is from genome assembly GCF_046452355.1 of Erythrobacter sp. NE805. Classification (NCBI taxonomy): domain Bacteria; kingdom Pseudomonadati; phylum Pseudomonadota; class Alphaproteobacteria; order Sphingomonadales; family Erythrobacteraceae; genus Erythrobacter; species Erythrobacter sp. NE805. The sequence continues at coordinate 947,890 of NZ_JBKFDI010000001.1, read as the reverse complement.
AGCAGCGGGTTTCGGGCGAAATCAGGGCCCGCAAGGCCAAGAGCAAGATCCGCGAGGCTGTCGAGGTGACCCTTGCGGACATCTACGCCGAAGTCATGCCCTTCGCCGATCAGGCCGCGCGCGATCGGGCCATCGCTGCCGAGCTCGAGGCCGAGGCGCGGGCGTGCTTTGCCTTTGCGCCCACGGTCGAGCTGATGCGCGTGGCCAAGGCGCAGGGGCTCGATGTCGTCATCGTGTCGGACACCTACCTTTCCTCCGACCAGCTGCGCGAGCTCATCGCAGCGGCTGCGGGCCCTGAGGTGGTCGGCCTGATCGATCGCATCTTCGCCTCGAGCGATCATGGCATTTCCAAGGGCCAGGGGCTGATCAAGGTCGCGCTGGAGGCGATGCAGAAGGCCCCTGACGAAGTGCTGCACATCGGCGACAACCCGCGTGCCGATTTCCAGTCCGCGCGCCGGCTTGGCGTTCATGCCCTGCACCTGCTCCAGTTCGCCGACCCGGCCGCGCGCCGGCTGCGCCACGAACGCGCCTGCGCCCGCATGGATGTGCGCGAGCAGGGCAGCATCGAACCCCGCATCGTCGGCTTGCAGCCGCACCGCGCACTGCTCGCGGCGCTCGAGCCCCGGATCGACGATCCGGCCGAAGCCCTGGGCGCGACGGTGCTCGGGCCGGTCTTCACCGCCTTCGACGACTGGCTGCGTGCCGAGGCCGAAGCCTTGCAGCAGGCGCGCGGCGGCACCGTCCACTGGCTGTTCTGCCTGCGCGACGGGCACCTGCCGGAAGTGGTTCACGCTGCACGCGGGAGCGCGCCCAGCACCGCGCGTGCCGAGATCAGCCGCTTCGTCGCGACCGCCGCTTCGCTGGTCAGTGCGGAAGGCTATCAGCGACAGGTGGGCGCATTGCGCGGCATGAAGCCCACGATCATCGCGCGCCAGATGCTGCTGGAAGAAGGCGAGATGGCCCGGATCCTCGGCAGCATCAGGAACATGACCGATCAGGCGAGGGCCGTGGCCGCGCTCGACAAGGAACTCCACGCCCGCCACCGCCGCAAGCGCACCATGCAGCGGGCCGAGCGCTATGCCGACCGGCTGGTCGCCCATGTGCGCGCGGTGTGCAACCCGCAGCCGGGCGACACGCTCATGCTGATCGACCTTGGCTACAATGGATCGGTGCAGGATCACATCGATGCGCTGCTGCGCGAACGGCTCGGCGTGCATGTCGCCGGGCGCTACCTGATCTGCCGCGAAGTCGCCGCAACCGGGCTCGACAAGTCGGGGCTGATTGATCAGCGCCACTTCGATCCGGGCGTGCTCGAGGCGATGTGCATGAACGTCGCGGTGATCGAACAGCTGGCGACCTGCGAGATCGGCTCGGTGATCGGATACGAGGCCAATGGCACGCCGATCCGGGGCAAGAGCAGCATCAAGGGCGGCCAGAGCGATGTGCGCGGCCGCGTGCAGCAGGGCGCGGTGCAGTTCGCGCGCGCCGCGCAGGGTGGCGGCCCGGTGCTGCGGCAGGCCGATGCCGAGCGCGCCCGCGCGTGGCGCGACGCCGCAGCCCAGGCGCTGCTGCGCTTCATGTTCCTGCCCGACCCGGCCGAACTCGCGATTCTCAAGAGCTTCGAGCATGACGTCAATCTCGGCTCGGACCAGATGGTCAAGCTGTTCGATCCGGAGCTCGCCACCCGGCAGATCAAGCGCCGCGGGCTGTTCTACATGCGCGGCTCCTCGCGCATGTTCCTGCCGGCGGAGCTGGCGCAGGAGGACATGAGCGTCAGGCTCGCGCTGATGGTGCAGCAGCGGTTCGACCCTGCCTTCACCTATGCCGATTACGCGCCGCGCAAGATGTCCCTGCGGACCTTCCACCTTTCCGCCGACCAGCAGACCGCCGGCGATGTCGAGGCCCATCACACCCACGACGGCTATTTCGTCGCCCGCATTCCGCTGCCCAGGGATTGCGCCGCGGTGGGATTGCAGCTGGGTCAGGACTGGAGCTTCGTCGAGATCGCCGAGGTCACCCGGTCGCGCATCGGTTCGCTGGCCGCCACGCTGGTCGACGAGGTCGGCAAGCCCTGCACCAACATCATCCACGACGCGATGCGTGAGCACGCGCCGGGCCTCTTCGAATGCCTTTCGGAGAGTGCGCTGATGATGATCGTCCCGGACGCCGATTCCCGGCTCGACATTCCCGGTTCGGAAATGATCGAGGTCGTGTTCCGGCCCCTCGCGCCGCGCCAGCGCGCCGATGAAGCACGGCTGGCTCTTGCCCCTCTCGCCAGCAAGGATGCCGCATGAGCGACCTGTTGATCCATTCGATGGCCGAATTTGCCGCCGTCATCCTGCCGTGTCTCGAAGACGCGGGCGCAGCCACGATCACCGAAGTCGGCAGTGAGTTCGGGTCGATGTCGCAGGCGCTGGCCGATCATTGCGCGGCGCGCGGCGGCCGGCTCACCTGCATCGATCCGGCCCCGGCACCCGAATTCGCGCAGTGGGCCGCAGCGCGCCCGCACGTCGAACATGTCGCGCGGCCCAGCCTCGAGGTGCTGGCCGACGTGCCTGCGGCCGATGCCTGGCTGATCGACGGGGATCACAATTACTACACCGTGTTCCACGAGCTCGGCCACATCGACACCGTGGCCCGCGCGGCCGGGAAGCCCTTGCTGGTGTTTCTTCACGACGTCTCGTGGCCCTGCGCCCGGCGCGATTTCTATTACGCGCCCGATCGCATTCCGGCCGAGTGGCGCCATCCGCACAGTTTCGAGCATGGTGCGCGGCTTGGCTGCCCCGAGGCGCTGTTCCGGCAGGGCTGGCGCGGCATGGGGCAATTCGCCATCGCGATGGAAGAGGGCGGTCCGCGCAACGGGGTGCTCACCGCGGTCGAGGACTTCCTCGCCGCTGCCGACACGCCAGATCGCCCGCTGTGCTATGCGCATATTCCTGCGGTGCTTGGCCTCGGCATCATCTTTGCCGCCGATGCGCCCTGGTCGGACGCGCTGGCCGGACGGCTTGCCCCCTATCACCAGAACCCGCTGATCGCGCAGCTCGAAGAGAACCGGCTGCGCAACTATCTCGAAGTGATCGCCTGGCAGGACCGCAGCAGCGCGGCGGCGTAACGGCCCCTCCGCTGAGATTTTCGCGAGACGCAAAGAAAGGCCCGGGATCGCGAGATCCCGGGCCTTGCGCGTTCCTGCGCGCGCCCCAGGGGAGAGGGCGCGCGCGAGGGACTTAGCGGAGCAGCGAGAGGACGTTCTGCTGCGACTGGTTGGCCTGCGCCAGCATCGCGGTCGAAGCCTGACCGAGGATCTGCGCCTTGGCGAGCGCGGTGGTTTCCGCCGAGTAGTCGGTGTCCATGATCCGCGAGCGGGCGTCGGTGAGGTTGGTCGAGACGTTGGTGAGGTTGTTCACCGCCGACTGCAGACGGTTCTGGAACGCACCGAGGTCGGCGCGGGCGGTGGTGACTTCCCCGATCGCCGAGTCATACTGATCCAGCGTGGCACCGGTGACAGCTGCGCTGCTCGAACCGAAGGTGATGACGGCCGTCATGGTCGATGCGGCGTCGAGTTCCGGCAGGGTCACGCTGATCGCGTCGACCGATTCAGCGCCCGCCTGGATCGAGATGCTGTTGCTGCCGGTCGAGAACAGGTTGATGCCGTTGAAGGTGGTGTTCGAAAGGACCGAGTTGATCTGCGAAGCCAGCGCGTCGCGCTCGGAGTCGATGTTCGCGACGTCGCTGCTCGAATAGGTGCCGTTCGAACGCTGCACGGTCAGCTCGCGCATGCGCTGGAGCATGTTGGTCACTTCGTCGAGCGCGCCTTCCGCGGTCTGGGCCAGCGAAATGCCGTCGTTGGCGTTGCGGATACCCTGAGCCATGCCGCGGATCTGCGAGGTGAAGGAGGCCGAAATCGCGAGGCCGGCGGCGTCGTCGGCGGCGCTGTTGATGCGCTTGCCGCTCGACAGGCGTTCCATCGAGGTGCCGAGGGCCTTGCCGGCCGCAACGCTGGCGTTGGTGGCGCGCAGCGCCGAGATGTTGGTGTTGACAACGTTCATTGTGAGAACTCCCGAGTGGTCCATCATGCAGGACGAACTGGCCCGTCGCTGCTGGGGCTAAGAGCGGTCGCCGCGGGAAATGTTTAAGCCGGACATTTTCCCGTTTGCCGAGAAAGACTTGCCGCGGCAGCCTCTGGCACGCGGCCCGGCCCCGCGATCGTCCCTGCCGTGCCGCTGCCCGCCGGCTTAGGGAAAGCTACGGGGGCTTAAATTTGCCTCCTGAAAGCCCTGCCTGCGGCACAGGATTGCCGAGACCAACCCGCAACGCATTCAGGGGCAAGCATGATGGAAGCGGCGAGCGGCACTGTGCCCGGCGCGATGGCGACGCCCGGGCGGGGTGCCCACGATATTCTGATCGACATGACCCTGCCGCTGATGGGCGGCAGCTGGCAGCGCGACCGGATCGTGATCGGTGACGCGATGCCCCCGGCGATGGCCGCCGGGATCGCGCGCGGCGGCAAGGTCGCGATCGCGCTCGAGCACGCTGCGCGCCCCGCGCTGACTCTCGCGGGGACGGGCCGCGCCCGCCTCGCCTATGATCCCGAGCACCTCGTCCCGGCGCGCGCCGCGCTGATCGCCGCCTCGGCGCAGGGCGGCTGGCCGGTCGCGGGCGACCCGCAGTCGCTGGCGCTCCTCACCCTCGCCGAACGCATCGCCGCGAGCGATATCCCGGTGCTGCTCGAGGGCCCCACCGGCACCGGCAAGGAGGTGCTGGCGCGCTTCGTTCACCGCCTCTCCGCGCGCGAGAGCGGGGGCGCGCTGGTCGCGGTCAACTGCGCCGCCATGCCCGAGGCGATGCTCGAGGCGCTGCTGTTCGGCCACCGCAAGGGCGCCTTCACCGGCGCGGCGGAGGCGGGCGAGGGCCTGTTCCGCGCCGCGGACGGCGGCACGCTGCTGCTCGACGAGATCGGCGAGTTGCCGCTGCCGTTGCAGGCCAAGCTGCTGCGCGCGCTCCAGGAGGGCGAGGTCCTGCCGCTCGGCGCGACCAAGCCGCACAAGGTCGACGTGCGCGTCGTCGCCGCGACCAACCGCCACCTTGCCGCCGAAGTCGAGGCCGGCCGCTTCCGCGAGGACCTGCTCTACCGCCTCAACGTCTTCCCCCTGCGCCTCGCCGCGCTGCGCGACCGCCCGGGCGACATCGCCGCGCTCGCCTTCGCGATGCTGCTGCGCCACGCCCCCAAGCCCGGCCGCCCCGGCTGGATCGAGGCCGAGGCGCTCGCGCTGCTCGAGAGCCATGCCTGGCCCGGCAATGTCCGCGAGCTCGAGAACGTCATGCGCCGCGCGATCCTGCTCGCCGGCGAGAAGGACGCGATCGCGCCGTCGCACATCGTCTTCGACACCGCGGTGCGCGCGGTCGCCGAACCTGCGCCGACCGCGTCCGGCCTCGCCCGCGCGGGCGCCGCCGCCCCGCGCTCGCTCTCCGATGTCGCCTTCGCCTCCGAGGCGCGGGCGATCCTCGAGACGCTCGCGAAGAACGACGGCAACCGCGCCGCCACCGCGCGCAGCCTCGGCATCTCCGAGCGCACCCTGCGCTACCGCCTCGCCTCGATGCGCGGCGCCGGGATGCTTGCGGCGGGAGGTGCGGCATGAGCGGCGTCGGTCGGGTTGGCTTCGGCGTCGAGGACGTCATGGCGCTGCGCCAGCAGGTGCTCGCCCGCAGCGCGGCCTTGCGCGACGTGCGCGCCGCGAGCGAAGCCAGCGGCGCGCTTCAGGCCCCCGGCAGGGCTCCGGGCGCCGGCTTCGCGGAGACGCTCACCACCGCGCTCCGCCAGGTCAGCGCGGTGCAGGAGCGTTCCAGCCAGATGCAGGCCGCCTACGAACGCGGCCAGGTCACGGACATCGCCCAGGTGATGCTCGCGCGGCAGGAGGCGGGCGTCGCCTTCGAGGCGACCTTGCAGGTGAGGAACAAGCTCCTCAACGCCTATCAAGACATCATGCGGATGGGGGGCTGATAGATGGCCGACGCTGCGCTCCCCGTTCCGGTCGAGTCTCCCGGCGTGCCCGCAAGCCAGACCGGCTGGCGCGCGATGCTGCCGCCGCCGGTCGCGGGCTTCCTCGCCCAGCCGGCGCTCGCCCGCGCGCTCCCCGCGCTCGCGGGCGTGGGCGCGCTCGCCGCCGCCGCCGCCCTGTGGATGACCATCGCCAACGGCCCCGACCGGGTGCTCTACACCAGCCTCACCGACGCCGAGCGCGCCAAGGTGGTCGAGACGCTCGAGGCGGGCGGGATCGCCTACGCGATCGACAGCGGCACCGGGGCGATCTCGGTCGCCGACAAGGACCTCTACCGCGCCAAGATGCTGGTCGCGAGCAATGCCGGGATCGCGGCGCCCGAGGGGGCCGAGGCGATGCTCGACTCGATGCCGCTAGGCACCTCGCGCACCCTCGAGGGCGAGCGCCTGCGGCTGGCGCGCGAACGCGAGCTGATGCTGACGATCAAGGAGATCGACGGCATCGAGACCGTGCGCGTCCACCTCGCCACCCCCGACCGCTCGGTGTTCGTGCGCGAGAACAGCGCGCCCTCGGCCTCGGTGATGCTGCGCCTCGCGAGCGGGCGGAGCCTCACCCAGGAACAGGTCGGGGCGATCGTCAACCTCGTCGCCGCCTCCGTGCCGGGGATGAGCGCCGACGCGGTGCGGGTGGTCGACCAGAACGGCCGCCTGCTCTCCGACCCGCGCGATCGCCAGGGCGAGGGGCTCACCCTCCAGCGCGAGCACGAGGCGAAGCTCGCCGAGCAGGTCGACGCGCTGCTGCTGCCGCTGCTCGGCGAGGGCAATTTCTCCGCGCAGGTGCAGGTCGAGCTCGACCGCTCCGAGGTGACCTCGGCGCGCGAGACCTACCAGAAGGATGGTGCGGTCCGCGCCGAGAGCCAGCGGAACGCGACCCGCACCGGCGCCGCGCCCGCGGGCGGGGTGCCGGGGGTTGCGGCCAACACCCCGCCCCCGCAGGCCCAGCTGGTCAACGGCGCGCCCCAGCCCGCCGCGCCCGCCGCCCCCGCCACTTCGACCGACACCGAAACCTCGACCGATCGCTCCTACGAGCTCGGCCGCGAGGTCGCCGTCACCACCGCCGGGCCGGGGAGCCTCAGGAAGCTCTCGGTCGCGGTCGCGGTCAGCGACGTCGCGCTCCGCAAGGCCGCGCCGCTCACCGCGCAGCAATTGGAGGCGCTGGTCAGCGCCGCGGTCGGCGCCAACACCCAGCGCGGCGACATGGTCAAGGTCGTCGCCAGCAAGTTCGAGCCGACCGACCTCGCGCCGCCCGCCTTCTACGAGGAGGCGTGGTTCGCGATGCTGGTCCGCTACGCCACGGCGCTGATTGCGGTGATCCTGGTGCTGCTGCTCGCGGTGCGCCCGCTGATCGCGCGGCTGCGCGGCCGGGGCGCGGCGGCCGCGGAGACCGGCGAGGACGCGCCGCCCGCGCTCGCCGACGCGACCGGCGCCGGGGCGGGCACGCCGGCGCCCTCGCTCGAGGACCTCCCCCGCCAGGTCGAGCTCGCCCGGCGTCTCGCCGCGAGCCAGCCCGAGCGCGCGGTCGAGGCGCTCCAGCGGATGCTCGACGCGCCCGACCGGCAGGCGGACGCCGCATGAGCGCCGAACCCGCCCTGCTCAGCCGGGTCGACCGCGCCGCGGTCTTCCTGATGCTGCTCGGCGACGAGGAGGCGACCGGCCTCCTCTCGCGCCTCTCGCCGACCGAGCTCGAGAAGCTCGGCGCGGCGATGATGGCGCTCGGCGAGGTCGAGGCCGCGCACATGGCCGAGGCGCTCGCCGATTTCGCGGGCGAGGCGGCGCGCGAGGCGCTGCCCCGCCGCGGGCGCGACGACCGGGTGCGCTCGCTGCTCGACAAGGCCCTGGGCCCCGCGCGCGCGGACAGCATGATGCAGCGCATCGCCCCCGATACGCCCCCGCGCAGCCTCGAGCTCGCGCAGTGGCTCGCGCCCGGCGTGCTGGTGCGGCTGATCCTCGACGAGCACCCGCAGGTGATCGCCGCGCTGCTGCTGCTGATCGAACCCGAGCCCGCCGCCGAGGTGCTCGCGATGCTGCCGCTGGAGCTCCAGTCGCTGGTGGTCGAGCGGGTCGCGCGGAGCGGCACGATCTCGGCGACCGCGATCGCCACCATCGACACCTTGCTGACCCAGCGGATCAGCGCGGCCTACGGCACCGCGGCGCTGATGATCGGCGGCCCGCGCGAGGCGGCGAACCTCATCAACCTCGCCGCGGGCGAGCTGCGCAACACGGTCCTCCCCGCGATCGCCGAGCGCGACGCCGCGCTCGCCGAGCAGATCGAGGAGCAGCTGTTCACCTTCGAGATGCTGTTCGTGCTCGACCCGCAAGCGATGGGCCGCCTGCTGCGCGACGTCGACAACGAGAAGCTCATCGACGCCTTGAAGGGCCTCAAGGAACCCGACCGCGCGCCCTTCTTCGCCGCCATGTCGAGCCGTGCCGCGGACGGCATCCGCGACGAGATCGAGCTGCGCGGGCGCCTTGCCAAGAGCGAGGTCCACGCCGCGCAGAAGGCAATCGTCGACATCGCCCGCGGTCTTGCCGATGCAGGCGAGATCGTGATCGGCAGCGGCAGTGCCGACTTTGTCTGAGCGGATTGGGTCAGGGCCCGGGGATTCCGGCTGGCTCGGGCAGCTCGCCGCGCTTCCTGCGCCCGAGGCCCCGCCCGCGGGCGGGCCGGACTGGCTGGCGGTGCTCGGCGGGCCCGAGCCGTTTCGCGAGGCCCTGCCTTTCGGCGAGCCCGCGCCCGCTCCGCCGGAGGCGCCCGCGCCCGATCCCCGCGCGCGGGCCGCGAAGCTCGCCTATGCGCGCGGTGAGGCGGCCGGGCGCGCCGCAGCCGAGGCCGAGGCGGCGGACAGCGCCGCGCGCCAGCGGGCGCTGCGGCTCACCTTCCGCAGCCTCGACGAGGCCGCGCTCGGCGTGCTCGCCGAGGATCTTGCCGCGACGGTCATGACGCTCGCCGAGGGCGTGCTCGGCGAGGCGGCGGTCGACCGCGGCGGGCTGCTCGCGCGCTGCCAGGCCGCGGCGCGGCGGATCGGCGGGGCGGCGGGCAGCCTCGCGCTCCATCTCCACCCCGCCGACATCGACATCATCGGCGCCGACGCGCTCGCCGGCTGGCGGGTCGTGCCCGACCCTGCGATCGTCCGCGGCGGCTTACGCATCGAGGGGCCCGACGGCGCGGTCGGCGACGGCCCCGAGGAATGGCGCCGCGCAATCGCCGCCGCGGTGCGGGGATGATCGACCAGCTCCAGCTCGAACTCGCCCGGATGCGCAGCGCGCCGGTCCCGGGCGGCCCGGTGCTCACCGGCCGGGTGGTCGCCTGCGACGGGGGGCTGATCGAGGTCGCGGGGCTCCCGCTGCCGGTCGGCTCGCTGGGACTGATCGAGAACGACGTGCACGCCGAGTGCCTCGCCGAGGTGATCGGCTTTCGCGCCGGGCACTCGCTGATGATGCTGCTCGGCGATGCGATGCTGCTGCGGCCGCAGGCGCGGGTGCGGGCGCTCGGCAATCCGGGCGAGGTGCGGGTCGGCGAGGCGCTGCTCGGCCGCGCGGTCGACGCGCTCGGCGAGCCGATCGACGGCGGCCCGGGGCTCGACCTGCCGCTCGCCTGGCCGCTCGCCGGGCGGCGCGAGGGCGCGCTCGAGCGGGCGAGCGTCACCGAGCCCTTCGACTGCGGGGTGCGCGCGATCAACGCGCTGGCGACGATGGGGGTCGGCCAGCGGCTCGGGATCATGGCCGGCTCGGGCGTCGGCAAGTCGGTGCTGGTCGACACCATCGCCGGCCACGCGGTCGCCGACGTCACCGTGGTGGCGCTGATCGGCGAGCGCGCGCGCGAGGTCTCGGACTTCGTGGGTCGGCACATGGCGGGGCACCGCCGCGGGGGGATCGTGGTGGTTGCGGTGCCAGCCGACCATGCGCCGAACCTCCGGCTGCGCGCGGCGCAATATGCGAGCAGCATCGCCGAGTATTTCCGCGCGCAGGGCAGGCGCGTCCTGCTGATCCTCGACAGCCTGACCCGCGTCGCCCACGCCGCGCGCGAGCTCGCGCTGGTGCTCGGCGAGCCGGGTGCGGCGCGGGGCTATCCGCCCTCCGCGCTCGCCGCGATCACGCGCATCGTCGAGCGCGCTGGGAACTCGGCGCGCTCGGGCGGGGCGGTCACCGGGATCTACACCGTGCTCGCCGACGGGGACGACGCCAATGACCCGGTGGTCGACACTGCGCGGGCGATCCTCGACGGGCACGTGGTGCTCTCGCGCGAGCTGGCGAGCCGCGGGCACTATCCCGCGATCGACGTGCCGGCCTCGCTGAGCCGGGTGATGGACGACCTGGTGAGCGCGCCCGTCGCCGCCGCTGCGCGGCGTCTCCGGGGCCTGATCGCGGCGCGCGAGGGCGGGCGCGACCTGGTGATGATGGGCGCCTACCGCGCCGGGGGCGACCCGCTGCTCGACGCGGCGCTGGCGCTCTCGCAGCCGATCGATGCCTTCCTGACGCAGCGCCGGGGCGAGGCCGAGGCGCTGGCGGCGAGCCACGCGGGCCTGCTCGCGCTGATGGCCGATGCGTGAGGCGCGGCGCCTCGCGCTGCTCGAGCGGCAGCGACTGATCGCCGACGTGGCGCGGAAGCAGGCGCTGCGGGGACTTGCCGAGGCGCTCGAGGCCGAGGCGCGCGGGGCTGCGCTGGCCGAGCGCAGCCGCCTTCTGGTCGCCGCCGGCGCGCCGCGCGCGGGCGCGACCACGGGGGCGGCCTTGCAGGCGCGGGCGGGCTTCACCGCCGGGCTCGCGCAGCTCGCCGCCCATGCCCGCGACGGGGCCGAGGACGCGCGCCGCCAGAGCGCCTGGGCGACCGAGGCGCTGGCGCAAGCCGAGACCCGTGCGCGCCGCCTCGGCGAGCTGACCGCCGAGGCCCGCGCGGCGCTCGCGGCGGCGAAGGAGCGGCGCGAGCAGGCCCGCGGACTGCCGCTGGCACGCAAGTTGCACAGCTCGAAGTGAAGCCTGCCGTCCGCGCCCCCCGCCGGACGCGCCGCACGAGGACGTGACGATGAACCCCTTGCTGCCCGATCTGCTCTCGCTTGCGCCCGCCTCCACCCCCCCGGGAGCCGCCCTGCCGCCGCTTCCGGCGGGGGGCGAGACGATCGGGCTCGACTTCGCGGGGCTGCTCGACGCCGCCCTGCCGGCGCCCTCGACGCAATCTCCCTCCGGCCCGGCAGCGCCGCTCCCGGTGACGGCTCCGGTCCCGGGCGATCCCCCCCTTCCGCAGGAGCCCGCGACGGGCATTGCGCCGCTCGCGGGACTGGCGCAGCCGGTGCCGACCGGCAGGAGCCTGCCGCTGCCGGGCACGTCCTTGCCGGTCGTGGTGGTGCCCGAGCGGGCGCTCGCGGCTGCGCCGCTCGCGCCGGTGCCGTCCGAGAGCGCCCCCGGGGCCGAGGCGGCGCCGATGGCGCCGGTCGCGGGGGACATGGCCGAGCCGGAGCGGCCCGCCGTGGTCGCCGACGCGCCCGCCCTGCCTGAACTGCCCGCTCCTTCGGCCGATGCGCAGCCGCGACCGGCGAGGGCGGCCGGGCCGCCCGCTGCCGTCCGGTCGAAGCCTGAGGATGCGCGGCCTGGCCTCGCGCCGATAGCCGCTGTCCCGCCGCTGCCGGAGGCGCTCCCCGCAGAGGGTGCCGCCGCGACGGCGCCTCTGCCGCAGGCCGCGTCCGCGACACCCGAGCGCCTACCGGTAGCGGTCCGCCGCGATCTGCTGCTCCGGCGCGAGGCGGCGAGCCTCGCTGCACTCCCCGAGGCGAGCGGCGCCGAGACTTCTGCACTCGGGTCGGCGCGGGCAATCCCCGTTCCTGTCCCGGGCGCGCCCCCATTGGATGCGGCGGATGGCGAGGAGACCGATCTCGCCGCAAGCCTCGAGGCTGTCGCGCTGCCGCCGGTGCCCTCGGCGCCTGCGCCGTCGGCCGTCGCCTTGCCCGTGCCTGCGAGCGCGCCTCCGCCCCCGCTTGCGACGCTGCCGGTGGCTGCCCGCGCCGCGCAGCGCAACGCCGCGCCGATCGCGGCCGCTGCAATGCCGAGGGCCACCTCGGCGAGCCCGGGGGCGACGCTCGTGCCGCCACTGCCCGACACCCCCTCCACGCCGGTGCCCGCCAGCGCCGCGCCCTCCGCATCTTCGCCGACCGCACCTCTGCCTGCCGCGCCTGCTGTCGCCGCAACCGCCTTCGCCGGGGCGGGTGGGGAGGCGCCGCCGGTGACCGATCCCGCTCTCCCTGCCGCACCCGCCCCGGCAGGTCCGGCGTCGCCGCCCGCTCCGCGCGCCCCCGCGGCGCCGCAGCCCACGCACGTCATCGCGCCGGACCCGGCGGTGTTCGCGAGCCTCGCCGAGGTGCTCGGCCCCGCCTCCCCGGACCTCGCCCCGGCCGATCCGGCGGGGCCGGAGACGGTTGCCGGTGGCGCTGCATCCGCCACCTCCGCGACCGCCTCCCCGGCCCCTGCTCCGGCCCCCACCGCGCTCGCCGCTGCCGCCGGCCCGGCGCAGCCCGCACATGCCCCCGAGCCGCGTGCCGCCGCGCCGGGCCCGCACCAGCAATCGACCATCGACCAGGTCGGGGACCTGCGCGAGGCGCTGCGCTCCGCGCGCCCGGCGATGACCCTCAACCATGCCGAGTTCGGCGCGGTCTCGCTGCGGCTCGAGGCCGGCGGGAGCGAGGGCTGGCGCGCGGTGCTCGCGAGCCGCGACCCCGGCTTCGTCCCGGCGATCCAGGCCGCGCTCGATGCCCGCGCGGTGCAGGCCGCGGCGGCCTCCTCCGACAGCGCCCAGAATGGCGGCAATTTCCTGGGCCATTCCGGGACGGGCGAGCACCGCTCCGGGTCATCCCCTAGTGGCGGGCAAGGGGCCTCGCAACCATACCTCGGGCAATCGGGAGGCCGTGACGGCGAGGCTGCGCCGGACCACCGCCGCCCCTCGACCGCCGCCGCCCTCGCGGCGCGGGCCGAGGCGGAGGACGGCGGCCCGGGCAGCGCCGCGCCGCATGCGGGCGGGCTGTTCGCCTGACCGGCGGATGAGTCAATGACGGAGCTGACAGGGTGGCCAAGGGCAAGGACAAGTCCGACAACGCGGACAGCGGCGGCAAGGGCAAGGGCGGGGCGATCAAGATGATCCTCGGCGCGGTGCTGCTGCTCGGCCTTGGCGCGGGCGGGGCCTACGGCGCCTTCGCGATGGGGCTGATCCCCGGCGCGGACGCCAAGCACGAGCCCGACGAGCCCAAGCTGGTGCTCAAGAACGAGGAGGATCCCTATCCCTTCGCAGGCGCCTCCAAGGAAAAGGACGCCTCCGCGCCGGTCTATGGCGAGGGCGGGAGCAAGTACCGCACCGCCTATTACTCCTTCACCGAGAGCTTCACCTCCAACCTCGCGGATTCGCCGGGGCTGGTGCAGGTCGAGCTCGCCGTCTCGACCCGCCGCGACGGGCGGGTGCTGCAATGGGTCAAGACCCACGAGCTTGCGATCCGCTCGGCGATCCTTGCCCAGCTCGCCGCCACCACCGAGGCCGAGGCCTATTCGGTCGAGGGCAAGAAGCGCATCGCCGCGCGGCTCACCAAGGCGATCAACGAGGTGCTCGAGGAGAAGGAAGGCTTCGGCGGGATCGACGCGGTGCACTTCAAGGGCTTCCTGGTCCAATGAGGATGGCGCATGATTTCGCCGCTGCCCGGATCGCGGCGCAGCATTGCCCCGAGCTCACCAGCCGCGGACCCCGCCCCGAGGAGAGCGCCGCGCTGCTCGCCGCCTTCCGCCGCGACCTCGCCCGGCTGCTCGCCGACGACCTTTCCGCGCTGCTTTCGGGCGATCGGCTGGATGTCGCGATCGGCGAGCCCGAGAGCCTCAGCGGCGCCGACGCGCTGCGCCGCATCGGGCCGGTCGCCGCCAACAGCCTGATCCGCGTCGGCGCGACCGGCGAGACGGCGCTCCTCTCCTTCGACTTCGCGACCGCGATCGCGCTCACCGACCGCTCCTTCGGCGGCGACGGGCGCACCGGCGGCGGCGTGCCCGAGGCGCTGCCGCGCTCGGCGGCGCTGCTGGTCGAGGAGACCGCGACGATGATCGCCGCCGCGATCACCCGCGCGAGCTACGGCGACCAGCCCCCGCCGATCGCCACGGCTTCCGCGAAGGCGGGCGAGGTGATCGTGCGCAGCGAGAGCGCCGCGCGCCTCAAGCCCTTCGCGCTCGACGATGAGGCGCTGTTCTTCGTCATCGAGATCGCCAACCGCCAGGGCTGCACCTGGCGCGCGGGCCTCGCGATGGCCGCCGCGCGGGTCGCCCGGCTGCTCCCCGGCGGGAGCCGCCGCGTCGCCCCGCGCCCGCGCGTGCCGCGCCCGCCCGCGAGCGGGATGGCCGCGCCTTTCTCCGAGATGCCGCTGGGTCTCCACGTGGTGCTCGCCGAGTTCGACCTCTCGCTGGCGCGGCTCCAGACCTTGAGCCCGGGCGACACGATCCCGCTCACCGTCGGGCGGCAGGTGCCGCTGATGATCGGCGAGACGGTGCTCGCCCACGGCTCGGTCGGCACCGCCGCCGACCGCATGGCGATCCGCCTCACGCGCTTGCCCCCGGCGGCGCCCGCTTCCGTTCCCGTCCCCGCTTTCGCCCGAGGTGCCCGGCCATGACCGCTTTCCAACCCGCTGCCTTCTCCCGCTTCGGCGATGTCGCGGTGCGCCTCTCGGTCGAGCTGGGCCGCGCCGAGCTGCCCTTGCGCGAGGTGCTGACGCTGGGCGAGGGGAGCACCGTGACGCTCGACCGGCTGACCGACGAGCTGCTCGACGTCACCGCCAACGGCCGGGTGATCGCGCGCGGCGAGGTGGTCGCGGACAAGGGGCGCTTCGCGCTGCGTATCGTGAGTCTCGTCGGCGAGGACGGGCAGGACGTTCCCCCCGCCCCCGCCCCCACCCCCGCCCCCGGCGGCGCCGCGCCCTCGCCGCCGCCCCATGCCGCTACCCCTGCCGTCCCCGAGCCCGCGCCGTCCTTCGCCGCCGCGCCGGAGCCTGCCGCCGCGCCGCCTCCGCCGGTCGACGACGATCCGTTCAACCTCGACGAGCTCCTCAAGTAGGGCGCGCGGGCGATGCTCGAATATCTCCTGCGCCTCGCGCTGCTGCTGCCGCTGCTGGCGGGGCTGATCTGGGGGAGCCTGTGGCTGACCCGCTGGCTCCAGCAGCGGCTCCACGGCGCGCCCGGCGGGATAGGCGGTGCGCGCCAGCTCCAGCTGGTCGAGACCAGCCTGATCGCGCCGGGGATCAAGCTCGCGGTGGTGCGCTTCCGTGACCGCGAGATCCTGCTCGGCTGCACCCGGCAGGGCATGGTGCGCCTCGGCGAGGCACCGCTTCCCGCTCCTTCCGCGACCGCGCCGGAGAGCGTGTGATGCTCCGCTCGCTGATCGTCCGTATCGGCATCGTCTGCCTTGCCGCGTTAACCATGTTCTGGCTGGTGCCGGAGATCGCCCACGCCGCGGCACCCGCGGCGGCACCCATTGCTGCGACGGCCACCGCCGCCATGCCCGCGCCCGATCCGGTCGCGGCGGGGGTCGGCGCGGCGGTCGAGCGGGCGCTGGGTGACAAGGGCGCGGGCGACGGCTCGCCGCTGAGCCTCTCGCTCCAGCTGCTGGTCGTGATGGGCCTCCTCACCATCCTGCCCGCGCTGGTGCTGATGATGACGAGCTTCCTGCGCATCCTCGTGGTGCTCTCGATCCTGCGCCAGGCGCTGGGCCTGCAAGGCTCGCCCCCGGGGCAGGTGCTGGCGGGGCTTGCGCTGTTCCTCTCGCTCTTCGTCATGGCCCCGACGCTCGACGTCGTGAACACCCAGGCGATCGCGCCCTACGCCGCCGACCAGATCACCGCTGACGCCGCGATCGGCAAGGCGGGCGAGGCCTTCCACGCCTTCATGCTGCGCCAGACCCGCGAATCGAACCTCGTGATGTTCACCGATGTCGCCGGGGGCGGGACCTTCCGGAGCGGCAAGGACGTCCCCTTCTCGATCCTGCTCCCCGCCTTCGTGACGAGCGAGCTCCAGACCGCCTTCCAGATCGGCTTCATGATCTTCCTGCCCTTCCTCGTCATCGACCTCGTCGTGGCGAGCGTGCTGATGAGCCTTGGGATGATGATGCTCTCGCCGACGATCATCTCGCTGCCCTTCAAGCTGCTGCTGTTCGTGCTGGTCGACGGCTGGGCGCTGCTGATGGGCAGCCTCGCGATGAGCTTCAGTTGATGCCCGAGGACACCGCCCTTCTCGCGCTCGCCGACCGGACCATGTGGGTGACCGCGCTGATCGCCGGGCCGGTACTGATCGCGGCGCTGGTGGTCGGCCTCGTCGTCGGGATCATCCAGGCGGCCACCTCGGTGAACGAACAGACGCTGTCCTTCATCCCCAAGCTTGCGGTCACCGCGCTGGTCTTCGTGGTGCTCGGCGCGGCGATGATGGGGCTGCTCACCGACTTCACCCGCGAGATCATGGCGCAGGTCGCCGGGCTCAGCCGGTGACGGCGTGAATATCCTCGACTTCGGCCTCGCCGGGATCGAGGCGCAGCTGTGGCAGATCCTGTTCCTGTCGATCCGCTGCGGCGCGGCGCTGATGGCCGCGCCGATGATCGGGGGGAACGCCGTCCCCGCGCCGGTGCGGGTGCTGCTGTCGCTCACCCTCGGCTTCTTCATCGCCGCCTGGGTCCCGCTCGCCCCGCCGCCCGCAATGGCGAGCATCGCCGCGATCCTCGCGGTGCTGGGCGAGATCGCGATCGGCCTGATGCTCGGCTTCGTCCTCCAGATCGCCTTCGCCATTCCGCTGATCGCCGCCGAGCAGATCGCGGGGACGATGGGCCTCGCCATCGCCACCTCGATCGACCCGGCGAGCGGCGCGCAGGCGGGCGCGCTCGGCACCTTCCTGAGCCTCGTCCTCAGCCTCCTCTTCTACGCGACCGGCGCGCATCTCGCCTGGTTCGAGCTGCTGGTCGAGAGCTACCGCCTCCTCCCCGCAGGCTCGGGCGTGGGAGCGTGGCGCGCCGAGAGCCTGGTGCTGTTCTTCGGCACCGGGCTCGCCACCGCCGCCGCCATCGCGCTGCCCGTGGTGCTGGTGCTGCTGCTGGTGCAGATCGTGACCGGCCTGCTCGCCCGCTCGGCGCCCGCCCTCAACCTCTTCGCGCTCGGCCTGCCCGCGGGCGTGCTCGCAGGGGTAGCGGCGCTGATCGTCGCGCTGCCGGTGACGACCTCCCAGCTTCAGGGCGTGCTCGACAGCGCGCTCGCGCAGGGCGCCCGTCTGATCGGAGGCGCGGATGGCTGAGGAGACCCCGGGCGAGAAGACCTTCGCGCCGACCCCGAAGCGCCGCTCCGACGCGGCGAAGAAGGGCGACGTCCTGCGCTCCAGGGAGCTCGCCACCCTCGCCGCGACCGGCGCGGGGGCGATGGGGCTCTATGCACTGGGCGCGTGGATGAGCGAGGCGCTCGGCGCGGTCGCGCGCGCGGGGCTGACCTTCGATGCCGCCGCGCTCGATCACTTCGCGCCGGGCGCGCTGCTCGGCGCGGCGGCGCTCGCGGCGCTGCCGCCGGTGATGGCATTGGGCCTGATCGTCGCCGCCGCCGCGCTCGCCTCGCAGCTGCTGCTCGGGCAGGAGGGCCGCTTCAATCCCGGCAACCTCGCCTTCAAGCCCTCGCGCATCAATCCGCTTTCGGGGTTCAAGCGCATCCTCGGCTGGCAGGGGCTGATCGAGCTCGGCAAGGGCCTCGCCAAGCTCGCGCTGCTCGGCGGGATCGCGTGGTTCTGGGCGAAGGGCCGCCTGCCCGAGCTTCTCGCATTGGGCACCCTCCCGCTCGAGACGCAGGTGGCGCGCGGGCTCGAGGCGATCACCTCGCTCATCGGCGCGCTCCTGATCGGCCTCCTCGTCATCGCCGCGATCGATTACCCGCTGCAACGCTTCCAGCGCGACAAGCGGCTGATGATGAGCCTCCAGGACATGAAGGAGGAGACCAAGGAATCCGAGGGCTCGCCCGAGATACGCTCGGCCCGTCGCCAGCGCCAGCGCGACCTCGCCCGCGGCGGGGTCGCCAAGGCGATGAAGGAGGCGCAGTTCGTGATCGTCAACCCGCTGCACTTCGCGGTCGCGCTGACCTACGACCCGGCGCGCGCGCCTGCGCCGCTGCTGCTCGCCAAGGGCCGCGGCGAGACCGCGCTGGCGATGCGCGAGATCGCCGCCGAGAGCGGCCTGCCGGTGCTCGAATATCCGCAGCTCGCGCGTGCGGTCTACTTCACCACAAGGCAGGGCCAGATGGTGCGCGAGGAGCTCTATATCGCGCTCGCCTCGCTGGTCGCCTTCGTCATGGCCCTGAAGCGCGGCCAGCGCCCGCGCCGCCCGGTGATCGACGTGCCCGAGGCCCTGCGCTTCGACGGCGACGGGAGGGTGGAGACGTGATCGCCGCCCGCCTGCCGAGGCTTAAACTCCCGGCCCCCGATCCGTCCTCCCTGCCATGACCACCACCGGTTCCTCCGTCATCTCGGCGCTCGGCGCGGGCAGCGGCATCGACTATGCCAAGCTCGCCAGCGACCTTGCCGAGGCGAGCTTCGCCGCACAGCGCGACAGGGCAACGACGCGCAAGACCACGCTCGAGGCGCAGATCTCCGCCGCCGGGCAGCTGCGCGGGGCGATGAGCAGCATCGCGAGCGCGCTCGGCGACCGGGTCCGCAACGGCGACCTCGCCCCGCGCGGCGAGCTCGGCAACTCGGCCGTCGCCAAGGTCGCCGTGGCGCCGGGCCAGACCCCGCGCGGCAACTTTTCGCTCGAGGTCACGCAGCTCGCGCAGGGCCAGACGCTGCTCTCGCGCAGCCTCGCGAGCCCCACCGCGACGGTCGGCGCGGGAACGCTCACCCTGCGCTTCGGCACGATCGACGGTGCGAGCTTCACCGCCGACGCCGCGCGCACCCCGGTCGCAATCACCGTCACCGCCTCGGACACGCTGGCGAGCCTCGCCACCAAGATCACACAGTCGAGCGGCGGGGCAGTCACCGCCTATGTCGCGACCGGGACCGGCGGCGCGCAGCTCGTCATGAAGGGCCGCGATGGCGCCGCGAACGGCTTCGTCCTCGAAGCGGCGAGCGCCGCCGCGGCGCCGAGCGATGTCGCGGGCGACCTTACCTATCTCGGCTGGACCCCGGCGAGCTCCGGCACCCTGCTGCGCACCGCGGCGCGCGACGCCGCCTTCCGGCTCGACGGGGTGGCGATGACCAGCCCCACCAACCGCGTCAGCGGCCTGCCGGCGGGCTTCACGTTCGACCTCACCGCGACCAACAGCGGCGCGCCGACCACCCTGAGCTTCGCGGGCAATGCCTCGGCGATCACCGGGGTGATGAACGACCTCGTCGCCGCGCTCAACGACATCGCCGGGCAGATCAAGGAGCTCGCCGCGCCGGTCGGCGGCAGGCTCGGCAGCGATCCCGGCGCGCGCGAGCTCAAGCGCGACCTCGCCGGGCTCGCCGGACAGGTGGTGATGGCGGGCGCGGCGGCGGGCGAGCCGCGCACCCTCGGCGACCTCGGCCTCGTGCTCGAGCGCGACGGCACCTTCAAGCTCGACAATGCGCGCCTCACCCGCGCGCTCGAAACCAGCCCGGACGCGGTCGGGGCGATGTTCACCACGGGGGCGAGCGGGGTCTTCGCCGCCTTCGACCGGCTGTCGCGCGACACGTCCTTGGCGAGCGACCCCGGCTCGCTCGGCGGGTCGCTGAAGCGCTTCGAGGCCGAGCGCAGCGCCAACGAGAAGAAGCTCGCGAAGATCGCCGAGCAGCAGGAGGCGCTGCGCGAGCGTCTGACCCGCGAGTTCAACGCCTCGGAAAAGCGCGTCGCCGCCTCGCAGTCGACCCTCGCCTTCCTGCGCCAGCAGGTCGACGTCTGGTCGGCAAAGGACCGGTAAGGGGGCCGCGCGATGCAGATGCTCAGCCGCAATCCCGCCGCCGCCTATCGCCGCGTCGCGCTCGAGGCGCGGATCGAGGCCTCGGGCGGGGCAGACCTCACCCGCATCTGTCTCGAGGAAGCCTGGGCCGCGCTAGGCCAGGTCCAGGCCGCGCTTGACCGCTCTTCGCCCCCGCCCAGCGAGCCCCTGACCCGGGCCCAGACGATCCTCCTGTGGCTCGCCCAGTCGGTCGCCCCGGAGCACCCGCTGCGCCCCAGCCTCGTCGCCTTCTATGGCGGGTTGGCGAGCCAGATCGGGGCGCAAATCCTACACGCCGACGCCGCGGTGCTCGAGCAGATTCGCAGCGATATCAGAGACCTGCTTGAAGCGGCGGGCTAGATGCGGGGAATGTTTCACGTGAAACATTGCTGTCCCGCTCACCCGTTCCCCATGAATTCCGCGATGATCCGCGCCGCATCGGCCGGGTCCTGGAAGGGGTGGAAGTGGGTCATGTCGGGCCGGTAGAGGTCCGTGGCGCGCGGGAGGACCTTCGCCAGCTCGGGCCAGGTCGGCGAGCTCTTGAAATCGTTGAGGGTCGTGTGCAGCGCGCGGACCACCAGCACCGGGATCTCGACCCGTTTCGCCGCCTCGAGGATGCCCCCGTTGCTGCGGCTCGAGGCATAGACGCTCGCCTCGTCCTCGGGCGAACAGGCGAGCTCCATGCCCTCGCCCGAGGGGGCCGGGACGAGGCCGTGGCGGCAGTAGTCCTCGAACACGCGGGGGTCGAAGAGGTTGTAGGGATCGCGCTCGCGGAATCTCTCGATCATCGCCTCGGGCGAGGCGAAATCGCGCTTGCGGCGGGCGGCGGGGTGGGGGTTCTCGGCGGTGTAGAGCGGCTCGCCGGGGGCGTAGAACGCGGGGGCGAGGATTACCGGGTCGAACAGCACGAGGCGGGCAAACCTTCCTGCATTGTCGGCAGCGACCTGGAGAAGCGTGTGCGCCCCCATCGAGTGCCCGATGCCGACCGCCCCCGCGATGCCCTCGGCGGCGAGGAATTCCGCGACGTCGCTCGCCAGCACCCGCCAGTCGTGGATCGGCCCCCCGCCCGAGCGTCCGTGCCCGCGCAGGTCGAGCGCGTGGACCGGGTGCGCGGGAAAGCGCTCGGCGATCGCGTCCCACACCCGCCCGTGAAAGCCCGTCGCGTGGGCGAAGACGAGCGGCGCCGCATCGCCCTCGGCAGCCCAGTGGTGCGCGGCGATGGTCGTGCCGCCGATCGCGTGGAGGCGGGTTTCCGGAGCGGGTCGGGCGGTGGTCATGGCGGCGAGGAACCGCATCGCCGCCCCCAAGTCAATCGCGCGCTTTTGTCAGGGCCTGCTACTCCGCCGGGGCGGGTTCGGCGTCGTCGTCGCGGTGGCGGATGAAGTGCAGCGCCTCGGCGATCCGCTCGGGCGCGATCAGCTGGAGCCCGCCGAGATAGAGCGCCACGCCGAGCGGCACGGTGAGGGCGAGCACCACCAGCGGCAGCAGCCCGGGCGGAAGCAGAAGCACCACCATCCGCACAAGCGCCGCCATCGCCAGCGCGGCGCCGAGCGGCGGCAGCACCGCGCGCGCGAGGGCGCCGAGCCGCAGCCCGACGATCCCGCCCGACAGCACGACCGTCGCGCTCGTCAGCACCGCCATCCCGCCGACCCATCCCCAGGCGAAGCCGGGCAGCCCCCAGTGCGAGCCGATGAAGAAGGCCCCGGTCATCACCACGCTGCCGATCATCGTGATCCTCAGCGCCGCGAAGGGCACCCCGCGGGCGTTGGTGGCGGGGGCGAAGAGGATCTGGAGCGTCATCATCGCCATCGCCGTCGCCATGATCGGCAGCAGCGGCACGATCTCGTGCCATTGCTCCCCGAGCACCACCGGCACCAGCGCCGGGGCGACCGCGGCCATCCCGGCATAGGCGGGCAGCGCGACCATCATGACGAGGCGGATCGTGGCCAGCAGCGCCTTCGCCGCGCCGTCGTTGCCGAGGCCCCCGCCCTGACCATGTTCCTGCGCGCGCGAATAGGCGGCGAAGGCGACCTCGTTGATCGGCGGCACGAACTTCGCCGCGAGCAGCTGGGCGAGAAACAGCCCGGTGGTGTAGACCCCGAGCTCGTGCGGATCGAGCACGCGCCCCGCGATCATCACGTCGGACTGGCTCTGGACGAACCAGAACAGCTGGGTGGCGGTCATCACCCCGCCGAACCCGGCGATGTGGCCCGCGCCCTTGAAGCGGAAGCTCGGGCGGATCGGGGCGCGGGCGGCCCAGGTCATGCCCGCCGCCTCGGTGACGAACATCACCAGCGGCGCGAAGACGAGGGTCCACACCCCCCACCCGGAGAGCGCGCCGGTGAGCGCCGTCACCGCTCCGGCAATCGCCGAGAAGAGCTTGACCTGCGCGGGGCTGCGGAAGTCCATCCGCCGCGAGAGGATTGCATAGGGCAGCGCGCTGAACGGCACGGTGAGGTAGATCAGCGACTGCACCCTGAGGAGGTCGGCGACCAGCGGCTGTTCGAACCACAGCGCGACCAGCGGGGCGGTGAGGAACTGGATGACGCTAAGGCCGCCATTGAGCAGGATCAGCATGCCGAGCGCCTGCCGCAGCCGCTCCTCGCTGACCTCGGGCTCGCGGATCAGCGCGCTGGCGAGGCCCCAGCCGTTCATCGTGTTGAGCAGCATCAGCATGACCTGCGCCATCGCGAAGAGGCCGTAATCCTGCGGCGCGAGCAGGCGGATGACGATCAGGGTCGAGGCCCAGGAGACGAGCTGCGTGCCGATCTGGCTGCCCGAGCGCCAGATCACCGCGGTGCGCACCTGCGACGCGAGCGAGGGCTGCGGCGCCCCGGTCACCGAGGCATCCTGGAGCGGGCCCTCACTCATGGCCCGGCACCTCTATTGCCCAGTCTTTGCCCGGCGCGAGCGGCCGGCCCCAGACGCGCTCCATCAGCCGCGCCGCCGCGGCGTGGCGCACGAACATCAGGTCGACGAGATCGTAGCCCGCCACCGCGCCCATCGCGCGCTTGTAGCCGCTGTCGCCCGCGCCGAGATCGAGCACCCGCTGGCCGTCGGCGATCGCGTCGGCAAGGGTGCGGTGATTGACGAGCTTGCCGATCTCGTAGCGGGCAAGGTCGCTCGCGTAGCTTCCGGCGATGCCGTATTGCACCGGGCCGTCGTCGAGGTCGAAGCAGAAGGCGACCGCGCGGCCGTCGAGCCTGAGGATGGTCGCGCAGAGCATCTCGGCCAGCACCGGGTCGGCAAGCACCCCGCGCCACCGGGCGCGCTGGGGCGGGGTCATGAACTTGGCGGCGCGCCCGTTGGTCCGGGTGGCGATCCAGCTCGCCGCCTCGATCGCGCCGAGCTCCGCGAGGACGGCATCGTTCCAGCCGCTTCCGCGAACGATGTCCCAGCTGACCGCACCGGTGCGGGCGAGGCGGCGCTCGATCCGGGCGAGGCGCCGGGTGGTCGAGGGGCGCGGCCAGCCCCCGGCGCGGGCGGCGTGGCAGTCGATCACGAAGGCGGTTCCGGCGGGCCGGGCGAGGACGCTCCATCCGGCGAGCCGGGCGGCGTCCGCGAGCAGCGCGGTCGCCGGATCGTCGCGGCGCGCGGGTCCGAGACGCCATGCCGGGCCGAGCATCCGGGCAGCCGGGTGCTCGAGCGCCTGCGCGAGCTCGAGGGTGTCGCAATCGGCGGCGAGGGGGACGGCGCGCAGCGGCCAATAGGCCCCCGGCACCTGCCGCGCGCCGGTGAGCGCGGGGCCGAGCGGCACGGTCGGGATCGCCGCGATCGGCGCGCCCGCGCTGCCGCGCCGCATCACCAGGGTGCGCGCGCCTGCGGGGCTGCCCGCGCCATACCAGGCCGCGCGCAGGAACCCGAGGCGCGCAGGGTTGCACGCCGCCAGCGCGTCGAGCTCGGGCGCGAAGCCCGCCACCGCAACGACGGTCACGGGATCGGCTGCAATCCTGCTTGCGTACATTCCTCACCTGCCGGTCCCGGGGGAGGGACCTCTGTCGCTGTCCGCCTTACGCCCGGGGCGTAACCACCCGGTTAACCACTGCCCGCGACAAGCGCCCGCGGCTCAGATCTCGAGCGGGGTGAAGGCGCTCTGCGGGTCGCCGGTGTTGGGGGTGTCGGCGGGGTCGATGACGAGCACCTTGACCTCGCCCTCCGGCACGCGCGGGAAGTGCTCCACCCCGGCGGGCACGATAATCATCTCGCCCGGGCCGAGCACCTCGGTGCGGTCGCGGAAGGTCATGTGGAGGTGGCCCTCGAGCACGAGGAACAGCTCGTCGGTCTCGGGGTGCGCATGCCAGCGGAAGTCGCCCGCGGCCTTGACCAGCCGGATCTCGTTGCCGTTGTAGCGCCCGGCGATGCGCGGCGCCCAATGGTCGGAGAACAGCGCGAGCTTCTCGGCGAGGTTGACCTTGGCGGGGCTCGGCGCGGTCATCAGAACACCACGACCGAGCGGATCGACTTGCCTTCGTGCATCAGGTCGAAGGCGGTGTTGATCTCCTCGAGCCCCATCACGTGGGTGATCATCGGGTCGATCTGGATCTTGCCGGTCATGTACATGTCGACGATCTTCGGCACGTCGGTGCGGCCCTTGGCGCCGCCGAACGCGGTGCCGCGCCAGTTGCGGCCCGTCACCAGCTGGAACGGGCGGGTGGCGATTTCCTTGCCGGCTTCGGCGACCCCGATGATGACGCTCGTGCCCCAGCCGCGGTGGCAGGCCTCGAGCGCGGTGCGCATCACCTCGGTGTTGCCCGTCGCGTCGAAGGTGTAGTCCGCGCCGCCGTCGGTGAGTTCCACCACTTTCGCCACGATCTCCTCGCGGCTCATGCCCGACGAGTTGAGGAAGTGGGTCATGCCGAAACGCTTGCCCCATTCCTCGCGCGCCGGGTTGATGTCGACCCCGACGATCAGGTTGGCGCCCGCCAGCCGCGCGCCCTGGATGACGTTGAGGCCGATGCCCCCCAGCCCGAACACCACGACATTGTCGCCGACCTGCACCTTGGCGGTGTTGGTCACCGCGCCGACGCCGGTGGTGACGCCGCAGCCGATGTAGCAGGCGCTCTGGAACGGCGCGTCCTCGCGGATCTTGGCCACCGCGATCTCGGGCAGGACCGTGAAGTTCGAGAAGGTCGAGCAGCCCATGTAGTGATAGATCGACTGGCCCTTGTAGCTGAAGCGCGTGGTGCCGTCGGGCATCAGCCCCTTGCCCTGCGTCGCGCGGATCGCGGTGCACAGGTTGGTCTTGCCCGAGAGGCAGCTTTTGCACTGGCGGCATTCGGGGGTGTAGAGCGGAATGACGTGATCGCCCGGCTTCACGCTCGTCACCCCCGCGCCGACCTCGCGCACGATCCCGGCGCCCTCGTGGCCGAGCACGCTCGGGAAGATGCCTTCGGAGTCGAAGCCGTCGAGGGTGTAGGCGTCGGTGTGGCAGATGCCGGTCGCCATGATCTCGACCAGCACCTCGCCGGCCTTGGGACCCTCGAGGTCGAGCTCGACGATCTCGAGCGGCTGCTTGGCGGCGAAGGCGACGGCGGCGCGGGTCTTCATAGCATGAGGTCTCCGAAGCTCAGGAGCGGCGGGTTACGGCCTCGTGACCGTAAGGGCAATGGCGACAGCCCGAGCCGCAGCACTTCCCCCGTGCGAAGTGCGCGACCCGCGTGAACACGTCGAAGCCGGTCTCGGGATCGCAATAGGTCGCCTCACCGCGCGCGCAGGCGGCTTCGTGCAGGGCGTGCCAGGCGGGCTCGGTCATGGGAGTTGCCCTACCCCCGATGTGATCCATTTGCCATGCGTGAAACAAAATGCCTCGCTTGCGCATTAAACCCCCCTTGCGTGGACCCTGCTTTTGCGCTGTCAAGCTCGCCTGCCGTCAATTCGGAGACCCCCCTTGCGTCGTTTCGTGCTGTTCGTCGCCGCCCTCTTCGCCATCGCCGCGCCTGCCCAAGGCCAGGGGGTCCAGCAGACCAAGGGCGCCTTCGAGGACAAGTTCCGGCAGCTCGACGAGGTGCTGCCTACCCCCAATACCTATCGCAACGCGAGCGGTGCGCCGGGGCACGAATACTGGCAGCAGAAGGTCGACTACAAGATCACCGCGAGCCTCGACGAGGCGAAGCGCCGCATCACCGCGCGCGCGACGGTGCGCTACACCAACAACTCGCCCGATGCGCTGCCGTGGCTGTGGATGCAGCTCGACCAGAACATCTTCAAGCGCGATTCGATGGCCGAGCTCACCGACGTCTTCGGCGGCCCCGGCCGGCGCGGGCCCAAGGTCACGCTCGGCTCGGGCAGCGAGCCCACCAAGCTGTCGATGGAGGAGCTGCGCCGCCAGCAGGCGATGGCCGACAACGACTACGGCTACGACATCGCCGCGGTGACGAGCCTCGCGGGCGCGAAGCTGCCGCACACCATCGTCGGCACGCTCATGCGCATCGACCTGCCCGAGCCGCTCGCCCCGGGCGCGACCACTGAGTTCGCGATCGAATGGGCCTTCAACATCGTCGAGGAGGACGCGGTCAGCGCGCGCTCGGGATACGAGCACTTTCCCGACGATCCGCGGAAGGGCGGCAACGACATCTTCCTGCTCGCCCAGTGGTTTCCGCGCATGGTGGTCTATTCGGACTACGAGGGCTGGCACAACAAGGAGTTCCTCGGGCGGGGCGAGTTCACGCTCGAATTCGGCGACTACGAGGTCGAGATGACCGTGCCGAGCGATCACATCGTCGCGGCGACCGGCACGCTCCAGAACCCGGACGCGGTCCTGACCGCCGCGCAGCGCCAGCGGCTCGAAACCGCGAAGAACGCCGCCGCTCCCGTCTTCGTCGTCACCCCGCAGGAGGCCGCCGCTGCCGAGGCGGGCAATCCGAAGGGCACCAAGACCTGGAAGTTCGCCGCGACCAACGTGCGCGACTTCGCCTGGGCCTCGAGCCGCAAGTTCATGTGGGACGCGCAAGGCGTGAAGCAGCCCGGCGCCGAGCACGAAACCGTCATGGCGATGAGCTTCTGGCCCAAGGAGGGCGGGGAGCTGTGGCGCAAGTATTCGACCGCCGCGGTAGTCCACACGCTCAAGGTCTATTCGCGCTTCAGCTTCGACTATCCCTATCCCACCGCGCAGTCCGTCAACGGGCCGGTCGGCGGGATGGAATACCCGATGATCACCTTCAACGGCCCGCGCACCACACTCAACAAGGACGGGACGCGCACCTATTCGCTGGCCGAGAAGATGTTCCTTGTCGGCGTGGTGATCCACGAGGTCGGGCACATCTACTTTCCGATGACCGTGAACTCCGACGAGCGCCAGTGGACCTGGATGGACGAGGGGCTGAACTCGTTCCTCGATTCGGTCGCGGGTTACGAGTGGGACCCGAACATGCCGTGGACCCGCAGCATCCCGCGCGATCTCGTCAGCTACATGGTCTCCTCCGACCAGCAGCCGATCATGACCCAGTCGGATTCGATCACGAACCTCGGCTCCAACGCCTATGGCAAGCCTTCGGCGGCGCTCCACCTGCTGCGCGACACGATCATCGGGCGTGAACGCTTCGATTTCGCGCTGAAGGAATATGCCCGCCGCTGGAAGTTCAAGCGGCCGACGCCTGCCGACTTCTTCCGCACCATGGAAGAGGCGAGCGGCACCGATCTCGACTGGTTCTGGCGCGGCTGGTTCTACACCACCGACCATGTCGATATCAGCCTCGATTCGATCTACCGCCTGAAGATCGACACCAGGAACCCCGACATCGACCTTGCCCGCCGCCGCCAGGAGCGCGCCGACGAGCCGACGCCCGTCGGCATCGGCCTCAACCAGCAGCAGGGCCTGCCGATCTGGGTGCTCGAGAACCCCGGCGTCACCGACTTCTACGACAAGAACGACGAGTTCACCGTCACGCCCAAGGACCGCAAGGGCTACGCCGACTTCCTCGAGGGGCTCCAGCCCTGGGAGCGGCAGGCCTTCGAGCGCGCGGTGAAGGAGGATGCGAACTACTACGTCCTCAACTTCACCAACCGGGGCGGGCTCGTGATGCCGATCATCCTCGGCCTCACCTTCAAGGACGGCAAGACCGAGAAGCTGACGATCCCGGCCGAGATCTGGCGGCGCAACGCCAAGGAGGTCGCCAAGCTGCTCGTCTATCCCAAGGGCAAGGAGCTGGTGCAGGTGGTCGTCGATCCCGACTGGGAGACCGGCGATGCCGACCAAGAGAACAACCACTACCCGCGCCGCATCATCCCAAGCCGCGTCGAAGCCTTCAAGGACGAGGCGTCGAAGGCCCGCGTCAACCGCGACCTGATGGGCGAGGCCGCCGGGGCCGAGCCCGACAAGAAGCGCAAGTGATGCTGCGCCGCTGGCTCGTCCTGCTCGCGCTGGTGCTCGCCCCGCTCGCCGGGGCGCTCACCGCGCGCGCGCACCAGCAGAAGATCGCGATCAGCACGGTCGCGCTCAATCCGCGCACCGGGATGATCGAGCTTGCCCACCAGGTGCCGGTCCACGATGCCGAGCACGCGCTCGCCGCGCAGGGGGTGAAGACCCCCGACATCATCGGCAGCGCCAAGAGCCGCGAGGCCTTCGCCGCCTATGTCACCCGGCGCTTCCTTATCGAGATCGACGGCCAGCCTGCCACGCCCGCCTATGTCGGCAGCGAGATCACCCGCGGGAGCCTGTGGGTCTACCAGGAGGTCCCCGCACCGGCGGCGGGACGGGCGGTGGTGCGGGTCAATTCGCAGATCCTCACCGATGTCTGGGCGCGGCAGGAGAACCGCGTCAACATCGGCGGCGGCACCGCGCCCGTGACCTTCATCTTCCGGCTCGGCGACGACCCGCGCGAGGCCCCGCTCGCGCCCTAGGCCCGGCGGCGGCGCGGGGTCTGGACGGCCGCGAAGCGCGTCTGGAGGTCCGCGAGCAGCATCGGCCGACCGTAGCGATAGCCCTGCACGTGGCGGCAGCCGACCGCGCGCAGGAAGGTCTCCTGCTCCTCGGTCTCGACCCCCTCGACCACGACCCTGAGGCCGAGCGAGTGGCCCATCTGCACGATCGCCTGGATGATCAGCCGCGACTGGTGGTCCTCGCCGATCCCGGCGATGAAGTCGCGGTCGATCTTGACCTTGCTGATCGGGAAGGCGCGCAGGTGCGTGAGCGAGGAGAAGCCCGTCCCGAAGTCGTCGAGGCAGATCGTAAAGCCGCACTGGTCGAGCATCGCCAGCGAGGCGTGCAGGTGGCCGCTCGCGTCGAGCAGCATCGTCTCGGTCACCTCGATGGTGATGTTGGCGGGCGAGAGCGGGCTGTCGTCGATCACGTCGATGAGATGCCGGACGAAATCGCCGCGCCGCAAGTCCGCGTCCGAGAGGTTGATCCCGATCCGCGTCTCCGGCCCGAACAGCGCGAGGATCGCCGGTCCGTCGCGCACCACCTGGTCGAGCATCACCCGTGACACCCGGCGCGACAGCTCGGGATCGAGCAGCGCCGCGAAGACCTCCGAGGCCTCGATCAGGCGGCCCTGCTCGTCGCGCAGCCGCAGCAGCGCCTCGACCGAGACGGTGCGGCCGGTGCCGAGTTCCATGATCGGCTGGTAGGCCGCCATCGCCCCGCGCCCGTCGAGCGCCGCGCGCAGCAGCACGATCGCGCGCTGGCGCTGGCATTGGCGGGCGTCGATCTGGCTGTCCCAGCACACCACGGTGCCGCGCCCGAGCTCCTTGCCGCGATACAGCGCAAGGTCGGCGCGGCGCATGATCTCCTCGCTGCTCGCGCTGGTGGTCATCCGCGCAAGCCCGCAGGTCGCGCCGATGCGGATATGCGTGGCGCCGAGCGGCGGCATCTCGGCGAGCTCGCCGAGCAGGTCCTCGAGGAAGGCGGTGACCTCGGCCAGCGCCATTGCGGGGGGGAACATCATCGCGAACTCGTCGCCGCCCCAGCGCGCGAGGAACACGCCGGGGGGGATACGGTGCTGGATCTGCGCGGAGATCGTCTCGAGCACGCGGTCGCCGACGAGGTGGCCGAGCGTGTCGTTGACCTCCTTGAAGCCGTCGAGGTCGAGCAGCGCGACCGTCACCGGCGCCTCCTCGACACGGCCCATCGCGCCCGCCAGCCGCCGGTCGAAGATCGCGCGGTTGTAGAGGCCGGTCAGCCGGTCGCGCTCGGCGGCGCGCTTCAGCGCAACGTTGCGCAGGTGCTCCTCGGTGCAGTCGAGCACGACGCCCGCGACCGAATCCGGCTTGCCGCCGACATCGACGCGCTCGCCGACCACCCGGATGCGGCGCGGCTCGCCGTCGGGGCGGTGGACGCTCGCCTCGAAGATGAAAGGCTTTCCCTCCGCGATCACCTTCTCCATCTGCGCGCGCACCATCGCGCGGTCCTCGGGCGCGTAGAGCGCGAGCGAATCCTCGATCCGCGGGGTATGGCTCGGCGACACCCCGTTGATCGCGTAGACCTGGTCCGACCAGTGCAGCTGGCGCGTCGCGAGGTCGAGCCGCCAGCTGCCGACATTGGCGGCGCGCTCGGCCTGGCGGAAGATCAGGCTCGATTGCCGCAGCGCGACGTTGGCGAGGCTCAGCGCGCGGGTGCGGGCGTGGAGCGTGATCGACTGCTCGGCCATCTCTGCGAGCATCGACAGCGGTGCGATGTGCTCGGGCCGGAAGGCGCCTTCCCGGTCCGAGATGCAGCACAGCGCACCGATCAGCAGGCCGTCGTCGCCGCGGATCGGGACGCCGAGATAGGAGCGGATGAAGGGCGCGTCGGTGACGAGGTCGTTCGCGGCGAAGCGCGGGTCCGCGCGCGCGTCCTCGACCAGCAGCGGCCCCTCGTCGAGGATGCATACCGCGCAGAAGGAATCCTCGATGCGCGTGCCCCCGAGCTCGGTGCCGGTGCGCCCGAGGAACCACTGGCGGTCGCCCTCGACCACCGAGAGCAGCGCGATCGGGCAGCCCAGCATGGTGCTCGCGAGCAGCGTGATGCGGGAAAACAGCTCACGATCCGCGATCGCCTCGAGATCGAGCTTGCGGATGGCATCGAGGCGCATTTCTTCCGTCACCCGCAAGGCCCTGCGCCCGCAGGTTTTAACAAAGCGTCTGCGACGAAGCGTGGAGAGCCGCAGGTCGTTCGGCGCCGGGTGAACGCTTGCAGCAATCTGCGCTGCCGCCCGCGATCCGAGCTTGTCGCAAGCACCTATCACCGCAGTCGTGGCACCGGTCAGCCCGCCCGCGCGGCGCGTTGGCGACCCAGGTTAGGGGGCGGCGCCCGGCGCCCACTTAGCGGAATATCCAAAGTCTTGTCGGCCCTGCCCGAGATCGTCTGGCGCCAGCGCGAAGTGTTCGCGGTGCGCGGGCGGTCGGCGGCGGTTCGATTGTGCAATTCTGGTGGACCACATCATGAACTTCATTCCCGCGTTTCGTCGCAATTGGCCCCTTTCCGATGAATTTCCGCTCGCTGGGGACATTCCTGCGCGCGACCCCGAGGCGTCCTGCCCGCGGCTTGGCGGGGCGCTGACGCGACTCGTCGAGGACCCGGAGTTTCCCTGCGTGGGCGCCAAGTCGGCCCTCGCGCAGGGCAATCTCGAGATCATGACCGCCGCATCGCTCGACAGCGACGCCGACGATGCGCGCATCCATCGCCGCCTCGTCGCGTGGAGCCGCGCGGCGAAGAGGCTCGCCGATGGGTTCCGCAGCCTCGTTGTCGTCTTCGCCGGTCCGGTGATGCTCGACGAGCGCGGGTTCGAGGCGCGGCTGTGGGAGCGGCTCGCCGCGCTGCGCGCGCTCGACCGGCGCCGCGGCTATGCCCAGGCAGCGGGCTTCAGCGCCGACCCGGCCGCGCCGGATTTCGCGCTGAGCTTCGGCGGCGAGGCCTATTTCGCGGTCGGTCTTCACCCCGGCGCCTCGCGCCGCGCGCGGCGGCTCCCCTATCCGGGGATCGTCTTCAACCTCCACAGTCAGTTCGCCGCCCTGCGCGCCGATGGCCGCTACGAGAAGATGCGCAGCGTGATCCTCGCCCGCGACGCGGCCTTTGCCGGTTCGGTCAACCCGATGGTCGCGCGCCACGGCGAGATCAGCGAGGCGCGCCAGTACAGCGGCCGCGCGGTCGGCGATGACTGGGTCTGCCCGATGGCGGCGAACCTGCGGGGCGACGCATGAGCGCGCGCATCGCGCCGCGCTCGGGGGTGGCGGTGCAGCTGGCGAAGGGCGACATCCTCACCGTGATCGACCCCGAGGGCGGACAGGTCAGCGACATGCTGGCGATCGCCGCCGAAGACCCGCGCGAGGTGCTCTCCAACGGACGCACCTTCGATTACGAGGAGACGTTGCGGCTGACGACGGGCGCGCGGCTGTGGTCGAACCGCTCGCGGGTGATGCTGACGATCCTCGAGGACCGCGCGCCGCAGCACGACTTCCTGCTGACGCCATGCTCGGTCGACACCTTCCGTCACTTCTACCCCGACAAGCCGCTCCACCGCGGCTGCTTCGGAAACCTCGCCGAGGCGCTCGCGCCCTACGGGCTGGAAGAGGACGCGATCCCCACCGCCTTCAACATCTTCATGAACGTCGCGGTCGGCGAGGGCGGAAAGATCGCCGTCCTGCCGCCGGGGACCGAGCCGGGGGACTTCGTGCGTTTTCGCGCGGAGATGGACCTGGTGGTGGGGCTCACCGCGTGCTCGGCCTACGCATCGAACGGGGGTAGCTTCAAGCCGATCGACTATTCGGTCGAGCGGCAGGGCGGGTGAGGGGGCGGAGCCGGGCGCTGCTGCGTCCGGACCCGCCCCTCATGGCTCAGACCTGCTGACCGACGCCGCTGCCCTGCCGGGCGGTGCTCATATCGCCAGTCTCCTGACCGCCCATGTCTTGGCCGCCCGACTGCTGCTGCCCGCTCGCGCCGACCTTGTCGTCGACCTTGGTGAGCAGCTCGTCCTTCTTCTGGCGCGCGGCCTCGCCGACCTTCTTCACCTGCGCGTTCGCCGCGCCGAGCGCCTGTTCGCCAAGGCCGCCGACATATTGCTCCTCGGTGCGCGTCGCCGGGAGCATCGCCCCGACAACCGCACCGATGAAGGCCGCGCCGAGCCCCATCAGCAGCGGGTTGTCGCCGTAGAAGTCCTGCACGTCGCTGGCCGCGCCGCGCGCGCGCTCGCGGGTGCCGCTCGCCACGCGCGAGGCGCCGCGCCCGGCCTTCGACCAGGCCTCGCCGGCCCTGGTCCAGCTGTCGCGCGCGGTCTGCGTCGCCGCGTCGAGGCGTTGGCGGAAGGCGGAGTGGTCCTCGTCGTGACCCTGCTCGATCATGAAATAGTTCGCGCGGGCAATGTCGCGGCGGCGTCGATAGGTCTCGTCGTCCTCGCCGCTCTCGGGTTGGCAGGCGGACATGTGCTCGACATAGCGCCGGTGATCGGGGTGCCAACCATCCGGTTTGCGGTTCCAGAAGCTGCCGCTGCTGCGCCCGGAGCTGCCCGAGGTGCTGCCGAAGCTCTCGATCTCGCTGTCGCTCCTGCCCGAGCCGCCGAGCCTGATCCCGAGCGCCGCGGGTCGCGCATCGGCGTCGCTGACGAGCCACAGCCCGCCGATCGCGATCATGCCGAGCGCGATCGGGTTGCGGCGCGCGTTGTCGAGGAAGAAGCGGGCATCGATCCCGCCGTCCTCGGCCTTGTCGAGCAGCGAGTTGAGGATGTTGCGCGCGTTCAACTCGCCGCCGATCTGCTCGACGGTGCGGCTCATCTCTTCCTGCGTCGCGCGGATGTCGCGCTCGATTTCCTCGGGGCTGCGCTGGTCGGTGGTGGTGGTGTCGGTCATTTGCGGACTCCGGAGTGGTGATGCAGGTCGCCCGTCGCGACCGCGGGGGTATCGGAAAGGGTCTCGATGCTGCGTTCGGGCTTGAGGTGCGCGGCGTCGACCTTCTTGCGACCGCCGAGGTAGAGCACGAAGGCGAGCAGCAGCGTGGCGATGCCGACGATGATCGTGCCGAGCGCGAGGTTGTCGATCGCGTCGCCGACGAGGTAGGCGATGCCCATCAGCAGCACGCCGAGCCCGGCGATCCCGACCACTGCGGCGCCGGCCATCGCGGCGACGGCGGCCTTCACGTCGTTGCCGGTCTCGCGGATCTCGGCCTGCATCAGGTTGACCTGCTCGCGGGCGAGGTGCGCGCCTTGCTGGGTCAGCCGGCCGAGAAGATCGACGATGTTGCGATCCTCGCCCGCGCCATCGGGACGCGGCCCGGGGGTGACAGGGGTGCGGGGCAGGTCGTTCACCGGATCGTCCCTCCCTCGGCGCCCCCATAGGCAGGGGCGAAGCCCGGGTCGGTGCCGGTGTCGGTCGGCATGATGTTCTCGTCGGCGGGCCAGGCGGGGGCACTGTCGAAGCTTTGCTGCGAGGGCTGGTAGGCCTGCTGCTGCCGGGCATTCGCGCCGCCCGCGTTGCGCTTGTGGTCGGCCCCGGCGCGCAGCACCCGCGCGGCGGCGAAGCCGGCGAGCGCCGCGACGGCGAGGAAGGTGCCCGGGTTCTCGCGGGCGAGGCGGTTCGCGTCGCGGGTCAGGTCGTCGACGCTGCGGCCCTGGAGATCGTTCGCGATCCGGTCGACCTGGCGGGCGACCTGCTGGAGGCCGTTCGCGAGCCACTCGGGCGCCTCGGGATCGTTCCTGAGCTCCTCGGCGGCCTTGCCGAGCGCGCCCGTCGCCGCGTTCGCCACGCCGAGCGCCGCGCCCTTGCGGGTCTCGGCCTCCTGCTTGGCGCGGTCCTTGAGGGTGCTGCCGAGATGCGCGGTGTCGTTGCCAAGTTCCTCGCGCAAGGTTCCGCCGGTTTCGGAATTCGTCGTCATGGGTGAATCTCCTGCCGTGTGCCGCAAGGCATAACGCGTCGCCCGGACGGGCGCGGGAGCTAAGCGGTCAAGCGAAGCGCAAGTCGGCTGAACAGCGCTCGGTTGATCCATGTTAGTGTCTGATTTTACATGGTATTTCGCAGGTGCAAAAGGCGTCGCGACCGCTACTCAACCATGTCGCCAGCCTGGGTTAGCGACGCCGCCGGCCTTGCTGCCGAAGGTGTGCGCCCGAGGAGAATGTGCCGCCATGAAAGTCGAGATGCTGCACCGCGAGGGTCTCACGATCCTCGCCTTCGCCTTCGATGCGACGCTCGATCACGCGCAGGTTATCGAGATGGCGCGGGTGGTCGAGAGCGCGATTGCCGAGGGCGACGCGCTGGCGCTGCTGCTCGATATGCGTGCGACCGAGCACATCTCGCCGGGCGCTGTCCTCTCGGCGGAGGGGGCGTGGACGAGCCTGCGTTCGATCGGGCCGGTGCGCCGCTATGCGGTGGTCGCCGCCCCGGCGATCGCGGCGGCTGGGGTCGAGGCCTTCGGCAAGCTCCTGCCGCTCGAATCCCGCGCCTTCGACGCCGCCGCAGTCGACGCGGCGCGCGCCTGGGTCGCCGCGACCCCTGCCTGACACCACCCCCCACGCTCACCCGCCAAGGAGCCTCGATGCGCCTGCCGATCCTGTCCGCCTGCCTTTCGCTGACGATCCTCTCCGGCTGCAACTTCCTCAAGGCCGACGGGGTCGAGGACGACCGGGCGGCGAGCGCCCCCGATCCGGAGGAGGGCGCCGACAGCATGGCCTCGCGCGACCCGGCGCCGGGCGAGGCGGTGGAGGAGCCCGTGCCCGACAGCGCGCCGCGCCCGGTGATGCAGGCGCAGGTGGTGCTCGACCGGCTGGGCTTCAGCGTCGGAGTGGTCGATGGCCGGGCGGGCGCGCGTTTCGTCCGGGCGCTCGAGGCCTTCCAGGAATCGCGCGGCCTCGCGGTGACGGGCGAGTTCGACGCCGAGACCCGGCAGGCGCTCTCCCGATGGAACGCGATCCCGGCGACCCGGGTCGTCACCATCCCCGTGGACTGGGTGCGGACGACCCTCGCCCCGCTCCCCGAGAAGCCTGCCGACCAGGCGAAGCTCGCCGAGCTGCACTACGAGAGCCTTGCGGAGAAGCTCGCCGAGCGGTTCCACACCACCCCCGAGGTGCTCGCCGCGCTCAACCCCGGCGGGCGGCCGGCGGGCGCTCCCGCGGCAGCCCCTGCCCCGGCCGAGACCGTGCCCACTTCGGCGCCTGCACCGGCACCGGCGGCGGTGTCGTTCCAGCCCGGCCAGACGATCCGCGTCCCCAATGTCGGGGCCGACCGCATCGACCCTGCCCGGGTCGACGACAGGGCATGGCGCGCGACCCTGCGGATGCTCGGCGTGGGCACCGATCAGCCCGAGGCCGCGCGCCTGGTGGTCGACGAGAGCGAGGGCTGGCTGCGCGCCTATGACGCCGACGACCGGCTGGTGGCGGCCTTCACCGTCTCGACCGGCTCGCAGCACGACCCGCTGCCGATCGGCGACTGGCGGGTGAAGGGCAAGGCCTACAACCCGACCTTCGTCTTCAACCCGGAACTGTTCTGGGACGTCGACGACAGCGAGGACAAGCAGCACCTGCCGTCGGGGCCGAACAGCCCGGTGGGGGTGGTGTGGATCGACCTCGACAAGGAGCATTACGGCATCCACGGCACGCCCGAGCCGGCGCTTGTCGGTCAGACCCAGAGCCACGGCTGCGTGCGGCTGACCAACTGGGACGCGGCACGGCTCGCGCAGATGGTCTCGGGGCGCACCGAGGTCGTTTTCCAGAAGTGACGCCGGGCCGCTCCGAGCTCGTCCCGACCTAGTCCCGGAACGAGGCGGTCGTCGCCGCCACGCCGGTCTCGAAGGGGGTTACGTCGCTCCAGAACCGCGCACGCCATTTGCTCGCGTCGACATGGTAGGGCCGGTCCCATTGGAAGCGCATTTCCTTGAGCTCGCGCAGGAACGGCACGAAGGGCGCGAGCAGGGCGAACAGCAGCGGCGGGATCGCGAACAGCCTGAGCTTCGTGCCCGCCGCCGCGGCGCCCATCGCGAGCAGCTCGCGCGAGGTGCGTGTCGGCGCGCAAGGCATGTGCCAGACCTGTCCGAAGGCATCGTCGCCTGCGTCGAGCAGGGTGACGATCGCGCGGCCGATGTCGGGGGTATAGGCGTAGTCGTGCGGCACGTCGGGCGAGAACACGAAGCTCGCCAGCTTGCCTTTCGCCACCGCGGCGAGCCCGGTCGCTCCGAGGTGCGAGAGCGTCACGCCCGGCCCGTAGAAGTCGGGCGCCCTCAGCGACGCGACACGCACCCGGCCCTGCTCCTGCCACAGGCGGCTCGCCGCTGCCCGCGCCGCGGGCTTGCGGCCGTGTGCGGTAAGCGGCATCGTCTCGACCAGCGGCGCGGTCTGGGGCCCGTACATGTAGAGGTTGTCGAGGAACACGAGCCGGGCGCCCGCCTCCTCGCAGGCGGCGAGCAGGTTGCGCATGGTGCGCGGCCACACCTCCTCCCAGACCCGGCCTTCGTAGGCGAAGCCGATGGTGAGCACCACCTGCGCGGCGCCCGCCACGGCCTCGCGCAGCTGCGCGAGGTCGAGCACGTCGCACGAAGTGAAGCCGACGCCGTCGGGCAGGTCCGCCGGCCGGCGCCGCTGCGCGACCCGCACCGGAGTGCCGCGGGCGTGCAGCCGCTCGACCGTTTCGCGCCCGCAGGGGCCGTAACCGATCACCAGGATGTCTGTCGTCATGTCGCTTCTCCTTCGATGACCCGGAGCATAGCGCAGGCTTGACCATGCGCCCAATGCAATGATCTAATGCCTGCCATGCTTGGGAAGCATCTTCGATCGATTGACCTCAACCTCCTGCCGGTGCTCGACGCGCTGCTGCGCCATCGCAACGCCACCCGCGCCGGACAGGAGGTGGGGCTGAGCCAGCCGGCGATGAGCCGCGCGCTGGGGCGGCTGCGTGAGCTTCTCGGCGATCCGTTGCTGGTCCGCGGAGCCGGCGGGGCGCTGCTGACGCCGCGCGCCGAAGCGCTGCGCCCGGCGCTCGCGGCGCTGCTGGGCGAGCTGCAAGGCCTGCTCGCCGAGCCCGCCTTCGATCCCGCCGCCGAGCGGCGCACCCTGCGCATCGCGATGACGGACGCACAGGCCGCGCTGATCCTCGCGCCGCTGGTGGCGCGCGTCGGCCGCGAGGCGCCCGGCGTGGTGATCGAGTGGGTGCCGATCGGCCCGGGGCTCCAAGGCAAGATGCTCGCCGGCGAGATCGACGTCACGCTGGCGCTCGATACCACGCCCCTGCCGCCCGGCGCGGCGTCGGCCCCGCTGGTCGAGGACCGGGTAGCGACGGTGGTGCGCGAGGGCCATCCCTGCGGCGGGCATTGGTCGCGGGAGGATTACGCGCGCTACCCCAGCGTGTTCATCTCGCTGCTCGGCGACCGCGCCTCCGACATGGACGCCGAGCTCGCCGCGTCCGGGATCGAGCGGCCGATCGCCGCGATCGTGCCGAGCTTCCGCGCCGCGGCCGAGATCGTCGCGGCGTCGGATGCGGTCACCACCATCTCGCGCGCCTTCGCCCGCACCCTGCCGCTGCCGCTCGCGCTGATCGAACCACCGCTCGCCAATGTGCGGCTCGGCGTGGTGATGGTGTGGGCGCGCTACCGCGGGGCGGACCCTCTGCTCGCCTGGCTGCGCGAGCGGATGGTGGAGGTCGCGGCGGCGAGCGCCTGAGATCAAGGCGCGGTGTGCGGACGGGCCCCGTGCAGCGTCTCCTCCTGTTCGGGCGGAGGGGTGACGAGACGGGCGAGGCGCGGTTTGATGCGCCGTTCGATATCGTCGATGATCTCGTAGACCACCGGCACCAGCACGAGGCTCAGCAGGGTCGAGGAGATCAGCCCGCCGATCACCGCCACCGCCATCGGCTGGCGGAACTCGGCACCCTCGCCGATCGCCAGCGCGGTGGGCAGCATCCCGACCATCATCGCCAGCGTCGTCATGACGATCGGCCGCGCCCGCTCGCGGCAGGCGGCGATGATCGCCTCGCGCTGCGGCATCCCCTCGCGCTCGCGCTCGATCGCGTATTCGACGAGCAGGATCGAGTTCTTGGCGGCAAGCCCGAGCAGCATCAGGAAGCCGATCATCGCCGGAAGGCTCAGCGACAGGCCGGTCGCGAGCAGCGCGAGGAAGGCGCCGCCGACCGACAGCGGCAGGGCGGAGAGGATCGTGACCGGCAGGAAGAAGCTGCGGAACAGGAGGATCAGCACGCCCACGATCAGCAGCACGCCCGAGGCAATCGCGAGACCGAAGTTCTTCTGGAGGTCGGCGAGGTCGGCCGCCTCGCCGTAGACCGCCTGGCGCACGCCTTGCGGCAGGTTCTTCAAGGCGGGCAGCTTGCCGATCGCCTCGAGCGCGGTGCCGAGCTGCGCACCGTTGAGATCGGCCTGCACCGCGATCCGGCGCTCGCGGTCGAAGCGCTGGATCTGCGCCGGGCCGGGCTCGAAGCTGAGGTCCGCCACGGCGGAGAGCGGCGTGGTGCGCCCGTCGCTGGTCGGCACCTGAAGCGCGCCGAGCACTGCAAGGTCGCTCTGCGCCCCCTCGGGCAGGCGGATGCGGATCGGGATGCGGCGCTCGCCTTCCGAGAGCTTGGGGACGTTGGCGTCGATGTCGCCGATGGTCGCGACCCGGACGATTGAGGCGAGCGCGTCCGAGGTGACGTTGAGGCGCGCGGCGTCGTCGGGGCGCGGGCGGACGATCAGCTCGCCGCCCGGCGGCGGGGTGGTGGTGCGCACGTCGCTGATGATCTTGAGCCCGCGCATTTCGCGCTGCACCCGGTCGGCGGCGGCCTGGAGCGCGTCGCCGTCGTTGCCCGCGAGGATGATCTCGACATCGGCGGTGCCCCAGCCGCCCTGGGTGGTCACCCGCGCATCGGGCACGAGGCGCAGGAGGGGGCGGATCTTCTGCTTGAATTCGTCGGTCGAGAGGTCGCGGTCCTTCTTCAGCACCACGGTGATGGTCCCGTCGGTCACGCCTGCACCCCCGAGGTTCGGCCCGGCGCTCGCGGTCGAGCCGACCTGCGCGAAGACATTGGCGACATCGGGCTCGCGGCGCAGGATCGCAGTCGTGTCCTGCACGATCTGCTCCATGTTCCGCGCGGTCGAGCCGGGCGAGCCTTCAAGCTTCAGGTAGAGGAAGCCCGCATCGGTGGTCGGCACGAAGGCGGTCGGCAGCAGCGTCGCGAGGAACAGCGACCCGGCGAAGAATGCCCCGCCGAGGCCGACCGAGAGCCAGCGGTGGTCGAGCGCCCAGTCGAGCGTCCGGCGGTAGCGCCCCGCGAAGGGCTTCGGCTCCGCGTGGCGCTTCTTGTCCTTGAGGAAATAGGCCGCCATCAGCGGGGTCACCAGCCGCGCGACCAGCAGCGAGAACAGCACCGAGACCGCGACCGTCAGGCCGAACTCGCGGAAATACTGCCCCGCCATCCCGCCCATGAAGGACACCGGCACGAACACCACGACGATCGTCATGGTGGTCGCGACCACCGCGAGGCCGATCTCGTCGGCGCCGAGGAAGGCGGCCTTGTAGGGCGGCTCGCCGCGCTCGATGCGCTTCTCGATGTTCTCGACCTCGACGATCGCGTCGTCGACGAGGATGCCGATCACCAGCGTCAGGGCGAGCAGGGTGACGATGTTGAGGCTGAAGCCGAACCACAGCATGAAGGTGAAGGTCGGCACCAGCGAGAGCGGCATGGCGACCGCGGCGATCGCGGTCGCGCGCCAGTCGCGCAGGAACAGGAACACCACCAGCGCGGCGAGCAGCATCCCCTCGATCAGCACGTGCAGCGTCGCCGCGAAGCTCGCGCGGGTCTCGTCGACGGTCGAGACAAGCTTGGTGATGGTGATGTCCTTGCGCTCGGCCTCGAGCTTCTCCAGCGCGGCGATCACCGCGTCCTCGACCGCGACGTCGCTCGCCTGGTTGGTCTTGTTGACCTGGAAGCCGACCACCGGGCGCCCGTCGAGCCGGGCGAAGGCGCGCTGCTCGGCCGCGCCGGGGCCGATCGAGGCGACGTCGGAGAGGCGCACCTGGCGGCCTTGTCCGGTCGGGATGGTGAGCGCGCGCAGCGCCTCGATGGTGTCCGCCTCGCCGAGCACGCGGATGGTCTGCTCGCGCGATCCGACCCGCGCGGTGCCGCCCGGCGCGTCGATGTTGAAGCGGGCGAGCGCCTGGTTGACCTCGGGCGCGGTGAGGCCGAGGCCGCGCAGCCGGTCCAAGTCGAGCGTCACGTTGATCTCGCGGCTGACCCCGCCGATGCGGCTGACCTCGGCGACCCCGGGCAGGCCCTGGAGGCGGCGGGTCAGGTCGTTGTCGATGAACCACGAGAGCTGCTCGGCGGTCATGCCCGGCGCCGCGACCGCCCAGGTGGCGATCGGCGCGTTGGTGACCTCGAGCCGCTCGACGATCGGCTCGTCGATGTCGCGCGGCAGGTTCGCGCGAATCTGCGCGATCCGGGTGCGGACCTCGTCCGTCACCTTCTGTTCGTCCTCGCCGATCTTGAACTCGATGGTGGTGGTCGAGGCGCCGAGCACCACGGTCGACTGCACCGTCTTCACGCCCGCAATGCCCGCCACC
Source organism: Erythrobacter sp. NE805 (assembly GCF_046452355.1). Lineage (NCBI taxonomy): Bacteria > Pseudomonadati > Pseudomonadota > Alphaproteobacteria > Sphingomonadales > Erythrobacteraceae > Erythrobacter > Erythrobacter sp. NE805. Next base: position 906,482 of record NZ_JBKFDI010000001.1, on the reverse strand, counting down.
GCGTCCTCGACGGGGCGGGTGACCTGCGTCTCGAGCTCGCCGGGCGCGGCGCCGTTCTGGGTGACGGTGACCTGCACGACGGGGAAGCTGACGTCTGGGAACTGCTTGACCGCGAGCAGGGTGTAGGAAGCGATGCCGGCGAGCGCGAGCGCGATGAACAGCACCGCGACGGGGATCGGGTTGCGGATCGCCCAGGCGGAGATGCGCAGGCTCACGGGCGGGGCGCTCCCTTGGCGGGGGTGTCCTTCACGGGCCGCACGATATCGCCCTCGAGCACGAAGGCCGCGCCGCTCAGCAGCACCTGCGTGCCGGGCTTCGGCCCCGCGAGCAGCTCGACATAGCCGCCTGCGCGGGTGCCGGTGCGCACCGCGACGCGCTGGGCGCGGTTGCCGGCGGCGAGGACCATCACCGAGGGGCCCTGCGCGCCGTACTGGATCGCCGCCTCGGGCACGGCGAGGACATTGCGCGCCGCCCCCGCGAAGCGCGCGGTGGCGGTGCCCCCGGCGCGCAGGTCCTCGCGCACCGGCAGGCGGACGCGCACGATGCCGAGCTGGTTCGCCTCCTCGATGCGCGGCTGGATGGTGCGCACCTCGCCCGCGACGAGGCTGCCGTCGGGGAGGGTGACATCGACCTTGGCACCGCGACGGATGCGTGCGAGGTCGGCCTCGGTCACCTCGGCGGCGAGCTCGATGAGGCTGTCGCGGGCGATCCGGAACAGCGGGTCGGTCCCGGCGCCCGAGATGCTCCCCGGCGCGATGCTGCGGGCGATGATCGTGCCGCCGACGGGCGCGCGCAGGGTGAGCCGCGCGCGGCGGGTGGTGAGGTCCCGGAGCTGCGCGCGCGCCGAAGCGAGCGCGGCGTCGCTTTCCCGCTGCGCGATCCGCCGCTGGTCGATCGCCTCCTGCGAGAGGACGCCGCTGCCGTCGAGGCCCTTCACGCGCTCGGCCTCGAGCCGGGTGCGCGCCGCGGTCGCGTCGGCGCGCGCGACCTCGGCGCGGGCGCGGGCGATCTCGCCCTCGATGAGCGCCGGGTCGAGCCGGGCGAGCACCGCCCCGCGGCGCACCACGTCGCCCTCCTCGGCGAGCACCTGCGCGACCCGGTAGCCTGCGAGCTCCGCGCCGACCGCCGCCTCCTCGCGCGGGACGAGCCGGCCCGAGGCGCTGATCGGCACCTCGAGCAGCCGCGTCGTCACCGCGGCGACGCGCACCGCGCGCGCCTGGTCCTGCAGGGTTTCCTCGCGGACCTGGGCGCCGCTGTTGCAGCCTGCGAGCAGAAGAAGCGCGCCGAAGAGGGCGCCGGCACGAAGCGTCATGGGGTGTCCTGTTGCGGGAGAGAGGTGTCGGCGGGGTTCCAGCCGCCGCCCAAGGCATTGAAGACCTGGACCGAGCGGCGCAGCGCCTGGACCTGCGCCTGGATCGCGTTGGTGCGGCTGGCGCGGTAGGCGCGCTCGGCATCGAGCAGCGTCGGGAGGTCGGTCACCCCGCGCGCGTAGAGCTGCTGCGCGGCCGCGAAGGCGCGCTGCGCCCGGACCTCGCCGGCCTTGAGGCTCGTCACCCGGCGGCGGTCGGCGGCGAGGCGGACGAGCGCCTGATCGCTCTCCGAGAAGGCGGTCTGCACGGCCTGCTCGTAGGCGATCACCGCCTGCTCGGTCCGCGCTTCCTGCCCGCGCAGCTGCGCGGCGAGACGCGGGCGGTCGAGGATCGGCGCGGTGAGCCCGGCGGCGATGGTCCACACGAAGCTCGTCGCGTCGAAGATCCCGCCGCGGCTGTCGCTGAGACCGACGCCGGGGTTCAAGGTGAGGCGCGGGAAGAAGGCGAGCTCGTCGAGCCTGAGCCGTCCCGCCGCCGCCGCGAGCCGCGCCTGCGCCTCGCGCACGTCGGGGCGGCGGGCGAGCAGCTCGCCGGGGAGCGCGTCCGGGGTCGCGGGCAGCGCGGCGAGCAGCGGTTCGAGCGGCAGCGCGGCGGTCGGCTCGAAAGGCGTGCCGGTCAGCACCAGCAGCGCGCGGGCATTGGCCTGGAGCTCGGCCTCGAGCCGCGCGACCTCGGCCTCGGCGGCGGCGAGGTCGGCGTCGATCCGCGCGACGTCGGTCTCGGCGGAAAGCCCGCGCTCGGCCCGCGTGAGGGCGGTGGCGCGCAGCTGCTGCTGGATGCGCAGCGTGACCCGCGCATCCTCGAGCTCCAGTGCGAGCCCGCGCGCGGCGAACAGCGCATCGGCGACCTGCGCGGCGAGGCTCGCGCGGCTCGCCTCGAAGGCGAAGCGCTCGGCGGCAAGGGTCGCGTCGGCCTCGCGCCGCGCCGCGCCCTGACGCCCGAACAGGTCGATCTCCCACGAGACGTCGAAGCCGATGTTGCCCGACTTGACGAGGCCCTGCTGGACGAAGGGGTTCTGGTCGTCCTGCCCCGGCGTGCCGGGCGCGCTGCCGAGCCCCGAGTCGCCGCCGCGCAGGATGCTGGTGTCCTGCCCCTGTGCGCCGACCTGGAGATTGCCCTGCGGCCCGTAGTCGGTGAGCGCGCCGCGGCGGATCGCCCGCGCCTCCCGAAGGCGCGCCGCGGCGGCACGCGCGTCGGTGCCGCGGGCGAGCGCGGTCTCGATCAGGCCTGCGAGCTGCGGGTCCTCATAGGCGAGCCACCAGCGGTCGAGCGCGGCTGCCGGCAGCGCGCCGCGCTCGCCCTCGAAGGCGCCGGGCACCGCCACCTCGGCGGGGCGAATCGGTCCCGCCGAGACGCAGCCCGCGAGCAGCAGCGCCGCGCCGAGAACGGCGAAGCTGGCGGGGTGCCGGCGGGGGAGGAGAGGGGGCATGTCTTATTTCTTTAATGGAACGGATACGTGCCGTTTCATAGCGGCTTCCCTTCGCGACGCAAGCGGTTTAGTGGTGCATCCGTGATGTCACTGTGCTCGATCCAGGTCCGCGTCGGTCGTCCTCGTTCCGACGAATCCGCCCAGCTCACCGACAAGGTGCTGGACACCGCGATGCGGCTCTTCGCCGAGCGGGGCTACGAGGCGACCTCGATCGCGGCGATCGCGGGCGAGGCGCGGGTCGGCAAGCACACGATCTACCGCCGCTACCCGGACAAGGCTTCGCTCTTCAGAGCCTGCGTCGATCGCACCATGCTCACCATCGTCGAGGCGCGCGCCGGCGAGGACGGCGAGAGCGGTGGACCGCTCGACCGGCTGAAGGCCATCGTGCTGCGCGCGGCGCAGGTGGCGGTCGATCCGCAGATGGTCGCGCTCTACCGCATGTCGATCGCCGAGGCGCTGCGCTTCCCCGAGATCGCCTCGATCTTCAGCGACCCGGCGCGCGACCCGCTGATCGCGCGCTGCGCGCAGCTGGTCGGGGAGGCGCAGGAGCAGGGGGCGATCCGCCCCGAGGACCCCTGGCAGCTCGCCGAACTGCTGATCGAGATGACCGCCGGCATCCTCATGCAGTGGTGCGTCGTGGGACGCGACACCGGCCCGGACGATGTCGCGCCCTGGGTCGAGTGCAGCTGGCGCCTGTTCCTCGAGGGCGCCGCGCCGCGCTGACGCGCACGCGCGGCGCTCAGGCCTCCTCGCCAAGGCTCGGCGCGAGGACCGCGATCAGCGGAAAGGCGCCGTTCACGCGCGTCCCGGCTCGACCGCGTTGCCGAGCGGGGCGGTGACGCGGCAGGTGAGGCCGTCGGCCTCGAAGCGGAGCTCCGCGCTCCCGTCGAGCTCGGCGGCGAGCGCGAGCTGGATCATCCGTGTGCCGAATCCGGGCTGGCGCACCTCGGGCGGCGGCGGGCCGCCGCGCTCCACCCACGAGAACACGAAGGTCTCGCCCTCGAGCCCCCAGTTGACCGCCACCCGCCCGGTCTCGACGCTCAGGCTCCCGTATTTCATCGCATTGGTGCCGAGCTCGTGCAGCGCCATGCTGAGCGAGACCGCGGGCTTGGGCTTCATCTGGAGGTCGGGCCCCGCGACGGCGACGCGGCTCTCCGCGACGCCGAGCGCCTTCAGCGCGCCGTCGACCAGCTCGGTGATGGCGATCGACTGCCAGCTCTCCTTGGTCAGCAGGTCGTGCGCCGTGGCGAGCGCCACCAGCCGCTGCTCGAAGGAGGCGCGCGCAGCGTCGAGCGGCAGGGCCGAGCGCAGGGTCTGGTGCGCCAGCGACTGCACCACCGCGAGGGTGTTCTTCACCCGGTGGTTCAATTCGTTGATGAGCAGCTCGCGGCGCTCCTCGGCGCGCTTTTCCTCGGTGATGTCCTGGACGATCCCGACCCAGCGGTAGGGCCGCCCCGCCTCGTCGCGTTCGAGCTGGCCGATGTCGCGGATCCAGCGCACCTCGCCGTCGCTGCGCCTGACCCGGTAATGGGTCTCGCGCCGCGGGCTGCCCTCGCGGATCGCGCGGGTGGTGGCGATCACGTCCTCCATGTCCTCGGGCAGGACCGGGGCGATGATCTCCTTGAAGGTGTAGTTGCGCCCCGGCGGCAGGCCGATCAGCCGCAGCATACCCTCGGACTGGGTCCCGCCGCTGCCGTCCATGAACCACTCGTAGCTGCCCACGCCGCCGGCTTCCTGCGAGCGCCTGAGGCGGCTCTCGCTCTCGCGCAGCGAGGCCTCGGCCTGCTTCTTCTCGGTGATGTCGATGACCACCCCGGTCGAGCGGACGTGCCCGCTCGCGGTGTGGGTGAAATGGCCGAAGGTCTGGAGCCAGACGACCGCGCCGTCGTCGGCCCTCACGATCCGGTACTCCGCCTGCCACGCCCCGCCGCGCGCCGCGGCGGCGGCGTGCTCCGCGGCGATGCGCGCGCGGTCGGCCTCGTGGATGCGCTCCGACCAGGCCTCGAGCCGCGCCGCGCCGTCGGGGGTCGGTTCCATCCCGAGGAGCGCGAAGGCGCGCGGCGACCAGTAGCCGTGGCCGCTTGCGATATCGAGGTCGTAGGTGCCGACCCCGGCGCCCTCGGTCGCGAGCAGGAGCCGCTCGTGTGCGACCGCGGGGTCGTCCGCAGGCCGGGGCGGTGCGGGGTGGCGGCCGGCGTTGGTGCCGCCGCCTGATGACGGGCGCTCGCGGGTCATCGCGGCGGGTCAGGACCGGGGCGGCGGCGCGTCGTCGCCGCCCGGGCGCGGTTCCACCTCGCGGAACATGACGTCGAGCGACCGCGCCAGCGCCGTCGTCCCGTAGGGCTTCTGGAGCACCGCCATGTCGGCGAACTCCTCGGGGATCGCGGCGCCGCCGTAGCCGGTCGCGAAGCAGCAGGGAATCCCGCGCGCGCGCAACTCGCGGGCGACGGGGAAGCTCAACCCGTCGCCGAGGTTCACGTCGAGCACCACCCCGTCGAAGCCGCCCGCGCCGATCACCGCGGAGACCTGCTTGAACGAACGGGCCGGACCGACGGGAATCGCGCCGAGCTCCCCCAGCATGTCGGCGACCATGAGGGCGACCAGCGGCTCGTCGTCCGCCACGAGGATGCGCCTGTTGGTGAAAGACGTCACGAAAGGCCCCTGCCCTAAAGCGGCCCCGATCGGCGGCCCCGTGCGCGACCCTCGGCGGTTCCCTGCCCTGCCACATTATCCCAGATCAGGATCGCGGGGGTTTGTGTCGCCGGCGCAACGTCCTGAAATCGTCATGCGCGCGTCGCCGAGGTGCAACCGAAATCTCACCGAACCGCAACATCGCGGGACTAGGCGCTGCCGCGGCAACCACAACCAAGCCAGGGGCACAGCACAATGAAATCCTCGATCCTGCGTCACGCTTTCCTCTCCAGTGCCGCGATCATCGGCCTCGCGATCCCCGCGCAGGCCTTCGCCGCCGAGGCCGAAACCGCCGAGACGACCGCCGTCGCCGCGGCCGCCGATGCCGAGACCGCCGAGACGACCGACGGCGGCGAGATCATGGTCTACGGCAAGGGCGAAGTGCGCCAGGTGACCGAGATCGGCGCCGCCGACATCGCGCTCACCACCGCCGGCTCGAGCCCCTTTATCGCGCTGCGCAAGCTGCCCGGCGTCAACTTCCAGTCGGCCGACCCCTTCGGCACCTATGAATGGTCGACCCGCATCACCCTGCGCGGCTTCAACCAGAACCAGCTGGGCTTCACGCTCGACGGCGTGCCGCTCGGCGACATGAGCTACGGCAACACCAACGGCCTCCACATCAGCCGCGCGATCATCGCCGACAACATCGGCGAGACCCGCGTGAGCCAGGGTGCGGGCGCGCTCGGCACCGCCTCGACCTCGAACCTCGGCGGGACGATCGAGTTCTTCAGCCGCGATCCGCAGGACGAGCTCGGCATCGCCGGCAACGCGACCTACGGCGACAGCAACACCTTCCGCGTCTTCGGCGCGCTCGACACCGGCGATCTCGGCGGGCTCAAGGCCTATATCAGCGCCGCGCATATCGACGCCGACAAGTGGAAGGGCTTCGGCACCCAGCGCTCGACCCAGGTCAACGCCAAGCTGGTCGCGGACCTGAGCCCCTCCACCACCTTCACCGCCTTCGTCAACTTCTCCGACCGCAAGGAGAGCGACTACCAGGACCTCAGCCTCGAGATGATCAACCGGCTGGGCTATGACTGGGACAACATCTCGAACGACTGGCCGCTGGCGGTGCGTCTCGCCTTCATCGGCGCGAACCGGAGCGCCGCCGGGTTGTCGGGCGGCACCGGCGTCGTGGTCGGTCCCAACACCTTCGGAACCGCCTGGCCCGCGCCGATCACCTCGGTCGACGATGCCTATTTCGACGCCGCCGGCCTGCGCCGCGACTGGCTCGCGAGCGGGCGGATCGACCAGCAGTTCGGCGAGGCGGTGAGCGCGGGCCTCCAGGTCTACTACCACACCAACAAGGGCCAGGGCTCGTGGATCACGCCCTATGTCGCCAGCCCGAGCGGCGGCCTGCCGATCAGCTTCCGCACCACCGAATACGAGATCGAGCGCCTCGGCGTGCTCGGCAACCTCGAGGCCGAACTGGGCGCGCACACGCTGCGGCTCGACCTGTGGTACGAGAACAACGACTTCGAGCAGGCGCGCCGCTTCTACGACATGGGCTCCAGCCTGACCGTGCCGGGACGCAGCGCGCTCGACTACCAGTCGAACCCGTTCTTCACCCAGTGGAACAACGCCTACAACACCAAGACCTTCCAGTATGCGGTGCAGGACCAGTGGGAGATTTCGGACGCCTTCACCGTCACCGCCGGGTTCAAGGGCCAGTCGGTGAAGCTCGAGGCCACCCCGATCAACCCCACCCCGGGCCCGCTCGCGCTCGGGGAGATCAAGTCGGAGGATCTGTTCCTCCCGCAGGTCGGCGTGCTCTACAAGCTCGCCGGCGGAGCTGAGCTCTTCGCGAGCTTCACCCAGAACCAGCGCGCCTTCACCGCCGCTGCGACCACCGGTCCCTTCGCGACCTCGGCCGCGGGCTTCGCCGCGCTGCGTGACCGGATCGAGCCGGAAAAGACCGACACCTTCGAAGGCGGCTTCCGCTTCGGCGAGGGTCAGTTCTCGGGCGTGATCGCTGCCTACCTCGTCAATTTCTCGAACCGCCTGCTCGCCATCCCGCAGGGCCCGGGCATCGTCGGCAACGCCGCGCTGCTCTCGAACGTCGGCGACGTGCGCTCGGTGGGTGCGGAGATCGGGGTGCAGTGGCAGCCGGTGTCGGCCTTCACCGTCACCGCGAGCTACGCCTACAACGACAACACCTACCGCGACGACGTGATCAACCAGTCGGGCACCGTGGTGCAGCGCACCAAGGGCAAGACCGTGGTCGACAGCCCCGAGAGCATCGCCAACCTCGAACTCGCCTATGACGACGGCCAGTTCTACGCGCGGGCCAACGGCAACTACACCTCCGAGCGGTTCTTCACCTATTCGAACGACCGCTCGGTCGAGGGCCGCGTGCTCGTCGACGCGCTGATCGGCTTCCGCCTCAAGAGCGACAACCGCTTCCTCGACGGGCTGGCCATCGAGGGGACCGTCACCAACCTCTTCGACGAGGAATATGTCGGCACGATCGGCTCGAACGGCTTCGGCTTCTCGGGCGACAACCAGACCCTGCTCGCGGGCGCGCCGCAGCAGTTCTTCGTGACCCTGCGCAAGGGCTTCTGAGCCCGCGAGGCCGGCCCGGCAGGCGCGTCCTGCCGGGCCGGCCCTCCTGCTTTCGCGACGAGGCCCCAGCCGTGATCCGCAACCCCCTCGACAGGCCCGTCTCGCGCCGCACCACGCTCGGCACGCTTGCCGCGGGGAGCGCCGTCCTGACCCTGCCCGCGACCGCTGCCGATGTCCCGCAGGACGGCCCGTTCCACCACGGCGTCGCGAGCGGCGATCCCGATGCGGAGAGCCTCGTGCTGTGGACCCGGGTCACCACTTCGGGCGAGGCGCGGGTGACCGCGGAGATCGCCCGCGACCCGCACTTCGCCGAGATCGCCGCCCGCGCCGAACTCGCGACGGGCCCGGAGCGCGATCACACCGTCAAGTGGCTCGCCACCGGGCTCGCTGCGGGCGAAACCTATCACTACCGCTTCCGCCTCGGCAGCGCGGTCTCCCCCGTCGGCCGCGCGCGCACCCTGCCGACCGGGCGGCTCGACCGGCTCGGCATCGCCCTCGCCTCGTGCTCGAACTTCGCCTTCGGCCACTTCAACGCCTACGACGCGATCGCCCATGACCCGGCGGTCGATTTCGTCCTCCACACCGGCGACTACATCTACGAATACGGGCACGACGAGTGGGGCGACGCGACCGCGCGCGGGCTCGGGCGGCGGCACGATCCGCCCCGCGAGATCGTCAGCCTCGCCGACTACCGCCGCCGCCACGCGCAATACAAGACCGACGCCGGCGCGCAGGCGATGCACGCCGCGCACACCTTCCTCGCCTGCTGGGACGATCACGAGAGCGCCAACAACCCCTGGACCGGCGGCGCGCAGAACCACCAGAGCGCCACGGAAGGCGGTTGGCAGGCCCGCCGCGACGCCTCGATCCGCGCCTATTACGAGTGGATGCCGGTCCGCGAACCCGAATGGCTCGCCCGCCCCGGCGCCACCCGGATCGAGTTCTGGCGCAGCTACAGCTTCGGCGACCTCGCGACCCTCGCGACGCTCGAGACCCGCCACACCGCGCGCGCCGAGCAGATCGACTACGCGCCGATTCTGGGCAAAGCGGGCGACGCTGCGGCAGTCGCGGCCTTTCGCCGCGACGTGCTGGGCGCGCCCGGCCGGCGGATGATCTCGGCGGAATGCGAGGCGGACCTTTCGCGCAGCCTCGCTGCATCGGTCGCGGCCGGGCAGCCGTGGCGGCTGATCGGCAACGCCATCCCGATCGCGCGCACCGACGTGCCCGACCTCGTGGCGCTCGGCGTCCTCCCCGATCCCGACGCGCCCGGCGCGCCCTTCACCGGCGCGGCGCTCGAGAATGCGCGCCAGCTCGCCGCCAAGGGGCGCGCGGGCCTGCCCTTCTACCCCGACACCTGGGACGGCTACCCCTGGGCGCGCGAACGCCTCTACGACCTCGCGCGGGAGGCGGGGGCGGCGGACCTCGTGTTCCTCACCGGCGACAGCCACAGTTTCTGGGCCAACAGCCTCAAGGACGCCGCGGGCCGCCCGGTCGGGGTCGAGCTCGGCACCGCCGGGATCACCTCGCCCGGCGACTTCGTCGACAGCGGCTTCGGCGAGGCGCTGTCACGCGCGCTCGACACGGCCTTCGCCGAGCACGTCCGCGAGGTCGCGTGGACCGACAACATGCACCAGGGCTATGTCCGCCTCGACATGGCGCGCGAGGCGGCGACGGCGAGTTTCGTCGCGGTCGACACAATCGCCAGCCGCGCCTACCGCCCCTTCATCGTCAACCGCGTCGGCATCGCGCGGGCGGACGGGAGCCTCGGCTTCATCTGATCCGGCCCGAGGCGGCAGCGGACAGCGGAATCCCGCAGCGGCCACGCCGCTCGCGAAGGCCGGCGCGCCCGAAGGCGAGAAATCGCGATTTCCTCGGAGTAAGATTGGTGCGGTCGAGAAGACTCGAACTTCCACGGGCTTTCGCCCACAACGACCTCAACGTTGCGCGTCTACCAGTTCCGCCACGACCGCACTCGGGGTTTGCCGGGGCTGCCAGAAAGGCGGCCCCGCGGTAGGAGCGCGCCCCTAGCAAGGGGCCGGGACCTGCGCAAGGGCTTAAACGCCGCCTCCGGGAAAGAGGCCGAAAAGGGAGCCTAGCGCGGCGCCCAGCCGAGCGCGGCCTCCGCTGCGCCGGGCGGAATGTTGGCGATCGCCTCGGTCACCGTCACGGTCTCGCCCGGCGCGAGGCGGCGCTTGGCGGGGCGCACCACCCAGTCGCCGACATTGCGCTCGCGCCGGTCGCTGAACACCACGAGCAGATCGGGCACGTCGAGGCTCTCGCTCGCGGTGTTGGTGATGGTGCCGCGCACGCGGAAGATCTCCTCGCCGTTCTCGAGCGATTCCTTGCCCATCTGCGCCTTGGGGAAGTCGAGCGTGAGCCCGGGCTGGCCGACCCCGAAGGTCGGGCGCTGGATCGGCAGCCAGTCGGGCGGGCCGTACTGGTTGATCGCGAAGACCCCCGCCCCGGCGAGCGCGGCGAAGAGCACTACCGCGATCCACCACAGCCGCAGGGTGTTGCGCGGGCGGGTGAAGGGCGCGCGGTAATCGAACTGCGAGCCGCCGTCCTCGTCGAAGTCGCCCTCGTCCTCGGCATAGCCCGCGCCGTCCCCGGCGAGCGGCGCGTCCGGAAAGGCGGCCGGCGGGTCGTCGAACACCGGGGGCGGCGGGGGAGGGGGCGGCGGAGGAGGCGGAGGCGGCGGAGGCGCGCCGGCCTCGCCCGGCACGCCGAGACCGCGGCGCAGCGCGCGCGCGGCGAGCGGGGCGTCGTCCTCGCCGTAGTTGCGCGGCTCGGCGGAGGGCGGCGCAGGCTCGGGCCGGGGCTCCGGTTCGGGGGTGCGCCAGTGGCTCACCGAGGGCGCCGCGGCAGGCGGCTCGGCGGCGGGCCGCGGCGTCGGAGCGGCCGCGGGCGGAGGCGTCGGCGTGCGAACCGGAGGCGGCGGCGGCGGCGGCGCTGCCTCGGGCGCGGGGGCCGGGGTGGTCAGTTCGAGCTCGCCCGGCTCCTGGAACCAGCTGTGCTTGCACTTGGCGCAGCGCACGGTGCGCCCCTCGTTGCCGATCGCGGCATCGGGCACGGCGTAACGGGTGCCACAGGCTGGGCAGGCGATGATCATTGCACATCAGGTGATAGTCTTCGCTCTCCCGCGCACAAGAGCGCGGGCCGCCGGGCGTCCGATTTGTGACGCGTTTTCCACATTGCGCAGCCCAAAACCGCCGGTCGCGGCGCAACTTCGCGCGTTCTGCGGCTTCCCCGCCGCCCGGCCCCCTGTTAGGTGCGCAAGCGATGAGCGCTTCCCTCGAAGGCCACGTCAAATTCGACAACGTCGGGCTGCGCTACGGCACCGACCCCGAGGTGCTGAGCAACCTCTCCTTCACGCTCTACCCGGGCAGCTTCTACTTCCTCACCGGCGCGAGCGGGGCGGGCAAGACCAGCCTTCTGAAGATGCTCTACCTCGCGCAGGCCCCCTCGCGCGGGGCGATCCGGATGTTCGGGCACGATCTCGTCACCATGCCGCAGAGCCGCCTGCCCGAGCTGCGGCGCCGGCTCGGCGTGGTGTTCCAGAACTTCCGCCTCGTCCCCTACCTCACCGCCTTCGACAATGTCGCGCTGCCGCTGCGGCTCGCGGGGACCGAGGAGAGGAAGGTGGTGAAGGCGGTCGGCGACATGCTCGACTGGGTGGGGCTCGCCCACCGCGCCCATGCCGTCCCGCAGACGCTCTCGGGCGGCGAGCAGCAGCGCGTCGCGATCGCGCGCGCGGTGATCGCCCGGCCCAAGATGCTGATCGCCGACGAGCCGACCGGCAACGTCGACCCGGACATGGCGCTGAAGCTGCTGCGCCTGTTCGAGGCGCTGAACAACCGCGTCGGCACGACGGTGGTGGTCGCGACCCACGACGTCCACCTTTTGAAGAAGGTGCCCGACAGCCTCATCATGCGGCTCCACAAGGGCCAGCTCTCCGATCCGACCGGCGCGCTGCGCTACCCGCCGCGCCCCTCGGGGCCGGGCGGGAGCGGGGGAAGCGCTGCATGAGCACGCTTCCCCCGCTTCCCGCCGAGCCGGACAGCGACGAGGCCGCGCGCGCGCCCGAACGGCCCCGCGGCCGGGCGGCGGCGCGGCTGCTGCCGCCGACCCGGCTGACCGGGCCGATCCCCTGGGTGATCGCGATCCTGATCGCGCTGGTGGTGATCGCGGCGGCCGGGGGCCTTGCGCTCGGCAATCTCGCGGCGAGCGCCAATGCCGGGCTGTCGCGCGCGATCAGCGTGCAGGTGATCGAGCCCAACCCCGACCTGCGCCCCGCGCGCGGTGCCGCCGCCGCGCGCCTCCTCACCGGGCTCGAGGGGGTGCAGGCGGTGCGGCTGGTACCCGAGGCCGAGCTCACCGCGATGCTCGAACCCTGGCTCGGCGAGGGGGCGGCGAGCGGCGACGTGCCGATCCCCGCGCTGATCGACGTCGAGCTGACCCGCCCCGCCACCCCGGGCGAGGTCGCGCGGATCGAACAGGCGCTCGCCGCCGAGGTTCCCGGCGCGCGGGTCGATGCGCAGGGGACATGGCTGGGCCCGGTCGAGGACGCGCTCGCGGCGCTCGAATATCTCGCCTTCGGGCTGATCGCGCTCGTCGCGCTCGCCACCGCGGCGGCGGTGTGGCTCGCGGTGCGCAACGCCTTCGCCGCGGCGCGCGACACGGTCGAGATCATGCACCTCTTGGGCGCGAGCCAGCGCCAGATCGCCGCGGTGTTCCTGCGCGACGTGGTGCGCGAGGCGGCCTTCGGCGCAGTGCTCGGCGGGCTGGCGGGCGCGGGGGCGGTGTGGCTGCTCGGCCGGCAGTTCGCCGCGCTCGACAGCGGGATGGTGAGCGGCGGCGGGCTGCTGCTCGGCGACTGGCTGGCGATCGCCTGCATCCCGCTCGCCGGGGTGCTGCTCGCGCTCGCCACCGCGCGCATCACCATTGCGCTTGCCCTCAAGGACATGCTCTAGGGGCACAACGATGTTCCGGCGTGCCCTTTCCCTGTTGTTCCTCGTCTGGGCGATCGGCTTCCTGTGGTTCGTCGTCGCCCTGCCGCGCCCGGCCGAGGAGGGGGTGACGACCGACGCGGTGATCGTGCCGACCGGCGGGCCGGGGCGGATCGCCCGCGGGCTCGCGGTGCTGGCGGAGGGCAAGGCCAAGAAGATGCTGGTGAGCGGCGTCGATCCCGAGGTGCGCCCGCAGGAATTCGCCGCCGAGTTCGGCGTAGCCCCGCGCGAGATGGCGTGCTGCATCACCTTGGGCTACGCGGCGGTCGACACCCGCTCCAACGCCGCCGAGACCGCCAAGTGGGTGGCGCAGAACGAGGTCCGCTCGCTGCGGCTGGTGACGACCGACTGGCATATGCGCCGCGCCGCGGGCGAGCTCGACCGGACGCTGCCCGGTCACGTCACGGTGATCCGCGACGCGGTGCGCTCGCAGCCCAATTTGCGGACCCTGTTCCTCGAATATCACAAGCTGATCGCGAGCCGCGCGGCCGGGCTGATCGACCTGTGAGCTGGCTCCTCGCCGCCTTGCGGAGCCTTGCCTTCTACGTGCTGTTCTATGGCGGCAGCGCGCTGCTGGTGAGCGCCTCGGTGATCGCCGTGATCGCGCAGAAGCGCTGGCTGGCGCCGGTGGTGGCGACATGGGGCGGCTGGCACCTGTGGTGCGTGCGCCACGTGCTCGGGATCGAGGTGGTGCTCGAGGGCGAGCTGCCGGCCGGCCCGGTGCTGATCGCGGTCAAGCACGAGGCCTTCTTCGAGGCGATCGACACCCCGCGGCTGTTCGCCTACCCGGCGGTCTTCGCCAAGCAGGAGCTGTTCCGCATCCCCGGCTGGGGCTATTCGGCGCTCGTCTACGGCCTGATCCCGGTGGCGCGCGAGGAGGGGGCGAAGACCTTGCGCATGATGATCGCGACCGCGAAGGAGCGGGTCGAGGCGGGCCGCCCCTTGGTGATCTTCCCCGAGGGCACGCGCGTTCCCCACGGCACGCAGCCGCCGCTCCAGGCCGGGTTCGCCGGGCTCTACAAGCTGCTGCGCCTGCCGGTGGTGCCGATCGCGGTCGACAGCGGGCGGCTCTATCACCGGGTGGTGAAGCGGCCCGGGCGGATCACCTACCGGGTCGGCGAGATGATCCCCGCGGGCCTGCCGCGCGAGGAGGTCGAGGCGCGGGTCCACGCGGCGATCAATGTGCTGAACGCGGCGGGGTGAATCGCAGGGTCCGTTCAGCCGGCCCGAAAGTGCGGTCAGGCCCCCGCTACCCTCGGCTGGACCCCCTTCACACCCCCACCAGACCCCCGCCAGACCCCCGGGTTTCGCGATGTTTCACGTGAAACATCGTCACTCGCCATGGCCGCGTCCGAAGTCCGGGCGTTCGTCGTCCTGGCCCTGCTCGATCACCGCCCGGCGGATCGCGCGGGTGCGGGTGAAGAGGTCGAACAAAGTGTCCCCGTCCCCCGAACGGATCGCCCGCTGGAGCGCGGTCAGGTCCTCGGTGAAGCGCCCGAGCATCTCGAGCACGGCTTGCCTGTTGGTCAGGAACACGTCGCGCCACATCACCGGGTCCGAGGCGGCGATGCGGGTGAAGTCCCTGAAACCGCCCGCGGAATACTTGATGACCTCGCTCTGGGTGACGTCCTCGAGATCGCTCGCGGTGCCGACGATGGTGTAGGCGATGAGGTGCGGGATGTGGCTGGTGACGGCGAGCACGAGGTCGTGGTGCGCGGCGTCCATGATCTCGACCTTGGAGCCGAGCTGCGTCCAGAAATCGCTCAGCGCTTCAAGGGCTTGGCTGTCGACACCCTCGGGCGGGGTGATGATGCACCAGCGCCCGGCGAAGAGCGAGGCGAAGCCCGCCTCGGGCCCGGACTGCTCGGTCCCCGCGACCGGGTGGGCGGGGATGACGGTGACCCCGGGGAGCGCGGCGGCCAGCGCCTCGGCGACCGCGGCCTTGGAGGAGCCGACATCGCTGACGATCGCGTGGGGTGCGAGCCCCGGCGCGATTGCGCGGGCCGCATCGCCCATCGCGCCGACAGGGACGCAGAGTATGACGAGGTCGGCCTCAGCGACGGCGTCCTCGGGCGTGTCATACACGTGGCCCATCAGCCCGCGCGCGGCGGCCCGCTCGCGCACCGAGGGGTCGCGGTCCCAGCCCTTCGTGGCGATGTCCGGCGCGCGCGCCTGGACCGCCAGCCCGATCGACCCGCCGAGCAGCCCGAGCCCGATGATCGCGACCGAGCGAATGCTCATGCCGCCTCCCCGCACAGCGCGCGAAGGGTGGCGATCACCCGGGTCATGTCCTCGGTCCGGCCGATGGTGATGCGAAGGCTGTTGGGCAACCCCTGCGAGGGCAGGTGCCTGACCGCGTAGCCCGCGTCGGAGAGCGCCTCGAGGGCCTGGCCGGCCGTGACCGCGCCCTCGAAGTGCACAAGCAGGAAGTTCGCCTCGCTCGGGGAGGCCGAGATGCCGTGATTGCCGAGCCCCGCGATCGCCTCGGCCAGCCGGGCGCGCTCGCGGGCGTTGTGCTCGCGGGCGGCGGCGACGAAGGCTTGGTCCCCGAGCGCCGCCAGCGCCGCCTTCTGCCCGCTCACCGAGACGTTGAACGCGCCCCTGAGTCGGTTGACGAGATCGACGAGGTGCGGCGCCCCCGTCACCCAGCCGACCCGCTCGGCGGCAAGGCCGTAAGCCTTTGAGAAAGTGCGGCTGACCAGCACGTTCTCGTGCGCCGCGGCAAGGTCGAAAGCGGCGCGCTGGTGGGCGGGATCGACATATTCGCCATAGGCCTCGTCGACCACCAGCAGCACGTCGGCGGGCAGCCCCGCGTGGAGCCGCGCCACCTCGGAGAGCGGCAGGAAGGTGCCGACCGGATTGTTCGGGTTGTCGAGCAGCACCACCCGGGTCCGCGCGGTGACGGCGGCGAGGAGGTTGTCGACGCTCGCGCCGTAGCCCTCGGGCTCGGCGAGCACCGGCGTCGCGCCCACTTTCTGCGCGAGCAGCGGGTAGAGCGAGAAGGAATAGCGCGAGGCGAGCACCTCGTCCCCCGGCCCGGCGAGCGCCTGCACCGCGCAGTGCAGCAGCTCGCCCGAGCCGGTGCCGCACACGATCCGGTCGGGGTCGAGCCCGTGCACCTCGGCGATCTTCTCCCGCAGCGCGCGCGCGTCGGGATCGGGATAGTCGGCCGCGACGTGCGCCTCGGCAAGCGCCGCCAGCGCCGCCGGGCTCGAGCCGAGCGGGTTCTCGTTGGCCGAGAGTTTCACCAGCGGCCGCCCGCTCGCCGACTTCGACTTGCCGGGGACGTAGGCGTGGATCTCGGCGATCCAGGGCTTGGGTTCGGGTCTGGCGTTCATCGCAAGCCCGCTTATAGAAAAACAGCCCTTCGACAAGCTCGGGACGAACGGTTATGGGGGCGCTCCTCGAAAAGTCCCCCTGTCAGGCGCACCCTTGTCGATCCTTTCGCCCGTCTATCGCATCCCCCGCCCCCTGCCGCTCGACAGCGGGCAGGTGCTCGAGGCGTGCGAGATCGCCTACGAGACCTACGGCACGCTCGCGCCCGACGCCTCGAACGCGGTGCTGGTGTGCCATGCGCTGACCGGCGACCAGTATCTGGCGAGCCCGCATCCGATCACCGGCAAGCCGGGGTGGTGGGAGCGGATGGTCGGCCCGGGCAAGCCGATCGACACCAGCCGCCACTTCGTGATCTGCGCCAACGTCATCGGCTCGTGCATGGGCTCCTCCGGCCCCGCGAGCCTCGCCCCCGACGGCGCGCCCTACGCGATGCGCTTCCCGGTCATCACCATCCGCGACATGGTGAGGGGCCTCGTCGCGCTGCTCGACGGGTTGGGGATCGCGAAGCTCCACGCCGTCGTCGGCGGCTCGATGGGCGGGATGCAGGCGCTGAGCCTCGCCGCCAACTGGCCCGAGCGCGCCGCGCGGGTGCTGGTGATCGCCTCGACCGCGCGGCACTCGGCGCAGAACATCGCCTTCCACGAGGTCGGACGGCAGGCGATCATGGCCGATCCCGCCTGGGCCGAGGGCAACTACTATGCGGCCGACGCCAAGCCCGACAACGGCCTCGCCGTGGCGCGGATGGCGGCGCACATCACCTACCTTTCCGAGGCCGGCCTGACCGAGAAGTTCGGCCGGCGGCTCCAGGACCGCGACGCCAAGAGCTTCGGCTTCGACGCCGATTTCCAGGTCGAAAGCTATCTGCGCTATCAGGGCAGCGGCTTCACCAGGCGGTTCGATGCCAACTCCTATCTCTACATCACCCGCGCGATGGACTATTTCGACCTAGCCGAGGAGTTCGGGGCCGAGGAGCACGGCGGCAAGCTCGCCGACGCCTTCCGGGGCACCGAGGCGCGCTTCTGCATCGTCAGCTTCGACACCGACTGGCTCTATCCCACCGCGGAGAGCCGCCACGTGGTTCATGCCCTCAACGCCGCCGGCGCCAAGGTCAGCTTCGTTGAACTCTCCGCGCCGAACGGGCACGACTCCTTCCTCCTCGAACACGCCCAGCTCGACCGGGTGGTGAAGGGGTTCGTGGAATGACCGCGCTTCCCGAAGGCTACACGCTCGTCACCGACCAGGACGCCATCGACGCGGTGGCGGCGCATGCCTACCTGACGACGAGCTACTGGTCGCGCGGCATCCCCCTCGAGACCGTGCAGCGGGCGCTGGCGGGGAGTCTGTGCGTCGCGGTACGCCATGCTGGCGCGCAGGTCGCGTTCGCGCGGGTGGTCACCGACAGGGCGACCTTCGCCTACCTCGCCGACGTCTACGTGCTCGACGCCAATCGCGGGCAGGGGCTGTCCAAGGCGATGGTGGCCGCGCTCCATGCTCATCCGGAATTGCAGGGCCTCAGGCGATGGATGCTGATGACCCGCGACGCCCATGGCCTCTACGCCCAGTTCGGCTGGACGCCGCTCGCCAACCCCGCGCTCGCGATGGAGCGCCACGACCCGCAGGTCTACGCATGACCCTCCGCCCCGACCTCGCCGCGATCGCGGCCCATGTCGCGCCGGGCAGCCGCGTGCTCGACATCGGCTGCGGGGACGGGGCGCTGATGGCCGAGCTCGAGAGCGCGAGCGGGTGCGATGCGCGCGGCATGGAGCTCGACGGCGCGCTGGTGGAGCGCTGCGTCGCGCGGGGGCTCTCGGTGGTGCAGGGCGATGCCAATGTCGACCTCGCCAACTACCCCGACAAGGCGTTCGATTACGCGATCCTCAGCCAGACGCTCCAGACCGCGACCCGGCCCGACCTGATCCTCGACGAGCTGCTGCGGGTCGGGCGGCGCGCCTTTGTGTCCTTCCCCAATTTCGCCCACTGGCGCACCCGCGCGGCGCTGATGTTCGGGGGGAAGATGCCGGTCACCCGCGCGCTTCCGGTGAGCTGGTACGAGACGCAGAACATCCACCATGTGACGGTCGAGGATTTCCGCGACCTCGTCCGGATAAAGAGGGCGCGGATCGAGCAGGCGTGGTTCTTCGCGAATGAGAAACAGATCGGCGCGCCAGCGGCAAACTGGCGCGCCGAATTCGCGGTGTTTGAATTAAGTCGTTGATTGGCGGCCGCGCTATCGCGCGGCGCAGACCTCCCGCCCCACCTCCCCACCCGGCCACCAAGAATACCATTACGGTATGGTGGCCGGGTGGGGAGGTGGGGCGGGGGGTCTGCCGTTCACGTCAGTGAACGCGCAAACACATCAGGCTCTATGCAGCATGCACAGCTTGTGACCGTCGAGGTCGAGGACGTAGCCGAGGTTGAGCGTGCCCATCGCTCCCACGCGCGGGCCCGGGGGATCCTCGATCGACTTGCCGCCGGCGGCGACCGCGGCGTCGTGGAAGGCCTGCACCTGCTCGAGGCTGTCGCAGGCAAAGCCGATGGTCGAGCCGTTCGAGCAGGTCGCGGGCTGGTCGTTGATCGGCTCGCTGATCGCGAACATCCCGCCATTGTGCATCCAGAAGGCACGCTTGTGGCCGGTGGCGGCGACGTTGATCATCCCGGGCTTCGCGCCGAGCGTGGCGAGAACGCTGTCGTAGAAAGCCTTGGCGCGATCGAAATCGCTGGTGCCCACCATCACGTGACTGAACATGATTTCCCCTCTCCTTGCGTAAGGTGGCGAGGGCATAGGACGGACGACCTGCTGCGGCAACGCGCTTTTCCGGTAGCCACAGGTTCATCTCGCAGGCCATAGGAGAGGCCATGCTCACGCCCTTTCTTCTCGCCGCGCTCGCGCTCCAGGACACGCCCGCCGCTGAGCCTGCGCCGCCGCCCCGGGCTCCTGTGACCATCGACGCGCTGCCCATAGAGCAGGCCGCCGCGGCGCGCTGCGCGATTGCCTTCGCCACGGTCAGCCGCTGGCAGCGGGTGGGCGATGCACGCGGGAGCGCCTATCCCGATATCGCGGCGGGCGGCGGGCGCGAGTTCTTCGTGCGGGTCATGGCCAAGCTCATGGACGAGGCCGGCCTCACCCGCGAGGACGTGGTCGCGCTCGCCGAGGCCGGGGTCGAGGATCACGACCGGCCCGACGGCGCGGAGCGCATCGCGGCGCTGATGCCCGCCTGCCAGCTGATGAAATCGGCCGCAGGATTGTAATCAGGGGCGAAAAACCCCCGCCCGCACCCTCCCCTGTGCTGGATTCGCCGCGCCGGATGGGGCATGGACCGGCGCATCATGTGGCACCTCTACCAGTTCCCGCTCTGCCCGTTCAGCCGCAAGATCCGGCTGCTGCTGAGCGAGAAGAACATCCCCTTCGATCTGGTGCGCGAGGACCCCTGGGCGGCCTCGGAGATGTTCTTCAACCTGAACCCGGCAGGGCGCACCCCGGTGATCGTCAACCGCGAGAAGGCGATCACCATCCCCGACAGCCGCGCGATCGCGGAGTATTTCGAGGAGACGGTCGACCGCAATCCGATGATCAACGGCACCGCCACCCAGCGCGCCGAAATCCGCCGGCTGGTCGCGCTGTTCGACGAGAATTTCTACGCCGACGTCACCGCCCCGCTGCTCTCCGAGCGGATGAAGAAGCGCATCCTGCGCCAGCCTCCCGACAGCCGCGCGCTGCGCGACGCGATGAAGATGGCGCACGGGCACCTCGACTACCTCGACTGGCTGATCGACAACCGCCCCTGGGTGGCGGGCGCGACGATGAGCCTCGCCGATCTTGCCGCCGCGGCGCAGATCTCGGTCGCGGACTATCTCGGCGGGATCGACTGGACCGGGCACGAACAGTCGCGCGGCTGGTACGCGGTGTTCAAGAGCCGCCCGAGCTTCCGCCCGCTGCTCACCGAACGGATGGACGTCATCAAGCCGCCGCCGCATTACGCCCTGCTCGACGGGTAACGCCCGCCCGCACGCTTGCGAATTGCCCCTGCCGCGCCGATATTGGCGCCGAGCAGAGAGGACATTCCATGACCGACGATCCCCGCAGCCTGACCGACGCCGAGTGGCGCGAGAAGCTCACCCCGATGCAGTATCACATCCTGCGCGAGGCCGGCACGGAGCGCGCCTTCACCGGCGAATACGACAAGTTCTACGACGAGGGCGAATACCACTGCGCCGCCTGCGGGACCCAGCTGTTCTACTCGACCGCCAAGTACAATTCCGGCTGCGGCTGGCCCGCCTTCACCCGGCCCGCCGACGAGGAGGTGATCGAGGAGCACCGCGACACCAGCTACGGAATGGTCCGCACCGAGGTGCGCTGCGGCAAGTGCGGCGGGCACCTCGGCCATGTCTTCCCGGACGGGCCTCCGGAACAGGGCGGCCTGCGCTATTGCATCAACTCGGCGGCGCTGATCTTCACTCCGGCGGCCGGCTGAGCCGGCGCGGGGGAGCCACGCGTAAAGCCGGGTTCACCGGCGGTTACAACTTCCCTATGCATGGGCCCGCGAGCCGCCCGGTAGCGAGGCGGCCATCGGATGGGCACAGGTCATGTCGAAAAGGGGTGAGCGGTTGCAGAACAAGGACGCCCGCGGCGCGCGGCGCGCGGCGGCGGAGCGTACCGGCCCCGCCCGCGGCGGCGGGCCGGCGGGAGGCGGCCAAGCGCCCTCGCGTTTCCGGTTCTGGCTGCGGCGCGCGATGGTGTGGGGCGGCGGACTTGCCGCGCTCGGCCTCCTGTTCCTTGTCTGCGCGGTCGGCTTCGCCGCCTCCTCGCTCCCCAGCTACGCGACGCTGAAGGCCACCCAGCCCGGCCAGACGATCCTCGTGCGCGCGCGCGACGGGCGCGAGCTGGTCGAGATCGGGCCGAGCTTCGGCGAGTGGATTGCCTATCGCGACATCCCGGAGAACATGACCAACGCGATGGTCGCGGTCGAGGACAAGCGCTTCCGCTCGCACTGGGGCGTCGATCCGGTGCGCCTGACAGGCGCGATGATCGAGGGGCTGACCGGATCGCGCAAGCGCCTTGGCGGCACCTCGACGATCACCCAGCAGCTCGCCCGCAACCTGTTCCTCAACAACAACCGCTCACTGGATCGCAAGGCGCGCGAGGCGGTGCTGGCGCTGGCGCTCGAGTGGAAGTTCTCGAAGGAGGAGATCCTCGAGCTCTACCTGAACAAGGTCTATTTCGGCGGCGGCGCCTACGGCATCGATTCGGCGAGCCGCAAGTTCTTCAGCCACCCCGCGACCGAGCTCAACGTCGGCGAGGCGGCGATCATCGCGGGGCTGGTCAAGGCGCCGAGCCAGTATTCCCCCACCGCCGACGTCCAGGCCGCGGTCGATCGCGCCAAGGTGGTGCTCTCGCTGATGCGCGAGCAGGGCTACATCACCGCCGACCAGGCCAATGTCGACGTCGACGCGGTGCAGCTGAAGGAGCAGGCCGGGCAGAACTCGGTGCGCTACTTCACCGACTGGGTGCTCCCCCAGCTCGACATCATCCTGCCCGAGACCAACGAGCCGATCGAGGTCTGGACGACGCTCGACATCGGGATGCAGCGCGCCGCGACCGCCGCGATCGAGGCGAACACCCCCAAGGGCGCGCAGGGGGCGCTGGTCAGCCTCGACCGCGACGGGGCGATCCTCGCGATGGTCGGCGGCACCGACTACGTCGCGAGCAACTACAACCGCGCCACTGCCGCGCTGCGCCAGCCTGGGTCGGCGTGGAAGCTGTTCGTCTACCTCGCGGCGCTCGAGGCGGGCTACAAGCCCGACGACAAGGTGGTCGACACCCCGGTCACGATCGACGGGTGGAGCCCGCGCAACTCGACCGGGCGCAATGTCGGCGAGACCGACCTCAGGACCGCCTTCGCCTATTCGATCAACACCGTCGCGGCGCAGCTCGGCAACGAGGTCGGGTTCGGCACGGTCGCCTCGATGGCGCGGCGCTTCGGGGTGAGCTCGAAGATCGACACCTACCCCTCTATGGTGCTCGGCTCCTCCGAGGTGCGGGTGATCGAGATGACCCAGGCCTTCGCCGGGGTTGCCGCCAAGGGCGTCCCAATCGAGCCCTACGGCATCGTCAAGGTGACGGGCACGAACGGCGAGGTGCTCTACAGCCGCGCGCCCTCGAAGGCCTCGCCCGCGGTGCCGGACTATGTCGCCGCCGGGATCACCGACCTCCTCCAGGCCGCGGTGCAGACCGGCACGGGCCGCGCCGCCGACATCGGCCGCCCGGTCGCCGGCAAGACCGGCACGACCAGCTCGAACAAGGACGGCTGGTTCATCGGCTTCTCGAGCGGCATCACGACGGGCGTGTGGATGGGCCGCGACGATGCCAAGGCGGTGCCGGGCCTCCAGGGCGGGCGCGCGCCGGCGCAGGCCTTCGCGGCCTATATGCGCTTCGCCGTCAAGAGCCGCCCGGTCGAGCAGTTCGACGTGACCCTCACGCTCCCCGACTGGCAGCTCGAGCCCGACGAGGAGGCGATGTTCGGCGCGCCCGAGGACTATTACTACATCGACGAGGAGGGCAATCTCGTCGAGCCCGGGCGGCGCGAGCAGCAGCCGGGCCTGCTCGGCCCCGACGGCGAGCGCATCGGCAACCAGGCGGCGCCTCCGGCTGCGAGCGAAGACTTCCTCGAACAGGCGACCGGCGGCGCGCTGCCGCAGCCGAACCAGCGCCCGCAACGCGAGCCGCGGCGGCCCCCGCCGCAGCCGCAGGTCAAGCTGCCCGCCCAGTAGGCGCGGGGGCCGTTCGGCCACGAAAAAGGCGCCGGGAGCTGGGCTCCCGGCGCCTTTTGTCCTGGCCCTGACCGTGCCGTCAGCGCAGGCGGATGGCGAGGAAGATCGGCGGGTTGTTGCGGCGCTGGACGCGCAGCAGCAGCGCCTCGCGCTTGGCGTCGGTCGCCGCCCGGACCTGCGCCAGCAGCGCCTCGACCGTCGGGGTGGGCTGGTAGTTCGCCGAGAGGATCAGGTCGCCCCGCTGGAGCCCCTTGCGCGCCGCGTCGGAGTTCTGGTCGACCGCGGCGACCACCACCGCCTTGGTGTCCGCCGGCACGCCGAGCGCACGCGCCGCGGCGGCGTTCATCGGCATGACCTGGAGGCCGAGCTTCTGCTCGATGGTCGCGTCCGAGGTGCCCGGCGCCATCGGCTCGTCCGCCTCGGGGTCGAAGGTCTGCGTCTGGCTCTGGAGCTCCGCCTCGCTCGGGCGCTTGCCGAGGGTGACGGTGAGGTTCAGCCGCTCGCCGTCGCGCAGCAGCTCGACCGGGACCTTGGCGCCCGGCTGGAGATTGGCGACGGTGAAGGACACGGTCTGCTCGGGCGAGATGTCCTTGCCGTTGACCTTGACCACGATGTCGCCCGGCTTGAGGCCCGCGCGCGAGGCGGGGCTGTCGTCCTGCACGGTCTGGACCAGCTCGCCGCGGCGCTTGGGCAGGCCGAGCGAGGCGGCGAAGTCCTCGTCGATCGGGGCAAGGCCGACGCCGAGGTAGCCGCGCTGGATCTCCTGGCCGGCGCGCAGCTTCTCGACGATCGGCGCGGCGATCTCGGCGGGGATGGCAAAGCCGATGCCGACGCTCCCGCCCGAGGGCGAGAAGATCGCGTTGTTGATGCCGATCACGTTGCCGCGCATGTCGAACAGCGGGCCGCCCGAATTGCCGCGGTTGATGCTCGCGTCGGTCTGGAGGTAGCGGTCATAGGCGCCGCCCTGGCCGGTGTTGCGGTAGACCGCCGAGATGATCCCGCTGGTGACCGTGCCGCCGAGGCCGAAGGGGTTGCCGATCGCCACCACCCAGTCGCCCACGCGCGCCGAGCTCGAATCCCCGAACTTGACGAAGGGGAAGGTCTTGTTGCTGCGGATCTTGAGCACCGCGAGGTCCGAGGCCGCGTCCGAGCCGACGAGGTCGGCCTCGTACTCGGTGCCGTCGGGCAAGGTGACGGTGATCGCCTCGAGCTTGGCGCGGGTGTCGGGGGGCGAGATCACGTGGTTGTTGGTGACCACGATCCCGTCGGCCGAGATGATGAAGCCCGAGCCCAGCGACTGCGCCTCGCGGGTCTGCGGCGCGCCGCCGCCATTGCCCTGCCGGCCGTTGAAGAGGTCGGCAAAGGGCGTGCCGGCGAAGGGGTTGTTGGCGACCTCGACGCGCTGGCGGGTGGAGATGTTGACCACTGCCGGGGCGAGCTGCGCGGTAAGGTCGGCGAAGCTCGCCGGGGCGCCGGCGACCGGCACCACCCGGTTCATCACCGCATCGTCGTTCTGCGCCACCTGCGCGCCGAGCGGCGAGCCGGTGATCAGCGACATGGCAGCGCCGCCCACCAGCAGCGCGCTCGTCAGTCCATATACATAGCGCACTTTGTTCACGTCCTCTTGGTCCTTATCCTGATCGGAAATGCGTGGAGCTACCGCGCCGTTCCTGAAACCCGTCGAGAGGCCGCCCCGGCAAGCCGGAGCGGCGGCTCCAAATGCGTCCCCGAGCCCTGAACGCGGATTGAACGCCCATCACGTTCGGCGCCCCGCATCCGCGCTTGGTCGATCAGCGCTCGCCTTTGAACTGGCGGAAATACTCGCTGTCGTCGGACAGCACCATGCTGCTCTGCCCCTGCCCGACGAGGAAGGTCTGGCGGTAGCTCTGCATCGCACGGTAGAAGTCGTAGAACTTCGGGTCTTTCCCGTAAGCATCGGCGTAGATCTTGGCGGCCTGCGCGCTCGCTTCGGCCTGGATGATCTGCGCATCGCGCTGCCCGGCGGCACGGATCGTCGCGGCCTCCTCCTGGCGATCGGTTTCCATGCGGGTGAAGGCGGCGTCGAGCGGCCGGCCCTCGGGCAGGTCCGCGGCCTTGATGCGCACGTCGAGCACCTGCACGCCGTAGGTCCGCGCCTGCTGGTCGAGCGACTTGGTGATGTTCGCCATCGCCGCCCCGCGCTCGGCATTGATGAGCGCCGTGAAGGGGATGCGCCCCAGCTCCTGGCG
This sequence comes from Erythrobacter sp. NE805, assembly GCF_046452355.1. Taxonomy (NCBI): domain Bacteria; kingdom Pseudomonadati; phylum Pseudomonadota; class Alphaproteobacteria; order Sphingomonadales; family Erythrobacteraceae; genus Erythrobacter; species Erythrobacter sp. NE805. The sequence continues at coordinate 881,092 of NZ_JBKFDI010000001.1, read as the reverse complement.
CAGCACCGAGGTGAGGATCGGCAGCAGCTGCGCCTCGAACTGCGCCTCGGTCCCGGCGCGCTCGACGAGCTTGACCGGGTCGATGATGCGGTAGCGGGCATAGGCGTCGACCTGCAGGCGCTGCTGGTCGTTGGAAAGCACCTGGGTGCGCTCCATGTCGACGTCGAGCACCCGGCGGTCGATCATCCGCACCTGCTCGTAGAAGGGCACGCGCAGGACGAGGCCCGCCCCGGTCTGGCCGTAGGGCACATCGGGCCGGAACTGGTTGAACACCCGCACCGGCTTGCCCGCCGCGACCACCACGCCCTGGTGGGTCTCGGGGATGATGACGACGCTGGCGAGCAGCGCCACCAGCACTACGATCGCACCGATGACGAGGTTCCTGTACCTCTGGAACACGCTGTTCATCGCCTCACTGCCCCTGCTGCTGGGGCGACGCGCCCTGGGCGCGGCGCTTCAATTCGGGGAGCGGCAGGTAGGACTGCACGTTGCCGGATTCGACGATGGTCTTGTCGGTCTTGGACAGGATCTGCTCCATGGTCTCGTAGTAGAGGCGGCGGCGCGTCACCTCGGGGGCGAGCTTGTATTCCTCGTAGATGTCGTTGAACTCGCGCGCGTCGCCCTGCGCGCGCGCGATCACCGTGTTGGCGACCGCGCGGGCGCGGTTGATCGCCGCGTCGGCGTCCTGCTGCGCCGAGGAGACGTCCTTGAAGGCCTCCTCGACCGGCTGCGGAGGATCGACCTTGTTGATCTCGATGCCCTGCACCTGGATCCCCGAGCGATAGGCATCGAGCCGCGCCTGCATCGCGGTGCGCACGTCCTGCTCGATCTCGGCCCGGCCCTCGCCGGTGAACACCGTGTCGAGCTTCTGCCGCGCGACCGCCGCGCGCATCGCGGATTCGCCGATCTCGAGCAGCGCGTCGCGCGGGTCGCTCAGCTGGTACTTGTAAAGCGTCAGGTCCGAGATGTTCCAGCGGATCAGGTAGGAGAGGTCGACGAGGTTCTGGTCACCGGTCAGGATCAGCTTCTCGGTGTTGGTGCCGGGCACCTGCTCGAGGCGGACCTGGGTCACGTTCTCCTTCTCGACCTGCTGGATCGGCCAGGGCGCGGTGATGTTGGTGCCGGATTCGAGCTCGTGCGAATACTTGCCGCCGAACCAGGTGACGATCGCCTGCTCGCCGGGCTGGACGAAGTGGACGCTCGAGACCGCGATCCACACCAGCGCGACGCCGCCGAGGATCACCGGCACCCAGCTCTTGCCGCCGGGCCGCTCGGGCAGGCGGAAGCCGGCGCCGCCGCCCCCGCCGCCCGCGCGGCGCGGACCTTCGGGGCCGCGGTTCTTGAAGATATCCTCGATGCTGGCCGAGCGCCGCTTGCCGGGCTCGCCGCCGCCGGGGAGCCACGGATTGCGCGGACCCTCGCCCGAGCCGCCACCGCCGCCCGAACCGTCATCGCCCGACGGCCCGTCGCCGCCGCCCGACCCGCTTCCGCCCCAGGGGTTGTTCCTGCCGGCCATGGCAAGGCCCTTCAGGCCCGCACCAAGACGCTTTCTCCAGCCGTCCATACTCTGCATGAGCTGTTTATAGGCACGGGTTCGGGCGAAAAACAGGGGTTCGCTGCGTGAATTTGGTGTTAGAGCCTGCCCCGGCCAGGGGGATGTCTTGGCACGGAGCCGATTTTGGCCCTGCGCGAGAAGCGAGGAGGGAGCCATGCCAAAGCATAGGGACCGACGAGCGACGTGGCGAAGGGCCGAAAGCGGCCCGCCCCTCCGGGGTCGCGTCAGGAAGCCCGCTGGCTTCGTCGCGGCCCTTGCAGGGGCAACCAGCCCCTGCTGCGCGCCGCTCCTGTCCAGCGGGCTTCCTGACGCGATGACAAGACTTCCCCCTGGCCGGGGCAGGCTCTAGAGGCGTCGCGAAATGAGCAACCCGTCCGAACCATCGCGCCAGCCTGAAGCCGAGGAGGCGCTGATCCGCGCCGCGCTGACCCCCGAGATCAACCACCGGCTGCGTTCGGCCCGGATCGTTTCGGGGCGCGCGGTGATCGTCGCCGAGGCGGGCGACCTCTCCGACACGGGCCGCGCCGCGCTCGAGGCGGAGATCACCGCCGCGCTCGAACCTCTCCCCGAGGTCTGCGAAGTCCGCATCGCGCTGACCGGCGAGCGCCGCCGCCGCCGGCTGATTGCGGTCGGATCGGGCAAGGGCGGGGTCGGCAAGTCGACGCTCACCACCAATCTCGCGGTGGCGCTGGCGAGGATGGGCCGCCGCGTCGGCGTGATCGACGGCGACATCTACGGCCCCTCGCAGCCCAAGCTGCTGGCGACCGAGGGCATCAAGCCCGCCGCCACGCCCGAGGGCGACAAGCTGGTCGCGATCGACAGCCGCCACGGCGTCAAGGTGCTCTCGATGGGGCACATCGTCGCCCCCGGCAAGGCGCTCGCCTGGCGCGGGCCGATGACGGGCAAGGCATTGTCGCAGCTGATCGATGCCGACTGGGGCGAGACCGACCTGCTGCTCGTCGATCTCCCGCCGGGGACGGGCGACGTGCAGCTCTCGATGCTCTCGGCCCACAAGCCCGACGGGGCGGTGCTGGTCTCCACGCCGCAGGACCTCGCGCTGATCGACGCCGCGCGCGCCGGGCAGCTGTTCGAGCAGGGCGAGGTGCCGATCATCGGCCTCGTCGAGAACATGGCGGGCTATGCCTGCCCGCATTGCGGCGAGGTCAGCGATCCCTTCGGCGCCGGGGGCGTGGAGAAGTTCGCCAAGGCGCTCGAAATCCCCTTCCTCGGCCGCGTGCCGCTGACCCTCGCCACCCGCATCGCCGGCGACAAGGGCGAGCCCCCGGCGGCGGGCGAGGGCGAGGAGGCCGCGCCCTTCCGCGCGATCGCCGAGCGTCTGGCGCGCTGGCTCGACACGGGGACGATCTGACCGGTGGCGGTGACGCGGCGCGGTTTGCTCGCCGGGGCGGCGGCAGGCGGCGGGCTGGTCGTCGCCTGGTGGCTGATGCCGCGCAGCTACCGGACGCCGCTCGTGGCGGCGAAGGGCGAGCAGGTGTTCGGCGCCTGGCTCAAGATCGCGGCGGACGGCGTGGTGACGGTCGCAGTGCCGCAGCTCGAGATGGGGCAGGGGATCACCACGCTCCTGCCGCAGATCGTCGCCAATGAGCTCGGCGCAGACTGGCGGCAGGTCGCCGTCGAGCCCGCGCCGATCTCGGGGGCCTATGCCAACATCCCGCTGGCGACAAAATGGATGGCGCTGTGGGACCCGGCGCTCGCCGGGGTGGGCGCGGCCACGGACGACCTGATCGCGACCCGCTTCGCGCAATCGCGCCGCTTCAACGCGACCGCCGAGGGCACCGCGCTCGCCGCCTACGAGCTGCCCTGCCGCGAGGCCGCCGCCGCCGCCCGCGCGATGCTCGCCGAGGCCGCTGCGGCCCGCTGGGGCGTGGGCTGGGAGGAGTGCGAGGTCGCCGGCGGCTTCGTCACCCACGGCACGCGGCGCGCGAGCTTCGGGGAGCTTGCGCAGGACGCCGCCGAACTCACCCCGCCCGAGCCCCCGCCGCTGCGCCCGGAGCCGATGCGCGAAAAGCCGCTCCCCGCCGATGTCGACGGCGCGCCCGCCTACCCGCGCATCGACCTGCCCTCCAAGGTCGACGGTTCCTATCGCTTTGCCGGCGACGTGCGCCTGCCGGGCATGGTGTTCGCCTCGATCCGCCATGGCCCCGCCGAGGGCTCCGAACTCGCCGGCTTCGACCCCAAGGGCCTCGCCGGCATCCGCGGGCTTGCCGGGATCGTCCAGAGCAAGCGCTGGATCGCCGTCGCCGCCGACACCTGGTGGAGCGCCGAGACCGCGCTCGCCGCGATGAAGCCGCGCTGGACCACCGCCGCGCCCGTCGACAGCGGCGACATCGCGGCCAAGCTCGACACCCTGCTGACCGGCGGCGAGGCGCATGTCATCGCCGAGACCGGCTTCGGCGGAGCGGGGCTCCAGCGCGTCGATATCGGCCGCCGCTACGAGGTCGAGGCCGCCTATGCGATGCCGCTCGAAAGCGCCTCGGCCGCGGCGCGCTTCGCCGACGGGCGGCTCGACCTGTGGATCGCCACGCAGGCGCCCGAGCAGGCGCGTCTCGCCGCGGCGAAGGCGATCGGCCTCGCGGTCGAGGACGTCGCGCTCTATCCCATGCCCGCGGGCGGCAGCTTCGATGCGCGGCTCGAGCATGACCACGCCATCGAGATCGCGCAGATCGCCCGCGAGCTCGGGCGCCCGGTGCAGCTCACCTGGCCGCGCCGCGACGAGCTGATCCGCGCCCGGCCCCGCCCGCCCGCGTGGCTGCTGCTCGGCGCGCAGCTCGCCAAGCCCGGCGCCGCGGGCGAGGGGGGCGCGATCGACGCGATGCGCATCCGCATCGCCACCCCGCCCGCGGCGCGCGAGTTCGGCAAGCGGCTGTTCGACAACCTGACGCCCGGCGCCGCGATGCGCGAGACGGCGGGCGATGCCGACCCGCTCGCCTGCGCGGGCGCGGTGCCGCCCTACCGGATCCCGGCGCTGCTCGTCGAGCACATCCCGGCCGAGATCGGCCTTCCTGCCGGCCGGGTGCGCGGCAATGCCTATGGCCCGACGATCTTCGCGATCGAGAGCTTCATCGACGAGGCTGCCGCCAAGATGAAGCGCGAGCCGCTGTCCTACCGCATGGCGATGCTCGGCAGCGACGTGCGGCTCGCCGCCTGCCTCCAGCGCGCCGCGAGCCTTGCCGAGTGGGACGGCGGGGCGGACCGCAGCGGCCAGGGCCTCGCCTGCGCGCGCCTCGGCGAGGGGCCGGACGCCGCGCGCATCGCCTGCGTCGCCACCGCGCGCCAGGGCGAGGGCGGGGTGCGGGTGATCCGGCTCTCCGCGGCGGTCGACATCGGGCGGATCGTCAACCACGACATCGCCCGCCAGCAGATCGAGGGCGGGCTGGTGTTCGGCATCGGCATCGCGCTCGGCAACCCGGTGCGGCTGCGCGGCGGCCTCCCCGAAGTGGCGAACGACGCCGCGCTCGGCCTGCCGACCCTCGCGGACTGCCCGGAGATGCGCATCGAGTTCCTCGCCAGCGACGGGGCGCCCGCCGATCCGGGCGAGCTCGGCGCGGTGGTCGCCCCGCCGGCGATTGCCAACGCGCTGTTTTCGGCTACGGGCTTGAGGCTCAGGCGCTTGCCCCTACTTTCGGACGGCATATGATCCCGACATGTTTGCCACTGCGCCGGGCGCGATTTGCCGCGGCCCGGATACGAAACGCCCGCCGACCGTTGGGCGGGTCATGACCTGGCAGACCCAGCGCCTTCCGGGCGACCATCCTCCTGCGAAGAGCGGCCGCATCGGCGTACTGCTCGTCAACCTCGGCACGCCCGACGGGCCGGACCCCGAGAGCGTCAAGCGCTATCTCAAGCAGTTCCTCTCCGACACCCGCGTGGTCGAGATCCCGCCGCTGGTGTGGCAGCTGATCCTGCGCGGGATCATCCTCAACACCCGCCCGCAGAAGAGCGCCAAGGCCTACCAGAAGATCTGGACGGAGCGCGGCTCGCCGCTCGCCGACATCACCGCGCGACAGGCCGAGGCGATGGCGGGGCGCTTCGGCGAGCACGTCGTCGTCGACTACGCGATGCGCTACGGCAACCCGTCGATCGAGAGCCGCCTCACCGCGCTGATGGCGGAAGGGTGCGACCGCATCCTCGTCGCGCCGATGTATCCGCAATATTGCGCCGCGACGACCGCGACGGTGTTCGACGAGGTCGCCCGGGTGCTGAAGGCGATGCGCTGGCAACCCGCGCTGCGCTTCGTGCCGCCCTATCACGACGAGCCGACCTATCTGACCGCGCTCGCCGAGGACCTGACCCGGCAGGTGCGGGGGCTCGATTTCACCCCCGAGGTGATGCTGCTCTCCTTCCACGGGATGCCGCAGCAGACGCTCGAGAAGGGCGATCCCTATTACTGCCACTGCATGAAGACCGCGCGGCTGCTGCGCGAGATGCTCGCCGAGCGGCCGGAGTTCGCCGGCGTTCGCTTCGAGACGACCTTCCAGTCGCGCTTCGGCCCGGCGGCCTGGCTCGAACCTTCGACCGACGCGACGCTGATCGCGGAAGGGGGCAAGGGCACCAAGCGGCTGATCGTCGCCGCCCCCGGCTTCGCGGCGGACTGCGTCGAGACGCTCGAGGAGCTCGCGCTCGAGGGGCGCGACGAATTCCTCGAGGCCGGCGGCGAGAAGTATGCGGTGCTCGAATGCCTCAACACCTCGGGCGATGGCCTCGCGATGATCGAGGCGATGCTGCGGCGGGAACTTGCCGGCTGGATCTGAGGCTTCCCCCCGGATTGACGGGACGGCGTATTTACATAAGGGTCAGTAGCGAATCCGAACCCGTACCGGAGCATCGAGACACCCCATGGCTACCCTCGCCGAAGCCCCCCGCACCCCCGACCTGGCCCCCGCCGAGGCCCCGCGACACTGGAGCGAGCGGCGTCTCACCGAGGCCGATCTCGCCCACATCCCGGGCGATGCGGGCTGGCCGGTGGTCGGCAACACCTTCACCATGCTCGCCAACCCCCACGCCTTCGCCGAGCGGATGATCCGCACCCACGGCAAGGTCTACAAGAACCGCGCTTTCGGCGGCTGGCAGGTGGCGCTCATCGGAGCGGAGGCAAACGAGCTGCTTTTGTTCAACAAGGACAAGATCTTCTCCTCCGAACAGGGCTGGGGCCCGGTGCTCGACCAGCTCTTCCCGCGGGGGCTGATGCTGATCGATTTCGAGCATCACCGGATCGACCGGCGGGCGCTCTCGATCGCCTTCAAGCCGGAGCCGATGCGGCACTATTCGGGCGCGCTAAACCGCGGAATTGCAAGGGAAGTCGCCTCGTGGGCGGGGCCGATGACCTTCTATCCGGCGATCAAGAAGCTGACCCTCGACCTCGCCGCCGACAGCTTCATCGGCCTTCCGTGGGGTCCCGAGGCGGACCGCATCAACGCCGCCTTCGTCGACATGGTGCAGGCCTCGGTCGCCCCGGTGCGCCGCCCGCTGCCCTTCACGAAGATGAAGAAGGGCGTCGACGGGCGCGCCTATCTCGTTGATTATTTTACCCGCGAGACCCTGCGCCGCCGCGCGGAAGGGGGCGGGCAGGACATGTTCAGCCAGTTCGCCACGGCGACCCGCGAGGACGGTTCCCTACTGCCGGTCGACGAGGTGGTCGACCACATGAACTTCCTGATGATGGCGGCGCACGATACCATCACCTCTTCGGCGACCTCGCTGATCTTCTACCTCGCCAAGTCCCCGGAATGGCAGGAGAAACTGCGCGAGGAGATCATCGCGGTGACCGGCGGCCCGGACGGGGAGGGCAACCCCCGAGCGCTCGACTACGACGATCTTGCGAAGCTCGACCTCACCGAGATGGCGTTCAAGGAATCGCTGCGGATGATCCCCCCGGTCCCCTCGATGCCGCGCCGGGCGCTGCGCGCGTTCGAGTACGGCGGCTACCGCATCCCCGCCGGCGCGATGGTCGGGATCAACATCCACTGGACGCATCACTCTGAGGAATATTGGGAAAATCCCCATGCCTTCGACCCCATGCGGTTCACCCCCGACAAGGTTCGCGAGCGGCACAAGTATGCCTGGGTCCCCTTCGGCGGCGGCGCGCACATGTGCCTCGGGCTCCACTTCGCCTACATGCAGGTCAAGATCCTTCTCGCCCAGTTGCTCCAGCGCTATAGGATCGAGGTCGCCGATGGCTATGATCCGGCCTGGCAGGACTGGCCTATCCCGCAGCCCAGGGACGGCCTCAAGGTGACCTTCACACCGCTCTGAAACGCGATGTTTCACGTGAAACATCGTTCAAACGGGGGGTCTGGAGGGGGTCCAGACGGGTCTTGAGGGGGTCTAAGCGAGGCTGAAGGGCACTTGTGCGGGGGCGGGCAGGGGTCTGGCCGTGGACCCATCTTGCGGGAGGTGCCGCGTCAGCCCGTGGAATGCTTCGTCGCCTGCGGCTCTTTGCATCGACGAGGTCGGGTCAGAAGTCGACCGCAATCCCGTCCTTCTCCCAGTCGCCGTAGCGGGTGGGGGAGAGCGTCTCGTCATCCTCGACCGGCTTGGGCGCCGGCGCGGGGTCGTTGGTCCAGTGGGCGGGCTTCCTGAAGGCCTTGGCGGCTTCGGACTTTTCCTTGGTCATGCCTTCCCAAATGCCCATGCTGGCGCTTCGATTCAAGCGGGGCTAGGGCGGGGCGAATGGCACTTCCCTCCGGTCTCCCCGTGCGCCGCGCTGCGCTGCGCCTCCTCGACGCCGTGCTGCGACGGGGCGAGACGCTCGAGCAGGCGGAAGGCCCGGCGCTCGCCGACATCCGCAAGGCCCCCGACCGCGCGCTCGCCCGCGCCATCGCGGGGGAGACCCTGCGCTGGCTCACCGATCTAGACGCGCTGATCGACAGCGCGACGAAGCAGCGCCTGCCCGAGGACGCCAAGGCGCGAAGCGTGCTGCGGCTGATGCTCGCCCAGGCGCTGCGGCTCGACACGCCGCCGCACGCGGTGATCGCGACCGGGCTGCCGCTCCTCGCCGGCGGCCCGCGACGCCTTGCCCACGGGGTGTTCTCGGCGCTGGTGAAGGAGGGCGCGGCGCTTCCGCCCGTCCCGTCGCTTCCCGAACGCGTCACCGCCCGCTGGGGCGCCGAGAAGGCCGCCGCCATCGCCCCCGGCCTCGCCTTTCCGCCCGAACTCGACCTCGCCCTGCGCGACCCCGCCGAGACCGAGACCCGCGCCGTGCGCATGGGCGGGGTGAGCCTCGCCCCCGGCCATATCCGCCTGCCGCGCGGGACCGCGGTCGAGAGCCTCGAAGGGTTCAAGGAAGGCGCTTGGTGGGTGCAGGACCTCGCCGCCTCGCTGCCCGCGCGGCTGCTGGGCGAAGGGCAGGGCCGGAGCGCGCTCGACCTCTGCGCCGCGCCCGGTGGCAAGACCATGCAGCTCGCCGCGGCGGGGTGGAAGGTCACCGCGCTCGACCTGTCGAAGCGGCGGCTCGAGCTCCTCAAGGACAACCTCAGGCGCACCGGCCTCAAGGCCTCGCCGGTGCGCGCCGACGCGCTTGTCTGGGAGCCGAAGCACCGCTTCGACGCGATCCTCATCGACGCGCCCTGCACCGCGACCGGCACCTGCCGCCGCCACCCCGACGTGCTCCACCGCATCGGCAGGGGGCCGATCGCCGAGATGGTCGAGCTGCAACGCGCGCTGGTCGCCCGCGCCGCCGGGTGGCTGAATCCCGGCGGGGTGCTGGTCTATGCGGTGTGCTCGATCGAGGCCGATGAGGGCGAGGAACAGGGCGCGTGGATCGACGTCGAACTGGGCCTCACCGCGAAGCCGATCGCGGCGGACGAGCTTCCGGCGGGCCTCGCGCCCACAAGCGAGGGCTGGCTGCGGACCCATCCGGGGATGCTGGCCGACGAGGGCGGGCTCGACGGGTTCTTCGTGGGGCGGTGGGTCAGCCCATAACCCTCCCGTCTTCCCGGGCTTGACCCGGGACCCCGCTTTTTTCTTCGCGGGGCTGAGGCAGCGGGGCCCCGGGTCAAGCCCGGGCAGACGATCAGTCGAGAGCGGTGGGTAACCGGACCGCCCCGACGCGCGAAAGGTGCCCGACACCACTCGCGAAAGACCCGCGCACATGAAGAAGACCATCCTCCTCGCCGCCACCCACCTCGCCGCACTGGGCGTGGGGTTCGGGCTCGGGGTCTACTACCTCCCAATCCTCGTCGCCGAGCGCGCGCCCGAGGCTTCGCAGCTTGCCGCGGCGGCGAAGTCGGCGGCCTATACCGCGACGTTCAAGAAGGACCTGCCGGGCAGCGATGCGCTCCACTGGGGCACGGGCACGATCAGCGTCACCCCGCATCGGATCGTTCACCAGGGCGAGCTCGCGCCGGGGCCGGACTACAAGATCTACCTCGCGCCCTCCTATGTCGACACCGACGCGGGCTTCCGCGCGATCAAGGACAAGTCGGTGCGACTGGGCTCGATCAAGAGCTACAAGGGCTTCATCACCGAGGTGCCCGCGGGCGTGAACATCGAGGACTACGACACGGTGGTAATCTGGTGCGAGGCCTTCGGCAAGTTCATCACCGCGGGGAAATATCGGTGAACTCTCGATTATCGTCGCCCCGTGTCAAGCACGGGGCGACGATGTTGTGAGGGTTCAGCCCCCTTACTTCACATATTTCTGAAACGACTTGCGCAGCTTCATCAGCTTGGGCGGGATCACCGCGAGGCAGTAGGGATTGCGCTGGCCTTCGCCGTCCCAGTATTCCTGGTGGTAGTCCTCGGCCGGATACCACGCCGCGGTCTGCGCGCCGCCCGAGAGGCCCTCGATGGTGGTCACCGCGGTCTTGCCGTTCTCCGCGTTCCAGCGCGCGATCGCGGCCTCGGCCTCGCGGCCCTGCTCCTCGGAGAGCGGGAAGATCGCGCTGCGGTATTGCGTGCCGATGTCGTTGCCCTGGCGATTGAGCTGCGTCGGGTCGTGCGTGCCGAGGAACACGTCGTAGATCTCGGCGAGGGTGATGACGGTCGGGTCGAAGGTCACGCGGATGCCCTCGGCATGGCCGGTCGTCCCGGTGCAGACCTCCTTGTAGGTGGGATTCGGCTTGTTGCCGCCGATATAGCCGCTCTCGACCGCGCTCACCCCGACGACGTCGCGGAACACCGCCTCGGTGCACCAGAAGCAGCCGCCTGCAATGATCGCCGTGTCCATGTTGCTCATCGAATTCTCCGTTGCTTTGTGCCAGAGATAGGCCAGCAGCCCGATTTTGCCAGCACGGCAATCGCAGGTTCTTTCAAGTTCCCGGGAGAGTTACATGATGACCAAGCCGATCCTCGCCCTCGCCGCCGCGAGCGGCCTCGCCCTCGCCGCGCCGGCGCTCGCGCAGCACGCGGGCCATGCCGGCCACGCCGCCGCCGCCGGGGAGGTCGACGAGGCGCACATCAAGGACACCGCGACCTTCCTCAAGATGCACGGCGAGGCGCTGTCGGGGGCGATCAACCACCCGAGCCGCAAGGAGGATTCGGCGCGCGACAAGTATCGCCACCCGGCCGAGACGCTCGCCTTCTTCCATGTCGGCGAGGACATGAAGGTCGGCGAATATGCGCCCGGCGGCGGGTGGTATTCGCGCCTGCTCGGGCATTACCTCGGCGGGCAGGGGCAGCTCGTCGGGCTCTATGCGAACCCGGTCGCCTTCACCCCCGATCCCGCCCGCCAGCAGCGCATCCGCGATACCGCGGCGGGCTTCGGCAAGGAGGTCGCGGGCTACACCGGCCTTCCGGCGGAGCGGTTCAGCGGGCTCACCCTCGACGATATCGAGAGCCAGAAGGGCACCTTCGACCGCATTCTCATCATGCGCGCGATGCACAACATGTGGCGCTCGGGCACCGCCGACACCGACCTCAAGGCGATGCGCGCGCTGCTCAAGGACGACGGGCTGATCGGCATCGAGCAGCACCGCGCGCGCGCCGATGCGCCGTGGTCCTATGCCGACGGCACCAAGGGCTACCTGCGCGAGAAGGACGTGATCGACTTCATGCGGGTGAACGGCTTCGAGCTGGTCGCCTCGAGCGAGATCAACGCCAACCCCAAGGATACCGCCGACCACAAGGAGGGCGTCTGGGAAATGCCCCCGGTGCTCGCCACCAAGCGCGAGGACCTGAAGGGCCTCGGCGAGAGCGACCGGATGACGCTGCTGTTCAAGAAGGCGAAGTAGCTCGCCGCACCGGCGCGGGCGGGAGGTTTCCCCGCGCCGGGTCTTGCTGTAGGGGGCGCGCCCATGACCGCCATCACCGTCGCCGCCCTCCAGCTCGCCCTTTCCGATCAGGACGAGGCCGCCAACATCGCCGCCGTCGCCGCGCTGGTCGAGGAGGCCGCCGCGCAAGGCGCGCAGCTGATCCTCCCGCCCGAGCTCTTCTCCGGCGAATATTTCTGCCGCGAGGAGGACGAGGCGCTGTTCGCCCTCGCCCGGCCGACCGCCGAGCACCCCAGCGTGATCGCGATGCAGGACCTCGCCGCGAAGCTGAAGGTGACGATCCCGACCAGCTTCTTCGAGCGCGACGGGCACCACTACTACAACACCCTCGCCATGATCGGCCCGGACGGGCGGGTCATGGGCACCTACCGCAAGAGCCACATCCCCGACGGCCCGGGCTACGAGGAGAAGTACTACTTCCGCCCCGGGAACGACGGGTTCAAGGTGTGGGACGTGCCCGGCGAAGGCGGCGCCATTGTCAAGGTCGGCGTCGGCATCTGCTGGGACCAGTGGTATCCCGAATGCGCGCGGGTCATGGCCTTGCTGGGCGCCGAGGTGCTGCTCTATCCGACCGCGATCGGCTCCGAGCCCTATGACGCCGACCTCGACACCAGCCGGATGTGGCGCCGCGCGATGCTCGGCCATGCGGTCTCGAACTGCATGCCGGTGGTCGCCTCCAACCGCATCGGCCACGAGGGTCCGGCCGAACGGGCCCAGAGCTTCTACGGCCACTCCTTCATCTGCGACGAGTGGGGCGACGACCTCGCGCTCTACGGCAAGGAGGAGACGGGCGTGCTGACCGCGCGGCTCGACCTCGCCCGCGCCGCGAGGCACCGTGCCGGCATGGGCTTCTTCCGCGACCGCCGCCCGCAGCTCTATGGGCGGATCGCCCAAGATGTCTGACGGGCACATCTGAGCGAGCAGGCCGGGGGCGGCTTGAGCAGCACCTATCTCGTCGCGCTGGGGAGTAACCGGCGGCATCACCGCCACGGCGCGCCGGAGGGCGTGGTGCGCGCGGCGATGGAGGAATGCGCCGCGCTCGGCACCGTCACCGCCCGCTCGCGCGTGATCGCCAGCGCCCCGCTGGGCGCCGCCCGCCGCCGCTTCGCCAACGCCGCGCTGGTGCTCGACAGCGCGCTCGCACCCACCGCGCTGCTCGCGGCGCTCAAGCGGATGGAGCGCGCATTCGGCCGCCGCCGCGGACGGCGCTGGGGCGACCGGGTGCTCGATTGCGACATCATCCTGTGGAGCGGCGGCGCGTGGCGCAGCGGGGCGCGCGCGGACGGCCTCGCGATTCCCCACCCGCACTTCGCGCAGCGCCGCTTCGTCCTCGCCCCGGCGCGCGAGGTCGCCCCCCGCTGGCGCGATCCGGAGAGCGGCCTCGCCCTTGCCCAGGCCCATGCCCGCTTGACCCGCCCGCGCCCCCTGCCTAGGTGAGCCCGCGCCCGCCGCTCGCGCGGCATCGCGCCACCCCAAGCGTGTGGGCCCGTAGCTCAGTAGGTAGAGCAGCTGACTTTTAATCAGCGGGTCACAGGTTCGAATCCTGTCGGGCTCACCACCGCGCCTCTCCTCTCCCGCCGCCCCGCGCGCCGCGCGCCGCGCGCGGCTCGCGCCGCCGAAGCGCCGAGAGGCCTTGCGCTGCATCTTTTGGCCTCTAGTCTGCGCAATCGCCAGCGGAGCGCGGCTGTCGGCAGGAGTGTTCATGGGGGAACTCTGGAGTGCGGCGAAGGAAGCGGGGCTGTGGTCCTGGTCGCCCACCGACTGGGCCTGGTCGCCCGAAACCGTGCGCTGGTCGCTCGATCTCGGGATGCCCAAGGCACCGGTCTATTTCGACGTCTCCACCGATGCCATGCCGCAGCACGCGCGCTACGAGATGTGGCGCACGCTGCTCTACTACAGCTTCGAGGGCGACAGCCTTCCCGCCGACGCGGCGCGCGCGTTCAGCGCGCGCACCCAGTGCCTCATCACCGATCCGGTGCAGCTGCTCCATTACCGCTCCAAGGCGGTGAGCGGGCGCGGCGTGCCCGCCGATCGGGCCAACGACCGCGAGACCTACACGATCGGCGTGGTGGTCGCGGGCCGCCGCACCTATGCGCAGGAGGGCGCGGGCGAGGTGGTCAGCCGCGCGGGCGAGTTCTTCGTCTTCGACAACCGCTGGAGCTCGCGCGTGGCGTGGAGCGATCACCGCGCGGTGCAGATCTCGGTTCCCCGCGCCGAGCTCGAGCAACGGATCGGCGAGCGCATTCCCGATCCGGCCGCGATGGTCGCGCTGCTCGGCGGCTCGCCGATGGGCGAGGTGCTCAAGTCGCAGATGCTGCTCGCGGCGCGGCACATGGTCGCGGCCAACGAGGTCGAGCGCGACTTCATGCTCGGCCAGCTGATGCAGCTCGCGCTGTTCGCCTGCGAGAGCGCCACGGCGCACAACCCGCTGCGCGGCTCCCAGCGCGCCGACCTCCTGGGCGCGGCGCTCGGGCTGATCGAGCAGAACCTCGGGCGCCCGGGGCTCGACGCGCGGATGCTCCAGGCGCATCTCGGCTGCTCGCGCGCGACACTCTACCGCGCCTTCGCCGAGGCGGGGACGAGCGTCTCCAACGCGATCGCGCAGATGCGGATCAAGCGCGCCAAGGCGATCCTCGCGGGCGCGCCCGAGCTGCCGGTTGGCACCGTGGCGGCGCGCTGCGGGTGGTACGACAGCGCCTCCTTCGCGCGCGCCTTCCGCCGCCACGAGGGCCTGAGCCCGAGCGAGTTCCGCGAGAAATATCGCGCGATCTGAAGGCCTTTGAGACGATTTGCCAAATGGCGTGAGACGGATTGCCTCTCGCCCCGCCCGATCATCGTATAAATACCTGCCCCATGAAGATGCCCGGGGGCGCAGACCGGGCCGGTCACGCACGTGATTTCAGGGGAAGAGCCATGACCACCGCCGCCACCCGCCGCAGCGCCAAGCTGCTCGCCACCACTGCGCTTGTGCCCGCGCTGTTCGCGATGTCCGCGCCAGCGGCGGCGCAGGACTGGGACGGGGGTGCGGGCACCCGGAATTGGTCCGACGCCGCGAACTGGAACCCTGATGGCGTCCCCACCAATAACCGGTCTGTCACCCTCGACCAGACGGACAATGTGGAACTTCTGGTCGATTCCGCCAACCTGAGCTTTCTCGACTTGCAGGATCGCGCGTCTCTGGTGGCGCGGGCGCAGTTGACCGCGATCAGGACGACGCTGCTGGACAGCGCGCAACTGATCATCTCAGCCAATGGCAAGCTGAACGGCGATGTCGAGGTGCGGGGACGCGAGGCGGTTCTTTCCAACACGACGACCATCAGTGGCAACGTGCTCTTCACCCCCCTCAGCTCTGGCAACGCAAGGTTCTTCAATTACGGGGTTGTCACGGGCACGACGACGATCAACGGCGGGACCGTCGAAGTAAGCTTCAATTCCGATTTCTCCGACACCGCTGCCTTCACGCTCGATGGCGGTCTGGTGAATGTGGTCCGCTCGGACACGATCGGCTCGCTGTCGGGCCGGGGCGGGACGATCAACTTCGGGAACGGGACGCAGTTGACCGTCAATCAATCGGTCGATGGCACCTTCTCGGGCGCGCTCACGGGCAATGGCGGCTTCAACAGCCCATACTTCGTGAAGTCGGGGGCCGGCACCTTGACCCTTGCCGGGGCGAACACCACGACGGGCGCGCGCCGCATCGAGGTGAACCAGGGCACCTTGCAGTTGCAAGGCGGCAACGCCATCGGGATTCAGAACATTCTGGCGATCGATGCGGCCACCGTGAGGCTGCTCGACAGCGAGTCGATCGGCGCGCTGGTTGGCGGCGACACCGGGGTGCTGGACCTGAACGGGCGGACCCTGACGCTGACCGGGGTGGGCACGCCCTTCACGGCGACCAGCACCGCCACGCTGATTGGCGCCGGCACCTTTCGTCTCTTGGCAGACGAGCTCGTTCTCCAGCTCGACGGGGCGCACCAGTTCATCGGGACTTATCAGGTGTCCAACGGTACGCTCCGCCTCGGCGGCACCGGCGTTTCAGTCGCGAGCCTGCTGGTCGATGGCGGCACGCTGGAGCTGCTGTCCGACCGCGAGGTTGGCCGCGTCACGCTGGCCGGGGGGTCGATCACCGGCTCCTACACTCTGACGGCAAATTTGGACTTCGACGTCCGCTCCGGCAACATTTCGGCTGCCTTGGCGGGATCTATCGGCCTCGACAAGACGACATCCGGCACAGTGACCCTGAGCGGCGCGAACACCTATGCCGGCGAAACCGTCGTCAGGGCCGGCACGCTGCTCATCGCAAGCAGCAGCGCGCTGGGATCCAACAGCGACGGGACGCGGGTGCTCGACGGTGCGACCCTCGCCCTTGCGGCGGCAGGGGAATCGACCTCCGACGCCATCACGATCACCGGCAGCGGGGTGGGCGGCGCGGGCGCGATCCGCCACCTCGGGGGCAACTCGTTCCTCTTCAACACCATTACGCTGGCAGGCGACAGCCGGATCAACGCCGATAGCGGCTTCCTTTCGGTGATCGGCGCCATCCTCGGCGACGGGCAGACGCTGACCTTCGGCGGGAGCGGCATCACCATCATCGACGGCGGGATCGCCATCGGCAGCGGAACGCTGGTCAAGGATGGCAGCGGGCGGCTCGCGCTCAACTCCGTCAACAGCTTCACCGGGAACGTCATCGTCAACAACGGCGATCTCCAACTGAGCTACGGGGGTGGCCCAACCAACAGCGCGATCGACGACAGCGCCTCGATCACCCTCAACGGCGGTTCCATGCTGATTGCCCGCGACGAGACGATCGGCTCGCTTTCGGGCAACGCTGGGACCGTTGTCTACGCCTTCGAGCCGGCGACGCTGACGCTCGGAGGCAACAACGCCTCGACCACCTATGCGGGCGACCTCATCAACGCCGGCTTGTCGCTGACGAAGCAGGGCACCGGCACCTTCACGCTGACCGGCAACAACACCTACGGCGGCGTAACCACGATCAACGGCGGCACGCTCCAGATCGGGAACGGCGGGACAACCGGCACGCTCGGCACCGGCAATGTCGTCAACAACGCCTCGCTGGTGTTCAACCGCTCGAACGACTTCGGCGTCAGCAACATCATCAGCGGCACGGGATCGGTGACGAAGCTGGGAGCCGGCGTGCTCGAGCTGCGGGGCGCCAACACCTTCAGCGGGGGGATCGATCTCCAGCAGGGCCGAATCAGTGTCTTCAACAATGCCTCGCTCGGCACCGGCACGCTGACCATGGCGGAGGGCACGACCCTCTTCGTGTTCAACTCGGGCCTGACCTTCGCCAACGACATCGTGCTCGGCGGCGGCGCGGGATCGCGGATCGATCCCTTCAGCATCGCAAGCCCCACCACCTTGACCGGTACGCTCTCGGGCGGGCAGCTCAATGTCGTGGGCGGCGTTGGCCGGCTGGTGCTGACCGGCACCAACACCTACGGCGCGACCGACATCGCGGGCGGCAACCAGTTGCAGATCGGCAATGGCGGCACGACCGGGACGCTCGGTAGCGGGAACGTCACCAACCGCGGGACGCTGATCTTCAACCGCTCGGACGACATCACGGTGGGGAACGCCATCGGCGGCACCGGCACCTTGCAGAAGCTCGGCGCGGGCACGCTGACGCTGACCGGCACGAGCACCTACACCGGCTCCACCTTCATCGACGCGGGCACGCTGCGGATCGGCGACGGCGGGACGAGCGGGACGCTCGGCACCGGCAGCGTCACCAATCGCGGGACGCTGATCTTCAACCGCTCGGACGACATCATGGTGGGGAACGCCATCGGCGGCACCGGCACCTTGCAGAAGGTCGGCGCGGGCACGCTGACGCTGACCGGCACGAACACCTACATCGGCTCCACCTTCATCGACGCGGGCACGCTGCGGATCGGCGACGGCGGGACGAGCGGGACGCTCGGAACCGGCACGGTGTTCGTGAGCGGCGGGCTGGTCTTCGACCGCTCGGACGCGCTGACGCTCGGCAATCTCATCGCCGGCAACGGCACCATCGAGCAGCGCGGCACGGGGACCACGACCTACACCGGCGACGCCAGCGGCTTCATCGGCACCGTCACGGTGTCGGGCGGGCAGCTGGTGGTGAATGGCACGCTCGGCGGCGCGATCAACATCAACGGCGGTTCGCTCGGCGGGACCGGCACCCTGCTCGGGTCGGTGTCGATCAACGAGGGCGGCATCCTCGCCGCCGGGCAGAGCCCCGGCACGCTGACCATGCCCTCGCTGACCCTCAACGCCGGGTCGACGGCGATCTTCGAGCTCGGCGAGGCGGGGGTCGCGGGCGGCGCGAACAACGACCTGGTGCGGGTGACGGGGCTCCTGACCCTCAACGGCGGCACCATCGACATCGTGCGCGGTGCAGGCTTCTCGGGCGGGCAATACACACTGTTCGAATATGGCTCGCTCGCGGGCGCGCTCGGCAACATGACGCTGAACCCGCTCGGCGGGGACTTCTTCGGCAACCTTGCGCTGGGGACCGGCACGGTGCTGCTCAACGTCGCGACCGCCTCGGACCTCGTCCACTGGAACGGCTCGACGACCGTGCCGAGCGGCGCGCTGGTCGGCGGCAGCGGCACCTGGAGCCTTTCGGGCGGCAACTTCGCCAACGCTGCGGGCACGGTGAGCGGGCCGTGGGCGGGCAACGGCAGCCTCGCGGTGTTCGGCGGCGCGAGCGGTGGGACCGTGACCATCGCGGCGGGCGAGACCGTCGCCCCGGTCGGCCTCGATTTCGTGACCGACGGCTACACCATCGTCGGCGGCGATGCGGCCTCGCGGCTCGAACTCGCCGGCCCGACCGGCATCAGCACCGCGGACGGCGTGGGCGCGACGATCGCGGCGATCATCACCGGCAACGGCTCTCTGACCAAGAGCGGCGCGGGCACCCTCACCCTCTCGGGCGACAACACCTACACCGGCCCGACCGCGGTGATCGGCGGGACGCTCGTCAACCAGGGCACGATCCGCGGCGGGGTGAACAATGCCGCGACGCTGGTCTCGACCGGCACGATCGCGGGCGGGTTGACCAACTCCGGATCGGCCCAGCTCGCGGGCACCGTCAACGGCGGGATCAGCAACGAGGGGACCGGCACGATCACGCTGACCGGCGCGCTCTCGGGCGACGGGGTGTTCACCCAGACCGCAAACGCGAGTTTCGACCTCGCGGGCAACGACGCGGCGATCGCGCTGCTGGCGGGCGACGGGGCGGTGCTGCTTGGCTCCGGAACGCTGACTCTCAACGGGGCGAGCGGGTCGCAGGGCTTCTTCGGCACGATCTCGGGCAGCGGCGGGGTGACCAAGACCGGCGGCAGCCAGCAGACGCTGTTCGGCGAGCAGCTCTACACCGGCCTTACCCGGGTCGAAGGCGGGTTCTTCACGCTGTTCAACGGCAGCCTCGCGGGCTCGCTGGTCAATAATGCGAGCGTCTCGATCGGCGGCGACACCGCCGCGGGCAGCCGGATCGCGGGGGACTTCACCAACCTTGCCGCCACCAGCTTCGCCTCGATCAGGGGGCGGATCGAGGGCGAGACGCTCAACAACGGCGAGATCGTGCTGCTCGGCGACAGCATCTTCGCGCGGACCTTCACCAACGGCATCACCGGCAGCTTCCGGCTCGAGGGCTTCGATGCGAGCGTGGGGGGTCTCGGAGGCGGTGGGACCGTGACGCTCGGCTCTGGCACTTTGACGATTGGCACGGCTGGGGGTTTTTACGGTTTCTTCGGTGTGATTTCGGGGAGCGGCGGGGTTACGAAGGTTGGGACGAGCCAGCAGACGTTGTTCGGCGACCAGCTTTACACTGGTCTGACGCAGGTTGATGGCGGGTTCCTGACGGTGTTCAACGGGAGCCTTGCGGGCTCGGTGGTGAACAATGCGAGCTTTGCGCTGGGTGGGGACACGCCGGCGGGGAGCCGGATTTTCGGGGACTTCACCAATCTTGCCACCACCAGCTTCGCCTCGATCTTCGGGCGGATCGAGGGTGCGACGCTCAACAATGGCGAGATCGTGCTGTTTGGCGACAGCACCTTTGCCGGGCGCTTCACCAATGGCGCTGTCGGCAGCTTCCGGCTCGAGGGCTTCGCCTCGAGCGTCGGCAGTCTTGCGGGGGGCGGGACGGTTACGCTGGGCAGCGGGCTGCTGACGGTCGGCACTGACGGGACGAGTGCGGACTTTGCCGGGGTGATCTCTGGCGACGGCGGCCTGACCAAGGTGGGCGCGGGCACGCAGACGCTCTCGGGCGCGAACACCTATACGGGGCTGACGACGGTCGACGGGGGCATCCTGGCGGTGACCGGCAGTCTTGCGGGCAATGTCGTCAACAACGCGATCCTCACCAACGGCGGGACGCTGGGCGGGACGGTGCTCAACAACGACAGCTTCACCAACGGCGGCACGGTCGTGGGCCTGGTGACCAATGCCGGGGGGCTTGTCTCGTCGGGTTCGCTGCTGGGCGGGCTGACCAACACCGCGAGCGGCACGGCCTTCGTGCAGGGCACGCTCAACGGGGCGATCGGCAATGCGGGCGCGCTGACGGTCGACGGCAACCTGTCGAGCGACGGGTTCCTCACCAACACCGGCACGGGCACGGTGCAGGTGCTGGCCGGGGTGACCTGGACGGGTCTGACGGGCCTCGACAATGCGAGCACGTTCCCGACCGGCGGGGTGCTGATCGGCGGCACGCTGACCACGGCGGGCACGGTGACCAACCGCGCGGGCGCGACCTTCGGGGTGGTGGCCGCGGGCACGCTCAATGCGGGCAACATCGCCAACGCCGGCAGCCTGGTCTCGCTGGGGACCGTCAACGGCACGCTGACCAACCAGACGGGCGGCACCGCCCAGCTGGCGGGCGCGCTGAACGGTCCGATCGGCAACGACGGGACGATCACGCTGGTGGGCACCACCACCGGGATCGGCGCGGTGACGCAAGGGGCGGGCGGGGTGTTCAACCTCGGCGGGTTCGACACTGTCTTCGGCAGCCTTGCCGGGGCGGGCACGGTGAACCTCGGCGCAGGGCTCCTGACGCTCGGCGGCAACAACGCCTCGACCACCTTCGGCGGGGTGATCGCCGGGGCGGGCGGCCGCCTCACCAAGGTCGGGACGGGGACCTTCACGCTCACCGGCGTCAACACCTACACCGGCCTCACCACGGTGAGCGCGGGCACGCTGGCGGTGACCGCGAGCGGGGCGATCGCGGGCTCGGTGACCAATGACGCGACCTTCACCAATGCCGGCAGCGTCGGCGGCAGCGTCACCAACACTGCGAGCTTCACCAACACCGGCACGGTGGCGGGCTCGCTCGTCAACAATGCGAGCGGCACGGCGAGCAACAGCGGCACGATCGGCGGCAACGTCACCAACGCGGGCAGCTTCACCAACACCAGCACCGGCACGGTGACCGGCGCGCTGTTCAACAATGCGACCGGCACCGCGACCAACGGCGGGACGATCGCGGGCGGGGCGAGCAACGCCGGGACCCTCACCTCTACGGGCACGATCGGCACGGGCCTCGAGAACACCGGCACGGCGCGGGTCCAGGGGGCGGTCAACGGCTTCGTGACCAACGCGGGCTCGCTCACGCTGACCGGGACCACCACCGGGATCACCGCCTTCAGCCAGACCGCGGCGGGCACCTTCGACCTTGCCGGGTTCAACACCACGGTGGGCTCGGTGGCGGGCGCGGGGAGCATCACGCTCGGCAGCGCGGTGCTGACCACCGGCGGGCTCAACACCAACACGCTGTTCAGCGGGGTGATCGGCGGCACGGGCAGCCTCGTGAAGGTCGGCACCGGGCGGTTCACCCTGACCGGCGCCAACACCTACAGCGGGGGCACCACCATCAGCGGCGGCGCGCTGCAGCTGGGTGACGGCGGGACCTCGGGCGCGATCGTCGGTCCGGTGCTCAACAACGGCATGCTGATCGTCAACCGCTCGGATGCCTACACCTTCGCGGGCGTGATCTCGGGCACGGGGATGTTCGCGCAGATCGGCACCGGCACGACCACGCTGACCGGGGCGAACACCTACAGCGGGGGCACGCTGGTCACCAATGGCCGCCTGGTGGGCAACACCACCGCGCTGCAGGGCGCGATCCAGATCGACGCCCCGGGCGTGCTCGAGTTCGCGCAAGGCACGGCCGGCACCTATGCCGGCGCACTGCTTGGCAATGGCCGCTTCGAGAAGACCGGGGCGGGCCTCCTCACCCTGACCGGCAACTCCAGCACCTTCACCGGCGGCAGCTTCGTCGTCGGCGGGGAACTGCGGGTCAACGGCGACCTCCGGCGCTCGGTGGTGACGGTGCAGACCGGCACGACCCTGTCGGGCACCGGGATCATCGGCGGGCTGGTCGCGCAGAGCGGCAGCACGATCGCGCCGGGCACCAGCCCGGGCACGCTGACGGTCAACGGCAATGTCAGCCTCGCGGCGGGCAGCAACGTGGTCTACGAGATCGCCGCGAGCGCCCCGTGGGACCGCATCCTTGCGACCGGCACCGCCTCGCTCGCCGGCAATGCCTCCTTCATCAACCTCTCGGGCGCCAATGCCTACGCCTTTGGCAGCGAGTACCTGCTGCTGCAGGCCGACGGCGGGCGGACCGGGACCTTCGCGAACGCCGCCGGGCTCGCCGGGTTCGGGATCATCTACCGGCCCGAGCTGGTCTACACCGGCACCCAGGTGCGGCTGCGCTTCGCGCCGAACCTGCTCACCAACATCGTCGGCAACACCCCGCTCACGCCCAACCAGCGCTCGGTGGTGACCCGCATCGATACCGCGGTGACCGCCGGCTACAACCCGCAGCCGCTGTTCAACATCTACATCCTGCCCAATGCCCAGCTTCCCGGCGCCTTCGACCAGCTCTCGGGCGAGGTCTATGCGACCGCGGCGGGCGTGGGGATCGAGCAGGAGCGGCTGTTCAAGGAAGCGGTGCTCGGGCGGATCGCCTCGGTTGCGGCCGATGCGCGCGCCGACGGGGCGACCGCCAAGCGCTTCGGCGCCTGGGGCCAGCTGTTCGGCGGCTGGGGCGATGGTGACAGCGACGGCAATGCCGCGAGCTTCGAGAGCGATCGCACCGGGTTCATCACCGGGATCGACTTCGGCGGCGGCAACGACACCGGCAGCTGGCGCCTCGGGGCCTTCGGGATGCACGTGCAGAGCGACGTCACGGTCGCGGCGCGCGTCTCGCGGGCCGAGGTCAGCCAGTCGGGCGGCGGCGTCTACGGGGCGTTCAACTCGGGGAGGCTCGGGATCGCGGTGGGCGGCTACCTCGCCGACGTCGACCTGCGGGCGTTCCGCGACATCGCGCTGCCGGGCTTTGCCGAGACCGACGTGGGCAAGACCGAGGGCACCGCGCGCCAGGCCTTCGCCGAGCTGTCCTACAGCTTCGGCTCGGGCAAGAGCCAGATCCGGCCCTTCGTCAACGGGACGATCGGCAGCTTCAAGCTCGACGCGCTGACCGAGGTCGGCGGGCCGGCGGCGCTGGTGATGCGCAAGCAGAGCTACTCGACCGGCACGGTGACGGGCGGGATCGACGGGGTGGTCGAGGTCGGCAAGAGCCTGAAGCTCGCCGGCACGCTCGCCGCGCGCCACCAGCTCGGCGACCGCGACCCCGAAGCGAGCCTCGCGCTCGCCGCGGCCCCCGCCTCGGCCTTCGCGATTGCGGGCACCCAGATCGACAAGACCGCGCTCGCCGCCCGCCTCGACGCCACCCTCGCCCTCGGCAAGAACCTCTCCATCGCCGTCGGCTATACAGGCCTCATCGGCGACACCGTCACAGACCACGGCGCCAGAGCTACCGTCCAAGTGCGGTTCTGACCAGGCCCCGACTGACGCCCCGCCTCTTCACGGGCGGGGCGGATTTTCTGTGGGTATCGATGACGGCGGCAGCGCGTCCGACGAACGCGCGTTGCCGCGCCGTGCGCAAGTGCTAGAAGGCGCCTGACATCCCGCGCTTCGGCCACATTGCCGGTGCGGGGGTCCAAAGTCGGACGGACAAGGGGGCGCAAACGTGTGTTGAGACCAGCGGCAGGATTGCGCGTCGCGGCGCGGCGCCCTGCAAGCCTCCTCGCGATGGCCGCCGCACTCGGGCTTGCGGGATGCACGAGCCTCGCGAGCGATCCGCCTCCGATGGCGAGCGTCCAGCCCCTGCCCGACCAGTGGGCGGTCGCCCGGCCGGGCGACACCGAGGTCCCGCTCGATCGCTACTGGACGATGCTCGGCGATCCGCTGGTCGAGGAATTCGTCGCCAGGGCGCAGGATCAGAACCTCGACATCGCCCAGGCTGCCGCGCGCCTCAGGGTCGCGCGCGCCGGGCTGCGGCAGGCCGAGGCGGGGTTCCTGCCGACGATCTCGGGCAGCGGCGGCGCGCAGCGCGACGTTGGCGACCTGCGGCGCGAGGGCGTGCAGTTCTCGCTCGGTGCCGACATCCAGTGGGAGGCCGACCTGTTCGGCCGGATCGACGCCTCGCGCGATGCGGCACGCGGTGATCTCCAGGCGGCGGGCTATTCGCTTGGCGACCTCCAGCGCGTGATCGTCGCGCAGGTCGCGACCCAGATCGTCACCGCCCGCTCGCTCGCCGCGCAGCTCGCGATCGCCCGCGACACGCTCGCCAACCAGGACGACAACCTTCAGATCGCGCGCTGGCGCAACCAGGCGGGGCTCGTCGCCAGCCTCGACGTCGAGCAGGCGCGCACCCAGCGGGCGCAGACCGCGGCCTCGATCCCGCAGCTCGAGAGCAACCTCGTCACGGTCGCCAACGCGATCTCGACGCTGATCGGCGAGCCGCCGGGGCGGGTTTACCGCGCCCTTGCCGATGACCCGCGCGCCGTGCCCGTCCCGCCGAGCCGCGTCGCGCTCGCCGCGCCCGCCGACCTGCTGCGCCGCCGCCCTGACGTGAGCGCCGCCGAGGCGCGGCTCGCGGCCGACCTCGACCGGGTCGGCGTCGCCCGCGCGCAGCTCTATCCGCTGGTGCGGCTCACCGGCAGCCTCAACACCGGCGCGACCGACGTCGGCGACCTGTTCGACATCGTCACCGGCAGCGTCTTCGCCGGCATCTCGCAGCTGATTTTCGACGGCGGGCGGGTGCGCGGCCAGATCGACGCCGCGCGCGCCAATGCCGACGGCTCGCTCGCGGCGTGGCGGCAGAGCATCCTCACCGCGCTCGAGGAGGTCGAGAGCGCGGCGGTCGATCTCGACACCGGCGACGCGCGGGTCGCGGCGCTGACCGAGGCGAGCGAGGGCGCGCAGAACGCCGCGATCCTCGCGCGCAGCCAGTACCAGGCGGGGCTGATCGACTTCCAGACGCTGCTCGTGACCGAGAGCCAGCTGCTCTCCGCCCGTACCGCGCTGGTGAGTGCCGAGGGCGCGCGGGCGCAGGCGTTCATCGCGCTCGCCCGGGCGATGGGCGGCGGGTGGTCGGTGCCCGAGGGGGCGGCGATCGCCGCTCCGACAAACGCAGACATGACGGCAGGGGAAGGTTCCAGGTGAGCGAAGCGAGCAATCCGGCAGAGGCGCCGGGCGTGGACGAATTCCTCGGGACGAAGCCCGTGCCCCGCTGGCGGCGGTGGATGAAGTACTGGCTGCCCGGTCTCCTCCTGCTGGTGGTGGTGCTGCTCGTCGCCCGCTGCACCGCCGAGGACCCCAGGCCCGAATACATCACCGAGGGCGTGACCCAGGCGTCGCTCGCGCTGTCGGTCACCGCGACCGGGAACCTGCGCCCGACCAATCAGGTCGAGGTCGGCGCGGAGGTGACCGGCCCGCTCGATTCCGTGCTGGTCGACGTCAACGACCGGGTCACCAAGGGCCAGGTGATCGCCGTCATCAACACCGAGATCATCGACCAGCAGATCGCCCAGTCGCGCGCCAACCTCAACGCCGCGCGCGCCGCGCTCGGGCAGGCGCTGGCGACCTTCAACATCGACACCGTCCAGCTCAAGCGGCTCGAGGAGGTGCGGCGCCTGTCGGGCGGTCGGGTGCCCTCGCAGATCGAGCTCGAACAGGCGGCCGCGGCGGTCGAGCGCGACAAGGCGACGCTCGCCTCGGCGCGGGCCAACATCGATGCGGCGGAAGCCTCGCTCAAGGCGAACCTCACCACCCGCAGCCGCGCGGTGATCCGCGCGCCCGTCACCGGCGTGGTGCTCGCGCGGCGGGTCGAGCCGGGGCAGACCGTGGTCGCGAGCTTCAACACCGTGACCTTGTTCGTGATCGCCGAGGACCTCTCCGAGATGCAGCTGCGCGTCGCGATCGACGAGGCGGACGTCGGCCAGGTCAAGCCCGGCCAGCAGGCGACCTTCACCGTCGACGCCTATCCCGGGCGGCGCTTCCCGGCGGTGCTCGAGCGGGTCGACCTTGCCTCGAAGAACACCGTCGAGGGCTCGGGGACCGGCGGCGCTGCGGCCGCGGCGGGGGCGGGCGCCTCGGTGGTCAGCTACGAGGCGCGGCTGGACGTTCAGAACCCCGAAGGACTGCTCCGCCCCGGCATGACCGCGACCGCGACCATCGAGACGCAGAACACCGGCCCCGCGCTGCTCGTCCCCAACGCCGCGCTGCGCTTCCGCCCCGAAGAGAAGGCCAAGGAGGAGGGCGGGGTGTTCCAGCCCAAGATCGGACTCGAGGAACAGGAGCAGAAGGCGACCATCGGCGAGGGCAGCCGCCAGCAGGTGCAGGTGCTTCAGGCCGACGGCACGCTGCGCGCGATCGACGTCGTCACCGGGCGCAGCGACGGGCGTCTGACCGTGGTCCGCTCGAAGGACCTCAAGGCCGGCATGAAGGTCGTCACCGGGGTCAAGGCCGCGGCACAATGACGGGCGAACCGCTCATCGAGCTGAAGGGGATCACCAAGACCTTCGGCAGCGGGGCGGCCGCCTTCCAGGCGCTGAAGGGCGTCGACCTCACCATTGCGCGCGGCGAGTTCGTCGCGATCATGGGCCCTTCGGGCTCGGGCAAGTCGACGATGATGAACATCCTCGGCTGCCTCGACGTGCCCACGGGCGGGGTGTTCCGGTTCCGCGGGGTCGAGGTGCAGAAGATGGACCGCGACCAGCGGAGCCTGCTGCGGCGCCGCTACCTCGGCTTCGTGTTTCAGGGCTTCAACCTGCTCGCACGCACCTCGGCGCTCGAGAATGTCGAGCTGCCGCTGCTCTACCGCGGGCAGAAGAAGGGCGAGCGGCGCGAGGCGGCGATGCGGGCGCTCGAGCAGGTGGGGCTGGTGCCCTGGGCCTCGCACACCCCGGCGGAAATGTCGGGCGGCCAGCAGCAGCGCGTCGCCATCGCGCGGGCGCTGGTGACCGGCCCCGACGTGCTGCTCGCCGACGAGCCGACCGGCAACCTCGATTCCGAACGCTCGGTCGAGATCATGGAGCTGCTGCGGCGGCTGAACGGCGAGGGTATCACCATCCTGATGGTCACCCACGAGGAGGACATGGCGGCCTATGCCGGGACCATCGTCCGCTTCCGCGACGGCCTTGTCGAGCGGATCGACCGCAAGGCGGGAGTGCCCGCCTGATGCTCGGCTCGACCCTGCTGCTCGCGCTGCGCGAGATCCGGCGGCACATCCTGCGCTCGATCCTGACCACGCTCGGGATCATCATCGGGGTCGCCGCGGTGGTGACGATGGTGACGCTCGGCAACGGGGTCACCGCCTCGGTGCAGAACGAGATCTCCTCGCTGGGCGCGAGCAACTTCATCGTCTTCCCGGTGCGCACCGACCGCGGCACGATCCGCCCCTTCGACGCCGAGGACGTGCGCATCGTCGGCCAGCAGATCGCCGGGGTCGAGATCGCTGCAGGGAGCGTGTCGGCGAGCACCACCGCCTTCTACAACGGGCAGGACTGGGACACGCGGGTGCAGGGGGTCGAGAACGCTTTCTTCCGCGCGCAGGGCCTCAAGATCGAGCGCGGGCGCGGCTTCACCGGCGAAGAGGAGCTTGCGGGCAATAACGTCTGCCTGCTCGGCGTGAAGGTGCGCGCCGCGATTTTCCCGAGGGACGCGAGCCCGCTGGGCGCGCGGATGCGGCTCGGCGACGTCTCGTGCACCGTGGTCGGAGAGATCCAGGAACGTGGGCAAGGCGGCGGCGGGGTGGACGACGACAATGCCGTCTATATGCCGCTGAAGACCGTGCAGCGGCGCTTCAAGGGCAATGACGACCTCGAGTATTTCGTGGTCAAGTATGACCCGACCTACGCCCCGGCTGTGATCCAGGCCTCGCTCGTCGACCTGCTGCGGGAGCGGCGGCTGCTTCAGGGGAGCACCCCCAACGACTTCAACGTGATCGACACCGCGCAGGTCAACCAGGCGCTGAGCTCGGCGACCGGCGCGCTGACCGCGATGGTGGCGGTGATCGCCTCGATCAGCCTGCTCGTCGGGGGCATCGGGATCATGAACATCATGCTCGTCTCGGTGACCGAGCGCACCCGCGAGATCGGCATCCGTCTCGCGATCGGCGCATTGGCGCGCGAGGTGCGGCTCCAGTTCCTGACCGAGGCGGTGGTGCTCTGCGCGCTGGGAGGGCTCGCGGGGATCGCGCTCGGCTTCGGCGCCTCGATCGGCATCGCGACGCTGATCGACGTGCCGTTCGTTTTCGATCCCGTGATCAACATCGTCAGCTTCCTGTTCGCTGCAGGCATGGGGATCGTGTTCGGCTACTACCCCGCGAGCCGCGCCTCGAAGCTCGACCCGATCGACGCGCTGCGGCACGAATGAGGCGGCGGGCTAGCGGCTGGCCGCGCGGATGATGGCGACCGCCGAGCCGAGCGCCAGGGCGTCCTCCGCGAAGCCGGTCGGGACGCGGCCGTGGCGCTCGATCGCCGCGAGCCGCGCGCGCCAGCCGAGCCACGAGGCGCCGAGCGCCGTCGCCACGGCGAGCGCCGCTGCCATCCTGCGTTCACCGCGCGGTGCCAGCGCCGCTCCGGCGACTGTCGCCGTCGCGACGCGCGCCGCGAGGCCGGGCAGGACGATCCGGTCGGGCGCCGACTTCAGCTTGTCGCCCCCCATCTCGGCCGCCGCGAGCGCGAGGGCTCCTGCCGCCACCAGCGGGTGACCGAGCAGGCGTCCGGCGGCGCCCTCCTGCCGCAGTTCTCCGCGCGCCGCAGCCGCCGCCACCGCGGCAAGCGGCGTCATCGCGCGCTGCCCGGCGACGAGGCCCATGAGAATCGATGCCAGCATTCCCGTCTCCTTCGCGCTCCCGGCGGGAAGGAAATTCGGCGAGCGGCACCGCGGGTCCGCTCCCCGCGCCGGTCCGTGGCGCAGGCGGGGCGGGAGCCTAGGCGGCCTTCCTCGCGTCGAGCCAGCGCGCCGCCCTGACGCCGCCGGTGATGAGGAAGGGCACCAGCACCAGGCTCAGCACCACCTTGGCGAGCACCTGTCCGATCATCAGGTCGGTGATGTCGAACTCGCCGTAGAAGGCGAGCGTGATGAAGATCACCGAATCCACCGCCTGGCTCAATGCCGAGGCGACCGCGCCGCGCACCATCAGGCCGAGCGTGCCCTCGCCGTCGCCGCTCCCGCGCAGCCGGTCGAAGATCCAGATGTTGAGGAGCAGCGAGGTGATGTAGCTCGCCGGGCCCGCCATCCACACGCGCCAGGTCGAATGGTGCACCCGCTCGAAGGCGGCGAAATCCTCGGGACGGAAGGCGATCATCTCCGAGGAGGCGGGCAGGGTCAGCACCAGCTGCATCAGCAGCGCCGAGAGCCCCAGCGGCAGGAAGCCCCACCACACGATCCGCTTGGCCGCCTCGCGCCCGTAGAGCTGCGAGAGCGTGCTCGAGATCACCACCAGCAGCAGGAAAGGAAAGATCCCGCTTTCGACCGCGAGCTGGGTGGGCCACAGCTGCACCTGCTTGAACGCCAGCACCCCGGCGAGCACGGTCATGCCGCCGTAGAGCAGCGTGAAGACGAACATCCCGAGCGGCATCGCGACCTGCCGGGCGTTGGGGTTGGGGGCGAGGCTGGCGATTGCGGGCGTTTCCATCGCCCGCGGTGCTAGCCAGCGCGCGGGCAAAAGGAAAGCGCCGCCGGCACTGTGTCACCGGTGCCATGCCTGCGGGGCTTCGCACGGCGCGCCGTCGCAACCGGCTTGCAAGTGCCAGCGCAAACTGCCACGCCCGGACGTGCCGTGCGCGAGGCCAACCGGTCCGTGCACGGGTCGGGTCGCATTCTGCCATCGAGGGACATTCGCTGCCGTGAACGCAAGTATCACGTCCATCCTGCTGAGCCTTGCAGGCGTGGCCGCCATTCTCGGCATCGCCGTCGCGCTGTCCTCGGCCCGCAAACGCATCAACCTCAGGGTGGTCGGCTCGGCCTTCGCGCTGCAGGCGGTGACGGCGCTGATCGTGCTGCGCAGCGAGGCGGGGGTCGCGGTGATCGGGGGCCTGTCCTCCGGCGTGATCGCGCTGCTCGATTTCTCCAAGATCGGCATCACCTCGGTGTTCGGGCCGATGGAGAGCAACCCCTTTGCAAACACCTTCGTCATCGCCGCGCTGCCGGTGATCGTGTTCTTCGCCGCGATCGTCTCGATCCTCTACCATCTCGGGATCATGCAGCGGCTGGTGCGCTGGGTGGGCGGGGCGATCGGCTGGATCACCGGCATCAGCAAGGTCGAGGCGCTGGGTGCGGCCGCCAACATCTTCGTCGGCCAGTCGGAAAGCCCGCTGGTGGTGCGCCCCTATCTCGCCGCGCTGAGCCCCTCGGGCCTGTTCACGCTGATGAGCGTCGGCATGGCGGGCGTCGCTGGGACGATCCTCGCCGCCTATGCGAGCTTCATCGGCACCGAGGCGGTCCCCTTCCTGCTCGCGGCGGCCTTCATGTCGGCGCCCGGCGGGATCCTGATGGCCAAGATCATCATGCCCGACGTGCCCGAGGCAATCGGCCGCGATCACGCCATCGCCGCCGCCGCCGCGGCCCGCGCGCGCAAGACCCAGTCGCTCACCGAGGCGACCCGCGTCGTCATGTACGACGAGAACGGCGAGGAGGTCGAACTCCCCCAGGCGCGCATCAGCGCGGTCGGCCCCGCGGCGCTGGTCGAGGGCGGCGGCAAGGCCGACGAGGTGAGCGCGGCCGAGACCTTCGAGGAGGGCCAGCGCCCCGCCAACATCATCGAGGCCGCCGCGCAGGGCACCCAGACCGGGGTCAAGCTCGCGGTCGCGGTCGGCGCGATGGTGATGGTGTTCGTCGCGCTGGTCGCGCTCGCCAACGGGATGCTCGCCGGGATCGGCGGCGGGCTCGTGGGCCTTGCCGCGCAGCTCGGCACGCCCTTCGATCCCGAAGTCGCAGCATGGCTGCAAAAGCTCAGCTTCCAGGAGCTGCTAGGATACATCTTCGCGCCGGTCATGTTCCTGATCGGCATCTCCGACTGGCAGCAGGCGCAGATCGCGGGCGGGCTGTTCGGCACCAAGATCGTGCTCAACGAATTCGTCGCCTTCATCGACCTCGGCCAGCTGACCGCCGGCGAGCTGACCGACCGCAGCCGCGCGATCGTCACCTTTGCCTTGTGCGGTTTCGCCAACTTCTCGTCGATCGCGATCCAGATGGCGGTGACCGGCGGGCTTGCGCCCAACCAGCGCCCGGTGATCGCCAAGCTCGGCCTCAAGGCGCTCGCCGCCGGGAGCCTCGCCAACCTGATGAGCGCGGCGTTGGCGAGCCTGTTTTTGCCGCTCTGACGCTTGGCGGCTCGCCCGGCCGGGTGTAAGGGCGCGCGCATGATCGACATCGCATCCGTCAGCCTCGCCCAGCCGCTCGAGACCATCGCCGACGAACTCGGCCGCAGCTTCGGGGAATACGGCTTCGCGGTGGTGCGCGACCACGGCATCCCGCAGGACCTGATCGACCGCGCCGAGGCGGCCTCGAAGGCCTTCTTCGCGCTGCCCGAGGAGGTCAAGCGCCGCTACCGGATCGCGGGCAACGGCGGCGCGCGCGGCTACACGCCGTTCGGCACCGAGAAGGCCAAGGACGCCGAGGTGTTCGACCTCAAGGAGTTCTGGCACGTCGGCCGCACCTTGCCCGAGGGCCACCCGCTCGCCGAATACATGCCCCCCAACGTCTGGCCCGCCGAGGTCGAGGGCTTCCGCGAGACGATGAGCGCGCTGTTCGACGCCTTCGAGACCGCCGGCGGGCGGGTGCTCGAAGCGATCGCGCTGCACCTCGGCCGCCCGCGCGACTTCTTCGCGGCCTCGGTCACGGACGGCAATTCGGTGATGCGCCTGCTGCACTACCCGCCGCTCGGGGAGAGTGCGCCCGAAGGCGCGGTGCGCGCTGCGGGGCACGAGGACATCAACACCATCACCTTGCTGCTCGGCGCCGAGGAGGCGGGGCTGGAACTGCTCACCAAGCAGGGCAAATGGCTGCCGATCCCGGCCGCCGAGGGCGCGCTGGTGATCAACATCGGCGACATGCTCGACCGGCAGACCAACGGGCGCCTGCGCTCGACCACGCACCGGGTCGTGAACCCGCGCGGCGATGCGGCGCGGCGGGCGCGCTACTCGATGCCGTTCTTCCTCCATTTCCGGCCCGATTTCCTGATCGAGCCGCTCCCCGAATGCATCGAGGAAGGCGCCGCGAATCCCCCGCCGCCGCCGATCACCGCGCATGATTTCCTCATGCAGCGCCTGCGCGAGATCAACCTCGCCTGAGGGGGCGGTTTCGACGCTGTCGATCCGCATTAAAAATTTCTGAACGGGCGTTGCTGCGATGCAACACACCGCCTCGGAAGTCGCGCAATTGCGAGGCTTTTCTGGCGTTCTGCACGCGCCGCACTAAGGAAACGCCGCGCAGGGGCAGGGCATTTCATCAAACTGTCACAGAACAGTCGCTTTGCCGAAAGCGTTCCGGCCTAGCTGAGGCCGCGTATCGAATTTCTGAGTTCACTCTCTCCATCGACCCAGGGGCCTCACACCATGAAGCTTAATTATCTCCTCGCGGCGAGCATCGTCAGCCTCGCGGCGACGACCACGATCGCCACTCCGGCCTTCGCCCAGCAGATCACCACCACCGTGCAGGGCTCGGTCTCCGACGAGAACGGCCAGCCGGTCGCCGGCGCGACCGTGACCGTCACCGACACCCGCACCGGTACCAGCCGCACCCTCGCGACCGGTGCCGACGGCACCTTCGTCGCCACCGGCCTTGTCACCGGCGGCCCCTACACCGTGGAAGCCAACGCGGGCGGCTTCGAAGGCCAGTCGATCGAGGGCGTTTACACCTCGCTGCAGGGTGCGACCCGCCTCGACTTCTCGCTTCAGTCCGGCTCGGGCGCGATCGTCGTGACCGGTGCCCGCGTGAAGGTCACCCAGCTGGCGGTCGGCCCCGGCACCAGCTTCACCGGCGAAGTGCTCACCGCCGCACCGAGCTTCAACCGCGACATCCGCGACGTCATCAAGATCGACCCGCGCGTCAGCCTCGACCGCGAGGACTCGACCACCGGCGGCAACGGCCAGGACCGCATCTCGTGCCTCGGCGGCCTCGACCGCGGCAACGCCTTCACGCTCGACGGCATTCCGCAGGTCGACGTCTACGGCCTCAACGATGCGCCCTTCGCCTCGCGCAGCTCCTCGCCGATCCCCTATGACGCGATCCGCGAAATCCAGGTCCAGTTCGCGCCCTTCGACGTCGAGTTCGGCGGCTTCACCGGCTGCGCCATCAACGCTGTGACCAAGTCGGGCAGCAACGCCTTCCACGGCGGCGGCTTCTTCGAATATTCGGACAACGGCCTGCGCGGCGACAACGTCAACGGCCTGCCGGTCGCTGCGATCGAGCCCGAGAAGCGCTGGGGCGCCTACCTCGGCGGCCCGATCATCAAGGACCGCCTGTTCTTCTTCGGCGCCTACGAGCACCAGGAAGCCGGTCAGTCGCAGGACGACGGCCCCTCGGGTGCCGGCTACACCAACCCGATCGCCTCGATTCCGGTTGCCGCCTTCAACGAGATCTCGACCGTCCTCAAGGACGTCTACGGCATCGACACCGGCCCGCTGGTGTTCAGCCGGCCCTTCGAGAACGACCGCTACTTCGCCCGTCTCGACTTCCAGATCAACGATCGGCATCGTCTCGAGGCGACCTACCAGCAGGTCGACGAGACGACCGTGCTGACTGACGACTTCAGCACCACGCCGGCCAACGCCCGCATCACCGGCCTCAACACCTATCGCAACAGCGGCAGCAATTCGAAGTTCTACTCCGGCCGCCTCTACTCGAACTGGAGCGACACCTTCTCGACCGAAGTCCGCGTCGCCCGCTCCGACGTGGTCGACAATCAGGGGCCGGTCGGTGGCGGCGAGGCGCAGGACGCCAATCCGATCCCGCGCATCATCGTCGGCATCGACACCGGCAATGACGGCGTCGCGCCGTTCGGCTCGGTGCTCGCCGGCCCCGGCTTCTCGCGCTCGGCGAACGACCTGCGCTACCGCGTCGACCAATACCGCTTCGTCGCCAAGCTCGATGCCGGCAACCACAAGCTCAAGCTCGGCGCCGAACTGAACGACCTCGATCTCGAGAACCTGTTCATCCAGAACGCCACCGGCACGCTGTACTTCCGCAACGTCAACGACCTGCGCGAAGGCATCATCTTCTCGGTTCCGAACGGCAGCACCAACCCCACCACCACCCAGCTGGTGCAGGGTCAGACCATCGGCATCCACGGGAACTTCTCCGCGACCGGCGATCCGCGCAGCGCGACCGCTTTCGTCAAGCGCAAGATCTACACCGTCTTCGCGCAGGACGACTGGGAGATCAGCGACCGCCTCAGCGCGATCCTCGGCCTGCGTTACGACTGGTACGACGGTAATGCGCCGGCGTCGAACCCGCTGTTCCTGAACCGCTACGGCTTCAGCAACACCACCGGCTTCAGCGCACTGGGCGGCGTCCTCCAGCCGCGTGTCGCGCTCACCTACGAAGCCGACGACTTCGCCTTCTTCGCCCGCCCGGTGCTGCGCGGCGGCGTCGGCATCTTCGGCGGCGGCGACCCCGGCGTGTGGTTCGGCAACGCCTTCCAGAACAACGGCATCACCTTCGCCGAGGGCACCTACCAGTCGGCGAACTGCCCGGGCGGCGCGACCTCGAAGTCGGTCGACGTCGTGACCAACGGCAAGTTCACCGGCGTGCCGAGCTGCTTCGTGCAGGACGGCGTGAGCCAGGCCGCGCGCGGCCTCGGCGATGCGCAGTCGATCAACCCGAACATCAAGCCGCCGACGGTGCTGCGCGCGAACTTCGGGTTCTCGAGCGAGCTGAACTTCGCCGACAGCGGCTTCTTCAGCGGCTGGAACCTCAACATCGACTACATCTACAGCCGCTACCGCAACCCGCTCGGCCTCGTCGACCTGTCGCAGACCCCGGACATCCGCCTCGGCCTCAACGGGTTCACCCGCGACGGTCGCCCGATCTACCGCTCGCTCGATCCGCTTCAGCCTGGCTGCGGCGCGCGGCTCGTCAGCTTCGATCCGGTGCCGGTCTACTCGGGCCTGACCGCCGCCAATGCGGCGGCCTGCTTCAGCACCCAGCGCGATGACGAACTGATGCTGACCAACGACGACGGCTACGACAGCCAGGTGGCCTCCTTCGTGCTGTCGAAGACCTTCGACGGCGGGGTGCTCACCGAGAACGGCTCGACCTTCTTCAGCTTCGGCCTTGCCTACACCGACTCGAACGACCGGCGGAACCAGTACTCGTCGACCGCAGGCTCGGTGTACGACGGCAACGCCGCCTTCGACCGTCAGCAGCCGGACGTGTCGCGCGGCTTCTACAACAGCAAGCTCAACATCACCGCCCAGGCGAACTTCCGCGAGGAGTTCTTCGACAACCTCAGCACGCGTCTTGGCATGACCTTCGTCGCGCGCTCGGGCCGTCCCTACAGCCTGACCTTCACCGGCCGTTACTTCAACGACATCAACACGACGGCCTTCGACAGCTCGCTGATCTACCTGCCAACCGGGGTGAACGATCCCAACGTCGCGCCGACCTCGAACATGACGGCGGTGCAGGCGCTGACGGACTTCGCCAACAACCTCGACTGCGCCAAGGGCTATATCGGCCGCAGCATCGAGCGGAACACCTGCTCGCTGCCGTGGTACCTCGACATGGACCTGTCGTTCTCGCAGGAAATCCCGGGCCCGGGCCGCGTGTTCGGCCTGACCCAGGACAAGATCCGGCTGTTCGCGACGGTCGACAACTTCTTCAACCTGCTCGATTCGAGCTGGAACCTGCAGAAGCGTCGCAACTTCACCGGCTGGACGGACCTTGCGGAAATCTCCGGCGTCGACGCGCAGGGCCGCTACATCTTCACCAACGCCAACGCGATCACCCCGAACGCGCAGGGGGTGAGCGACTTCGACCGTGACGAGTTCATCAACGTCACCGGTTCGGTGTGGCGCATCAAGGTCGGCGTGAGTTACGAGTTCTAATTCGCGCCGCAAATCGAGTGATACGAGAGGGCGGTCCGGCGACGGGCCGCCCTTTCTCGTTGGGGCGGGCGGCAGGGGCGGAGCCGTGCTGCGCGGCGGCGCGGGAGCCTCCATTGGCCGAGCGGTCAGCCGGGGCGCGTGTCTTTCATCCCCGCTCGAAAGGCGGCCCGTCTAGGCCGGGTGCCGAGACCGCGGCCGCGGCGAGCGCGAGCAGGGCCTCGGCGAGCGCCGCGGTGTCGCGCGGCGCCGCTCCGCCCGCCAGCGCCCGCTCGAGCGTCCCCGCGGCCTCGCCGAGCGCAGGCTCGTCGAACAGCGCGGCGCTGCCCGCGAGCTTGTGGAGCAGCCGCGCGAGGGCCGTGCGGCGATCGCCTGCGCCCTCGGCTTCTGGCGGCAAGACCCCCGCGAGCCAGCCCTCCTCGAGCGCCTCGCGCACCGCGGCGAGCGTCTCGCGGCGGCGGGCCTGCCAGCGCGCCACCAGCTTCGGCGAGCGCGGCGGGGCGCTCGCGCATGGCGCGGCGGGTTCGTCCTCGACGATCCGGGTGGGCAGCCAGCGCTGCAGGGCGCGGGCGAGCTGGGCGAAGACCACCGGCTTGGCGAGATGTCCCTGCATCCCCGCCTCGCGCGCCGCGGCGACATCCTCGGGATAGGCGTTCGCGGTCAGCGCGATGATCGGCAACTCGCCGGGCCCGATCCCCTCGGCACGGATCGCCCGGGTCGCCGCGAGCCCGTCGCAGTCGGGCATCTGCACGTCCATCAGCACGAGATCGTAAGGCCTCCCGCGCATGATCGAATCGATTACCATCGCGATTCCCTCGTTCCCGTCATGCGCCACCGCGACCTCCTGCCCGCAGCGCTCGAGCATCTCGGTGACGAGGATACGGTTGATGTCGTGATCCTCGACGAGGAGGATGCGCGACGGGCCGAGCAGTTCGGGAACGAAATCGGCCGCGCTGCCCCGGCCGGTCGGCAGCGGATCGCCGAGAGCACCTTCGGGCGCGCCTTCCGGACGGGGCGGCACGAGCGTCGCCGGGAGCACCAGGGTGAAGCGCGAACCCTCGCCGGGCGCGCTCGCGACCTCGATCCGCCCGCCGAGCAGGCTCGCCAGCTGGCGGCTGATCGACAGGCCGAGCCCGGTGCCGCCATATTTCCGCGCAGTCGAGCTCTCGCCCTGGGTGAAGGGGTGGAAGATCGTCTCGAGCTGGAGCGGGCTGATGCCGATGCCGCTGTCAGCGACGCTGACCCGCACCTCGTGGCGCGAGAGGCGCGGCTCGATGCGGATCGCGCCGGCTTCGGTGAACTTCACCGCGTTGCCGATCAGGTTGAGCAGGATCTGCCGCAGCCGCAGCCCGTCGGTGAGCAGCCACGGGCGCCCTGCGCCCTCCTCCCACGCGATATCGAGCGCGAGGCCCTTGCGCGCCGCCGCCGGGCGGTGGAGCGCGGCGCATTCGGCGAGGCAGGCGGCGAGATCGACAGGGGCGCGGTCGATCGCGAACTGGCCGCTCTCGATCTTCGAGAGGTCGAGCACGTCGTTGAGGAGCATCATCATCGACCGGCCCGACTGGACGATCAGCTCGGCAAAGCGCCGCTGGTCTTCGGCGAGCTCGCCCTGGAGCATCAGCTCGGCGAAACCGAGCACCCCGTTCATGGGCGTGCGGATCTCGTGGCTCATGTTGGCGAGGAATTCGGATTTCGCACGCGCCGCGTTCTCGGCGTGGCGGCGGGCGCGGGTCAGGAGCAGCTCGAGCTCGACCCGCTCGGTCACGTCGCGCGCGGCGACGATGATGCCTTCGCGCAGGCCCGTCACCGGGTCCGCGACCACGGTGCAATCGGCCTCGAGGAACACCGGCGCACCGTCCGGCCCGTCATCGAGGCGGCGATAGGTCACGCGCTCGCGCTCGCTGGTGCCGTCGATCAGCCGGGCGAGCGCCTCGGCGGCGCGGTCCTGCGCGTCGGGGTGGAGGCGCGCGGTGGCATGGCGGCCGAGATAGCGCTCGGGCGGCGCGCCGAGCACCTCGCGCACCGAGGGCGAGGCATAGGTGCAGATCCCGCCAAGGTCGAAGCGCAGCACCGCGTCGCTGATGTTCTCGGCGAGCAGGTCGACCTCGCGCTTGCCCACCGCGAGCCGCGCCAGCGCCCGGTCCCGCCCGGCGAGCACCGCGGCGACCGGGAGCCCGGTGAGGAAGTTCGCGGCG
This sequence comes from Erythrobacter sp. NE805, assembly GCF_046452355.1. NCBI lineage: Bacteria > Pseudomonadati > Pseudomonadota > Alphaproteobacteria > Sphingomonadales > Erythrobacteraceae > Erythrobacter > Erythrobacter sp. NE805. Next base: position 842,712 of record NZ_JBKFDI010000001.1, on the reverse strand, counting down.
ATGAACGCCTGGAGGAGGTGCAGCTGCGCGAGCCCGGCGAGGCTCGTCGCGGCGACCGGCCCGTGGCCTGCGAAAGTCATCGCCCCCGCGACCGCCGCCAGCCCCGCGACCCCGAGCGCGCTCCCGAGGCTGCCGAGGCGGAAGGCGTGGAGCAGGGTGATCGGCTGGATCAGGAACAGCAGCGGCGAGGCCTCCTGCCGGAACACGAGGAAGGCGCAGGCCATGCCCCCGCCGAGCAGCACGATGCGCTCGGCCACAGGGGCAGCGGCGCGCGGCAGGACGCCGCGCCGGCGGTCGACCAGCAGCAGCACGGTCGGCACGATCAGCACCATCGCCATGCTGTCGGTCAGGAACCGGGCGAGCAGCGCGGCGCCGAGCGCCCCGAGGCTCGCCCCGGCGAGCGGCACGGTGATCAGCGCCGAGAGCAGCGGGCCGACCAGCCCGCCGGCCCACACGAACCGCCCGAGGTCGGCGAGGCGGTTCATGTCGGGCTCGGCGCGGCCCGGGGCGCGGGACAGCGCGAGCACGACGGCGATCTCGACGAGGTGGGCGACCGCCTCGAGCAGCGCGAGCGCGTCGGGCAGGTGAAGCACGGCATTGGCGGCGAGGCTCCCGGCGAAGCAGGCGAGGAGGAAGGGCAGCTCGTTGTGCAGCCGCGCGCGCAGCAGCAGCGCGACCGCGCAAGCGTTGGGGAGCCACAGCGAGCCGGCGAGGCCGCTCGTCTCGGCGAGATAGGAGCTGAGGCAGGCGAGCAGCGCATAGCCTGCCCCGCCGATCAGCGCCGCCAGCAGGCTTGCCCTGTCGAGCGGGCCGGCGGCGATGCGCAGCACCCCGGCGAGCCGCGCGGGCCACGCCGCGCCGCCGACTGCGCGGCGGGGGGAAGAAGGGGAGCCGGCAGGCTCGCCGGGGCCGCCCGGCAGGCGCGTGTCGGCGCCCGGGCGCGGCGAAGGCCCGCGCGACTGGAGGGTCGCAGGCGGTGCGCGCGGCTCGTCGCCCGTCGCTTCGGTGGAGGCGAGGTCGTCCAGAGCATCGGCGTGATCCTGTGCGCCGTGCCGGTCATGATCCAGTGCGCGCTCGATCGCTGCGCTCCATCGCCAGGTTCTGCGCCTCTGTTATAGTCGCGGGCAGCCGCTTGCGGGCAGAAGTGCATCCGGATCGGAGCAAATACGCGAGGGACATGGAACCGGAGGGCTTCAGGGCAGGGACGAGGCGGCCGAGCTGGCAGTTGCTGGCGGCGATCCTCGCCGCGCACCTTGCCGTGCTCTACGGCCTTGCGAGTGCGCTTGCGCCCGACATCACCGCGGCGGCCGGGCGCCAGGTCGTCGCGGCCTTCGCGATCCCGGAGCCGCCGCCGCCGCCCCCTACCGTCTCCTCCGAACCCGACTCGGGCGCGCAAGGTGCACCGGGGCGCGAGGCGGTCGCGAAGCCCGTCGTCAGCCCGCCGCCGCGGGTCACGGTCAGGCGCGATCCGCCCGCGCCGCGCGCCGCCTCGACGGGGATCGCCAGCCTCTCGGGCGCGGCGGCGGCAGGTGAAGGGACCGGCGCGGCGGGCAGCGGCGCGGGCACCGGGAGCGGCAAGGGCGGTGCCGGGCGCGGCGGCGGGGCGGCGTCGAAGCCGGTGCTCGTCTCCGGCAGCATAGACAACGCGCGCGACTTCCCGGTCCCCGCCGGCGGGCGCGCGGCGCGGCGGGGCACGCAGGTGATCGTGCGCGTCACCGTCGGCACCGACGGCCGCGCGCGCGACTGCGCGGTGGTCCGCCCCAGCCCCGACCCCGAGGCCGACCGCATCACCTGCGACCTCGTCGAGCGCCGCCTGCGCTTCCGCCCGGCAACCGACGCCGCGGGCCGCCCGGTGCCCGCGCCCTTCTATTGGCGCCAGCAGTGGTTCTGACGCGGCAGCGCGTGCAACTTCGATCTGGCATCGCGGCTTGCCCCTGATATACCCCCCGGCGGGAAGGCAAGGGGTCCAAACGGCGTGTCGGCAATCCATCCGGTCATCTTGTGCGGCGGCAGCGGGACGCGGCTGTGGCCGATGAGCCGCCAGGCACTGCCCAAGCCGTTCCTCCCGCTGCTGGGCGAGGAGACGCTGTTCGAGCAGGCGCTGCGCCGGGTCGCGGACGGCGCGCACTTCGCGCCCCCGATCATCGTCGCCGGCGCCGCCCATGCCGAGCTCGTCACCGCGCAGCTCGGCAATCGCTCGGGCGCGCGGCTCGTGATCGAGCCCGCCGCGAAGAACACCGCTCCCGCGATCGCGCTCGCCGCCGCGCTGCTTCCCGAGGACGCGGTGATGCTGGTCTGCCCGAGCGACCACCATGTCGCCGACCACGAGGCCTTCCGCGCCGCCGCCTTCGCCGCCGCGGCGCTGGCGCGCGAGGACTGGCTGGTCTCCTTCGGCATCGCCGCCGACCGCCCGGAGACCGGCTACGGCTACCTGCGGCGCGGCGAGCCGCTCCCCGGGGGCTATGCGATCCGGCAGTTCGTCGAGAAGCCCGACCTCGCCCGCGCCGAGAGCTATCTCGCGAGCGGGGACTACAGCTGGAACGGCGGGATCTTCGCCTTCCGCGCCGGGCACTTGCTCGCCGAGCTCGCCGCCCACCGCCCGGCGATGGCCGAGGCGGTGCGGGCGGCGGTCGCGGGCGGCCGCGAGGACGGCGCGCGCTTCCACCCGGCGGCCGAGTCCTTCGCGGCAATCGCCGGGGAATCAATCGACTACGCCGTCATGGAGAACACCGCCCGCGCGGCGATGGTGCCGGCCGACATGGGCTGGTCCGACATCGGCAACTGGGCCGCGCTCGCCGAGGCGCTGGCAGGCGACGCGGACGGGGAGGGCAACGTCGTGCGCGGGCCCGTCGACCTGTCGGGCGCGCGCGATGTGCTCGCCATCACCGACGGACCGCGCGTCTCGGTCGTCGGGCTCGAGGGGGTGTGCGTGATCGTCTCGGGGGGCGAGGTGCTGGTCACCACCCGCGAGGGCGCGCAGGCGGTCGGCAAGCTGCCGGGAGCCGCGACCCCTTGAGCGCGCGGCGGCTGCCCACCCGGATGGTCGAGAAGGTGTGGGGCCGCGACCGCCTCCCCTCTCCCTTCGTCCCGCCCGAGGGCCAGCGGATCGGCGAGATCTGGTTCGAGCCGCCCCCGGAGCTCCCGCAGGTGCTCGTCAAGTACCTGTTCACGAGCGAGAAATTGTCCGTCCAGGTGCACCCCTCCGACGCCTCCGCGCGGCCCGGGGAGGCGGGGAAGGAGGAGTGCTGGCTGGTGCTCGATGCCGAGGAGGACGCGCGGCTCGCGATCGGGTTCGCGCGCGCGGTCAGCCCGGCCGAGATCGCCGCCGCCGCGCAGGACGGCACCATCGAGGACCTGCTCACCTGGCACCGGGCGCGGCCCGGCGACCTCTTCTACCTCCCCGCCGGGACGGTCCATGCGATCGGTCCGGGCCTCGCGCTGGTCGAGGTGCAGCAGACCAGCGACACCACCTTCCGCCTCTACGACTACGGTCGCCCGCGCGAGCTGCACCTCGCGCGCGGGTTGGAGGTCGCCGAGGGCGTTCCCTACGCCGCCGAGCATCGCCGCAGCATCGCCGACGGCCCGGTGCTGGTCGACGGGCCCCACTTCCGGCTCGACCGGATCGAGTGCGCACCCGACGCCGCCACCCGCGCCGCCTATCCCGGCGCGCTGCTGGTCCTCCCGCTCGCGGGCGAGGTGGCGGCCAAGGACGGGTCGGCGCGGGCCGCGGCGGGAGAGTGCCTGGTGGCGGACGGGCTCGCGAGCCTCGACTTCGCCAAGGCCGGCGTGACCCTGCTCACCCGTCCCGTCTGAACGGCGATGTTTCACGTGAAACATCGCAAAAACACGCCTCTGACGGGGGGCTAGAGGGGGTGTAGCAGGGGTCTGCCGCCATCTTGCGGGGGGCTGGAACCCCGCAAGCGCCGGGCTGAAATCACGCGCCCACCAGCAGCTTCTCGATCTCGGTCATCCCGTAGGGCTTCCTCAGCACCGCCTCCGCGCCGAGCCGCTCGAAGCTGCCCGCGCCTTCGGCATAGCCCGTCGCCAGCACGAAGCGCACCCCCGCCGCGCGCAGCGCCGCGGCGATCGGCTCGGAGCTCTCGCCGCCCAAATTGAAGTCGATGATCGCGAAGTCCGGCGGGTGCGCCGCGATCGCCGCGAGCGCGCCCTCGACCGAGCTTTCGAGCTGCACCTCGCCGACCCCGAGGCGCTTCAGGTTCTCCTCGGTGTCGAGCGCGATGATGATCGAATCCTCGACCACCAGCACCCGCCCCGGCTGGAGCGCGGCGGTGCGGCGGATGTCCTCGGCGGGCGTCGGCGGCGGGGGCAGGGTCCGGCCGCCCGGCGCATCGGCGGCGGCGAGGTAGCGCGCGGGCACGAGGAAATCGGCCTCCACGCCGCCGAGCCGGTAACGCACGTCGGCCTCGCCCTGGAGGTCGTGCGGGATCGAGCGGGTGATGATCGTCGATCCGAAGCCGTGGCGCGTGGGCGCGGTGACCGGCGGGCCGCCGCGCTCGCGCCAGCCCAGCGCGAGGTCGCCGAAGGCGGTCCGCGCGAGGCGCACCTCGACGCTCCCGGCGCGCGCCGAGAGGCTGCCGTATTTCGCCGAGTTGGTGGCGAGCTCGTGGATCACCAGCGCGAGGATGGTGTAGGCCTCGGGGGTGACGAGCACGTCCTCCCCGGTCAGCCGGAAGCGCGCGCGCCCTTCGGCGGCATAGGGGGCAAGCTCGCGCTCGATCAGCCGCGTGAGGCTCGCCGGGCCCCAGTTCTTGGCGGTGATGTTGTCGTGCGCGGATGCGAGCGCGGCGATGCGCCCGCCGACGATCGCCGCGAAGCCCGGGACCGAGAGCGCCTCGGCCTGCGACTGCGCGACCAGCGCGCGGATCAGCCCGAGGATGTTGCGCACCCGGTGATTGAGCTCGGCGATCAGCAGGTCCTGCTGCTCGGCGGCGCGGGCGCGCTCGCGGGTGAGGTCCTCGCTCATGCGCAGGATCACCTCGATGAGCGTGCGGCGCAGGCGCGCGGCGATCTCGCATTCCTCGGGAGACCACTCGGCCGAGTGGCCGCGCACCGTCTCGTGCCACGCCGCGAAGCTCGCGCGCGGCTGGAGCAGCTCGCCCGGCGCAGCGGCGGCCTTCTCGGGGTCGCCCGCCCAGGTGACGGTGCGCTCCAGCGGGCGGCGCCACAGCACCAGCGAATCCCGCGTGCCGCGCGACAGGGGGAGCACCAGCGCGCCGGCGGCGCGGGTCGCGAAGGGCAGCGCCTCGGGGATCTGCTCGGCGAGGCGGGTCGTCGCATGGGTCGCCGCCCCCAGCGTGCTGGCGAGCAGCGGGGCGATCCGCAGGAACGCCTCTTCTCCCGGCGCCTCGCCGCTGGCGCGGTATTCGCCGCCGGCGAAGAGCGAGATGCCGTCGTGCTGGATCGTGCCGCGCAGCAGCTCCTCGATCATCGGCAGGCTGTCGGCGAGCGCGACGCCGCCCGCCATGCGCAGGAGCAGGCGGTCATTGAGCTGCCGCGCGCGCTCCCGCAGGGCCTCGGCCTGGGCGACGAGGATGCGGTCGAGCATCAGCGAGAAGGTCTGGCTGAGCAGCTCGGCGACGGTGCGCAGCGAATAGGGCGGGAGCCGGGGCTCGCGGTGGTGGCACGAGATCATGCCCCACAGCCGGTCGTGCCGGACGATGGCGATGGCGAGGCTCGCCCCCACCCCCATGTTGCGCATGTAGGTGAGGTGAATCGGCGAGTGCGAGCGCAGCATCGACATCGACAGGTCGAGCGGCGCGTCGCCCTCGCCGAGCGCGGGAAGGATCGGCACCGCGGCGGCGTCCATGTCGGCGATGATCCGGAAGCGGTTGCGCCGGAACAGCTCGCGCGCCTGGCGGGGGATGTCGGCGGCGGGGTATCTTAGGCCCTTGTAGGGCTCGAGGCTCGGCTCGCGGTCCTCGGCGATCACCTCGCCGCTCTCGTCGGGGTGGAAGCGGTAGACCATCACGCGGTCGTAGCCGGTCATCTGCCGCACCAGCCGCGCGGCGGTGTCGCACAGCGCGCCCACCGTGCCGGCCTGTTCGAGCTTGGCGATGACGGGGACGATCATGCTGACGTGATCGGCGAAGTCGCTGCGGGCGTGGGGCTCGAACTCGATCACCGACAGCGCGCCGCTGCGGTGGACGGCGGCGTCGAAGAGCCTGTTTGCGCCGGTGAAATCGAGGCCGAAGCGGCGCTCGATCGCGTCCGGGGCGGTCGCCGCGGCGAGCGCCTGTTCGAGGCTGGCGAGCGCCGCGGGGGCGATTATCTCCGCGAGCGGCGTGCCGGGATCGGGGAGCGCGGCGAGGCCGAGCAAGGCTGCGACATTGGCCGAGCGGTGGACGATCCGCGCTTCCACATCGACGGCGATCAATCCGCCGAAGCTCTGGATCGCGGCGATGTGGTGGATCGCCTCGCGGTCGCATTCGGTGAGCGCGGGGGTGCGCTGCTGGAGGTTCATGCGCCGAGGCTTTCGGCTTCCCGTTCAGGGGCTTGCCCGGCCTCGGCCACGGCAAGGAAATGCGCGAAGACGGCCTCGGCGGCGCGGGTCGCGGCTTCGGCCTCGGCGGGGGTGGCGGGGCGCTCGATGCGGGCGCGCAGGCCTTGCCAGAAGGTCATCATCGCTCCGTCGCCGAGGAAGGCGACGGGCCAGGTGCCGCCGCCGATCCGCGCCACCTGCTTCGCGATCGCCTTGTTGCCGAGCGCCGATCCGGCGAGCACCCAGGCGGCGCCGATCAGACCGTGCTCCGCGCGAGGCATCGCCTCCGGGGCCGGGGCGGCAGGGGGCAGGTCCGCACCCAGAGCGCGCAGGTCGCGGGCGAGCAGCGGGGTTTGCGGCGGGGGGCGGAGGTCGGCGGGGGCATTCGCGGCGAGCCACGCTTCGAGCGGCGCGCGCGCGGCGTGTTGCAGGGCGAGGAAACGCGCGTAGTCCTCCCGCGTCCGCCACCCGCTCGCCGCCTGCATCGCGTGGTCGAGCAGCTCGTGCGCGGCCATCGTCGCGGCCCGCAGTTGGCCGCGCAGGCTGGTATCCTCCTTGACCGGTGCCATCCGACCCGTCCTTCCTGCCCTGACCGGCTCTCGAGCCGATCCACCTCACCGATCTCGCAGTGTAAGGCAAATTAGGCAAAAGTCGTGTCCAACACATATGACACGGATCAAGGTGTAAAGCAATCGAAGGCAAGCGCGAGCGGCTTGCGGCAGCCCGCGTTCAGGGTGCGAGGAGGCGCCCGGCTTCCTTCTTCACCGCGGCCTCGAGCGGCCCCTTCATCACGCTGAGCAGCAGCGGCAGGTCCATCTCGATGACGACCTCGTGCTCGCGGATCTCGACCCCGCCGGGGATCGACTGGCCCATCACCTCGGCGGTGATGGTCATGCGGTCCTCGTGCGGCCAGGCGGTGGTGACGCGCGCGAGGCCCGCCGGGAAGAAGCTGCCGATCTCGTCCGCGTGCTTGTGCATCCGGCGGCGCACCTCGTCCTTGCCGAGGTTGTGGGGAAGGGCGACGCGCATGGCTTCAGCGCTCCTGCTTGGTGGGGATCGCGGAGAAGTCGGGGAGCGGGACGCCGGTGTCGGGCATCCCCGTCCCGTCCTCGAGCGCCTCGGCCCCGCCGTAGCGGTATTCGAGATAGCGGCTCTTGATCGCGAGGTCGTCGAGCGCGCCTTCCGCGAGGCGGCGGGTCACCCGGTCGACCTCGCCCGAGAGCTTCTCGAGGCTTTCGACGAGCCGCGCGTCGGCGGTCTTGCCGGCATATTCTTCCCCTCGCAGGTGCGCGGGGATCTTGCGGTAGTTGTCGATCGTCTCGGGGATGTATTCGCCGACCAGCTCGCGCACCTCGGCCATCGCCGGCTCGTCGGGCGAGAGGCCCTTCAGTTGCAGCCCCAGCGCATCGAGCTGCACCCCGAGCTTGTCGACCAGCGCCTGCGCCGGCGGGGGGAGCGCGGGGCGCTGCGCCTCGAGCCAGAGTTCGGTGCGCGCGACCATCTGCGCGGGGTTGCCCTGCTTCAATTCGGCGCGCTGGGGGACCTTGACCTTGCCCGACATCGCCAACACGCCGACCGCGACCACCGTCGCGACCAGTGTCGCCATGAAGCCCCAGAACAAGAGCGGGCCGACGATCGCGCTGAAAATCCCCGCACCGACCCAGATCGCGAAGACCGCCAGCGCGATGTTGCGGACCTTCTTCAGCAGGGCCTTCGTCTTCAGCTCGGCCGAGGCCTTGCCGATGCTCCGCGCCCGGGGCGCCGGGCGGTGCGTCCCGCCGTTACGCTGGGTGAGGAGGCTCCGTTTCGCCTCGCGCAGGATGCGGTCGCTATCGCGGGCGGTGTCGGGCATCAGCTGTCCAGTGCGAGCAGCGACGGGCCCGAGGCTGCGACCTTGGCCTGCGCCTGCGCCTGCCCTTCGGCGCGGGCGATGTAGCCCTTCGAGCGCTCGACCTCGCTGGTGAGGACGTTCACCGTCTGCTTCATCGAATCGAGCGCGCGCACCTTGAAGGCGTCGACCTCGTCCATCGTGTCGTAGATGTTCTGGAAGGCGCGCTGGAGCGTCTCGAGCGGGATCGTGCTCGACGCCGCCTGCTCGTGGATCTGCGCGGTCTGTTCGCGCAGCAGCGTGCTGGTCGAATCGATGATGTCGGCGGTGGTCTTGTTGAGTGCGGTGATCTGCCCGAGCACGAGCCGCTGGTTGGTCATCGCCTGCGCCACCGTCACCGCGGTGCGCAGCGCGCCGACGGTGGTGGTGCTGGCGCGGTCGACGCCCTTCACCAGCTCGACGTTGTTCTTCTTGACGAGATCGAGCGCGAGGTAGCCCTGCACGCTCACCGCCATCTGGGTGAGCAGGTCCTGCGTGCGCTGGCGGACGTAGAACAGCGCGCTCTCGCGCAGCGCCTTGGCCTTGGCCGGATCGGACGAGTCCAGCTCCAGCGCCTTGGCCTCCAGCTTCTCGTCCAGACGCTTGGCGATGTGGATCATCTGCTCCAATTCGCCCATCGCCGCCCACAGCTTCTGGCGTTCGGTATCGATCGCGGCGTTATCGAGATGCAGCTCCTTCTTGCCGCTTTCGAGCCGCGCGAGGATCGAGGCAATGTGCCCCTGCGCCGAGGTGTAGCTGTCGAAGTAGTTCTTGATCTTGTTGCCGAAGGGGATGATCCCGAGGATCTTGCGCGGGCCCGACAGCTTGCCCTGCTTGCCCGGATCGAGGTCCTCGACGGTGCGGCGCAGTTCAGCGAGGTCCTTGCCCACGGAGCCATCGGCATCCATCGCGCGCACCGGGCGGTCGAGGAAGCGGTTCGACATCGCCGCCGCCGCGCGGATCTGCTCCTGGCCCATGCGGGTGATCTGGTCGACCTTCTCGCCGAAGGCCGGGGAGTTGGCATCGACGCTGACGAGCTCGTTGACGAAGGCATCGACCTTGGTGTCGAGCTTCGACTTCTGCTCCGAGGTGACCGGCACGAGCCCCGCGGCCTGCTCGGGCGCGACCTGGGGCACCGGATCGGGCGGGGTGAGGGTGAACTCGGTGGCGGTGATCGTCTGCGTCTCGGTGCTCATGCCTTGCCTCGTGCTCCCTGTAACCCGCAGCGCGCGCGCGGGCTCCCCACTGTATTAGTGATCTAAGACACGCCTTTCAAGCGTTGCAGGCATGGTAGGTCGGATGGGGGCGGGCGGCAATCGCTGGTGTCACGGCCAAGAGCCGCGCTTCGGCCGTTCCCCTGAAGCTGCCAACGGCGTCACTCTTTCACGGACCCGACCTTCCTGATCTGTGCCAGAAGCGCGTTCAGTTTGGTCAGGACAGCATGCGTCTGTTGCAGCTCGATCTCTTCGATGGATTCCATCACAGCGGCCACAATGCCGCTTTCGCGCAGCAAGATCCCTTCCACTGCCGATCGGCCTTGCGGTGTCAGGCCCAGTTTCGCGGATTTGCGGTGAGCCACATTGGGCATCGCTTCAATGACGCCCTTGTCCAGCAATGCCGACGCCAGACGTTGAATGAGTTGCCGCGAGACAGCCCGGTCGCGGGCAATTTCGGACATTGTCATGGGCCCTTTCCGATCCAGCAGGAGCAGGATCGCGCGAGCTCCGGCCGAGAACCCGTGACCGGCATGGAGCTGTTCTGAAACCGCGTCCAGCAAGTGATAGGTGCGCGTCAGGTTGGCGAGGAAGTCGGTGTGGTTCGTGTTGCTCACACCTCCTGAATGACAACCAAATTGACATTCTTCAATCGCCAATTATGTCAACTCTGTTGTCAATTTACTGGGGCGACACAATGTCGATGTTCGAGGGTGTTTCGGGCCGGATCGCGGCCAAGGTGATGGAACGGATGAACGCCGAGGCGGAACGCGAAGCCGTGCGCCGCCTTGATCCGCTGCAAGGGAGCAAAGTGCTGGTGATCGGGTTCGGGCCAGGCGTCGGCCTTGAATACCTGCTTGAGCACCCGGTCGACCTTGTGGTTGGGATCGACCCTTCGCAGGTCATGCAAGATGCAGCTGCGGCCCGGAACAGGGCGGCGATCCAGGCCGGGCGTTTGCGGCTGATCAAGAGCACCGCCGCCGATCTCGATCCAGCCACCGGGCCGTTCGACGCGGCCATTGCGGTCCACACGTTGCAGATTTGCCGCCCATTCGGACCGACCGCTGCGAAGCTCGCAGAAGCTCTGCGCCCGGGCGCGCGCCTGATCGGGATCACGCACGCGTGGGCGGCCCGAAAGGATTATGGCGAGGAGGCTCTTTTCGTCGATGCCGTATCTGGCGGGCTTCGTGAGGCTGGCTTCGCGCACGTCAGCAATGGCCGGGCCGAGGCTGAAGGTGGGTCAGCTGTGTTGCACGACGCGATACGATGATGCCGGCGTCGCAAGGGTCACCAATCCCGCGGCTATCACCCACTCCGGGTCCTTCCCGATTGCTCGGCGCAACGCCTGAACCTGCCACTCCCCGGCGTCCCCGCGGAAGCTGGGACCCAGGGCGGCGGGTGCTGTCCTGTGAAGCCCTGGGCCCCAGCTTGCGCTGGGGTGGCAGGGGGAACTGAAGAACAACCCCGTCGCCCCGGACGTGATCCGGGGCTTGGCTTTTCTTGATCTGCGCGTGAACCGAAGGAAGCCGAGCCCCGTGTCGAGCACGGGGCGACGCTGGGGGAGTGGTGCGGGTTCAGGCCGCCAGGTCGATCGGGACGATCTCGCCGGCGAGATACAGCTTCTTTGCCTTGGCGCGGCTGAGCTTGCCCGAGGAGGTGCGCGGCAGCGTCCGCGGCGGCACCAGTTCGACGATGCAGCTCATGCCGGTGACCGAGCGGACCTTGTCGGCGATCTGGTCGCGCAGTTTCACGCGCTCTTCGGGGTCGGAGACCTTGCAGTGGACCAGCACCGCGGGCGCTTCCTCGCCGTTCTCCATCTCGATCGCAAAGGCGGCGATGTCGCCGTGGTTGAAGCCGGGGAGCTGCTCGACCGCCCACTCGATGTCCTGCGGCCAGTGGTTCTTGCCGTTGATGATGATCATGTCCTTCGCCCGGCCGACGATGAACAGGTAGCCGTTCGCGGTGTAGCCCATGTCCCCGGTGTCGAGCCATTCGCCGACGAGGCAGTCGTTCGTCGCCTCCTCGTTGCGGAAGTAGGAGTGCATGACGCTGGGGCCCTTGCACCACACCTTGCCGATCTGGTGATCGCCGCGCGCCTCGCCGTTCTCGCCGCGGATCGCGACCTCCATGTCGGGGAGCGGCTTTCCGCAATTGACGATCGCCCGATAGCGCGCGGGCCGGGAGAGGTCGCGCGGGGCGCCCGAGAGGCGCTCCTCCTCGACCAGCTCGACCCGGATGCCCTCGCCCGGCGGCATCACCGTCACCGCCAGCACCGCCTCGGCGAGGCCATAGGAGGGGGTGAAGCTCGCGGCCTTGAAGCCGGCGGGGGCGAAGGCGTTGACGAAGTTCTGCATCACGTCGGGCCGGATCATGTCCGCGCCGTTCCCCGCGATCCGCCAGCGCGAAAGGTCGAAGCGCTCGGCGACGTTCGATTGGCTCGAGATGCGGCGCGCGCAGATGTCGTAGCCGAAGGTCGGCGAATAGGAGAGCGAGTTGCCCTTGTTGCGGGTGATCATGTCGAGCCACGCCAGTGGCCGCCGCGCGAAGGCGTCGGGCTTGATGTAGTCGGCCGAGACCTGGTTGGCGATCAGCGACAGGAAGCACCCGACGAGGCCCATGTCGTGATACCACGGCAGCCAGCTCACGCAGCGGTCGTTGGTGCCGAGGTCCATCGTGGTCGCGTGACCGTAGAGGTTGTGGAGCAGCGCGCGGTGCGTCACCGCGACCCCGGTCGGGAAGCGGGTCGAGCCGGAGGAATATTGCAGGTAGCAGATATCGTCGGGCGAAGCCTCGGGGAGGGTCACCTCGGGTGCCTCGCGCGTCGCGAAGGCCTGCCAGCTTTCGGCCGCACAGCCCTGCCGCGCGGCGGCGGCGCTCGCCATCTCGGCGATTTCCTCGGGGTAGAGGAGGATCTTCGGGTCCGAGCTCATCAGCTGGATCGCGAGCTGGTCGATATAGTTGTCCTTGCCCCCGAAGGTGGTCGGCAGCGGCAGCGGCACCGGCCAGGCCCCGGCATAGACGCAGGCGCAGAACAGCGCGGCGAACTCCGCCCCGGTCTCGGCGATCAGCGCGACGCGGTCCTCCTTGCCGATCCCGGCGGCGACGAGGCGGCGGGCCATGACCAGCGCGTCCTCGCGCATCTGTGCATAGGGATAGACTCGCGCGAGCTCGCCGCGCATGTCGTGGAAATTCAGGCCCTTGCGGCTCTGCGCGGCATAGTCGATCGCTGCGTTGAAGGTCGCGAACTGCGCGCGGATACGCGGCAGCTCGCAGTCGTTCGGCGTCGGCGTCAGGACGGCGTCGGTCATGTTGTTGTGCGATACCCGTCAGTTGCGGCGCGTTTCATGGTGACGTTCCCTCACGCGCTCTGGCATAACCCCGTGCCACCGGGCCACGCCCGGCGGCGTTTGAATATTTCGCATTTGATAAGGAAAGTGGCACGAATAAGGCGAAATGGTTTCAGGTAAAGCGAATTCGTCATCGCCCGGCCGCGCTGCCGGGGAGGATCGCCCGGGCCGGAGCCGGGGCGCGCGGCGGGTCAAGCCCCCGCTGACCGAGGCGAATCTGCGCGACCTCGCGCTCCACTACGCCGCCCGCTTCGCCTCTACGGGCGCGCGGCTCGAGGCCTATCTTTCGCGCAAGATCCGCGAACGCGGGCTCGCCGCGGACGCCGACGGGCGGGTGATCGCGCCCGACCTGCCGGCGCTGGTCGCCCGGCTGGTCGAGCTCGGCTATGTCGACGACGACGCCTATGCCCGGATGCGCGCGCGCGATCTCGGCAGCCGCGGCTACGGCGCGCGGCGGGTCGAGGAGAGCCTGCGCCACGCCGGGGTGGGCGAGGGGCTGCGCCGCGTCCATGCCCCGGGCGAGGCGGCGAGCCGCCGCGCGGCGGCGCTGCTCGCGGCGAAGCGCCGGCTCGGGCCGTGGAGCACGTCGGCCGAGCCCGCCGACCCGCTGCTTCGGCGCAAGGCCCACGAAAAAGCCGTTGCAGCAATGCTGCGCGCAGGCCACCAGTACGAGCACGTGAAGCTCATCCTCGCCGCGCAGCGTGTCGAGGATGTCGAGGAATGGGTCGCCGAAGCCGAGGGCGACGAGGAAGGGATCGACGAGGCATGGTGAGGCATATCCTGGCAGGCAGCGTGATGGCTCTGGCGCTTGCGGCCTGCTCGACCGGCGAGAGCGCGACCGCGAGCGCGCAGACTCCCGCGCCCGCCGCGGCGAGCGCGGCGGTGCACCCGGTCTCGGGCCTCAGGGTGATCGACCTCACGGTCGAGCGCGGCGCCAAGAGGCTCGCCTTCAAGGTCGAGCTCGCCGACACCCAGGAAGCCCAGGCGCGCGGGCTGATGTTCCGCCAGAGCCTCGGCGATTTCGAGGGAATGATCTTCCCCTCCGGCACCCCCCAGCCGCGCAGCTTCTGGATGAAGAACACGCCGCTCTCGCTCGACATCATCTTCATCGGCGCTGACGGGCGGATCCTCAACATCGCCGCCAACACCGAGCCCTATTCACTCGCCTCGGTGAGCTCGAAGGGGAATGCGAGCGCGGTGCTGGAGCTGCGCGCGGGCCGGGCAGCGGCGCTGGGGATTGTGCCGGGGGACAAGGTGGTGTTCTAGTTTGCGTGCCCGCCTCCGCGGGCACGTCCTCGGCGAGTCTCAGGCCCTTGCGGGCCTGATCGCCTGCGGCTCGCGCGCGTGCGCTCGCGGCCCGTCCGATGGCGGGCCGGATCACTGCCAGACCCGGGTGTGGCTTTGGATTCGGTCGCGCTAGCGACCGCGAGGCCACGCGGCCGAGCCGCAGGTGCTCGAGCCTGCAAGGCTCGAAACGCACCGAGGACGTGCCCGCAGAGGCGGGCAAGCAAACAGGTATTGGCCCCTCCCGCCGAATCCGCTAGGCGCGCACCCCATGGGTATCCTCGCAAAGATCTTCACCTGGTGGGACGGCGCCACCATCGGCACCCACCTCTGGGCGAGCCGTGTCAGGGGCGAGCATGTCGGCACCGACGCGGCCGGCAACAAGTACTACCGCGCGCGCACGAAGGAGACCGGCAAGCGCGACGGCTCCTACACCAGCCGCGAGAAGCGCTGGGTGATCTACGCCGGCGCCAACGACGCGAGCCGCGTGCCGCCCGAGTGGCACGGCTGGCTCCACGGCACCTATGACGACGTGCCCGAGAGCCACCTGCCCCCGGCCAAGATCTGGGAGGCCGACTGGACCCCCAATGCCACCGGCACCGCCGCCGCCTACCGCCCGCAGGGCGCGCTCGAACGCGGCGGCGTGCGGGCGAAGGCGGTCGGCGACTACGAGGCCTGGACCCCCGGGGCCGCGGACTGAGTCGCCCTCGTGCGGGCGCCCGTCACCCTGCTGGTCCTTACGCTCGCGCTGGCTGGCTGCGACTGGCTCGCGCCCAAGCAGGCCGAAGCGGTCAAGGTTCCGCTGGAGGCGGCGAGCCCCGCCCCCGTCGCCGCCGCCACGGCGCCGACCGGAGATTACGGCGCGACCCCGATGAACGCGCGCGTCGCGGTGCTCGGCCTCCTCAACAAGCGCAACAACGTCTCCGAGGAAATCCGCCTCAAGCCCGGCGAGGCGCGCGAGATCGGCCCGGTGATCGTCCGCGTCTCGGCCTGCGAGCGCACCGCGCCCTGGGAGATGCCGCAGCAGACCGGCGCCTTCGTGCAGGTCGACATCCGCGGGCGCGGCCAGCAGAACCACGCGCGGGTCTTCTCGGGCTGGATGTTCCTCGAGAGCCCGAGCCTCAACGTCGTCGAGCACCCGGTCTATGACGTCTGGGTCAAGGACTGCGTGATGCGCTTCCCGGGCGAGGAAGGCCCCGCCATGCCGCCGCCTTCCGCACCGGGCGCCAAGCCCTCGGCGAGCCCCTCGGCCGCGGCGACGCCCGAAGCCGCGCCCGCGCCTGCCGCGACCCCCGCCGCATAGCCCTCGGCAAACCAGCGCCACGCCATGCCGATGCTCGAGCGCGGGCTTCCGTGCGCCCCCTCGAGCCGCCGCCGGTAATCGGCCTGCGCCATCTCGACCGCGCCCATCGAGCGCAGGTGCTCGGTCATGAACTGGCAGTCGAGCAGCACGAAGCCCGCGCGCCTCAGCACCGCGACCAGCCAGGCGAGCGCGACCTTGCTCGCGTCGGGCACGCGGCTGAACATCGATTCGCCGCAGAACACCCGGTCGAAGCTCACCCCGTAGAGCCCGCCGACCAGCTGCGGCGGGGCACCGTCCGCGCCCGGCAGCCAGCACTCGACCGAGTGGGCGTGCCCGGCGCGGTGGAGGCCGACATAGCTCCGCACGATGCGCTCGGAGATCCACGTATCGGGATGGTCGGGGCGCGGCTCGGCGCAGGCGCGGATCACCCGCTCGAAGGCGCGGTCGACGGTGACGGTGAAACGATCCGACTGGATGACCTTCCGGAGCGACTTGGAGATGTGCAGCCCGTCCAGCGGAATGATCGCCCGCTCGCGCGGCTCGACCCAGAACACCTCCGGGTCCTCGCGCCGGTCGGCCATCGGGAAGATCCCGCTGCGATAGGCGAGCAGCAGGGTCTCGACGGGGACCGGGGGGCGCTGGGGCGAATGCATGGTCGCAGGCGATACTACAGGCGCGCACGCGGGCAGGTAAAGTGGATTGCCTATCTCCGGCGCCTTCGTTAAAGGGCCCGCCTGCCGCGAGTGCAGGGGTGTAGCTCAGCTGGTAGAGCATCGGTCTCCAAAACCGAGGGCCACGGGTTCGAATCCTGTCACCCCTGCCATTCTTGTTCGCGAACCCGCCTCCGCGGGTTCGTCCTCCCGGCTGATCCTCCACTTCGCTGCGCTTCGTTCCGGGCCGGTCCGGCTCGGCCGCGTGGCTTCGCGGCGCTGCGCGCCGAGCCGCCGCCCGGCAGCCATGCTCCGTGGTCACAGCCGCCGTTCCTTGCGCTTTCCCGAATCCCGCATTCATCCCGCGGCAAGGCGAGGCGTGTATTCCTGTCGACGAGTTGAGTTCCACGTCGCTCGCACAGGAGACTTCAGGATGAGCGCCCACACCTTCCGTTCCTCGCGTCCCGACCAGTGGGTCAGCCCGCGCCCGACCCGCGATCCGGCGCGGCTCGCGGCGATCCACGGGCCGCTGCGCCCGATGCACGAGGAGCCCGGCCTCCTCGCCCGCCTGTTCGGCCTGCGTTGAGGCGCAGCGCCGCTCCGGTCGCCCCGGGGCCTGCGACGGGTGCACTCCGTTCGTCGCAAAGTCGCCGATTTGATCGGCGATTTCATCGCTTTGCCATGATTTCGCAACCGCCGCGTCATGACCTGCGGCCATGTGTCACCCGCTGGAATTCATTCCCAGGGGGACACACTCAGCCATGGCTACCAAGATCATCGACGCCGCCTATTCCGACGGGGACGTCGACACCAACTTCACCAACCTGCGCACCCTCAACGAGCTCGCCGACGAGCGCTTCTCGCGGCGCCAGACGCTGATGGGCGCGCTCACCGCGTCGCTGACGGCGTTCCTCGGGACCTCGATGCTGACCGCCTGCGGCGACGACGACGGCACCCCCTCCTCCGGGGTGCTGGTCAATGCCGGCCAGGATGCCACGACCTCGGCCGGGCGGCTGGTCACGATCGCGCCGACCACCGCCAACAATGCCGCCTTCACCGTCGAGCAGTTCGCCGGCCCGACCGTCACGCTGTCGGGGACGGGCGCGACCCGCAGCTTCTTCGCCCCCGGGGTCTCGGCGCCGACCGTGCTCGGCTTCCGCATCGCCGCCAACGGCCAGGTCGACGACGTCAACATCACCGTCAACCCGGCGCAGCTCGGCTTCACCGCGGTGGCCAAGAACCGCAACGACGTGGTGACCGTGCCATCGGGCCACAACGTCACCGTGCTCACCCGCCTCGGCGATCCGATCGCGGCGGGCGTCCCGGCCTATGCCAACAACGGCACCGACACCAATTTCGCCGGCCGCATCGGCGACCACGGCGATGCGCTCTACTTCTACGGCCTCTCGGCCGCCGGCGTGCGCGACGACAACAGCTCGATCCGCGGGCTGCTGGTGCAGAACCACGAGAACCTCAACGTCCAGTATCTCCACCCCTCGGGCCCGACCAACCTCACCTCGGGCGCGCGCCCGGCGGCCGAGGCGATCAAGGAGATCGAGGCGCACGGCGTCTCGGTGGTCGAGATCCAGGACACCGGCAACCGCAACTGGGTGACGATTCCGAACAGTGCGCTCAACCGTCGCATCACGCCGAACACGCCGATGCAGATCAGCGGTCCGGTGCGCGGCAGCGCCTTCGTGCGCACCGTCGCCTCGCCCGACGGCACCGCCGCCACCGGCACGATCAACAACTGCGCCAACGGCCATGCGGCGTGGGGCACCAACCTCACCTGCGAGGAGAACTGGGCGGGCTACTTCCGCCGCGACAACACCGGTCCGGGCGCCGACACCGCCAACCGCACCGCGCGCGAGCTCACCAGCCTGCGCCGCTACGGGGTGAACAGCAACCGCGGCAACTACAACTGGGCCTCGGCCTCGACCACCGATCCGATCTTCCGCCGCTGGGACGCGCGCGCCGGCACCGGGGATGCGACCAGCGACTACCGCAACGAGCCCAACACCTTCGGCTGGGTGGTCGAGATCGACCCCTACAACCCGACCCTGGCGCCCCGCAAGCGCACCGCCTTGGGGCGCATGGGGCACGAGGGTGCGTGGCTCTCCAACCTGGTCGAGGGCCAGCGCATCGCGGTCTACATGGGCGACGACGCGCGGCGCGAATACCTCTACAAGTTCGTCTCCGACGCCGCCTGGACCGAGGCCGACCGCAACCGCTCGGACCGCCTCGCGGTGGGCGACAAGTATCTCGACGCGGGCACCCTCTACGTCGCCCGGTTCAACGCCAACGGCACCGGCACGTGGCTGCCGCTGGTGTTCGGCCAGGTGCCCAACCGTCCGGCGGTGAGCGGCGAGCCTGAATACGTGTTCCAGAGCCAGGCCGACATCCTCGTCAACACCCGCCTCGCCGCCGACGCGGTGGGCGCGACCCCGATGGACCGCCCCGAATGGACCGCGGTCAACCCGGCCAACGGCGAGATCTACCTGACCCTCACCAACAACAACGCCGCCGGGCGCCCGGTCACCGGCACCGATGCGGCCAACCCGCGCTCCTATGTCGAGCCGGTCGGCGCGGGCACCAGCGCGGGCAACCCCAACGGCCACATCATCCGCCTGCGCGAGAACGGCAACCTGCCCACAGCGACCAGCTTCACCTGGGACATCTACCTGTTCGGCGCGGATTCGATCGACGCCGATGCCCAGAACGTGAACCTCTCCGGGCTCACCGCCGACAACGACTTCTCGAGCCCCGACGGCCTGTGGTTCGCCCGGCCGCAGAACCCCTCGGGCGTCGGGCGGCCGCTGCTGTGGATCCAGACCGACGACGGCGCCTTCACCGACCGCACCAACAACCAGATGCTCGCCGCCCTCCCCGGCCAGGTCGGCGACGGCGGGGCGCGGACGATCACCAACACCAACGGCGGCACCGGCACCCAGGCGACCTTCGTCGGCGCGGCGGCTACGGGGGCGACCCTGCGCCGCTTCCTGACCGGCCCGGTCGGCTGCGAGATCACCGGCGTCGACACGACTCCGGACGGCCGCACGCTGTTCGTCGGCATCCAGCACCCGGGCGAGGACGGCACCGCCGACAACCCCGACAGCAACTGGCCCGCCAGCCAGACCGGCGCCGCGCCGGGCGTGCGCCCGCGCTCGGGCGTGGTCGCGATCACCCGCGCCGACGGCGGGATCGTCGGGGTCTGAGCACGGCCCCCGGCCTAACGACACGGAGGGGCGGGGCAGCACCGGCGCTGCCCCGCCCCTCTTGCATTCGCGCGCCCTCGCGCGTAAGGGCGCAGACGTCTTTCCGACATCGGCAGATCCTCCAGCCCCTCCGGCGACCTTGTCCCGGGCGGCGCGGAGCCCTACCTCAAAGCCGGCCGGACGAGACGTGAAGGCATTACGCGAAGGATCAAGGCTCTCATGGCCGACAAGATGATCGCTCCCAAGGACGGGGCCGAAGAAAAGAAGCGCAAGACCTCGCCGGGCGAGTTCTTCAACCAGGTCAAGGCCGAGACGAACAAGATCGCCTGGCCGACCTGGGAAGAGACCTATCGCACCGCGATCTTCGTGTTCATCTTCATGCTGATCCTCGCGGTGTTCTTCCTCGGCATCGACAGCCTGTTCGGCATGGTCGTGCGCGCGCTGATCGGCCTGCTCCAGTAGGCTCCGCGCCCCCCCGCCCGACAGACCCCAATACGCAAGGACCTCCCATGGCTCGCTGGTACATCATCCACGCTTACTCCGGTTTCGAGAACAAGGTGCGCGACGCGATCATCGCCGAAGCCGAGCGCCTCGGCCTCTCCGAGGGCGTCGAGGAGGTGCAGGTGCCCACCGAGACCGTGACCGAGGTGAAGCGCGGCAAGAAGGTCCAGGTCGAGCGCAAGTTCATGCCCGGCTACGTGCTCGCCAAGCTGAACATGACCGACGACATCTACCACCTCGTCAAGAACACCCCCAAGGTGACCGGCTTCCTCGGCTCGGGGAACAAGCCGCAGCCGATCTCCGAGCGCGAGGCCGCCCGCTATTTCGGCGGCGTCGCCGAGGCCCAGGCCGCGCCCAAGCGCGACATCAGCGTCGATTACGAGATCGGCGATTCGGTGAAGGTCAACGCGGGGCCCTTCGCGAGCTTCAACGGGATCGTGGAAGAGCTCGATTTCGACAAGCAGCGGGTCAAGGTCTCGGTCTCGATCTTCGGCCGCGCGACGCCGGTGGAACTGGGCTTCGAGGAAGTGGAGCTCGTCAAGTAAGGACGCGCCCCGGGATCTGCCGAAGGAAGCGCCGCTTCGCCACGCGCGAGGAGGCCGAGGTCGTGGCGCTCGCCGCCGACGTCAGCTTGCGCGCCTATAAGTGCACGCTGTGCGCGCAATTCCACCTCACCAGCCGGACCAAGGGCCTGCGGGTGCCGCGCGTCGCGGCTGGCGATGCACCCAGCCGCAAGGCATAGCGCTGCGCCATGCCGCAATCACCTGCGTCGCGTCCGCTTTCGGGCGTGAGCGTCCGATTGCGTTGTGACCGATGGTGGGTGGAAAGTTGCCTGACCGCCTCAAAGCGATCCTAAAGGCTCCCGATCCGGCAAGGCGATCAGCTCTTCGAGGAATTGCGCAATCAGGCCTGAATGGGAATCGACCCCGGCCTTGGCATAGACCCGCGCAAGCTGCGCGCGGACAGTGCCGGCTGCCGAGCCGCGCAAGCCCGCGATCTCGGCGATATCGCAGCCCTTGAGCGCGAACAGCGCCACGTCAGCCTCGGCCGCGGTGAGCTGCCACTCCGCGAAGCGCAAGGCAATCAGATCGGCCAGTGCGCCTTGCGCCGCGGCAACCGCGGCCTCGTCACGCCGGGCGGCGGCGATAAGGCTGCGCACCTGCAAGGCCCCCAGCACGACGGCGACGAGGAGGGCGGTGGCGGCCATGGCTTCGATCACGAGATGCGAGCCGATCCCTTCGGCCAGCACATCCCCCACCAGATCGGCCATGAAGAACGCGCAGGCCAGGGCCTGCAAGGCCACGAGGATGCTGATCCCGGTGGCCTTGCGTTCAATGCTGCGCGCTCTTGTGGTCATGCTGCCTGCCTATCGTCCGAGCGGGGCCATCGCCATAAGAACCTGCTTGCCGCTGCGCCGGGTCTCGAAGATCACCCCGCCGATGTGGAGCAGGATCAGCAGGTAGAGCAGATTGGCGGCCGTCTCGTGGATTTCGCCAAGCGGGCCTTCCTCGGCCTCACCTGCCTCTCCGCCTTCCTCTTCACCCTCTGCGTCTTCGCCTTGGGTGGCGGTGGCGATGGTGCGATGCTCGGCCTCACGCTCCGAACCGTCCCATGGCGGCGGGCCAGCCATGGCTATCCCTGTGCCGATGATCGTCAGCAGGCAGCCCCAGATGGCATAGACCATCAAGGCGCCGAGCGGATTGTGCGAGGAGTGGTGCTCCTTCCTGCCCGCCCGGATATCGCGCAGATGGCTGAGCGCCTTGTGCGGGCTGGGCCAGAAGGCCGAGAAGCGCGCTTCGGCGGGGCCGACCAGACCCCACAGCAGGCGCAGGCCGAGGATCGCGGCCAAACCGTAACCGACCCAGATATGCGGCCCGGAGCCTTCCTCGGTGACAAGAGCATTGGCGAGCACGGCCAGCGCGATGGACCAGTGGGTGATCCGGACAATCGGATCCCAGCGGCGGCGAGCGGGTGAAGGCGTTTCGGTCATGGGGCATCCTTTGCGAAAAGGTGCCAGCGACCGCACTGAGAATTGGGGGGGACAAAGCAAGCCGCTGACCCGCCGCACATGGCGCTGCACGGGAAGCATGGCGATTGGCGATCCGCTTATCCGGCCCTGCGTAAGCGGCTGCTTAGGGGTCGATAGCCGAACGTTCGCTTTCGGCGGTCAGGGGGCGATTGCCGACATTTCCTACGCCCCGGCCAGCCGCTAAGGTGCCTCCAGGCTCTTTCCCATCGTTCGGCCGGTCTGCGAGGCCGTTGGGTCTGTGCGGCGCCACACAAGGCCCCGATCCCCTGTCCGTCCGCTTGACGAAACTGGCCCTTAGCGACTGAAATCATGGTACAATTGGCAGTCCTGCAAAGCGGACAGGGTGTCCGCTTTGTCCGCTTGCCCTGCGGCGCAGTCACAGCCGGGTTGCTTTTTGCCCGGCTTGCGCCTAGGCGCGCGCCTTCGCTCGGGCTTCGGCTCCGGGTGATTCCGTGCGGGAGCTTGCGGCGTTGCACAGCCGCTGGCGTTTGACCGCTCAACATGAGCCGCGATGGAAACAGCGCGGCAACAGTGCGACAGGAGTAAGGCCTCATGGCCAAGAAAATCGAAGGCTATATCAAGCTGCAGGTGCCCGCGGGCTCTGCCACGCCCTCGCCGCCGATCGGCCCGGCGCTGGGTCAGCGCGGCGTGAACATCATGGAATTCTGCAAGGCGTTCAACGCCGCCACGCAGGAAATGGAAAAGGGCATGCCGATCCCGACGGTCATCACCGTCTACGGCGACCGCTCCTTCACCTTCGTCACCAAGACCCCGCCCGCCTCGTTCTTCCTCAAGAAGGCGGCCAACCTCAAGTCGGGCTCGAAGGAGCCGGGCAAGGTGTCGGCAGGGACCATCAAGGAATCGCAGATCCGCGAGATCGCCGAAGCCAAGATGGCCGACCTCAATGCGAACGACGTGGACCAGGCGATGAAGATCATCGCCGGCTCGGCCCGCTCGATGGGCCTGCAAGTGGTGGAGGGCTAAGCACATGGGCAAGATCACCAAGAAGGCGAAGGTGCTCGCCAACCTCGACCGCGAGAAGCTCTACACCGTCGAGGAAGCTCTCGCGACCCTGCGCCAGTACAAGAGCAAGTTCGACGAGACCGTCGAAGTCGCGATGAACCTCGGCGTCGATCCGCGCCACGCCGACCAGATGGTCCGCGGCATGGTCTCGCTGCCCTCGGGCACCGGCAAGGACGTGCGCGTGGCTGTCTTCGCCCGCGGCGACAATGCCGAGAAGGCGCTTGCCGCCGGCGCGGACAAGGTCGGCGCGGAAGACCTCATGGAAGACATGATGGCCGGCAACCTCGACTATGACCGCGTGATCGCCTCGCCCGACATGATGGGCGTGGTCGGCCGCCTCGGCAAGGTGCTCGGCCCCAAGGGCCTGATGCCGAACCCGAAGCTCGGCACCGTCACCCCGAACGTCGCCCAGGCGGTCAAGGATGCCAAGGCCGGCCAGGTCGAGTTCCGGGTCGAGAAGCAGGGCATCATCCACTCCGGCATCGGCAAGCTCAGCTTCTCCGACGACGCGCTGAAGGCGAACTTCAAGGCGCTGACCGAGGCGGTGGTGAAGTCCAAGCCCTCGGGCGCCAAGGGCAAGTACGTCCGCAAGGTCACCGTGACCTCGTCGATGGGCCCGGGCCTCAAGGTCGACCTGTCGGAAGTCGAAGGCGCGTAAGCACCTTCGTTTCGCATCAACGGATCAAGAGGGGCCGGAAGCATCGCGCTTCCGGCCCCTTTTGCGCCGGGCGGCGGCAGGGGCGCGATCCCTTGCGGATCATGTCGGGGCGGGCGCGGGTAGGGTTCCGGCAAGGAGCATCCCATGCTGAGACCCGTCATCATCGCCATCATCCTCGCGAGCCTGATCGCGACCTACGTCACCCGGTCCTTCGTCGCCCCCGGCATCGGTGCGGCCCTGCTCTTCGCGGTGCTGCTGCTGGGCTGGCTGTTCAATCGCAGCGCCCGGGGCGCCAGTGTCCGCGAGGCCGAGGCGGCGACGCACCGCCAGCGCGCCGAGCGGGCACGGGACAGCGGCGCCGACCCGCACTGATCGAAGCGCGGGAACTTAACTTATATTGCCCGGGCACTTGTCTTTCCCGGAAGATCATCCATCTCTTTCGCGAGCCTGCGGCACCTCCTCCCCACTCCCGCCGCGCATCTTGAAAGAGGTCCGGAACATGCCCCTCCCGTCCGAGCGCCTGGTCGGCTGGCTCGCGCCCAAGTGGATCGTCGCCGCCGTCGCGCTTGCCGCGGTTGTGATGCTGGCGAGCTACGATCCGCGCCTCGGCTTCGCGGCGGGCGCGCTGTTCGGGGGGGTAATCGCCGTGTGGCTCTACCTCGCGCTGCGCTACGGCTCGCTGTCGGGCGCGCGTTCGGTGCGCAGTTCGATCGTCGAGACGGCCGCGGTGCACAGCCGCAACCGCCGCAAGGCCGAGGCGCGCACCGGCCTAGGCGCGCAGCAGCGCCCGGATCCGACCCAGCGCCCCTGAGCGCTCCGCAAGCGTCCTCGCCCCCGCGACCGCCCCGTCGAACGCGCCCCGCGCGCCGAGCAGCGTGCGGTTGGCGAACGTCGGGGCGAGCAGCACGAGGCTGGTGCATGCGGCGTGGTGCGTGCCGAACATCGCCTTGTGCGCGCCCTCGCCCTCGGTGAAGTCGAAGAAGCGGAAGCGGCCCTCGCCGAACAGCCGCTCGAGCGCCTCCATCTGGAGCACCGTCCCCGGCGAAAGCCGCGCCCAGGCGGGATCGTGGCCGAGGTGCGCGTAGACCAGCGTCGCGCCCGTCACCGGGAGCGAGAGGTAGGCAACCGGAGCGCCGCCCGCGTGGAGCAGGAAGGCCCGCATCCGGTCCGCCTCGGCAGCCTCGAGCATCGTGCGGCGCGCCTCGGGCGTGTCGGGCAGCCCCGCATCCAGCAGCCGCGCCTGGTAGGTGCGTGCCGAGAGCGGCAGGGCGAGCGCGAGGAAGGCCTCGACCTCGGCCGGAGTGCGGTGCGCGGTGACCGCGAAGCTCCCCGCCTCGTCCGCGAGCCGCTTCGCCTTTCGGCGCAGGGTCGCACGGGTCTTGCCCGAGAAGCGCGCCATGTAGGCCGCGAAGCCCGTCTGCATATCGATGTAGTGCCGCCGGTAGTCCTGCCGCGCCCCCACCAGCGCGCCCGGGTAGCGCGCGGCGATCTCGGCGAGCCGCGCGGTCGGGGCGGAGAGCACCCGCACCCCGTCGCGGCCCGCAGGCGGGGCCTCGGGGAGCGCGCCGGCGAGCACCTCCTCGAGGGTGAAGGCCCAGGTCGCGAGCGCGCGCGGCACGCTCGCCAGCCGGCGCGAGCCGAGGGTGAAGTCGATCGCGCTCACCGCCGCACCCGTAAGGCTCAGCGCGCGCCGTAGAAGGCGTTGGAGACGAACTGCTCGGCGAGGCGGATGCTGGTGCGCAGCGGGCTCGCCGGGAGCGTGGCGTTGCCGCCGGTGAGCCGCAGCAGCGGCGGCGTCTCGGCATAGGTGCCGGTCTCGACCCGCCGCATCGCCGCGAGTGCGCCGATCAGTCCGACGAAGCGTCGCCGCACGACATGGTTCACCGCCTGCTTGCGGCGGTTGATGAGCTCGAAGGAGTGGCTGACGAGTGTGAAGCTCTCATGCCCGTTATCGCGCGCATGGCGGATCGCGGCGAGCATCTCGGTGAGGGTCAGCGCGGTGATCTGGGCGTGGCGCAGCCCCCCGGAGAGCGTGCTGATCGCGCCGACCGGCACCTCGATCACCCCCATGTGGCCGAGCGGGTCGCGGTCGTCCGGGCCGAGGCCGATGCGGCTGCCCCCGGTCGAAAGGGCGGGGCAGTGGCTCGAATCGTAGTGCAGTCCGATCGTCGCGAGCGCCCGCAACGTGTCGTCGTTGGCGCCGTAATTGCCCGCGCGGAAAGCGATGGGCGCGGGGGCTCCGGCGGCGACCAGCGTCGCGCGGGCGTAGTCGAGGATGCGGCACTGCTCCTCGAAGGGGAAGTCGTAGAGGAAGGTGCCCGTGGGCTTGCCGGGCACCGGGTTGGCGGCTCCGGCGAGCGCAAGCCATTCGGTGTGGCAGTGGAGCTGGACGTCGTGCCCGGCATCGAGGATCGGGCCGACGATATCCTCGATCGCGGCGATGCCCCACACCAGCGCGGGCATGGGGTCGACGAAAAACACCGCCTTCTGCCCGTGGCGGTTGAGCAGGGCGAGCTTGTGGGTGATGCCGGAGGGCCCCTCGGGCGTGACGCAGGCGATCGAGCGCGCGAAGTTCTCCGCGCGGTCCGCGGCGGTAGGCCCGGTGTAGAGCCCCGAGGAATACTCGGTGTCGATCGTGATGAAGACCCGCGTCGTCATGTTCCTGCCCAATAGGGCAAGAGGGTTAAGACGCGGTGATGATGTATCTTTCGGGTTTCAGATGCCGCCGGGCGTGGGGGCGTGGCCCTGCGCTGCGAGCGCGCCCGCGAGCGCCTCGCAGCAGCTCCTGAGGTCCTCGGGACTGACCGAGCGGATCACGAAGTTGGCGCCCACCCGGCCCTCGCGGAAGAAGGGGTAGGAGCCGATCTGGCACGCCGGGTGCGCGGCCTCGGTTTCGCGCAGGAGGTCGGCGACCTCGCTTTCGGCGACCCAGCAGCCGATCGTCTCGGAGAGCAGCGGCGCGCCCCCCTCGAGCTGGCCGGTGAGCGCGTCGAGCATGCCGGCGGTGATGTGGGGCACCCCGGCCATGACGAAGAGGTTGCCGATGCGGATTCCGGGCGCGCCCGACATGCGGTTGGGGATGAGCTCCGCGCCTTCCGGCACACGGGCCATCCTCAGGCGCCCCTCGTTGAGGCCGCCGCGGGTCGCGTAGTAGCGCTCGAGCAGCGCGCGCGCCTCCGGGTGGATCACGACCGGCACGCCGAGCGCCGCGGCGACGGCGTCCACAGTGATGTCGTCATGCGTCGGCCCGATCCCGCCGGTGGTGAAGACATAGTCGTAATCGGCGCGCAAAGCGTTCAGCGCGGCGACGATCCGCGCCTCGACATCGGGCACCACCCGCACTTCGGCGAGGCGGATGCCCTGCACCTGCAGCCAGCTCGCGATCTGCGCGATGTTCTTGTCCTGCGTGCGGCCGGAGAGGATTTCGTCGCCGATGACGATGAGCCCGGCGGTCCAGATCTTGTCGGGAGAGGTCATGGGGATTGGTTAGGGGAGATTGGCGGCGAGAAAAAGGGCTTCATCACCCTCCGTTCGCCTCGAGCGAAGTCGAGATGCCACCCGCGCGAGGTGTCTCGCGTTCTTCCTTCGGCAGTGCTTTGCAACCGCTCGACACGAACGGAACGGAAGGATGCTACTCCGCCGCCTCGAGCTGCTGGTCCGCGGCGCGCGCGTTGGCACCCGGCCTCGTGAAGGTGAGGATCCCGTCGGTGAGCGGGTCCTCCTTCATGCGCTTCCGGTCGATCACGTATTCCTGGTTGAGGCGCCAGGGATAGCTCACCGAGTTTCTCGGCATGATGTGCTTGCCGCGCTGGATGTAGCCGCTCGAGAAGTCGAACACGTCGTCCTCCTCGATCGCCGCCTCGGCCTCCTTGGTCAGCACCGGGGTGGCGATCGCGGTGCCGGTCTTGCGCATGTGCTCGAGCACCCGGCACACGTAGTCCGAGTTGATGTCCGCGCGCAGCGTCCAGCTCGCGTTGAGGTATCCGAACACCACCGCGAGGTTGGGCAGGTTCGAGAACATGCAGCCCTTGTAGTAGAACCGCTCGTTGAAGGCGACCGGCTCCCCGTCGACGCTGACCGCGATCTTGCCCGCAACCGCGAGCTTGAGGCCCGTGGCGGTGACGACGATGTCGGCGGGGAGGAAGCGGTCGTCGGCAAGCCGCACGCCGCCCTTCTCGAACTTCGCGATGTGCCCGGTCACGACATCGGCCTTGCCGGCCTTCATCGCGCGGAACAGGTCCTCGTCGGGCACGAGGCAGAGGCGCTGTTCCCACGGGTTGTAGGGCGGGGTGAAGGCGGCCTTGTCGTAGTCCTTGCCGAGCGACTTCTCGATCTTCTTGTAGAGCGCGTCCTTCACCTTCTGCGGCTTGTCGCGCGCCATCTTGAAGCTGAAGTCCTGGAACCAGATGTTCTTGAAGCGGGTCAGCCGGTAGGCCAGCTGCTCGGGCAGCACCGCGCGCAGGAAGTTCGCGAAGGCGTCCTTGGCGGGGCGGGTGAACATCCACGTCGGGGTGCGCTGGAGCATCGTCACATGCGCCGCCTCGCGCGCCATCGAGGGGACGATGGTGACCGCGGTCGCCCCCGATCCGATCACCACGACGCGCTTGCCGGAATAGTCGAGGTCCTCGGGCCAGAACTGCGGGTGGAGCACCTGTCCCTCGAACGCGCCGAAGTCGAAACCGGGGTCGTAGGGCTCGTCGTAGTCGTAATAGCCCGAGCCAAGATAGAGGAAGTTCGCGGTCAGGCGGGTGCTGCTGCCGTCGGCGAGCTCGCACTCGACGTGCCAGCGCGCCTCGTCGTGGCGGAAATCGGCGCTCAGCACCTTGTGGCCGAAGCGGATGTGCTGGCGGATGCCGCGCTCGTCGACGATGCGGTCGAGGTATTCGAGGATCGCGGGCGCATCGGCGATCGACTTCTCGTGCCGCCACGGCTCGAAGTCGAAGCCGAGGGTGTGCATGTCGCTGTCCGAGCGGATGCCGGGGTAGCGGAACAGGTCCCAGGTGCCGCCGAGATTGTCGCGCCGCTCGACGATGGCGTAGCGGTGCTGCGGCGCCTTCATCTCCATGTGCGCGGCCATTCCGATGCCGGAAATTCCGGCACCGACGATCAGCACGTCGAAGTCTGGTGGTGTCGCAAGCATGGCGGGCCTCTCTCTCCCTAATTGACACCGATGTAACCACACGTGCGGGCCAAAAGCGAGTCTCGAATGGCAATTTGCAACCGAGTTTGGGGTGACGGGGGAAAGGCGAGGCGATAGGGCGCGGGCCATGACCTTCGCCGCCCGCCTGCTCGTCGCCGTCTCGCTGTTGCCCCTTGCAGTGCCGCTCGCCGCGCAAGATGTTGAAGAGGCGGAGGAGAGCCCTCCCGCCGCGGAGATCGTCGTCACCGGACGCGGGCTCGACCCGGCGCTCTCGACCGGAATCTACGCCACCACCACCCTCGAGCGCGAGACCATCGTCGCCGCGCCCTCGGGGCGGATCGAGGACGTGCTGCGCAATGTCGCGGGCTTTCAGCAGTTCCGCCGATCGGACAGCCGCTCTTCGAACCCGAGTGCGCAGGGCGTGACGCTGCGCGCGCTCGGCGGCAACGCGACGAGCCGCGCGCTGGTGCTGCTCGATGGGGTGCCGGTCGCCGATCCCTTCTTCGGCTACATTCCCCTGTCGGCGATCCCGCCCGAGACCCTGGGCACGATCCGGGTGACGCGCGGCGGCGGCTCCGGGCCCTTCGGCGCAGGGGCGCTGGCGGGGACGATCGAGCTCGAGAGCGCCGAGCCTGGGCAGGCTGGCGGCTTCCTCGGGAGCGCGGCGATCAACGACCGTGCGGACACCGAGGCGAGCGGGGTGCTCACCCGGCGGCTCGGCAGCGGCTTTGCGGTGGCGAGCGGGCGCTGGGACCGGGGGCAGGGCTTCTTCACCACGCCCGCAGACCAGCGCGTCCCCGCCACCGCCCGCGCCGCCTTCGACAGCTGGAACGCGGCCCTGCGCACGGTAGCGCCGCTCGCCCCCGATATCGAGGTCCAGGCCCGCATCGCCGCTTTCCGCGACACCCGCACGCTGCGCTTCAAGGGCGCAGTCTCGGCGAGCGAGGGGCAGGAGGCCTCGATCCGCTTCGTCGGGCGCGGGGCTTGGCAGTTCGACGCGCTCGCCTATGTCCAGGCGCGCGACTTTTCCAACGTGGTGATTTCCGCCACCCGCTTCACCCCGACGCTCGACCAGCGCGCCACCCCCTCGACCGGGGTCGGCGGCAAGTTCGAGCTGCGCCCGCCGCTCCTCGAGGGCCACGATATCCGCATCGGCGCCGACTACCGCCGCGCCGAGGGGGAGACGCGCGAGGAGGCGCTGAACGCGGTCACCGGCCGCGTCACCGAGCGTCGCCGGGCAGGGGGCACGACCGACAACCTCGGCCTCTTCGTCGAGGACGACTGGCAGATCGGCCCGCTGACGATCAACGGTGGTCTGCGCGCCGACCGCTCGAGCGTGACGGGCGGCTTCTATCGCGCGGTGAGCGCCACCGGGGTGCCGGTCAACACCATCCTGCCCGCCGACCGCTCCGACTGGTCGGCAAGCTGGCGCGCGGGTGCGCTGTTCTACGCGACCCGCCGCCTCTCCCTGCGCGGGGCGGCCTACACCGGCCTGAGGCTCCCGACGCTGAACGAGCTTTACCGCCCCTTCGTGGTCTTCCCGGTCACCACCGAGGCCAATGCGGACCTCAGGAACGAGCGGCTCAAGGGCTACGAGGTCGGGCTCGACTGGCAGCCGGTCAGCGCCGTGGTGATCGCGGTGACCGCCTTCGACAACCGGGTGGAGAACGCCATCGCCAACGTCACCATCGGCCCCAACCTGCGCCGCCGGGCGAATCTCCCCGCGATCGATGCGCGGGGGGTCGAGGCGAGCGTCGCGGCGCGGGTCGGCCGGGTGAGCCTCGACGGGGCGCTCGCCTGGACCGATGCCGAGGCGCGCGGGCGCGGGCTTTCCGCCGACCTCGACGGCAAGCGTCCGGCGCAGACGCCGAAGCTCGCCGCGACCGCGACCCTCGGCTGGGAGCCCGCAGCCGGCTGGCGCTTTGCGGGCACGCTGCGGCACGTTGCGGCGCAGTTCGAGGATGACCGCGGGACCGACCGGCTCCCCGCGGCGACGACGCTCGACGCCTTCCTCGCGATGCCGCTCGCGGAGAAGTTCTCCGTGGTGGTGCGCGGCGAGAACCTGACGGGCGAGCGGATCGTCACCCGCAACCAGGCGGGCTCGATCGATCTCGGGACCCCGCGCACCGGGTGGATCGGCCTGCGCTACGGGTTCTGAGAGGCCCGATCCCGCTTGCAAAACAAAGTTGCGGC
This sequence comes from Erythrobacter sp. NE805, assembly GCF_046452355.1. NCBI lineage: Bacteria > Pseudomonadati > Pseudomonadota > Alphaproteobacteria > Sphingomonadales > Erythrobacteraceae > Erythrobacter > Erythrobacter sp. NE805. Next base: position 811,789 of record NZ_JBKFDI010000001.1, on the reverse strand, counting down.
TACACTGCCATTGGCGACGCTATGCTGCCTGTCAGCCGCCCGTTGTGGCATTTTTGCTACTATCGGCCAGAACTTTCGCTCTCACTCTTGTTAGGGCGCGCGACCCTGATAGGTTTCGCCCCGCTAACCCAAGTCGGCAAAAAGACCGGCTGGCATGTGGAGAGAAGGGAAAACATGACGCGCAAGCTCGCAATCTATGCGTGCGGCCTGATGGCCTGCAGTGCACTGACCACCCCCGCCTTTGCTCAGGACACGGAAACCGAAGCCCAGGCCCCGGCCAACGACGACGGCGTGATCATCGTGACCGCGACCCGCCGCGCGCAGGACGTCCAGGACATTCCGCTCGCCGTGACTGCGATCTCGCCGCAGCAGCTCGAGACCCAGCGCGTCGTCAACATCCAGCAGGTTGGCGCGCTCGCCCCCTCCTTCACCGCCAGCCAGGCGCAGCTCGCTTCGGGCTCGGTGGTGCTGCGCATCCGCGGCGTCGGCACGACCTCGAACAACATCGGCTTCGAGAGCGCGGTCGGCATCTTCATCGACGGCGCCTACCAGTCGCGCCCGGGCGTGGCGCTCAGCGAATTCGTCGACGTCGAGCGCGTCGAGGTGCTGCGCGGGCCACAGGGCACGCTGTTCGGCCGCAACACTTCGGCGGGTGCGCTCAACATCACCAACGTGCGCCCCGACGTGACCGAGTTCGGCGGCTTCGTGAACGCCGAATACGGCAACTTCAACGAGAAGGCGATCCAGGGCGCGATCAACGTGCCGATCGTCAAGGACACGGTCGCGGTCCGCGTCACCGGCGCGTGGCGCAACCGCGACGGCTTCCTTGACGTCGTCAACGCCAGCGGCACCAAGATCGGCGAGACCAACGACGTCGACCAGTGGATGGTGCGCGGCCAGATCGGCTGGGATACCGAAAGCGGCATTCGCGGCCGGATCATCGCGGACTATTCGAAAAACACCTCGAGCTGCTGCGGCGCCATCGAGCTGTACCAGTCGCCACTGGTGACTGGCGGCGTCTACAATGCGGTCGGCCTCGGTGCGCGGGGCGGCAATGGCCAGCCCTTCGTCGCCACCGCCGCCAACGATCAGCGCGGCTTCGAGCGGGCGATGGACAATCGCGTCGTCTCCGCCAACTTCGTGCCCGAGGCGAACATCAAGAACTACGGTGTCACCGGCGAGCTCGAGTTCCCCGTTTCCGACAACGCGAACCTCATCTTCATCGGCTCCTACCGCAAGTACCAGAGCTTCGAGCGCTACGACACGGACTTCACCGGGCTCAATCTCTTCAACGTCGACGGGCTGAATCTCGACATCGACACCTGGACTGCCGAACTGCGCCTGCAGGGCGAAGCGGCGGGCGGCAGGCTCAACTACATGGTGGGCGGCTTCTATTCCGACGAGCGCATTGACCAGAACCAGACCTTCGGTCTTGGCTCGCAATACGAGGCGAACCTCGGCGCCCTGCTGGGCGGCTCCTTCGGGCCTGCGCCTCTGCAGCTCCTTCAGACTGTCGCCGGGACCACGCCTGTGCGTACCCCGACCGGAACGAGCACCACCAATGGCTTCAATCAGGATGCCAAGAGCTACGCGCTCTTCACGCACAACAGTTTCGAAATCACCGACGGGCTCGAACTCACCCTGGGTGCGCGCTATTCGTGGGAAGACAAGTCGGGCGGCTTCCGCCAGATCGCGACCAACAACCAGATCTGCCCGGCAACGCTTGCCTCTCTCGGCGCGCTCAACACCCTGCTGCCGGCGGGAACGCCGGCCGCGACCCGCCAGCAGGTCACGGGCGCCTATGTCGCGGTCGGCTGCCTCGGCTTTGTTGCACCGGTGAACCTCCCGCAGGCCGCCGCGTTGCCGCTGCCGCGCACCTTCCAGACCAACTTCAAGGACGAGGAACTGATCTACACGGCCAAGCTCGCCTACGAGTTCAGCCCGTCGATCAACGCCTATGCAAGCTTCACCCACGGCTACAAGTCGGGCGGTATCAACCTCGATTCGACAGCTGCCGTGAGCGGCGCCGATCCGCGCTTCCTGTCGGAAGAAGTCGATGCCTACGAAGTCGGCGTGAAGGCGCAGACCGCAGACCGCTCGGTGACGGTCAACGTCGCGGGCTTCATCGAGGAGTTCACGAACTTCCAGGTGCTCGAGTTCACCGGCACCGCCTTTGCGACCTTCAACGTGCCCAAGGCGAAGACCCGCGGGGTCGAGATCGAGAGCCTGCTGCGTCCGGCTCCCGGCCTGACCTTCAACCTCGCCGCGACCTTCCTCAAGGCCGCCTATCCCGACGACTGCGCCGGCACGCAGATCGCGCCGCAGGTGGTGTCGCTGTGCGGCAATGACCTCACCAACGCGCCGCGCATCATCGCGCTCGCCGGTGCAAACTACGAGACGCCGCTGACCGACGGCATCGACTTCTTCGTTGCGGGCCAGGTGCGCATGGAAGACGATCAGCGCACCTCGACCCAGCCGATCGTGCCGCCGAGCGTCCAGCAGATCGCAACGCTGGGGGTTGCCGGGGCCGTCGCGGCGCAGCCGAAGATCGTTGCCGACATCCAGGACGGCAAGGCCTTCGTGAACCTGCGCGCGGGCCTCCGCTTCGCCGAGGGCAAGTACGCGCTCGAAGGCTGGGTCAACAACCTCACCGACGAGGTGGTGCGCGGGGTGACCTTCAACACCACGCTGCGGGGCTCGGGCGCGGCCAACTCGCGCTCGGCCTTCACCCTGCCGCCGCGCCAGTACGGTGTGACGCTGCGCGCGAAGTTCTAGGCCAGCCGGCTTCGGCCAAACAGAAGGGGCGGCTCGGGAAACCGGGCCGCCCCTTTCTTTTTGCGCAGGCCACCAGATCGGTCGCGCCAGCGACCGCAAGGCCACGCGGCCGCCCCGCAGGTACTCGAGGCCGCAGGGCTCGAAACGCACCGAGGAAGCAGCCCCGGATGGGGCTGCTCACATGGAACGCGCGATCAGCATCTTCATGATTTCATTGGAGCCGCCGTAGATCCGCGCGATGCGGGTGTCGCGGTACATGCGGGCGATGGCGTAGTCGTTGATGTAGCCCGCCCCGCCGTGGAATTGCAGGCACTTGTCGACCACTTCCGACTGCAATTCGGTCACCCAGTACTTGGCCATGCTGGCGGTCGCGACGTCGAGCTTGCCCTCGAGCAGCTTGGCGATGCAGTCGTTGACGAACACGCGCGCCGCGGTGCCGCGGGCCTTGAGGTCGGCGAGGGTGAACTGGGTGTTCTGGAAGTCCCAGATGGTCTTGCCGAAGGCCTTGCGGTTCTTGACATATTCGACCGTCACGTCGAGCGCCTTCTCGATCCCCGCGATGGCGTTCATCGCGATCACGAGGCGTTCCTGCGGGAGCTCGCCCATCAGCTGGTAGAAGCCGCGGCCCTCGATGCCGCCGAGCAGATTGTCGGCCGGAACGAAGACGTTGTCGAAGAACAGCTCGCTGGTGTCCTGCGCGTCGAGGCCGATCTTGTCGAGCTTGCGCCCGCGCTGGAAGCCCTCTGCCCCCTCGGTCTCGAGCAGCAGCAGCGAGATGCCCTTGGCGCCCTCGTTCGGGTCGGTCTTGGCGACGACGATGATGAAGTCGGCGAGCTGCCCGTTCGAAATCCAGGTCTTCGAGCCGTTCAGCCGGTAGCCGTTGCCGTCCTTCAGCGCGGTGGTCTTGATCGACTGGAGGTCGCTCCCCGCGTCGGGCTCGCTCATCGCGATGGCGCTGACGAGGTCGCCGCTCACCAGCCGTGGGAGGTATTTTTTCTTTTGTTCCTCAGTGCCATGGCGCACGAGGTAGGGCAGGATGATGGTGTTGTGGAGCGACGCGCCGAAGCCGTCGACGCCGTATTCGCCCTGCTTGGCGATCACCACCATGTCGTGCCGGAAGTCCCCGCCGTGGCCGCCGTATTCGGTCGGCACCGAGACGCCGAGGAGCCCGGCGGCCCCGGCCTCGCGCCAGAACTCGCGCTCAACCATCCCGTCCTCGCGCCACTTCTCGACCCGCTTCTGGGGGGCGTGCTGAGCGTAGAACTTGCCGACCGCATCGGCGAAGATGGCGATCTCCTCGTCTTCCATGAAGGCGGGCGGGGGCACGTCGATGACGGGCATGGTCTCTCTCTCTCCTGGTGATCAAGTCCTGCGATGTTTCACGTGAAGCACTGCGCTGAAGGGGGGTCTGGGAGGGGTCTGGAGGGGGGCAAGCGGGGGTCTGGCGCCCGCTTCCCGCCCGCTAGCGCCCCTCTCGGACGGGCTTACTTCCCGGTCCAGTTCGGCTTGCGCTTCTCGGCGAAGGCCGCGGCGCCCTCGCGCGCGTCGTGGCTGACGAACACCGGGCCGATCAGCTCGCCCTGCCTGGCGTAGCGCTCGTCCATCGCCCAGCCGCGCGACTGCTTCATCACCTGCTTCGAAACCTTGACGGCGAGCGGGCCATTGGCCGCAATCCGCGCGGCGAGCGCCTTGGCGGCATCGAGCGCAGAGCCCTCGGTCACTTCGTTGACGAGGCCCAGTTGGTAGGCGCGGGGCGCGTCGATGAAGTCGCCGGTCAGCGCGAGCTCCATCGCGATCCGCTCGGGGATCTGGTCGGGGAGCATCATCACGCCCCCGGCCGCCGCGACAAGGCCGCGCTTCACTTCGGGAATGCCGAACTTCGCGCCCGCGTGCGCCACCACGAGGTCGCAGGCGATCATCAGCTCGAGCCCGCCCGCGAGCGCATAGCCCTCGACCGCGGCGATCAGCGGCTTGGCCGGCGGAGCCTGCACCACGCCGCCGAAGCCGCGGCCCGGCACGCTCGGCGATTCGCCGCGCAGGAAGCCCTTCAAATCCATCCCCGAGCAGAAGGTCCCGCCCGCGCCGGTGAGGATGCCGACGCGCAGGTCGTCCTCGGCATCCAAACGGTCCATCGCCGCCGCGATCGCCTCGGACGCCGCCTTGGTCATGGCGTTCTTCGCCTCGGGGCGGTTGATGGTGACGATGAGGACGCCGTCCTCCACTTCAGTCAGGACTTCGGGCGCGGTGGTGTCGCTCACGGGGCGGATCCTCTCTCTTTGGCCTATCGAATTTGTCATTACGTTTCGAAACGCAATTCTTGTGCGAGTGGTGCAGCCGGTTTACGGACGCGTCAACCGCATTTTCGCTAGACCGGAGAGGATTCCATCATGGCCGAAGCCTACATCATCGACGCCGTCCGCACCCCGCGCGGGATCGGCAAGCAGGGCAAGGGCGCGCTCGCCGCGTGCCACCCGCAGCACCTCGCCGCGACCGTGCTGAAGGCGATCAAGGAGCGGAACAACCTCGACACCAAGACCGTCGACGACGTGATCTGGTCGGTCTCGACGCAGGACGGGATGCAGGCGGGCGACATGGGCCGCATGGCGGCGCTCGATGCGGGCTATGACATCACCTCCTCGGGCACCACGCTCGACCGCTTCTGCGGCGGCGGGATCACAAGCGTCGCGCTCGCCGCCGCGCAGGTGATGAGCGGGATGGAGGACTGCGTTGTCGCCGGGGGCACCGAAATGATGAGCCTCACCGCCGCGATGAGCCAGGAGAAGATGCGCGCCGGGATCAGGCCGCCGATGATGGGCAGCTACAACGAGCGGCTCCAGAAGGTGCACCCGCAGTCGCACCAGGGCATCTGCGGCGATGCCATCGCCTCGCTCGAAGGCTTCACCCGCGAGGAGCTCGACGAGGTCGGCTACCGCTCGCAGCAGCGCGCCGCCGAGGCGATTTCCGAAGGCCGCTTCGCCAAGTCGGTGGTGCCGGTGGTGGCGGACGACGGCAGCGTGATCCTCGACCGCGAGGAATATCCGCGCCCGCAGACCACCCGCGAGGACCTCGCCAAGCTCGAGCCGGCCTTCCCCAAGATCGCCGACATGCCGCTGGACGAGCAGGGCACGACCTTCCGCAAGCTCGTCAACCAGAAGTATCCCGACCTCGAGATCAAGCACTTCCACCATGCGGGCAATTCGTCGGGCGTGGTCGATGGTGCCGCGGCGGTGCTCATCACCTCGAAGGACTATGCGCAGAAGCACGGCCTCAAGCCCCGCGCCCGCATCGTCGCCACCGCCAACATGGGCGACGACCCGACGCTGATGCTCAACGCGCCGGTCCCGGCGGCGAAGAAGGTGCTGGCCAAGGCAGGTCTCAGCAAGGACGACATCGACCTCTACGAGATCAACGAGGCCTTCGCGGTGGTCGCCGCGAAATTCGTGCGCGATCTGGAGCTCGACTGGGACAAGGTGAATGTGAACGGCGGCTCGATCGCGCTCGGCCATCCCATCGGCGCGACGGGGTCGATCCTGATCGGCACCATCGTCGACGAGCTCGAGCGTCGTGGCGGGCGCTACGGCCTCGTCACCATGTGCGCGGCGGGCGGCATGGCCCCGGCGATCCTCGTTGAGCGGGTCGACGGCTTTGTCGACTGAGGTTGCGGACAACACCCCGGTCGTCATCGGGGTCGGGCAATATTCGGAGAGGGTCGGCGAGCCCGGCTACGCGGCCCTCTCCTACATGGACCTGGGCGGCCGCGCGCTGGCGGCGGCGATCGCCGACACGGGCGCGAGCGGTGACGTGGCGGGGGCCATCGACACCCTCGCCGCGATCCGCGCCTTCGAGATGAGCCGTCCGGGGCGCGAGCCGCCTTTCGGCGCGGCGAACAACGTGCCCCGCGCCCTCGCGAAGCGGGTGGGGGCGAACCCGGCGCGGGCGATCCTCACCACCACCGGCGGGCAGACCAACCAGCAGCTCGTGGGCGAGTTCGCTCAGGCCATTGCGGCGGGCGAGAGCCGCTGTGCCGTGATCGTCGGGAGCGAGGCGATCTCGACCGTGCTCGCGCTCTCGGCCAAGGGCGAGAAGCCCGACTGGTCGGAGGACGTGCCCGGCGACTTCGAGGATCAGGGCTTCGGCGTCGAGGAGCTGCTCGAACCGGCGCTCTTCGCGCACGGCGCCTCGGGGGCGATCCCGCTCTATGCGCTCGCGGAGAACGCGCGGCGGCGCAGGCTGGGGATGGGGCTCGAGGCATACCGGCTCGAGATCGGCCGGCTGTTCGCGCCCTTCACGCGTGTCGCGGCGGCGAACCCGCACTCGGCGGCGCCGGTCGCGCGGACCGCGGAGGATCTGGCGACCGTCACCGACCGCAACCGCATCGTCGCCGAACCCTATCCGCGCATGACGGTCGCGCGCGATCAGGTGAACCAGGCGGCGGCGGTGATCGTCGCGAGCGCCGGGCTGGCGCGCGAACTCGGGGTGCCGGAGGACAAGTGGGTGCACATCCACGCCGTCACCGCGGCGACCGAGCTGAAGCTCTCCGAGCGGCCCGATCTTGCGGGCAACCCGGCCTCGCTCGCGAGCGTCGACGCGGCGCTGGCGCGGGCGGGGAAGGGAATGGCGGATATCCGCTACATCGACTTCTACTCGTGCTTCGCGATTCCCGTCTTCAACCAGTGCGACCACTTCGGCCTCTCGGTCGACGACCCGCGGGGGCTGACGCTGACCGGGGGCCTGCCGTTCTTCGGGGGCGCGGGGAACAACTACTCGGCCCACGCCATCGCCGAGGCGGTGCAGCGCGTGCGGGGGGATCGCGGGTCCTATGCTCTGGTGGGCGCCAATGGCGGCTGGATGAGCAAGTACGCGACCGGGATCTACTCGACGCAGCCTGCCGACTGGAGCGGCAACGACCGCTTCGCCGTGCTCCCCAAGGCAACCGACGCAGTGCCGGTGGCGAAGGGGCCGGTCGAGGCGGCGGTGGTCGAGACCTACACCATCAACCGCGGACCCAAGGGGCCTGAGGCGATCTTTATCGGCCGCTCGGAGGCGGGCGAGCGGGTGGTGGGCAATGCCGATCTTTCGGACGCCGCCACGGCCGACGCCTTCGAGAGCGGCGAGCCCTTCGGGGTGCGGCTGTCGCTGATCCAGGACGAACGGGGAAGGACTGTGGGGCGGGTCACTCTCTAAACCCGTTCGCCCTGAGCCTGTCGAAGGGCTGTCCTTTTTTCGGGTGCCTCGCTCGAGAAGAAGGACAGTGCTTCGACAAGCTCAGCACGAACGGAGTTGGTTATTCCTTTCGCCGGCCACCCAGAAAGTCCAGCGCATCGAAGCCCTCGGGCGCGGCCACCTCGACAATCGGATCGTCCCGATCATCGAACTCGGTCCTGAGCGCCCGGCTCATCACCGCGTGCATCTGGTAGAGGCAGGTGATGTAGGTCAGCTCGAGGATTTCCTCGTCGCTGAACGCCGCCTTCAACTCGGCGAACAGCGCGTCGGGCACGCGGCCCTGATGGCACACTAGCCTGTCGGCATAGGCAAGGACGAGGCGCTCCTTCGTGTCGAACACGTCGGACGTCTGCCACACCGGCAGCGCAGCGATCTTGTCCTCGCTGACCCCCAGCCCCCGCAGGCTCTTGCAGTGCTGCGAGAACACGAACTGCGATCCGCAAGCCCACCCGGCCCAGGTCTGCCCCAGCTCCCTCAGCACCGGATCGAGCTTGCGCTCCGGCGAGCGGTAATAGGCGAACCCCTGCGCGGCGTGGCGCAGGGTGTCGGGGGAATTGGCGAAGACCGTCCACCAGTCGCCCCGCGTGCCGGTGGCGGTGCCGGGCTCGGCGACGGGGTCGCGCGTCCCGAAGAGCTGGGCGTAGAGCGGCCGGGCGACCTTCGCGTCGGCTTCGGCGAGCGGCACTTCGCGCAGGCGCGGCATCAGGCGTCCTCCGCCAGCGTCGCGGGTTCGTGGCGCACGTCCTCCGGGCCGAAGGCGCGGGTGGTCGCGGCGAATTCGAGCATGATCCCGTTGGGGTCGGTGAAATAGACCGAGCGCACGAACACGCCCTCGTGCATCTCGCGCGCGTACCCCGTGGGGCTGTCGTCGTGGTTGAAGACCATGTGGGTGTGCTCCACCCCCGCCGTCGCGAGCCGGTCCAGCGCGGCCTCCAATTCGGCCTCCTCCATGTGGAAGGCGAGGTGGTTCATCGAGCCCACGGCGGTCTTGGCGTCGAACGGGAACTTCCGCACCGAGGCCACCCCCGGGGCGGCGGCGGGCGCGTCCTTCCACCAGAAGAAGGCGACCGCGTTCCCCCCGCCCGCATCGAAGAAGAAGTGCTGCCCGCCGTCGGGCAATTGCACCGTCTTGAACAGCGGCATCCCCAGCACCTCGGTGTAGAAGCGCGTCGTCTCCGCCATGTCGCGGCACACCAGCGCGATGTGGTTGATGCCCTTGGTCGTCAGCATGTGTCACTCTCCCTCGGGCGGAGAGAGTGCCGCGACACGCCCATCACCGCAAGTCATGGCGCGCGCATCCCGCGAGCCTTGCGCGAATCGCGCGAGGGCGCTAGATGGTTTCAATTGAAACTATCTCCCGCGCCCGAGGAACCCGCCATGAACGCTCCCACCAAGGACCTCTTCGACAACCCCGCCGGGCTCGACGGCTTCGAATTCGTCGAGTTCTGCGCCCCCGAGAAGGGCGTTCTGGAGCCCGTCTTCTCGGCGATGGGCTTCACCCGCGTCGCGCAGCACCGCTCCAAGGACGTGCACCTGTGGCGGCAGGGCGGCATCAACCTCATCGCCAATTACGAGCCGCGCTCGGCCGCGTGGTATTTCGCCCGCGAGCACGGACCTTCCGCGTGCGGGATGGCCTTCCGCGTGCGCGACGCCGCCAAGGCCTATGATTACCTCATTGCGCGCGGCGCCGAACCGGTCGCTGTCCAGACCGGCGTCATGGAACTGCGCATCCCCGCGATCCGCGGCATCGGCGGAGCGATCCTCTATCTGGTCGACCGCTACGAGGGCGCGGCCGGCGGCAACGGCCTCACCATCTACGACATCGATTTCGAATATCTCCCCGGCGTCGACAAGCGCCCCGAGGGTGCGGGCTTCCACACCATCGATCACCTCACCCACAACGTCTATGGCGGGCGGATGAAGTATTGGGCGGACTATTACGAGACGCTCTTCAACTTCCGCGAGATCCGCTTCTTCGACATCAAGGGCGAATACACCGGCCTCACCTCCAAGGCGCTGACCGCGCCCGACGGCAAGATCCGCATCCCCTTGAACGAGGAAGGCGAGGGCGGGAAGGGCCAGATCGAGGAGTTCCTGCGCCAGTTCAACGGCGAGGGCATCCAGCACATCGCGCTGATCTGCGACGATCTGGTGAGCTGCTGGGACCGCCTCCAGAAACTCGGCGTCCCCTTCATGACCGCGCCGCCCGCGACCTATTACGAGATGCTCGAGGGCCGCCTCCCCGGCCACGGCGAGGATGTCGAGGCGCTGAAGATGCGCGGCATCCTTTTGGACGGCACCACGGAGGGCGGCGCGCCCCGCCTCCTCCTGCAAATCTTCGCGCAGGCGCAGGTCGGCCCCGTTTTCTTCGAATTCATCCAGAGGAAGGGCGACGAAGGCTTCGGCGAGGGCAACTTCAAGGCCCTGTTCGAAAGCATGGAACGCGACCAGATCATCCGCGGCGTGCTCAACGTCGAGGAACCGGCCGAATGACCCACCCCGTATCCCTGTCAGGCATCCACCACGCCGCGTACCGCTGCAAGGACGCGAAGGAGACCGTGGAGTGGTATGCCCGCGTGCTCGGCATGACCTACACCACCGCCTTTGCCGAGGATCACGTGCCCTCGACCGGCGAGTATGATCCCTACATGCACATCTTCCTCGATGCGGGGAATGGCAACATTCTGGCGTTCTTTGAACTCCCGAACCAGCCGGAGATGGGCAAGGACCCGAACACCCCCGCATGGGTCCAGCATCTGGCGCTGAAGGTGCCTTCGGAAGAGGCGCTGCTGGCGGCCAAGGCGCATATCGTTGGCTTAGGGATCGACGTGCTCGGCCCCACGCACCACGGCATCTTCAAGTCGATCTACTTCTTCGATCCCAACGGCCACCGGGTGGAACTCGCCGCCGATATCGGCACGGCCGAGCAATATGCCGAACTCGCCCGCGTCGCCCCGGTGATGCTCGAGGAATGGTCGCAGACCAAGACCGCCCCCCGCCACGCCGACTGGCTCCACGAGATCGCGCGGGCGGAGCACGCGGCGAGGGGCCAGTAACCCCCCTCCCGCTTGCGGGAGGGGCCGGGGGTGGGCGTGCTCCCCGCGCACGCCTGCGTGATGACGCCGCGCACCGAGTGTTTTCACGCAGAGGCGCAGAGAAGAAGGGAGGCGCGGAGAAGGCGGGCGCGGCTTGGCCCCTTGGCTTTTTAGCGCGAACCAGAATGCGGATGCCGCTCGCGCGGCGGACGCGAAGCCTCCGCGCCTCTGCTTCCTCTGCGCCTCTGCGTGAAACGATCCTGCGCACTGCCTCGCGCGTCTAACATTTGATCCACCGCAAAGCCTGATCCCCGCCGCTCCCCCACCTTGGGCCGTCCAACAAGGGGGAGTCGGCCCATGCGTATCCTGTTCGTCCATCCCAACTACCGCTCAGGGGGCGCCGAGATCGCGGGGACTTGGCCGCCCGCCTGGGTCGCCTATCTGACCGGGCCGCTGAAGCGTGCGGGGTTCGACGACATCACCTTCATCGACGCGATGACCGAGGGGCTGTCGGACGAGGAGCTGGCCGAGCGGATGCGCGCGCTCCAGCCCGATGTGGTCGGCACCACCGCGATCACGCCCTCGATCTATGCCGCCGAACGCGTGCTCGAAGTCGCCGCGCTGACGGTGCCACGCGCGGTCAGGGTGCTCGGCGGCATCCATGCGACCTTCATGTATGCGCAGGTGCTCGCCGAGGCGCCGCATATCGACGTGATCGTGCGCGGGGAGGGGGAGGCAATCGCGGTCGAACTGTTCACCGCGATCGAAGAAGGCCGCTGGCCCAAGGATGCCCGCACAATCAAGGGCCTCGCCTTCCGAGAGGGCGATCAGGTCGTCGCCACCGAGGCTGCCGACACGATCAAGGACATGGGCTCGATCAAGCCCGATTGGGATGTGCTCGATTGGGACCAATACAAATACATCCCGTTGGGCACCCGCGTCGCGATCCCCAATCTGGCGCGCGGCTGCCCCTTCACCTGCTCCTTCTGCTCGCAGTGGAAGTTCTGGCGCGACTACCGGGTGCGCGACCCGAAAGATGTCGTCGACGAGATCGAGGAGCTCCACGAAAAGCACGGCGTCGGCTTCTTTATCCTCGCCGACGAGGAGCCGACCATCAACCGCAAGACCTTCATCCGCTTCTGTCAGGAGCTGATCGACCGCGGCCTGCCCGACAAGGTCAAGTGGGGCATCAATACCCGCGTCACCGACATCTACCGCGACAAGGAGCTGCTGTCCTTCTACCGGCGCGCGGGCCTCGTCCATGTCAGCCTCGGCACCGAGGCCGCCGCGCAGATGAAGCTCGACCGGTTCAACAAGGAAACCAAGGTCGAGGAGAACAAGGAGGCGATCCGGCTGCTGCGTGAGGCCGACATCTTCGTCGAGGCGCAGTTCATCGTCGGCCTCGACAACGAGACGCCCGAGACGCTCGAGGAAACCTTCCAGATGGCGTGGGACTGGCAGCCCGACCTCGCCAACTGGGCGATGTACACGCCATGGCCCTACACCCCGCTGTTCGAGACGCTCAAGGACCAGGTCGAGGTCCACGATTTCTCGAAGTACAACTTCGTCACCCCGATCATGAAGCCTGCCGCGATGGAGCGCGGGGAGCTGCTCGACGGGGTGATGAAGAACTACCGGCGCTTCTACAGCCGCAAGGCGCTGTTCCACTATCCGTGGCGCGGGACGGGCTTCCGGCGGCGCTACCTGCTGGGGTGCCTGTGGGCCTTCCTGCGCGCCGGGTTCAAGCGGACCTTCTACGATCTCGGCAAGGCGGGCTACTGGGGGCCGCAGACCAAGAAGAGCGTCGCGTTCCACTTCGACGAAAGCCGCGCCGCCGCGATCGATGCCGCGGGCGACTGGGAGACCGCCGCCGACCGCGCGGCTCAGGCCGCGGAGCGCCGCGAGGCGGTGCGCGCGCAGATGAAGCAGCGGGGCGAGGCGCGGCGCCGGGACCGGATCGATGTCGATTGAGCGCCGCATCCTCGCCCGCCGCAAGCCCGGCGCCCTGATCGGCCCCAACGCCATCCTTCAGGCGGTGGCGGTGATGGAGGAGCGGCTCGGCCATGCCGAGACGCGCGCGATCCTCGCCGACGCGCAGATCGAGCGCCTGCCCTCGGGCGAGCACATGATCCCCGAGATCGAGGCGCTGCGGCTCCACCGCTGGCTGTCGCTCCACGACCCGATGGGCGCCTTCGTCGTCGCCGAGGAGGCGGGGGCGCGGACCGCGGACTACATCATCGCCCACCGCATCCCGCGGCCCGCCGTGTGGCTGCTGCGCCACGCGCCGCCCGGGCTCGCCGCGTGGGCACTGATGGCGGCGATCCGCAAGCACGCCTGGACCTTCATCGGCGGCGGCGCCTTCGCGAGCACCGGCGCGTGGCGCTTCACCATCGACCGCTCCGAGGCCGGGGACAGCCTGCCCCCGCCCGACAGCCTGTTCGCCTGGTACGCCGCGGTCTTCACCCGCCTCTACCGCACGCTCGTCGCGGGGGACTGCACCTGCCGGATGGCCGAGCCGGACGAGGACTTCCCCCCGCTGCGCGCCTACGCGATCAGCCGGGCGGCGGCGCGCAGCTGAGCTCGATCGCGCGCCCTGCGAGGTCGTAGGTGAGCGAGGAGCAATGCGCGAGCTGGTCGCTGCCGATGCGGGTCAGGAGGTCGGGACGGCCGCGACCCCTGCGGCGGCTCACGAGGATGCCGTTGCGGTCGAAGCGCGGATCGTCCCGCGCGATCTCGCCCACCTGCCGCGGCGCGCCGTAGTCCTCGACGCGCACAGCGAAGCGCTCGAGCGCGAGGCTGCCGAGCGCAATCGGATCGGCGATGCGCATCATCCGGGTGGGCCGCTCGACGCCGAAATCCATCACCGCGACGCCATCCGAGCCCGGCTCGAAGCCGCCCTCGCGGTGGGTGGCGATGAAGTTCGCGGTCGGCGCGGTGACGAGGTTCTCGCGCCGCTCGGGCACGAAGATCATCATCAGCCGCTTCTTGCCGACCGCGACCTCGGTGCCGAGCCGGGTATTGCCGCGGCCCCCGGCGCGCTTGAGGGCGAAGCGTTCGATCGTCTCGCCGGGTGCCGGGGCATGGAAGGCGAAGGTCACGCGGGCGTGGGGCAGGTGGTGGACCCCGATCACCCCGTCGGCCTTCTCCGAGGCGGTGCGGTCCGACCAGGCGAGGGTCAGCACCGCTGGCCCCGCCCCGAAATCGGCGAGCGCGCTGGCCGAGTGGCCCTCGACCACCACCGGCCCGAAGCGCCAGCCGCGCGCCGCCTCGGGCACCAGCATCAGCCGCGCGGCGACTGCGGGATTGACGACCGGCGGGCCGAAGGCCTCGGCGCTGACCTCGAAGCGGAGCGGCACGCCGTTGACGGTGACGGTGACGAGGTTCTCGCCCGCCAGCACCAGCGTCTCGGGAAGCGCGGCGCGGGGTGCCTCGGCAGGAGCGATGGGCTGGGCGTCGGTGCCCGGGGCGGCGAGGAGGGCCGCGCAGGCCAGCGCGAGGCGGGGGGCTGCAAGCATGGCGGCGGGATGCCAGCAGGCCGCGCCCGTGCCTAGCCCCCGCGCTCCTCGCCGCGCTCGCGCTCGCGCGCACGGCGCAGGCGTTCGTATTGCCGCTTGCGCTTGATCTCGACCACCTGGACGATCTCGCCATGCGCCAGCATCCACCAGATGCCGCCGATCAGCCACGCCACGACACCGACGGCGAACAGCAGCAGCCCGGCGGCGTATTCCGACCTTGTCAGAGGACTATCGAGATGCTCGTCGAGCCACAGGATCGCCGGCACCAGCAGGGCGAGCCAGACGAGGAGGTGGAGCCATCCCCGCAGGCCGCGCGGCGCGATCCGATAGGCTATCGCACCCCCGACATAGACGACAAAGGGCCTTTGCTTGCCCGACACGACGACCTTCTCCTGCGACCACGGGCGCCTGTGCGACGCTCCGCTATTCGAGGGGCGAATATCGTGCGTTACACCAAGGACTCTGATCCAGGTAAGGAAATCGAAGAAGTTGTTTAACTTTTGTTGCAATCCGGCACGTCCGGACCCGAGCCCGAGCCCGAGGGCGGGCGCCCGCGCCGCGCCGGCTCGCTCCGCTCCGGCCGGATCCCTCGCCGCGCCAGCGCCTCGCGCAGCAGCACTTCGATCTCGGCGTTCACGCTGCGCAGCTCGGCATCGGCCAGCCGCTGGACCGCATCGTGAAGCGCCGGATCGAGGCGCAGGGGAAAGGCTTTCTTCCCGGTCATACCGTCATTCTAACTCCGTTCGCATCGAGCGAAGTCGAGATGCATGAAGGCCGTCCGTGCCGGAGCGAAGTGTCTCGACTGCGCTCGACATGAACGGCCTTCGGTTCATCAGTAGAGCGAACCTGCGTTGACCACCGGCTGGGTGTCGCGCTCGCCACACAGCACCACCATCAGGTTCGAGACCATCGCCGCCTTGCGCTCGTCGTCGAGCTCGACGACGTTCTTCTCGCTCAATTGCTGGAGCGCCATGTCGACCATCGTCACCGCGCCTTCGACGAGCTTGCGGCGCGCGGCGAGCACCGCCTCGGCCTGCTGGCGGCGGAGCATCGCGCCGGCGATCTCGGGGGCATAGGCGAGATGGGTGAGGCCGCATTCGTCGACGGTGATCCCCGCGACCGATAGCCTTTCGATCAGCGCCACCCGCAGCTCGGCGCTGACCTCCTCGTGGTTGCCGCGCAGCGTCACCTCGAGGTGCTCGATGTCGTCATAGGGATAGCGCGAGCCGATCGCGCGCACCGCCGCCTCGATCTGGGCGGTGACGAACTCGCGGTAGTCGTCGACGTCGAACAGCGCCTGCGCGGTGTCGGTGACGCGCCACACGACCTGGGCCGCCATCTCGATCGGGTTGCCGCGCGCGTCGTTGACCTTGATCTTCTCGGAGATGACGTTGTTGGCGCGCACCGCGATCTTCTTGCGGGCGAGCCACGGCAGCACCCAGCGCAGCCCCTCGCTGCGGTCGGTGCCCTTGTAGGCGCCGAACAGCTGGATCGCGGCGGCCTCGTTGGGGTTGATCATGTAGAAGCCGGTGAGGATGAACAGGCCGACGAAGCCGACCAGGAAGGCGCCGATCAGCGGCAGGCCCTCGGGCGGACCCTCGCCCTCGATCGCGCCGATGAACAGCCACGCCGCCAATGCGACGAGCGCGAGGCTGACCAGCAGCATGACATAGCCGCTCTGGGTCGAGGCCGGGACTTCCCGGCTGCGATTGAGCGCGGGGGTATCGGTAGGGGACATGACGAATCTCCGGTTGCGATATAATTGTGATATTGCCTTTATATCAAATGAGGCGCGCGTCAAGCGGTTTCGCACGCGGGGCGAGCCGAGGCGCCGCGCATCGCCGTCTGGCGCGGGGGGCGGTTTCGCGGTAGCAGTGCTGCCGAGGCATCGGGGGGCGCGGGCGGTGGTGAGCGGCGGCGAGGGCGACGGGACGGCGGGTGCGAGGCCTGCGCGGCTGTTCGTCAGCTATTCGCGCACCGACCTCGCCCGCGCCCGCCCGGTGATCGACCTGCTCGAGGGCGCGGGCTACGCGGTGTGGTGGGACGGCCGGCTCGAGGGCGGGGAGAACTACCTCCAGACCACCGAGGCCGCGCTCGAATCCGCCGATTGCGTGGTGGTGCTCTGGTCGGCGACCTCGACGCAATCGCACTGGGTGCGCGACGAGGCGCAGCGCGGGCGCGAGCGCGGGTGCCTCGTGCCGCTGACCATCGACGGCACCATCGCGCCGCTCGGCTTCCGGCAGTTCCAGCTGCTCGACATCAGCGCCTGGGACGGCTCTCCCGCGAGCGTCGAGGCGGCGCGAATCCTCGTCGCGGTGCGGGCCAAGGCGGGGGGTGGCCCGGCGACGGCGCCGACGAGCCCCGCGCCGCCGGTGCCTTCCCGCAGCCCCGGCCCCGCGCTCTCCCGGCGCGCGCTGGTCCTCGGCGGCGCGGGGATCGCGGGCGCGGCGGGGCTGCTCGGCGCGTGGCAGTTCGGGCTCTTCGGCTCGCCCGCCTCGGCGGCGATCTCGATGGTGGTGCTGCCCTTCGCCAACCAGACCGGCGACCCCGACCGCAAGTATTTCTCCGACGGCCTCGCCCGCGAGCTGCGCAGCGTGCTCGCCCGCAACCCGCGCCTCAGGGTCGCCGCGCCCACCTCCTCGAGCGCAATCGAGGGCGAGGACGATTTCGCGATCGGCCGCAAGCTCGGGGTCGGGCACATCCTGCGCGGCTCGGTCCAGCGCGACACCGCGCGGGTGCGGGTCTCGGCCGAGCTGGTGGCGATCGACGGCGGGCTGGTGCGCTGGGCGGAGACCTACGACCGCCCGCTCGCCGACGTCTTCGCGGTGCAGTCCGAAATCGCCGAGACCGTCGCGCTCTCGCTGGTCGCCGAGGTCGCCTCGGAAGGCGAGGCTGAGGCCGCCGCGAAGGCGCAGCAGGACATCGGCGGCACCCGCTCGGTGGCTGCCTACGAGGCCTTCCTGCGCGGCATGGCGCTCTACGACCTGTCCTCGGGCGAGGAGACCGACCGCGCCGCGCTGGTGCAGTTCGAGGCCGCCGTCGCCGCCGACCCCGACTACGCCGCCGCCCACGCGATGCGCGCGACGATGCTCGCCGCGATCGCCAACAATGTGGGGCGCGGCGAGGGCGAATCCCGCCGCCTGTTCGACGCCGCCATCGCCGCCGCCGGGCGCGCGGTCGCGCTCGAGAAGCGGCTCGCGCGGGGGCATCTCGCGCTCGGTTTCGCGCTCGCCAACGGGCGGCTCGACCGGAGGGGGGCGGCGCCGCATTACCGGGCGGCCGAGAGCCTTGCGCCGGGGGACGCCGACGTGCTGCGCGCGGTGGCGAGCTTCAATGCCTACGGGACCGACCTCGCGCTCGCCCGGCGGATGATCGAAACGGTGCTCGAGCTCGATCCGCTGAACGCCCGCGCCTTCCGCTCGGCGGGCTACATCGCGCTGTTTTCGCGCGATTATCCGCAGGTCGTCGCGCGCATGGAGCGGGCTCTCGCGCTCAATCCGAGCCTCGCCAGCGCGCGCTTCGCGATCGCCATCGCGCAGCTGATGCAGGGCGACGCCGCGGGCGCGCTCAAGGCCGCCGAGGCCGAGCCGGGCAAGGCGTACGCGCTCACCATGATCGCTGTCGCCAAGGCCAGGCTTGGCGACAAACCCGCGTCCGATCAGGCACTTGCCGAGCTCGCCAAGGGCTATGACGACAGCCGCTACCAGCAGGCGCAGGTCCATGCCGGGCGCGGCGAGGGAGCCCAGGCGCTCGCGCTGCTCGAGGATGCCTACACCGCGCGCGACCCGGGCCTGCTGTGGGCCCCCAACGACCCCCTGCTCGATCCGCTGCGCGCCGAGCCGGCCTTCGCGGATTTGCTCAAGCGGCTCGGCTCGTGATAGCAAAGCCCCGCGCGCTCAATGGGGGGCGCGCGCGAGGGGGATTCCCGACATGAAGAAAATCGTGAACTTTGCGATGGTTGCGACCGGCGCCCTGGCGCTGGCGGCGTGCGGCGCCAAGGAAGAGGCGGCTCCGGCGGCCGAGGAAACCGCGGCGACCGAGATGATGGCCCCGGCCACCACCGAGACCCCGGCGGCCGAAGAGACCCTCGATCCGACCGGCAACCCGATCGGCCCCGGCGTCGCCGCCCCGGCCCCGACCACGGCCGCGACCGCTCCGGCGCAGTAACGCCCGGCCAGCGCCCCGCGTCCGATGTTTCACATGAAACATCGGCGCGGGCGCCACCTTGAAGGGCCCTAAGGAGGGGCTAACCGGGGTCTGACAGGGGTCTGGACGCGTTTGGCCGGGGGCTGGACCGACCCTGCCACCCGCCCCCGTTCCCCGCGAGAATCACCGCGGCACCCGGCCCACCACGTAGCCCGGCACGTGCGAGGCGAGCCAGCTGCGCACCACCGGGTGCCCGAGCCGGGTGAAGCGGCTCGGCTTGCCGGTCGTCCCGCACTTGATCCCGGCGCTCACCACCCCGATCACCGTGGGCACCCCGCTCGCATCGTCGAAGCTCACCAGCGGGCCGCCGCTGTCGCCGAAACAGGCCTGCTCGCCGCGCGCCCCGGCGGCGCACAGCACCGAGCCCGCGCGCAGCCCGCCGAGCCGCGTGACCTCCATGCAATCCTCCTCGCCGCGCAGCAGCAGCCGCGCCCCGCGCAGCGCGTCGGGCGGCAGGCTCCCGCCCTCGTAGGCGGTGCTGCCCCAGCCATAGACATAGGCCGGCGCCCGCGGCACGATCCGCCGCGTGCCGAGCGGCTGCGGGTCGAGCCGGATCTGCGCCACCGGGCGCACCACCGCGCCGCGCCGCCCGGCCTTCGGGTCATACTGCACCAGCGCGATGTCGAAGGCGAAGCCCGCGCGGGAGAACTGCTTGGGCTTCAGCACCTTGAGGATCGGATAGGTGATCCCCTCGTCGGCGAGCGGATTGGCGAGGCCGAGCCGGATGCGGTGCCCCGAGGTCGCATTCACCGGGAAATACTGCTTGCGGCCGGGCGCAATCGTGATCTCGTCGGTGAGGCAATGCGCCGCGGTCAGCACCCAGCCGGTGCGCACCACCGCGCCCCCGCACAGCACCTGCTGGGCGCGGGTCAGCGGGAAGTCCCCGAGCCTGGCGGGGCGCCACAGCAGCGCCTGCCACGGCGCCTCGCCGATCCGCGCGATGAAGGCGCCGGTGACGCGCTGGATTTTCTCGCAGATCGTGTCGGTGAACGCCTGCCCGCGGAACTCGACCGTGGTGGTGGTGCAGTCCGTCGTCCGGTTGCGCTCGTTCTCGGCGCGGCGCTCCTCTTCCGCCCGCGCGTAGAGCGCGGCCTCCTCGGCTGCGTCCATCGGCGGCAGCAGGCGGCTGTCGGCGGTCGGCAGCGGGGCCTCGGGGTCAGTTTCCGCCGCCTCCTCGAGCGCGTCGCAGGCATAGGTCCGCCCGCCCTCGCAGGCGAGCGAGACGAAGGCGAAGCCGCGCGCCCGGTCCTGAGGCACGTCCTCGCCGCGCACCAGCAGCTCACCCAAATTTTCGCATTGCAGCGCCTCGCCAGCCTCGCAGGCCCTGCCGAGCCAGCCGAGCACGCGCGCGGCATCCTGCGGCGGGAGGGGGCGCGGCTGCATCCCGCGCAGCACGCTCGCGGCCCGGCCGCAGGCGGGGATGTGCCCAGCCTCGCAGGCGGCGGCGAGGAGACGCAGCGCCTCGCCCTCGTCGGCGAGGGGCGAGCTGCCGACGGCGAGCAGATCGGCGAGCCCGGTGCAGGCCGCCTGGTCGCCGCCCGCGCAAGGCACGGCGAGCGCCGGGCGGGCGCGGATGTCGGCGGCGGCGCGGCATTCGTGGCGCGCGAGATCGCAGGCGCGGTCGAACAGTTCGAGCGCGGCGGCGCGGCTCTCGGGTGGTCCCTCGCCCGCGCGGAAGGCGCTGCGGGCAAGGTCGGCGCAGGCCTCGGCGAGCCCGGCGCGGCAGGCATCGCCCAGCAGCGCGGCGATATAGGGCACCTTGCGCGGCGTGTCCTCGCGCACCAGCCGGGTGACGAGCGTGCGGCAGGCGGGGGCCGTGCCCTCGCGGCACAGCCGCCCGAGCGCGCCGAGCGCCTCGTCCTCTTCCGCGGCCGAGGCGGCAGCGGCGAGCCGCGCCGCGAAAATCGTCGCGCAGGCCGCCGCCCCGCCCTTGGCGCAGGTCGCCTCGCGCAGGGCGGTCGCGGCGGCGGGATCGGGCCGGTAGTCGGGTTCGAACCCTTGCGCGAGGCGGTCGGCGAGGTCCGCGCAGGCGTCGAGCGCGCCGAGATCGCAGCCGCGCCGCAGCAGCGCCGCGCCTTCGGGGGCGAGATCGGGCCTGCGGGTGTCGACGAGGAAGTAGCCGAGGCTGCCGCAGGCCTCACCCGCGCCGCGCGCGCAGGCCTCGCGCAGCAGAATCTCGGCGACCGGGCGGCTTTGCGGGCGGCCCTCGCCGTGGAGATAGGCGCGGCCGAGCGCGGCGCAGCCCGCCGCCTCCCCCGCATCGCAGCGCGTGGCGGCAGCCGCCGCCGCTTCCGCCTCGCGGGCGCGCAGGGCGGGGGAGGTGTCGGTCCGGGCGCGCTCGGGCCCGTCGCTGGGGGTGAAACGCGACCAGGCCTCCGGCGCCTGTGCGGGGAGCTGCGTCTGGGCCTCGAGGTCTGCGACCGGAACCGCCAGCATCGCCAGCGCCGCGAGCATCATCCGCGCCCATCGCCTGCGCATTGTCGCTCTCCCCCCAAAGCCCCCTCAAGCCCCTGCATGAATGCCATTTTTCGCCCGAGTCGGTCAAACCGCGGCCATTGCCGCTTGTGAGGCGCGCGGGTGAGCGGTTAAGCAGCTTGCGAAGGCCCCCGCGCGGGGGCGCGCGCCTTGGGGACGCCGGAAGGCAAGGGGGGGAGAGACGCGAGACGATGGCGACGGGCGAGCCTCCTCCGGTCAGCGCGAACTGGCAGCCGCATCTCGCGCTCGGGGTGACCGGGCACCGCGCCTCAAACCCCTCCTACCGCGCCCACGCCGCCGCGATCGACGCAGCGCTCGCGGCGCTGTTCGCCGAGATCGACGCGGTTGCGGCCGCGCTGCCGGGGGCGATCGGGCCGGTGCGGCTGCACTCGCTGCTGGTCGACGGGACCGACCAGGTCGCCGCGACCCGCGCGCTCGAGCGGGGCTGGGAGCTGGCGGTGCCGCTGCCTTTCGGCGAGGCGCTCAACTGCGCGATCAACGCCCATCCCGAAAGCCTCGCCGATGCCGAGGCGCTGCTCGCCGGGGGCGCGGCGAGCGATCCGGCGGTGGAGACGAAGGCGGCCGCGATCCGCGCGGTCACTGCCGATGCCGGGGTCTTCGCCCTTGCCGACAGCGATGCCGAGATTGCCGCCCTGTGGCGTGCGAGCCTTGCCGATCCCGATGACCGCGCCGCCGCGCGCGCCTTCGAGGCGCTGGCATCCGACAATGTCGCGCTGGCGGGCCGGGTCATGATCGAGCGCTGCGATCTCCTCGTCGCGGTGTGGGACGGGACAGTCGCGAACCTGCCGGGCGGGACCGGGCACACGGTGACGCGCGCGCTGGCGATGGGGGCGCCGGTGCTGCTGATCGACCCGGCGGCGCCCGCGACATGGCGCATCCTCGACCGGCCCGAGGCGCTCGCCCATCGCGCCGATCCCGAGGCCGCGCCGCCCCGCGCGCAGCTCGCCGCGATCATCCGCGCCGCGGTGGCGGTCGAGGACTGGAGCCCGGCGCAGCTCGCCGCCGAGCGCTGGCGGCCGCGCTCGAGCCGGGTGTTCGGGCTCCACCGCCGGATCGAGCGGGTGTTCGGCGGCGGCGGCTCGCCCTTCGGCTCGCTGCGGATCGATTACGAGGCGCCGGATGCGATTGCCGGCGGGAGCGCGGCGGAGCTGGTCGCGGCGGCACAGGCGATGCCGGGGGGCGATGCGGCGGTGACGCGCCGCCTCGCCGAGGAGGTGCTGCCGCGCTTCGCCTGGGCCGACGGGATCGCGAACCGCCTCGCCGATGCCTATCGCAGCGGGATGGCGGTGAACTTCGTGCTGGCGGCGCTCGCGGTGATGATCGGGCTGCTCTACCTGCCGCTCGGGCTGAAGGAGACGAAGTGGGTCTTCGCGCTCGCCGAGCTGCTGCTGCTCGGCGGAATCCTTGCGCTGACCGCGGCGGGATCGCGGCTCGGGTGGCACCGGCGGTGGTTCGCGATGCGGCGGGTCGCGGAATACCTGCGCCACGCGCCCGCGCTGCTGCTGCTCGGAGTGGTGCGGCCGACCGGGCGCTGGCCGCGCGGCGGCGGCGCGGCGCGCTGGCCCGAGCACTTCGCCCGCCACGCGTTGCGCGATGTCGGCCTGCCGCAGGCGGCGGTGACGAAGGCCTACCTGCGCGCCGGGCTGGTCGGCGCGGTGCTCCCCCATGTCGTCGCGCAGGCCGCCTATCACGAGGCCAAGGCGCACCGGCTCGAGCGGGTCCACCACCGCCTCGACAAGACGGCCGAGGCGTGCTTCGCGCTCGCGGTCGCCTCGGTCGCGGCCTATCTCGCGCTGAAGGGGCTGGGGCTCGCGGGGGTTGTGCCGAAGCACCTCGCGGGCGAGCTCTCGGGGCTG
This sequence comes from Erythrobacter sp. NE805, assembly GCF_046452355.1. Classification (NCBI taxonomy): domain Bacteria; kingdom Pseudomonadati; phylum Pseudomonadota; class Alphaproteobacteria; order Sphingomonadales; family Erythrobacteraceae; genus Erythrobacter; species Erythrobacter sp. NE805. Next base: position 788,683 of record NZ_JBKFDI010000001.1, on the reverse strand, counting down.
TTCACCTTCTGTGGCGTCGCCTTCCCGACCTTGGGCGCGAACCTCGCCGGGATCCGCTATTTCGGCGATTTCGAGCGCTTCGCCGCGATCTCGCACGTCGCCGCCGAGAAGCTGCGCGCGCTCGAGGAGCGCATCGGCCTGCTTCTGGCGGGCGAGGAGAGCGCGCTCACCTATGCCGCCGCCGCCGACCTCGTCCATGCATTGGACGAGGCGGTGGTCGAGGAGATCGCGGGCTGGCAGGCGGTGTTCGGCGGCAAGCACCTCGCCTTGCCGGCCTAGTAGCCGGAGGCCTGCCCGTCCTTGCGCATCTCGGTCGCGCCCGTGTAGACCCCCGTGACGGGATCGCGCGCGATCGCCTGGTAGCCGCCGAAGGGGATGCCGGTGGTCTCGACCTCGACCTTGTGGCCCATCGCCCTGAGCGCCTCCACCGTCGCCGCCGGGATGCCCGGCTCGACCTGGAGCACGCCGAGCGTGTCGATCGCCCGCGTGTCGCTCGGACTCCCCGCCAGCGCGTCGGTCGGCTGGCGGCCGCCATCGTGGAACAGCCGCGCGGCGTCGCCCGCTTCCTGGAGGTTCATCCCGTAGTCGACGAGGTTGACGAGCACCTGCACGTGGCCCTGCGGCTGCATCCCCCCGCCCATCACCCCGAAGCTCGCCCACGGCTTGCCGTCCTTCCTGATGAAGGCCGGGATGATCGTCTGGAACGGCCGCTTGGCGGGCGCATAGGCGTTGGGGTGCGCGGGATCGAGGCTGTAGAGCTCGCCCCGGTCCTGGAACATGAAGCCGAGCCCGTCGGGCACCAGCCCGCTGCCCATCCCGCGATAGTTCGACTGGATGAGGCTCACCATCATGCCGTCCTTGTCGGCGACGGTGAAGTAGGTGGTGTCCCCCTCGCCCTCGAGCTTCGGCGCGACGAGCGCGCCGGGGGTGAAGGCCGGGGTCGCCCTGGCCGGATCGATCAGGGCGAAGCGCGCCTTGCCGTATTCCTCGGTGAGCAGCTCCGCCGGGGTCTTCGCGAAGTCCGGATCGGCATAGAAGCGCGCGGCGTCCTCGAAGGCGAGGCGCTTGGCCTCGATGATGTAGTGCAGCACCTGCGGGCTGCCGCGCTCCCATTGCGCCAAGTCGACGTTCTTGAGGATGTTGACCATCTGGAGCGCCGCATACCCTTGCGAGTTGGGCGGCAGCTCGCACAGCTCGTAGCCCTTGCGGTATCGGACGCAGGTGACGTCCACCCACGTGCTGTCGTGCGCGGCGAAATCGGCGAGGGTGAAGGCGCTGCCCTGCCTTTGCAGGTAATCGACCATCACCTTCGCGAGCGGCCCCTTGTAGAAGGCATCGCGCCCGCCCTTGACGATCGCCTCGAGGGTGCTGGCGAGATCGGGGTTCCTGAACATCTCGCCGGGCTGCGGCGCGCGGCCCTCCTTGAACCAGGTCGCGCGCGCATTGCCGAGATCGAAGGGCGTGCGCTTGCCGAGCCGCTCGAAGGCCTCGAGATTGCGCGCGAGGTACATCGCGATCACCGGCGCGACCGGGTGCCCCTCGCGGGCGTAGCGGATCGTCGGGGCGAGCACCTCGCCCATCGGCAGCTTGCCGTAGCGCGCGTGGAGATCGAACCATGCGTCGACCGTGCCGGGGATGGTGACCGGCAGCGGCCCGACCGGCGGCAGCCCGGTCGCGCCCGCGGGGAGCTTCGCCTTGAGCTGATCGAGCGTCTGCCCCGAAGGCGAGCGGCCCGAGCCGTTGATGCCGACGAGCTTGCCGGTCTTCGGGTCCCAGACGATCGCGAAGAGGTCGCCGCCGATGCCGTTGCCGGTCGGCTCCATCAGGCCGAGCGCCGCATTGGCGGCGATGGCGGCATCGACCGCGCTGCCGCCCTGCTTGAGGATGTCGAGCGCGATCTGCGTTGCGAGCGGGTGCGCGGTCGCGGCCATGCCGTGCGGGGCGACCACCGGGCTGCGGCTCCATTCCGCGCCGACCGGCCGCGCGCCCGGGCCGATGCCCTGCGTCGCTTGCGGTGTCGTGTCGGCGGGGTTGGGATTTCCTTGCGCGGCGAGCGGCGCGGCGGGGAGGAGGGCGGCGGCTCCGGCAAGGAGCAGGGCGTTGGTCTTCGGCATGGCGCGGCAGACTAGGCCCGCCGCGCCCGCGTGCAAGCCTCACCCGAAGGCGAGCACGTGCATCAGCCGCCCGGGGAGCGCGAAGGCGAACAGGCCGGGGATCAGCAGCGCGGTGAGGTAGGTGCGCACCAGGTGCGCCTTGTGCGCGCGGATGTCGCCCTTGCGCGCGGTCTGCATTACCTTCCACGCGGCGTGAAGCGTGAGCGGCACGAAGAGGTGGATCCAGCTGAAGCTTCCGGACGTCTTGATGAAGATCGCCGACAGGGCGGTCACCACCATCAGCCCCATCCACACTTTGCCGAGGCTCCTGTGCATCGGCGTGCCCTTCTTCGCGAGCAGCAGCCAGCCGCCGAGCGGGATCGTCGGCAGCACCGCCGCGACGTGGATCACGATCGGGAGCTTCGCGTAGAAGCTCACATCCGGGGCGAGGCCGAGCGCCCAGCGGGCGAGCGCCCAGAGCGCGAGGAAGCTCAACGTGAAGCAGGCGAGGCTGATCGCGGTGCGGGCGGCGGGTCCAATGTCGAGGCCGGGGCGGGCAGCGGCGGTGGCGGCGAAGGGCAGGGCGAGCGTGGTCATGGCGGGTCTCCTTGAAGGCCGGGTGATCTGTCTGCCCCCGGGTTGCCCCGGCGCCGTTCGCGGGCAATCGCAACTTCGCGGAGCGCGCCTCTTCCGCGCGAAATGTCCGCAAATCGGGGGGCTTGCCACTTTACGAAGCGCGAACGGACCGTCAGGAATGCGGGCCATGTCCGCTGCCGAGGCATCCGCCGCGTCCGTCTCGTCCCGCAACGCGCTGCTGCGCCGGGTGCTCGTCGACCTTGCGGCGATGACGGTGATCGGCGTGTTCCTCGCGATCATCGGCCCCTTCGGCAGCATCGCCGCGCCCCTTTCGGAGCGGCTGGTGACGTGGCTCGGCTTCGCGTGGCTCGGCTATGCCTGCTACCGCCCGATGCAGGCGGTGGTGAGCTGGGGCGAACGTGCCCTCGCCCTGCCGCGCTGGGGGATGGTCGCGGCGGCGGTGCTGATCGCCACCGTGCCGATGACGGTCGCAGTGCTGGGGGTGAACGGCCTCGCGGCGGGCGGCTGGCGCTGGCCGCGGCTCGAGGTGTGGGTCGGGACCTATTTCTCGGTGCTGGTGATCGGCGGGGCGGTGACGGTGCTGTTCAACCTCGTCCAGTCGCCGCGGCCCGGGACCCCGGCGGTGGCCGGGGCGCCCGCCGCGCCAGCGAGCGTCGCCCCCCCACCCTCACCCGCAGTGGCGCCGGTTCCTGTTCCGCCCCCGTCCAATCCGCTGCTCGAACAGCTCCCCGCCGAGCTCGGCAGCGACATCCTCGCGCTCGAGATGGAGGACCACTACGTGCGGGTCCACACCGCGCTCGGCTCGGCACTTGTGCTGATGCGGATGCGCGACGCGGTGGCGCTGGTGGCGGAGATCGAGGGGATGCAGGTCCACCGCTCGTGGTGGGTGGCGCGCGGCGCGGTCGAGGACGTGGTGCGCGAGGGGCGCAACGTCCGCCTGAAGCTCGCCCGCGGGATCGAGGCCCCGGTGGCGCGGGCCAAGGTCGCCGAATTGAGGGACGCGCGCTGGATCTAGGCATATCTCCCCTCCCCTCGCGGGAGGGGCCGGGGGGGCGAGGCCGCAGGCCTCGCCGCGTGGCCGCTGGCGGGAGTCCCCTCCCCCCGACCCCCTCGCGCAAGGGGAGGGGGAGAAAGGAAAAGGCCCCCGGTGTCGCCACCGGAGGCCTCTCCTTGGGTCAGCGCGTCAACCTCAGGCGTGGTACTTCGCCCAGGTCACGTCGAAGCGGTCGGCGTTCATCACCTTGTTCCAGGCCGAGATGAAGTCGCACACGAACTTGCCTTCGTTCCCGCTCTCGGCATAGACCTCGGCCTGCGCGCGCAGGATCGAGTTCGAGCCGAAGACGAGATCGGTGCGGGTGGCGCGCCACTTTTCCTCGCCGGTCGCACGGTCGACGCCGACATATTCCTCGTCCCCGCTGTCGTCGACCGGCGACCACTTGGTCCCCATGTCGAGGAGGTTGCGGAAGAAGTCGGGCGTGAGCTTGCCCGGGGTCTCGGTGAGCACCCCGATGCGGTGGCCGTGGTGCGCATGGTCGCTCACCGCGCCCAGCGCCCGCATCCCGCCGACCAGCACCGTCATCTCGGGGATCGACAGGCCGAGCAGGTGCGCCCGGTCGATCAGCATCTCCTCGGTGCGGACCTGCGCCTTGGTCTTCAAGTAGTTGCGGAAGCCGTCGGCGAAGGGTTCGAGCGGTTCGAAGCTCGCCGCGTCGGTGTGCTCTTCGGTCGCATCGCCGCGCCCGCCGAGGAAGGGCACGGTCACGTCATGCCCGGCATCGCGCGCCGCCTTCTCGACCGCCGCGCTGCCAGCGAGGACGATCGCGTCGGCCATGCTCAGCGCGCCGCGGTGCTGCTCGATGGTGGCGAGCACTTTGGCGAGCTCCGCCGGGTCGTTGACCGCCCAGTTGCGCTGCGGCTCGAGCCGGATGCGCGCGCCGTTGGCGCCGCCGCGGTGGTCGGAGTTGCGGTAGGTCGAGGCCGAGGCCCAGGCCGCCTTGACGAGCTCGCGCACCGACAGGCCGCTGTTCAGGATCGCCTCCTTGAAGCGGGCGACTTCGGCGTCGGAGGGCGTGGTGCCCGCCGGAACGGGATCCTGCCAGATCAGCGTTTCGGACGGCACTTCCGGCCCGAGGTAGCGGATCTTGGGTCCCATGTCGCGGTGGCACAGCTTGAACCACGCGCGGGCGAAGGCATCGTCGAGCGCGGCCTGATCGTCCCGGAACCGCTCGGAGATCGCGCGGTAGCCCGGGTCGTTCTTGAGCGCCATGTCGGCGGTGGTCATGATCGTCGGCACCTTCTTCGACGGGTCGCGCGCGTCGGGGGCCATGTCTTCGGGATCGGGGTTGATTGGGGTCCATTGGTGGGCACCGGCGGGCGACTTCACCAGCTCGAAGTCGTACTTGAAGAGGATGCGGAAGTAGTCGCCGCCCCATTGGGTCGGGTTGTTCGACCACGCGCCCTCGATCCCCGAGGTGGTGATGTTGCCCGCTGCGATCTCGTCCGCGTCGTTGAGCCAGCCGAAGCCCATCAGGTGCAGGTCCTCGCTCTCCGGAGCGCCGCCGAAGGTGTCGGCCGGGTGCGCGCCGTGGGCCTTGCCGAAGGCGTGGCCGCCCGCGACCAGCGCGACGGTCTCCTCGTCGTTCATCGCCATGCGGGCGAAGGTCTCGCGCATGTCGCGGGCCATGCCCTCGGGATCATGCGGGTTGCCCTGCGGGCCTTCGGGGTTGACGTAGATGAGCCCCATCTGGATCGCGGCGAGCGGGTTTTCGAGCGCCTTGCCTTCCTTGGGCTGGATGCGGGTGGCAACACCTTCGTTGACCCACTGCTCCTCGGTGCCCCAGTAGACAGACTCGGGCTCGAACACGTCGGCACGGCCGCCGCCGAAGCCGAACACCGGGCCGCCCATCGATTCGATCGCGACATTGCCGGCGAGGATGAAAAGGTCCGCCCAGCTGATGTTCTTGCCGTATTTCTGCTTGATCGGCCACAGCAGGCGGCGGGCCTTGTCGAGGTTGCCGTTGTCGGGCCAGGAGTTGAGCGGAGCAAAGCGCTGCTGGCCGCTGTTGGCTCCACCCCGGCCATCACCCGTACGGTAAGTACCCGCGGCGTGCCAGGCCATGCGGATGAAGAAGGGGCCGTAGTGGCCGTAGTCCGCCGGCCACCACGGCTGGCTGTCGGTCATGAGCGCGGTGAGATCGGCCTTGAGCGCATCGTAGTCGAGCGCGTTGAAGGCCTCGGCGTAGTCGAAGTCCTCGCCATAGGGATTGGCGCTGCGGCCCCCTTCGGTCAGGATGTCGACTTGGAGCGCCTGCGGCCACCAGTCGCGGTTGGTGCGGCCCAGAAGGTTGCGCATGTCCATGCTGCCGTGGAACGGGCAACCCCCGCTCATCTCACCGGTTTTTGCGTCCATGATCGTCTCTCCTCTCGTGATCGGACTCGCCTCGGGGCCGAGCCTATGGGGGGAGAATGACGCTTTCGCGATGGAGCGTCCAATCGATTAATGCGCGTTTTTTGATTGAGTGAGGTGATTAGTCAAAGGGTGCGAACATGAAAAAGGGGCGAGCCTTTTTCAGGCCCACCCCCGGCCCCTCCCGCAAGCGGGAGGGGAGTGTCAGCGCCACCAGTTCCCCTCCCGCTTGCGGGAGGGGTTAGGGGTGGGAATGTGACTTAAGCAGCCTTCGCCACGTCCTCGACCGGCTCGTTCCTGATCAGGAAGTCGAATGCGCCAAGACCCGCCTTCGCGCCTTCGCCCATCGCGACGACGATCTGCTTGTGCGGCACGGTGGTGCAGTCGCCCGCGGCATAGATGCCGGGGATGCTGGTCGCGCCGTGATCGTCGGTGACGATCTCGCCGAACTTCGAAAGCTCGAGGCCGGTCTCGCGCAGCCATTCGGTGTTCGGCACGAGACCGATCTGGACGAACACGCCTTCCAGCGCGATGCGGCGCTCCTCGCCATTGGCGCGGTTCTTGACCACGAGGCCGTTCACCTTGCCGTCGGCCCCGAGGATTTCGGTGGTCTGGCCATTGGTGATGATTTCGACGTTCGGCATCGAGCGCAGCTTGCGCTGGAGCACTTCGTCGGCGCGCAGCTTGGTGTCGAACTCGATCAGGGTGACATGGCCGACGATCCCCGCGAGGTCGATCGCCGCTTCGACGCCCGAGTTGCCGCCGCCGATCACCGCGATGCGCTTGCCCTTGAACAGCGGGCCGTCGCAGTGCGGGCAATAGGCGACGCCCTTGTTGCGATACTCCGCCTCGCCCGGCACGCCGAGGTTGCGCCAGCGCGCGCCGGTCGAGAGGATCAGCGAGCGGGCGCGCAGGGTCGCGCCGTTGGCCATCACGACTTCATGGTAGCCGCCCACGTCCTTCGCTGCGCGCAGCTCGACCGCGCGGGCCAAGTCCATCAGGTCGATCTCGTATTCGCCGACGTGCTTCCTGAGGCTGTCGGTCAGCTTGGGGCCTTCGGTGTAGGGGGTGCCGGGAAGGTTCTCGATCCCGAGCGTGTCCATCAGTTGCCCGCCGAAGCGTTCCGCCGCGATGCCCGTCCGAAAACCCTTGCGCGCGGTGTAGACCGCCGCCGCCGCGCCCGCCGGACCGCCGCCGACCACCAGCACCTCGAAGGGCGCCTTGGCGGCGAGCTTCTCGGCCTGCTTGGCATCGGCATTGGTGTCGAGCTTGGCGAGGATCTCGGCGAGTTCCATCTTGCCGTTCCAGAACGGCTCGCCGTTGAGGAAGGTCGCGGGCACCGCCATGATGTCGCGGCGCTCGACCTCCTCCTGGAAGGTGCCGCCCTCGATCAGCGTCGCGGTGACGCGCGGGTTCTCGAGCGCCATCAGCGTCAGCGCCTGCACCACGTCGGGGCAGTTGTGGCAGGTGAGCGAGAAGAACATCTCGAAGTGATAGTCGCCCTCGAGCGCGCGGACCTGCTCGATCAGGTCGGCGTCGACTTTCGGAGGATGACCCCCCGCCCACAGCAGGGCGAGGACGAGGCTGGTGAATTCGTGGCCCATCGGCAGGCCGGCAAAGCGCACCCACTTCTTGGCGTCGCTGGCGCGGCGGATCACGAAGCTGGGCTTCCTCGCATCGGTCCCGTCGAAGCGCGCCGTCACGAGGTCGTGCAGCGAGGCGATCTGTTCGAGGAGCTGGCGGGTCTGGCGCGACTTCTCGCTGTCGTCGAGCGAGGCGACAAGTTCCACGCCCTCGCGCAGGTTGGCGAGGTAGGTCTTGAGCTGGGCCTGCATGGCGGCGTCGAGCATGGGGTCCTCCGGGCGCGCATCGGGCAGCGCGCGTTGGTCTCAGATGATCCGAGACGGGCAACGCGGGACCGGACGGCCCGCCCCGAAATGGGGGGAAGGGCGGGCGCATCCGGTCCCGGCTACGACCCGAGGGCTCTTGGATGGCTCTCGGGATTGACGGTCTCGCGCGGGGCTCGAGGGGGGAGTGCCGGTGCGCGAGACCGGTCTGGTTAGATCTTGCCGACGAGATCAAGCGAGGGAGCGAGCGTCTCGGCACCCTCTTCCCACGCCGCCGGGCAGACCTGGCCGGGGTTGGCGCGCACGTACTGGGCGGCCTTGATCTTGCGGGTCAGTTCGTTGGCGTTGCGGCCCACGCCCTCGCAGGTGATTTCCATGATCTGGATCACGCCCTCGGGATCGACCACGAAGGTCGCACGGTCGGCGAGGCCGGCGCCTTCACGCAGCACGCCGAAGTTGTTCGACAGCACGTGGTTCTGGTCGCCGAGGAACGGGAAGGTCAGCTTGCCGATCTTGTCCGAGGTGTCCGCCCAGGCCTTGTGGCTGAAGTGCGTGTCGGTCGAGACGGCATAGACCTCGACGCCCATCGACTGGAGGGTGGCGTACTTCTCGCCCATGTCCTCGAGTTCGGTCGGGCACACGAAGGTGAAGTCGGCCGGGTAGAAGAAGAACACCGACCACTTGCCGGCGAGGTCCGCCTCGGTGACCTGGAAGAAGTCCTTGCCCTTCTGGTAGGCGGTGGCGGTGAACGGCTTGATGGTCGAACCGATGATACCCATGGGGAGTGTGTCCTTATGCTGGGTGTGGGAAGAGGGGTCGTTTCCGACGCTGCCCAGATAGGGTTTTGCGCGCTGCACAAAAGTGCATTGTTGCGATTGCGAAGATCGGTTTTTTCTATCTGTGCGGCGGGAACCAATCGGATAAGCCGCAAGAGGCGTTTGCGTTCCTGCGCGACGCGCGGCTAGGGGGCGGCGTGCGCATCCTGCTGACAGGCTCCTCGGGCTGGCTTGGCCGCTTTCTCGCCCCGCTGCTCGCGGGCGAGGGTCACGCGGTCATCGGCCTCGATGTCGCTCCGGGTGCCCACACCGACGTGATCGGCAGCGTCGCCGACGCGGCGCTGGTCGAGCGGCTCTTCGCCGAGCAGCGCTTTGAGGCGGTGGTGCATTCGGGCGCGCTGCACAAGCCGGACATCGCGCGGTATCCGGCAAGCGCCTTCGTCGACGTCAACGTGAGCGGGACGCTCCACCTGCTCGAGGCGGCGGTGCGGCACGGGGCAGGGCGCTTCGTCTTCACCTCGACGACCTCGCTGATGATTACCCGCGCGATCCGCGAGGAGGCGGGCGCGGCGGCGGCGTGGCTCGACGAGACCTCGGGCCCGCTCGCCCCGCGCAACATCTACGGGGTAACCAAGCGCTCCGCCGAGGAGCTGTGCCGGCTGTGGCACGACCTCCACGGCCTGCCTGTGGTGGTGCTGCGGACCGCGCGGTTCTTCCCCGAGGACGACGACACGCTGGCGGTCCCCTCGGGCGAGAACCTCAAGGCCAACGAGTTCCTCAATCGCCGCCTGACGGTGGAGGACTGCGCCGCCGCGCATATCGCCGCGCTGGAGGCCGCGCCGCGGGTCGGCTGGGGGCTCTACGTCGTCTCGGCGCCCCCGCCTTTCACCCCCGCCGATGCCGCGCGGCTGAAGCACGATGCTGCCGCCCTCATCGCGGAACGCTTCCCCGAAGCCCCCGCGCTCTACGCCGCGCGCGGCTGGGTGCTGCCGGAGAGCATCGGGCGGGTCTACGACCCCTCCGCCATCGAGCGCAACCTCGGCTTCCGCTGCCGGACCGACTTCGCGGCGGTGCTGGCGGCCCTGCGCGAGGCGCGCGCGATGCCCTTCACGCACGACCCGGGCTACGTGCCGCCCAAGGAGATGGTGCGCTAGCCGACCTGTCCTCGGTGGAGGAGTTTATGGTCGGCCAGCACCAGCGCCATCATCGCTTCGACCACCGGCGTCCCGCGAATGCCCACGCAGGGGTCGTGGCGGCCCTTGGTGACCACCTCGACCGCCTCTCCGGCGCTGTTGATCGATTCCACCGGGGTGAGGATCGAGGAGGTCGGCTTGAATGCGACGCGGCACACCACCGGCTGCCCGGTCGAGATGCCCCCCGCCGTGCCGCCCGCATGGTTGGCGAGGAAGATCGGGGCGCCCTCGTTTCCGGGGCGCATCCGGTCGGCGTTCTCTTCGCCCGAGAGGCGCGCGGCCGCGAAGCCGTCGCCGATCTCGACGCCCTTGACCGCGTTGATGCTCATCATCGCGGCGGCCAGATCGCTGTCCAGCTTGGCATAGATCGGCGCGCCCCAGCCGGCGGGGACGCCGGTAGCGACACATTCGACAATCGCGCCGAGCGATGATCCGGCCTTGCGCGCGGCGTCGACCTTCTCTTCCCAGCGCGAGGCGGCGGCGGGGTCGGGGCAGAAGAAGGGGTTGTTCGCGATTTCGGCGGCGTCGAAGTTGGCCATGTCGATCCGGTCGCCGCCGAGTTCGCAGACATAGGCGGTGATGCTCACCTCGGGGACGACCAGCCGCGCCACCGCGCCCGCCGCGACCCGTGCCGCCGTCTCGCGCGCCGAGGAGCGCCCGCCGCCGCGGTAGTCGCGGATGCCGTACTTGGCGTCGTAGGCGTAGTCGGCATGGCCCGGGCGGTATTGTTGGGCGATCTGCGAGTAGTCCTTCGAGCGCTGATCGGTGTTCTCGATCATCAGGCTGATCGGCGTGCCGGTGGTCTGCCCCTCGAACACGCCCGAGAGGATCCGCACCAGGTCATCCTCGCGCCGCTGGGTGGTGAAGCGGCTGGTGCCGGGCTTGCGGGCATCGAGGAAGGGCTGGATGAACTCTTCCGAAATCGCCAACCCCGGCGGGCACCCGTCGACCACCGCGCCCAATGCGGGACCGTGGCTCTCGCCCCAGGTGGTGAAGCGCAGCACGCGCCCGAAGGTGTTCCAGCTCATGGGGCGGTGCTTTTACCCGAAGTCCCGTTCTTGTCGAGCATCCAGCGCCATTCGGGTTCACGCGGAGACGCGGAGACGCGGAGGGGCGGGAAGAAGCTTCTTGCGGCAAAGCCGCCACAAGGCGCGCTGCACAAGGGCGGCCGCGATCGCTCTGCCAACGTCCCCGACATCTCCGCGCCTCCGCGTCTCCGCGTGAAAAACTCTTCCGAACATCTAGCCAAACCAGAGCGTTTCATTCAGGAACAAACCATGATTGCAAAGCTCTCAGGCAGGCTCGACGCGACCGGCGAGGACTGGGCGGTGGTCGATGTCGGCGGGGTGGGCTACCTCGTCCACGCTTCGCGCCGCACCCTCGCCGCGCTCGGCGAGGTGGGGGAGGCCTGCACCGTCCACACCGAATTGCAGGTGAGCGAGAACGACATGCGGCTCCTCGGGTTCGCGGAAGCATCGGAGCGCGACTGGTTCCGGCTGCTGACCGGGGTGCAGGGCGTGGGGAGCAAGGTGGCGCTGGCGATCCTCTCCGCTCTCTCGACCGGCGAGTTGCGTGACGCCTGCGGCAAGGGCGACGCAGCGATGGTTGCCCGCGCGCAGGGCGTGGGGCCGAAGCTGGCGGGCCGGATCGTCAACGAGCTCAAGGACAAGGCGGGGGCCATGCCGGGCGGCTCTGGCGGCTTTGCGGTCTCGGCCGCCATCGCCCCCGCCGGCGGCAAGGGTGCCGACGCGGCGAGCGCACTCGAGAACCTCGGCTTCAAGCCCGCGGTGGCAGCCCAGGCCGTGGCTCGGGCGCTGGAAGAACTCGGCGAGGACGCCAGCGAGGGCGACCTCATTCGCGTGGCGCTGAAGAAGGCGGCGGGGTGATCGGCGGCGGCGTCTCTTCCCCCTCGCTGACAAACCGCCTATAGCACGGGCATGGGCGAGATGACCTTCCAATTCCCCCCCGCCCTTGAGCGGTGGATCGAGGCGCAGGTGGCCGAGGGCCGCTACGCCGACGCGGCGGACTATCTGCGCGACCTGGTGCGACGCGATCAGGGTGGCCTGCTGCCCGGCATGGAATTGAGCCACGCCAGCGAAACCCCTGAATACATCGCCTGGGTGCGCGAAAAGGTGGCCGAGGGCCTCGCGTCGGGGGTGTGCGAAGAGGACGCCTTCGCGGTGCTGGACGAGATCGTGGCCAATCGCAAAGCGCGGCGTGCTTAGGGTCGAGATTTCGCCGCTGGCGCGCGGCGACCTCGAAACGATCGACGATTACGGCCTCAGCGGCTTCGGGGAGCCGGCTGCCAATGCGATGCAAGCTGCCATCCGCGAGGCGTTCGTCATGCTGGCGGAATTTCCCCGGTCGGCACCAGAACGTCCCGAATTCGGCGAGAACATCCGGTGCAAGGTGCTGCGCGGCTATCGGATTCTGTATCGTCTCGACGAGAAGCGGATCATCATCGTGCGCGTATTGCACCATTCGCGTTCGGCCCCCGTGATCGAGTCATGACTGACCCCGTTCCCCTCCACTCTCCCGCCCGCCAGCCCGGCGATCCGGACGCCGCGCTGCGCCCGCGGCGGCTGGCCGAGTTCGTCGGGCAGGAGGCGGCCAAGGGCAACCTCGCCGTCTTCATCGCCGCCGCGCGTGCGCGGGGGGAGGCGATGGACCATACCTTGTTCTTCGGCCCCCCCGGCCTCGGCAAGACCACGCTGGCGCAGATCATCGCGGGAGAGCTCGGCGTCGGCTTCCGCGCCACTTCCGGCCCGGTGATCGCGAAGGCGGGGGACCTCGCCGCGCTGCTCACCAACCTGGAACCCAACGACGTCCTCTTCATCGACGAGATCCACCGCCTCTCGCCGATGGTCGAGGAGGTGCTCTACCCGGCGATGGAGGATCGCGCGCTCGATCTCATCATCGGCGAGGGACCCTCGGCGCGCTCGGTGCGCATCGACCTGCCGCCCTTCACCCTGATCGGCGCGACCACCCGGCAGGGGTTGCTGACGACGCCGCTGAGGGACCGCTTCGGCATCCCCGTCAGGCTCAATTTCTACACCCATGACGAACTCGACCGTGTCGTCACCCGCGCTGCGGGCCTCCTCGGCCTCGCCATCGAGCCCGAGGGCGCGCGCGAGATCGCGCGGCGCTCGCGCGGCACGCCGCGCGTCGCGGGGCGCTTGCTCAGGCGGGTGCGCGACTTCGCCGATGTCGCGGGGGCGGCCTCGGTCACCCGCGCGGTCGCCGACGAGGCGCTCACCCGGCTCGAGATCGACCGGCTCGGGCTCGACCTCATGGACCGCCGCTACCTCGCGATGATCGCCACCACCTACAAGGGCGGCCCCGTGGGGATCGAGACCCTCGCGGCGGGGCTCGCCGAGCCGCGCGACACGATCGAGGAGGTGGTCGAACCCTACCTCATCCAGCTCGGCCTCGTCGCCCGCACCGCGCGCGGGCGGGTGCTCAACGACGCCGGCTGGGCGCATCTCGAGATGACGCCGCCGCGAGAATCACCCCCGCCGCCGGGTCCCCTGTTCGAGGACTGAAGGGTGCTTCTGCGTTAACCTTTGGGCTAACACGACCCTCCGTTTCGGTGCCAGTTCGGGACAGCGCCTCCCAAAACCCCGCGATTCCGGGCGATTCCGGGCGCGGTGCAGCGGGCGACATGGTTAATCCGCATTGCCCCTGTGCCGTTTATGACATCACAAGAAGGCTGGATTTGTAAGGACGTCCGGGCTCCCGGTCCGTCGCCTCAGGCAAGCAGGGTACCAGACCATGTCGCTCAGATTGGCCATCGCGAAACTCTCCGCCGCCGCGGCGGGCGTGGCGCTGTTGCAAGGCGGTGCGGTGCGCATGGCCGAACCGATGAACACCGACGCGCCGGACTTCACGACCAATATCGACGGCAAGCTCATCAAGGTCGATCCGGTCACCGGGGCGCGCTACATCAAGACCCGCGAGCGGATCATCCCGCAGCCCGAGGAGCGCCGTCGCCGCATCGTCGAGCGCACCATCGAGTGCCAGCCGGTCGGCCCGGCGGGCGCGGCGGCTCCGGCGAGCCTGCCGGCGGGCGCAGTGCAGGCCTATTACGACGCGGCCGAGTGTCCGCCCCTGCAGCAGGTCGCCTACATGCCCGCGCCGCTCCCGGCGCTCGCGCCGATCAGCGGCGGCGGCGGGCCGGGCGGCGGTTGGGGCGGCGGCTGGGGCGGCGGCTTCGGGGGCGGCTTCGGCGGCGGGTTCTTCGGCGGGTTCTTCGGCGGCGGCGGCTCGTCCTCGGGTAGCGTCAACGTGACCACCACCACCTCGACCTCGACCTCGGGCGGCAGCAGCGGCTCCTCGAGCGGGTCGAGCAGCAGCAGCGGATCGTCGAGCGGCGGGTCGTCGAGCGGCGTTGTGGTGATCATCGACAATTCGACCACCACCACCTCGTCCTCGGGTCAGATCAGCTCGACCAGCACCTCGTCCTCGGGCCAGGTGAGCACCTCGACGAGCACCTCCTCGGGGAGCGTCACCTCCTCGACCGGGCAGGTGTCGAGCAGCACCGGGCAGGTGTCGAGCACCAGCAGCTCGGGGAATGTTTCCTCCTCGACCGGCGCGGTGTCGAGCACCAGCACCTCCGGCAACGTGTCCTCCTCGACCGGGGCCGTGTCGAGCAGCACGGGCGCGGTCTCGTCGAGCACCGGGGCGGTTTCGAGCTCTTCGGGGAACGTCTCTTCCTCCTCGGGCAACGTCTCGTCCTCCTCGGGGAACGTCAGCTCCTCGACCGGCGCGGTGTCGAGCTCGGGCTCGTCGTCCTCGTCCTCGTCCTCGTCGAGCTCCTCGTCTTCGAGCTCCTCGTCGTCTTCGTCGTCCTCGTCCTCGGGCGGGGCGACCAGCGGGGGCAGCACCTCGGGCGACATGACCAGCAGCACCAGCAGCAGCTCGTCCTCGTCGAGCTCGAGCAGCAGCAGCTCCTCCTCCTCGACCTCCTCGTCCACTTCGAGCAGCAGCTCCACCTCCTCGAGCAGCAGCACCAGCACCAGCAGCTCGAGCGGCTCCTCGGGCGGTCACGACGTTCCCGCGCCGCCGATGATGGCGCTGTTCGGCCTCGGCGCCGCGGCGATCCTCGGGCGGCGCAAGTTCCTCGGCTGAGGCGCGCTCCGGGCGCAAACGAAAAGGGGCGGCCCGGCGAGGCCGCCCCTTTTCGTTTGCGCCGCGCTGATGGGGGCTAGGGCTTCTTCGCCACCGGCATCCCCGCGGCTTCCCAGGCGAGGATTCCGCCTTCGAGGTGCTCGACCGGCGCGCCGGTGACGCTCGCCAGCCGCTCCGCCGCGATTCCCGAACGGCGGCCCGAGCGGCAGTAGAGCACCACCTCGCGGCCGTCCGACAGGTCGAGCCTGGCGGGATCGAAGCGGTCGAGGGGGATGTGCTCGGCGCCGGGGATGGTGCCCTCGGCGACCTCGGCCTCGGTGCGCACGTCGATCAGGCGGATGTTGCCGGCCTTGACCCTGGCGGCGAGTTCCTCGGGCGAGAGCGGCACGGGGGCCGGCGTCTGCGGAGCCGGATCACCCGCGCCGACACCGCCCGCAGCGGCGAAGGCCAGCTCGAAGCCGAGCGGGGCCGAGCCCGCCCCGCGCTCGCCGCCCGACCGGCCCTGCTCGCCCCCGCAGGCCGCCATTGCAAGAAGCAGCGGCAGGGCGGCGGTCAGAGGCAAGGCGGAGCGGGCGGGCGTCATCGGCTCCTTTATGCCGCAAGCTTGCGCAACACGTAATGGAGAATCCCGCCGTGGCGGTAATATTCCATCTCGTTCGCGGTATCGATGCGGCAGAGCGCGGTGAAGGTGAAGGTCGAGCCGTCCGCGCGGGTGACCTCGACGGTGACGTCCTGGCCGGGGGTGAGGTCGGCAAGGCCGCGGATCGAGAAGCTGTCGGTCGCCGCAAGGCCGAGGCTCTGGCGGGTGTCGCCGTCCTTGAACTGGAGCGGCAGCACGCCCATCCCGACGAGGTTCGAGCGGTGGATGCGCTCGAAGCTCTCGACGATCACCATCCGCACGCCGAGCAGGATCGTGCCCTTGGCCGCCCAGTCGCGCGAGGAGCCGGTGCCGTATTCCTTGCCGCCGATGACGACCAGCGGCGTGCCGTCTTCCTTGTGCTTCATCGCCGCGTCGTAGATCGGCATGGTCTCGCCCGCATAGGTCGAGAAGCCACCCTCGACGCCCGGGACCATCTCGTTCTTGATGCGGATGTTGGCGAAGGTGCCGCGCATCATGACTTCGTGGTGGCCGCGGCGCGAGCCGTAGGAGTTGAAGTCCTTCTTGGTGACCTGATTGCTCATCAGGAACTTGCCCGCGGGGCTGTCCTCCTTGATCGAGCCGGCCGGCGAGATGTGGTCGGTGGTGACCGAATCGCCGAGGATCGCCAGGGGCTTCGCATCGACAATGTCGGTGATCGGCGCGGGGGTCATGGTCATGCCCTCGAAGTAGGGCGGATTGGCGACGTAGGTGCTGCCGGCGCGCCAGGTGTAGGTGTCCGACGGGGCGACGGTGATCGCCTGCCAGTGCTCGTCCCCGTCATAGACGTTGGCGTAGCGCGTCTCGAACATCGAGCGGTCGATGTTGGCCGCGCGGTGCTCGGCGATCTCGGCGTTGGTCGGCCACAGGTCGGCGAGCATGACGGGCGCGCCGTTCTGGTCGTGGCCGATCGGCGTGGTGGTGATGTCCTCGGTGACGGTGCCCTTCAGCGCATAGGCGACCACCAGCGGCGGGGAGGCGAGGAAGTTCGCGCGCACGTCGGGCGAGACGCGGCCCTCGAAGTTGCGGTTGCCCGACAGGACGCTCGCGGCGACAATGTCGTTGCCGTTGATCGCGGCGCTGATGGGCGCGGCGAGCGGCCCGGAGTTGCCGATGCAGGTGGTGCAGCCATAGCCCACGAGGTCGAAGCCGACCGCATCGAGGTGCTCCTGCAGGCCCGACTTGACGAGGTAGTCGGTCACCACCTGCGAGCCGGGGGCAAGCGAGGTCTTGACCCACGGCTTGGGCTTCAGGCCGCGCTCGTTCGCCTTCTTGGCGACGAGGCCGGCGGCGATCAGCACGTCGGGGTTCGAGGTGTTGGTGCACGAGGTGATCGCCGCGATCACCACGTCGCCGTCACCGATGTCGTGATCCTTGCCCTCGACGCCCACGCGCGCCGGGGCGCTCTTGCCGTAAACCTTGGTCAGGTCCGCGTTGAACAGGTCGTCGACCTCGGGGAGGACCACCTTGTCCTGCGGGCGCTTGGGCCCGGCGAGGCTGGGGACGACGGTCGCCATGTCGAGGCTCAGGGTCTTGGTGAAGACCGGCACGTTCGCCGGATCGAACCACATCCCCTGCGCCTTGGCATAGGCCTCGACGAGCGCGATGGTCTCCTCGCTGCGGCCGGTGAGGCGCAGGTAGTCGAGGGTCTTGTCGTCGATCCCGAAGAAGCCGCAGGTCGCGCCGTATTCGGGGGCCATGTTGGCGATGGTCGCGCGGTCTGCGAGGGTGAGGTTGGCGACGCCCGGCCCGTAGAACTCGACGAAGCGGCCGACGACGCCGACCTGGCGGAGCATCTGGACGCAGGTCAGCACGAGATCGGTCGCGGTCACGCCTTCGGCCATCGCGCCTTCGAGGTGGAAGCCGACCACTTCGGGGATCAGCATCGAGACCGGCTGGCCGAGCATCGCGGCCTCCGCCTCGATCCCGCCCACGCCCCAGCCGAGCACGCCGAGGCCGTTGATCATGGTGGTGTGGCTGTCGGTGCCGACGCAGGTGTCGGGATAGGCGACGGTGACGCCGTCAGGCCCTTCCGAGGACCACACCGCGCGGGCGAGGTGCTCGAGATTGACCTGGTGGCAGATCCCGGTGCCCGGGGGCACGGCGGTGAAGTTCTGGAAGCTCTTGGAACCCCACTTCAGGAAGTCGTAACGCTCGGCATTGCGCTCGTATTCGAGCGCCATGTTGGCTTCCATCGCCTTGGGGTGGCCGAATTCGTCGACCATCACCGAGTGGTCGATCACGAGGTTCACGGGGACCAGCGGGTTGATCTTGGCGGTGTCCCCGCCGAGCTTCTTGATCGCATCGCGCATCGCGGCAAGGTCGACCACGCAGGGCACGCCGGTGAAGTCCTGGAGCAGCACGCGCGCCGGGCGGTACTGGATTTCTTCGCCGGTGGTCGGGTTCGCCTGCCAGTCGACCAGCGCCTTGATGTGCTCAGCGCCCACGGTGAAGCCGCCGTCCTCGAAGCGCAGCAGGTTTTCGAGCAGCACCTTCATCGAGATCGGCAGCTTGCTGATGTCGCCCAGCTGCTCGGCGGCCTTCGCCAGCGAGTAATAGGCATACTGCTTGCCGTTCACGTCAAGCATCTGGCGCGTGCCGAGCGAATCCTGGCCGATTGCGGTCATGGGAGAGGTCCGTCCTTTCGATTGGCCCGCCCCCGATCCACGCGAAGAAAATTCTTCAGGGGGCGCGGTATATGCGCGCGCTCCTGCGCTCCCTCGCGCGCGAGGTCAAGGGGGCTGCCCTTGGCAATTCGTCCTATGCGGCCGCCGCGGCAGCCGCCTCGCGCGGGGCGCGGGCGGCGAGCCAGCAGCCGGTGACGATCAGCGCGGTGCCGGCGAGGGTCGGCCAGGTGACCGGCTCGTGGAAGAAGGCCCAGCCGAAGATCGCCGCCCAGACGAAGCCCGAATACTCGGTCGGCACCAGCGCATTCGCCTCGGCGCGGGCATAGGCCCAGGCGATCGACAGCGATCCGGCGACGGTCAGCGCACCCGCCGCCAGCAGCGGGGCGAGCGCCTCGCCCGAGGGCGCCTCCCACAGGAACGGCGCGAGGGTCAGCAGCACGAGGCCGCCGATCCCCGAATGGAAGGTCGCGATCTCGAGCGGCCCGGCGACCTGCGCCTGCCGCCGTAGCACGATGAAGTTGTAGGCATAGAGCAGCGCCGAGACGAACAGCGAGGCCGTGCCGAGCATCGCGTCCGCGTCGAACCGGCCGGTGCCGATCCGCCCGCCGACGATCACCAGCGTGCCCGAAAAGCCGAGCAGGCTCGCCCCCATCGCCGCCCGGCTGATCGTCTCGCCGAGCAGCACCCGGGCGAGGTAGAGCGCTACGAGCGGTGCGATGAAGGACAGCGCGATCGCCTCGGCGAGGGGCAGCTTGGTGATCGCATAGAAGAAGGTCAGCGCCATGAAGGCCGAGACGATTCCCCGCTCCGCGTGGAGCTTCATCACCGCGCCCGAAGGAACCCGGGCGCCGCGCGCGAGCCAGACCGGGGCGATCATCCCCGCGCCCACGAAGGCGCGCAGCACCGTCGCGGTATAGGCCCCGAGCAGCAGCGCAGCCTCCTTCATGAAGGCGTCCATCAGCGACAGGAACCCGACCCCCATGAGTGCGGCGGCGAAGGGCAGCAGGGGGAGACCGCTCGGGACCATGGAGGGCTCCATAGGCCCGGCGGATGGCAAGGTCACGCCTGTGAACATTAATGCAGGTGAAAGCGAGAATGGTTGATAGGGGCAGGGCCGAGCGGGTAAGGCTGCGGCGATATGTCAGGCTGCCGGTCCTCCGGCGGCACGGGGCGATGAAAGCGACGTGAAATGATGAGGTTGTTGGGTAAACTCGCTGGCGGCAGCGCCCTTGCGGCGCTGGTGGCGACGGCCGCTCTCGCGCAGGATGGCGCAGGCGCGAAGCGTCCGGTCGCGGCGAGCCAGCCGGCGGGCGGCCCCGCGGTCGTGCCCGCCCCTGCCGCGCCCGCGCCCAAGCCCGCCTCCGAGGCCTTTACCCAGGCTTTTCCGACCACCGCGCAGCCGGTGGTGCAGGTCCTGCCGCCCGAGGCGCCGACGGTGCAGACCTGGAGCCTCGCCAATGCGGCCAAGCTCGTCGCGGCGATCGAGGGGATCGGCGCCGAGGGGCTCGACCCGAAGGACTACGATCTCGATCCGCTCAAGACCGCGATCAAGGCCGGGCCCTCGGCCGAGCTCAACCAGATCGCCTCGCAGGCCTTCGCCTGGCTGGTCGAGGACCTGCGCGACGGGCGCACCCCGATGGAGGCACGCCAGCAGTGGTTCGTGGTCGATCCCGACCGCGACGTGAGCCGCACCGGCGACGTCCTCGCCGAGGCGCTCGCCAGCGGCGACATCGCGGGCACGCTCGCCAAGCTCAATCCGACGCACCCCGATTACGCGCGCCTCAAGGCCGAGCTTGCCGCGACGCCCGCGAGCGCCGTCGCCAAGCGCAAGCTGATCCGCGCCAACATGGACCGCTGGCGCTGGCTGGCGCGCGACTTGGGCTCGCAATACCTCATCACCAACGTGCCCGAGTTCCAGCTGCGCCTGACGGTGCGCAACAAGATCATCAGCACCTACCGCACGATCGTAGGCAAGCCGGGGCGCACCGCCACGCCGCAGCTCGCCGAGACGGTCGAGGGCGTGGTCTTCAACCCGACCTGGACGGTGCCGCAGTCGATCGTCAAGGGCGAGGGGCTGGGCGCCAAGGTGCTCGCCAACCCGGGCTGGGCGAAAGCCAACGGCTATGTCGGCACGAAGTCGGCGAACGGGACGATCACCGTCGTCCAGCAGCCGGGCAGGGGCAATTCGCTGGGGCTGATGAAGCTCGAGATGCCCAACGAGCACGCGATCTTCTTCCACGACACGCCCTCGCGCCACCTCTTCGCCAACGCCGACCGCGCGCTCTCGCACGGCTGCGTGCGCACCGAGCGCGCGCTCGAGCTGGCGATGACGATGGCGATCCTCGGCAAGGGCGCGACCAAGGACGAGGCGGTGACCATCGCCAACTCGGGCAAGTACACCAAGGTGGCCTTGCAGAAGCCCTGGGCGGCCTACATCACCTATTTCACGATGGCCTCGGACATCAACGGCGAGCTCGCCACCTTCAAGGACATCTACGGCCGCGACACCCCGGTCCTCGCCAGCCTCGACAAGCCGCGGGTGCGCAACCGTTCCGCGATCCCGACCAGCGAGGTGATTGTGATCGAGGACGACCTCAAGGATACCTGAGGGAGAGCTTTTCCCGCCTACCTCCGCTCGCCCTGAGCTTGTCGAAGGGCTGCATTTCACTTGAGCTCAGACCAGGCTCCAGTGAGGCTTGCGGTGCTTCGACAGGCTCGGCACGGACGGATTTGGGTGGTCCGGGAATTCAGAACGCGCTGGCGACCGGGCCCGGGCCGAAATCGAGCGGGCGGCGGTCGTACATCGCCAGCTCGGGGACCGGCTGGATCGAGCCGTCCTCCTCGAGCCCGAGGCTGTCGGCGAACAGCAGGCGCCCGCCCGAGAGATACATCAGCGCGTCGTGGAACTGCTCGGTGCCCATCGCGAAGCACCCGTTCGAGCGGCCCATCCGGCCGTAGCGCGCGAGGTGCGACGGCTCGGCATAGTCGGCGTGGTGCATGACGATGTAGCGTTGCAGCGCGGCGCTGTTGCTCTCGTCGAGCCCGCCCAGCCGCACCGAGGTGCCGTAGCGGCCTTTGTACCATTCCCAGGTGACATAGGCCCCGCGGCTGGTCGCGTTCGAGCCCTCGACGTTGGAGAACTGCTTGAGCCAGCCGTCGTGCTGGTAGTCCGAGCCGACCCCGTGGCTGACATGATGCGAGCGCACCTCGCCGCGTTCGAGATTGACGAAGTGGAAGCGGGGCTTCGCCGAGTGCAGCCCGAAATCGGCGATGCCGACGATGTCGTGCTTCCAGATCGCATCGCCGGCGCGCAGCAACTCGCGCTTGGCGATGTCGAAGAGGATGCGGTCGCGCGGGGAGCCGCTGGCTGGGGTCGCGGGGAGCATCTGCGCGGCAAGGCGCCCGGGGAGCGCAAGCGCCGCCCCGGCGATCAGACTACCCTTGAGAATGTCGCGCCGCTGCATTGCGTTGCAACGTAAACGCAACACGCCCGGTTCCCAAGCGGGGATCGTCACATCCTATCGCAGGTTAGTTTCACTTCGTCGCCGATGGAGCGGGAAACGCGGCGTTCTGCGCCGCCATCGCCAGCATCGAGGCGGCATGGCGCGCGGCGACCACCCGCGGATCGTCGCCATAGCCGCCGCCCAGGGCGCTAGCGATCGGCAGCCCGCACGCCCGCACCTCGCGCACCACGAAGCGGTCGCGCGCGGCAAGGCCTGCGTCGGTGAGCGCGAGGCGGCCGAGCTTGTCCTCGCGGTGCGGATCGACCCCCGCCTGGTAGAGCACGAAGTCGGGGGCGAAGTCGGCGAGGGCCTGCGGCAAGTGGCGGGTGAGGGCCTCCATATAGCCCTCGTCGTCGGTGCCATCGGGCAGGCCGACGTCGCGGCTCGAGCGGGCCTTGCGCACGGGGAAGTTCTTCTCGGCGTGGAGCGAGAGGGTGAAGATGTCGGCGCGCCCGGCGGTGAGGCTTGCGGTGCCGTCGCCCTGGTGGACGTCGAGGTCGACGATCAGCACCCGGCGCGCGTCCCCTTCCGCGATCAGGCGGTTGGCCGTGACGGCGAGGTCGTTGAACACGCAGTAACCCGCGCCGGTGTCGTGGAGCGCATGGTGGCTCCCCGCGGCGGAGTTGGCGGCATAGCCGTGCGCCATCGCGAGCTGCGCGGCGAGCCAGGTGCCGCCGTTGGTGTGCCGCACCCGGTCGCGGATCGCCGGGGTGACCGGGAAGCCGATCCGCCGTTCCTTGTGGCGCGGGACTGCGGCGCGGAAGACCTCGTCGACATAGTCGGGGCAGTGCACCGCCTCGAGCCATTCGCGCGGCATCGGCTCCGGGGCGTGGACGGTGAGGGGCGCGCCGGAGGCCCGCAGCTTCTCCATCACGAGGTAATACTTGTCGAAGCGGAAGTAGCCGCGCTCGGGTCGGGGTGCCATGTAGTCGGCGTGGTGGACGACGTGGAGCACGCCCGCCTCTACAGCCAGCCGAGGTGCTGGCCGAGAATCTTCACGCCCAGCCCGATCAGGATCAGCCCGCCCGCGCGCTCGGCCCATTCGCCGAGGTGCTCGCCCGCGCGTCGGCCGAGCACCACGCCCGCGCCGCTCATCAGCGCGGTGACCCCGCCGATCAGCGCGACGGCGAGCAGCGGGGGCACGCCGAGCGTCGGCAGGGTCAGCCCGGCGGCGAGCGCGTCGATGCTGGTGGCGAGCCCGGCGACGAGCAGCGTGCGGCCGGTCAGCGCGTGGGTGCCCTCCGCATCGCCGACGTGCCCCGTCAGCATCCGTGCGCCGAGAAAGGCGAGCAGGCCGAAGGCGATCCAGTGGTCGACCGCCTCCACATAGGCCAGGGCCACCGTGCCCACCGCCCACCCGGCAAGCGGCATGACCGCCTGGAACGCCCCGAAGGTGACTGCGATGGCGATGCCGCCGCGCACCGAAGGCCGGAACCGCGCGCCCTGCGTCAGGGCCACGGCGAAGGCGTCCATCGCGAGGGCAATGGCGAGGAGGAGGGCGGCGATTATGGTGCAGGCCTTTCCGCGAGCGAGGTCAGTTCGGTGTAGATCGCGTCCTCGCTGCGGCTCGCGGCATTGCGCCAGCCGGCGGCGGTATCGAGGTTTACGGCCGTCCCGTCAGGTGTGAGCACCAGGAGTGCGGGCGTCCCCGTCAGCTCCGCGAGTCCGAAGCGTTTCGAGATCTCGAGATTGCGGCCCTTGCCGGTCTGGGGCACGCCGACATCGACATAGACGATTTCGTAGCGAGCCCTGATCCCGGCGAAGCGCGGGCTCTCGAGCCACCCGGCGAGCGCGCGGCTATCGTGGCACCAGTTGGCGCCGAGCACCAGCAGCACGCGCTTGCCCGAAGCGTCGGCGCGGGCGAGCGCGGCGTCGACATCGGCCTCCGCATCGGCCTCGACGGCATAGACTCGCGCCTCGGGATGGGCCCCGTCGGGCGGCATGGTGGCGCAGGCAGCCAGCGCCAAAGCCGAAAGGGCCGCAGCGATCCGCAAGGTCAATGCAGCGCCTTGAGGCCGATCACGCATCCCACAAGACCTGCCAGCAGCAGCCCCCGCGCGAGGCTCAGGCTTTCCAGTCCGAGCGCCACCCCCACCACGATCGTGCCGACCGCGCCGATCCCGACCCAGACCGCGTAGGCAGTGCCGAGCGGGATGGTCTTCTGCGCTTCCTGGAGGAAGCCGAAGCTCAGCACGACGCAGATCACGAAAGCGAGATTGGGCCAGTCGAACCGGAGCGAATGCGTGTAGCGCATGGCAGTGGTAAACCCGACCTCGAAGAGCCCGGCGAGCAGCAGATAGGCCCAGCCCACGCCCTACTCGGCGGCGACGGCGGCTTGCGGCGCGGCGTGCGGATCGAAGGCAGTGGTCTCGCCGCGCTCGATCTCGGCGGCCTTTTCCTCGACGAGGCGCACGATGTGGTCGAGCATATCCTCGTCCTGGATCGTGTGGTCGGTCACCCCGCGCAGGTACACCATGTGCTTGCCCGCGCCGCCGCCGGTGAGGCCGACATCGGTCTCGCGCGCTTCGCCCGGGCCGTTGACGACGCAGCCGAGGATCGAGAGGCTCATCGGGGTCTTGATGTGCTCCAATCGCTGTTCGAGCGCCTCGACGGTGCGGATCACGTCGAAGCCCTGGCGCGAGCACGAGGGGCACGAGACGATGCGCACGCCGCGGGTGCGCAGGCCCAGCGCCTTGAGCATCTCGAAGCCGACCTTGATCTCCTGCTCGGGCTCGGCCGAGAGGCTGACGCGGATCGTGTCGCCGATCCCGGCCCACAGCAAGGAGCCGATGCCGATCGAGGACTTGACCGTGCCGCCGATCAGGCCGCCCGCCTCGGTGATGCCGAGGTGCAGCGGGCAATCGACCGTCTCGGCAAGGCCGTGGTAGGCCGCGACCGCAAGGAACACGTCCGACGCCTTCACCGCCACCTTGTATTCGTGGAAATCGTGGTCCTGCAGCAGCTTGATGTGGTCGAGCGCGCTCTCGATCAGCGCCTCGGGGCAGGGCTCGCCGTATTTCTCGAGGAGATCCTTCTCGAGGCTCCCGGCATTGACCCCGATGCGGATCGCGCAGCCGTTCGCCTTGGCGGCGCGCACCACCTCGGCAACCCGGTCGGCCGAGCCGATATTGCCGGGGTTGATGCGCAGGCAGGCCGCGCCGGCGTCGGCAGCTTCCAGCGCGCGCTTGTAGTGGAAGTGGATGTCGGCGACCACCGGGATGCGCGCGGCGCGGGTGATCTTCTTGAAGTTGCGCGTGGACTCTTCCGTCGGGCAGGAGACGCGGATGATGTCGGCGCCCACCTCCTCGCAGCGGCGGATCTGGTCGACCGTCGCCTTGACGTCCTCCGTCGGCGTGTTGGTCATGGTCTGGACGGTGATGGGCGCGTCCCCACCAACGGGGACGTTCCCCACCATGATCTGGCGACATTTGCGCCGTTCGATCGTGCGCCACGGACGGATGGAAGACATGCGCGCGCATATAGGCCGCAAAGCCGCGCGGGGCAATGCAAAGCGCTTGCCGCCGCTTGACTCGGGCAACGGGCGCGGCAGTCTGGGCTGCGACAAGGGAGAGACCATGCTGACCGACACCTCGATCGAACTGCGCTCGGCCAGCCCGAGCCTGCTGCTGGGCTTCGTGAAGTGGCTGGTGGGCCGCCGCCCGGCGGTCTTCCCGCATGACGAGGCGGGCTTCCACGCGGTCATGAACGGGCGCAAGCGGCCCGAGGATGCGCCGATGCCCGAGGGCTTTCGGAGCCGCTTCCTCGTCGAGGAGCGCGAGGTTCTGGGGCACAAGGTGGTGACGCTTCACCCCAAGGCGGGCCCGGCGGAATGGCACATGCTCTATTTCCACGGCGGCGGCTTCGTGCGGCCGATGTTCAAGGAGCACTGGCCGCTGGTCGCCGAGATGGTGAAGGTCTGCGGGATCAGCGTCACCGTCCCGCTCTACCCGGTGGTGCCCGAGGCGAGCTATACAGCGCAGGACGCGCTTGCCGATGCAGTCTATGCCGAGCTTGCCGCCGCCCATGATCCGGCGCGGATCATCCTCAACGGCGATTCGGCGGGCGGGCACATGGCGCTCGCGCTCGCGCTCAGGCTGGTGCGGGCTGGCGGGCCGCTGCCCGGCAAGCTCGCGCTGTTCGCACCGTGGCTCGACCTCGGGCTCGCCGATCCCGCCATTGCCGCGGTCGAGCCCCACGACATCATGCTCAAGATCGGCACCCTGCGCGCCTGCGGCGCACTGGTCGCTGGAGGGCGCGCGATCGACGATCCCGCGGTAAGCCCGCTCTACGCGAGCGCCCAAGACCTCGCCCAGCTTCCCCCGACCCGCATCTGGACCGGGCGGCACGATCTCTTCATCGTCGATTCGCGCAGCTTCCTCGGGCGTCTGCGCGCGGCCGGGGTCGACGCCAAGCTCTACGAATACGAGGCCGCACCCCACGTCTTCATGGCGATCGTCCCGACCCGCGAGGCGAAGGACGCGCTCGGGCTGCTCAAGGAGTTCCTGAGGGCCCACTAAGCCCGCCCGAGACCCCGCTTACCCATCGGGAAGCGGGGTCAGCACCCCCGTCAGCTGGGGAATTGCGCTCCCGTCAGCTCCTCGCTGAGTTTCCACAGCCGGTCGGCATAGCTTCTGTTGACCGCGTAAGAGCGTACGCCCTCCTTCGGGTTCTCGTCGTCGACCTCGGCGACGTGGCAGTCCTCGCAATAGACCCCGCCGCAGCCCTCGAGCTCGTCGGCGGTCGCCGCCCAGCAGCTCGTCGCCGCGCCCTGCGGGATGGTCTTCCACGCGAAGCCGGTATCCGAAGAGGACACCCGCTTCATCAGCCCCTCGCGCATCTCGGGCGTCATGTAGCGCCCGAGATTGGTCTCGATCCCGCCCGGGTGCACCGCGTAGGCGTGGATGCCGAGCACCGCGAAGCGCTGTTCGAGCCCGACGGTGAACAGCACGTTCGCGGTCTTCGACTGGCCATAGCTCGCCCAGGGATCGTAGGGACGGCGGGTGAAGTTCGGGTCGTCGAAATCGACCTGCCCCATGAAGTGCCCGCGGCTCGAGAGGTTGACGATGCGCTTCAAGTGCCCGCGCTCGATCGCGGGCATAAGCTCGGCGGTGAGCGCGAAGTGGCCGAGGTGGTTGGTGCCGAACTGGCGCTCGAATCCGTCCGCGGTGTGCTCGAAGGGGGTCGCCATCACCCCGGCGTTGTTGATGAGGAGATCGATCCGCGGGAAGGCCTGCCGCGCGCGCGAGGTCGCGGCGCGGATCGATTCGAGCGAGCCCAGATCGACGGTCAGCGTGTCGAGCTGCGCCTTGGGCAGGGTCTCGCGGATCGCCGCAACCGCCGCGTCGAGCTTGTGCTGATCGCGCCCCGCCATGACGACGTGCGCACCCTTGCTCGCCATCGCCCGCGCGGTTTCCTGCCCGAGGCCGGAATTGGCGCCGGTGATGAACACCGTCCGCCCCGACAGGTCCTTGCCCGCCAGCACCTCGTCGGTGGTGCTCGCCCAGCCGAATCCGCTCATGTCCCTCTCCCTTCGTTATAGCTTCAGTTCGTAGAGATATTCCGGATCGAGGTGGTTGCCCACCTTGAAGGTGATGTCGGCGATCTTCGCGAAACCGTAGCGCTGGTAGAAGCGCTGTGCGCCGAAGTTCTCGGCATAGACGCTGAGCAGAACCGCGTCGTGCCCGCCCGCGCGCGTGGTCGCGAGCGCCCAGTCCATCAGCTGCGCGCCGATGCCGGCGCCGGTGTGGCCGGGGAGGGCGTAGAGCTGGGCGAGCTCGATCGGCCTTGCCGCGTCGGTGTGTTCGCCGAACTTGGTGGGATGGCGCAGCTTGCAGAAGGCGACGAGCGTGCCGTCATGCTCGACGAGCCGGTGGGTGCAGTCCGCGCCCTCGATCTCGGCGAGGACCGCTGCGGGGTCGTGCACTTCGGCGAGGAAGGCGGCGAGGTCCTCAGGCCTGTAGAGGTGGCCGAAGGCGGCGACGAAGCTGTCGGCGCCGAGCTTCGCGAGGGGCGCGGCGTCGGCGGGGGTGGCGGGTCTGAGGATCATCCCCGCGCCCTAGCCGCTCGCCGATGCGCTGTTAAGCTGGCGAAAGCGGCGGGGGCGCGTTAGACCTGCCGCTCATGAAGAAACTCCTTGCAGCCGCAGCCCTCGCCCTCATGATCCAGCCCGCCCTCGCCGAAGACGCCGCCCCGAAATGGTCGCTCGCCATTCACGGCGGGGCCGGCACGCTCGACCCCGCGCAGATGACCCCCGACAAGCGGGTCGCCTATGAGAGCGCGTTGCAGGCGGCGCTCGATGCCGGGGCGAAGGTGCTGAAGGATGGCGGCGAGGCGATCGACGCGGTCAAGGCCGCGATCGTGATCCTCGAGGATTCGCCGCTGTTCAACGCGGGCAAGGGTGCGGTGTTCACCTGGGACGGGACCAACGAACTGGACGCCGCGATCATGGACGGGCGCGACCGTTCTGCGGGAGCGGTGGCGGGGGTGAAGACGGTGAAGAACCCGATCCTTCTCGCCGACACGGTGCGCACCCAAAGCGAGCACGTGTTCCTGATCGGCAAGGGCGCCGAGGAGTTCGCCCTGTCCAAGGGCTTTCCCGTCACCCCGCCCGAATATTTCGCCACCGAAGCGCGGCGCGAGGCGCTCGAGCGGCTGAAGGCGGAGAAGCTCTCGGCGCTCGATGTCGACCACAAGTTCGGCACGGTGGGTGCGGTGGCGCTCGACCAGAAGGGCAACCTTGCGGCGGGCACCTCGACTGGCGGGATGACCGGCAAGCGCTGGGGCCGCGTGGGTGACGCACCGGTGATCGGCGCGGGGACCTATGCGGATAATCGCTCGTGCGCGGTGTCTGCCACGGGGTGGGGGGAGTACTTCATCCGCGTTGGCGTAGCGCACGAGATTTGTGCGCGGCTGCGGGGGATACGAGAATTCAATACGCTGACAGCAGATAGTAGTGGCGTCGCTGTGCTGGAGCCCGAAGAGGCCGAATACACCGCAGACTCCGTGATGGCCGACGTCGCGGCACTCGGTGGCGATGGCGGAGTGATCCTCGTGACGCCCGAGGGCCATGCGATCTTCAGCTTCAATACCACCGGCATGTACCGCGGCCGCGCCACCAGCGCGGGCGTCAACGAGGTCGCGATCTTCGGCGGCGAGGTCGGCGCAGGCGCGAAGGGCACGCCGAACCACTGAATTCCCGGTGTCAACTTCCGTTCGCCCTGAGCTTGTCGGAAGCGAAGCTGGCTGATAGGCCAACGGCTGCATTTCTTGATGTCCGCGCTGCCTCGAGAAGGAAGTGCAGGCCTTCGACAAACTCAGGCCGAGCGGGATTGAGCTAATAGAGCTTGCCGATGACCGGCAGGCCCCTTTCGGGCTCGGCGAATTCCTTGATCACCCGCCCGACCTCGGCGAGCGCCCGGTCGGCGCGGGCCTGCATCGTCGCCTCCGGCTGGCGGGTGCGGATGTAGGCGGCCCAAGTGATCGGCGCGCGGCCGGCGGGGCTTTCCGCAAAGCCGATGTCGACGAAGTTGTTCTCGTCGCCGACCATGCCGGAAAAGCCCGTCTTGTCTCCCGCTGCCCAATCCGTAGGCAGGCCAGCGCGCACATACCTAAGGCCGCTCTCGGTTTGGATCATCCAGCCCTTGAGCTCGGCGCGTCCGGTCGGCGGCAGGACATCACCATAGACGATCTTCGCCACCGTTCGCGCCATCGCGGCGGGCGTGGTGGTGTCGCGGAACTCGGTGGGCGGCACCTCGTTCAGGCCGAGCTCGTAGCGGTCGAGCCGGCTTTCCGTATCGCCGATAGAGCGCCAGAACGCAGTCATTGCGGCAGGTCCGCCGAGCGCACGCAGCAGGATGTTGGTCGCCGGATTGTCCGAGGTGATCTGCGCCGCGCGGGCGAGCTCGCGCAGCGTTGCGCCGGTCCCCAGCCGCTCTTTCGTGAAAGGCGCGTGGAAGATCAGGTCCGCCTCGGTCCAGGTCACCCGCCGGTCGGCGTCGATCGTCCCTGCGGCATGGCGTTGGAGCAGTAGCGCGGCGAGCGACAGCTTGAAGGAGGAGGTGTGACCGAAGCGGCGCGTTTCGTTGATCCCGACCGACCGTCCTGTGCCGGTGTCGAACAGGCAGACGCCCAGCGTCGCATCGGCCTTTCCCTCGATCAGCCGCAGCTCGGCCTGGAGGCGGCCAATCGGGCTCTGGTCGGGCGGGATGCAGGCACTCGCGCCCAGCGCCAGCGCTCCGCCGAGAAAATGCCGCCTGTCGATCATGAGAACTTGTCCGCCTTGCGCTTGCCGAAGCGCATGTCGCCTTCGAGCTTCGCGCGCAATTGCGCATAGAAGGCCTCGAGGAAAGCGCGTTCGTCACCCGCGCCCGGGTCCCAGCCGATCTTGCGGCAGATCGTGGCGTGGACCGCCTGAAGCGCTTCGGGCCGCGCGTCACGCAGCATCCGCTCGAGCGTCTGGAGCTCTTTCTCGCCATAGACCGAGAGCTCCGCCTCGCCGAATTCGTAGCGCGCACCGGTGACCTCGCTGGCCCCCGCGGCGGCCGCCGCGCCCTGTGCCGAGAGCACGGTGGCGAGCCGCGCGCGCGGGCGCTCGACCACCCAGGTGCCGGCGACGATGTCGCCCGCGCGCAGGGCGTCGCGGTTGAAGAAGGGGAACAGCGCGAAGAGCCCGAACCACCCGGTCAGCACCCAGGCGAGCACGCCCACCTCCTCGCCCGCCTCGGCCGAGACGGTGAGGATCAGCAGCGCGATCAAAGGATAGAAGATCTCGATGTCGCGCAGCAGATTGCGTGCGATCACCGCCTCGGGGGTGAGCCGCGCCTGCCCCCTTGCGGCGATGCGGATGCCGACGATGCGCTTGCCGAAGGTCGCCCCGCCCGGGCCGAGCTCCTGGACGAGGAAGTATCCGTACCAGCCGCAGAATACGAACAGCGTGAGAACGATGCCGAGGAACTCCGCCGCGCCCCGCGAGAGCTGGTCGGGGTCGAAATCCGTGCCCTCGAGCATCCCGGTCAGCATCCACACCAGCATCAGCTGGACGGCGATCAGGACCGCGAAGATGATCAGCACGTCGATCACCAGCGCCCCGGCGCGCGCGCCGCGCGGGGCGAGCGCGATCGGCAGCTGGAGCCCCTCCGGCGTCACCAGCGTGCGGGTGCGGCGCGTGTCGTTGGGCGCGCGGGCGCGCCTGGGCTTGCCCGCGCTCATCCGGCCTGCTCCTGCGGGGCGGGGCGGTAGAGGATGAAGTAGGAGAGCCAGAACAGCAGCATGGAGCCGCCGATCAGGAAGCGGCTCCCGGTGTCCTCGACGAGCTGGCGCGGAAAGGCCTCGAGCAGCGCGGCGACGATCATCATGATGACCACGCCGACCATCACCACCGCCGCGCGGCGCCCGGCGGCGGCGGCGGCCTCGAGCACCGGGAGCTTGCCCGGAAAGGCCATCGCGCGCCCGATATGCAGCCCCGCCGCGCCCGAGAGCATGATCCCGAACAGCTCGGTCGTGCCGTGGACCGAGAGCCAGGCGGCAAGCTCGACCACCAGCCCCTGCCCGTTGAACAGCCACAGCATCGCGCCCAGCATCGCGAGGTTGTGCACCAGCAGCATCAGCGAGGGGATGCCGAAGGCGAAGCCCAGCGCGAAGGACAGGATGCACACGCCCGCGTTGTTGCTGAACAGGAAGGCGGCGAAGCCGGCGAGGCCGAAGGCGCCCTCGTCGTGCCCGAGCGTCTCGAGCAGCTGCTCGCGGCTCGCGCCCGGCACGCGAGTCTCGCCGCCGCCTGCGGGGAAGAGCCGGTAATACCAGGCCTCGTCCTGCGCCACGAGCAGCCAGCCGACGATCGCGCCGGCGACCATCACGAACAGCGCGATGCAGATGTCGAGCCACAGCGCCCGCACGGCGCGGCTCCACCCGCCCATCAGGAAACCGCGCAGCCAGCGCACGAAGCCCATGCGCGGGCCGTAGACCTGGAACCACGCACGCTGCACCAGCGCCTCGAGATAGGCGAGGGTCGCGGCATCGAGCGAAGTCTCGCGCGCCACCGCGAGGCTCGAGGCGGCGGTGCGGTAGAGCGCGGGTAGCGCGATCAGGTCATCGTCGGCGATGCGCTTGAGGCCGCCCTTCTCCATCCGCGCGAGGATCGCCTCCAATCGCTTCCATTCGCCTTCGCGCTCCAGCCGGAAGCGGTCGGAGCGCAGTGTCGCGCTCTCGATATCGGAGGGGGCGGCGACTTGTCCGCGGCCGAACCAGGAGGAGATGACCGGTGCCTTCATCCTATCGCCTCGCTGTTGCGGATGGTGAGGTAGCGGTCGATCAGCCGGGGGCCGATGCTCTGCCACGGCGCCTCGAGCACGTCGATCCCGAGCCGCCGCAGCCGGGTCAGGACCAGCTTCCTCTGCTGCGCGAGGCTGTCGGCGGTGACGCTGCGGGCGAGGGTCGCGATGTCGCCCGGGGGCGCGGCGATCAGTTCCTCGACCTCGCTGTCGCCCATCGTCACGAACAGCACGAGGTGCTTGTTCACGAGCCGCCCGAGGCTCTCGACCATCAGTTCGGCCGCGGTGGGATCGGCGAAGTCGGAGAAGATCACCACCAGCGAACGGCGCTGGAGCCGCGCGGTGAGGGTCGCGAGCGCGAGGGTGAAGTTGGGCTCGACCGCTTCGTAATCGAGCCCCGCCGCGGCGCTCTGCAAGCGGTGGAACGCCCGCGCGTCGCCGATGAAGGGGGTCATGATCTGCGGCCGCCGGGCGAAGCCGAACAGCGCGACCTTGTCCCCGCCCTTCAGCGCCACATAGCCGCAGGTCAGCGCCGCTGAGACCGCGCGGTCGATGCGCGGGAGCCCGTCGACGGGCTCGCACATCGCCTGCCCGCAGTCGTAGGCGAAGACGATCTGGTTGTTGCGCTCGCTCTCGTTCTCGCGGGCGAACAGGCGGGTGTGACGCGCGCTCGCCTTCCAGTCGATGCGGCGGCGGTCCATGCCGGGCTCGTATTCGCTCAAGGCCTCGAACTGCGTGCCCTCGCCGCGGATGCGCCGGGCGATGAGGCCGATTTGGGCGTTCCTGAGGAAGGTCTGGAGGTCGGGGGAGCGGACCGCGGAGAGGTCGGGCCAGACGCGGATGCGCCGGTCTGGCGCGAAGTCGGCCTGCCGCGCGCCGAGGCCGAGCGGGCCCTGCCAGCGCAGCCAGACGCGGCTGACGATCCCGGTGCCGCGGCGGGTGGGCGCGAGCATCGCCTCGCCGCGCCAGCCGTCCTCGTAGGGCTGCCGCGCGAGCGCCAAGATCGCCCGCCCCTCGGGCGCGAGGCGCGGGTCGCAGGAAAGCGCCGCCTCGGCGCGGGCGGGCTGGCGAGCGGCGAAGGTCGCGGTGATCGTGAGCGGGCTCGGCTGGCCGACCTCGATGTCCGAGGGGACGGCAAGCTCCCAGTCCGCGAGCCGCCCGGCGAGCACGGCGTCGAGCACCACCAGCACCAGCAGCGCGCCGCCGAGCACCGGGGCGACCACCCATGCCCCGGGCGAGGTCGCGGCGATCACCACCGCGAAGGGCGCAAGCCCCGCCGCCACCCACGCCGCGCGCTCGGTCGGTGCGAGCACGAGCAGCGGCCGCAGCGGCGCGAAGAGCCGGGCGAGGAGGGCGAGGGCGCGATTCACCTCAGCGCGGCGCCTCGGTCGCTGCTACCAGCTCGGCAACCAGCGCCTCCATGTCGCGGCCCTCGATCTCCGCGGCGGGCGAGAGCGTCAACCGGTGACGCAGCACCGGCACGGCGAGCGCCTTGACGTCGTCGGGAATGACATAGGCGCGGCCCTCGAGCGCGGCGCGGGCGCGGGCGGCGTTCGCCAGCAGCACCGCCGCGCGCGGGGAAGCGCCGACGGTGAGCTCCGAATGCTCGCGGGTCGCACGCACCAGCCGCACCACGTAGGTCACGATCTCCTCGGCGACGGTCACCTGGTCGAGCGCGGCGCTCGCCGCGCCGATCCCGGCGGCGTTCGTCACCGCCGCGACCCCGAGGTCGGCGGGGCGCTGCGGACCCGAACGCTGGCCGTAGGTGGCGACGATCCGCGCCTCCTCCGCCTCGGCCGGGTAGGGCACCAGCAGCTTGAACAGGAAGCGGTCGAGCTGTGCTTCGGGAAGCGGGTAGACGCCCTGGTTCTCGATCGGGTTCTGGGTCGCGATCACCATGAAGCGGTCGGGCAGGAGGTGCGTCTCCCCGTCGAGCGTGACGCGCCGCTCCTGCATCGCCTCGAGCAGCGCGGCCTGGGTCTTGGGGGGAGTGCGGTTGATCTCGTCGGCGAGCAGCAGGTCGCGGAAGATCGGACCGCGGGTGAGGGTGAACTGGCTGGTCTGGAAGTTAAACAGGTTCGACCCCAGGATGTCGCCCGGCAGCAGGTCGGGGGTGAACTGGATGCGCCCGAAGTCGAGGCCGAGCGCGGTCGCGAAGCTGTTGGCGAGGAAGGTCTTGGCGGTGCCCGGCGGCCCTTCGAGCAGCACGTGGCCCTCGGACAGGAGCGCGACCAGCAGCATGTCAACCATCGCCTCCTGACCGACGATCGCCTTGGCGGTTTCGGCGCGGATCGCGTCCGCGAGCGCGCGGACATCATCGAGTGTCATGGTCATTCGGTGGGCGGTCCCTGTTGCAGCCTGGTGGCAAGATCGTCGAGCGCGCGCGCGGCGGCGAGAATGTCGGCGGGCCTGGCCGCCGCCTCGAGCCGCGCGGCGCGGCGGGTGAAGGGTTCCTCGTCCGGCAGGCGCCGGGCGAGCGCGGCGTCGATTGCCTCCGGGTCGGGCCGCGCGAGCCCGAGCCGCTCGGCGAGCCGCCTTGCGGAGAGCGCGGCGTAGGGCCGCCCGAGCAGCCCGAAGCGCCGGGCGCGCAGGATCAGGCCCGCGCCGTTGAGGATCAGCTGGCGCTTGCCGAAGGCGATCGCCGGGCCGTCCGAGGCCGCCGCCGGGCCGAAGCGCTGGAAGGCGCGCCAGCCGACGATCAGCAGCGCCACCAGGAGGCTCAGCGTCGCCGCGAGGAAGGGCGGGCGGAAGGCGAGGGTGAGGAGGTTCTCCGAGGCGCCGAAGCCGTTGAGCGTCAGGTCGAAGGTGACGTCCTCGATCTCCTGCCCGTAGGTGAGGTCGTCGAACAGCGCGACCATCGCCGCGGCGCGCTGGCGATCGGCGAGGCCCCAGTTGTTCGCAAGGTCGGGCTCGGCGAGGAAGGTCACCGGGTAGGCCTCGTCGTCGGGCTGGTTGTTCTGGCCGAGCTGGATCTCGAAGGCGAGGATGCGGCCGCTCGCGTCGGTGAAGAGCGTCCGGCGCGCGCCCTTCGGCTCGGCGTGGAGCACCTGCGGGGCGGGGAGCTTACCGGCCTCGCCGAGCCCGCTCCAGCGCACGGGCTGCGCGCCCTCCCTGTCGCCGTCGAGGGCGAGGGTGAACGCGTAGGGCGCGGGAAGCTCGGTGGGCCACTCGCTCTCCAGCACGCCGTCGATCGCGACCCAGCCGCGCTTGAACTTCTCGCGCACCTTGGGCGGCGTGTTCCGCGGCGGCCTGGTTGCCCACCACTTGGGAACGATCACCAGCGTCGGCCCGATATAGCGGCGCTCGTTGAGGATCTTGGCGAGCTCCGCGGCATCGGTGAGCAGGGGCGGGGACAGCACCAGCAGCCCCTCGGTCTCGTACCCCGCGCGGCTGCGCGAGCGCTCGACGCTGTAGCCCTGCGCCTCGACCAGGCGGACGAGCCCGGCATAGCCGTTGAGGCCGTTCGCCGCGGCATGGGCCTGCCCATCGCCCTTGTCGCCGCCGAGATCGGCGCCCGAGCCGATCAGGTAGATGAGCGCGAGGAACAGCGCGACGCCGCCCGCGACGAGCGCGAGCGCGCCGCCGCGCGAGAAGGCGGCCGGCGGCGCGGCGGCGGCGCTCATGCGGCGCGGCTCCGCGGATCGAAGCGGGCGAGCGCGAACTCGGCATAGGCAGCCCGGGCGGCCTCCCAGTCGGCCCGGTCGAGCGAGCGCAGCGCGAACAGCGAGCGCTCGACCCGCTCGGCGATCACCCGGAAGGCGGCGCGGGCGGCCTCGGGCAGCGCGGGCAGCGCGGCGAGCTCGCGCGCGGTGCTCGAGGGGCGGGTCCAGTCGGGCCGCGCCTCGGCGATATGGCCGACGCTGCGCTGGAGGAGGAGGTGGGTCGCCTCGTCATAGCGGCCCTCGGCGGCGAGGCGGTCGGCATCCTCGAGCAGCGCGAGGCTCGTCGCGGCGTCGGGGCGCCACTCGTCCTCGGCTGCGGCCTCGGCCGCCTTGCGGGACCTGCCGAAGCCGGGGCCGAGCATCCGGACGAGCAGCACCAGCGCGAGCGCCACCACCGCGGCGAGCAGCACCCATTGCAGCCACCACCACGAGGCGCCGAGCGCCTGGCCGACCGGGCCCAGCACGTCGGCGAGGAACGCAGCGAGCTTGTTCAGCATCCGCTCGAACCAGCTCGGCTCGCGCGGCGGGATCTCGGGGATCGGGACGGGGGCGAACTGGAGGTTGCCGTCGGCGCGCAGGGCTTCCCACCCGGCAGGGGGTGAACCGCCCGAATTGGCTATTGATTCGGAAGGGTTCGTTGCGGCCGCTGCGGTCATCCCGGAGCGGGTGGTGGCACGGCGCTCGGGCCGGCGCAACGGGAAACCGTCCTGCCCCTGCCTCAACCCCGCGCGCGGGCCTGTTCGTAGCTGCCGAGAATGCGCAATTCCTTGGAATGGAACGCGCATTCCTCGAGCGCGCGGTCGACCGCGGCGTCGCCCGGGGCGCCGATGATGTCGGCATAGAAGGTCGTCGCCGCGAAGCTCGTGCCCTGCTGGTAGCTCTCGAGCTTGGTCATGTTGACGCCGTTGGTCGCAAAGCCCCCCAGCGCCTTGTAGAGCGCGGCGGGGATGTTCTTCACCTCGAAGATGAAGGTGGTCATCACCGGCCGGCCGGCGAGCGCCTCGGGCGCGAGGGGCTCCTTCGCGAGGATCACGAAGCGGGTCATGTTGTCGGCGCTGTCCTCGACATTGCGCTCGATGATGGTGAGCCCGTAGAGCTCGGCAGCGAGCGCGGGGGCGATGGCGGCGACGGTCGGGTCGCCGCGCTCGGCCACGTAGGCGGCAGCACCCGCGGTATCGGCGTGGCTCAATGGCACGATGCCCCGTGCGCGCAGGTAGCGGCGCGACTGGCCGAGCGCCTGGGGGTGGCTGTAGGCCGCCTCGAAGCTCCGCCCCTCGCTCGCCGGGCCGACCGCCATCAGCGCGTGGTGGATCGGCATGAAATATTCGCCGACGATGTTGAGGCCGCTTTCGGGCAGCAGGAAGTGGATGTCGGCAACGCGGCCGTGCTGCGAATTCTCGATCGGGATGATCGCCGCGCCGGCCCGACCGTCCTTCACCGCGTCGAGCGCATCCTCGAAGCTGAAGCAAGGGAGCGGCGCAAGATCGGGGCGCGCCTCGGTCGCGGCGCGGTGCGAGTTGGCGCCAGGCGACCCCTGGAAGGCGATTGCGCGCGCAGGTTCGGCGGCGGCGGCGGCGCGCATCCGGTCGACGATTTCGAGGGCGGGGCCGGGAAAGGATCGCATGGTGCACGCGCCTAGAGCCCCATTGCAAAAGGCGCAAGAATTCGTGGCACGATCGGTCTTGCGCGCCCGTAAAGCCGCCACTATGGAGCGCGCGGGATGACACAGGACAACTCTTCGCAGCCGACGGCCGACGTTCAAAAGAGCGGCGGCGATCTGTTCAACACCGCCGCGGGCTGGGTGCTGTTTGCCGCCGGCCTCGGGCTCGGTCTCTCGATCCTCTCGGGCAAGTTCTTCCACGGCGACAAGCCGCAGCGCCCTGAAAAGCTCGGCTACGTGATCGAAGGCGTGGTCGAGGAGAGCGGCTCCGGCCCGGCCGAGATGAGCATGGCCGAGGCGCTGAACAAGATGCCCGCCGCCGAGCAGATCGCCGCGGGCGAGAAGATCTTCCAGAAGTGCGCCAGCTGCCACACGATCAACGCAGGCGGCGCGAACGGCATCGGTCCCAACCTCCACGGCGTGATGGGCGAACCGATCGGCAAGGGCCGCGGCTTCGCCTTCTCGGCCGACCTGTCGTCGAAGGGCGGCAACTGGGACTGGGACACGATGAACGCGTGGCTCAAGAGCCCCAAGGCCTTCGCCTCGGGCACCAAGATGAGCTTCGCCGGCCTCTCCAAGGTCGAGGACCGCGCCGCGGTGGCGATGTACCTGAACTCGCAGGGCTCGAACCTGCCGGTGCCGACCTTCGTCGCCGACGCGGCGGCGGGTGGTGGCGAGACCCCGGCGGCGACCGAGACCCCGGCCGCGACCGAGACCCCCGCGCAGTAATCCGCGCAGGGGACCGGGCCTCAGGCCTGGCCCTTGAACCCTTGAGCGATGACGTACCACTCCGACGAGCCCTTGCGGCTCGCCGGGGGCTTGGCGTGCTTGACGGTGGCGAAGTGCCTCTTGAGCAGCGCCAGCAGGTCCGCATCGGTGCCGCCCGCGAGCACCTTTGCGACGAAGGCCCCGCCCGCCTCGAGGTTCTCCACCGCGAACCACGCCGCTGCCTCGACAAGGCCCATCGTGCGCAGGTGATCGGTCTGCTTGTGGCCGACCGTGTTCGCCGCCATGTCCGAGAGCACGAGGTCGGGCTTGCCGCCGAGCGCCTCGGCAAGCGCCGAGGGGGCCTCGTCGGCCATGAAGTCCATCTGGAAGATCGTCACCCCCTCGAGCGGCTCCACGGGCAGGAGGTCGATCCCCACCACCTCGGCTTTCGGGCGCTTGGCGCGCACCACCTGGCTCCACCCGCCCGGCGCGATGCCGAGGTCGACAACCCGGCTCGCGTTCCTCAGCAGGGCGAACTTCTCGTCCAGTTCGATCAGCTTGTAGGCCGCGCGGCTGCGGTAGCCGTCGGCCTTGGCTTGGCGGACGTAGGGGTCGTTGAGCTGGCGTTCGAGCCAGCGCACCTGGCTCGCGGTGCGGCCCTTCGCGGTCCTGACGCGCTTGCCGGTGTCCTTCGCGCCGCGGGTCATCGCTCGGGGCGCCCGGATCGCTGCTTGTGCAACGCCTTGAGGGTCCGCTCGGAGTGCTGTTCGGCGGCCATGATGCTCCTGAGGATGCCCTCGCGGATGCCGCGGTCGGCGACCCCGAGCCGCCGCGCGGGCCACAGGTCGAGGATCGCCTCGAGGATCGCGCAGCCCGCCACCACGAGGTCGGCGCGGTCCTGCCCGATGCAGGGGAGCGTCGCGCGCTCGTAGGGGGTCATCACCGCGAGCCGCGCGCTGATGTCGCGCATCGCCGGGGCGGGGACGATCAGCCCGTCGACCGCCTTGCGGTCGTAGCTCGGCAGTTCGAGGTAGAGGCTGGCGAGCGTCGTCACCGTGCCGCTGGTGCCGAGCAGGCGGATGTCGGGGTGCTTCGCCGCTGCGGCGACGCGGCCCGCGAAGGGCGCGAAGCTCTCCGCGACCATTTCGCGCATCCGGGCGAAGCGGGCGAGGCGCGCCGCCTCGCTGTCCTCGCCGCGGCCGACCGTGTCGGTGAGCGAGACCACGCCCCAGGGGACGCTCTGCCAGTCGAGGATGCGCGGCACCCGCGCCCCGCCCTCGGCCCCGGCCTCGACCAGGACGAGCTCGGTCGAGCCGCCGCCGATGTCGAAGATCACCGCCGGGCCTTCTCCCGCCTCGAGCAGGATGTGGCAGCCGAGCACCGCGAGGCGCGCCTCCTCCTCGGCGCTGATGATGTCCAAGGCGATGCCGGTCTCGCGCCGCACGCGCTCGATGAAGGCGGGGCCGTTCTCGGCGCGGCGGCAGGCCTCGGTCGCGACCGAGCGGGCGAGGCGCACGTTGCGGCGCTGGAGCTTGTCGGCGCAGATCGCGAGCGCCGAGAGCGTGCGCTCCATCGCCGCCTCGCTGAGGCGCCCGGTGGTGGCGAGTCCCTCGCCGAGTTTGACCACCCGGCTGAAGGCGTCGATCACGGTGAAGTCGCGGCCCGAGGGGCGGGCGATCAGCAGGCGACAATTGTTGGTGCCGAGGTCGAGGGCGGCATAGGCCTCGCCCTGCGCCTTCGCGCCGATCTCCGGCCCGATCTCGGCGAGGTCCGGGCGGGCGCGCGGGGTTCCGTTCGCAGGGCGCGGGGGGCGGCGCCCATCCTTGGCTGCGCCCTTGGGCCGGCCGTCGCGGCCGCTCGCTCTCGGGTCGGGCTGAGGGGGGCGCTTGTAGCGGAAATCGGCTACCTTGCCGGACTTGCCGCCCCGGTTTTTCCCAGCATTTTCATTTCTGTCCGGCGGGAGTGTTTCCGCCATGATCGCAACGCTTTCATCTCACCGCGCGGACCATACCCTCCGACCGCACGGCACTTGCCACCAAGCTAACCGAAGCCTTCGCCGAGGGCAAGGCGGCGTGCGCAACGTGAGCGCTTGACCTCGCGCGCGCACGAAACTAGGGAGCGCGCTCGCTGATGCCGCAGCACGCGCGCGGCAAGGCCGATGCCCCGTCCTCTAATGGTAAGAGAGCGGACTCTGACTCCGTCAATCAAGGTTCGAATCCTTGCGGGGCATCCAGCCTTCCCGTATTTGGTAGCAAACGCACAAAGACCCGGATGGCGTTCCAATCCGCCGCGCCGCATCATTAGGGGCATGGGACATACCAATTTTCGTCAATCGCTGAACAAGCGCTACTCTGCTCTGACCGGCCAGCTTGAAGATGTCCGCGCATCGATCGCTCGCATCCACCGCGAGGTCGAAAAGCTGCCGGAGCTTGAAGCGCGCATCCCACAGCTTGAACGACTGATTGATAGCGCTCGACTGCTGCTCGAAGACGCCGATCCCGATTGGCAGGAGGAGCAAGCGCCGCCTGTTAAGCCTTGGACGCACCATATCCCGGTGCCGTTCGGCCAGTGCGGCAGGCGAGGGATGCAGGTTCTGAGGAAGTCTGAGGTCCCGATGACCGTTCGCGAAGTTGCCAAGACAGTCCTGCGAGAGGTCGGATGTGAAGCGCCCGATGCCGAGACCCTTCGCCGCGTTCAGAACGCCGTGGAAGCATCATTTCGGAAGTTTCGAGGCCGGACCGTGGAGTCGTCGGGGAAGTATCCGGCTCAGTGGCGGGCCATCAACAAGCCCGAGATCACGTTTGACCCTTAGCAATGTATAGTTTGAGTTTACAGTGACACGCTTAATGTAAACTCATAATTGCCGAAGACAAACGCATCCGAATCAGTGCATTAGTGATTCGCCGACCTGATGCACAGGTCGGAGCCACAGTCGTCTCGAACACGACTGTGGCTCCAATTCATGCGCCCTCGTGGTAGGAAGGAGGTGAACCGTGCAGATCAACTGCGCGTTATTACGCTATGCCTGATTCGCGTTTTGGAGTCCAGACAATAACTTAGTCCTCGTCGAGACGGAGATTTTTCACCTCCATCGCGGCGAGGCACTGGAGAAAGAATCCAGCAGAGAAGGTCCCGCGACCGATCTTGTTGCTGAGATTCCTCTCGTTGTCTTGGATTCTGATCCCGGCGAGCGCCCGAACGAGATCGGGATATTTCATCCGCCGCTTCGCCATCTCCGACCTCAGTATGGCTCCGGCCTTATCGCCCCAGTCCTCCAAACTTCATCTCCTGAAAGGATTTTTCACCACATATGGTGAAAAAGCACTTGACCGACTCGGACTTATTCATCAAATCCGATGCAAATTCACTGCATCGGAGGATAAGTCGCAACATTTTCTCACCTCGGCAAGAGCAAGGACGCTTGATCTCAAGCGGATCGCTCGCATGTCCGAGGAGGAGGCGGTGGATGCGTTCGTCCGGCTGCGTTGGGCAGAGACGGACGGAGAGCCCTTTTGCCCATACTGCGGCTGTGCTGTCGTTTATCGGATCGATCGCAACGTAAAGAACCGCAATACCGGCCAGATCGTCGGGAGGCGGCGCAAGTTCACCTGTGCCGATTGCCTCAAGCAGTTCTCGCCGACCTCGGGCACCATCTTCCACGGACGTAAGCTCGAACATCGTGACATTCTGTTCGGCATCGGCCTGTGGGTGAACGGTGCCAAGGGCGAAGCCGATCTTCATCTGTGTCGCGACATGAACGTGAACGTGAAGACGGCGTTCTTGCTGGAGAAGAAGCTGCGTGAGGTTATGGGCGCGCTCCAGCACGCCGAGAAGCTGTCTGGGCAGGTGGAGGGTGACGCCACCGATGTCGGCGGCTACGTCAAGCCGGCCAATCTCAAGACGCACCGCCGCGATCG
This sequence comes from Erythrobacter sp. NE805, assembly GCF_046452355.1. Taxonomy (NCBI): domain Bacteria; kingdom Pseudomonadati; phylum Pseudomonadota; class Alphaproteobacteria; order Sphingomonadales; family Erythrobacteraceae; genus Erythrobacter; species Erythrobacter sp. NE805. The sequence goes on along the minus strand of NZ_JBKFDI010000001.1, from coordinate 746,662 downwards.
CAGGAAGACGGCTAATCAGTCCGGCAAGCGGCAGGCGATCACGGTCCTTCGGCAGCGCAATGGCAAGACCCGCGCTTTCGTGAAGACGGAGAAGGAGACTGCCGACATTATGCGCGATCTCGTCGAGATCGGCAAGGCCTTCGTGCAACTGACCAACGGCTCGCATCTCCCCTTGGAGCAGCCCGCTTACGATGAGTTGAACGAGGAGGTCGCAAGGTTTCTTGCAGTTCTGGCGGGTTGAGCCAGTCTCGCGCGACGCGCTGCAGGGATGGTTGGGACTGAACCGTCCCTCACATTGATGGCTCGGTGGCGCCCGCTTGATGACCTTCCATCAGCTGTCGCAATTTGGCGATCGCCAAGTCGACGTGCTCGTCGCCGGTCCGCCAGGACGATACACTGATGCGCGAGGCCTGTTGCCCGCGCCATACGGTGCCGCCGAACCAGATTTCGCCCGAGGCGGCCGCGGCGTCCCTGATGGCTACGGTCTCCGCGTCGCTCGCGGCCCGGAAGAGAACCTGGTTGAGGACGACCTCATTGAGCACATTATACCCCGCCTCCTCGAGTGCGGCACTGATCCGCTGGGCATGGGCGACGCATCGCTCGACAAGCGCGGCGACCCCGGTCCGGCCGAGCGAGCGAAGCGCCGCCCAGATCGCCACCCCGCGCGCGCGGCGCGAGAACTCCATCGTGCGGTTCTTCTGCGCCTCGGCCCCGGCGCTCGAATAGGCGGCATCGCTGGACATCGCGCCAGTCAGCGCCGCGGGGTCGCGGACGATCGCCATCGCGCAGTCATAGGGCGTGTTGAGCCACTTGTGCCCGTCGGTGGTCCAGCTGTCGGCCTGGTCGATCCCGTCGGTCAGCCAGCGCAGCCTGTCGGACGTCCTCGCCCACAGACCGAAGGCACCATCGACGTGGACCCACGCCCCGGCGGCCTTGGCCCGGGGGATCAGCTCGGCGAAGGGATCGAACGACCCGGTGTTCACCTCTCCCGCCTGGAGGCAGAGAATGGTCCGATCGTCGAGCGTGGGCAGCCGGGCGGGATCGATCCGTCCGTTGTCGTCGGTCGCTGCGACCACCAGGTTGTCGGTACCGAAGCCCAGCACCCGCAGGGCCTTGATCATCGTGACGTGCGCGACATCGGAGACAACGGCGCGGATCGGCGGCGCGCCTGCCAGGCCTTTGCGGTCGAAGTCCCAGCCTGCCTGCGCGAGCAGCTTGCGCCGGGCGGCGGTGACGCAGGTGAGGCCGCAGGCGCTCGCCGAGGTGCCGAAGCCCACCGCGCTCCCGGGCGGCAGGCGCAGGATGTCGAGCACCCAGCGCTCGGCCACCTTCTCGATCGCGGCCCCGCCCGGCGCGCCGAGCGGCGTGCTGGCGCTCTGGTCCCATGCCAGGACCATCCGTTCGGCAGCGGCGGCAACGGGCAGGCTCGCGCCCACGACGAAGCCGAAATAGCGCGGGCCGTTGCCGGCCACCGCTGCAGGCGAGCCGATCTCATCCAGCATCGCCAGCGTCTCTTCGGGCGGCCGCCCCGCATCGGTGAGCGTCTCGTCGAAGGCGGCGAGCGCTGCGATGGCCTCGGCCCCCGGAAAGGCGCGGCGGGTCTCGCTGCCGGCGACGAAGCGCCGCGCACGTGCATCGGCGTCGGCGAGAAGTTCGATTTCGTTCATGGCAGGATGATTGTCACGCCGCGGAGCGCGAAACCAACGAATTGTCCTCGACATGGATGTGAGCATTCTTCACATCATTTTTGGCGATGCACATCCTCTCCCTCCAGACCCCTGCGCGCTCGAGGCTGCTGCCCATCTCTTCAACGACATCGAGGGCGTCTGCGGAGCGCGTCTCTGGCGGCTCCTGCATTGGTTCGGTTCGCCTGATAAACAGGGAAGAACAGGGAATGACGTGCATCTGAGGGTCAAGACAGGCGCATTGTCGGGGGGCTCCCGCGCTCGTCTGCACTAGTTCCGTCCTGACCTCCAGAGTGGCAGGTGGACGATTGTTTCGAGACCGCCTTCCGGACGGTTGGCGAAGACGATACCGCCGCCGTGCGCAGCGACGATGGAGCGGGCGATCGTCAGGCCGAGACCGATGCCGCCCGTCGCCCGGTTGCGCGACTTCTCTACCCTGTAGAAGGGCTGAAAGACCCGCTTCAGGTCGAGCTCCGCAAGGCCAGGACCACGGTCGCGAACCGACACCACTGCGCGCCCCTCGCGCTCCGTCATCTCGACCTCGGCCTCCTGACCATAGGTGATGGCGTTGCCGATGATGTTGCGCATAACGCTCTTGAGACCGGCAGGATCGCCGACCACCGAAAGAGCCCCTTGATGCCCCGCAATGCGCGCAGCGGCGCCATCCCGCGCGAAGCTTTCGACGATTTCGCGCACGAGCACATCGAGATCGAGCGGTTCGCGGTGGTGGCGCGAGTGCTCCGCGCGAAGGAAGCGCATGATGGCGTCCACCATCTCGCGCATCTCCCTGATCTGCGCTGTGAGCGCCTGCTGGAGCGGCTGCGGCGCCTCCTCGATCTCGAAGGCCATGCGCATGAGCGGTGTGCGCAAGTCGTGCGCCACGGCCGCAACCATCGTCGTGCGCTCTTCGATGTAGGAGGCCAGCTGCTGCTGCATCTGGTTGAACGCCTCGGCGGCGACGCGGATTTCCTGCGGTCCCTGCTCTACCAGCGGCGGGGCGTGCGGATCGCGCCCGAGCCGCTCGGCGGCCTCGGCGAAGCGGCGGATCGGCCGGGTGGAGTGGCGCGCAAGGAGGTAGGCGGCGGGCACCACCAGCGCGAGCGTTCCGAGCAGCAGCAGGCCGAGCCTGATGGTCGCCTCCCACACGAAGCTCGGATCGCTCCTGAGGACCCGCCAGCGTCCGTCGGCCAGTCGCCGGGCGACGGTGAATTCGCCGACCAGAACCAGCGGGCGGGCACCGCGCGCGACGCTGTCTACCGGTTGGGGGCCGAACGGCGTGGGCGGGCCGATGCCGGAGATGTCCACCCTTACCGAATCGCGCGCCAGGCCCTCCTCGCGCCGGATCGCGCTCGCCAGAGCTTGCGAGGCAGCGTCCTCCCCCCCGGGCGGCGCCTTGCTTTCAATCGTGATGTCGATCCTCAGGTCCGCCGCCGCCGCCGTGTCGCCCTCGAGCAGTTCGAGCAGCCGCGGAAACTCGACGATTGGGGGTAGCGACGGGGCGGTGAACAGCATCGCGGAGAAGATCAGCGCCTCCGCGCCGAGCACCGAGGCCAGCATCAGCCCGTAGGTTCGTCCGAAGATCCCGAGGCGCGGGCGCCGCAGCCAGCTCACCGGCGCACCACCGGCAGCGTGAACATATAGCCGCCGTTGCGCACGGTACGGATCACGCTGGCGCCCTCCGCGCCGAACTTCCGGCGCAGGCGCGAGACCTGTACATCGACGGCGCGGTCGAAGACGTCGACGCCAGAGCCGTAAGCGCTGTCGAGCAGCTGGTCGCGGGTCAGCACCCGCCGCGGCATGCTGACGAAGCTGCGCAGCAGGCTGAACTCGGAGGCGGAAAGCTCGATCCTCTCGCCCTCAGAGGTGCGAAGTGCGCGATCGACGAGATCAAACTGCCATGTGCCGAATTCGAGGATGCGGCCGGTTTGCGGCCCTTCGTCGACCGCGCGGCGGCTACGCCTCAGAAGCGCTCGGACGGTCGCGACGAGCTCGCGCGGTTCGCAGGGCTTCGGGCAATAAGCATCGGCGCCGACCTCGAGCCCGACCGTGCGATCGCTGCTGGCGTCGAGCGCGCTCAGGATCAGGATCATCGGCGCGTCCGGGCCGGCGATGCGGCGGCAGAAGCTGAGGCCGTCCTCGCCCGGCATCATCACGTCGAGAATCACCACGTCGTAGCTGCGCGCAGCGAGCATCCGCTCGGCTTCGGCGACATCCGCCGCGGCGCTCGCCTCATATCCGTGCCGAGTGAGGCTTGCCGAGACGAGACGGCGGATCGCCTCGTCATCATCGACCACGAGGATGCGTTCGGCGGGCGCGGCGGCGGCATCGCGTGCCGCGGCGGGATAAGCGGGATCCATGGACCTATTCATGCCGCAGTGCCTGGATCGGGTCGAGGGCCGCAGCGCGCTTTGCCGGGACATAGCCGAACAGGATGCCGACGCTGCCCGACAAGGCGACCGCCAGGATGCTGATGAAGGGATCGAAGGCGAAGGTGACCCCCATCAAGGGGGCCACGAGGGCGGTGGTGGCAGTGGCAAGCGCGAGACCCACCAACCCGCCGAACGCCGAGAGCACCACCGCCTCGATCAGGAACTGCACCAGCACGTCGCGCGCGGTCGCGCCGACCGCGAGCCGGATGCCGATCTCCCGCGTGCGCTCGGTGACCGAGACGAGCATGATGTTCATGATCCCGATGCCGCCGACGATCAGGCTCACCGCCGCGACCGCCGCCAGCAGCGCGGTGAGCATCGCCGTGGTCGAGGACACGGTGTCGGCGATCTGGCGGGCGTCGAAAATGCTGAAGTCGTCGTCGGTGCCCGCGTCGATATAGCGCCGGTCGCGCATCAGGCGCCTGAGGTCTTCCTTGATGCGCTCCGGGTCGTAGCGATTGTCGTAGGCGACCACGATCGTGCTGACGTCGCGCGAGCCGGTCAGGCGCCGCTGCACCGCGCCGATCGGCATGAGCACGCTGTCGTCGGGATTGTTGCCGAAGCCCTGCCCGCGCGGCTTCAGCCCGCCGACGATGGTGCAGCTCACCTTGCCCACGCGGATCAACCCGCCGACGAAGGCGAGGTCCCCGAACAGGCGCTGGCGCACGGTGTCGCCGAGCAGGCAAACGGCGCTGCCGCTGTCCTCCTCCTCGGCGGTGAAGCGGCGGCCGGCGGTGACGGGCCATTGCTGCACGTCGAGATAGGCACCCGTGGTGCCGGTCACCGAGGTCTTCCAGTCCGAGGCGTTGGCCACCACCGTCCGCTGAGTCGTCACCTGCGGCACGGCGAGCCGGACGCCGGCGATCTCCGCAGCGATTGCGGCGACGTCGTCGAGGCTGAAGGGCCGCCCGCCCGCCCCGCCGCCGCGCACCGTCTGCCCCGGCATTAGCGTGAGCGTGTCTGAGCCCAGCGCGCTGATCGAGGCGGTGATCGCGACCGTGGTGGCATTGCCGAGCGTCACCATGGTGACCACCGACCACACGCCGATCACGAGGCCGAGCACGGTGAGGACGCTGCGCAACAGGTGCCGCCGCAGCGCCTCGAGCGCCATCGCCACAGCCGTCCACATCATCGCCGGTCCTCGATCCGGGCGATCAGCCCGTCGGCGAAGTGGACCACGAGGTCGGCATAGGCGGCCATCTCCGGCTCGTGCGTGACCATGACGATGGTGATCCCGCGCTCGCGGTTCAGCCGGACGAGGATTTCCATGATCTCCTGCGAGCGGGCGCTGTCGAGGTTCCCGGTCGGCTCATCGGCCAGCAGCAGGCGCGGGTTCGTGACCAGCGCGCGGGCGATCGCCACGCGCTGCTGCTGCCCGCCGGAGAGCTCGGCGGGGGTGTGGTCCCACCATTGCTCGAGCCCGACCAGCGCCAGCGCCTCGAGCGCCGCCTTGCGCCGCGCCGGCTTGGGATCGCCGCGATAGAGCAGCGGCAGCTCGACGTTCCTCGCCGCATTTGTCCGTGCCAGCAGGTTGAAGCCCTGGAAGATGAAGCCGATCGCGCGGCGGCGAATCAGCGCGCGCTCGTCGTTGGTGAGGCTCACCATCGCCTCCCCCTCGAGGAAGTATTCGCCCGCACTCGGCCGGTCGAGGCAGCCGATGATGTTCATCGTCGTCGACTTGCCCGAGCCCGAGGGGCCCATGACCGCGACGAAGCGCCCGCGCGGGATGCTGAGGTCGACGCCCTTGAGCGCGGCGAAGGCGGAAGGACCGCTGTCGTAAAGCTTGGTGATGCCGGCGAGTTCGACCAGCGGGGTGCTCATGGTTTCGCCGCCTCGAGCAGGCCGAGCACGATCTTCTGGCCAGGGCGCAGGCCCTTGCCCGTCACCGCGGCGCGGTCGGCGGAGACCGCGACGATCTGCACCGTCAGCGCCTTGAGCTTGCCGTCCGCGCCCAGCACATGGATGGTCTGCGTGCTCCCTGCCCCGATCCGCGCCTGCTGGCGCTGCTGGTCGCCGAGGTCGGGCGGGCCGACACTCAGCGCCTTGCCCGCCGAGGGCCTGGCCGGAGCGAAGCGCATCGCCGCGAGCGGCACCACGAAGGCGGAGCGGTAGGTCTGCGCGGTGATGCTGGCGGTCGCGGTCATGCCGGGTCGCAGCAGGCCGTCGGGATTGGCCACCGACAGCCGCGCCACGTAAGACACCACGTCGCCGCTGCCGCTCGTGCCCGTGCCGCCGTCGGAGGACTTGGTTGCGCCGACGTCCACCCGCTCGACACGCGCCGGAAAGCTCCGGCCCGGGAAGGCGTCGATCGTGAAGCGGGCGGCCTGCCCCGCCTTCACGCGGGTGATGTCGGCCTCGTCGACCTCGACATCGAGGCGCATGGTCGAGAGATCCTCGGCGATGACGAACAGCTCGGGCGTCTGAAACTGCGCGGCGACGGTCTGGCCGGGATCGACCTTGCGCGAGAGGACGATGCCGGTGACGGGCGCGAAGATGGTCGCGCGCTCGAGGCTGATCCGGGCGCTGAACACCTGCGCATCGGCCTGCTTCACCGAGGCGCTTGCGGAATCCACCTGGGCGAGCGCGCGGCGGTAGTCGGCGCGGCCGACGTCGAACTCGGCCCTGGAGGGCACCTGCCCGCCCGAGAGCTGGCGCACCTCCTCGAGCCGCTGGAGCTGGGCTGCGGATTCGGCGAGTGTCGCCTCGTTGGTCGCAAGCTGCGCCCGGGCCGACGCGAGTGTCGCCTCGGCCTGCCGCAGCGAGGCGCGCAGCCGCTCGGTATCGACCACGGCGAGCACCTGGCCGGCAGTCACGAGATCGTTGTTGTCGACATAGACTTGGGTGATGATCCCCGATGTCTCCGAACCGACCTCGACCTGATTGGTCGGCTGCAGATTGCCGGTTGCGCTGACCGTGACCAGCAGATCCCGCTTCTCGAGATCGAAGGTCGCATATTGCGGCCCGGTATCCGCGCCGAAGAACAGCGCGCGTGCCGCCAGCGCAAGGAGGACCGCGCCGACTGCTGCGAGCGCCCAGACCCAGCGCCGCGGCAGGCGGCGCCGCGCCAGCTCTGCCCTGACGCCCGCGACGAGGCCTTGCGGTGTGTCGCTCATGTCGGTTGCTCCGGCTTCGGCGATGCGAGCGGGTCGTCGCCGCCCAGGGCCTGGATCAGGGTGATGGCGGCGCGGGTCACGTCGGCCTCGGCCTGGACGCGCTGGTCGCTGGCGGTGACGAGGTTCTGCTCGGCGTCGAGCAGGTCGCGGAAGTCGACGACGCCGGCGGCGTATTGCTGGCGCAGGATGCGCGCAGCGTTGCCGGTGGCCGTCTCGACCCCGCGCCTGAGTGCGAGCCGCTCGCGCGCGGCGGCGAGCGCGGCGTAAGCATTGTCGACGTCCTCCAGTGCGGCGAGGAGTGCCGATCGGTAGTCCTGGAGCGCCGCCTCGGCCCGCGCCTTCTGCGCGGCGAGGTTGGCGCGGTTGCGCCCGCCGTCGAAGAGCACCTGGTCTATCAGCGCGCCGATGCTGCCGCCGACAGCGTCGGCGAGCTTCCCGAGGCCGCTGCCGCTGCCGCCGAGCGATCCGCTGAGCGACAGGCGCGGCAGCAGCGCAGCCCGCGCGACGCCGACCTGCGCAAGCGCGGCGGCAAGGTTCGCTTCCGCGGCGCGCAGATCGGGGCGGCGGCGCACGATCTCGACCGGGGTCAGGGGCGCGACGTCGAGCGGGGCGGGGATGCCAGTGCCTGCGCCGATCAGTTCGTCGATCGCGCCCGGGGTCCGCCCCGAAAGCACCGCGAGCCGGTTGGCGGCGCTGCGCCGGTCGGCGGCGAGGGCGGGCAGCTGCGCCTCGGTGCCGAGCACGAGCTGGCGCGCCTGTTCGTTGTCGAGGCCGGTGGCAAGCCCCGCCTGCACCCGCCAGGCGGCGATCTGGCGGGTCTGGCGCTGCGAGACCAGCAGGTCCTCGGTGAGCGCGATGCGCGCCGCCGCGAGGCGCTCGTCGACATAGCTGCGGGCAAGCGAGCCGATCAGGGCGCGTCGCTGGTCGCCGTAGTCGGCGGCAGAGGCGCGCGCCTCGGCGTCGGCGGCGCGCGCGCTCGCGCGCAGGCCGCCGAAGAGGTCGATCTCCCAGCTGGCGCTGAGCTCGGCCTGGTAGATGCTTCGCCCCGACCCGGGCTGGGTGTCGCCGGCAACCGTGCGGTTCGACGACGCGCTTGCCGACAGCTGCGGGAAGAGGCCGGCCCGCTCGGCGATCGCGCTCTTCCGCGCCGCCTCGTAGCGGGCGCGGGCTGCGGCCAAATCGGGATTATCGCTCGCCAGCATGGCGACGAGCGCGTCGAGCGGGGGCTCGCCGAAGCGCGCCCACCAGCGGTCGAGCGGGGTGGGCGCGGCGGCGTCCGCAGGCTGCGAGGGCAAGCGGTCGGGCACGGCGATGCCCGGGTCGGTCGGGGCGGGAAGTGCCCCGGTCGCGCAGCCCGAGAGCAGCAGCGCCGGCAGCAGCACGCGCGCCGCGCGCGGTGGCCCCCATCCGCACACTCGCCCTTCCGCTCGCTCGGTCTCGTCCCCAGGCTTCATGATGGAGCCGTGCTAGGGGCGCCGGATTGTCGCGGAATTGCGCGATTGTGTCAGCCGCGAAACATTTCGAAGCTGACACATCGGTAGGGGAAGGGCCGATCAGCCGGGCCGCTCGGGCATCGGCATCCCGCTCGGCGGCGGCGGCATCGGCATCCCGCCGCCCGGCCCCTTGCCCGGTCCGGGTCGCGGCAGCTCCATCATGTCGAGCGCGTCGTCCTTGTTCGCGTCGAACTGGTCGAACCGGCGCCGCTGGTACTGCCGGAGCTCGGCAGGATCGACCCGGCCATCCGAATCCGCATCCGCCTGCAGGACTACGGTCGCACCGAGCGGCTCGATCAGCAGGCGCAGGATCATCGCGTTGTCCCCGGACCCCAGATCGAGCGGGAGCGCCGAGGGCACCATCTCGCCGCGGATCGACGCGGCGGCGACATCCGAGAGGGCCTGCGAGCCCATCTGCTCCTGCCACTGCTGGAACTCGCCGAAGTCGAGCGCGCCGTTCCGGTCGAGGTCGATCGCGGCAAAGCGCCGGCGTACCGCCCGGGTGGCGGCCTCGCGGATCTGCTCGCGCACTTCGGTGACGGTGAGGAAGCCGTCGCGGTCGCGGTCGCCGGCGCGGAACTGCTCGTCCACGGCCTCGAGCAACACCTCGACCTTCAGCGGCTTGGGCGGCTTGGGCGGGCGGGGCATGCCGCCGGGCGGCATCCCGCCGGGAGGCATGCCCCCGGGCGGTCCGCTCTGGGCTTGGGCGGCCGGGGCCGCGAGTGCGACCGCGGCCGCCAAGGCAAGGGTGAGGGCCTGCGCGGCGCGCTGCGTCAGGATTCCCGGAACCGGCTTTCTCGTCATGGATGGCACTCCGGTTTGCGGCGACCTAGAACTGGGTGCCGACGTTGAAGGAGACGATCTGCGTATCGTCCGCGTCCTCCTTGAGGATCGGGAAGGCCAGATCGATGCGGAACGGGCCGAAGGGCGAGTTCCAGTTGATCCCTGCGCCGATCGACATCCGCGGCCGCCAGGTGTCGCCCACGTAACGCTCGCGGAACGGGCCGATGGTGGTGCCGAGCGCCTGGTTCTCCGACCCGTCCGGCGCGCGCCTCGCGATCGTCGTTATCGTCTCCGCGACGCCGTCGCCGTTGGTGTCGTAGGTCTGGCTGTAGAGCGCCCGCCCGCGATCGTCGCGCGAAGCGATGAAGCGGCCGTCGGGGAAGGGGCTCGAGGACAAGGCCGGGTCGGCAAGACTGAAGACCGAGCCCGCATCGAGGAACAGGGTCGGCCTGAGGCCCAGCTCGCGCGCGCCGCCGGGCAGCGGGATCTCCAGCTCGAGCCGCCCGAGGTAATAGGCATTGCCCCCCAGACCCTCGCGGGTGCTGTCCCCGTCCTCCTCGTCGCCGTCGCCGTCGCTCACAAGCTCGATGCGCTCGATCGCGGGGCCGATCCCGCGGATGTCGAAGCCGCGCAGCTGCGGATCGCCGAGGAAGAAGCGGTCGGTGAGGCGCGTCTCGCCGCGCTCGAGGTTGTGGATGTAGCCGCCCTCGACATGCGCCCGGCCGATGAAGCCGCTGCCGATGTTCCAGAACCGGGTCGCCTGGCCGCGCAGGCGCACATAGGCGGTGTCCCCGCCGAGCCCCGCCAGCTCGGTGCTGACAATCACGCGGCGCCCGCGGGTCGGGCGGAAGCCGTTGTCGAGCGTGCTGTGATTGTAGCTGAGGCCGAGGATCGAGCTCAGGCGGTTGCCCACCGCGTCGCACAGGTAGCGTCCGGCGAGCAGCGGCTCGCAGGTGTTCTCGCCGTCGCCGTCGAGATCGGCGAAGTAGGTGTTCTCGTCGAGAGTGACCTCGTCGTAGTTGAGGGTGTAGCTGCCGATCAGCGAGGAAAACTCGGAGAGCGGCAGCCCGAGGCGCAGCGCGAAGCCGGTGGTCGCCTGGCGGTAGGACGAATCCGCATCGCGCGTCGCCGCATCGTCGTAATCGCGGCGGTAGACGTCGGCCCCGAAGGAGATGTTGCGGTCGAAGATGTAGGGCTCGGCGAAGCTCGCCTGGATCGACTGGGTCACGTTCGAATAATTGAGCGAGAGCCCGAGGGTCTGGCCCATCCCGCGGAAGTTGCGCTGCCGGATCGAGCCGTTGAACAGGATCGATTCCGCTGACGAGAAACCCGCCGAGAGCTGCAATTCGCCGGTCGGCCGCTCCTCGACATTGGCTTCGAGGACGACCCGGTCGGGCCCGCTGCCCTGGGTCTGCCTGATCTCGAAGTTCTCCTGGAAATAGCCGAGCGACTTGATGCGCGCCGCCGAACGGGCGACCGGCAGGCTGTTGAAGGCGTCGCCCTCGAAGATCCGGAACTCGCGGCGGATGACCTTGTCCTGCGTGATCGTGTTGCCGTTGACATCGACCCGCTCGACATAGACCCGGGGCGCATCGCGGATCACGAAGGTGACGTTCATCCGGCGCGCCTCGGGATCGCGGCGGAAGCGCGGCTGGACGTCGGCGAAGGCATAGCCGAAGCGGGCGGCGAGCTCGGTCAATTGCTCGACGGTGTCCTCCACCGTCTTCGCGTTGTAGACGTCGCCGTCCTTCATCGGCAGCTTCGCGTTCAACGCCTCGCTGTCGAAGTCGCGCAGCTGGACGTCTGTCGAGACGTCGCCGAAGGTGTAGCGCTCCCCTTCCTCGACCACGTAGGTGATGATGAAGTCGCGCTGGTCCGGGGTGAGCTCGGCGACGGCCGAGACAACGCGGAAATCGGCATAGCCCTGCGTCAGGTAGAACTGCCGGAGCTTCTGCTGGTCGAAGGCGAGGCGGTCCGGGTCGTAGCTGGTGCCCGAACTCAGGAAGTTCTTGGCGCGGTTCTCCTTGGTGACCATCTGCCGCAGCAGTGTCTCGTCATCGAACAGGGTGTTGCCGATGACGTTGATCTTCTGGACGCGCGACTTGGGACCTTCGTTGATCTCGAAGACGATGTCGACGCGGTTCTGCGGCAGCTGCACCATCTTGGGCTCGACCGTCGCGGCGAAGCGGCCCTGGCGCTTGTAGAGCTCGATGATCCGGGCCACGTCGGCGCGGATCTTGGAACGGGTGAAGATCTGCCGCGGGGCGAGCTTGATCTCGGGCAGGATCTTGTCGTTCTTGATGCGCTTGTTGCCCTCGATCACGATGCGGTTGATCACCGGGTTCTCGGTGAGCTCGATCGTCACGATCCCGTCGCGGAAGACGATCCGGGAGGCGCTGAACAGGCCGGTCGCGGCGAGATCCTTGAGCGCAGCGTCGGCGAGGGCGGGGGTGTAGCGATCGCCGACCCTCAGCGCGACATAGCTGAGGATCGTGGAGGCCTCGAGCCGCTCGTTGCCCTCCACGGTGACGGCGGTGATCAGCGGTTCCTGCTCGCGCGGGGGCGGGGCTGGCGGGTCCTGCGCGGCAAGCGCGTCCGGCGCCATGCCTATCGCGCAGGCGAAGACGAGGCTCCGCAGGAGGGCGCGGTCCATGAGGTGCACGGCCATGCTCAGAACGCCAGTTCCAGACCGGCCTGCACGCTGTAGGTGGTCTGGTCGGTCTCCTTCTCGCCGCTGCCGGTCACGAACCACTTCCAGTCGTAGCCGCCGCCGCTGATCGTCGCGCGCCCGAGCCAGGCATCGTCGAGCCGGCGTCCGCCGAGCGTGAAGGGATCGGCGTCCTCGAAGTTCGCGGTGGTGTCGCCGAGCGCCCCGCCAAGATTGGTCCGCCGGCCGCCCGAGAGCGACACCGCGAGGGGCAATCTGCCGCGGCCCCGATCGCCGAGCGAATAGGAGAGCGTGACCAGCGAATTGAGGTTCAGCGCGTCGCTCTTCCGGTCGGCGACCGTGAGGTTCATGCCTGCGCCTGCGCCGTCCTCCTCGTAGCCGTCCTCGGTCAGGCGGAAATACTCGACCGAGGCCTCGGGCGTGATCGTAAGCCTGCGTCCGATCTGCCCCTCCCACGAGACGCCGGCGAGGCCCGACAGGAGGACGCCGGAGGAGTCGGAGGTCGCCGTCCGCACGACGTCGGGATCGTCGCGCTCGCCGTCCTCGTCGTCGTCCTCGACCCCGTCGCTGTAGCCGTTGAAGGTGCGCTCCGAGCCGAACTGGACATAGCCCGCCGATCCGCGCGCGAAGGCGAGCAGCTTGCCGAAGTTGCGGCGCCAGTGCAGCGCGAGCTCGTATTGCGAGGCCTCGGTGGTGCCGTCGACGTCGGAGCGCGCGTTCTCGCCCCAGAAGGCATTGCCCGACAGGCCGACCCGGCCGATCCCCAGGCTGAACTCGTAGCCGCCGGTGATCCCCGTGCCGCTGATGTCGTAGCCGCCGGCCAGCGCCGGGGCGTCGCGCTCGCCCGAGAGCGTGTAGGCATTGAGCCAGATGCGGGTGCCGCTCGCCTCGAACATCGTGTCCCGGTCGGCAAGGTTCGCCGCGGCCGTGCGCGAGGCGCGGGTGACGAGGTCGAAGTTGCCCCCGGTGTATTCGGGCGTGAGCGCGAGCAACTGGCGGCGCAGCACCGCGCCGTCGTTGGCGGCGAGCAGGCTCGTCTCGAGCCCCGCGTCCTCCGCCGCGGCCGTGAGCAGGCTCGGCAGCGCGGCATCGAGCACCGGATCGAGGCCGAGTTCGGTCGCGTCGCGGCGCCGGATGTTGAGCGTGATCTCGCCCGCAGCCGTGTCGGTCACGACCTCGCCCGCATAGAGGAACGGCAGGTCGCCGCCCTCGGTCGCGAAGTCCGGCGAGCCGGTCAGGCTGTCGGCGGTGAGCACGGTGTAGCTTCCGGATTCGACATCGAGCGAGGGGACGGCGAGCCCGATCTTCGATCCCGCGGCGAAGGTGGCGGTGCCGACCTCGTAGCGCGAGTTGGTGCCTTCCTCGGTGTCGATGCGGACGACCAGCGTGCCGTCGCTGCCGACCGAGAGCGAGGAGAAGGACAGGGTCTCGACCTCGCGCGCGCCGAAGGAGCCGGACCTGACGTCGACCGAGAGCCGCTCGCCGCCGGAGATCTCCGCGAGAACCGAGCCCTGGCCATCGATGGTGATCGTGCCCGGCGCCCCGGCGAAGTCGAGCAACCCCACGAGCTGCGCGTCGTCGATGACCGAAAGCGTCCCGGTGCTGCTGCCGAAGGAGATGTCGCCCCGCCAGACCGCATCGCCGCTGAGCTTCACCGTGTCCGAGCCGGAGCCCAGGAAGGCATCCCCGCGCACCTGGCCGTCGGAAATGTCGACAAGGTCGTTGCCGGAGCCGGTCCGGATGTCGCCGCTGATCGACGTGTTGACGAGGTCCTCCTCGTCCTCGTCCTCGTCGTCGGCCGAGTACTGGATGATCGATACGCCGGTGGTGTTGGCGGAGAGGTCGATCGCGACCACCTCGTCCTCGAAGGAGCCGTTGGCGGTGATGAAGCCCTGGCTGCGGATCGTCGTCAGCGTGCCCGAGAGGTCCCGGACCCCGACCGAAGCGCCGTCGCCGGTCGAGCTGATCGAGGTGGTGATCGTCCCGCCGTCGCGAAGCTCGAGCGTGGGAACCACGGCATTGCGGCCGATCAGGAGGCCGGTCGCCGTCGTGTCGATGGTCGAGGCGTTGATGCGCCCGGTGAGCAGCACTCCGCCCTCGAGCGTCACGACCTCGCCCGATCCGCCGATCGAGACCCCGGTGGCATCGATGCCGCGGCTCCCGCCGTTGCCGCTCACGCTCCCGTCGATCTGCAGGGCGAAGCCGCGATCGCCCGCGCCGATGGTGATCGGGCCGCTGCCCCCGATCAGCAGCGCCGGCGCGGCGCCGTAGCCGACGACCGAGCCTGTGCCCTCGTCGGCATCGTCGAAGCCGTCGTCGTCTTCGTCGTCGTCGCTGGCGCTTTCGGTCTCGGGCGGCTCGGCGACGGTGATCCCGCCGGTGACGTCGCCCTTGATCCACACCGCAGCTGCGCCGGCGCGCAGGTCGTTGCGCGAGAGCGACATGCTCCGCCCGCGGTCGTCGGTATAGTTGGTGCGCTGGGCGATGGTCCCCTGCAGCACCAGCTCGCCGTCGATCGGGCCCTCGGCGACATAGGCGCTCGCACCGCGGCCGAGCACGGTGATGTCGCCGCGCAGCTGCACATCGCCCTCGACCCGCGCGGTGCGCACCCCGACCGAGTTGTCGCCGAGCACGCTGATCGACCCGGTGTGCACGAGGTCGCCGCGCATCGTCGAGGCGACGACGATCCCGCCGGAGTTGAGCCCCTCGACCACGATCCGGCCGTCATCGGTGATGTTGCCGGTGTAGGTGCCGCCCGGCTCGACGAGGATGCCATAGCGCCCCGACGCGCGGGCGACCGGCCCGTCGACGACGCCGTCCTCGTTGCGATCCTCGGGCGAGAAGCTCTCGCGCACGTAGATGTCGCCCTCGTTGGTGATGTTGGCGGCGATGTTGGGCCGGATGGCGATCCCCGCCGCGCCGCTGTCCTCGCCGGTCTCGATCTCGCCCTCGCTGGTGACCGAGTTGGCGCTATCGACGATGATCGCCGGCCCGCTGGTGACGGTCACCACTCCGTCCTCGGTGAGGGTGATGTTGCCGGCCTGCGAAGTCCGCAGCGGTCCGGTGCGCTCGTCGTTCACGGTGGTCTGTGCAAGCAGCGGCGAGGCAAGCATCGCCGGTGCCCCGGCGGTTGCGAGCAGGGCCAGGCGTCCAATCGTCATGGTGAACCAATCTCCCAGGCGGCCCGCGCCGGTCCGGCGCGAGCGTCATGGCCCCCGGGGGTCTCATCGCCGCCGATTGTGTCGATCTTTTTCCGAGTTCATTGCACGCCTGTAACGAACCCGCCTACGGGCGTGAGTCATCGACGGTCGTCTGCGGGAAAGACCGGCGCGCTCTCCGGTCGATCGTGAATTCGGTATCCGCACCCCCCCATTTTCCGGATGTTTCACGTGAAACATCGCGAAAACGCGCATTTGGCGGGGGTCTGGAGGGCTCTCGGAGGGGTCTGGACGGGGCCAAAGGGCGTCTGGACGGGGTCTGGAGGGTTGCAAGGCCCGGCCTGCGAATCCGTCATCCCCCGCCCGGCAGGCCGGCGAAGGCCTCGACGATCCACTTCTGCACCAGCCTTATCCCTGCAAGGCCGCGCAGGTCGCGGTGGACGATCAGCCACGGCTGGCGGCTCGGCAGGGGCGAGGGCGGGGGGATCTCGACCAGCGCGCCGGCGGTGCGCAGCGCGAAGGGGGCGGGACACATCGCGACCCCGCCGCCGCCGAGCGCCGCCGCCAGCAGCCCGCGCGTGCTGCCGGTGCGCATCGCCACCGCCTCGGCGAGGCCGTGGCGCTCGACCCAGGCAAGCTCGGGCAGGCGGCCGTAGCTCTCGTCGTAGATCAGCAGGCGTTCGCGCGCGAGGTCGAGCTCTTCCGGCGCGCGGGCCCCGAGATAGCCGGGCGCAGCGAACAGCCCCAGCCGGATATCCGCCAGCCGCCGCGCATAAAGGCTCGCGCCCTCGGGCCGGACCATGCGGATCGCGAGGTCGGCGTCGCGGCCCGCGAGGCTGACGATGTCGGCCTGCGACTGCAAGTGCACCGGGACATCCGCCCCCATCGCCCACAATCGCCCGAGCGCCGGGGCGAGCACGTCGGAGATCACGAACTCGGTCGCCGAGATCCGCACCGGCACGCGCCGCGCCCCCTGCCTGAGGCTCTCCGCGACCCGCTCGACCCGCCGCACCTGCTCGGCGAGCGGGGCGGCGGCCTCGGCCAGCGCAAGGCCCTCGCGGCTCAGCCGCACCCCATCGGTGCGCCGGTCGACGAGCTGGAGCCCGAGCGCCTCCTCGAGCGCCGCGACGCGCCGCGAGACGGTCGAAACCGCCACCCCGCGCAGCCTCGCCGCCGCGCTGAGCGTGCCCGCGTCGCGGATCGCGACCAGGTCGCCGAGGTCCTGCGGATCGAGCGGCATCGCGGCACGTCCTTGCGATAATCGAAAACTGTTTTGCCATATCGCAAGATCACCCGCGCCGCGCAATCGCTTACCATGCCGTGCACACGATCACGAGGGAGGCTGCCATGGCACAATCGACATCGACACTTCGCCCGAGCCACGTCGCGGGCTTCGCGCTCGCCGGGATCATGGCGGTGCTCCAAGGGGTGAACGCGCTGCGCACCGCGCTCGATCCGCAGGGGTTCGCCACCTACATGGGCCTGCCGGTCGACGCGCTCGACGCGCTCGGCTGGGTGCAGGTCTACGGCCTGCGCGCCGGCTTTGTCGCGGTGCTCGCCGCGATCCTGCTGCTGCGCCGCGATTTCGCCGCGCTGCGCTGGATGGCGGTTGCCGCGCTGGTCATGCCGCTCGGCGACGCGTGGCTGGCTTCCGAGGCGGGCGCGCCGACGGCGATCGTCGCGCGCCACCTCGGGATCGCGGTGTTCCTGGTGATCGCGGCGCTGGTGCTCGCGCGCGCCGCCCGCCGGCCGGGAGAGCTGCCGTGACCGGCCTCCTCGCGCGGCTCGGTGCGCGGCTCGACACCCGCGGGGGCGAGGCGAAGATGCGTGCCTTCCGCAGCGGCTGGCCCGCGACCGCGACCCCGCAGGTCAGGTTCCACCGCACCCCCAAGGTGCAATACCGCTACCTCGAGGTGGGCGCCGGGCCGACGATCGTCTTCACCGCCGACCCGCCGATGACCATCGAGGTCTACGGGCCGCTCGTCGAGGCCTTCGCCGCCCGCTTCCGGGTGATCGTCGTCGAGCTTCCCGCGATGGGCTTTTCCGCGACCACCGGCGACTACGGCTTCGCCTTCCGCGAGACCAACGACGATCTTGCCGCCTTTCTCGAAGCGGTCGCGGGGGAGGGGAGCATCTTCGCCTTCTCCTGCGTCGCCAGCCTCGCCGCGCTCGACATCGCCGCGCGCCGCCCCGCGCTCGCCTCGCACCTTGCGCTGATGCAGGCGGGCGGGACCGCGGCCTTCGCGCGGTGGAAGGCGGGGCGCGACCCCAAGGGCATCCTCGCCCGCCCCGTGCTCGGCCAGCTGGCGATGGCGCGGATGGCGCCCAAGCGGATGCCCGACTGGTACCGGCTCTCGGTCGGACGCAAGGAGCAAATTCCGCACCTGTGCGCCTGCGCCGAACGCTCCTTCGCGCACGGTGCGATGTGGTCGCTGGCGAGCGCCTACCAGATCTACATGGACCTCGAAGGCGAGCTCCCCCGCCCGCCGCAGCCGATCCTCTCGATCTGGGGCGCCGCCGACCGCTCGCACCCCGAGGGCAACGCCCATTCGCTCGCCGCGCTGTATGACGGCGTCGCCACGGTCACTTTCGACGACCTCGGCCACACGCCCGAGCTCGAGGCGCCCGAGCTGGTGCTGGCGGCGATCCGGGAATTCCTCGCGCGATGAGCGGCGACGTGCCGCCCGGCTGGGAGCCGCATTTCCGCAAGAGCCCGGTGACCGATCCCTGGGAGCCGCTCTTCGCGCGGGCCGAGGGCGAGGCCTTCAGCCTCGGCCTGAGGATCGCCGCGGCGCATTGCAACGCCCGCGGGCTGCTCCACGGCGGAGTGATCTCCGCGCTCGCCGACAATGCGATGGGGCTCGCCTGCGTGCTCGGGATGGAGGGCACCTCGGCGCTGACCGTCAGCCTGTCGGTCGATTTCCTGTCGGTCGGCCGGATCGGCCAGTGGCTCGAAGTCCGCGCGGTGCCGGCGAAGCTCGGCCGCTCGCTCGCCTTCGCCGACGCGCGGATCAGCGCCGACGGCGCGCTCGTCGCCAAGGCCGCGGCGACCTTCAAGGTGATCGCGGCGGCGCGGGGCTAGCCGAGCCGCGCGAGCAGCCGCAGCGTCTCGCGCGCCGAACCGGGCGGGGTGGTGCCCGCGAGTTCGAGCGTCACCGCGCCGTGGAGCGTCGACCAGATGAGAAGCTCCATCGCCCGCGCCTCGGCTTCGGGCGTCCCGGCGGCGATCAGCCCGTCGCCATAGACCGACAGCGTCGCCCGCGCCCGCGCCACCGCGCGGCCGAGCGGGGTGTCTGCGCTGTCCCCCTGCTGGTGCGTGTCGAACATCAGCCGGTAGGTGTTGGCGTTGGCCAGCGCGAAGTCGACATAGGCGCGCCCCGCCGCGGCGGCCTTGGCGGCGGCGCTGCCGGGGGTCCCGGCATGGGCCGCCTCGAGCAGCCCGGCGAAGCGTTCGAAGCCGCGGATGCGCACCGCGGCGAGGATCTCCTCGCGGCCCGCGAAATAGCGGTAGGGCGTCATCGGGCTCACCCCGAGCGCGGCGGCGATCTGGCGCATCGAGACATGGGCGGCGCCGGCTTGCGCGAACATCGCTTCGGCGACGTCGCACAGCCGCTCCTTGAAGGCGGCCAGCTCGGCATCGGAAAGGGTGCGCGAGGCGGGGGGCATCGCGGGAGAGCCTAGCCGGGGCGGCTTGACTCAGCAATCTTACGCTGTAAATTTACGGTGTAAATGACGTCAGGAGCAGGGCCGTGCGCCACATCGAGACCGATTACCTGATCATCGGCGCAGGCGCCGTGGGGATGGCCTTCGCCGACACCATGATCGCCGAGAGCGACGCGCACGTCACCATCGTCGACCGGCAGTCGCGGCCCGGCGGGCACTGGAACGACGCCTATCCCTTCGTCGCGCTGCACCAGCCCTCGGCCTTCTACGGGGTGAACTCGCTGCCGCTGGGCGAGAACCGCAAGGACGCGCACGGGGTAAACGCGGGGCTTTACGAGCTCGCCTCGGGGGCGGAGGTGAGCGGCTATTTCGACAAGGTGCTGCGCCAGAGCCTGCTGCCCTCGGGCCGGGTCACGTGGCTGCCGATGTCGGACTATCGGGGAGAGGGCCGGGTGGTCTCGCTGATGTCGGGCGAGGCGGTGCAGGTGACGGTTCGCCGCAAGCTCGTCGATTCCACTCTGATGAGCCCGGTGATCCCGGCGAACCACACCCCGCGCTTCGCCATCGGGGAAGGCGTGCGCGTGGTGCCCCCCGGCCAGCTCGCCCGCCTGTGGCTCGCCCCCGAGCGGCCGGAGCGCTTCGTGGTCCTCGGCGCGGGAAAGACCGCCATGGACACTGTGGGCTGGCTGCTCGCGATGGGCACGCCTCCCGAGGCGATCCAGTGGGTCAAGCCGCGCGAGAGCTGGCTCATCGACCGCGCCACGACCCAGCCGGGCGCGGAGTTCTTCGACGCGGTGTTCGGCGCCCAGCTCGCCCAGATGCGCGCCTTCGCCGAGGGGACCTCGCCCGAGGACATCTTCGCCCGGCTCGAGGCGGCGGGGATGATGCTCCGGATCGACCCCGAGGTGACCCCCACCATGTTTCACTACGCGACCATCTCGCGCGGCGAGGTCGAGGCGCTGCGCTGCGTCACGAATGTCGTGCGAAAGGGCCGGGTCGCGGCGATCCGGCCGGACATGATCCAGCTCGAGGAGGGCACCGAGCCCGCCATTCCGAACGCGCTCTACATCGACTGCACCGCCTCGGCGGTCGAGCCCAGGCCGACGCAGCCGATCTTCCAGGGCGAGACGATCGTCCCCCAGCTCGTGCGCGTCCCCCAGCCGTGCTTCTCGGCCGCGCTGATCGCCTATGTCGAGGTCCACTACGAAGACGACGCGGTCCGGAACGCGCTCTGCCGGACCGTGCCCTTCCCGCATTCGCTCAAGGACTTCCTCACCACCAACATCGTCAACATCATGAACCAGGGCGCCTGGTTCGGCGACGAGCGGCTCGGCGCGTGGATCCGCCGGAGCCGGCTCGACGGGTTCGGCAAGATCGCCGCCGCGCTCGACAAGAGCGACACCGCGCGGATTGCGATCCTCCAGGAGCTGCGCAAGACCGGCCCGGCGGCGGTCGCCAACCTGATGCGCCTCGCCGCGGCCTGACGCCCGGCAAACGCCGGCTATTGCCGGGCCAGCGGGGGTCTGGCAGGGACCCGTGCATGACCGACAAAGACCTGACTGACCGCAAGTTCTACCGCGCCGGCGAGGAGACCCGCTTCGCCGAGGGCGGGCCCGAGCGCACCCCCCAGACCGCGCACCCGGCCTACAAGCTCGCCTTCCGCGACACCGACTTCCTGCTGCGCGACGAGCTGCGTCCGGTCCGCTTCCAGCTCGAGCTGCTGAAGCCCGAAATGCTGCTCGACGAGGCGCGGGTCGGCTCGACGCTGGTGATGTACGGCTCGGCCCGCATCCCCAGCCCCGCGCAGGCCGAGGCGCGGCTCGCGGCGGCCCAGAACGGCTCGGAGTGGGACAAGACAGTCGCCGAGCGGCTCGCGGCGAAGGCGAAGTACTACGACGAGGCCTACCGCCTCGCCCGGCTCGTCAGCGAGAAGGGGATCATCGAGAACGGCCTCCGCCAGTTCGTCGTCACCACCGGGGGTGGGCCGTCGATCATGGAGGCGGGGAACCGCGGCGCGTCCGACGCGGGCTCCGAATCGATCGGGCTCAACATCGTCCTCCCCCACGAGCAGGCGCCCAACCCCTACGTGACGCCCTACCTCTCGTTCCAGTTCCACTACTTCGCGTTGAGGAAGATGCACTTCCTCCTGCGCGCCCGTGCGGTCGCGGTCTTCCCCGGCGGCTTCGGCACCTTCGACGAGTTCTTCGAGCTCATCACCCTGATCCAGACCGGCAAGATGAAGCCCATGCCGATCATCCTGTTCGGCAAGGAATTCTGGGAGCGCGTCGTCAACTTCGAGGCGCTCGCCGAGGAGGGCGTGATCTCCAAGGGCGACCTCGACCTCATCACCTGGTGCGAGACGGCGGAGGACGCGTGGAAGTGCATCAGCGACTTCTACGAGATCCGGGAACCCTCGGAGGATTGAGGTCCGCCCGGCGGGGCAGGTCTTGCCCCCGCTCCTCCAGATCCTCCCGCGCGCCCTCGGGCCGCGGCGCGCCCACGTCGCTCACCCACCCCAGCCGCGCCATCGCGCGGATCACCCACCAGCCGGGATCGGTCTGGCCGGGCTCCAGCCCGATGCGCGCGCTCTCGGGGAAGGCGTGGTGGTTGTTGTGCCAGCACTCGCCATAGGTGAGGAGGCCGAGGCCGGGGAGGTTCGAGGCCTGGATGCCTGCGCCCCTGACGATCCACCGCCCCGGTCCGGGATTGTGGCAGAACCAGGTGACGCTCCAGTGCCCCGCGGTGCTGACGAAGACCCGCGCGCACACGCCCCACAGGACAAAGGGCCAGCCGCCCGCCGCGTAGAGCACCAGCGCCAGCGGCACCTGCTGCCAGCGCCATGTCGCATCGAGGAAGCGGAAGAAGGGGTCCGCGGCGATGGCAGGTTCGATCACGATCCGCGGCGGGCGCGTGAAGTCGAAGCGGCAGAAGAGGTTCCAGGCGAGGTCCTGCCAGAACCCGGCGCGGTGGGCGAAGAAGTCGTGGCAGCGGGGCTCGCGCTGCGCCCAGTCGCGGGTGTCATGGATGCGGATGATGCCCGAGGGGCCGGAGACGCCGACCAGCGTGCCGACATAGATCAGCGTGCGGGCCACCCACGGCTTCGCGCGGAAGGTGCGGTGGATCATCATCCGGTGCATGCCGACCGAATGTCCGACGAGCAGGCTCGCCCAGGTGAGGACGAGGAACAGGGCGACCGCCTGCCGGGTCGCCATCGCCAGCGCGGCGAGCGTTCCGGCGATCATGCCCGCGTTCCATAGCGCCTTGGGCCAGTCGATCCGCACCGTCCCCCCGCAGGGGTCCGCTCCCGTGCCGTCGACCCGGATCACCGGCGCCATCATGCCGGGCGCACCGCCTGATGGCCGAGCGGACCGTGGCCGCCGCCGTAGCCGGGGGCGGCTGCGATCGCGGCAAAGACGAACTCGCGGCCCAGCCGCACCGCCTCCGCAAGGCTCTCGCCGCGCCCGAGCAGCGTGGCGATGGCGGACGACAGCGTGCAGCCCGTCCCGTGGGTGTGGACCGTGTCGATCCGCGCGTGCTCGTAGAAGCGGGGGCGCTCGCCGGGGACCACCAGCACGTCGGTGATGGTCTCCCCGTCGGCGTGCCCGCCCTTGGCCAGCACCGCCGCGCCGCTCGCCTCGGCCAGCGCCTCGGCCGCCGCGACCATCGCCGCGGTGCCGGTAAAGGAGCGCCCGGTCAGCGCGGCGAGCTCGGGGAGGTTGGGGGTGAGGAGGCGCGCGCGCGGGAACAGCTGCTCGCGCAAGGCCGCGACCGCTTGCGGATCGATCAGCGCGGCGCCCGAGGTCGCGATCATGACCGGATCGAGCACCACCGGCACGGCCAGCCCCTCGAGCGCGGCGGCGACGGCGGCGATGACGGGCACCTCGTGGAGCATTCCGATCTTCACCGCATCGACCCCGATGTCGCTGACGCAGGCGGCGATCTGCCGCGCGACCATCTCCGGGGCGATTCCGGCGATCCCCTGCACCCCGCGGGTGTTCTGCGCGGTGATCGCGGTGACGGCGGTCATGGCATAGCCGCCGAGCATCGCGATGGTCTTGATGTCGGCCTGGATCCCCGCCCCGCCGCTCGAGTCGGAGCCGGCGATGGAGAGGATGCGGGGGGGAGCAGGGGTGGTCATCCCCCCGCCATAGCAGGCTCGCCCCCGCGCCGTCAGCCGGTCGTGAGCGGGACCGTCTGCTGGTGCTGGACCACGCGCCATTCGTCGTGCGCGAGGCGTCTGAGGGTGCTCGTGCAATAGGCGGAGTAGGCCTGCCCCTCGCGCTGCGCCTCGGCCTTGTAGTGGATCACGATCAGCCCCTCCTGCGGGCGCGCAACCTGCTGGTGCGAGAAGGTCACCTCCTCCCAGCGCGGGGTGTCCTGCACCGCGCGGATCGCGTCTGCGCCGGTGAAGGTGAAGGGCTCGGCGGGGAGGACCATCAGGCAGGCCGCGTCGATGACCTTGCGGTAGTGTTCGGCATCGCCGGTCCACAGGCTCGCCTCGAATTCCCAGATGCGCTCGTCGTCCATGCTCTCGTCTCCTTCACGCTGGTCCGGGGACAAGGCGCACGCGGCACGGAAGGTTTCGCCGCTTCGGCCTTGCCGTGCAAATGCCGGGACGGAGAGGATCAGGCCGCGCTGTCGGGGGCGGCGAGGTCGATGAAGGGCGCGAACTTGACCGCGCGCTTGACGAAGCTCGTCTCGTAGCGGCGCACCACGCCGTCGCTCTCGAACAGGGCTTCGACGAGCGCGTTGAACTCGGCCATGTCGCGGCAGTCGAGCAGCAGCTGGAGGTCGACCGCCCCGGCGAGCTCGTAGCAGAACTGCACCTGCGGCGCGGCCGCGAGCCGGTCGAGCAGCGCGCGCTTGCCCTTGAGGTCGGCGTGCTCGGCGAGCTGCAGCGCGACGACCGCGCGCAGGCGCCGCTCGGTGAGGCGCGGGGAGAGGAGCGCGATGGTCGCCGCGATCCACCCGTCGCGCCGCAGCCGCCTGAGCCGCCGCGCGATCGCCGAGGGGGAGAGCGCGACGCGGGTCGCGAGCTCCTCGGCAGTCGCGCCGTCGTCGCGCTGGACGTGGGTGAGAAGGGCGCGGTCGAAATCGTCGAGCATCGCGGCGAGTGTGCCAGATTCTGGCACGGTGCGCACGAATTTTACGCGCAACTGGTTGCCGGATCGGCCTAGTGTGTTGTGGGACTAAGACACGTTGAAGAGGTTACCCCCGAATGCGCATCCTTCTCCTCGCCGCGGCTGCCGCGGTTCTCCCTGCGGGCGCGGTGCTCGCCCAGTCGGCGGCGCCTGCCGTCCCCGCCGCCGCGCCCGCCGCGACCCCCTTCGATCCCGCCGTCGGCCGCGAGGCGGTCGCGGCGCTCGCCACCCGGCTCGAGGAGGACTTCGTCTTCCCCGACAAGGGCCGGGCCTATGCCGCGATGCTGCGCGCCAACCTCGCGGCCGGGAAATACGACGGCTCGGCGAGCGCCGAGGCCTTCGCCAAGGCGGTCAGCGCCGACCTCCAGGCGGTCTCGCCCGACGGGCACCTGCGCGTCCACGTCGTCCCCCCCGAGGCGCGCGGCGGGCCCGAGGGCGAGCGGCAGGGCGGCGGCGGGCCGGGGATGCCGGGGCCGGACACCAACACCATTACCGGCTCGGGCTGGCTCGCCGAGGGGGTGGCCTATATCGGCTTCGACGCCTTCTTCGGCACCGAGGCGACGATGGCCGCGCTCCGCAGCTTCATCGCCGAGCACCGCGGCGCGAAAACGCTCATCATCGACATCCGCGGCCACCGCGGCGGGGGGCTCGCCGAGATGGACCTGCTCTTCCCCGAGATCTACGCCGAGCCGACGACGCTCGTGGCGATGGACACCCGTGCGAGCGTCGCCGCGCGGCAGGGCTCGCCGGTCGAGGATGCGCGGGTGCGCCGCGTCGCGGGCCCCGAGGGCATGGTGCGCGACGAGCACTATGTCGAGCCCGCCAAGGACGGCGCCTTCCAGCGCGCGCAGGTCTTCGTGCTGACGAGCAAGCGCAGCGCGTCCGCCGCCGAGCACCTCGCGCTGGCGCTTAAGGGCACGGCCCGCGCGACGCTGATCGGCGAGACGACCTACGGTGCGGGGAATTTCGGCGGGATGGTGCCGCTCGACAAGGGCTTCAGCTACGCCGCCTTCGTCCCCAACGGCCGCACGCTCGACCCGCGCACCGGGGTTGGCTGGGAGGGCACCGGCATCGCCCCCGACGTTGCGGTTCCGGCCAGCGAGGCGCTCGACGAGGCGCTGCGCCGTGCGGGCGTCGACCCGGCGACGGCGCGCAAGCCCTGAACCGCCCGGGAGGCGCGCCGGACCGCCGGTTCGCCTCCCATGCGGCTCGCCCATGTCATGGCCCGGCCTCGCTGCGGGGGCGAGGCTCGGCGCTTCCCCTGAAGGAGCGACATGACATGACCACCAAGAAGAGCGCCGACGTCCACCCCGGTGCCGTCCCCGCGGGCGGCGACGGCCACGCAGGCAAGCGCGGCGGCAAGGCGGGCGGGGCCAAGCCCTCGACTGCGCAGCTCAAGCACGACGAGGTGCGCGGCCGACCGAAGAGCGGAAAGCCGAAGGGCTAGCCGCCCGGGGCGCTCAGCGCGGCGCGAGGTCGGGCACGTGCGCCTCGACCCAGCGGATCAGCGCCACCGCCTCGCGCCGCAGCGACTGCCCGAGCGCGGTGAGCTCGTAGGTGACGTTCGGCGGGATGGTCTGGAGGTCGCGGCGCGCGACGATGTGCAGCGTCTCGAGGCTCCGCAGCGTCTGGGTGAGCATCTTCTGCGAGATGCCCTCGATCCGGCGCATCAGCGCGCCGTTGCGCATCGGCCCCTCGCCCAGCGCGTTGATGACGAGCAGCGACCACTTGTCGGCGAGCAGTGCCATGTAGGCGCGCGAGGCGCAGCGCTTGGCCATCACGTCGGGTTGCATCGGTCGTCTCCTCACACGCCTGTGGCAGGCACCAGAAGGTGCGTACTATACGAAAGGTGATCCGCGCGATAGCCCATGCCTGCAAGCAAGGGGAGCGTGGATCATGGAGTGGCTCAACAACCTCGGCGCGGCGGCGACGATCGGCATGGGATGCCTCGGCCTGTTCTTTCCCGGCAAGGCATCGGCGCTCACCGGGCTGGTCGCCTCGACGCCGCCCGCGCGTGCGGAGTTTCGCGGGACGCTCGGCGTGACCTTCGTGTTCCTTGGCGCGGTTCCGCTGGTGACGCAGGACCCCCACGCCTTTCTGACCGCCGGCGCCTGCTGGCTGGGCGCGGCGGTCGGACGGGTGATCTCGATCGCACTCGACGACGGCAACACGGCGAAGAACTGGGCCGCGGTCGGGATGGAGGCGGTCGGCGCCGGCCTGCTGCTGGTCGGCGCGCCGGCAGGCGTGCTGCTCGGCTGACGCGGGACCCGCGGGCGGCTCAGCCCTTGAACTTGCGTGTCGTGCTCGGCGGGAACTTCGCGTGGAGCGCCTTCGCCCGGGTCGGCCGGTCCATCAGCTCGCCGCCGCAATTGGGGCAGCGGTCGTCGAGGTCCTCGGCGCATTCGGCGCAGTAGGTGCACTCGAAGGAGCAGATGAAGGCGCCGGGCGCATCGGCGGGCAGGAGCACGCCGCAGGTCTCGCAATCGGGGCGCATTTCGAGCATGGGCCTAACCTCCTAATTCCGCTCGTGCCGAGCTTGTCGAAGCACTGCACTTCCTTTCTTGCGGCACGATAGGAAGAAGGACAGCCCTTCGACAAGCTCAGGGCGAGCGGGGTTTGTGTGGTTGTCCTAAACCGCCTCGCGCACCGCCTCGCAGATCGCGTCGACCACCGCTTCGACCTGGCGCTGGTCGTCGCCTTCGGCCATCACCCGGATCACCGGCTCGGTGCCCGAGGGGCGGATCACGAGGCGGCCCTTGCCGGCAAGGCTCGCCTCGGCCTCGGCGATCACCTTCTGCACCGCGGCGTTGTCGAGAGGCTTGCCGCCCTCGTAGCGCACGTTCTTGAGGAGCTGCGGCACGGGGTCGAAGACGTGGAGCAGCTCGCTCGCGGGCTTGCCGCTGCGCACGAGGCTCGCGAGCACCCGGAGCGCGGCGACCGTGCCGTCGCCGGTCGTGGCGTAGTCGAGGAGGATCATGTGCCCCGACTGCTCGCCGCCGACATTGTAGCCGCCCGCCTTCATCGCCTCGAGCACGTAGCGGTCGCCGACCTTGGCGCGGATCAGGTCGAGCCCGCGGCCCGCGAGGTAGCGTTCGAGCCCCAGATTGCTCATCACCGTCGCGACGATCCCGCCGCCCCTGAGGCTCCCCCGGTCCTGCATCCGGCCCGCGATCAGCGCCATGATCTGGTCGCCGTCGACCGCGCGGCCGGTCTCGTCGACCACGATCAGCCGGTCCGCGTCGCCGTCGAGGGCGATGCCGATGTCCGCGCCCTCCTCGACCACCTTGGCCTGAAGCGCGGCGATCGCGGTCGAGCCGACGCCGTCGTTGATGTTGGTGCCGTTGGGCGTCACCCCGAGCGCGACCACCTCCGCGCCCAGTTCCCAGATCGCCGAGGGCGCGACCTGGTAGGCAGCCCCGTTGGCGCAATCGACCACCACCTTGAGGCCGTCGAAGCTGATCTCCGAGGAGACCGAATCCTTCACCGCGTGGATATAGCGCCCGCGCGCGTCCTCGATCCGCCGGGCGCGGCCGATCGCCTCGGGCGGGGCGAGGGGAATGTCGGGATCGGCGATGAGCGCCTCGATCGCCATCTCCGCCTCGTCGGAGAGCTTGAAGCCGTCGGGGCCGAACAGCTTGATGCCGTTGTCGGCGTAGGGGTTGTGGCTCGCCGAGATCATCACCCCGAGGTCGGCGCGCATCTCGCGGGTGAGGAGCGCGATGGCGGGGGTGGGGAGCGGGCCGGTCATGATGACGTCCATGCCGACCGAGGTGAATCCCGCGACGAGCGCGCTCTCCATCATGTAGCCCGACAGGCGCGTGTCCTTGCCGATCACCACCCGGTGCCGGTGCCCGCCGCGCATGAAGTGGCGGCCCGCGGCGAGCCCGACCTTCATCGCCGTCGCCGCGGTCATCGCGCCCGCGTTGGTGCGGCCCCTGATCCCGTCGGTCCCGAACAGCTTCCTTGCCATCGTGTCCCCTGCCCTCGTGCGTGTCGCGGCCCGTGTTGTCTCATTCTTCTGGCGCGGTTATCGGTCAAAGGGAAGGGCGCTGCGCCCGGTTGAGGACAGGTCGTTGCAGGAAAACGAAGCTAGGAAGACCGGCAGCCATGCGGCCGGGCAGGGGAAGTTCGCGCTGGTCGAGATCCGCCTGCCGGTGGCGCTGACCTTCGCCGCGCTGGTCGGCGGGCTGGGTGCCGGAATCGTCGGCGGACTCGCCGGCGCGCCCGAGGATGTGACGAAGATCGCCGGGCTCGTCGGCGGATGGTGGCTCAAGGCCCTGCAGATGACGATCATCCCGCTGGTCGCGGCGCTGCTGGTGCTCGGCCTCGTGCAGATGATCCACGCCGCGCGGGTCGGCAAGGTGGCGCAGCGGATGATCGCGATCATGGTCGCCGTGCAGCTCGCGGGCGGGGCCTTCACCTCGGTGTTCATGCCGATGCTGCTCGCCGCTTTCCCGGTGCCGCAGGGGGCCGAGGCGTTCCTCGCCAACAGCCCCAAGGACGTCGGCAAGGTGCCCGAGGTGCTCGATTTCCTCGCGACGCTGGTCTCGCCCAACGTCGTCGCCGCCGCGGCCGAGACGGCGATGCTGCCGCTGACGCTGTTCTTCGTGATGTTCGCGGTTGCGATCACCCGCCTGCCGGAGGTCGAGGGCGAGCGGCTGCTCGGTTTCTTCCACGCGCTCGGCAATGCGATGCTGCTGATCATCGGCTGGGTGCTCGCCGCAGCACCCGTCGGCGTGCTGGCGCTCGCCTACGGGGTGGGCGTGCAGAGCGGCGGCGGGGCCTTCGCGGCGCTCGGGCACTATGTCGTGACCGTCACCCTGATGGGGACCTTCATCTTCCTCCTCGCCTACCTCGTCGCGGCGGTGCTGGGGGGCAAGGGGCTCTTCGGCTTTGCCCGCGCGCTGCTGCCCGCGCAGGCGGTGGCGCTGTCGACCCAGTCCTCGCTGGCGAGCCTGCCCGCGATGCTCGATTCGGCCGGACGCCTCGGCCTCAGACCCGCGACCGCCGAATTCGTCCTGCCGCTCGCGGTGGTGATCTTCCGGGCGACCAGCGCCGCGATGAACCTCGCGGTGGTCTACTACATCGCCGCGCTCGCCGGGGTCGAGGTCGCGCCCTCGGTCGCCATCGCCGGCATCCTCATCGCCAGCATCATCAGCCTGTCCGCGGTGAGCCTGCCCGGATCGATCAGCTTCGTCGTCTCGATCGGCCCGATCGCGCTCGCGATGGGCGTGCCGGTCGAGCCGCTCGCACTGCTCGTCGCGGTCGAGATGCTGCCCGACCTGATGCGCACCCTCGGCAACGTCACGATGAACGTCGCGGTCACCAGCGCGGTTGACCGGGGTGCCGAGACGGCCCACGCCGCGACTTGATCCCGCAACCCTTCGCCCTCATCTGCGTTGCTGCTACTGAGCCCCGACCCGATTCACACCAACGACCTTGGAGAACCCCATGGCTTTCGCACTTTCCCCGCTTCCCTATGCCGACACCGCGCTCGAGCCCGCGATCTCGGCCGAGACGCTGTCGTTCCACCACGGCAAGCACCACCAGACCTACGTCGACAAGACGAACGCCGCGATTGCCGGCACCGAGCACGAGACGAAGTCGCTCGAGGAAATCGTCGCCGCCTCGCGCGGGACCAACCAGGGCCTGTTCAACAACGCCGCGCAGACCTGGAACCACGCCTTCTACTGGAACTCGCTCGCGCCCGCGACCACCGCGCCCTCGGCCGAGCTCGCCGCCAAGATCGACGAGGCCTTCGGCTCGATCGACAATCTCAAGCAGCAGTTGAAGGACCGCGGCGCGGGCCACTTCGCGTCCGGCTGGGTGTGGCTCGCCGAGAAGGACGGCACGCTCTCGGTCGAGGAATCGCACGACGCCGACACGCTCGCGGACAAGGGCTTCAACCCGCTGCTGGTGCTCGACGTGTGGGAGCACGCCTACTACCTCGATCACCAGAACAAGCGCCCCGCCTATCTCGACGCGGTGGTCGAGACCAAGCTCAACTGGGCCTTCGCGAGCGAGAACCTCGCGCGCGGGACGGTGTGGACCTACGCGTAAGTCTGATCTGAACGGATAAAGGGAAGGCCCGGGGCGGAAACGCCTCCGGGCCTTTTTGCTTCGTCGTCATCCCAGCGAAAGCTGGGACCCAGGGCGGCAGGCGCTGTTCTATGAGGCTCTAGGCCCCAGCTTTCGCTGGGGTGACGATCAGGGGCGAGAACTCACCCCATTGCCCGCCGCTACCTCGTCCAATTCCTCGAGGATCGCGCGGTGGGCGACGTCGTCGTCGCTCGAGCGCCGGGGAATCGCGCCGTTCGCCAGCATCTCCGACAGCGCGGCCCGGGCCCGGCCGACGCGGCTCTTGATCGTGCCGACCGCGCAGCCGCAGATCGCCGCCGCCTCCTCGTAGGAGAAGCCGCCCGCGCCGACCAGCAGCAGCGCCTCGCGGCGTTCGGCGGGGAGGGTCAGCAGCGCGCGGTGGAGATCGGAGAGGTGGATCGGCTCCTCCTGCCCGGCGGGCGCTGTCAGGATGCGTTCGGCGACGCCCTCGTCATATTCGCCGCGGAAGCGGTTCCTTCGCATGTCGGTGAGGTAGGCGTTCCTCAGGATCACGAAGGTCCAGGCGCGCATCGAGGTGCCCGGCTCGAAGCGGTCCTGCGCCGCCCAGGCCTTGAGCAGCGTCTCCTGCACGAGATCGTCGGCGAGGTCGGGCCGCCCGCACAGCCCGCGGGCGAAGGCGCGCAGGTGCGGCACCACCTGGGTCAGCTCGCGCTTGAAATCGGACTGCTCCGTGACCGAACGCGGGTTGCCGGGCCGGCCGCCGTCCGTCATTGGCCGCCCACTCCCGGGCTGCCGTCCTGCCCGCCGGCGGGCCCGCGCTTGGTCGGGATCGCGTCGAGCCGGTCGAGCAGGTCGCGGAAGGTGTCGGGCAGGTCCTCCTCGACCACCGAATCGTACAGCTGCTTCAGGCCGTCGGCCCATTCCGGCGCGCGGCGCGGGACGCTGCCGTCGCCGCCGCTGCTGCCGCCCGGGCCCTGTGCTGAATTCGAAGCCATACCTGCCTTGCGCCGCGTCCCTGATCCCGTCGTGCGACCCCCGGCCGGGGCCGTTGTCGCTGCCGGGGCGGGCGACAGAAGCATGGCCCGCCGTCCCGGTAAAGCGGAGTTTGGACGATTCGGGAACGATGCGCTACCTGTTTGGTTCCGCCTGCGCCGGACAGGACACACGACATCGAGCCGCTCGCCCCCGAAACTGACGCCGATCCGGCGCTCCCGCCGCCCTCGGGCACGGCGCGGGCGCGGCGCTGGCTGGTGCAGTATCCGCGCGCGATCCCGCTCGCGATCTTCCTCGCCATCGCCGCGATCACCGCGCTTTCGGTCTTCGCGATCGAGAGCAACGCCCGCGCCCGCGAGCGCGCGCAGATGCGCGAATATGCCCAAGGCGTCGCCGCCGCGCTCGACCGCAGCGGGAGCGGCTTTGCCTCCTACCTGCGCGCCGGGGCGGCGCTGTTCGCGAGCCTCGGGGAGGTTTCCCCTGAGACCTTCGACAACTTCGTGCGGGTGCTGAAGCTCAACACCGAATACTCGGGCGCGGAAGGGATCGGCTGGATCCCGGTGATCGAGGCGAAGGACGTGCCCGCCTTCCTCGCAAGGACCCGCATCGGCCAGCCCTCCTACCCCGACATCTACCCCGCGCCCGCCTCGGGAACCGGACGGGTCGCGCCGGTGCAGATGTTCGCCCCCGCCACCGCGCTCAACCGCCGGGCATTGGGCTACGACATGTATTCCGACCCGGCGCGCGCCGCGGCGATGGCCGAGGCCGAGATGAACCTGCGCCCCGCCGCCTCGGGCCGGATCATCCTGATGCAGGAGACGAGCGGCACCGCACCGGCCTTCGCGATCTATATGCCGGTGGTTCGCGCCTCCCGGCTCGCGGGCTTCGTCTACACGCCCTTCCGCGCGCGCGAGTTCCTCGACGCGGCGATCGACCGGCAGGGGGAGGAGCGCTTCGGCGTCAGGCTCTACGACGGCGAGGTCGGGACCGGGCACCTGCTCGTCGCGCAGTCGGTCGGCGGCGGGGCGCCGAAGGAGACGGTCTCGCAGGCGGTCAACATCGCCGACCGCCAGCTGATGCTGGTGATCGAGAGCGTCGATGCGCGCGTGCTCTCGCCGCTGTCGATGGTGACGCTGATCTTCGGGCTGGGCTTCGCGAGCCTCCTCATGCTGCTCGCCCGGCTGCTCACCCAGCAGGCCTTCGAGGACCAGGCGCGGCTCGCCTTCTTCGAGGAGCAGCACTCGATCAGGAACTCGCTCACCCGCGAGCTCAATCACCGGGTCAAGAACACGCTGGCCAACGTGCTGTCGATCCTGTCGCTGACGCGGCGGCGGTCGAACAGCCTCGACGAGTTCGCCGACAGCCTCCAGGGGCGGATCCGCGCGCTCTCGGCGACGCATGACCTGCTGACGGTGACCGACTGGGGGACGACCCCGATCCGCGCGGTGATCGAGGCGGAGCTCCAGCACTTCCGCGAGGTGCTCGGCGAGGCGATCCGGCTCGAGGGGCCGGAGCTCGAGCTCGCCCCCAACGATGCCCTCTCCTTCGGGCTCGCCGTGCACGAGCTCGCCACCAACGCGGCGAAATACGGCGCGCTGAGCGTGCCGGGCGGGCAGGTGACGATCCGCTGGCAGCGCGGCGAGGAGCAGGGCGCGGAGACGAACTGGGCCGAGGTCGAGTGGCAGGAGGTCGGCGGACCGCCCGCGGCCGCGCAGCGCCGCCGCGGCTTCGGCACCGAGCTGATCGAGAAGGTCGTCGCCCACGAGCTGCGCCAGCCCGTCACCCTCGACTTCGCCCCCGAAGGCGTGCGCTGCGTGCTGCGGGTCCCGGTGCGGCGGCCCGCGGGGTTCCGCATTCGCGAGAAGGACGGAGACCGGCGGGTGCGGAAGCCCTAGTATGGCGATCGTGCTGACGCACGATGCAGACCTCCCGCCCCGCCTCCCCACCCGGCCACCATAGCCTGATGGTATCATTGGTGGCCGGCCCCTCGGCGAAAACGTCCCCCGGACGTTTTCGTAACCCTCGGACGGAGGCGGGGCGGGTGGTCTGCGCCACCGCAGGTGGCACGCGATCAAAGAGGCCTGGTCGACCCGAAGAACAGCGCCTGGCTGATCGCCGCGCGCACGGTCGCTTCCTGGAACGGCTTCGTCACCAGATAGGTCGGCTCGGGCCGGTCGCCGGTCAGCAGGCGCTCGGGGTAGGCGGTGATGAAGATCACCGGCATCGAGCCGACGCTCAGGATGTCGTCCACCGCGTCCAATCCCGAGGAGCCGTCGGCGAGCTGGATGTCGGCGAGCACCAGCCCCGGCATCGCCTCGGCGACCGCGGCGCGGGCCTGGGTGCGGGTCGCCGCGGTGCCGCTGACGGTGTGGCCCAATCCGGTGACGAGGTCCTCCAGCTGCATCGCGATCAGCGGCTCGTCCTCGATGATGAGCACGGCTGTAGACTGCTCGCGGTCGATCTCGGCGATCGCCTCGGCGACCAGCGCGGCGACCGCCTCGGGGGTGGTCTCGAGGATCGCCGCGGCCTCGGGGATGGTGAAATCCTCGAGCGTGGTGAGCAGCAGTGCCTGGCGCGCGGGCGGGGTGATGATCCCGAGCCGCGCCTGCGCGCCGGCCTCGTGCTCGCTGGTCGCGGTGCCGTCGGCCGGGACCGCCGCCATCGCCGCCGAGGCGCTCGCCCAGAGCTTGCCGAAGGCGCGGTAGAGCGGGACGCGGCCGCCCGCGAGGCTCGCCTTCAGCTCCTCGTCGGCGAGCGCGCCCTCGAGCATCTCGCGGACATAGGCGTCGCCGGTGGTCTGCGATCCGGTCAGCGCGCGGGCGTAGCGGCGCAGGAAGGGCAGGTTGGCCGCGATCTGGCTGGCGAGGGACATGGGGCACCTTTCGCTGGTCGGTGAGCCGGCGGATTGGCCGGAACTGCCGATTCGCAGCCATACAATGTCGCGCCCGCGCCGTCGCGGCTTACCCGCAAGTCTCTGGAATCTCTCGGCCCCGCTTCCTGTTCCGCGCCCGCGAAAAAAATTTCGGCCGGTCCGGGAACCGACGTTGCGGACGATCATTCTGGAATTGTCACCGCCGAGACCCCCCTCCCGTCCAAGCGGCTGGTGATACGATCCCGAAAGGCCTCCGTTGTTTCGGCAACGGAGGCCTTTTTTCTTTGGAGCCACCTTTGGTGGCGCAGACCTCCCGCCCCGCCTCCCCACCCGGCCACCACAGAATAGTGGTACTATTGGTGGCCGGGTGGGGAGGCGGGGCGGGAGGTCTGCATCGCGCGTCAGCGCGATCGCTTACCCCAAACCCTTCCCGTAGATCGCGTATTCGCGGTTGATCTTGCTCTGGATCGTGTCGGCGATCGCCACCATTCCCTGGTTGTCCTCGAGAATCCAACCGATCTCGCCGCGCACCGAGCCGTATTTCGTGTTCGCGTTGTGGCGGATCGCCTCGATCATCATGAAGGCGAGCTGGCTGGCGAGGCGCGAGTTGTGGAGCTCCTTGACCACCCCCATCAGCGGCACGCGCATCCCCGCGCCCCTCGGGAAGCGCAGCCAGCGCAGCATGGTGATCCACCCGAACGGGAAGAGCCTGCCCCTGATCCTCGCCAGCGCGTCATTGACGTCGGGGAAGGTCAGCATGAAGGCGACCGGCCGCCCGTCGAGCTCGGCGACCATGTTGAGGTCCTCCTTGATGATCGGCCGCAGCTTCTTGCCGGCGTAGGCGACCTCTTCCGGCGTGAAGGGCACGAAGCCCCAATTGTCCGACCAGGCATCGTTGAGGATGCCGAGGATCGTCGCCACCTCCGCGTCCCAGTCCTGCTTGCGCACCGGGCGCACGGTGATCCGCGCGTTCTTGTGGCCCGATTGCACGATCCGCTGCACCAGCGGGGGAAAGGCCTTCGAGATGTCGAGATCGTAGGTGTAGAGCGTCTTCGCGAGGCTATAGCCCGCCGCCTCGATCCAGGCGGCGTAATGCGCAGGGTGGTGGCCCATCAGCAGCATCGGTGCGTGATCCTGCCCCTTCACCAGCAGCCCCGGCTCCTCCCAGATCGACAGCGAGATCGGGCCGAGCACCCGGGTCATGCCCTCGGCCACCAGCCAGCCTTCCGCCGCCGTCAGCAGCGCGCGGGCGACGCTCTCGTCCTCGGCGTCGAAATAGCCGAAGAAGCCGGTGCCGGGGCCGAAGCCCTGTTCGGCGGGCATGGCGAGCGCGAGTTCGTCGATATGCGCGGAGATGCGCCCGACCGGCTTGCAGGCCCGCTCGGCGATGAACAGTTGGACCCGCGCATGGCCGAAGAAGGGGTTCTTGCCCGGATCGACGAGTTCGAGCTGCTCGGCGCGGATCTGGGGGACGAAATGGGGCAGGCGGTCGGAGAATGCCCTCCCGAGGTCGACGAAGGCCTCGCGCCCGCGCTTGCCGGTCACCGGCACGATCACTATCTCGGCCTCGCGGCTCGCCACATCCGTCACGCGCTCGTCCTCGTATTGCGTCAGGTCAAGGCGTCTGTGTCGCGCCGGCGCCATCTGCGCAAGGCCGTCGATCACATTGACCAACAACACGCGTTTGGCCGCGCGCCCGTTTTCGGGTAGGGCGGCCCCACAGGAAATGCCGAGAATGACCCTGCACCAGACCATCCCCTCCCAGCCCCCAGGCGCCGCACCGGTCGCGGTGCGGGCGACGCGCGTCCAGTTCATGGCCGAGGACGACAAGGCGATGCTGCGCGCCGCGCGCGACCTCACCAAGGGGCTCGGCGAGGCGAAGGCGTCGATCTACTGGCCCGATATGCTGCTCTCGGCCGGGATCGGCTATGCCGGCATCGCGGTGGCGATCGCCTCGGGCAGCATCGGCGTGAAGATTGCCGCCGGGCTGGTTGCGGCGCTGGCGCTCTACCGCGC
The DNA here is from genome assembly GCF_046452355.1 of Erythrobacter sp. NE805. Classification (NCBI taxonomy): domain Bacteria; kingdom Pseudomonadati; phylum Pseudomonadota; class Alphaproteobacteria; order Sphingomonadales; family Erythrobacteraceae; genus Erythrobacter; species Erythrobacter sp. NE805. The sequence goes on along the minus strand of NZ_JBKFDI010000001.1, from coordinate 710,588 downwards.
GCTGATGTTCATCCACGAGCTGACCCACATCCACCGCGACGCCCTGCCGGGCTTCCGCACGGCGTGGAACCTCCTCGTCGGCATCCCGATGCTCACCCCCTCCTTCATGTACGAGGGCGTCCACACCATCCATCACAAGCGCACGCAATACGGCACGGTGGAGGACCCCGAATACCTGCCGCTCGCGCTGATGAAGCCGTGGAGCCTGCCGCTGTTCGTGCTCGTGGCGATGCTGCTTCCGGTGGGCCTGCTGCTGCGCTTCGGCATTCTCTATCCGCTCGGGTTGATAATCCCGCCTCTGCGCACCTTCGTCTGGGAGCGCTTCTCCGCGCTCTCGATCAATCCCGAGTTCCGCCGCAAGGCGCCCGAGGGCGACTTCGCCGGGCGGGTGCGCTGGCAGGAAGCGGGCGCGAGCCTGTGGGCGATGGCGCTGATCGCGAGCGCCTTCGTGTTCGGCTGGGAGCCGCTCGCGACCGCGATGGCGATCCTCTCCTTCGCCGCGGTGCTCAACCAGCTGAGGACGCTGGTCGCGCACCTGTGGGAGAACGAGGGCGAGGCGATGACGGTGACCGCGCAGTTCCTCGACTCTGTCAACGTCCCCCCGCCGGGCCTCGCCGCCGAGATCTGGGCGCCGGTGGGCCTGCGCTACCATGCGCTCCACCACCTGATGCCCTCGATGCCCTACCACGACCTCCCCGAGGCGCACCGCCGGCTGGTGCGCGAATTGGGAACGGGCTCGACCTACGAGGGCGCGAACCACCCGGGGATGCTGACGCTGGTCGGCCGGATCGCCAAGAGCACGATGGGGCGGCGCGCCTGAGTCTTCCTCCATCCCGTAGGGACGGGGAGCGTGGGTGAAGCCTCAATCCAGAAAGCAGATCATCGCGCAGCGCTGCTGCGCGTCGAGCCCGTCGTCGACCTCCACCGCGAGTTCGCCGGAGAGCCTGAGATGCGCGTCGAGCGCTGTGACTTCCTCGAAACCGAGCCGCGCGAAGAACCGCGCGCGGCTCTCGCGGTCGGTGGTGCAGGTGAGCGCCTTCATCCCGGTGTTGCGCGCATCGATCTGCGCGGCGCGCACCAGCCCGCTGCCGATCCCGCGCCCGCGGTAAGGCGCTGCGACCGCAAGGTGCCACAGGTGCAATTCGCGGCTGAAGGGCTGGGCGAGCAGCGCGCCTGCCAGCGCCTCGCCGACATGGGTGACGAGGCTGTGCCCCCGGCGGATCAGGCGCGCCGGGTCGGCGGCTTCGGGCAGCAGTGCGCGAAGCCCCTCGACGTCCTCGGCCCGTGCCAGCCGAAGCGACCAGTCTCGCGCACCTGTCGGTGTCACTCCTCGGTCCGGATCAGCACCGTCTCGCCGAGCAGCAGGAACAGCACGAAGGGCGCCCAGGCGGCGAGCAACGGGGGGTAGCCGCCGAAGCTCCCCATCGCGAGCGCGGCATTGTCGACGACGAAATAGGCGAACCCCAGCGCCATGCCGATGATCGCGCGCACGAACAGCTGGCCCGAGCGGGCGAGCCCGAAGGCGGCGACCGAGCCGAGCAGCGGCATCAGCAGCGCCGAGAGCGGCCCCGAGAGGCGGTGCCACCAGTTCGCGCGCATCTCGTCGGTGTTGCGCCCGGCGATCTCGTAGGCGTCGATCGACTGCTTGAGTTCCCAGAAGCTCTGCCCGTCGGCGTCGACCGATTGGAGGCCGATGCGTTCGGGGGTGAGGTCCCGGCCGACCACCAGCGCCGGCGAGCGCTCGGTGACCGCGCCCGCGACGTCGAAGCGCACCGCGTTCTCGAGCTGCCAGCCGGGCGCGGCGTAGGTCGCGCGCGGGCTGCGGATCTGCTCGCGGATGATCCCGCCGGGCGCGCGGGCGTACCAGGTGACGCCGGTCAGCACGATGTCCCTGCCGGTGCCCGACATGGTCGCCGCGGCGAGGATGTTGTCGCCGTCGATGAGGTAGAGGTTGGAGCGCACCCCGCCCGCGGTCTCGGCCCTTGGGATCGGGCCGTAGTCCGCCGCCTCCCAGGCATCGAGCGTCGCATTGGCGCGGGTGACGATCCGCTCGTTGAAGCCGAAGCTCACCGCGGCGACGAGCGCGGAGGTGAGCAGCAGCGGGGCGAGCACCTGGTGGGCCGAGAGCCCGGCGGCCTTCATCGCCACCACCTCGCTGTTCTGGTTGAGGGTCACGAGCGTGATGAGCGTCGCGAGCAGCACCGAATAGGGCAGGAAGCGGCTCGCCAGCTGCGGCGCGCGCAGGCTCGCATATTTGAGGATCTCGGCCTGGCCGTTCCCCTTCACCGCGAGGATGTCCCCCGTCGCCGAGAGCAGGTCCAATGCGAGCAGCACCAGCACCAGCATCACCAGCACCGCGAGGATGCGCACGATGAACAGCTTCGCGAGATAGAAGGTCAGCGTGCGCGAGGGAAAGAAGTCGAGCTGCATGGGCTATTCCGCAGGGGCGGGTTCGGCGGCGCGCGGCGCGGCCCCGCGCGGCTGGCGGCGCGCGAAGAGCTTGCCGAGGCGCTTGGCGAGCTTGGCGAAGGCGGTCTCGAGCGCCCCGATCGCCTGCCCGCCGGGGACATAGGCGACGCGGTAATACATCCACAGGATCAGCGCGGCGAACAGCGCGAAGGGCACCCACAGCGCCAGCACCGGATCGAGCCGGCCCAGCGCGGCGACGTCCTCGCCGTACTGGTTGACCTTGTGATAGGCGACCACCATCACGATCGAGACGAACACGCCCAATGCGCTCGTCGAACGCTTGGGCGGGATCGCCAGCGCCACCGCGAGCAGCGGCATCAGCAGCATCATCACCACTTCGACGAGGCGGAAATTGAAGCTCGCGACGCTCGCATCGCGCGCCTCGGCGGGGCTCGCCTTGCTCCAGCCGATCCGGAGCAGCTCGGGCAGGATGTATTCGCGGGTCTCGTCGCCGCGGGCGCGGAACTTCTCGATCGCGGGGAGGTCGATGGGGAGGTCGTGGCGGCTGAAGGAGAGCACCCGCGGGGTCTGGCCCTTCATGCCGGTATCCTGGATGATCGTGCCCTCGGTGAGGCGCAGGATGATCGTGTCCGGGTTGTCCTTGGTGGCGAGAAACGATCCCTCGCGCGCGGAGATGCTGAGCACCTGGCCCTTCTTGTTGGCGACCCGCGCGAAGATGCCGACCAGTTTCCGACCCTCGTCCTCGCTCGCCTCGATGCGCAGCGCCATGCGGCCGCCGATGGTGTTGAACTCGCCGACCTTGATCGAGGCCCCGAGTGCGCCGGAGCGCAGCTCGTACTCCATCTGCTCGTAGTAGTAGCGGCTGACCGGCTGAATGTAGAACACCAGCGCGACGTTGATCGCGACCAGCACCAGCGTGATCGCGTAGGGCATGCGCAGCAGGCGGTTGTAGGAGAGGCCCACCGCGCGCATCGTGTCGAGCTCGGAGGAGGTGGCGAGCTTCCGGAAGGCGAGCAGCACGCCGAGCAGCAGCCCGAGCGGGATCGCGAGGCTCGCATATTCGGGGATCAGCGCGCCGAGCATCTTGAACACCACCGCCACCGGCCCGCCCTCGACCGCGACGAAATCGAACAGACGCAGCATCTTGTCGAGCATCAGCAGCGAGGCGGCGAGTGCGAAGACCCCGAGCATCGGCACGAGCGTGAGCCGCAGGACGTAGCGATCGATGGCGGGGAGGAGGTTGAACAAGAGGTGTCGGTCCGTCGGTTCGCGATGGCGCCCAAGCCCTAGCGCTTTGGCGGGCCCGCGTCATGTCCCCAATTGCTGTGCCGGTGCGTGCCTTAGCCCCGGATTTACCAGAAGCGGCTGCCGGGGATCCCCTTGAAGGGACCGGCCTCGCGCGAGGTGATCCACCCGCCGTAGAAGCCGCCGGGCTGGGGGATGACCTGCTCGCCGTCGACGGTGACTTCGTCGAAGGGCGCGGCGTAGAAGGCGATATGGCCCGCGATGCCGGCGAAGGCCGGGGTGGGCGAGGGGTAGGACCAGCCGGCCGCGGCGATGCGCTCGCCGGCTACGCCCACGTCCCAATAGGTCGCCTGCCCCTTCCATTCGCAGATCGAGCGTACGGGGTTGGAGACGAGATGCGCCATCGCGATGTCGGCTTGCGGCAGGTAGTAGGTCGGCGGGTGCGAGGTCTCGAGCGTGCGCCACGCGGCGCGGCTGTCGGCGAGGGTCACGCCCTTGTGGACGATGCGGATGTGCCGGGCGGTCGGTTCTGCGATGGCGGGGCGGGGGTAGTGCCAGACGCTCTCCTGCCCGGGGAGGACAGGATCGGGCTCGGGGTGGTGCGGCTGGCGCATCAGCCCGCCGCGCTCACGCCTTTTCGAGCGTGCACTGGAGCGGGTGCTGGTTCGCCCTCGCGAAGTCCATCACCTGGTTCACCTTGGTCTCGGCGACTTCGTAGGTGAAAATCCCGCACACCCCGACGCCGCGCTGGTGGACGTGGAGCATCACCCGGGTCGCCTGTTCGAGGTCCATCGCGAAGAAGCGCTTGAGCACCAGCACCACGAATTCCATCGGGGTGTAGTCGTCGTTGAGCATCAGCACCTTGTACTGGCTCGGCTTCTTGGGCTTGGCGCGGGTCTTGGTGGCAACCCCGACCTGGTTCTGGCCGCCGCCGTCCTTGTCGGAATCCTCGTCCTCGGCGGCGCGCACGGCGAGCGGCTGCCAGCGAGGCAGCACGTCGCGCATCGCGCAGGTCGAGGGCACGGGTGTGGGCATGGCCCTCCATTATGGGATTCGCTCCGCAGGGTGCAAGCGATAGGTGCGAAACATTTGGCCTGTCGGGCCCACCCCCGGCCCCTCCCGCAAGCGGGAGGGGAGCGAGACTTGGCGGCGCTGCCGCCTAGTCGCAGCGGGGTGGGCTTCATGCTGCGAGCAAGAAAAAGGCCCGAGCAAGCAGGGCTTGCTCGGGCCAGCGCCTTGCGGCGCGCTCTCGTGGACCGGGTTGGGAGAGAGAGGAGAGAGGCCCGGTCGGAGAATTCCTCGGATTACGCGGCGGTCTTCACCTTCTCGACCGCGACGCTGACGCGGTTCGAGATCGGGGCGAAGGCGTCGTTGTAGAGCTTCACCCAGGCTTCGGTGCGCTTCGAGCCGTAGGCGACGACCGCGTCGAAGTTGCGACGGGCGATCTCGCCCTGGAGCTGGAACAGCTCGGTCGGCGACTTGACGGCGGCGATCTTCTTGGCGTCTTCGGTGACGGTCTCGACCACGGTCTTGCCGGTCGCGACATTGTCCTTGAGCAGTTCCTGCGCGCCGGCGAGGAAGATCTTGCTGCTCTCGACGACGGCTTCGACGTTCGCCTTGGTGAACTCGGTCGCCTCGGTGGCGAACTCGGTGCCCTTGGCATAGGCGGTCTGGGCGCGGGTCTGGGCTTCGGCGAAGGCCTTCTTGGCGGTCGCGGTGAGATCGGTGTTCTGGACGGTTTCCATGACGGTATCCTTGAGCTTGATGACAGGGTTGGTCTTCGGCGCAGCGGGGGCAGCGGCGGGTTCGCCCGCCTTGGCCAGCACGGGCTTCCTGACCGGGAGCTTGGCGGCGGTCTTGGTGGCCGTCTTCTTGACGGTCTTGGCCGCGACCTTGGTGACCTTCAGCGCCTTCCTGGCGACCGGGGTCTTTGTCTTCGGAGCGGCGATAACCTTGGTGGCGGCGGGGCCCTGGACGGGAGCGGCGGCCGGCGCGGCTTCGACCTTCGCGGCTTCGACCTTCGGCGCGACGGTCTTGGCCGGGGCGACCTTCACCGGCGCGGCCTTGGCGGCGGCTTCGGCATAGGCCTTCTCGGCGGCGGCATCGATCTTGGCGACCGGAGGCTTGGGCGCCTTCACCGCGGGGGCGGGCACCTTGGCGACCGGAGCGGTCTCGGCAGCAGCAGTCTTCTCAACGTCGGACATACGACCTCGCTTCATGTTGCACTGCACAAAATAGTGAGTGCGGATGCGAAGTCAAGTCTTTTTGTGCAGTGCACAATCCTGTTGGATTTGCTTCGGATTCAACAAGTTGATCCTGCGCGCTGGATGTACTTGCTGAACGAAGGCCCCTCAGCGCGTCTTCACATAGCGCCCCGGCGCATCCTCGATCACCCGGTCGCCCTTGCTGCCCGGGACCCGCTTGCCCTTCGCCGGCACCCGCGTGTCGGACTGCTTGTGGAGCCATTCGAGCCAGTGCGGCCACCAGCTTCCCGGATGCTCGGTCGCGCCTTCGACGAATTCCTTCAGCGAAGGCGCGGCGCTGTCGCCGACCCAGTACTGGTACTTGCCCGCCGCCGGGGGATTGACGACCCCGGCGATGTGCCCCGAGCCTGCCAGCAGGAACTCGACCGGCCCGCGGAAGTGCCGGGTGATCCGCCACACGCTCTCGGCCGGCGCGATGTGGTCCTCGCGCCCCGCCTGCACGAAGGTGGGCGTGGCGACGAGGCGCAAGTCGATCGGCGTGCCGTCCGCCGACAGCGCGTCGGGCACCACCAGCTTGTTGTCGCGGTAGAGGTCGCGCAGGTAGGCATTGTGCCACTTGGAGGGCAGGTTGGTGACGTCGCCGTTCCAGTGGAGCAGGTCGAAGGCCGGGTAGTCCTCGCCCAGCAGGTAGTTGTTGACGACATAGTTCCAGATGAGGTCGCGGCCCCTCAGCGCGTTGAAGGTCGCCGCGAGATAGCGCCCGTCGAGATAGCCCTGCGGGGAGAGCTGCCCGATCATCTCGAGCTGGCCCTCGTCGATGAAGTGCTTGAGGTCGCCCGCCCGCTCGAAATCGACCTGCGCGGTGAAGAAGGTCGCGGATCTGACCTTGTCCGCCTCGCCCCGGCGGTGCAGCACCGCGAGCGTCGCGGCGAGCGTCGTCCCTGCCACGCAGTAGCCGATGGTGTGGACGGCCGGAACGTCGAGCCGCGCGCGGACATGATCGATCGCCTCGATCTGGCTGCGGATGTAGTCGTCCCACACCACCTCGGCCATGCTCTCGTCGGCGCTCTTCCAGCTGACCACGAAGACCGTGATCCCCTGATCGACCGCCCACTTGATGAAGCTCTTCTTGGGGGTGAGGTCGAGGATGTAGAAGCGGTTGATCCACGGCGGGAAGATCACCAGCGGCACCTCGAGCACCGCCTCGGTCGAGGGGGAATACTGGATGAGCTGGTAGAGCGGCGTCTCGTGCACCACCTTGCCGGGCGTCGCGGCGAGGTTCTCGCCGAGGCGGAAGGCGTCCGGGTCGGTGTGGGTGAGCTGCCCGCGCTTCAGGTCATTGACGAGGTGCTGCATCCCCTTGACGAGGTTCGCGCCCCGCGTCTCGACGGTGCGCTTCAGCACCACCGGGTTCAAGGCCACGAAATTGTCCGGGCTCATCGCCTCGGCGAGCGCTGTCACCGCGAATTCGAGCTGCTGGCGCTTGACCGGATCGAGCCCGTCCATGCCCTTGACCGCGGTGCGGAAGTAGTCGGCGAGCATCAGGTAGGTCTGGTGGAGCAGCAGGAACGCCGGGTGCTCGCGCCACGCGGGGTCGGCGAAGCGCCGGTCGTGCTTGGGGAGCGCGGCGGCCTCGGGCGCCTCGGCGAGCTTGCCCCCGGTCGCGCCCGCGGCGAAGCTCTGCATCACCCCCGACCACAGCTGCATCTGCCCCTCGGCGAGCTTGCCCGCGGCCGCGAACAGCCCCTTGGGCATCTGGCCGAGCATCGCCTGCGAGACGAGCAGCCATTGCGCCGGGTCGACCGGGCTGGCGGCGAGGCCCTTGGCCGCCTTCTCGGCCGCGGCCTCGGTCTGGTGGGTCGCGAAGTCGAGCCACAGCTGCTGGAGCTGCGCCGCGTTCGCCGCCCACTCGGTCATCTCGCCCGCGTCCGCACCCTGGCCGAGCAGCGCCTCGAGCCCCGCCCCGCCCATCATCCCGCGAAACGCCTCGCCCTGCATTGCGAGAAAGCCCTTCAGCCCCTCGCCCGCTGTCGCCATCAGGTCGCCATCCTGTGCCATCGCCCGCAATCGTCCCTTCGCATCGGCCTTGTGGCGATACTGCCGCCAATCGACCGCCACCGCAACTTGCCGAAAACCCGCTTTCCAGCCAACGCCCTCTTCGCCTAGGGAAGAGTTGCAGCGGCTGCATCACTGCCGCGCGTGACGAGGTAATGACGGCCATGAACGACCAGTTCTATCGCATGAAGCGGATGCCCCCCTACGTGATCGCGGAGGTGAACGCCATGCGTCATGCAGCCCGTCTCGCCGGCCAGGACATCATCGACCTCGGCATGGGTAACCCCGATCAGCCCCCGCCGCAGCACGTCATCGACAAGCTGTGCGAGGTTGCCGCCAAGCCCGATGCGCACGGCTATTCGCAGTCCAAGGGCATCCCCGGCCTGCGCCGTGCCCAGGCGGGCTACTATGCGCGCCGCTTCGGGGTGGAGCTCGATCCCGAGACGGAGGTGGTGGTGACGATGGGCTCGAAGGAGGGCCTCTCGAGCCTCGCCACCGCGATCATCGCGCCGGGCGACGTGGTGCTCGCGCCCAATCCCTCCTACCCGATCCACACCTTCGGCTTCATCATTGCCGGGGCGACGATCCGCTCGGTGCCGACGACGCCCGACGAGCACTACTGGGAATCGCTCGAGCGGGCGATGAACTACACCGTTCCGCGCCCCTCGGTGCTGGTCGTGAGCTACCCCTCGAACCCCACCGCCGAGACGGTCGAGCTGCCGTTCTACGAGCGGCTGGTCGCCTGGGCGAAGGAGAACCAGGTCTGGGTCGTCAGCGACCTTGCCTATTCCGAGCTCTATTTCGACGGCAAGCCGACCCGCTCGATCATGGAGGTGCCGGGCGCGAAGGACGTCGCGATCGAGTTCACCTCGATGTCCAAGACCTATTCGATGGCGGGCTGGCGGATGGGCTTCGCGGTCGGCAACCGCCAGCTCATCGCGGCACTGACGCGGGTCAAGTCCTACCTCGATTACGGGGCCTTCACCCCGATCCAGGCGGCGGCCTGCGCGGCATTGAACGGCCCGCAGGACATCATCGAGAGCAACCGCGAGCTCTACCACAAGCGCCGCGACGTGATGGTGGAGGCCTTCGGGCGCGCCGGCTGGGAGATCCCGCCGCCGCCCGCCTCGATGTTCGCCTGGGCCCCGCTCCCCCCGGCGCTGAAGTCGATGGGGAGCCTCGAATTCTCCAAGCAGCTCCTCACCCAGGCGCAGGTCGCGGTCGCGCCGGGCGTCGGCTACGGCGAGAACGGCGAGGGCTATGTGCGGATCGCGATGGTCGAGAACGAGCAGCGGCTCCGCCAGGCTGCGCGCAACATCAAGCGGTATCTGCAATCGGTGGGAGTCAACAGCTCGGCGGCGTGAGGGGGCGGTCGCCCGGAAATTTGCGCGAGATCAAATTGGATCGATTTAGTCCGAATTTGATTAACGAGTCGTCCAGAATCGAATACGAGAGTGTTACAAATCGGGTGAATCGCACAGGGAGGGGTACATGGCGTCCGGAGCCGCTCGTCGGCTGACCGACAGGCAACGTGCCGTGATGGAGCGCATCGACCGGCGCGTGCCGATCAAGGTGATCGCCACGGAACTCGGCGTATCCGAGACCCGGATCAACCAGCATATCCGCGCCCTGAAGGACTTCTACGCGGCCGCGAGCCTCGGCGAGCTGGTCGAGAACTACCGTGCCACCCGGCCCCGCCGCGAGGCCGCCGACGCCGCGCCCGACGGCTCCGCCGGAGCGGCCGGCGAACCCGGCCCGTCGCAGGTCTTCAGCGAATCTGCATACATATTTTCTCAGGTTAACCCGGCGACTGATCTGGCCGATTTCCAGCGGCGGGACGATCCGGGCCACCTGGTCCTCAGCGACGCGATGCCGCTCATAGAACAGGCACCGTGGCTGAAGCCGGGCGAGCCGAAGGTCGTCCCCGGAGTGCTCGATGGTGAGCATGCCGTCCTGTTTCGGCTTGGGGCAATCATCGGGATTGCATCGGGTGTGCTCGCTGCCGTGATCCTCGCGGTGACGGCGGCGGTGACCCTCAGTGCGGCGACGGAAGGCAAGGCCACCTACTCCGGGGAACCAGGGGTCGTCGCCGGGTGAGCACCGGCGGCGCTGGAGAACATCGATGGAAAACCGCATTCTTGCCGATGCCCACAATCTGAAGAAGCTGATCCGCGAGGCAGAGGCGCTCGCGGACGAGGCGATCATCGCGATGGCGCGCCTCAAGCAGGCGATGCTCGCCGCGCGGCAGAACCCGGTGGTCGAAGTCCACACCGGCCAGCGCGCGCTGCTGCGCCTCACCGAGGCCGAAAGCCAGGCGCTCGCGATGTCGACCAACCTGCTGCGCGTCCACGACGAACTCAGCAAGGTCGCCGAGGTCCACGCCGGCGGCGACAGCGGCGTGCCGACCGTCATCACGCCCTCGGCGCTCGATGCCATGCCGGCGCCGAAGGACCGGGTCCAGGCCTGATCGATGGGTGATTGGGTCGAATGGTTCAACGCCTACCGGGTCTCCGCCCAGCATCTTGCCAGCGTCCTGCTCGCAGCGGCGATCTGGCGCTGGGGCGGAGCCCCGGAGCGGTGGCTGATGGGCGCGTTCCTCGCGACCATGATCGCCCCGATGTATGTCTTCGACGCGCTCGGCATCTGGGCCGCCGAGGCGAGCCCCTACGCGCCGCTCTACATCGGGCTCGACGTCCTCGCCGCCGCGCTGTTCACCGCGATCGCGCTCAATGCCAACCGCAATTACCCGCTATGGATCGCGGGATTCCAGCTGGTCGCGGTGGTCGCGCACCTGGTCAAGGCGCTGGTCCACGACGTCTCGCCATTCGCTTACGCGGTGCTCGTGATCGGGCCGTCCTATTGCCAGCTGCTGCTGCTGCTGGGCGGCTTTGCGCGCCATACCGCGCGCCAGCGCCGCTTCGGGCCCTATCGCGAATGGCGGCTGGGCTGGCAGGCGCCGCAATGGTGGCGCGCATGAGGGGGGCGGGCGCGTGGCGCTCCTGACCCCGGCCCGTCCTGCCGCCCCCGCGGCCGCGCGCGCGCCCGAGCAGCGCACCGGCGCGATGATCGCCTATCTCAAGGGCGTCGTGCTCGCCCCGCCCGCGACCCACGAGCGCGGGCACGCGATCTTCGTCGACGGCGCGCGCGGCTGGCTCGGCGACGCGCCTTGCGGCATCGGCTCGGTCGGCACCCTCACGCTCAGCATGCGCGCGCTGCTCGGCGAGGCGCTGCGATTCGATGCGGCGGGCCTCATCCTCGCGCACAGCCACCCCTCGGGCCATTGCCGCCCGAGCGGCTGCGACATCGCCGCCACGCGCCGCCTTGCCGAGGTTGCGCGGGCGCTCGACATCGCGCTGATCGACCACCTGATCTTCACCCCGCACGAGGTCTATTCGATGCGCGCGGGAGGCCTGCTGTGAACGCGCTCCCCGGCCTCGGCCACTACCTCCTCGCCGAGGGGACCACCACGCGCTTCCGCGAGGCGGGCGACCTCACGCTCGACCTGTTCCACCACGACGGCCGGGTCGAGGACCGCTGGCTGGGGCTCCAGCCGCGCGAGTTCGCGATCCTCTGGCGCCTCGCCGAGCGCCCCGGCGCGCTGGTCGCGGACACGGCGCTGACCGCCGACCTGTTGCGGGTGCGCTTCGGTTGCGAGCTTGGCGACATCGCCGACCAGGTCCGAAGGCTCGCCGACAAGCTCGCGGGCTTCGGCCTTGCGGGGCTGATCGCGGCCCGGCCGGAGGGAGGCTACCAGCTCGCCGTGCGCGCGGTGCCGGGGGTGATCCCCGCCGCGCGCCTTTCCTAGCCCCCGCCGCGAACGAAAGCCTGTCTGGACAGGGCGCGGGCGATCCGCCAATCTCGCGCGCATCAGCCTTCGAGGGATCACACGCATGTCCGCCCAAGTCTACGCCGCTCCCACCACGATCGCCAACGACCGCGTCGCCATCGCGCTCGGGGAGGACGGCGTCGCCGAGGTCCGCCTCGTGCGCGGCGACAAGATGAACGCGCTCGATCCCGAGATGTTTCAGCGGATCATCGAGGCGGGCCACACGCTCCACCAGATGAAGGGCCTGCGCGCGGTGGTGCTCTCGGGCGAGGGACGGGCGTTCTGCGCCGGGCTCGACCTGTCGAACTTCTCGAGGAAGCCCCCCGAGGACGAACCCGCCCTCACCGAGCGCACCTACGGCAATGCCAACCGCCCGCAGCAGGTGGCGATGCAGTGGAGGAAGCTCCCGGTGCCGGTGATCGCCGCGGTCCACGGCGTGTGCTTCGGCGGGGGCCTCCAGATCGCGAGCGGCGCGGACATCCGCATCGTCCACCCGGAAACGCGCATGGCGGTCATGGAGATGAAGTGGGGCCTCGTCCCCGACATGGGCGGCTATGCCCTGTGGCGCGGGCTGGTGCGCGACGACGTGCTGCGCGAGCTCGTCTACACCAATCGAGAGTTCACCGGAGCCGAAGCGCAGACGCTGGGCCTTGCGACCTATCTCGACGAGAACCCGCGCGAGCGTGCGCTCGCCATCGCGCGCCAGATTGCGCTCAAGAACCCCCACGCGATCCGCGCCGCCAAGCGCCTCCATGCCGGGATGCACGAGCGCGAGACCGATGCGATCCTGCTCGAGGAAAGCATCGAGCAGCACGCGATCATGCGCACCCGCAACCAGATCGAGGCGGTGATGGCCGAGATGGAGCGCAGGAAGCCGAACTTCGAGGACGTCTGAGCCCCGCCCCCGCTCGCGCGTCAGGCGACCTGCGCGCGGGCGGCGAAGGCCGAGGCGACTTCCAGCGGGCGGATGATGAGCGTCACCCGGTCATGGCCGACCGCGAGGTGCAGCACGTCGCCCGCCCTGACCGCGAGCGGCGCGGGGAAGGCGTGGAGCACCTGGAGCCACCCGCCGTCGGTATAGCCGTCGGGGTGGTTGTCGAAGGTGATCCCCTCGGCAAGATCGACCTGCATCCACTGGACGATCCCCGCCGCGATGCCGTCCGCGGTGACGCGGATGCTGAGCAGCTGGAGGTCGCTCGGATGGGCGCGCGCGGTGAGGTCGACGCGCAGCAGCTCGACATCCTCCGAGAGGCGCTTCCAGTCGGTCATGGTACCGTGGATTGGCAGCTTGGGCGCGGCCAGCGCGCCGAAGCGCGCGACGTCGAAACCCGAGACCTCCTGGACGAAGACGTAGTCGGCGAGGGTCGCGCTCTCGACGAGGCAGCCGATCGCCGCGGCGGCGCGCGGAATGACGATCGCACCGGGCTTGAGGAGGCGCGCATGGGCGTCCTCGAAGGTGTCGAGCACGCGCTCGGTGAGGAGGTCGCTCGAGAGGATTTCCGAGACGAGGATGTCGGCCGGCTCGTCGAGATGCTCGCCGACGCTGAGTTCGCTCGAGGCGAGGGTGTGGACCGCGATCTGCCGGTCGTAGCCGTTGTCGGCGATGATCCGGCGCGCCATCGCGGCGATGATCGGGACCATCTCGCAGGCGGTCACGTGCCTCGCCCCCGCGCGCGCCGCCATCATCGCGAGGAGCCCGCTCCCCGTCCCGATGTCGAGCACCCGCGCATCGGGCCCGGCTTTGGCAAGGGCGGCGCGGATCGCCGCCTCGAAGGCATCGTTGCGGCGCGTGTCGTTGAGCATCGGCACGTGCCAGAAGGGCACCATCTCGGCGCTGAGGCGGCGGATCTGGTGCTCGATGTGGATATTGCCGGGGTTCAGGGCGAGCGCGCGGGCGAACTGCTCGAGCGCCTCGCTCTTGCGCCCGGCATCGGCGAGGGTCACCGCAAGGTTGTTGGCGACGACCGGGTCGGTGGGGTCGGCGGCGCAGCTTGCCCGGAGCGCGGCGATGGCAGGCTCGAAACGGCCCGCGCGGGCGTGGATCAGGCCCCTCTCGTGATGCGCGACGGCATGGTCGGGGGAGAGCGCCAGCACCGCGTCCCACAGCGCGAGCGCCTCGTCGTCGGCGCCGCGCAGGGCGACGAGGCAGGCGAGGATCGGCAGCACCTCGAGCACGCGGTAACCCTGCTCGACAACCATGCGATAGCGGGGCTCGGCGGCGGCGAGGTTGCCGGCCTCCTGCAATTGCAGCGCCTCCTCGAGCATGGTGCGGGCGAAGGCGTGGTCTGGTGCGGGATGGGTCATGCGGCTCCCCTGAGTGCTGTGTCGCGATGGGGAGATTATTTAACCTGCGGCTTAAGAGACCGTCGCGCCCGGCTAGGGGCGATTGCGAGGGGGCTTAATCAGCCGAAGATCGCCCCGGCTGACCTGTTCAGCCGAAAACAGCCACGCATTGAAGGCCATCGAGCACCTGCCGTCCGTCGACGTCCCACATCCTCAGCCGCTCGGAGGAATAGCCCGCGTCGGCGTGCTGGCTGGCGTTCTCGGCAAGATACCAGCCGTCGCGCGAGCGGCTCTCGGGTTCGAGGACGTTGAAGGACCAGTTGATCGAGCTGATCGGGCCCAGCCGCTGCATCGCCCGCATCGCGCCGGGCGGCATGACGTCGCCCATCAGCACGAGCTTGGAGACGGGGTCGAGATCGTGCGCCTCGGTGAGCCGCGCCCAGCGCCGCACGGTCGCACCCTTGTCGGTGCCCTTCGGCTGACCGTGGCGCAGCTCGAAGTTCTTGGCGACAAAGGCGGGAGCGAACTGGTGGGTGACGACCTCGTTGTCCTCGGGCGCGCCGGGCCAGTCCTCGGGGCCGCCGGAGGGGTGATGCGCGTTCGCCTCGCGCCCTTCGCCGAACAGCCAGAAGGCGGTGAGGGCGACGCGGCCCTCGCAGTGGATCTCGCTCCTCACCTGGGTGACGTTGCGGCCCTGCCGGACGATCTCGGCCGTGAGTTCGATGTCCTCGCCCACCGGCGCGACGAAGGCGACTTGCCCGGCGCGCAGCGGGGGCAGGCCCGGGAAGGCGCGCACCGCCGTGGTGTAGGCGACGAGCGCCGAGGCGCCGCCGTAGAGCGTGCGCCCCTGCATCCAGTCGGCGGCATGGGCGAGGCGCGCGGGGCCGGGCTGGCCGGTGACGGGTTCGAGCAGGCTGGCGATGGTCATGCCACGCGCTTTGCCGCGCGCGCGAGGCCCCGTCCAGACTGACGTAGCGGAAGGGATTCCGGTTCGGCGGCCACTTTCGGTGGCGCAGACCTTCCGCTTCTTTGGCCACCCCGCCTCCCCACCCGGCCACCATAGCCTGATGGTATCATTGGTGGCCGGGTGGGGAGGCGGGGTGGGGGGTCTGCCCGCGCGTCAGCGGGATCCCAATCTCGCATTGCCTTTGCCCTGTCGAATCGCTAGTGCCCGCGCTCCGACCGGGACACTGCTCCCGGAAGGCTCGGCCCGATGGCGGAGTGGTGACGCAGCGGACTGCAAATCCGTATACGCCGGTTCGATTCCGGCTCGGGCCTCCACCTTTTGTCAGATTTCAGCGAGCTCTTCTCATTTTTCGAACGAGGGGGCAGCTCGCGAGCGCTAAACGCCGCTCGTCATTCAAAGCTTAGCCACTGGAATACGTGGGGTCCCTCGCCAGGACCGTCTATTGCCACTCCTCGCGACAGACTGTCAGACCAAGGCTGCCGAACCAGTAGCTGCGCTTCAGCGGGAATGCTCCGCCTCAGATCCGCGACAATCCCCTCGACAGCGCTGGCGCCGATCTCACGATCACGGAAGGCGAGCTTCATGAAGTGCACGGTGAGGGCCGGCTGCCGCCAGATGAAGCGCGGTTATGTCCCATGCATTGCGGACGAACGCCGGGTTGACTCTTTGTTAGATATCTAACATTAGTGTCGCATGCATTGGAGTTTCCACCCTGTCCTTCATGCGGCCCACCTCATCGAGGATATGGTGCGCAAGGAATTGGGCTGCACCGGACTTCAACCGCGTCAGGCTCGCATCATCGTGGCGATTGGTGGTTCCGGGCCGATATCGCAGGCTGCCCTTGCCAAGGCATTTGCTGTCTCCCGGCCTTCGATGACGGTCATGATCGAGCGCCTCGTGCGGGAAGGGCTGGTCGATCGGCAGCACGCTGAGGGCAGGAAACGCTCTCTCGTCAGGCTCAGCGATAGCGGTGCGGCGCTTGTGCCCAAGATCGAGCAAGCCTGGTCTCGGGTCGAGGACGCGCTGCGCGAGATACTCGGGCCTGAACTGCAACACGGACTCGGCGGGGCGGCGCTGCGGGCACGCGACGCGTTGGGCGGCCGCGCCCCTCACGAAACTCTGCAAAAAAGGTGAGCAATGATGCAGCTTAAGCGTGCTGTCCTGGTGTTTTCCGCAATCCTCACCTGCGGATCGGCAGCGCCCGCCAATCTCTCGGGCCCTGCGTGGTATCCCATTGTCGGGACCGGGCAGGACGCCTGCTATACGGCGACCGGGACGCGGGTCGACTGCGCGAGCGCTTCAGGCGAAGGTCAGGATGCAGCGCATCGCGGCCATGACCCGGTCTATGTCGCCAATGGCAACGGCACGGTCTCGGATGAGGTCACCGGACTGATGTGGTCGCAAGCCCCAAGTTCCCCGATGACTTTCGCCGAGACACAGGCCTTTGCCCGCAGCAGCCGTCTGGGCGGCTACTCGGATTGGCGTGTGCCGACGATCCGTGAGCTCTACTCGCTGATTGATTACCGTGGCAGCTATAGCGGTGACCCCGCCACTTCGCGCCCCTACCTGGACACGACGGTCTTCAGGTTCCGCTACGGAAACGGCACAGGGCTTGGTGATGCCGCGCGTGGACGCCGTCCGATCGACGTCCAGGAGTGGAGTGCAACCCGCTACGTGGGTCTGACCATGGGGCGTGACGAGACGGTCTTCGGCGTTAACTTCGCCGATGGCCGGATCAAGGGCTATCCTGTGATGGACCCTGCCAACCGGATGCAGAGCCCGAACCGACTTGCTGTTCGGCTCGTGCGCGGGCGCGCCTATGGCATCAACGCCTTCATCGTCGGCGAGCAGACGATAAGTGACCGTGCCACTGGGCTGATGTGGCAGCGCCGCGATGATGGAAGGATGCGAAGCTGGGCAGAGGCGCTCGCCTACTGCAACGGTCTCACTTTGGGCGGCGCGAAGGACTGGCGCCTTCCGAACGCCAAGGAGCTGCATTCGATCGTCGATTACACGCGCAGCCCGGCCATCGATCCGCGTTTCGTCCTCTCTGACACGGCAGCCTATCTGTGGTCGTCCACCACTCATCTTGAAGCGCCGCCCGGGCCCGAAGTGGCTGATCGTCCCTTCACACGCCGGGGTGAGCTTGCAGTCTACGCCGCCATCGGTCCTGCCCTCGGCTATATGGAGTTGCCGCCCGGATCCGGGCAGCGCCGCTGGGTCGATGCCCATGGGGCCGGTGCGATGCGCAGCGATCCGAAGGATATTGGCACGGCGACGTTCCCCAACGGCTTCGGGCCGCAACACGATGACGTACGCGGCCGCCACCTCGGTCTGTGCGTGCGAGACGAGGACGCACCGGCGAAACTCTTGTAGGCAAGGTCATGGTGAACTGATCGGATCAGAAGTCGTGCCTGGAGGGGGGCTAGAGAGCACGCATTGAGAATCGTCGCTGCTGCACAAAAGACCCGGATTCTCGGCGCTTTCATCGAGCCTTCGAGTGCTGGCGCATCGGGTCGGGCTCAAGCTTCCTTGGCGCTACGACAAAAGCCTTGAATATCTGGATCATCCGTCGATTGGCAGTTCCCAGCGACAGGCGTGCTCGAAAAATTATGTTGAAATGAGGGGAAACTGATGCAATCGGCTCCGCCCCAGGTTCGAAGAATCTGTTTGATATCAGCGATAGCTTGAGGGGCTTCCGCTGAGATTTGATACCTTCGCATTGCGCGAGCGGACCACCCGATCTAGGTCCGGACGCGAGGATGCCGCTTTAGCTCAGTCGGTAGAGCACATCATTCGTAATGATGGGGTCACGTGTTCGAGTCACGTAAGCGGCACCACTCGCCTGTTTCCTGACATCGCCGGAAGCTGTCACAGCCGCGACCGTGCCGGCTCGTGCCGCGCGGCTGCAACAAGGGGCGTGCGCGGGCGGGCGGCGTGTTCGCTGGCGAACCACGCGTAGGTCTTGCGCAGGCCGGCGAGCAGCGGCGTCGTCGGTTCCCAGCCGAGGAAGGCGCGGGCGCGGCCGATGTCGGGGCGGCGGCGGGTCGGGTCGTCGGTGGGCAGGGCGCGGTGGACTACCTCGACCGGCTGGCCCGTCACGGTGCCGAGCGCCTCGACCAGCTCGGCGATGGTCAGCTCGTGCTGGTTGCCGATGTTGACCGGCGTCTCCTCCGGCAGGTCCGCCTCCATCAGCCGGATCAGCGCGTCGACCGTGTCCTCGACATAGCAGAAGCTGCGCGTCTGGCTGCCGTCGCCGTAGATCGTCAGCGGCTCGCCCGCGAGGACCTGGCCGATGAAATTCGACACCACCCGCCCGTCGTCGATGCGCATCTGGGGCCCGTAGGTGTTGAAGATCCGCGCGACGCGCACGTCCGCGCGGCCCATCCGCGCGAAGTCGAAGGCGAGCGTCTCGGCGGCGCGCTTGCCCTCGTCGTAGCAGGCGCGCGGGCCGGTGCAGCTGACATTCCCGCGGTAATTCTCGGGCTGCGGATGGACGTCGGGATCGCCGTAGACCTCGCTCGTCGAGGTCAGGAGGAAACGCGCCCCCGATTGCTCGGCGAGGCGCAGCAGCCGGTCGGTGCCGACCACGTTGGTCATCATCGTGTGCTCGGGATCGGCCTGGTAGAGGCCCGGCGAAGCGGCGCAGGCGAGGTTGTAGATGCGCCGGATCGCGGCGGTCTTGCCGGTCACCTCGGGCGGGAGCGGCAGGGTGATGTCGCCGCGCACGAAGTGGAAGCCAGCATGGCTCTCGAGGAGGTCGAGGTTCGAGGCGCGCGCGGTCTGGAGGTTGTCGAGGCACAGCACGCGCTCGCCGCGCTCGAGCAGGGTGCGGCACAGGTGCGACCCGATGAACCCCGCACCGCCGGCGACGAGCGTCCAGCCGATTTTCCTGCCCCTCGGTTCGCCCCTCGTTTCGCTTGTCATGCCATCTCTCTCCTGCTGGGGGTTCTGTTCTGGTGGGTATGGATCGCCGCGAGGAGGTCGGCCTCGAACTGCGCGGCACGTTGCTGGGCGGTGTGGCCGGCGAGGACCGCGGCGCGCGCCGCCGCGCCGATCGCGCGGGCGGGGCGGTCGAGCGCGGCGATCACGTCCTCGGCACCGTCCGCAAGGATGATCGCCTCGCCGGGCGCGAAAAGCTCGTCGAGGCCGCGCCAGCGGTCGGAGATGATCGGCGTCCCGCAGGCCCCCGCCTCGAACAGCCGCACCGAGGGCGACCACCCGGCGGCGATCATGTCGGCGCGGGTGACGTTGAGCGTGAAGCGCGAGGCGCAGTAGAAGGCGGCGTGCTCGGCGGGCGGGAGGTGCTCGATGCGGGTGACGTTCGCCGGCCAGGCGATGTCCTCGGGGTATTGCGGCCCGGCGACCGCGAACCGCAGGTCGGGGCGCCGGCGCGCGGGTTCGATCAGCAGCCGCTCGAGCGTCGGCTGGCGGTCGGGGCTGTAGGTGCCGAGATAGGAGAGGTCCCAGCGCGTCGGCACGTCCAGCGGCCGGTAGCGCGCAGTGTCGACCGAGCAGTAGAGCGCGCGGGCGGACCTCGCGCCGTAGTCGCGCTCCAGCCGCGCCAGGGTCTCGCCGCCGGTGAAGGAGAAGTAGATGTCGTAGCCGCCGAGCACCTCGCGCGAGAGATACTCGCACGCGCCCCGGTCGAGCGCCGCGAGGGTCACCGGCGTGTCGATGTCGTAGAAGCAGGTGATCCCGCGCGAGCATCCCTGCACGAAGGCGCCGACCGCAGTGCCTTCGGGCACGTAGGAGCCGACCATCACCGCGTCGGCTGCGGCGATGAGTTCGCGGAAGGCCTCGAGCCCTGCGAGGTCGTCGTAGTAGGCAAGCTCGCAGAATTCGGGATCGGGCAGGTCGCGGTGCTCAGCATACCAGGGCACGTCGCGTTCGAGGAACAGCACCTCGTGGCCGCGCGCGGCGAAGGCCGAGAGCAGCGCGCGGAAGGTGGTCGCGTGGCCGTTCCCCCAGGAGGAGGAGAGCGACAGGCCGAGGACGACGAGCTTCATGCCGCCACCTCGCGCACCCCCGCGGCAAGGCGGCGCAGCTCGCGGTCGACGATCGCGCCCCGCAGGTCATAGGTGTGCTCGCGCTGCACCCGTTCCAGCGCGGCGCGGCCGATGGCGCCGGCGCGATCGGGGGTGAGGCTCGCGAGGTGCTCGGCGACGTCCTGCCCGTCACGGGCGAGCAGCACTTCCTCGTCAGGGGCGAGGAACAGCTCGATTCCCTCCCAGGCGTCGGTGATGAGGCACGCAGCCGCGCCCGCCGCCTCGAAGACGCGGGTGGCGGGCGAGAAGCCGACCTCGGCCATCGAATCCCGCGCGACGTTGAGCACCGCGAGCGGCGAGCCGTTGAAGGCGTTGTGCGCGCCCGTCCCGACATGGCCGATCGCGGTCACGTTGCCGGGCATCGGCTTGTCCGCCCACCCGTTGCCGCCGATCAGGAAGCGCCTTTCGGGGAGGGACGCAGCGGGCTTGAGGAAGAATTCCTCGACGCGCGCCTCGCGGTCGGGGAGGCGGTTGGCGAGGAAGGCGAGGTCGCTGGCAAAGCGCGGATCGGGGGCGACAGGGTGGTGGGTCGCGGGATCGAGTGCGTTGTAGATGGGCACGCAATCGCGCGCGCCGAAGCCGCGATAGGCTTCGACCACCGGCGGCCCTCCGCCATAGGTGAAGACCATGTCGAGGTGGGGGAGCGCGCGGCGGACGGGGTGGGCCTCGTCGCCCCGCATCTCGTCGAGGGTCGCGGCGGCGTCGACGTCCCAGAAGATTTTCAGCGCGTGCGGCGCGGCTCTCGCGATCACCCCTTCGAGCAGCTCGCGGTCATAGACGCCGACACCGTTCGCCTTGACCACCACATCGGCCTCGCCCGCCTCGGCGAGCACCCCGGCGAGGCCCTCGGGCGTGGCCGGATAGACGACGACGCGGGCCCATTCCGGCGGCTCGATGTCGCGGTGCTGCTGGCGGTCGAAGGCGTCGGGCTCGTAGAAAGTGATGCAGTGCCCCCGCTCGGCGAGCGCCTTGAGGATGCCGCGGTAATAGGTCGCCGCCCCGTTCCAGTAGGAGGACAAGAGGCTCGATCCGTAGAAGGCGATGTTCATGCGGGCTCCTCGGTGGCGGCGGGTGCGGGTGCGGGCGCCCCGACCAGCGCGAGCAACTCGGCCGCGCGGTGGTCGCAGGTGTGGCGGCGGCGGATCATGGCGAGGCCGTTCGCGACCAGCTCGGCGCGCATCTGCGGGTCGGCGGCGAGGTCGGCGAGGCAGGCGGTCATCTCCGCGCCGTCGTGGGCGACGAGGTAGTCGGTGCCCGGGCGGAACAGCCCCTCGGCATCGTCCCAATAGGCCGAGACCAGCGGGATGCCGCAGGCGAGCGCCTCGAAGACCCGGATCGTCGGGATGCCGGGCAGCGCCTCGACATAGAAGCGGCGCGGCACGTGGACGGTCGCGAGGTGGCGGGCGAAGATGCCCGGGGCGAGCGCATTGGGCGCCCAGCCGCGAAAGCGCGCGCCGTAGCGCTTGAGGGCGGCGAGCGCGGGCTTGGGGTAGCGCACCCCGTAGATGTCGAGCGGCAGGCCGGTGGCGCGCGCCGGGCGCAGGAGGAACTCCTCGATCTCCTCCGAGCGCTCCCCGTCGCCCCAGTTGCCGATCCAGACCAGGCCCTCGCGCTCGTCCTCGTGCTCGGGCGGGTGGAAGCGGGTGATGTCGGCGGCCTCGTGCCAGACGTGGACGCGGTTGCCCCAGCCCCAGCCGCGATAGACCTCGGCGAGCGTCTCCCCGAAGGCGAGCACGCCGTCGTAGCCGGACAGGTCGTAGGCGCGCATCGCTGCGGGCTCGCTGACGGCGCGGTGGTGGGTGTCATGGAACAGCAGCGTGAAGCGCGCGCCGCGCTTCCTGAGGGTGCCGAGCCGGGCGACCAGTTCGGGCGCGTTCCACTCGTGGACGATGACAAGGTCCGCGCCCTCGACCAGCGCCTCGGGGTCGGCGTCGGCGGGGTAGATGGTGGAGATGAGGCGCGGGTAGGCCTGCTCGAAGGCGGCAAGGCCCGCGAGGCCGTGGTCGGCGACGAGGTTCTCGCGGCTCCACGCCCCCTCGGGCTCGTAGGCGCGGGCCTCGTGGCCGCGCGCGATCAGCGCATCGAGCACCCCGCGCAGGAAGTGCGCATTGCCGTGGTTCCAGCACGAGGTCAGCGAGTGGGTGAAATAGGCGATCCTC
Organism: Erythrobacter sp. NE805; assembly: GCF_046452355.1. NCBI lineage: Bacteria > Pseudomonadati > Pseudomonadota > Alphaproteobacteria > Sphingomonadales > Erythrobacteraceae > Erythrobacter > Erythrobacter sp. NE805. Next base: position 688,371 of record NZ_JBKFDI010000001.1, on the reverse strand, counting down.
ATGCGGCGACCTCCTTGCGGGTGACGAGGCTGCGGTAGATCGCGGCCATGCCCTCAGCGGTGGCGGCGGGGGTGAAGCGGGCCGAGCGCGCGCGGGCGGCCGCGCCGAGCGCCTCGCGCCGGTCGGGGTCGGCGTGGACCTCGGCGATGGCGGCGGCGAGGGCGGCGGGGTCGGCGGGGTCGACGAAGACCGCAGCCCCGTCCCACAGCTCGCGGAACGTCGCGATGTCGGAGAGGATCAGCGCACAGCCCGCCGCGGCCGCCTCGAGCACGGCGAGGCCGAAGGGCTCGAAGGTCGCGGGCGAGACGACAATCGGTTGCAGCGCGAGGAGGTCGGCGAGGTCGGGGCCGGGGAGCTCTCCGAGCGCGACGGCGTGGGCGAAGCGCGCCTCCTCGCCGTTGGGGCCGCGGGTCGGTCCGGCGGCGAGGACGGTGATGTCGGTGAGGCTTGCCGCGGCATCGAGCACTGCGGCGTTCTTGACCGGGTCCCACATCCGCCCGGCGCAGAGCGCGGCGTTGAGGCGCTGGGCGCCGAGGTCGGGCGCGGCGGGCGGGCGGCCGTTGTGGACGACCAGCGGCAGGCGCGGCAGGCGGTAGGTCGCCTGGAGCGTCGCGGCGAAGCTGACGCTCGGCGCGACCACCGCATCGGCGGCGAGAAGGCCGCGGCGCATCATCTCGGCGTGCCAGCGCAGCGCGGGATCGAGCGGAGCGCCGGGCTTCGCCGCCTCCCACCAGGTCGCGATGCAGCCGTGCGCGACCGCGACCACCGGCACCGGGAAGCGCGCCGCGCCCGCGAGTGCGGGGGAGTTGCAGTGCACGAGCTCGGCCCCGCAGGCCCGCGCGATCTCGGCGAGCACCTGCGCGCTGGCGGCGGCGGCGGGGGCGTCGGCGCACAGCCAGTCGAGCGGCAGGCCGGTCTCGACCAGCGTGATCTCCGCGGCATCGTGAAGGCAGCCGCGCTGCGCCGCGCCCGGGGCGGGGCCGAGCACCGCGAGGGTGACCCGCGTGCCCGCGCGCGCGAGTTCGGCGGCGAGGTCGCAGGCATAGTGCCACACCCCGCCGACCGCGTCGGTGGTCATCAGCACGTGGCCGGGGGTGGGGGTGCTCATCCGACGCGCTCGGGGGCGAGGGCGGGCGTGGGCGCGCTCGCGGCGGGGGCCGGGCGGCTGCCCGCGAGCCAGGCGGCAAGGTCGCGCACCCCCTCGCGCCATGCCTTGCGTGGGGGGAGCCCGAGTGCGGCGTCGGCGGCGCGGGTGTCGGCGACGAACCACCGCTGGTCGCCCGCGCGCCAGTCCGAGAACGCGACCCGCGGCGCGGCGCCGGTGATCCGCCCGATCTCGTCGATGAGGGTGAGGAGGCTCACCGCATTGGCCGGCCCCCCGCCCCAGTTGAAGGCGCGGCCCGCGACGGCCTCGATCCGCTCCAGCGCGGCGAGATAGGCCGCGCAGGTGTCCGCCACGTCGCAGATGTCGCGCACCTGCCGCCCGTCGCCGTAGAGCGTGATCGTCTCGCCCGCGAGCGCGCGGATCAGGAAATGCGCGACCCAGCCCTGGTCCTCGGTGCCCATCTGGCGCTCGCCGTAGATGCAGCTCATCCGCAGCACCGCGGCGCGCAGGCCGAAGCTGCGGGCATATTCGAGCACATACTGGTCCGCCGCGCCCTTCGAGCAACCGTAGGGGGTGTGAAAGTCGAGTGCCCGGTTCTCTGCGACCCCGTGCGCTGCAAGGGCGCGGTCGGAGGGGACGTAGCCCGCACCGTCGTCGCGGAAGGCGAGGTCGGCGAGGTCGCCGTAGACCTTGTTGGTCGAGGCGAAGATCAGCGGCGCCCCCGGCCGGTCGCGGCGCAGCGCCTCGAGGAGCGCGAAGGTGCCCGCGAGGTTGACCGCGAAGTCGAGCCGCGGGTCGGCGAGGCTCGTCGTCACCGCGACCTGCGCTGCGAAGTGGAAGGCGGCATCCACCCCCGCGACCGCGCGCGTCACCGCCTGGGGGTCGGTGAGGTCGGCGATCAGCGGCTCGACCCGGTCGCCGTGGGCCGCGACCAGCCATTCGAGATTGCGCTCGACTCCGGGGCGCTCGAGCGAATCCAGCACCCGCACCCGGCAGCCGCGCTCGAGCAGCCGCATCGCGAGGTTCGAGCCGATGAAGCCCGCGCCCCCGGTGACGAGGATCGTGTCGCCCTCGCGCGGGATCATGCGACCAGCCCCCGCGCTTCCAGTTCCTCGCGGGCGCGCGCGGCGCGATCCTCGGCGGTCTGGCCGGCGAGCCACTCGGCGAGGTTGGCGAGGCCCTCGGAAAAGTCCTGCCGCGCCGTGAAGCCGAAGGTCTCGCGCGCCTCGGTGACGTCGCAGTAGCAGTGGCGGATGTCCCCGGTGCGCGCCTTGCCGACGATCTCGGCCTCGATGGCGTTCTTCCCCATCGCGCGGGCGAGCGCCTCGGCAACTTCCTTCACCGAGCGGTCATCGCCCGAGCCGATGTTGAAGGTGCCCCCCGGTGCGGCCGGGTGCTCCAGCGCCTCGGCGAAGGCGCGCGCGACGTCGCTCACGTGGACGAAGTCGCGGCGCTGCTCGCCGTCCTCGAAGATCATCGGCGCCTGCCCGTTCATCAGCCGCGCGGCGAAGATCGCGAGCACCCCGGTATAGGGATTGGAGAGCGCCTGGCCGGGCCCGTAGACGTTGAACAGGCGGAGGCACGTGCTCTCGATCCCGTAGGGCGCCGCCATGATGTGGGTCATGCGCTCCTGCACGTACTTGTTGAGCGCATAGACCGAGGCGAGGTTGGGGCGCTTCCACTCGGGCGTGGCGACGGGGGTGAGCGGGCGGCCTTGCCCATCGACCGGGTCCCAGCTTCCCTGCCCGTCACGCAGCGCCCCGCGCGCCGCATCCTCGACCAGCGCGCCCTCCGCGTCGCAGTAAAGGCCTTCGCCATAGATGCTCATCGAGGAGGCGGTGACGATGCGCCTTACCGGATGGTCGATCAGCCGCTCCATCAGCACCGCGGTGCCGGTGTCGTTGGTCGAGGTGTAGCGCTCGACCTCGTACATCGACTGGCCGACCCCGACCTCGGCCGCGAGGTGGACGACATGGTCCATGCCCTTCAGCGCCATCGCGACCGCGTCCCCGTCGCGCACGTCGCCGCGGATAAGCTCGACATCGCCCTCGAGATCGGCGGGAGGCTCGCCGTCGGGATGAACCTGCTCGATCAGCGCGTCGAGCACGCGGACCGCATAGCCGCGCTCCAGCAGTTCGCGAGAAAGATGACGCCCGATGAACCCGGCACCGCCGGTGATGAGGACCTTACCAGACAAATTGCGCCTCCTGAACGGGCGGGTTCTTGTTCTTGTAAGTTCCTAGTCCGAATGCCCCGAAGAGCATCATAGTAGGTGATGTTAATTTAAGTTCAGAACCAGTCGTTTGACTGCGGAATCGCGATGAACGGCCAAGATCATCGGCTGAACCGATCGGCCATAAACCAAGGCAGGAACATGGCTGCTTGAGGGCATCTTTCCCCTCGGCTTCTACTTACCTCCTTTCGATTTCCCGGAGCCTCATGACCGCCACCATCCTTCTTGTCCGCCACGGCACCACCCGCGACATCGGCCGGGTGCTGACCGGCCGGGGCGGCGACCTGCCGCTGTCCGAGGCAGGGCGCAGCGAGGTCGGCGCGCTTGCCGCGAGGCTCGCCGCGGGGCGCCTCGACGCGCTGCAGACCAGCCCCGTCCGCCGCGCGCGAGAGACCGCCGCCGCGATCGGCGAGGCGGCCGGTCTCGCGCCGCTCGTCGCGTCGCCGCTCGAGGAGGTCGACTTCGGCGAATGGACCGGCCGGTCATTCGCCGACCTCGCCCCCGATCCGGGCTGGCAGGCCTGGAACAGCGAGCGCGCGGACGCCTGCCCGCCGGGCGGCGAGACCATCGGCGCGGTGCAGGCGCGGGTCCTCGCCCACCTGCGCGAGGTCGCCCGCAGCGCGGCGGGCAGCGTCGTGGCGATGGTCAGCCACGCCGACGTGATCCGGGCGTGCGTCGCGGGCATCATCGGCCTCTCGCTCTCGCGCATTCTCGCGCTCACCATCGACCCCGCTTCGGTGACGCGCATCGAGGCGGGCGAGTGGGGCGAGCGGCTCGTGACGCTCAACGAGCGGAGCGCGTGAGGATGGCCGAGGCCCCGCCCCGCGAGCGCGCCGCCGGCGACCTGCGTGAGCAGGTCGAGGCTCTCGCGCCCTGGTTCCAGAACATCGACCTCGGGGAGGGGCTGACCACCGCGCCCGACCACTTCCTCGGCGACTATCCGGCCTTCAAATACCGCCGCTTCATGGACACGTTGCCGGCTGACCTCACCGGCAAGTCGGTGCTCGACATCGGCTGCAACGCGGGCTTCTACGCGATCGAGATGGCCAAGCGCGGCGCGGCGCGGGTGCTGGGGATCGACAGCGACCCCCGCTATCTGGCGCAGGCGGAGCTGGCGAGCGGGGCGCTGGGCTTCGGGCACCTCGAGTTCCGCCGGCTCGACGTCTACGACGTGGCGCGGCTGGGCGAGACGTTCGATCTCGTGATCTTCATGGGGGTGCTCTACCACCTGCGCCACCCGCTGCTCGCGCTGGACCTGATCCGCGAGCACGTGGCGGGCGACCTCATGCTGTTCCAGACAATGCAGCGGGGCAGCGAGACGGTCGCCGAGGTCCCGGCGGACCACCCCTTCCACAAGCCCGGCACCTTCGACCCGCCCGAGTATTTCGACGAGCCCGGCTACCCGAAGCTGCACTTCATCGAGCGCGAATATGCGCATGACTGGAGCAACTGGTGGGCGCCCAACGCGGCCTGCTCGCAGGCGATGCTGCGCGCGGCGGGCTTCGCGATCGAGGCGCAGATCGAGGCCGAGGTCTACCTCTGCCGCGTCGCCTCCGTCCCCTATGCCGCGCTGGGTCCCGCGGCGGTCTATCCCGCAAGAGGAGAGCGCGCGTGATCGAAGCCGCGATGATCTGGAACGAGCCCAACAACAAGTCGCACTGGAACCCCGAGCTCGACCCCGACTGGGCGATCTATGCCGACACGGTGATCCGTGCCGGTCGCTCGATCGCCGCGATCAACCCGGAGGTGACGCGCGTGCTCGGCGGGATGAGCCCGATCGACCCGCACTGGGTGGAGCGAATGCGCGGCCACGGCGCGCTGGAGGAGGTGGACGTGGTCGCGGTCCACGGCTTCCCGCTCGATTGGAACCTGTGGCCGATCAATGCCTGGCCGGGCAAGATCGCCGAAATCGAGGCGGTGGTGCCCGACAAGCCGATCTGGGCGACCGAAGTGGGCGTCGGCAGCTTCGGGGCGGAGGAAGTGCAGGTCTTCGGGCTGGAGCGCACCGCCGAGCTGCTGTTGGGCCGCGTGCCCAACGTCTACTGGTACTCGCTCTTCGACCTGCCGCAGGAGTGGGGCGCCGAGACCCGCCACCGCGAGGCGGAGGGATCGAGCTATTACCGCCACTTCTACATGGGCCTGATCCGCGCGGACGGCTCTCCCAAGCCTGCGCTGGAGTCCTACCGGCGGGTGGCCGGCGAGATGGGCATCATGCAATGGTTCCACTTCCACGACCCGCGCCTCGACGACGCGGTGCGCTGGATGCGCGAGCTGGGGGTCAGGAAGATCCGCACCGGCCTCAGCTGGGCCGACCGCTTCCGCGAGGGCGCGCTCGACTGGTTCGACCGCCAGATGGAAGCCCTCGCCGATTTCGAGGTGATGGTGACCTATTGCTTCACCCCCGAGCACCTCGGGGTCGAGGCGCATCACACGAGCTGCGCGCGCGATCCGCAGGCCTTCGCCGATTTCTGCGCCGAGATGACCGAACGCTACGCGCCGGCCGCCGCGCAGCCCCTGCTTGCCCGGGCCTAGACCCCCTTCAGACCCCCTCGACCAAGGACCAACCCATGCTCAGCCCCCCCTCGCAAGGCATCAATGTCGCCCTCGTCGGCGTCGGCAATTGCGCAAGCTCGCTGGTGCAGGGCATCGCGCATTACCGCGGCGGGGCGAACGACACGACCGGGCTGATGCACCGCTCGCTGGGGGGCTACGAGCCCGGCGACATCCGTGTGGTGGCCGCTTGGGACATCGACCGCCGCAAGGTCGGGCGGGATGTCGCCGAGGCGATCTTCGCACCTCCGAACTGCACCGCGCGCTTCTGCCAAACCGTTGAAAATACGGGAGCAATCGTCCAGATGGGGCGCAAGCTCGACGGTATCGCCGCGCACATGCGCGACTTTCCCGAAGATCGCACCTTCGCCCCCTCGACCGCCCCCGAACCCGATCGCGACAGGATCGTCGCCACCCTGCGCGACACCGGCGCCGAGGTGCTGATGAACTACCTGCCCGTCGGCTCGCAGAAGGCCAGCGAGTTCTACGCCGAATGCGCCCTCGAGGCCGGGGTCGCCTTCGTCAACGCCATCCCCGTCTTCATCGCCAGCGACCCCGCCTGGGCCGAACGCTTCCGCGCGGCGCGGGTCCCGATCATCGGCGACGACATCAAGGCGCAGCTCGGGGCGACGATCGTCCACCGCGTGCTCACCGACCTGTTCGCGAAGCGCGGCGTCGAGCTGAAGCGCACCTACCAGTTGAACACCGGGGGCAACACCGACTTCCTCAACATGCTCGAGCGCAAGCGTTTGGCCTCGAAGAAGATTTCCAAGACCGAAGCCGTGCAGTCGGTCGCTGCCAGCCGCCTCGTCGACGAGAACATTCACGTCGGCCCCTCCGACTACGTCGCCTGGCAGAACGACAACAAGGTGTGCTTCCTGAGGATGGAGGGCGAGATGTTCGGAGGGGTGCCGATGAACCTCGAGCTGCGCCTGTCGGTCGAGGATTCGCCGAACTCCGCCGGGGTCGCGATCGACATGATCCGCTGCGCCAAGCTCGCCGTGGACCGCGGCCTTGCCGGGCCGATCCACCCGGCAGCGGCCTACTTCTGCAAGCACCCGCCCGAGCAGATGACCGACGACGAGGCCTTCGCCGCACTCGAAGCCTTCATCGCGGCCGGCTGATGCCTGCCCGAGCCGGCCTCAGCGGCACCCTGCGCGAGAACATCGTCGCCCTCGCGACACGCGAGGACGAGGAGAATGCGCGCGCGCCATGGTCCGAGCGGCTGGCGCGGGTCATCACCGCCTTCACCGGTTCGATGGTCTTCGTCTGGGTCCATGTCGCGATCGTCGCCGCGTGGATCGCGGTCAACCTCGGCTGGCTGCCGGGTCCGCGCTTCGACCCGAGCTTCGTGATCCTCGCGAGCGCGGCGTCGGTCGAGGCGATCTTCCTCTCCACCTTCGTGCTCATCAGCCAGAACCGCATGGCCGCGCTCGCCGACCGGCGGGCGGACCTCGACCTCCACATCTCGCTCCTCACCGAGCACGAGCTGACCCGCCTCGCCGAACTGCTGCACCGTATCGCCGAGCGGCTCGAGGTGCCGGTCGACCGGGCGGAACTCGCCGAGATCGAGCGGGACGTGGTCGCGGGCGAGGTGCTCGACGAGATCGATCAACACAAGGCGAGGGGCACATGACGATGACGATGACGATGCAGGCGGCGGTGCTGGCGGCACCGGGCAGGATGCGGATCGAGGCGGCGGCGCGGCCCGAGCCCGGCGCGGGCGAAGTGCGGGTGCGGCTCGAGGGCTGCGGGGTATGCGCTTCCAACCTCACGCCCTGGGAGGGCCCGGAGTGGATGACCTATCCGACCGCGCCCGGCGAGCTCGGCCACGAGGGCTGGGGGCGGATCGAGGCGATCGGGCCGGGCGTCACCGGGCTCGCCGAGGGCGACCGGGTGGCGGCGCTCGGCACGCGCTCCTATGCCGAGGCCGAGGTGGTGCCCGCGGCGATGGTGGTGCGGCTCCCCAAGGAGCTCGACGGCCTGCCCTTCCCCGGCGAGGCGCTGGGCTGCGCCTTCAACATCTTCCGCCGCAGTGACATCCGCGCGGGCCAGCACGTCGCGATCATCGGCATCGGCTTCCTCGGCGCGGTGCTCACCCGGCTGGCGAACGAGGCGGGGGCGAGGGTCATCGCCATCTCGCGCCGTCCGGAAAGCCTTGCGCTCGCGCGGCACTACGGCGCGGCGGAGACGATCAGCATGGACGATCACTGGCGGATCATCGCGGACGTGAAGGCGATCACCGGCGAGGCTTTCTGCGAGCGGGTGATCGAATGCGTCGGCAAGCAATGGCCGCTCGACCTCGCGGGCGAACTCGTCGGCTTCGGCGGGCGGCTGGTGATCGCCGGCTACCACCAGGACGGCCTGCGGCAGATCAACATGCAAGGCTGGAACTGGAAGGGCATCGACGTCGTCAACGCCCACGAGCGCGACGTGGAGGTCCAGCTGCGCGGAGTGCGCGAGGCGGTCGAGGCGGTCGCGAGCGGACGGCTCGACCCCGCGCCGCTCTACACCCACCGCTATCCGCTCGAGCGGCTCGGCGAGGCGCTCGATGCCACGCGCGACAAGCCCGAGGGCTTCGTCAAGGCGCTGATCGAGCTCGCGCCATGACGCCGAAGGTGGGGTTCCTCGGCACCGGATGGATCGGCCGCCACCGCATGGGGGCAATGCGCGAGACCGGCGCGATCGCCGTCGCCGCGATCGTCGACCCGTCCGAGGAATGCGCCCGCGAGGCGCAGGCGATCGCGCCGGAGGCCGCGATCCTGCCTTCTTTCGAGGCGCTGCTCGATGCGGGGCTCGACGGCGTGGTGATCGCCACGCCGAGCGCTTCCCACGCCGAGCAGTCGATCGCCGCGCTCGAACGCGGGCTGGCGGTGTTCTGCCAGAAGCCATTGGGGCGCAGCGGGGAGGAGGTCGCCCGCGTGATCGCCGCCGCCGAGGCCGCCGACCGGCTGCTCGGCGTCGACTTCTGCTACCGCCACACCGCCGCCGCGCAGGCGTTGTTCGAGCTCGTCCAGTCGGGCGCGCTGGGCGACATCTTCGCGGCCGACCTCACCTTCCACAACGCCTATGGGCCCGACAAGCCGTGGTTCTACGACAAGGCGCAGGCGGGCGGGGGGTGCCTGATCGACCTCGGCGTCCACCTTGCAGACCTCGTGCTGTGGCTGACCGGCTTTCCCGAGGTGAGCGACGTGGCGGCCCGGATATTCGCGGGCGGACGGCCGCTTGCTCCCGACGCGGGCGAGGTCGAGGACTATGCCGCCGCGCAGTTCGGCCTGGCGACGGGCGCGGCGGTGCGGCTCGCCTGCTCGTGGCGGCTCAATGCCGGGCAGGACGCGGTGATCGCGGCGAGCCTCTATGGCACCAGGGGCGGCGCGTCGCTGCGCAACGTCGCGGGGAGCTTCTACGATCTCGAGCTGCTCCACCTCACCGGCACCGCCACCAAGCGCCTCGTCGCCCCGCCCGACGACTGGGGCGGCCGCGCCGCCGCCGCCTGGGCTCACCGCCTCGCCGAGGACCGCGGCTTCGCGCCCGAGGCCCGCGAGATCGGCGCCGCCTCCGACCTCCTCGAACGGATCTACCGCAGCGCCTGATCCGCGCGCCTCGCTTGCGAGGTTCGGGTTGTGCACCGCGCAAAGATCGTCCAAGGGGCGATACTGTCCACGCCTTTCGCACGCGGAAGGGCGAGACGTCCTGCGCGCCCGGCGAGTCCCCGGGAACCGGGCCGGACACGCTTCATTGATCGCTCACGCCAGACATCGGGAGGTTGGGAAAGTTGCAGGTTTCGCAAACAGCACCCGGCACCTGCGCGCTGTCGGTGGTGATCCCCGTCTACAACGAGGAAGCCGGGCTCGACGCGCTGATCGAGCGGGTCACCGCGGCCGCGCGCGCGAACTTCGGCGAGCGCTACGAGTTCATCCTCGTCAACGACGGCTCCAAGGACGCGAGCTGGGCCAGGATCTGCGCCGCGGCCGAGCGCGATCCGCGCATCGTCGCGATCAACCTCGCGCGCAACCACGGCCACCAGCTGGCGCTGACCGCGGGCCTCCACCACGTGCGCGGCGAGCTGGTCTTCGTGCTCGACGCCGATCTCCAGGACCCGCCCGAACTTCTGGGGCCGATGCTCGCGAAGCTGCGCGAGGGGCACGACGTCGTCTACGGCCAGCGTGTCAAGCGCCACGGCGAGACTGCCTTCAAGCGTGGCACCGCGGCGCTGTTCTACCGCCTGCTCGACAAGCTGGTCGACACCCGCATCCCGCAGGACACCGGCGATTTCCGCCTGATGACCCGCCGGGTCGTCGAGCAGCTCAATGCCATGCCCGAGCGCTACCGCTTCATCCGCGGGCTGGTCGCCTTCATCGGCTTCAGCCAGGTGCCCTTCCCCTACGAGCGCGATCCGCGCTTCGCGGGCGAGACCAACTACCCGCTGCGCAAGATGATGGCGCTGGCGATCGACGCGGTGACGAGCTTCTCGGTGGTGCCGCTGCGTTTCGCCTCGCACTTGGGCATGCTGTTCGGTCTCGCCGGGCTCGCCTCGCTCGCCTTCATCGGCTGGGTCTGGCTTCAGGGCGGCACGGTCCAGGGCTGGGCGAGCCTTGCCGCGCTGATCCTCATCATGGGCTCGGTCCAGCTGCTGGTGCTCGGTGTGTTCGGCGAATATCTCGGCCGCATGTACATGGAGGGCAAGCACCGCCCGCTGTTCATCGTCGCCGAGGTGCGCCGCCACCCGGTCGCCGCCAATGCGGAGGACGCGGCCGAGGAAGCCGGGGAGGCCGTCCGTGTCGCAGGCTGAGTTCGACGCCTATGTCGACGAATACGACGCGCAGCACGCCGCCTCGGTGAAGCTGAGCGGCGAGGACCCCGATTTCTTCGCCGCCTACAAGGCGCAGGAAGCCGCGCGCGTGATGGCCGCGGCGGGCATCGCGCCGCGGCGGATCATGGATTTCGGCGCGGGGCGGGGCAATTGCGTGCCGCACTTGCAGGAGGCCTTTCCCGAAGGCCAGCTCACCGCGCTCGACGTCTCGGCGCGCTCGCTCACCCACTGCGCGGCGCGCGCGGTCCGGCCGCTCGAGACGGTGTGTTACGACGGGCAGACCCTGCCCTTCGCAGACGGGAGCTTCGACCTCGTCTTCACCGCCTGCGTGTTTCACCACATCCCGGAAGCGGACCACGTCCGTCTTCTCGCGGAAATCCGCCGGACGCTGAGCCCGCAGGGGCGCTTCATCCTGTTCGAGCATAATCCCTGGAACCCGCTCACCCGCCACGCGGTCGCGACCTGTCCCTTCGATGCCAACGCGGTGCTGATCAGCGCGCCCGAGATGCGGCGCCGCTTCCGCGCGGCGGGCTTTGCCGACGTCGACCTCAAGTGGACGCTGTTCTTCCCGGCGTTCCTCGGCGCGCTGCGCCCGCTCGAGGGGGCGCTCGGCTGGCTGCCGCTCGGGGCGCAATACTGCCTCGTCGCGCGCTGACGAGGGCGCGGGGGCGATGCTGGCGCGGCTGCTGCGCTTCGGACTGACGGGGCTCGCCAACTCGGCCGTGGGCTGGGCGGTGATCTTCGGCGGGTTGTGGGCAGGCCTCGGCGACTTCGCCGCCAATGCCGCGGGCTTCGGGGTCGGCCTCGTCCTGTCCTTCACGCTCAACCGGCGCTTCGTGTTCGGCGTGACCGGCGCGGTCGGCGCGCGCGAGGTGGCGCGATTCCTCGCCGCCTTCGCGGTCGCCTACGGAGCGAACCTCGCGGTGCTCCACACGGCCCGGGGTGTCCTCGGCGCGGGCAACGCGCTCGCCCAGCTGCCCGCGATCGCCGCCTATGTCGTGATCTTCTTCGCCCTTTCCCAGTTCTTCGTGTTCAGGCCCACCGCTTCCGAATGACCCCCCTCACATCCCCGATCACGTCGCCGGGCGGCGGCCCGACTCCTGCGCCCGGCTGGCTCGACCGCGGACCGGTGATCGCGCTCGTCTGCCTCGCCGCGATCCTCCCGCTGCTGGTGGTCGACTTCCCGCCGCTCACCGATCTCTACGGCCATCTCGGCCGCTACGCGGTGCAGACCGAGCTCGCCCAGCGGCCCGCGCTGCAGCCGTTCTTCTCCTACGAGTGGAAGCTGATCGGCAATCTCGGCGGCGATATCGTGGTCCAGCTGCTCCACCCGCTGCTCGGCCTCGAGGCTTCGGTGCGCGCAGCGGTGATCCTCGCCCAGCTGCTCGGCGCGTTCGGGCTGCTGCTGGTGTCGCGCGAGGTCCACGGTCGGGTGACGCCCTTCGCCGTCGCCGCCATTCCGATGCTCTACGGCTACCCCTTCAACTACGGCTTCCTCAACTACGCGCTGAGCATGGCGCTGGCGCTGCTCGCCTATATCGTGTGGCTGCGGCTCCACCGACAGGATCGCAGCCTTGCCGCGCGGCTTTGGCTGGCGGTCGCGGGGGCGGCGATCTGGGTCGCGCACACCTATGGCTGGGCGTTCCTCGGCCTGCTCACCGGATCGACCATGCTCGCGCAGGTGTTCGCCGAGCGCGATCGGGTGCTGCCCGCCATCGGCCGCATTCTCGGCGCGTGCTGGCCGCTGCTGCTGCCGGTCATCCCGATGGTGATCTGGCGCGCCGAGAGCTCGGGCGCGGCGATGTCGGGCTGGTCGCTGCTCTACAAGTGGGTCTTCCTGCTCTCGCCGCTGCGCACCAAGTGGGAGATCTTCGACATCGGCTCGGCACTGGTGGTGCTGCTGATGCTCGTCTGGGCGCTGTTCAGCCGCACGGTGCGCTATGACCGGGGCCTCGCGATCACCGCGCTCCTGTGCCTGTTCTTCTTCGCCGCCCTGCCGGTGAAGGTGTTCGGATCGGCCTTCGCCGACATGCGGCTGCTGCCCTATGGCATGGGAATCGGGCTGGTCGCGATCGGGCCGGTGCGCGCCCGTTCGAGGGTGCTCGCCGCAGCCGGCGCGGTGGCGCTGGCTTTCTTCGCGGTGCGCATGACTGCGACGGGCTGGGCCTATGTCGAGCAGGCGCGCTCGGCCGAGGCGGCGCTGCCCGCGGTCGACCAGATGCCGCGCGGCGCGCGGGTCGCCTTCTTCGCGGTCAAGCCGTGCCGCGTGGCGTGGGCGCTGGCGCCGCTCGACCACCTCGCCGGCGCGGCGACGGCCCGGCGCGATGCCTTCGTCAACGACCAGTGGCAGCAGCCCGGCGTCAACCCGCTCAAGGTCCACTACCCCGCCGCCGAGCCCTTCACCCGCGATCCCTCGCACCTTGTGCAGGGCGATCGCTGCGGCCACCGCGCCCGCCGGCCGCTGTCGGAAGCGCTGGCGATGCTCCCGCGGGCGGCCTTCACCCATGTCTGGATGGTCGGCGCGATTCCCCGCGACTTCGTCCCCCCGCCCGGCCTCGTCGAGGTGCCCGGAAGCGGCAGCGGCCGGCTGTTCCGCATCGTCCCCGAAGGCTGAGCGCGCCAGCAACTTCGCCAGTTTACGCGCGCAGGCCGGCGGGCGCACACCCTCGCCCGAACCGCTTGGGGAGAGCGCCGTCATGCCCGCCAACGCCCGCCAGATCGTGCTCGTCCGCAGGCCCGCGGGCGCGGCGCGGGCCGGTGACTTCGCGATCCGCGAGGTCCCGCTTGCCGCGCCCGGCGAGGGCGAGGTGCTGGTGCGCAACCTGTGGCTCTCGCTCGATCCCTATATGAGGCTCTTCATGGCCGAGACCGGCAGCATCCACGGCTCGGTCCCGCTCGGCGAGGCGATGCCCGGCGGTGCGGTCGGCGAGGTGATCGCCAGCGCGAGCGAGGCGATGCCGGTCGGCGCGCTGGTCGTCTCGATGGCGCATGGCTGGCGCGACCACTACCTCGCCCGCGCCGACCAGTTGCAAGCGGTGAACCGCGAGGCCGGTCCGGCACAGCGCTGGCTCGGGCTCTACGGGCTCACCGGGATCACCGCTTGGGGCGGCATCCACGGGGTCCTGAAACCGGAGCCGGGGGAGACGCTGTTCGTCAACGCCGCCGCCGGGGCGGTGGGGTCGGTCGCAGTGCAGCTGGCGAAGCGCGCGGGGGCGCGGGTGATCGCCTCGGCGGGCTCGGACGCGAAATGCGCCTGGCTGCGCGAACTCGGCACCGATCACGTGGTGAACTACCGGACCGAGGACCTCGGCGCCCGTCTCGCCGAGCTCGCCCCCGAGGGCCTCGCGGCCGCCTTCGACAATGTCGGCGGGGAGCAGCTCGAGATCCTCATCGACGCCGCCGCGCCGCAGGGCCGGATCGCGCTGTGCGGCGCAATCGCGCTCTACGACAGCGCCAATTACCGCGCCGGGCCGCGCAACCTCTTCGCGACAATCGAGAAGCACGTCACGCTGACCGGCTTCAACGCCGGCTTCTACTTCCCGCGCGCACCCGAAATCATCGCCGACCTCGCCGCCGCGGAAGCCGAGGGCGCGCTGGTCGAGACCGAGACGGTGGTCGAGGGCCTTGCGGCCGCGCCGCAGGGCTTCGTCGACCTGATGGAAGGCCGCAGCCGCGGCAAGATGCTGGTGAGGGTGTAGCGATGGATCTGGGCATCAGGGGGCGCCGGGCGCTGGTCAACGGCGGCAGCGCCGGCATGGGACGCGGGGCAGCGCTCGCCCTTGCGCGCGAGGGCTGCGAGGTGTTCGTCTCCGCCCGCGGCGCCGAGCGGCTCGAGGCGGCCTGCCGGGAGATCGCCGCGGTGACGGGGGCACGGGTGCATCCGATCATCGCCGATCACGCCTCCGAAGAGGGGCGCGCGGCGATCCTCGCCGCCATCCCCGATCCCGACATCCTCGTCGCCACCTGCGCCCCGCCGCCCTTCACCGGCGACTTCCGGACCGTCTCGCGCGAGGCCTTCGAGCAGTCGGTGGCGACCGCGCTCCTGAGCCCGATCGACTACATCAAGGCGGTGGTCGGCCCGATGGTCGAGCGGCGCTGGGGGCGGATCGTCAACATCTCGACCGGCGCGGCCAAGTACCCGGCGGCGATGCGGGTCCTCTCGGGGCCTCCGAGGGCGGCGCTCGCCAATTACTGCCACGCGATCTCGAAGGAGCTCGCCCCGCACAACGTCACGATCAACGCGGTGCTGCCGGGGATGCATCACACCCCCGGGGCCGAGGAGGCGCTCGCCCCGCGCGCCGCAGCGAACGGGCGGACCTACGAGGAAGAGGTCGCCAGCTTCGTCAAGGCGGTGCGCATCCCCGCCGGACGCTTTGGCGATGCCGAGGACCTCGGCGCGCTGGTCGCGATGTTCTGCTCGGCGCAGGCGGGCTACGTCACCGGACAATCGCTGGTGGTCGACGGCGGGATCGGAACCTCAACCTTTTAGGCCGCCGCGCGGTAGCCGCTCCCGCGCACCAGCGTGCCGGGCCGCGCGCCGGTGCTCTCGTCGAAGCGCCGGATCACCTCGCCCGCGACGATCGTCGCCTCGTAGCCGGTCGCGCGCTGGTGGAGGCGGCGGCCGCCCGCGGGCAGGTCGCGCACCACCTCGGGGAGGTGGAGCCGCAGGCCGTCGAGGTCGATGACGTTGAGGTCCGCGCGCCCGCCCACCTGGAGCCTCCCGCGGTCGGTGAAGCCCACCGCCCGCGCTGCCTTGGCCCCGAGCATGTGCACCGCCTCGGCAAGGCCGAGCTTGAGCGGCCCGTCCTTCTGGACGAACTCGGTGAGGAGATAGGTCGAATAGCTCGCATCGCAGATCGCCCCGTAATGCGCGCCGCCGTCGCCGAGGCCGGGGACGCAGTGCGGGTGGCGCAGCATCTCGTGCGCGCTGGCCAGCGACGCGTTCTCGTAATTGCCGAGCGCCGCGAGGAACAGCCCGCGCCCCTCGGTCTCCAGCAGCCGGTCGTATGCGACCTCCTGCGGCGTGCACCCGCGCGCGGCGGCCTGCCCGGCCATGCTCATGTGCGCAGGGGGAGCATAGTCGGGCGGGTTGTCGAGCGGGAACAGCCAGCGCCAGTTGCGGGCGAGCTCGTTGAAGGGATGGCCCGGGGTGAAATCCTCAGAGAGGAGCGCCGCCCGCAAGCCGGGATCGCGCATCGCGGCGACCTGCTCGGGGATCGGGAGATGCGCGATCTTGCTCCACGAGGGGCACAGCACGAAGGGGTGCACCGTCAGTTCCAGCCCCGCAATGAGGCCGATCGGGCGCGGCATCACCTGCGCGTGGGCAACGCCGCCTTCGGCATTGGTGCGCTCGAGCATCTCGAGCACCCGCCGCCAGCGCGGCGGCGCGTCGTTGCCCGAGGCGAGGGTGAAGGTCGCCGGGCGCCCGCTCGCGGCGATCACGCGCTCGATCACCCTGTATTCCTTGTCCCACCCGACGAAGGCGTCGAGCACCACCTGGAAGGTCCCCGCGCCGACGTCGGCCATGCCGCGGGTGATCGCCTCCAGTTCGGCAATGTCGGTGTCGAAGGTCGGGATCGCCTGCCCGTCCGCGGTCTTGTGGATCGAGAGCCGCGAGGTCGCGAACCCCAGCGCCCCGGCGCGCATTGCCTCGGCGGTGAGGCGGCGCATCAGCGCGAGGTCGTCCTCGGTCGCGACCTCGCGCGCCGCCCCGCGTTCGCCCATCGCGTAGACCCGCAAGGGGGAGTGAGGGAGATAGGCAGCGATATCGATGTCGCGCTTGCCTGCCGCAACTGTCTCGAGATATTCGGGAAAAGTCTCCCAATCCCACGGCAGCCCTTCGGTCATCACCACCCCGGGAATGTCCTCGACGCCTTCCATGACGTTGATCAGCATCTCGTGATCCTCGCGGCGGCAGGGGGCAAAGCCGACCCCGCAATTGCCCATCACCGCGGTCGTGACCCCGTGCGAGGAGGAGGGGGAGAGCTCCTCGGCCCAGATGCACTGGCCGTCATAGTGGGTGTGGACGTCGATGAACCCGGGCGTGACGACTTTGCCTTTCGCGTCAATCTCTTGCGCGCCCCTGCCGAGCCCCTTGCCGATGGCGGCGATGCGCCCGGCGGAGATGGCGACGTCGCCCTCGCGGAGGTCGCCCCCCGTCCCGTCGGCGATGGTTCCGCCGCGGATCACCAGGTCGTATTGGGCCGCCATCGCGTGTCTCCTCTCTCCCGCCGGGATGATGCGCAAGGATGCTGGGCGGTGCAAGGGGCGGGCGCCACTCGCACTTTTGCGCTCCGGCGGCGGGCGGGTTAGGGTGGGGAATGACCAAGGCCAATCCAACGCCGCGCCGTGTCGCGCTTGCCGGGGCGAGCGGCACGATCGGTGCGGCGGTGCTGCGGCGGCTGGAGGCGGAGGGGCACACGGTGACCGCCGTGCCGCGCGCCGCGCTGGCCGATCCGGATGCCCTGGCCGAGGTCATGGACGGGGCGCAGCCGGAGGTGGTCATATCGTGCATCGCCTCGCGCTCGGGCGCGCCGCGCGATGCACAAGCGGTTGATTACGAAGCGAATGTCGACCTGCTCGCCGCGGCCGTCGCGGCCGGCGCCGGTCACTTCATCCTGCTCTCGGCGATCTGCGTGCAGAAGCCGCTGCTCGCCTTCCAGCGCGCCAAGCTCGCCTTCGAGGCGGAGCTGACCGCGAGCGCGATGGGCTACACCATCATCCGCCCCACCGCCTTCTTCAAGTCCTTGTCGGGCCAGGCAAAAAGGGTCGCGGCGGGCAAGCCCTTCCTGATCTTCGGCGACGGGGCGCTGACCCGCTGCAAGCCGATCTCGGACGACGACCTCGCGCGCTTCATCGTGGGGTGCATCGACGCCCCCGAGGCGCGCGGGAAGGTGCTGCCCATCGGCGGGCCCGGCCCTGCCATCACGCTGAAAGAACAAGGGGAATTGCTGTTCCGCGTGGCCGGCAAGCCGGCGCGCTTCAAGTCGGTCTCGCCGCGCATCTTCACCCTTGCCGAGCGCCTGCTGGCCCTCGGCGCGCCCTTTTCGGGGTGGTTCGCCGAGAAGGCCGAATATGCCCGGATCGCCCGCTACTACGCCACCGAATCGATGCTGGTGCGCGATTCCGCCACTGGCGAATACTCCGCCGAGCTCACCCCCGAATTCGGTTCGGAGACGCTCGAATCCCATTATCGGCGCCTGCTGGAGGGGGGCTAGGAGGGGTGTAAGAGGGGTGTGGAGCGGGCTAGCGGGGGTCTAGATGCCAGCCGGCAGGGGGCAAGGTGGCCCCAAGATGGGGCACGAAAACCGCTTCGGCCGCGTAATTGAACGTGAAAACATGGGCCTGGCTGCGCCGGACCCGGATTCCGGGGGGCAGATCGAGCAATTCGAGGCTCGCCTCCTCGCTCATGCGCCCCACCAGCAGCGCGAGCAGCGCGCGGTCGGGCCAGATCGCACAATAGCGCATCCGCCCGTGTAGGAAAACGACCCCGCGCCCCGTGCCGTCGGTGATCTCGGGTGCAAGATCGCTCGCCACGTCCTCGCGCCAGCGGGTGACGGCGAAGCCTGCTGCCGCCTCGGCGAACCCGTCGCGCAGGCTCTCGACGCGGGTGACGGTGAGCGGCACCAGCGACCGGAGCGCCCCCGGCGCGAGGCCCTCGGGGATGCGCAAGCTCTCCGTCTTGCTCCCCGAGCGCGGGCCGAGCAGCACCGGCACGTCGAGCGCGGCGAGCTTCTCCGCAAAGCCTTGCGGAACGATCGGCAGGCTCGGCACCACCACCATGCGATAGCCCGAAAGGTCCGCCTCGGGCGACACGATGTCGACGTCGAGCCCCCGCGCGCGGAGCGCCGAATAGGCCTCGAACACCAGCTCGAGATAGCGGAAGCTCCGCCCCTGCGGCTGGATGCCGATCACCCACGCCGCCTCGTAGGAGAACACCAGCGCGACGGGAGCCTTCACCGCAAGCTGCGGGCCGATGTCCTGCAAGACCGCCGCCGCCGCGCGCACCTCGTCGGCGGCCTCGGCCTCCGCGGAGTCGGGGCGCAGCAGCCCCGCGTGCATCTGCTCCTGCGCGAAAGGCGCCTGCCGCCAGCGGAAATAGCTCGTCAGCTCGGCGCCGTGCGCGCAGGCCTCGAGCGTCCACAGCGCCACCATCCCCGGCAGCGGCGCGGGGTTGAAGCGCGCCCAGTTCACCGGCCCCGGCTGCTGCTCCATCACCCCCCAGCGACCGCCCGAGCACCCCCGGTAGAGGTCATGGTGGAAGGCGGCGATGTCGGGGTGGCCCTGCCTGAGGTAGGCGCGCTTCTCTTCCGGCGAGAACCAGAACTGCTCGAGGAAGCCGAGCGGGTAGGAATCCCACGTCGCCACGTCGATATCGCGCCCGACCGCGTGGTGATCGAACTCGGTGAAGAAGCCCATGAAGTTGTGGGTGATCGGCACGCCGGGCGAATGGGTGCGCAGGATCGCGACCTGCTCGCGGTTGAAGCTCGCGACCTGATCGGAAGCGAAGCGGCGGTAGTCGAGCCAGTGCGCGGGGTTCGCCTCGGTGACGGTGAGGTGCGGGGGATCGACCTCGGCGAAGGAGCGATATTCCATGCTCCAGAAGACGTTGCCCCAGGCCGCGTTGAGCGCCTCGGGGGTGCCGTAGCGCGCCGCGAGCCAGCCGCGGAAGGCGCTGGCGGCGGCGTCGGAGAAGGAGAGCACCGTGTCGTGGCAGCCATATTCGTTGTCGGTCTGCCACATCGCGAGCGCCGGGTGCCGGCCGTAGCGCTCGGCCATGGCGGTGACGATCCGGCGGCACTCGGCGCGATATTCTTCGTGGCTGAAGCAATAGTGCCGCCGCGAGCCGAAGCCGCGGGGGCGGCCCTGTTCGTCGAGGGCGACCATCTCGGGCATCCGGTCGACGAGCCACTTGGGCGGGGTCGCGGTGGGCGTGCCGAGGATCACCTTGAGGCCCGCGGCGTGGAGCGTGTCGATCGCGCGGTCGAGCCAGCCCCAGTCGTAGCGGGCGCCCCCTTCCGGCTCGATGCGGCTCCACGCGAATTCGCCGATGCGCACGAGGGAGAGGCCCATGGCGGCCATCCGCCGCGCGTCCTCGGCCCACCATTCCTCGGGCCAGTGTTCGGGGTAGTAGCAGCAGCCGAGTTTCATTCCGGGAGCCTCTCCAGCGCGACGAGCCACGCGGTTTCGGGATGGGTGAGGGGGAGCGCGAGGCCCTGCGTCATCAGTGCCTTGCCCGACAGGACAAGCCCTTCGCGCCACCGCTCCGGCGCGGCGAGGTAATGCTTGGCCCTGGGCGGCCACGGCTCGGGCAGGGTCACGCGGTAGCGCGCCTCGGGGTCGAGCCCGGCGAGGCGGACCGGGGCGGCGTCGAAGGCCGGCGAGAAAGCCGTCTGGGCGACGAGCGCGAGGGCCTTGTCAGCGCGCGTGACCAGCAGGCCGGTGACGTTCGGGTCCGGGTGCGCGAGGCGGCGGAGCCGGCCGGCGTGCAGCACGTCGCGCCATTGCTTGTAGAGCGCGATGTGCGCGTTGAGGGTCGCGCGCTCGCTCTCGCTCATCCGCGCCGGGTCCGCCTCCACCCCCATGTGGCCGAAGACCGCGACCTTGGCGCGGAAGTCCATCGACAGGCGGCGTCCGGTGATCGGATTGGGCGAGGGGCCGACATGGCTGCCGAGCACCTCGAGGGGCACGAACTGGCTCCACGCCGGGATGATGCGCAGGCGCTCTATCGCGTCATTGTTGTCGCTCGGCCAGACGCGGTGGACGCGGGTGAGGACGCCGAAGTCGATCCGCCCCCCGCCGCTCGAACAGCTCTCGATCTCGACCCGCGGGTGCGCGGCGCGCAGGCGGTCGAGGAGGGCGTAGAAACCCTCGGCCTGCCCGGAGGCGGAGGGGAAGAGGTCGCGGTTGTGGTCCCACTTGAGGTAGGCGATGGCGTTCTCGCGCAGCAGCGTATCGAGCCGCTCGAACAGGTAATCGCGCACTTCCGCGCGCGCCATGTCGAGCGCCAGTTGCCCGCGCATGGTGGGGCGCTCGCGGCCCTCGGTGTGGAGGCACCAGTCGGGATGCGCGCGGTAGAGGTCGCTGTCGGGCGAGACCATCTCGGGCTCGACCCACAGGCCGAAGTCCATCCCGAGTTCGCGGACCCGCGCGATCAGCGGGGCGAGGCCGTCGGGGAAGACGTCGGGCGAGACGGTCCAGTCGCCGAGGCTCGTCCGGTCGTTCCTGCGCCCGCCGAACCACCCGTCGTCGAGGACGAAGCGCTCGATGCCGAGCGCGGCGGCATCCTCGGCGAGGCGTATCAGCCCCTCCTCGGAGAGGTTGAACCCGAGCGCCTCCCACGAATTGAGGTGGACCTTGCGCGGGCCCCAGTCCTTGCGGTCCGGCAGCACGGCCCGCGCGTGATCGTGGAAGGCCTGCGCCAGCGCCGAGCGGTCGGGGGCGAGGGCGAGGATCGCCTCGGGAGTGGCGAAAGCATCGCCCGGCGCGAGCACCACCTCGCCCGCGCCGAGGACCGCTCCCACCGCGAGCTGCGCGCGGCCATCTGCGGCGCCGGGCGTGTCGGGATCGAGCGCGAGCCAGTGGTCGCCGCTCCCCGCGAGGTGGACGCCGAGGGTCTCCTCCCCGGCGTGGAGCAGCAGCCAGCTGCCCCCGAGGAACCCCGGCTTGCCGATCGCGCTCTCGCGCGCCAGTCCGTCGGGGCGCAAGGGGCGGCGGTGCTCCTGCATCTCCGCGGCCCAGCGCCCGGCGAAACGCGTCGCCTCGGTGAAGCGCGCCGGCACCGGCAGGGCGAGGGCGGCGAGGCGCTCGACCTCGAGCGGGGCCTCGCCGGTGTTCACGAGGCTCGCCGAGCAGCGCAGCACGCCGCCCGCGCCGATCCGCCAGCGCACGAGCACCTCCACCCCCGCGAGGCGGTCCGCGAAGCGGATCGCGAGCGCCCCCTCACCGGCCTCCCAGCCGCTCACGCCGAAGTCCGTATCGACCCGCGCGCCCGCGCGGCGCAGCGCCACCGCAGGCGTCCCGCTCCACCCGGCCTTGCGCTCGGGCAGGAGCCCCGGCACCGGGGGCACATCGGGCTGGCTCTCGTGCCGACCGCGCGCAGCGGCGGCGGCGAGCATCGCGAGGTCCTCGTCCTCGGGCAGGCGCGGCCCCGCATAGGCGAGGTCCGCCGTCCCGCCCACCGCGAGCGCGAACACCAGCGTCAAGCTCTCGCCGTCGAGCCGCACGAACTCCACTGGGGCTTCCCTCCTCCTCAGCCGGTGACGAAGTGTCCAACAAGGCTTGTCCGGCGATGCCCGATGCGCTGTAAGCGCGCAACACAAGAGAGAGGTGAAGCGCATGATGACTGGGGCCGCGGCGGGGGGAAGTGTGGTCCAGATCGCGGTGTGCCTCGGCGTCACGCTCGCCATCGCGCTCGCCACTTGGGCGACCGTACGCCGGAGCGGGCACGACGGGTCGAGAAAGGACGTCTATCTCGCCGGGGGCAAGCTGAACTGGCTGTTCGTCGCGGGCGCGATCACGCTCACCAACCTCTCGACCGATCAGCTCGTGGGCATGAACGGCAACCAGATGCTGCTGCTCGCCTGGTGGGAGATCAGCGGCTTTTTCGGCCTGCTGATCCTCGCCTATGTGTTTGTGCCGATCTATTACCGCGCCAGGGTCACCACCGTGACGGAGCTTCTCGAGCAGCGCTATGGCGGCGGCGGCATCCGCACGCTGGTGTCGGCGATCTTCCTGTTCGGGATGGTGCTGATCTACCTCCCCGCGGGGCTCTATTCGGGGGCGCTGTTCCTCAAGACCGCGGGGATCGACCTGCCGATGCTGGTGCTGGCGGGCTTCCTCGGTGCGGTGGCGGCCGCCTATACGATGAGCGGGGGCCTCAGGGCGGTGGCGGTGATGGAGACCTATTCCGGCGTCGGCGTGCTCGCCATCGCGGTGCTGATCGTGATCCTTGCGCTCAACGCCGTCGACTGGGACATCGCGCGCGGCGTCCCGCCGGAGCGCCTGACGATGATCGGCGCCGCCGACAGCCCGATCCCCTTCCACACCCTGTTCACCGGCATGATCTTCATCCAAATCTACTACTGGTCGACGAACCAGCCGATCACCCAGAAGGCGATGGCCGCCCCTTCGGTCAGGGAGGCGCAGAAGGGGGTGCTGGCGGCGGCCGTGGTGCGCATCTGCATCATCCCGGCGATCGTGGTGATCCCCGGCGTGGTCGCCTTCCAGCTGTTCGGCGACATCGACGATGCGGCCTATGGCAGGCTGGTCGGCGAGGTGCTCCCCCCGTGGCTCTCCGGCGTGTTCGCCGCCGCCATCGCCGCCGCCGTAATCGCCCACACGGCGGCGGTGATGAACGCGGCCGTGGGCCTCTACGCGGTCGATTTCCACGAGAAGTTCGTGCGCCCCGTCGCGGACCACCGCCGGCTTTCGAGTTCCGTTACCGGTATCCTCACCGTCACCTCGATCGCGCTGGTCCCGGTTTTCGAGAATGCCAACAGCATCATCAACCTCCTCCAGCAATTGAACGGCCTCTCCTCGATGCCGATCCTGTCGGCCTTCGTCGTCGGGCTGCTGTTCACCGGGGTCGCGAGCCGCGCGGCCATCGTCGGCGTGCTGTGGGGCTTTGCGCTCTACGCGCTCTACACCTTCGCGTGGCAGCCCTCGGGCGGGATCGCGCTCCACTACATCGACTTCATGGTGGTGACGCTGGCCTCGAGTGTCATCGTCGCGCTCGCCTTCAACCGGCTGGCGCTGGGCGGCCGGGCGCAGTTCGCCCCGCGCAAGGTCTTCGCGCAGCTTGCGGAGAAGGCCGCGGCATGACCCTCGACCCCGCCCGTCCTCACCGCCGCTACAACCCGCTGACCGGCGGCTGGGTGCAGGTCTCGCCGCAGCGCATGGGGCGGCCGTGGCAGGGCGAGGTGAGCGCGCCCGACCCGCTCCCGCCCGCCTATGACCCGGCCTGTTACCTGTGCCCCGGCAACGCCCGGGTCGGCGGCGAGGCGAACCCGCCGTATGAGGGCGTCTACGTCTTCGCCAACGACTTTGCCGCGCTCGCGGACGCGCCGGGCGGAGCGGCGAGCGACGACCCGCTGCTGCGCGCCGAAGCCTCGGGCGGCGTGTGCCGGGTGATCTGCTTCTCGCCCGACCATGGCCGCTCGCTCCCGCGCCTTGCGCCGCCGCAGATCCGCGCGGTGATCGACACCTGGGCCGACCAGACCGCCGAACTCGGCGCGCGCTTCGCCCATGTGCAGGTGTTCGAGAACAAGGGCGCGATGATGGGCTGCTCCAACCCGCACCCCCACGGACAGGTCTGGGCCACCGCCCACGTCCCGCAGGAGCCCGCGCAGGAGGACGCGATGCAGCGCGCCTGGCTCGCCGAGCACGGCCGCCCGCTGCTGCTCGAGGTCGCGGAGCGCGAAGCCGAAGGCGAGCGCGTGGTCGCAATCAACGACGACTGGCTCGCCGTCGTGCCCTTCTGGGCGGCCTGGCCCTTCGAGACGCTGCTCCTGCCGCGCTTTCCCGTCGCGCGGATGCCCGACCTCGCGCCCGGCCAGCGCGACAGCCTTGCGGCCATCCTCAAGGCGCTCGCCACCCGCTACGACAATCTGTTCCGGACCAGCTTTCCCTATTCGATGGGCTGGCACGGCGCGCCCTTCGTGGAGGGGCCGAGCGACCACTGGCAGCTCCACGCCCACTTCTACCCGCCGCTGCTGCGCTCGGCCTCGGTGCGCAAGTTCATGGTCGGCTACGAGATGCTCGCCGAGCCGCAGCGCGACCTCACCCCGGAGCGCGCCGCGCAGATGTTGCGCTCCGCCGACGCCCTCGTGCATTACGCCGACTGACCCTGCCAGAGTGAGACCCGATGGATCGCCGTGACCGCCTGATCGCCCGCGCCCGCCAGGGCTACCGCCTCGCCTACGGGGTCGAGCCGACGCGCTTCTTCGCCGCGCCGGGCCGGGTCAACCTGATCGGCGAGCACGTCGACTACAACGACGGCTACGTGCTCCCCTGCGCGATCGACCGCGAGACGATCGTCGCATTGGGCCCGCCCGCCAAGGACGCCGCGGTGCCGCGCTTCGAGGCGGTCGCGCTCGACATGGGCGATATGGCAAGCGCGCGCGACGCCTTCGACCTCGCGGGCAAGATCCCCCCGGGCGAGAACAACTGGCAGAACCACGTGCGCGGGGTGGTGCAGGCGATCGGGCGCTACGGGCACCGCGTCAAGCCGGCGCGGATCGCCATCGCGGGCGACGTGCCGATCGGCGCGGGGCTCTCGTCCTCCGCCGCGTTCGGCGTGGCGGTGGGCCTTGCGATCTCGGAATATTCGGGGCTCGGCCTCGCCCCCGAGATGCTCGCCAAGATCGCCCAGATCGCCGAGAACGACTTCGTCGGTTGCGCCTGCGGGATCATGGACCAGATGGCCTCGGCCGCCTCGGTCGAGGGGCACGCGCTGCTGCTCGATTGCCGCACGCTCCAGACCCTGCCGATCCCGATCCACCCGAGCCTCGCGGTGACGGTGATCGACACCGGGATCCGCCGCAGCCTCACCGAAAGCGCCTTCAACCAGCGCCGCGCCGAATGCGAGGCGGCGGCGCAGCACTTCGGGCTGAAGGCGCTGCGCGATCTCGATGCCGGCGCACTCGCGGCGGCCGAGGGCCGGCTCGACCCGGTGCTCTTCCGCCGCGCGCGGCACGTGGTGGGCGAGATGGAGCGTGTGGAGCCGATCGCGACCGCGCTCGCGACGGGCGATGCCGCGACGCTGGCAGCGGTGCTGCACGAGGCGCACGTTTCGCTCTCGGAGGACTTCGAGGTCTCACTCCCCGCGATCGATCGGCTCGCCGCGCTGGTCCGCGAGGGGCTTGGCGAGGCCGGGGGGGTGCGGCTGACCGGCGCGGGGTTCGGCGGGTGCCTCGTCGCGGTGGCGCGGCGCGATGCCCGTCCGGCGATCGATGCCGCGATCGCGCGCTACAACGCGGCCGGTTCGGGGCTCCCCGCCTCGGCCGAGACCTTCAAGCCGATTTCGGGGGCCGCGCCGATCGGCGCAAGTTGATGAAGTCCATCTGAGCGCCGCTCTGCCGGCATCCGTCAACTTGCGGAGCGCTGCGGACGATTTACAGATATAAAAATACCTTTATATGGTCCTCGCACAGATGGTGATCGAGGACATCTTCAAGGCGCTGGGCGATCCGACCCGGCTGCGCATCGCCCGCCTGCTCGGCGCGATGGAACTCGCCGTGGGCGAGCTTGCGCAGGTGCTCGGGCAGAGCCAGCCGCGGGTCTCGCGCCATGTCGGCATCCTGTGCGATGCGGGCCTTGCCGAGCGCCGCCGCGAGGGCTCGTGGGTGTTCCTGCGCCAGAGCGAATCGCGCGGGAGCCTGATTCCCGCGATCCAGCAGCTCCTCGCGCTCGCCGAGGCCGAGGAGCCCGGCTTTGCCGCGCTGTGCGAGGCCGACCGCCGCAAGCTCGCCGCGATCCGCGACGCGCGCGAGGCGGCGGCGGAGACCTATTTCGCCCGCCACGCGAGCGAGTGGGACGAGCTGCGCGCGCTCCACAGCGCGGATTCGGAGGTCGAGCGCCGCCTCGCCGAGGCGCTCGCCGACGCGCCGCTCGGCAGCCTGCTCGACATCGGCACCGGCACCGGCCGCATGGCCGAGCTCTTCGCGCAAGCCGCCGACCGCGTCGTCGCGCTCGACAAGAACCTCGAGATGCTGCGCGTCGCCCGTGCCAAGCTCCAGCACCTGCCCGCCCACCTGATCGAGCTGGTGCAGGGCGATTTCGCCGCGCTGCCCTTTGCCGACGGCAGCTTCGACACGGTGATCCTCCACCAGGTCCTGCACTTCGCGCCCGACCCCGCCCCCGCGCTCGCCGAGGCGGCGCGGGTGCTGCGTGGCGGCGGGCGGATCGCGATCGTCGACTTCGCGAGCCACGACCACGAGGAGCTGCGCACCCGGCACCAGCACGCGCGCCTCGGTTTCTCGGACCGCCAGATGGCCGAGCTGCTGCGCGGTGCGGGCTTCACCGCCGGGCCCCCCCTCGCGCTGGAGGGCGGCGAGCTGGTGGTCAAGATCTGGACCGCCCGGCGCCGCGCCCACGCCGCCATGCTGAAGACCCCCGCCCTGGAATCCGCCAAATGACCCCGACCCTCGACCAATTGCAGGAATACCGCACCGCGACCGACACCCCGCTGTTCTCGGGGCTCCCGGGCGATGTCGCGGTGAGCTTCGAGTTCTTCCCGCCCAAGAGCGAGAAGATGGAGGAGCAGCTGTGGGACGCGGTCACGCAGCTGAAGCCGCTGGCCCCGAGCTTCGTCTCGGTCACCTACGGCGCGGGCGGCTCGACCCGCGAGCGCACCCATGCGACGGTCGCGCGGATCATCGCCGAGGCGAAGCTCCCGGCAGCGGCGCACCTCACCTGCGTCGCGGCGAGCAAGGCGGAAATCCGCGAGGTCGCCGAGCAGTATTGGGAAGCGGGCGTGCGCCACATCGTCGCGCTGCGCGGCGATGCGGGCGAGCCCGGCGCGCCCTTCACCCCGCATCCCGAAGGCTATGCGAGCGCCGCCGAGCTGGTCGCGGGGCTCAAGGCGATCGCCCCCTTCGAGATCTCGGTCGCGGCCTATCCCGAGTGCCACCCCGACGCGCTCTCGCCGCAGGACGACATCGACAACCTGAAGCGCAAGCTCGACGCCGGCGCGACCCGCGCGATCAGCCAGTTCTTCTTCTCGGCCGAAACCTTCTTCCGCTTCCGCGACGCCTGCGCCGCGGCGGGGATCGCGGCGCCGATCCTTCCCGGCATCCTCCCCGTGACCAATGTTGCCCAGGCGCGGAAGTTCGCGGGCGCCTGCGGGGCGGCGATCCCGGCGTGGATGGACGGGCTGTTCGAGGGCCTCGACGCGCGCCCCGCCGCCCGCCAGTTGGTCGCCGCGACGGTCGCCGCCGAGCTGTGCCGCCGCCTCTACGCGGGCGGGGTGCGCGACTTCCACTTCTACACCCTCAATCGCCCCGAGCTCGCCTATGCGATCTGCCACCTGCTCGGGAAGCGCCCGGTTGCGGAGGCCGCCGCATGAGCGCCCGCGCCGCCCTCCTCGCCGCCGCGCGGGAACGCGTGCTGATCTTCGACGGCGCCTTCGGGACGCAGATCCAGGAGAGGAAGCTCACCGAGGCGGACTACGCCGGCGACCTCGGCCTCAGCGCCGACCAGAAGGGCAACAACGACATCCTCGCGCTCACCCGCCCCGACGTCATCGCCGACATCACCCGCGCCTATCTCGAGGCGGGCTCGGACGTGGTCTCGACCAACACCTTCTCGGCGAACCGCATCAGCCAGGCCGATTACAAGGCTGAAGGGCTGGTGCGGGAGATCAACGTGGCGTCGGGCCGCATCGCCCGCGCGCTGGCCGACGAATATGAGGCGAAGGACGGCAAGCCCCGCTTCGTTGCGGGCGCCATCGGGCCGACCAACAAGACCCTGTCGCTCAGTCCCGACGTCGAGGACCCGGGCTTCCGCGAGATCGACTTCGACGAACTCGTCGCGGTCTACAAGGAACAGGCCGAGGCGCTGGTCGAGGGCGGGGTGGACTTCATCCTCATCGAGACCGTGTTCGACACGCTCAACGCCAAGGCGGGGATCATGGCGGTGAAGCAGCTCGAGCGCGCGCTGGGCCGCGAGGTGCCGGTGATGATCTCGATGACGCTCACCGACCTGTCGGGGCGCAACCTCTCGGGCCACACGGTCGAGGCCTTCTGGTACGCGGTGCGCCACGCCAAGCCCGTCACCATCGGCCTCAATTGCAGCTTCGGCGCGGAGCAATTGCGCCCGCACGTGAAGGTGCTCTCGCAGATCGCCGACACGCTGCTGCTGATCTACCCCAATGCGGGCCTGCCCAACGAGCTCGGCGCCTATGACGAGGCGCCCGAGACCACCGCGGGGCTGGTCAAGGACTGGGCGGACCACGGCCAGGTCAACATCCTCGGCGGCTGCTGCGGGTCTTCGCCTGCGCATATTGCGGCGATCGCCGCGGCGGTGGCGCAGTCGAAGCCGCGCGCCATCCCGCAGCCCGAACCGGCGATGAAGCTTGCGGGGCTCGAGGCCTTCGTGGCGGCCTAGCACCGCACCCGCTCGTCCTGAGCTTGTCGAAGGACCGTCCTTCTTCGGGCTCTCGGCCAGACAGAAAGTGCAGCCCTTCGACAAGCTCAGGGCGAACGGAAGTAGAGAACCCAACCTGTGACCCAGTCCTCCTCCCGCTTCATCAATATCGGCGAGCGCACCAACGTCACCGGGTCGGCGGCGTTCAAGAAGCTCATCATGGCGGGGGACTATGCCGCCGCGGTCGAGGTCGCGCGCAGCCAAGTCGAGAACGGCGCGCAGGTGATCGACGTCAACATGGACGAGGGCCTGCTCGACGCCGTCCACGCGATGACGACGTTCCTGAAGCTTATCGCCGCCGAGCCCGACATCGCGCGCGTGCCGGTGATGATCGACTCGTCCAAGTTCGAGGTGATCGAGGCGGGGCTGAAATGCGTCAGCGGCAAGCCGATCGTCAACTCCATCAGCATGAAGGAGGGCGAGGACGCCTTCCTCCACCACGCCCGCATCTGCATGGATTACGGCGCGGCGGTAGTCGTCATGGCCTTCGACGAGACGGGGCAGGCCGACACCAAGCAGCGCAAGGTCGAGATCTGCAAGCGCGCCTACGACCTGCTGGTCGCCGAGGGCTTCCCCCCTGAGGACATCATCTTCGACCCCAACATCTTCGCGGTGGCGACGGGGATCGAGGAGCACAACAACTACGGCGTCGACTTCATCGAGGCGGTGCGCGAGCTGCGCGAGCTGTGCCCCCACGCGCATTACTCCGGGGGCCTCTCCAACCTCTCCTTCTCCTTCCGCGGCAACGAGCCGGTGCGCCGCGCGATGCACTCGGTGTTCCTCTACCACGCCATCCCCGCCGGGCTCGACATGGCGATCGTCAACGCGGGGCAGCTCGACGTCTACGACCAGATCGACCCCGCCCTGCGCGAGGCCTGCGAGGACGTGATCCTCAACCGCGACCCCGACGCCACGGAACGCCTCATCACGCTCGCCGAAAGCTTCAAGGGCAAGAGCGCGTCGGAGGAGAAGGCCGCCGAGGAATGGCGCGGCTGGCCGGTCACCAAGCGGCTCGAGCACGCGCTGGTCAAGGGCATCGACGCCCACATCGTCGAGGACACCGAGGAAGCGCGCCAGTCCGCCGCCCGCCCCATCGAGGTGATCGAGGGCCCGCTGATGGACGGCATGAACGTGGTCGGCGACCTGTTCGGCTCGGGCAAGATGTTCCTCCCCCAGGTGGTGAAGTCCGCGCGCGTCATGAAGAAGGCGGTCGCGCACCTCATCCCCTTCATCGAGGCCGAGAAGGACCTCCTCCCCGAGGAAGAGCGCAAGGCCAAGGGAAAGATCGTCATGGCGACGGTCAAGGGCGATGTGCATGACATCGGCAAGAACATCGTCGGCGTCGTGCTCCAGTGCAACGGCTACGAGGTGATCGACCTCGGCGTCATGGTGCCCTGGCCGACGATCCTCCAGAGCGCGAACGACAACAAGGCCGACATGATCGGGCTTTCGGGCCTCATCACGCCCTCACTGGACGAGATGGTGACGGTTGCCGAGGAGATGAGCCGCGCCGGCATGACCATGCCGCTGCTGATCGGCGGGGCGACCACCTCCAAGGTCCACACCGCGCTGAAGATCGACCCGGCCTATGAAGGCCCGGTGATCCACGTCCTCGACGCGAGCCGCGCGGTGGGTGTGGCCTCCAAGCTCCTCTCCGACACCCAGCGCGACGATTACGTCGCCGAGGTCGCCGACGAATACACCCATGTGCGCGATGCGCGCGCGGGCAAGAGCGCCTCGGTGCTGCTCAGCCTCGAGGAGGCGCGCGCCAACTTCTACGACGCCTTCCTCTCCGACAAGCCCGCGCCGCCCGAGCAGCCGGGCCTCCACGTCTTCCCCGACTGGGATCTCGCGCACCTGCGCGACTTCATCGACTGGACCCCGTTCTTCCGCGCCTGGGAGCTCCACGGCAACTACCCGGCGATCCTCAAGGACGAGGTGGTGGGCGAGACCGCGACCCAGCTCTTCGCCGATGCCAATGCGATGCTCGACCAGCTGATCGCCGAGAAGTGGCTCACCGCGCGCGGCGTCGCGGGCCTGTGGCCCTGCGCGCGTGACGGGGACGATGTTGTGATCCATGCTCCCCTCCCGCTTGCGGGAGGGGCCGGGGGTGGGCCCGAACCCGCCGCCGCGCAATTGCCCACCCCTAACCCCTCCCGCAAGCGGGAGGGGGACTTCGAGCACGTCCGCCTTCCCTTCCTGCGCCAGCAGGTCAAGAAGAGCCGCGAGAGGGCCAATATGTGCCTTGCCGACTTCATCGACCCCGCCGGCGACTGGATCGGCGGCTTTGCGGTCGGCATCCACGGGATCGACAGCCACTCGGCCCGCTTCCAGGCGGACAAGGACGACTATTCGGACATCCTCCTGAAGGCGCTCGCCGACCGTTTCGCGGAAGCCTTTGCGGAAGCCCTCCACAGCCACGTGCGCACCACGCTGTGGGGCTATGCGCCCAATGAGCAGCTCACCAACGAGGCGCTGATCAAGGAGGAATATCGCGGCATCCGCCCGGCGCCCGGCTATCCGGCCTGCCCGGATCACAGCCTCAAGCCGATCCTCTTCGACCTTCTCGATGCGCCCGCCAACGCCGGGCTGACCCTCACCGAAAGCTTCGCGATGTGGCCGACCGCAGCGGTCAGCGGCTTCTACTTCGGCCACCCCGAAAGCCAGTACTTCGGCGTCGCCCGCATCGGCCGCGATCAGCTCGAGGACTACGCCGCCCGCCGCGGCGTCAGCGTCGAACAGGCCGAGCGCTGGCTCCGGCCCAACCTTGACTGAGGCTGCCCTCATGCCCTCCTCGCTGCGCGCCGTCGTCCGCTCGCTCCAGGCCGAGGTGCCGGGCCTGTGGAACAACAAGCACCGCGTCTACAAGCGGCTGATCCGCCATTTCGGGCTGATGATGGAGCCCGAATTCGCGCTGCTTTCGCGCATCGGCCCGGTCGGCCTCGTCCTCGATATCGGCGCGAACTACGGCCAGAGCATCGAGGCGATCCGGCGCTGCTGCCGCCCCGCGCGGATCGTCAGCTTCGAGCCGCTCTCGGTGCTCGCCGAGGGGCTGGTGCGCGATTTCGGCGCGGACGGCAGCGTAAGGATCGAGAACTGCGCGCTCGGCGATGCGCCGGGCGAGCTCACCCTCCACGTGCCGCGCTACGGCGGCGCGGTGCTCGACGGGCTCGCCTCGACCGACCGGGCCTCGATCACCGCCTGGCTCGAAAACCCCGCGCTGTTCTGGAACTTCCGGCCCGAGAAACTCGCCTTCATCGAGAACCGCGTGCCCGTGCGCACGCTCGACAGCTTCGGCCTCGCGCCCGACGCGGTGAAGATCGACGTGCAGGGGATGGAGCTCGCCGTGGTCGAGGGCGGGATCGAGACCTTCCGCGCGTGCCAGCCGCTGACCATCGTCGAGGACCCGACCGACGAACTCGTCGCGCTGTTCCGCTCGATCGGGATGGAGCCCTACGGCTATTCCGCCGGGCGGCTGACGGGCGAGTGGCGGGGGCGGACCAACACCGTGTTCCTGGGCGCGGCGATGAAGGCGCGGCTGGGGCTGTAGAGCGTATGTCGGCGCGCGCGGTTTCGCGCTAGCAGGGGAGCATGATCCGCCGCCTGCTTGCCGCCGCCCTTCTCCTTGCCCCGCTCCCCGCGCTCGCCGGGGAGGCTCCGCCCGCCACCGTCGTCGTCGCCTTCGACCGCGAGGGGGTGCGCCCGCTGATCGTCGAGGGGCTGGCGAACAAGGATACGGGCCGCCCGGTCGAGGCGAAGGATCCGGTGCGGATCGCCTCGATCTCGAAGCTCATCATGGCGCTCACTGCGCTCAGGCTGGTCGACGAGGGCAAGCTCCGGCTGAACCGCGATGTCTCGGATTACCTCGGGTGGAAGCTGCGCTCGCCCTATCATCCCGAGGCGCCCGTCACGCTCACCCACCTGCTGATGCACCGCGCCGGACTGTCGGATGCGGGCGGCTATTCGATCCCGCTCGGCGCGCGCCTTCAGGCGAAGCTTGCCGACGCGGCCGCGTGGCGCGATGTCGGCCCCCCGGGTGCGGCGGCGTTCGAATATGCCAATCTCGGCGCGCCGGTGGTGGCGACGGTGCTCGAGGCGGCGTCGGGCGAACGCTACGACCGGCTGGTCGAGCGGCTTGTGTTCGCCCCGCTGGGGGTTAAGGCCTGCCTCAACTGGGTGGGCTGCGGGCCGGAGCTCGAGGCGCGCGCGGTGACGCTCTACCGCCACACCGGCGAGGTCGCGGTGGACGCGCCCGAGCGGCTTCCGCCCGCCTGCACGATACCCGTGGCGGAGGGGCAGGCGTGCCGTCTCGAAAACTACGTCCCCGGCACCAATGCCTCGATCTTCGGCCCACAGGGCGGGGTGCGGATCGGGATGGTCGATCTGGCGAAGATCGGGCAGGCGCTGATGACCGCTGACAAGACGGGCTTCCTCAAGCCCGAGACCATGGCTGCGCTGGTGGCGACCGCGATCGGCGGGACGACCGGCCAGGCCGAGCTGTTCTGCCGCTACGGGATGGGCCTGCAGGTGATCGAGATGGGCGGCGTGCCCTGCGACGACACGCTGTTCGGCACCGGGGGGCCGTGGTTCGGCCACCCCGGCGAGGCCTACGGCCTGCTCTCGGGCCTGTGGATCGACGGCGCGGGCAAGCGCGGCTTCGCCTATTTCACGACCCAGGCCCCGCCCCCGGTGGGCGGGGAGGACACCGGGAACTTCACCCCGGCCGAGAAGGCGCTGATGAAGCGGGCGCTGGAGATCGCGGGGAGCAAGTAGAGCCGTTCGTGCTGAGCTTGTCGAAGCACTGCATTTTCTCCGAACCCCGCGCGGACCCTCAAGGAAGGCAGCCCTTCGACAGGCTCAGGGCGAACGGAGTTGGCGTGAAGCCCTAGGCCTCCGCCTTCACCCGCTCGCCCAGCTTCGCGATCAAGGGGCTTGCGAAGGGCTTGGTCAGCATCGTGCTCCCCACCGCCATCAGCAGGAGGGCGGTGAAGGTGGTCGGCGTGATGATCGCCTTGTCGAGCAGGATGTTCGAAAAGATGATCATGATCAGCGCCTTGGTCTGGAGCAGCCAGCCGATCAGCCAGGCCTCGGTGCGGCTCCAGCCGAGCAGGCGCCCGGCGATGTGGACGCCTAGCAATTTGCCCCCCACCGCCGCCGCGAGCAGCAGCGCGGCGACGCCGAACACGGCGAGGCCGCCGCCCTCCCACTGCGTGCGCAGGCCCGTCGAGAGGAAGAACACCGGCATGATCGTCAAGAGCACGATATTGCGGAAGCGGTCCATCGCCTCATGGCCGAACCACTTGGCGTCGAGCACCACGCCCGCGAGGAAGGCGCCGACCATGTAGTGCAGCCCAGACCAGTCGCCCGCGAAGCCGCAGACCGCGAGCCAGATCAGCCCGACCGGCCAGCGGTCGCTCTCCGACAGGCGCGCCATCACCCAGCGGATCGCCGCGGCGGCGAGGATGAAGCCGACCAGGAACACCGCCTGCCGCCCGATCCGCTCCCAGTCGAGCAGGATCAGCGCGAGCACGCCCCAGATCGCGATGTCGTCGAGGCTGGCATAGCGCAGGATGCGCTGGCCGAGCTGCTCGCGCAGGATGCCGAGCTTCTCCATCAGCAGCACGAGGATCGGGAGCGCCGTCACCGCGCAGGCCATGCCGATGCCGAGCAGGGCCTGCCAATAGGCGCCGTTGGGCCCGCGCCAGCCGGGGAATTGCAGGATGAGAACCGCCGCCGCCGTGCCCGCGAGCAGCGGCATCCCGAGCGCGAGCCCGGCGGTCAGCCCGGTCTCGCCGCGGTGCTTCCACGCGGCGGAGAGGTCGAGCTCGATCCCCGCGACGAAGACGAACAGCATCACCGCCCACCACGCGACGCCGTTCAGCGCGACGATCACGTCGGGCTTGAAGACGAAGGCGTAGTAATCGGGGAACACCGCGCCGAGCACGCCGGGGCCGAGCAGGATCCCGCCGACGATCTGGACGACGACGAGCGGCGCCCAGTAGTCGGTCTTGAACACGCGCCACACGAGCCAGGGCACGGCGAAGATGATCGTCAGGGCGATCAGGTAGATTTCTGTGAGGTTCATCCCGCCCGCGTGTCTATTCAGCCGCGCCGCGCGGAGCAAATGCGTTTTCCACACGGCAAACCGGCGTTCGCCCGATTGACGCGATGCAGCAATTCGGACAGGGCAGGGCCGTCTTCCGCGGCAGAAGCGATTCTGGCGCGGGCAGGCGAGCGGGAGAGCCCGATGCACCGGCCAGCCGGGGCAGAGGCGCCGAAGGAGCAACCGCCCCGGAAACTCTCAGGCCACCGGACCGCTCGGCTGCATGACACTCTGGAAAGCGTCTCTGGCACAGCGTCAGGGGCCACCGAAGGGGAGGCTGGTTGCGCTCGCGCGGCCCGCCGAAGCTCTCAGGTCACCCGACAGAGGGGGCAGTTATGGGGGAGTGCCGCAAGGGCGCTGCCGGACTGCCGTATTCTGCCGGGGACCATTCGAGTGAGCGACCACGACACCGACGATCTGATCGAAGACCTGCCGCTCGAGGCGCTGCCGCTCGATGCCTGGCACCGCGCGCGCGGCGCCCGGATGGTGCCCTTCGCGGGCTACGAGATGCCGATCCAGTATGAGGGCATCGTCGCCGAACACCTCTGGACCCGCGAGAGCGCCGGGCTGTTCGACGTCAGCCACATGGGCCAGCTCTATATCTCGGGCGAGGGCGTCGAGGCGGCGGTCGAGGCGGTGCTGCCGATCGACCTGTCGACGCTGAAGCACGGCAACCCGCGCTACTCGCTGCTGCTCGACGCGAACGGCGGCGTGCTCGACGACCTGATGGTCACGCGCTGGTCGGAGGGCTTCTACCTCGTCGTCAACGGCGCGACCAAGTGGGACGACATTGCGCACCTGCGTGAGCACCTGCCCGACGAGATCACCATCAGCCACATGGACGACACCGCGCTGCTCGCGCTTCAGGGCCCCAAGGCCTCCGCCGCGCTGGAGCGGCTCGTCACCGGCGACAGCCCGCTCGCCTCGCTGACCTTCATGAAGGGCGCGGCCTTCAAGCTCGGCAGCGTCGATGCGTGGATCAGCCGCTCGGGCTATACCGGCGAGGACGGGTTCGAGATCTCGCTCCCGGCCGAGAGCGTCGCTGCCGTCGCCGACCTGATCTGCGCCGAGCCCGAGGTGAAGCCGATCGGCCTCGGCGCGCGGGATTCGCTCAGGCTCGAGGCGGGCTTGCCGCTCTACGGCCACGACATGACGCCCGAGACCTCGCCGATCGAGGCGGGGCTACTGTTCGGCATCAACAAGCGCCGCCGCACCGAAGGCGGCTTCCCCGGTGCCGAGCGGATCATCCGCGAGATCGCCGAGGGCACGGCGCGCAAGTGGGTCGGCCTGAAGCTCGAAGGCCGCCTCCCCGCGCGCGAGGGCGCCGAGGTTTTCGTCGGCTCCAGCAAGGTCGGGGTCGTCACCAGCGGCGGCTTCTCGCCCACGCTCGGGGTGCCGATCGCGATGGCCTATGTCGCCACGCCGCAGGCCGCCACTGGCACGACACTCGAGGTGGAGGTGCGCGGCAAGCGCCTCGCCGCCACCGTCACCCCCACGCCTTTCGTCCCCCACCGCTATCACCGAGGGAGCTGACCCATGCGTTACTACACTGACGAACACGAATGGATCGACGTCGAGGGCGACGTCGCGACCGTCGGGATCACCGACTACGCGCAGGGCCAGCTCGGCGACATCGTCTTCGTCGAACTCCCCGAAGTCGGCGCGATGATCGAGCAGGGCAAGGACGCCGCCGTGGTCGAGTCCGTCAAGGCCGCGAGCGATGTCTATGCGCCGATCACCGGCGAGATCCTCGAGGTGAACCCGGCGCTCGAGGAAGACCCGGCGCTGGTCAACTCCGCGCCCGAGGACGGCGGCTGGTTCTTCAAGATGACCATCGCCGACCCCGGCGAGCTCGACAAGCTGATGGACGAGGACGGCTACAAGGCCTTCGTCGACGGCCTCTGACCCCTCTTTCCGACCTCTCCCGCACGAGGCTGAACACCGATGCGCTATCTCCCCCTCACCGACACCGACCGGCAGGCGATGCTGGCAACAATCGGCGCCGCGAGCATCGACGACCTGTTCGTCGACGTGCCCGAGGTCGCCCGCTTGGACGGTCCGATCCACGACCTGCCGATGCACGCGAGCGAGATGGCGGTCGAACGCCACATGAAGGCATTGGCCGCGAAGAACCTCGTCGCCGGGGAGGTGCCCTTCTTCCTCGGGGCGGGGGCCTATCGCCATCACGTGCCCGCGAGCGTCGATGCGATCATCCAGCGCGGCGAGTTCCTGACTGCCTACACGCCGTACCAGCCGGAAATCGCGCAGGGCACGCTGCAGATGCTGTTCGAGTTCCAGACGCAGGTCGCGCGGCTCTATGGCTGCGCGGTGGCGAACGCCTCGCTCTATGACGGTTCGACCGCGTGCTGGGAGGCCGTTGCGATGGCGACCCGCGTCACCAGGAGGAAGCGCGCGGTGCTCTCGGGCGCGCTCCACCCGCATTACGCGCAGGTGGTGAAGACCATGGCGCACTTCACCGGCGACACCATCGCCGACGCGCTCCCGGCGATCACCGCCGATCCCGATCTCGATGGCCTCATCGCCCGGATCGACGAGGAGACGGCCTGCGTCGTGGTGCAATACCCCGACATCCTCGGCCGGATCAGCGACCTCGCCGCGGTCGCCGAGGCCGCCCACGCCAAGGGCGCGCTGCTGGTCGTGGTCAACACCGAGCCGGTCGCGCTGGGTGCGATCAAGAGCCCGGGCGAGATGGGCGCGGACATCGTCGTGGGCGAGGGGCAGGCGCTCGGCGTCGGCCTGCAATTCGGCGGGCCCTACCTCGGGCTCTTCGCCGTGCGCGATCCCAAGCACGTGCGCCAGATGCCGGGTCGGCTGTGCGGCGAGACCACCGATGCCGAGGGCAAGCGCGCCTTCGTGCTCACCCTCTCGACCCGCGAGCAGCACATCCGCCGCGAGAAGGCGACGAGCAACATCTGCACCAACTCGGGGCTGTGTGCGCTCGCCTTCAGCGTGCACATGACGCTGCTCGGCGAACGCGGCCTGCGCGAGCTGGCGGCGGAGAACCACCGCCTCGCCTGCCGCGCCGCCGATCGCCTTGCGAAGGTGCCGGGGGTCGAGGTGCTCAACAATGCCTTCTTCAACGAGTTCACCGTGATGCTCGGCGGCAAGCCCGCGCGGGCAATCGTCCGCGACCTCGCCGACAGGGGCGTGCTCGCGGGCGTGTCGCTCGGGCGGCTCTATCCGGGGGTCGAGGCGCTGGAGCACGCGCTGCTCGTCGCCGTCACCGAGACCACCACCGAAGAGGACATCGAACGCCTCGCCTTCGAACTCGAAGCCAGCATCAAGGAGAGCGCCGCATGAACGCCCCCAACAAGTCCGGCTGGAAGCCCGAGATGACGCTTGCCGATGACGGGTTCCACGGCGGCCCCGCCACCACCACCGGCAACCGCGCGCTGATGCTGGAAGAGCCGCTGCTGTTCGAGATCGGCCGCGCCGACGTGACCGGGGTGGACCTGCCCGCGGTGGATACCTCCGCGCCGACCCGCCTCGGCGGTCTCGCCCGCTCGGAGCCCATCGGCCTCGTTGGCCTGACCGAGCCCGAGACGGTGCGCCACTACACCCGGCTCAGCCGCCAGAACTACGGCATCGACCTCGGCTTCTTCCCGCTGGGAAGCTGCACGATGAAGCACAACCCGCGCCTCAACGAGAAGATGGCGCGGCTCCCCGGCTTCGCCGACATTCACCCGCTCGCGCCCCAGTCGACGGTGCAGGGCGCGCTCGAGGTGATCCACCAGCTCGGCGAATGGCTCTGCAAGCTGACCGGAATGCCCGCCGTCGCGATGAGCCCCAAGGCCGGCGCCCACGGCGAGCTGTGCGGCATCCTCGCGATCCGCGCCGCGCACGAAGCCCGCGGCGACGCGCGCGAGGTGGTGCTGGTGCCCGAGAGCGCGCACGGCACCAACCCCGCCACCGCCGCCTTCGCCGGCTACCGCGTCGAGGACATCCCCGCGACCCCCGAGGGCCGCGTCGACGTCGCCGCGCTGAAAGCCCGCCTCGGGCCGGACGTCGCCGCGGTGATGATCACCAACCCCAACACCTGCGGCCTCTTCGAGAAGGACTTCCGCGCAATCGCCGATGCGGTCCACGCGGTCGGCGGCTACGTCTATTGCGACGGGGCGAACTTCAACGCGATCGTCGGCAAGGTGCGCCCGGGCGACCTCGGGGTCGATGCGATGCACATCAACCTCCACAAGACCTTCTCGACCCCGCATGGCGGCGGCGGGCCGGGCTCGGGTCCGGTGGTGCTGTCCGAAGCCCTCGCGCCCTTCGCCCCGCTGCCCTTCATCCGCCAGGGCGAGGGCGGAGAGTTCTACCTCGTCGAGGAGGAGAACCGCGAGGAACGGGGCCCAAGCTTCGGCCGCATGACCGCCTTCCACGGCCAGATGGGGATGTTCACCCGCGCGCTGACCTATATCCTCAGCCACGGCGCGGACGGGCTGAAGCAGGTCGCCGAGGACGCGGTGCTCAACGCGAACTACATCCTGCGCTCGATGGAGGACATCCTCCACGCCCCCTTCGGGGCGAGCGGGCCGTGCATGCACGAGGCGCTGTTCGGCGACAAGGACTTCACCAATGGGCTTTCCACCCTCGATGTGGCGAAAGGCCTGATCGACGAGGGCTACCACCCGATGACGGTCTATTTCCCGCTGGTGGTCCACGGCGCAATGCTGGTCGAGCCGACCGAGACCGAGAGCAAGGCCGCGATCGACCAGTTCATCACCGCCTTCCGCGCCGTCGTCACCCGCGCGCTGGACGGCGACGAGGGTCTCAAGGCCGCGCCCTACTACGCCCCCCGCCGCCGCCTCGACGAAACCGGTGCGGCAAGGAAGCCCAAGCTCGCCTACGAGGGGTAGGCTTCAGCGTGCCGGAGGAACGGGATCGCCTTCCCGCTCCTCCGGCTCCTCGACCACCAGCCGGATCTGGCCGAGGTTGAGGATCGCGACGTAGAAGCCGATCACCGCGAGGCTGCTCGATCCCAAGAGCGCGAAGGCCGCGCCCTTGGCGCCGTTCCAGGCGATCGCCGCATCGAGCAGCACCAGCGCGAGCGCGGTCGGCACCGCGCGCACGAGGAAGGCGATGTGCGCCTTGCCGGTCGAGACGAGCAGGCTCTCGAGGCTCGCCCCCACCAGTTCGACCGCGCCGGCGATGGCGAGGATCACCATCGCCCAGTAGAACACGCCGAACTCCCGGCCCGCGATCAGCTCGAGGCCGAGGCGCCCGAACAGCAGCGCCGTCAGCACCGCGATCACCCCGCCGACCGCGGCGATGTTCGCCATGCGCCGCGCGATGTCGAGCGCGTTCTCGCGGCTGTGGACGAGCTCGGGGAGGATCGCCTTGGAGACGGTCTGGGCGAGGCTCACCAGCGCCTGCCCCAACTGGCTCGCGACCCGGAAGCCCCCCGCGAGCGCCGCGCCGCCGAAGGTGCCGACCAGCAGGATCATCACCTGCTTGCCCGCAACCGAAAGGCTGCCCGAAAGGTTGGTCGAGACGACGAAGCGCCACGCGTCCTTGTGGCGGCGGGGCAGGGCCTTCAGGCTGATCGCGGCGAGGCTCACCGGCTGCACCCGCATCGCGACGAACCACAGCGCCGCCGCCACCGCCACCTCGGAAGCCGCGAAGGCGAGCACGAAGCCGGTCACGCTCGGCATGAAGGCGAGCGCCAGCACCGCCCCGGTCGCGCGCACCACCGGCTGCACCGCCTCGGCCGCGGTCGCGCTCGCATATCTGAAGTGGAGCCTGAGGATGCCGGTCGGCGTGGTGCGGATGGCGGCGAGCGAGATCGCGATGTAGACGAAGGCGAGGCCGAGCAGCTCGCGCGGAACTTCGAGCCACCACGGCGCGGTGAGGATCACCGCGCCGGTGATGGCGAGGCCGAGCAGCACCGAGATCGCGTCGAGTGCGACCGCGAAGCCGGTCGCCTCGCGCGCCTTCTCGGGATCGACGCTGCCGCCGTCGCCGTTGGCGCCCCAGCGGACGATGAACTGCCAGGTCTGGAAATTGGCGAGCCCGGTGATCGCCTGCCCCAGCGCGACGATCAGCGCGAAGTGGCCGAAGCCGGTCGTCCCGAGCGTGCGCGCGGCGATCGCGAGGTAGACGAGGCTCAGCACCGCGTTGACCCCGCGGCCGCCCAGCAGCCAGCCCATGTTGGCGAAAACCCGCTTCATGCTTGCGTCCGGTGCGGGCCTAGAGGGTGCCCGGGGCGGGCAGGGGGGTCGTCATGCGCGCGGCCTTAGCCGCAAAGCGCCCGCTTAGCCAAGCGCCGATGGCCTTCGTCCCGCGATGATCCCCGCAAGGCGCAGCAATAACGGTTCAGGCCGGGCAGCGCCTGAGCGGGATCGGGGCTTGCGGCCCCGGCTCGATCGCGTCGGTGAGCGTCAGCCGCTCGCCTTCGGGGGTCTCCACGAGGCTGAAGCGGGTCGACTGGAACCACTCCTCGCCCTCGCCCGTCATGACGAGGTCGGCGATCGCGTCGGGTCCGGTGTGACCCATGGCGCTGACATTGCCGACGCTCTCGTAGAACTGCACGCGCCGCGCCGAAACCGCGATGCGCAGGTCCGAATTGGGGCTGCACGAGCCGGTCACCGCGTCCCACACCCCGTGATAGCGCGCCGGGATTTCGCCCTTGGCGATGGCTGCGGCATCCTCGGCGGAGAGCCCGTCCGCGGCCGGAGGGGCGGGGCGCGCGGCCGGACCCGCAGGCGTCGCCGACGCCGCGGGCGCGGTCTCGGCCTTGTCCTGCGGCTCGCCCCCGCAGGCGGCGAGCATCAGCACGAGGGCGAGGGCAGCGCGCCGCATCGCGGGTCAGCCCATCGTCGGGATGATGAAGGCGTTCGAGCCGTCGCCGCCCCCAAGGTCGTTGGCATCGGGCCAGCGCTGGGTGACCTTCTTGTTCTTGGTCCAGAACCGCAGCCCTTCCGTGCCGTACTGGTCGATGTCGCCGAAGCCCGAGCGCTTCCACCCGCCGAAGGAGTGGTAGGCGACCGGCACCGGGATCGGCACGTTGATGCCCACCATTCCGACGTTGACGCGCGCGGTGAACTCGCGCGCGACGTGGCCGTTGCGGGTAAACAGCGCGACGCCGTTGCCGTACTGGTGCTCGGAGGGGAGGCGCACCGCCTCCTCGAAGTCCTTGGCGCGCACGATCTGGAGGACGGGACCGAAGATCTCTTCCTGGTAGGACTTCATCTGCGGCGTCACGCGGTCGATCAGCGTCGGGCCGACGAAGAAGCCCTTCTCGTGGCCTTGCAGGGTGAAGCCGCGCCCGTCGATGACGATCTCGGCGCCCTCTTCCTCCGCCGTGGTGATCCACTGCTCGATGCGCGCCTTGTGCTCGGGGGTGACGACCGGGCCATAATGCGCGTCGAGGTCGGTCGAGACACCGATGCGCAGGGCATGGATCGCCGGGATGAGCTTTTCCTTCAACCGCTCGGCGGTCTCCTCGCCGACCGGCACCACCACGGGCAGCGCCATGCAGCGCTCGCCCGCCGAGCCGAAGGCCGCGCCTGCGAGGTCGTTGACCACCTGGTCGAGGTCCGCATCGGGCATGACGATGCCGTGGTTCTTCGCGCCCCCGAAGGCCTGGACGCGCTTGTTCACCGCGGTGCCGCGCGCGTAGATGTATTGCGCGATGTCGGACGAGCCGACGAAGCTGATCGCGGCAATGTCGGGGTGGTCGAGGATCGCGTCGACCATTTCCTTGTCGCCGTGGACGACCTGGAGCAGCCCTTCCGGAGCGCCCGCTTCGAGGAACAGCTCGGCAAGGCGCACCGGCACCGAGGGGTCGCGCTCGCTAGGCTTGAGGATGAAAGCATTGCCCGCCGCGCAGGCCATGCCGAACATCCACATCGGGATCATCGCCGGGAAGTTGAACGGGGTGATGCCCGCGCCAATCCCGAGTGGCTGCCGCATCGAATAGACGTCGATACCCGGCCCCGCGCCGTGGGTGTATTCGCCCTTCATGATCTGCGGGATGCCGCAGGCGTATTCGACCACTTCAAGGCCGCGCTGCACGTCGCCTTTCGCGTCGGGGACGGTTTTGCCGTGCTCGCTCGCGAGCATTTCGGCGAGGCTCTGCATGTTCGCCTCGACCAGCTCCTTGAAGGCGAACATGATGCGCGCGCGGCGCTGCGGGTTGGTCGCGGCCCAGCCGGGCTGGACGCGCTTGGCGGTCTCCACCGCGCGGGCGAGCAGCGCCGCATCGCCCAAGGCGACTTCGGCCTGGATCTCGCCGGTCGAGGGGTTCCAGACCTTGTGCTTGCGGGTGGGAGTAGGCGTATCGCCGACGATGAAATGGTCGATCTGACGCATGGTTGCGGGGTCTCCTGTCTGGCGCTCCCCATGCCCCCCGCGCGGCCTTGGCGCAACCCTCGCGGCTCCCCTCAAAAGTGCTGGCGCCGGTGCTTGCGGCAGGGCGGTCTCAGTCGAAGATGTCGAAGATCGAGCTGCGCTTCCTGCGGTGGCCGTATTCCCCCCGCTCGCCCCATTCGCCGCGCTCCCCGTACTCGCCGCGCTCGCCATAATCGGCGAAGCGCGCCTGCGGGGGGAGCGGGGTCGAGGGGCGCGGCGCGGCGGCCGGGGCTGCGCCCGCCGAGGCGGCGGCCATCAGCTTCTCGAGCTCGCCCCGGTCGAGCCACACGCCCCGGCAGGTCGGGCACATGTCG
Source organism: Erythrobacter sp. NE805 (assembly GCF_046452355.1). Lineage (NCBI taxonomy): Bacteria > Pseudomonadati > Pseudomonadota > Alphaproteobacteria > Sphingomonadales > Erythrobacteraceae > Erythrobacter > Erythrobacter sp. NE805. Next base: position 644,742 of record NZ_JBKFDI010000001.1, on the reverse strand, counting down.
AACTGCACGCCGTCGCGGTCGACGGTCTGCATCGCGGCATTGTCGTTGGGGCACAGAAGCAGCGGCATGGGCGGTCCTTTCGCGAGACGTTTCCGGGGCATAGCCCGACAATCGGGCAATTCTGCGACCCTCCTCAGGGCGAGGGGATGAGCGTGATCGCGGTCTGCCGGCCGTCGATGAAGCGCACCGTCTCGCCGTCGAAGAAGGCGTCCTCCTCGGTGCGGAAGTCGACCTTCTGCCCGCCCCACTCGGGCACGCTCGCATAGGTGGTGAGCTCGATCGACCAGGCGGTGCTGGCGCGGATCGGGCCTTCCCCGCGCGGGTCGGCCTGCTGGTTGTCCCAGAAGCCGATGGAAGGTCCGGCGCCATGGCCGTGATAGCCGATCGGGTGCGAGTAGATCGAGGGTTCGAGCCCGGCGGCGATGGCCTTCGCGCGCGCCTCGGCCAGAGCCTCGTTGCCGCTGCGCCCGACCTTGAAGGCGGCGCGCAGGAAGTCCTGGACGCGGTTCGAGTTCGCCAGCCCCTGCCTGAGGCCCGCCGGCGCCTCGCTCTCGCCGGGCTTCAGCACATAGGCGAGGTGCTGGGTGTCGGTGTTGAGCCTCAGGTAGGTGATCCCGAAATCGGTCCACAGCAGATCGCCCGGGCGGATCACCTCCGGCCCCTCGAGCATCCCCCTCACCCCCTGCCGCTGGATCGCGACCGAGGGGTGGAACCAAGGGGTAAGGCCGAGCTGCATGAGCCGCTCGCGATACCACCATTGCACCTGTTCGGCGGTGGTGACGCCGGGGGCGATGACCTTGCGCGAAAAGGCCTCGCCGATCACCGCGTGGGCGATGCGCAAGATGGTGGGGTAGAGCGCCATCTCGGCGGGGGTGCGGGTCTCGAGCCAGCGGATCGCGAGGCCCTCGGCGGGGACGACGCGCTCGTGCAGCGCAGGCGGCAGGGCGGACATGAAGCGGTCGTACTGGCTCAGCGTCATGCCGTCGGCGAACTGGGTGAGGTCCGAGGTGTTGATCGCGATCTTGCGCGGGTTCCGCGCGGCGATCAGCTCGGCGACCGCGGCCCACTGGTCGGGCTGCCGGTCGGGGTTCCAGGCCGGCGCGAAGAGACCGCCGAGACCGTAGCGGCTGACGGTGAGGCGCTCGACGGCACGCCCCTCGCCGGGGTCGTGGAAGATCAGGATCGTGCGCCGCCGGGCGTGCATGTTTTCCGCGTCGAGCATGGTGGCGACCACCGGCTCCTCGAAATACTCGCGCGCGACGAGCAGCCACAGGTCGACGCCCTCGGCGCGCATGATCTGGGGGATGACCGTATCCAGCCGCTCCCGGAGGATGCGGTTCTCGATCTCGGCGCGCTCTTGGGGGGCGAGGATGGCGGGGAGGGCGGGGGCGGTGGCTTCGGTTTCGCTCAGCGGCAGGGGCGCGTCGGCGCGCGCGGGAGCCGCCGCGAGCAGCGCCGCCAGGGTGATGAAATGCCGTCCGGTCATGCGCTTGCCCCTCCTTGCCGCGCAGTAGTGGCGCGGGCGGGGCGCGGGATCAAGCGGCGGGGCCTCGGAGGCGGCGGGGACTCGGCCCGGAGGGCCTCGCGCGTGGCCGCTCGCGGGGGCTCCTCGGCTTCGTCATCGGAGCGCCACCACCCGAGGCCCCTCCCCGGCGGGGAGGGGAGGGAGAGGCTCAGGCCGAGCCGTCGTCGAACCCGATCCGCTCGGCCGCCGCGCCGCTCATGATGAAGCCGATCGGGCGCTCGGTCTCCTCCTGGAGGTGGGCGATGAGGCTCGCGGTGCGGGCGAGCAGCGAGATGCCCTTCAAGGCCGCGAGCGGGAAGCCGGCGTCGAGCATCACCGCGGGGATCGCGCCGTTGACGTTGATGGGAAGCGAGCGCCCGATCGCCTCGGGGAGCACCGCCTCGATGGTGCGCAGCATCGCGATATGCTTGCCTTCCGTGCCGTGCTCCTTCGCCAGCGCGAGGAGGCGGTGGGCGCGCGGGTCGCCGCCCGAGTGCTGGGGGTGGCCGAAGCCGGGGATCGCCTTCTTCTCGGCGCGCAGGGCCTTGACCGCGGCGGTCGCGGCGGCGGCGGTGTCGCCGCCCTCGGCCCCGGCGACGACCTGCGCATAGAACCGGCCCGCGACCTCGGCGCTCCCCAGCACCACCGAGCCGCAGCCGAGCAGCCCGGCCGCGACCGCGCCATGGAAGGCTTCCGGAGCCGCGGCGTAGGTCATGCGGGTGGCGACGACGCTCGGCACCAGCCCATGCTCGGCGATCGCGCAGAGCACCGCGTCGGCGAGCGCCTTCTGCGGGGCCGAGGGCAGGGTGCCGGTGACCAGCAGCCAGAAATAGCTCGTGAAATCCACGTGTCCGATCACCTCGGAGCACAGGTCGAGCCCGCGCACCGTGATGCTCGTCGCATCGGAGGTGCAGATCGAGGTGACCGCGTTATCCTGCTTGCCGATGCGCATCGTGATCCGCCTTTTCGTTATTCGAAGTTGATTTCGTTATGCGAAGAATGTAGCCCTGCAAATCCAACATGGCAAGCAGTGGGACGTTAGGCTGATGACGGTGAGACCTTTGGCGGGCGTGACCGTGCTCGAGATGGGCACCTTCATCACCGGCCCCGCCGCCGGGATGCTGCTTGCCGATCTCGGCGCGGACGTCATCAAGGTCGAGCAGCCCGGCACCGGCGACCCTTTCCGCAGCTTCAAGGGCGAGCTCTACTCCCCGCACTTCCAGACGTACAACCGCAACAAGCGTTCGATCACGATCGACCCCAAGAAGGAAAGCGATCTTTCAGTGCTCGACCGGCTGGTCGAGACGGCGGACGTCTTCATCCAGAACTTCCGCCCCGGCGTCGCCGACCGCCTCAAGGTTGATGCGGCAAGGCTCCAGGGCATCAACCCGCGCCTCGTCTATGCGTCGATCTCGGGCTTCGGCGCCGAGGGGCCGGAGCGCGACCGCCCCGCCTTCGACACCGTCGCGCAGGCCGCGAGCGGCTTCCTGCGGCTCCTCGTCAACCCCGAGCACCCGCGCGTCGTCGGCCCCGCGATCGCCGATGCGATGACCGGGTTCTATACCGCCCTGGGCATCCTCGCCGCATTGAACGAGCGCCACGCGACGGGACGGGGGCGAGTTGTCGAGACCTCGATGTTCGAGGCGATGTGCCACTTCAACCTCGACGATTTCACCCACCTGCTCTCGGCGGGCGAGGTGATGGGGCCCTATTCGCGCCCGCACGTCTCGCAGAGCTACGTCTTCCAGTGCGCGGACGGCAAGTGGCTGGCATTGCACATGTCCTCGCCGCCGAAATTCTGGGAGAACCTCGCGACCGCGGTCGGCCAGCCCGACATGCTCGCGCGGCCCGAATTCGCCAGCCGCGAGGCGCGCATCGCGCATTACGAGGAGGTCGTCGCCTTCCTCGCGCCGATCTTCGCCGCGCAGCCCCGCGACCACTGGACCGCCGAACTGACCCGGCTCGAGGTGCCGAACTCGCCCGTCTACGACAGCGCCGAGGTGCTCGCGACCGAGCAGGCGAAGGTGCTCGGGCTCGAGGTCACCGACCCGCACGGGCCGAAGGGCCCCTTCCGCACCATCCGTTCTCCCCTGAGCTTCGACGGGCAGCGGATGGACAGCGTCACCGCGCCGCCCCTATTGGGGGCCGACGACGCGGCGATCCGCCGCTCCATCGAAAGGCCGGTGCATGGGATCCGCAGGGGCTGACATCGACGCGCGGGGCGGGGCGGGGAAGGACCCCGAGTTCCTCTCGACGCTCGAGCGCGGCCTGCGCGTGCTCAAGGCCTTCGACGAGGACCATCCGGAGATGACCCTCTCCGAGGTCGCGGCCAAGACCGGGCTGCCCCCGGCGGTCGCGCGCAGGTGCCTGATAACGCTGGTGGAACTCGGCTATGTCGGCCAGCACGAGCGCAAGTTCCTGCTGCGCCCGGCGGTGCTGACGATCGGCTCGGCCTTCCTCGCCTCGATGCAGATCGAGCAGGTGGTGCTGCCGCCCTTGCAGGCATTGCGCGACCAGACCGGCGACAGCGCCTCGTTGGCGGTGCTCTCGGGGACCGAGATCCTCTACGTCGCCCACGTCTCGACCGACCGGCGTTTCCGCGTCGCGGCGGGGGTGGGCACACGCTTTCCATTCCATGCGACCTCGCTGGGCAAGGCGCTCGCCGCGCACCTGCCCGAGGACGAGCGGCTGGCGCTGCTGTCGCGTGCGCCTTTTCAACGCTTTACCGAGCGCACCGTGACCGAGCGCGCGGCGCTGGCCGAGCGGCTGCACCTCATCGCCGAGCGGGGTTACGATTCCGCGCTGGACGAGCTCGATTACGGGATCGTCTCGGTCGCGGTGCCGATCTTCGGGCAGGGGCGGAGGGTGATCGCGTCGATCAATTGTTCGACCTCCACGACCCGCATCTCGCAGGACGAGCTGGTCCGCACCCGCCTGCCGCTGCTGCGGGCCGCGGCGGGCGAGATCGAGGGTGCGCTCAGGCGCTGGCCGACGCTCGAGGCGGCGCTGCGGCCCTGAGGGGCGGGCGGGCCGGCTGCTGAATGCATCGTCGTCCTGGCTTTCGCCGGGGTGGCGAAAGAGGCGGCAAAGCGCGCAGATTCACGAAAATCGGGGGGTGTGGAGGGGGTGTGAACCCCCCTTTGGCGAGGCTGGGAGGGGCCTGGCGCCCGCTTCGGCGCGGCTGGGGCACCCCTGCGCGCAGGCCCCTGTGGCATCCGCGCCACGCCCAGCCGGTTTCGCATATCGAAGTTGACTTCGCATTGCGAACTTTCTAATCCGGCAGCATCGGGAGGGGTCGCCATCAGAGCGGCGCGCTTGCGCGCACACAGGGGAGAGAGACATGAGAATTTCGGGCCAGCCTCGCGCGCATCGGAATTGGGGCCGGGCGCTTGTGAGCACCACCGCCACCACCACCGCCATCGCTGCCGCGGTCACGGCCGCCGCGCCGCTCGCCGCGCAGGATGCCGCCGCTTCCGAAACGGCCGAGGACCCCGGCATCGTCGTCACCGCGCTGCGCCGCTCCGAGACGCTCCAGGACACCCCCGCCGCGGTCACCGCCTTCGACACCAAGGCGATCGAGAACGCCGGCATCCAGCGCCCCGCGGACTTCATCGCGCTCACCCCCAACGTGAACCTCGTCGAGACCCAGAACGCGGGCAACGCCTTCGTGGTCATCCGCGGCATCACCCAGAACCGCAACTCCGAACCCTCGGTCGCGGTGATCGTCGACGGGGTGCAGCAGGTGAACCCCGCGCAGTTCAACCAGGACCTGTTCGACATCGCGCAGATCGAGGTGCTCAAAGGACCCCAGGGCGGTCTTTACGGGCGCAACGCGATCGGCGGGGCGATCATCATCACCACCAAGCAGCCGACCGACGAATTCGCGGGCAACGTCACCGCGGGGGTCGACAACGGCTTCGGCTACTTCCTGCGCGGCGGGATCAGCGGGCCGCTTGCGGAAGGGGTGAAGTTCCGCATCGCCGGATCGTGGTACGACACGAACGGCTTCATCCCCAACACCTTCCTCGGTGAGGACGCCGACCCGGTGCAGGACTTCTCCCTGCGCGGCAACCTCCTCATCGAGGCGAGCGACAAGCTCACCTTCGACCTGCGCGCCTCGCTCAACCAGCTGCGTACGCAGGGCTTCTACTACAACATCGTGAACGACGTGAACACGATCGCCCCGGTGCGCGTGAACAATGCCGGGATCGACAACCGCGACATCTACAACGTTGCATTGAAGGTCGAATACAAGGGCGACAACGCGGTCCTCACGTCGATCTCGTCCTACGACACGCTCAGCGAGATCGTCACCGGCGACGCGTTCAACTTCCTGCCGATCCGCGAATCGCTGCTGTTCCAGTTCTTCGGCTTCGACATCAACCAGAGCCAGTATCTCGACGTCGAGGCGTTCAGCCAGGAAGTGCGCCTCGCCTCGCCCGAGGACGGTCGCACATTCAACTGGATGGTCGGCGGCTACCTGATCGACACCACCCGCTACATCTCGACCGGCAACCTCATCGACCGCGGCTTCGGGGTCACCCCGGTGTTCCGCACGCCCTCGACCAACCCCAACAACCCGCAGCTCACCTTCCTTGCCGACGGGCAGGAGAACTTCGCCTGGGCGCTGTTCGCCAATGCGGGCTACGCGTTCTCGGACAGCCTGCGCGTCGATGCCTCGCTGCGCTATGACCGCGACCGGCGGCGGCAGACGACGCTCACCCCGCAGAATTTCCTGCCGGTGGTGCCCGGCGTGCCGCAGGCGCGCAGCGGCGAGGTGCGCACCGCGGTGTTCGACGACTGGCAGCCCAAGGTGACGCTGACCTGGGAGCCGAGCGCGGACCTCACCGTCTACGGCGGCTATTCGCGCGGCTTCCGTTCGGGCGGGTTCAACCAGACCGGCGTGGGCGCCGAGGCGCGGCGCAACAACATCGTCGGCGTCGGCGACATCTTCCAGGCCGAGACCGCCGACACCTTCGAGATCGGCGCCAAGGCGCAGATCGGCGCGGTGCGGCTCGCCGGGGCGGCCTACACCACCAAGTCGAAGAACGGCTATTTCTTCGTCTTCCTCGCCGACAGCTCGACCCAGAACCTCGGCAACATTCCCGAGACCCGCATCAACGGCTTCGAATTGGAGGCGACCGCGCGGCTCGCGCCGAGCTTCGACGTCAACGCCGCGATCGGGGTGACCGACAGCGAGATCAAGGCCTTCCCCGACCGCACCGTGATCGGCAACGAAGCGCCGCAGATTTCGCGCTACACGATCAACCTCGGCGCGCAGTATGCCGGCCCGATCAGCGACAGCCTCGACGCGCTGCTGCGCATCGATTATCGCCGGATCGGCAAGACCTGGTGGGAGCCGTTCAACACCACCGTGCGCAACCCCGTCGACCTCGTCGATGCGCGCGCCGGGGTGACGCTCGAGAACGGCGTCTCGCTCACGGCCTTTGCCGAGAACCTGTTCGACGAGACCTACAACGCCGAATTCTCCCCCGGCGGCTTCGTGTTCCGCGCCCGGCCGCGGCGCTACGGGGTGGAAGTCAGCTACAAGTTCTGAAGGACGACCGACATGACCAAGGTGCTGGTGCTCTACTATTCGAGCTATGGCCATATCGAGGCGATGGCCCAAGCCATCGCGCAGGGCGCCGCGGGCGTCCCCGGCACCGAGGTCACCGTCAAGCGCGTCCCCGAATTGGTGACCGACGCGGTTGCCAGGGGTGCCGGGATGAAGCTCGATCAGCAGGCTCCGATTGCGACCCCGGATGAACTCGCCGATTACGACGCGATCATCTTCGGCACCCCCACGCGCTTCGGCAACATGGCCGCGCAGATGCGCAATTTCCTCGACCAGACCGGGGGCCTGTGGTTCCAGCGCAAGCTGGTGGGGAAGGTCGGCAGCGTGTTCGTCTCCACCGCCAGCCAGCACGGCGGGCAGGAGACCACCATCACCTCGTTCCACACCACGCTGCTCCATCACGGCATGGTGATCGTCGGCCTGCCCTACTCCTTTGCGGGGAACAGCGAGATGGGCGAGGTGAGCGGCGGGACGCCTTATGGCGCGAGCACGCTCGCGGGCAACGACGGCAGCCGGATGCCGTCCGACAACGAGCTTGCCGGCGCGCGCTTCCAGGGCGCGCACGTTGCGGGAATCGCGGCGAAGCTCGCCGCCTGATTGACGAGGGAGAGAGCACGATGACGAAGATCCTGGCGAACCGCCTCCACCACACCGCCTATGTCACCAAGGACCTCGAGGCGACGCGCGCCTTCTACGAGGACGTGCTCGGCTTCCCGCTGATGGCGACCTATTGCGAGAAGGACGAGCTGTTCGGCAAGGAGCGCACCTATTGCCACGTGTTCTTCGAGCTCGCCGACGGCTCCGCGCTCGCCTTCTTCCAGTTCGCCGATCCCGAGGACCAGGCCGAATTCGGGCCGGACATCCCCGCGAGCCCCTTCATCCACATCGCGCTCCACGTCGATGCCGAGGGGCAGGCGGAATTGCAGCGCCGCATCGCCGCGGCGGGGATCGTCGAGCCGCAGACTTATGTGCTCGAGCACGGCTATTGCCGCTCGCTCTACGTCACCGATCCCAACGGGATGATCCTCGAATTCACCCATGACGACGCGCGCGCCGCGCCGCTCGATGCCGAACGCCGCGCCTCCGCGCACGCCGAATTGAAGCGCTGGCTGGCGGGCGATCACCGCAACAACAACCCCTTCCGCGCTGCCGAAGCGGCCTGATCCGCGCGGGCCGCATCGCCAAGGACACCATGCTGGCCGTGCGCCCCCTTGAGCCGGCCGGCATGCGGCATGGGGAGGTGGCCGTGGCAGGCGGCCGCCTTCCCATCACCTGTGCCGGGGAGGGGCCGCCGGTCATCCTGCTCCACGGCTGGACGCTCGACCACCGAATGTGGGCGCCGCAGGTGGAGGGCCTCGCGGACCGCCACCTGCTCGTCATGCCCGACCGGCGCGGCCACGGGCGCGCCACCGCCCCGCCCGACCTTGCGCGCGAGGCCGAGGACGTCATCGCCATCGCCGACGCGCTCGGGCTCGAGCGTTTCGCTCTCGTCGGCCTGTCGCAGGGCGCGCTGGTCGCGCTCGATGCGGCGCGGCGGCTCGGGGAGCGGGTGACGGCGCTCATCGTCGCGGGCGCGCCGCTCCCGGCGCTGGTGCCGCGCGACGAGGTGATCGACCTCGAGGCTCTGCGGGCGCTCGCCGCCTGCGGCGACGTCGCGGGGCTGCGGGCCGCGTGGGGCCGCCACCCGCTGATGCAGACGCGCTCGCCAGAGGCCGCCGCGCTCGCCGCCGAAATGCTTGGCCATTATGACGGGCGCGACCTGCTTGCGCCCTCCGAGGCCCCCGGCCTGCCGCGCGAGGCGCTCGCGGGCCTCGCGATGCCGGTTCTGGCGCTCGCAGGCGAGCACGACACGCCGTGGCGGCGCGAATGCGCGCGGGCGCTCGGCGCGCTCGCGCCGCGCGGGGCGCACGCCGAGGTGCCCGGTGCCGGCCACCTCGCCAATCTCGACAATCCGCAAGCATTCAACCGCATCATTCGCGACGTCCTGCCCGGATCCGCGCCGAGCCCACGCTGAACTTTTCGAGAAGGAGAGAGACCGATGCTGCTACCGACCTCGCTCGTGGGTTCCTACGCCCAACCCGACTGGCTGATCGACAAGGAGAAGCTGAAGGGCCGCTTCCCGCCGCGCGTGCGCGCAACCGAGCTGTGGCGGGTCGATCTGGCCTACCGCGAGGAAGCCTTCGACGATGCCACCCTGCTGGCGATCCGCGATCAGGAACGCGCCGGGCTCGACATCATCACCGATGGCGAGATGCGGCGCGAGAGCTACTCGAACCGCTTCGCCACCGCGCTCGAGGGTGTCGATCTCGACAATCCCGGCATTGCCCTCGACCGGAGCGGCGAGCCCAATCCGGTCCCGCGCGTCGTCGGAAAGATCCGGCGCAAGCACGCGGTCGAAACCCGCGACGTCGCATTCCTGCGCGCGAACACCGACCGGATGATCAAGATCACCGTGCCCGGCCCCTTCACCATGGCCCAGCAGGCGCAGAACGACTTCTACAAGCACGAGGCCGAGATGGCGCAGGATTACGCGGTCGCGGTCAATGCCGAGATCAAGGACCTGTTCGCCGCCGGGGCCGATATCGTCCAGATCGACGAGCCCTATATGCAGGCGCGGCCCGAAAAGGCGCGCGAATACGGGCTCGCCGCGCTCGAGACCGCGTTCGACGGGGTCGAGGGGCGCACCGCGCTGCACATCTGCTTCGGCTATGCCGCGCTGATCCACGAGCGGCCGCAGGGCTACAATTTCCTGCCCGAGCTGGCCGGATCGCCGGTGCAGCAGATCTCGATCGAGACCGCGCAGTCCAGGCTCGATTGCAGCGTGCTCGAAAGCCTGACCGGCAAGACGGTGATCCTCGGCGTGCTCGACCTGTCGACCCACGAGGTCGAAACTCCCGAGGAGGTCGCCGCGCGCATCCGCCGGGCGCTGCCGCACATCGCGCCCGAACGGCTGGTGATCGCGCCCGATTGCGGCCTGAAATACCTGCCGCGCGAGGTCGCGTTCGGGAAGATGAAGGCGATGGCCGACGGCGCGGCGATCGTGCGCGGGGAATTGTCGTGAGCGGCTTCCTCACCACCCATGTCGGCAGCCTGCCGCGACCAGAGGCGCTGCTCGACCTCGTCTTTGCGCGCGAAGGCGGGGAGGCCGTCTCGGAGGAGGCCTTCGACGCCGCAGTCGAGGAGGCGACCGCTTATGTCATCCGCCGCCAGATCGAGGCGGGGGTGAGCATCGTCAACGACGGCGAGCAGTCGAAACCCTCCTACGCGACCTATATCAAGCACCGGCTCTCGGGCTTCGGGGGCGAGGCGGGGCAATATGAATTCGCCGACCTCGAGGCCTTCCCCGGGGCCAAGGCGCAGGTCTTCGGCAACAAGGGCCGCGCCAAGCGCTCCGCCCCCGCCTGCACCGCGCCCATTACCGTCATCGACATGGAAGCGCCCCGGATCGACGCGGAGCGCCTCGTCAGGCTGGCGAATGGCCACGCGACCTTCATGTCCGCCGCCAGCCCCGGCGTCACCGCGCTGTTCTTCCCCAACCAGTTCTATGCGAGCGACGAGGAATATGTCTTCGCCCTCGCCGAGGGGCTGCGCCACGAATACGAGACCATCGCGGCGGCCGGGATCACGCTGCAAGTCGACTGCCCCGACCTCGCGATGGGCCGCCACGTGCAGTTCACGCACCTCTCGACGGAGGAATTCCGCAAGCGCATCGGCATGAACATCGCCGCGCTCAATCATGCGGTGCAGAACATTCCCCCCGAGCAGCTCAGGATGCACCTGTGCTGGGGCAACTATCCGGGGCCGCACCACTGCGACGTGGCGCTGGGCGAGATCGCCGACATCGTCTGGACCGCCAAGCCGCGCACCGTTCTGCTCGAGGGCGCCAACCCCCGCCACGCGCACGAATTCGCCTTCTTCGCCGACCACCCGCTGCCCGAGGACAAGATCCTGTGCCCCGGCATGGTCGAGCCGCAGTCGCCCTATATCGAGCACCCCGAGCTCATCGCCCAGCGCATCGGCCGCTATGCCGACCTCCTGGGCCGCGAGCGGGTGATGGCGGGGGTCGATTGCGGCTTCTCGGTCCATGCGGGGTCGAACAGCCTCGATCCCGAGATCGTCTGGGCCAAGCTCGCCGCGCTCGCCGAAGGGGCGGCGATCGCCTCGGAGCGCTATTTCTGACAAGCCCGCGCTTGCCGCGCCCGCCCAAGCGCGGCTAACCTCGGCGGCGATGGACGCGAAGACACGCCCGGTCAGCCACAAGGCGCTGCTCGTCGAGAACGGCACGGTCAGCGAGATTCCGCCCGAGGCTGTCGCGGGTTATGCCGGGCCGGGCTTCGTGTGGCTCCACGCCGAGGGCGTCGGCCACGGCCAGCGCGAGGGGACGGAGATCCCCGAATACGTCCCGCCGATGGCGAAGAACGCCCTCCTCGCGAGCGAGACCCGGCCGCGCTGCGACGAGGTCGACGATGCCGCGCTCATCAACCTGCGCGGGCCGGCGGCCGAGGCGATGGAGGATTCGGACGGCCTCGTCTCGATCCGCCTGTGGGTGGAAGGCCACCGCGTCACCTCGGCGAGCCGTCACCGCATGGCGGCGCTCCCCAAAGTCGAGAGGGCGATGCGCGCCGGCAAGCTGACCGACGGCGGCGATTTCGTGGCCTTTCTCGCGCAGGCGATCAGCACCGCGCTCGACCCCGAGGTCGCCGACCTCGGCGACAGCCTCGACGATTGCGAGGGGATGCTCGACGGCGGGAACGTCTACGAGCTCAGGCGCAAGATCGCGTGGATCCGCTCGCAGTCGATCGTGCTGCGCCGCTTCGTCGCGCCCGACCGCGATGCGCTCGCGGCGATGGCGCAGCTCGAGTTCGAGTGGATCGCCAAGGAGGACCGGATGCACCTGCGCGAGGCGGCGGACCGCTTCGCGCGCATGGCCGAGGAACTGGAGGCGGTGCGCGAGCGGGCGGCGCTGCTCCACGAACAGCTCACCGACCTGCGCGCCGAGATGATCGACCAGCGCAGCCTCGCGATCGCGGTGGTGGCCTTCATCTTCCTGCCGCTGACCTTCATCACCGGGCTGCTCGGGATGAATGTCGAGGGCATTCCGGCGGCGAAGGAGCCCTGGGCCTTCTGGGGGGTGGTGGGGTTCTGCGTGCTGGTCGGCGCGGCGGTGGCGGGCTGGTTCGCGTGGCGCCACTGGCTCGAGGACTGAGCCGCCCCCCTCTCAATAAGGCCATTGCCCCGCGGGCCGCTTGGCCCCTATCCCTTGGCGCGGGAGAGGACAGGATGAGCGCATTTCCGGCGCGGCCCGAAGCGATCGGGGCGGCGTGGTGGGGCGAGGTGCTGGGCCGCGTGCCCGAGCGCTGGTCTCACGAGAAGATCGGCACCGGGCAGGTGGGGGATTCGGTGCGCTTCACGCTTCGCTTCCCGGGGGAGACCATGACCCTCGCCGGCAAGTTCGCCGCCGCCGATCCGACCAGCCGCGGCACGGCGGCGATGCTCGGGCTCTATGCGAAGGAAGTGCGCTTCTACCGCGAGATTGCCCCGCACTTGCCGGTGCGCACGCCGCAGGTCCACTACGCCGCGATGGCCGAGGACGGGGCGAGTTTCTGCCTGATCTTCGAGGATCTGGGCCCGGCGCGCGGGGGCGACCAGATCGCCGGCTGCTCGCTCGCCGACGCGCGGGCGGCGGTCAGCCAGGCCGCCGCGCTCCATGCCCCGAGCTGGGGGAATGCGGCGATGCTCGGCCGCGACTGGCTCCAGCCCGACCCCGCCGCCGCCGCGCAGGTCAGGGCGCTTTACCCCCAGGCGCAGGCGATCTTCCGCGAGCGCTATGCCGGGGTTCTCGAGCCCGAATACATGGCGCTGTGCGAGGAATTCGCCGCGCTCAACGCCGCGACGGAGCGCCGCAGCGCGCCGGTCAGCCTCGTCCACGGCGACTTCCGCCTCGACAACCTGCTGTTCGACATCAGGGGCGGGGCGGAAGAGATCGCGGTGCTCGACTGGCAGACGCTGACGCTCGGCAATGGGCTCACCGACATCGGCTATCTCCTCGGCTGCGGGATCGGCAACGAGCTGCGCCGCGCGCACGAGGGCGAGCTCCTCGACCTCTACTGCGCCGAGATGACCGCCCGCGGCGTGCCGCTCACCCGCAAGGGCGTGTGGCGCGACTACGTGACGGGGGCGCTCCACGGGGTCTCGACCGCGGTGTTCAGCGCCGCCTTTGTCGTCCGCACCGAGCGGGGCGACGCGAATTTCCTGTCGATGGCGCGCGGCGCCTGCGCCCTCGCCCTCGAGCACGGCGCGCTCGACTTGCTCAGGGAAGGATGACGCAATGGTGCTGAGCCGCGGGGACGACTTCCCCATCCACCAGACCCCCGATCCGGTCGCCTATGCGGGCACGGACCGCAATTTCTACGACCGCTACTTCTTCAACGGCTATGCGCCCGACGGCGGCACCTTCTTCGCGGCCGCCTTCGGGATCTACCCCCACCTCGACGTCGCCGACGCGCATTTCTGCGTGGTGAGGGCCAAAGACGGGGCAAGCGTCCAGCACTGCCTCCACGCGAGCCGCAAGCTCGGCATGGAGCGCATGGACCTCGCCTGCGGGCCGATCCGCATCGAGGTGGTCGAGCCGCTCCGGCGGCTGCGGGTGGTGGTGGATGGCGAGGGCGTCGCCGCCGACCTCACCTTCACCGGGCGCGCCTTCCCGATCGAAGAGCCGCGCTTCACCTGGCGCGTCGGCCCGCGCACGGTGATGGACTACACCCGCCTCACCCAGAACGGGCATTACGCGGGCTGGGTGGAGGTCGACGGCGCGCGAGAGACGCTCCCTGCGGCAAGCCCCGGCACCCGCGACCGCAGCTGGGGCGTGCGGCCGATCGGCGCGGCGGACCCGCAGTTCGCGGGGCGCGCGGTGCCGCAGTTCTTCTGGCAATGGACCCCGGTCAACCTGCCGGACCGCAGCCTCTTCTTCCACCTCAACGCCGATGCCGAGGGCACCCCCTGGAACACCCGCGCGGTAATCGTTCCCGACGGCGCAGGGGCCGAGGGCGCGACCGAGTTCCACGCCCCGCAGATGACGACGGCGCTTGGCCCGGGCACCCGCTGGCCGGCCGCGAGCGAGCTCCAGGTCGGCAAGGAGCGCTTCCGCCTCGTGCCGCTCAGCCGCTTCCAGATGCGCGGCCTCGGCTACACCTCGCCCAAGTGGGGCCACGGCCTCGACCACGGCCCGCTGAAGGTCGAGCGCGAGGACATCGACCTCGCCGCCATCGACCCCGCGCGGCCCGACAACCTCCATGTCCAGATGCTTTGCCGCGTCGAAGGCGCAGGCGGCGAGGCGGGGCTCGGCGTCTTCGAGCAGCTCGCAATCGGCGACTACGCCCCGCTCGGCCTCAGGGGTCTCGCGGGACGCGACTGACTCCGCCGGTTCAGTAGACTGCGAGCGGCTGGGGCGCGGCGATCACGCGCTGGCGGCCGAGGCTGTGGCGGACGATGGTGTCGACCAGTTGCTCGTGCGACAGCCCGACCAGCCGCGCCGAGCGCGAGATCGTCTTCTTCGACCAGAGGTTGCACGACAGGTTGACCTCGATGAAGGCGATGGCGCCGGTCGCGGGATCGAAGCGGAACTCGAAGCGGCCGTAGTCGAAGGGCCAGAACTCCCTGAGGAGCGGCGCGACCGCGTCCTTGAGGCGCTGGACGAGCCCCGGGTCCTCCACCGGGAAGAGCGGGTCGAGCGCGTCGGTCGGCACCAGCCCGCGCTTCTCCTCGTAGGACCGCACGCGGGTCGGATCTTCGGGCTGGTAGGCCATCGGCGGCAGGATCCACGGCTTGCCCGTCTCCCCGCCGATCACCGGCACCGCGATGTCGATCAGGGGATGCCAGCGCTCCACCAGCGCGTCGTGCGCCCGCTCGTGCAGCCAGCGGACATGGTCGATCGCCTCGCGCCAGTCGTCGCAGACCTTCACGCCCCACGAGGCGGAGGAGGCGTTGGGCTTGACGACCAGCTTGCCCTCGCGGGCGAAGGGCGGGGGCGCGGTGTCCGTGCTGGTGCGCGGAAAGAACTTCCAGTCCGCCGTCGGCACCCCGTGCGAGCGCGCGACGATCTTGGTGAGGTGCTTGTTGTCGGTCAGCCCGCGGATGATCGGCGCGGCGCCGAGGAAGGGAATGCCGGCGCGCGTCAGCAGCAGCGGGGCGAGCATCTCGCTATGCGTGAAGCCCGCGCGGTTGAGCAGCGGGATGACGAAATCGACGTCGGGCCGCTCGTAGAGCGCGTCATAGTTGTTCGCCGCCGTGACGAGATAGCCGAGGTTCTCGAGCGTGGTGCGCAGCTCGTGGTGGTAGACGGCGTGGTTGCCGTCGACCGGATCGAGCGCGCCGTCGCTCCGGGCGTGTTTGGCGAGCAGCAGGATCCGCAGGGTTCGGCGCGCGTTGCGGGCGCGCAGCGCCTCGGGGGAATGGTGATACACGTGTGGCCTCTAGGCTTGCCGCAATCCGAGGCCGGGTATGCATCGATGGTGTCATCCTAATCTCAACAGGATCGGTTGACAATAGGCTTTGCTGCGAGCCGGGCCGCGGAGCGGTCCTGGCGAGAGGGCACGCCACTCGCCCCAGCGGCTCCGTCGGCGTGAAAGGTCCCGCGGACCGGGCGAAGGGGTGTTGACCGCGCGCGCCTCTCCATGGCAAGGGGCGCCCTCGCGTTGCGCAAAGCGATGCGGGTGTAGCTCAATGGTAGAGCAGAAGCTTCCCAAGCTTACGACAATCGCGCAAATCTGCGATATTGGCTGTAAACCAGCTTTTTTGGACGCCAATAGAATCAAACAGATACCGCCCGGGTGTAAACCGCACAAGAGCCCCCAGAGGGCTCCACGGGTATCATCGTTGTCGCGCAGGGCGGACCTTTTGCCAGGGGGCGATGGAACATTTGACACGCGAAAGCGGTATTCCTGCGCATGCGCGTGCCTGCCTCACTGATTGCCCTGCTTGTCTTGTTCGCTGCCTTCCCCGGAACCTCATCGGCGCAACTCCCGCTTGGCGAACCACAAGGAACCACACAGGCAGCGAAAGACCCGTTCGATCGGGAAACGCCCCGCTCCACTGTGGCGGGATTGATCAAGGCACTGGCGGAGCGGAACTACCTGCTTGCCAGCCACTATTTCGCATCGGAGGATGATGATTCCGCCCGCATCGCCGAGCAGGCGCGGGCGCTCCAGACCTCGCTTGACGCAGGGGGCACCCTCACGCCCTTCGCCGAACTGTCGAACGATCCGGCGGGAAGGCTGAACGACGGTCTACCGCTCGATGTGGAGCGGGTGGGGACGCTGGGCGGCGAGGGCCAGACCCCGATCCTGCTGGTCCGCTCCAGCCCGGAAAGCGTTGAAGGTGATAGCGCCGGGTCGCAGCCTTCGATCTGGCGAGTTTCCGGCGAAACGCTGGCCGCCTTGAAGGCGCAGCCGAGGGATCTCGATGCCACCGTGTCGCCTGAAGAAGAGTTTCTCGTCCTCGGGGCGCCGCTCAGGGATTGGGGACTGCTCGCCGGGCTACTAGTGGTCACCTTCGGCGCATTCTGGCTGCTATCGTGGCTGGTCCTCGCCGGGCTGAGGCGGCTCCAGAGTGACCCCGATGCAAGCGGCCCCTTCCAGTTCCTCCACGCCGCGCTGCCGCCGCTCAGTCTGTTCCTCGCCGTGATCGCCTTCCGCATCTGGGGCAACGACTTGCCGGTCGCGATCGTCGCCCGGCAGACGATGCTGCGCTATGTCGGGGTATTCGCCTGGGTGGCGCTGGCTTGGTTCGCGATCCGCATGGTCGATGCGGTTGCTGCGCGGCTTACGCGCAGGCTCGGTTCACACGAGCGGCGGCAGGCCGCATCGGCGGTGACCCTCGCGCGCCGCGCGATCAAGCTGATCCTCGCGGCGATGGCGTTCATCGCCATCCTCAACACCATCGGCGTGGACATCACCACCGGGATCGCGGCGCTCGGCATCGGCGGGATTGCGCTGGCGTTGGGCGCGCAGAAGACGGTCGAGAACCTCGTCGGCAGCGTCACCGTGGTCGCCGACCGGCCGATTCAGGTCGGCGATTTCTGCCGGGTCGGTGACGTGCTCGGCACTGTCGAGGACATCGGCATGCGCTCGACCCGCATCCGCACCAACGAGCGCACCGTCGTCACCATCCCCAACGGCGACTTCGCCGCGCGGCAGATCGAGAACTACTCACAGCGCGACCGGTATCTCTTCAACCCGGTGATCGGCCTCGAATACGGCATCTCCGCCGCGCGGCTGCGCGACGGTATCGGGATTATCGAGGCGGTCCTCGCCGAGCACCCCCATGTGTCCGAGGACCCGCGCCGCGTGAAGCTGGCGAACTTCGGGGCGAGCTCGCTCGACATCGAGGTCTTCACCTACATCACCGTTCCCGACTTCGCCGAGAGCCTCGGCATCCGGCAGGAGCTGCTGCTAGCGATCCTTGAACGGCTGGACGAGGCGGGCCTGCCGATCGCCTTCCCGTCGCGGACGATTTACCTGCGGCCGGAAAACGCCGCCGCTTCTCCGCAGCCCGCCGAGGAAGTGGAGGCGTAGATGCTTCAGCGCCGAGGCCCGATCCTGCCCCCGCCGCCGCTTGCGCAGTTGCAGACCCGCGGGCGCGTCGCGCTGCTCTGCGACTTCGACGGAACAATCGTGCCGATTGCCAATAGGCCCGACGCCATAGTCGTGCCGCCGGCCTTGCCGCAGCGGCTCGAAGCCTTGGCCGAGCGGCTGGATGGCGCGTTCGCTATCGTGTCGGGCAGGAGTGTCTCGGACTTGCAGCGGTTCATTGGCCCGATAGCGATTCACTGGGCCGGATCGCACGGAGCCGACGTGCGCTCGCCTGAAGGAGAACCGCTTTCCATTGCTCGCGTCCTGCCAATGCCGGTGACCCGTGCGCTCGCCCACTTCGCGGGGGAGCACGGCCTGCTCCACGAGCCAAAGGCGCACGGCGCCGCACTGCATTATCGCTCGCAACCTGAAGACGGGGCGAAAGCCCGCGCTTTCGCCGAGGCGCTTGCAGCGGAGCATGGTCTTGTCGCCAAACCCGGCAAGTGCGTGATCGAACTGGCCTGGCCGGGCGCAAATAAGGGCGGTGCGGTGCGCCTTCTCGCCACCAGACCGCCCTTCGCAGGGTCGATGCCGATCTTCATCGGCGACGACATCACCGATGAGGATGGCTTTGCTGCCAGCGAGGCGCTGGGCGGCTTCGGAATCGCCGTCGGCGAGCGTGCCGCGACGGGTGCCAGCTACGCCTTGGGCACGGTGGAAGAGGTGCACGCATGGCTCGGCCTGTGATCCCCGACCTCGAACTCTGGCCGATCGGCAATTGCCAGATCAGCGCGCTGATCGACCGGCAGGGGGGAATCGTGTGGTCGTGCATCCCACGCGTGGACGGCGACCCGGTGTTCTGCGCGCTGATGAACGGCGAGGAGCGCGACCGCGGCACATGGCGGATCGATCTTGTCGGGCAGGTGAGCGCGACGCAGGAGTATATTCGCAACACACCCATCCTGCTCACCCGGCTTGAGGCGGAGGACGGGAGCGCGGTCGAGGTGCTTGACTTCTGCCCGCGTCACGAGGGCAAGGGCCGGATGTATCGCCCCGTCGCGATCGGGCGCATCGTGCGGCCCGTTGCCGGCTCTCCGCGCATCCGCATGGTGCTTACGCCGATGCGCGACTACGGCGCGGCGCCGGCCGAAACCACCCGCGGCACCAACCACATCCGCTACCTTCTCGGCCCCGAAACCCTGCGGCTGACCACCGATGCGCCGGTCGGATACATCCTGGAAGGGCGTCCCTTCAGGATCGAGCAGGACCTGCACTTCTTCCTCGGCCCCGATGAGCCTTTCGACGGCCCGCTGCGGGGCGAGGTGCGCCGCATGGAGCAGGCAACGAGCGGCTACTGGCAGCGCTGGGTGCGGGGCCTTGCCACCCCCTTCGAGTGGCAGGCCGAGGTGATCCGCTGCGCCATCACCCTGAAGCTGTGCCAGCACGAGGAGACCGGCGCAATCGTCGCCGCGCTCACCACCTCGATCCCCGAAGCGCCGCACTCGCAGCGGAACTGGGACTACCGCTACTGCTGGATTCGCGATTCCTACTACACCGTGCAGGCGCTGAACCGGCTGGGCGCATTGGACGTGCTCGAGAAGTATCTCGCCTATCTCAGGAACATCGTCGACGCGGCGAAGGGCGGGCAGATCCAGCCGCTCTACTCCGTCATGGGCGATGCCGAATTGCATGAGACCGCTGCCCCCGCACTCGCCGGCTATCGCGGCATGGGGCCAGTGCGGATCGGCAACGCCGCCTATCTCCAGGTCCAGCACGATTGCTACGGCCAGATCGTGCTGCCGACGGTGCAGGGGTTCATCGACCAGCGCCTCTTGCGCATGGCCGACGAGCGCGATTTCGCGAGCCTCGAAGAAGTGGGCGAGATGGCCTTCGCCATGCACGACCAGCCCGACGCCGGGCTGTGGGAGTTCCGCACCCGCAAGGAGGTGCACACCTATTCTGCGGTGATGGGCTGGGCGGCGTGTGATCGCTTGGCGATGGCCGCCGACTGGCTCGGCAAGCCCGAGCGTGCGGATATGTGGCGGGCCCGCGCCGAGGCGATCCGCGCGCGGATCGAGAGCGCTGCCTGGGTCGAGAACGGTGAGCATTACGGCGCAAGCTTCGAGAGCGGTTATCTCGACGCGAGCCTGCTCCAGATGATCGAACTCAGGTTCCTCGCCCCCGACAATCCGCGTTTCCTTGCGACCTTCGCCGCCATCGAGAAGCAACTCAGGCGGGGCGATTTCATGCTGCGCTATGCCGCAGAGGACGATTTCGGCATGCCCGAGACCGCTTTCAACGTCTGCACCTTCTGGCTGATCGAGGCGCTCCACCTCGTCGGCCGCAGCGACGAGGCGCGCGGGCTGTTCGCCACGATGCTCAGCCACCGCACCGCCTCGGGCCTGCTTAGCGAAGACCTCGACTATGTCACGGGCGAGCTGTGGGGCAACTTCCCGCAGACCTATTCGCTGGTCGGTGTCATCAACTGCGCGGGACTTCTGTCCAAGCCGTGGAGAGACGTGCGGTGAGCCGCCTCATCGTCATCTCGAACCGCGTCGCCACCCCGGATGCGCGCGGCGTCACCGGGGCGCAGGGTGGGCTCGCCGGTGCGCTGACCGCTGCGCTCAAGGACCACGGCGGGATCTGGTTCGGCTGGTCGGGGCAGGAGAGCGAGGAGGAGGAGTCTGTGGGCACCATGCAGCTGCGGCGTGCGGACGGGGTGACCACTGCGACGATCGACCTCTCGCCCCGCGACGTTGAGGAATACTATAACGGCTACGCCAACGCGACGCTGTGGCCGCTGTTCCACTACCGCCTCGACCTCACCCGCTACGAGGTGGAGACCGCCAAGGGCTACGAGCGGGTCAACCAGCACTTCGCCGAAAGCGTCACGCCGCTGATCGAGCCCGAGGATCTCGTGTGGGTGCATGACTATCACCTGCTCCCGCTCGGCGAACGGCTGCGCGCCCTCGGCATCGCCAATCGCGTCGGCTTCTTCCTCCACATCCCGTGGCCGCCGACACGCCTGTTCGTCTCGCTCCCCGACCACGAGGAACTGGTCCGCTCGCTGCTCGCCTACGACCTGATTGGCTTCCAGACCGGTGAGTGGCGCGAGAGCTTCCTTCACTACTGCCGCGAGGAACTGGGCGCGGAGGCGGATGACGCGACCGGCACGATTCGCTTCGAGGGCAAGACCGTCATCGCCCGCACCTATCCCATCGGCATAGACTGGGAGCACTTTCAGACGCAGGGCCGCACCGAGGAGGCGCGCATTGCCGAGCAGCGCCTGCGCTCCTCGACCCGAGACCGCACCGCCATGATCGGCGTCGATCGCCTTGATTATTCCAAGGGCTTGCCCGAGAGGATCGACGGCATCGCCCGCTTTTTCGACCAGCACCCGGACCGGGTGCGCGACCTCGTCTTCATCCAGATCGCGCCACCCAGCCGCGAGGACGTGAAAAGCTACCAGGACATCCGCGCGCTGCTCGAACAGAAGGCCGGGCAGATCAACGGCGCGCGCAGCGAGGTCGATCTGGTGCCGATCCGCTACGTCAACCGCGGCTACTCGCACGCCGAGCTGTTCGGCTTCTTCCGCGCGGCCAAGATAGGGCTGGTAACCCCGCTCAGGGACGGGATGAATCTGGTGGCCAAGGAATATGTCGCAGCGCAGGACCCCGAGGACCCGGGCGTGCTCATCCTGTCCCGCTTCGCCGGCGCTTCGCAGCAGCTGGGCGCCGAAGAGCAGGGTGCATTGCTGGTCAACTCCTACAGCCCGGACGACATTTCGCAGGCGATCCGTCTCGCACTCGACATGCCCTTGAGCGAGCGCAAGTCTCGCTATGAGGCCATGGTCGGCACGATCCGCGAGGACACGGTGCAGGAGTGGACCCGCCGCTTCTGCGAGGA
This sequence comes from Erythrobacter sp. NE805, assembly GCF_046452355.1. Lineage (NCBI taxonomy): Bacteria > Pseudomonadati > Pseudomonadota > Alphaproteobacteria > Sphingomonadales > Erythrobacteraceae > Erythrobacter > Erythrobacter sp. NE805. The sequence continues at coordinate 623,189 of NZ_JBKFDI010000001.1, read as the reverse complement.
TCTTGCAGCGAGCAGATAGAACCACTGCCGGAACAAGGGATAACGGCGTCCGGTGAAACCCCTTCGCAATCCGATGCGGCTGGTGCCTAGCCTGTTTCTGCTGGCTATCGCCCTCGGCACGTTTGTTCTCTGCCTGCCCATCTCCACCGCCAATGGCACCGGAGCCCCGCTGCTGACCGCGCTCTTCACCGCGACCTCTGCCGTCGCTGTCACTGGGCTCGTGGTGGTCGATACCGGGAGCTACTGGTCCCCTGTCGGCCAAGTGTTTATCCTGCTGATGTTTCAGATCGGCGGGCTCGGCATCATGACCGCTGCAACGCTGCTCGGCCTCATCGCCGGTCGCGGTTTTGGCCTCAACGACCGCATGGCGACTCAGGTCGAACGCGGCCGGCTGGATACAGACGATGCGCTTTCGGTCCTCAAGCTCGTTTTTGTCATCACGGTCGTCGTTGAAACCGTCGCGGCTGCGGTTCTCGCGCTGCGTTTCATTCTCGCCTACGGCATGACGCCAGCCGAGGCGCTGTGGCATGCCGTCTTCCACGCCGTTAGCGCGTTCAACAACGCTGGCTTCTCGATCAACGCGGATGGCCTTGTCGGCTATCAGTTCGATCCGTTCGTGCTCGGCCCGGTGATGCTGGCGGTGGTCATCGGCGCACTCGGTTTTCCGGTGATGCAGGACCTCCACGACAAGGGCGCGGATTGGCGGCGCTGGTCATTGCACAGCAAGATGACGGTGGCCGGGTCGGCCGCGTTGCTGGCGCTCGGCTGCGCGGCGATCCTTGCCATGGAATGGGACAACCCGGCAACGCTCGGACCGATGGGATGGGGTGCCAAGCTGCTCAATGCCGCGTTCCATTCCGCGATGCCGCGCACGGCTGGCTTCAACAGCCTCGATGTCGGCACCTTCCGGCACGAGACGCTGATGGTCAACTACTTGCTGATGTTCGTCGGTGGCGGCAGTGCCGGGACAGCGGGGGGCATCAAGGTAACGACCTTCATCGTGCTCTTCGCCATCGTCTTGTCCGAAATCCTTGGCCGCCGCGACTCAGGGCTGTTCAACCGCCGCTTTGGCAGCGATGTCGAACGCCAGGCGCTCACGGTCACGGTCCTCGCGGCCACTATGGTGTTTGCCGCGACGACCTTTATTGCCGCGGTGAGCGATCTGCCGCTCCCCGACATCCTGTTCGAGTGCATCTCCGCATTCGCGACCGTCGGGCTCTCGACCGGCATTACCGCCGAACTGCCGCCGGGCGCGCAGGTGGCGATCATAATGCTCATGTTCGTCGGCCGGGTGGGAACCATCACCGTCGCCACCGCGCTGGCGGTGGGACGGCCTCCACGTCCCTACCGCTTTCCCAAGGAGACAGTCATTGTCGGGTAACAAACGCAGGCCCGTGGTTGTCGTTGGCCTGGGCCGCTTCGGTGGCGCGGTCGCGCTGACCTTGCGCAACATGGGCACCGAGGTGCTCGGGATCGATATGGACGCGCAGCGCGTCCAGGCTCATGCGAACGAGCTTACCAAGGTGGTCGAGGCCGACAGCACCGATGGCGCCGTGCTGCACCAGCTCGGCGTTGCAGACTTCGAGGCGGCGGTCGTGGCGATCGGTAGCGACATCGAGGCGAGCGTGCTGACCGTCCTCGCGCTTGCCGAACTCGGCCTTACCAACATCTGGGCCAAAGCCACCAACCAGAGGCATGCGCGCATTCTCGAACGCATCGGTGCGACCCACGTTGTCTTCCCCGAGCAGCGAATGGGTGAGCGCGTGGCCCATCTTCTTAACGAACGGCTGCTCGACTTCATCGCCTTCGACGACGAGTTCGCGATCGCGCGGTTGTGCGCCCCTGAGCCGATCGTCGGCTTGCCGCTCATCACCAGCGCGTGCCGCGCCAAATACAACGTCACGGTGGTGGGTGTGAAACGCACCGGCGAGAATTTCATCCATGCGGTGCCCGACACCCTGATCTTTCCTGGTGACGAGCTGGTGGTATCTGGTCGGATCAGGGACATCGAACGGTTCTCGGCGATATGAATGCTGCTCGATCGCGGTGGGTTACCTTAGGAGGCTGATCGAGGTGACTTCGGGCGGACCGCCGGACGCCTAGGCTTGCGCCCATCGTGCGTCGCGGCCAGCCGCGACTCCCCTTGGTTTCGCCTGCCTGCCCGCACCGGGTGCCTTCAGGCGATGCCGCCATTCGGCCGCACGGCCAGTGGCTCAGCAGCGCCGGGAAGATCAATGACACCGCACCAACATCCCCAATCCGCCCGCCTTGCCGCCCGCATACTTGGCGCGATCATAACCCTGATCGGAGCCGTGCTGGGCGTCGGGGGGGTGTGGCTCGCGGCACTTGGCGGATCACCCTACTATGTCGTCACCGGCATCGCGATGGTGGCTTCGGGCGTGTTGCTTTGGCGGGGCAGCGCATGGGGGGCATGGCTCTACATGGGCATTTTCGTCGCCACGGTGATCTGGGCCTTCGCCGAAGTGGGCGTGGACGGATGGGCGCTTGTGCCGCGGGTTGTCGCGCCGCTGGTCCTGCTGATTGCGGTGCTGCTGGTGATCCCGACCTTGACCGATGCCGCGCATCGCTGGCGCTGGTCGATCGGCGCGGGCCTCGGCGTGCTGGTCGTGGCCGCGCTATTTGCCGGGTTCGTTGCCAAGGATCGCAGGACGGAGGCCGCCGGCGGATTGCCACCGCTCGCCCGCGCTGCGACCGATCTCGCGCTGATGACGGCCGGTGCCGATTGGCCGGCCTATGGCGGCAGCTACAGCGCGCGCCGCTTCTCGCCGCTGGGACAGATCACGCCGGCCAACGTCGGCCAGCTCCACCGCGCCTGGCTCACCCACACCGGCGATCTGCCGTCGCCCCGCGCCGAGGGCACCTACGGTGCGGAGAACACGCCGCTGAAGGTCGGCGACACGCTCTACGTCTGCACCCCCAAGAACATCGTCATCGCGCTCGATCCTGCGACGGGGCGCGAGCGCTGGCGCTTCGACCCACGGGTGCCCGACGAGGCGATCCCCTACACGGCGGCCTGCCGGGGGGTGGGCTACTACGCCGTGCCCGACGCGCCCGCCGACAGCCCTTGCGCGACGCGGATCATCTTCGGGACGCTCGACGCGCGCCTGTTCGCGATCGATGCGAGGTCCGGCGCGCGCTGCGGCGGGTTCGGCACCAATGGCGAGGTCGATACCAAGATCGGCATGGGCGATACGCCGCCGGGCTATGTCTCGATCAACTCGCCCCCGACGATCGTGCGCGGCGTGGTTGTCACCGGGCACCAGGTGCTCGACGGGCAGGATCGCTGGGAGCCATCGGGCGTGATCCGCGGCTTCGATGCGGTAACTGGCAAGCTGCGCTGGGCCTGGGACATGATGCACCCGGACTGGGACGGATACCCGCCCGATGGACAGACGTGGGCGCGCGGGACGCCCAATATGTGGACTATCGCCAGCGGCGACGAGGCACTCGGCCTCGTCTACCTTCCAATGGGCAATGCGGCGGCCGACTACTGGTCGGGCAAGCGCCGCCCCCCCGAGAACTTCTACGCCACCTCGCTGGTCGCGCTTGATGTCACCACCGGCAAACCGCGCTGGCGGTTCCAGGCGGTGCACAAGGACGTGTGGGACTACGACTTCGGCGCGCAGGCGACACTCGTCGACTACAAGGGCACGCCCGCGCTGGTGCTGCCGTCCAAGCAGGGCGACATCTACGTGCTCGACCGCGCGACCGGGGAGCCGCTTACCCCGGTGGGCGCAATCAAGGCGCCGCAGGGCGGGGTCGAGCCGGCCGAGCGCAGCCCCACCCAGCCGGTCTCGCTGTGGCACACCCTCCGCCAGCCGCCGCTGACCGAGCGCGACATGTGGGGGATGAGCCCGATCGACCAGATGATCTGCCGCATCCAGTTCCGCCAGGCCTCCTACAAGGGCTTTTTCACCCCGCCGACCGCCGACCGGCGCTCGGTCGAATACCCGGGCTACAACGGCGGGACCGACTGGGGCGGGATTGCAATCGATCCGCGCCGCGGGGTCATTGTCGCCAATTACAACGACATGCCCAACTACGTCCGGCTGATCCCGCGCGAGAAGGCGCGCGAGATGGGCCTTGCTCCGCGCAATCAGGCCCGCGGCAAGATTGGCGGGGTTGAGGGTGCGGGCGACCCGCAGGCGAACACGCCCTACGCGATCGACGTCAATGCCGGCTGGCGGCTGCCTTTCACGGGCCTGCTGTGCAAGCAGCCGCCCTATGGCGGCATCCGCGCGATCGACATGGCCACAGGCAAGACGATCTGGGACCGCCCATTTGGCGAAGCGCGCACCAACGGGCCTTTCGGCATTCCCTCGATGCTGCCCGTCACCATCGGCACGCCCAACAACGGCGGCGCGGTTGTCACGGCGAGCGGACTGATCTTCATCGCCGCCTCGACCGACAACCTGATCCGCGCGATCGATCTTGCCACCGGCAAGGAGCTGTGGAGCGACGTGCTCCCGGCAGGCGGGCAGGCGACGCCGATGACCTATTCGGTCGGCGGCAAGCAATATCTCGTGATCTATGCGGGCGGGCATCACTTCATGGAAACGCCGGTCGGCGACGAAGTGATCGCCTACGCGCTGCCGTGACCCCTCGCGAAGAGGCACGGCGATGATCCGCGAGAACATCGTGCTGTTCGGGGCGCTGTTCGCGAACCTCGGGATCGCGGTGGCGAAGTTCGTGGCGGCGAGCTTTACCGGGTCCTCCTCGATGATCTCGGAAGGATTCCACTCGCTGGTGGATACCGGCAACCAGGTGCTGCTGCTGTTCGGCCAGCACCGCGCCAAGCGACCGCCCGACGTGAGGCACCCCTTCGGCTACGGGCGCGAGCTCTACTTCTGGGCCTTCGTCGTCGCGATCCTGATCTTCGCGCTGGGCGCTGGCATTTCCGCCTACGAAGGCTGGCTGCACATCCGCGCGCCCGAGCCGCTGAAGGACCCGACCTGGAACTATGCCGTGCTCGGCGTCGCCTTCCTGCTCGAAGGCACTTCCTGGAGCATCGCGCTGCGCGAGTTCGCAAGCGCGAAAGGCGACGAGAGCTGGTGGGAGGCGATCCGCTCGTCGAAGGACCCGGCGACCTTCATCGTCCTGTTCGAGGACTCGGCCGCGATCGCGGGCCTTGTCATCGCCGCAGTGGGCGTGTGGGCAAGCCATGCCTTCGGCGATCCGCGGATAGACGGCATTGCTTCGCTGGCGATCGGAGCGGTGCTCGCGGCTGTCGCCGTCCTGCTCGCGCGCGAGGCGAAGGGGCTTCTGATCGGGGAGGGTGCCGACCACCGGGTGGTCGCGCGGGTGCGCGAGCTGGTCGCCCTCACCCCCGGCATCGATGCGGTCAATCACGTGCGAACGATTCATACGGCGCCCGACGCGGTGTTCGTGGCGATCAGCGCCGACTTAGACGACCGACTGACGATGGGCGAGGGCGAGGCGCTAATCGAGCGGATCGAAGCCGCACTCAAAGCCGAGTTTACCGAGCTGTCGTCAATCTATCTGCGCCCGGAGAAGCGGGCGGACGCGGTGCCACTCGGAGAGATGGCGGCGCAGCGCAAGGCGGGAGGATGATTGCGCGCTCTCTCCTCGTCTGTTTCGCCGTGTGGCTGGCGAGCGGGTGCAGCACAGTCAGCGTGCTCGATCCCGCAGGTCCCGTTGCGCATGGCAATCGGGCAAGCCTGATGAGCGCGCTCGTCATCATGCTCGCGATCGTCGTGCCGACAATGATTGCCATCGTAGCTTTCGCTTGGTGGTTCCGTGCCGGAAACGCGCGGGCGACCTATCGTCCCGAGTTCGTGTTTTCGGGCCGGATCGAGCTCGTCGTCTGGTCGATCCCCTTGCTCGTGATCCTCTTCCTTGCGGGCGTTATCTGGATCGGCAGTCACCGGCTCGACCCGGCCGCACCCTTGGCACCGCAGGCGGAGACGGTGGAGGTGCAAGTCGTTGCCCTCGATTGGAAGTGGCTCTTCATCTACCCCGACCAAGGGATTGCCACGGTCAATCACGTCGTCATCCCAGCGGGGCGTGCGGTGCGCTTCCGGCTCACTTCGGCAAGCGTGATGAACGCTTTCTTCGTGCCCCGTCTCGGCAGCATGATCTACGCCATGAACGGGATGGAGACCGATCTCCATCTGCGCGCCGACCGGGCCGGGCGATATTACGGCCAGTCCTCGCATTACAGCGGGGACGGATTTGCCGACATGCACTTCACCGTCGATGCCGTGCCGCCCGTCGCCTTCGCCAGCTGGGCGGCTCAGGCGCGCGGCACCGGCGGCCGGCTCGACGCTGCCACCTACCGCGATCTCGCGCGGCAGGGCACCGCGCCGCAAGTCCTCGCCTTCGGATCGGTTGCGCCGGGCCTTTTCGCCGACATCGTCACGCAGCGGATACCGCCCGCAGACGGCCCGCGGCAAGCCGAAGGCGGACGGCAGGTGCCCGGATGAACCTCTTCGGCAAACTGGACTGGTCGGCGATCCCCATCGACCAGCCGATCCCGCTGGTGGCGGCGGGCGGCGTCATGCTGGCGATGCTCGGGGTGCTCGGCTGGGTGACGGTAAAGGGGCACTGGCCCTACCTGTGGCGCGAATGGATCACCTCGGTTGACCACAAGCGCATCGGCGTCATGTATGTCGTGCTCGCTCTCGCGATGCTGATCCGCGGCTTCATCGACGCAATCATGATGCGCACCCATCAGGCGATGACCGTGGGTGGTGGGAGCGGCTATCTGCCACCGGCACACTTTGACCAGATATTCTCCGCGCATGGAACGATCATGATTTTCTTCGGCGCGATGCCTTTCATGGTCGGGCTGATGAACTTCGTCGTCCCGCTGCAACTGGGGGTGCGTGACGTCGCTTTCCCGACCCTCAACTCGACGAGCTTCTGGCTGACCGCGAGCGGCGCGCTGCTGGTCAATCTCAGTCTCGTGATCGGCGAGTTCGCGCAGACCGGCTGGCTCCCCTATGCCCCGCTCAGCGAGCGGACATACTCGCCCGGAGTGGGTGTCGATTACTACCTCTGGGCGATCCAGATCGCCGGCGTCGGCACACTGATGTCGGGGATCAACCTCGTCACCACGATCATCAAGACCCGCGCACCCGGAATGAGCTATCTGCGGATGCCAATGTTCTGCTGGACGGCCCTGTGTGCAAACATGCTGATCGTGGCCGCCTTTCCGATCCTGACCGCGACGCTGACCATGCTGACGCTCGACCGCTATCTCGGCTTCCACTTCTTCACCAACGAAGCGGGCGGCAACCCGATGATGTTCGTGAACCTCATCTGGGCGTGGGGGCATCCCGAGGTCTATATCCTGATCCTGCCCGCCTTCGGGGTGTTTTCGGAGGTCATCTCCACCTTCTCGGGGAAGCCGCTGTTCGGCTATCGTTCGATGGTGGCGGCGACGCTGTTCATCACTCTCGTCAGCTTCATGGTGTGGCTGCACCACTTCTTCACGATGGGCGCCGGCGCGAACGTCAACGCCGCCTTCGGCATCGCGACCAGCATCATCGCCGTGGGGACGGGGGTGAAAATCTACAACTGGCTGTTCACCATGTATGGCGGGCGGCTGCGCTTCCCGACGCCGATGCTGTGGTCGCTGGGGTTCCTCCTCACCTTCATCATTGGCGGCATGACTGGCGTGCTGCTCGCCGTGCCGGCCGCAGACTTCATCCTGCACAACAGCATGTTCCTGGTCGCCCATTTCCACAATGTGATCGTCTCGGGAACGGTGTTCGGCGCGATCGCGGGCTACACCTTCTGGTTCCCCAAGGCTTTCGGCTTCACGTTGGACGAGCGGTGGGGCAAACGCGCCTTCTGGCTATCGCTCGCCGGGTTCATCATCGTGTTCGGCGCGCTCTACGTCGTGGGGCTGGAGGGCATGACGCGGCGGCTCCAGCATGTCGAGGTCGCCGAATGGGTGCCGCTGCTCTACGTCTCTGTGGCCGGCGTCGGCGTGATGATCGCGGGCGTCGCCGCGCAGATCGTCCAGCTCGTCGTCAGCATCCGCCGCCGTGACGCCTTGCGAGACACCACTGGCGATCCCTGGAATGGCCGCTCACTCGAATGGGCGACCCCCTCGCCACCGCCCGTGTTCAACTTCGCGGTGCTGCCCGACGTAGGGGGCGAGGAGCCCTACTGGACGATCAAGAAGCGCGCGATCGCCAGCCAGCAGGAACAGGTGTCCGAGGATTACGAGACTATCGCCATGCCCCGCGGCAGCGCCACCGGGTTCGTCACCGCCTTCTTCGCGACCGCCATCGGCTTCGCGATGATCTGGCAGATCTGGTGGCTCGCCGCACTCGGCTGCGTCGGCGCCTACGCCGCATTCGTCGCCTTCGCCTGGCGCGGGGACAACCATGACGAGTTCTCCGCCACGGAGGTCGCACGTATCGCGGGGCAGCATCGAAGGCAGATCGCATGACCACGCTGGCCGCGCCCGCCCAGGACGATCCCTATGCCGTCGGACGCCGGCAGCAGCGCGCTGACGCCGCGAACGCGAGCGGTCGGGGCGAGGGCGGCCCTGCGCCGAAGCGCACCGTCGTCGGCTACGGCTTCTGGATCTATTTGCTCAGCGACATCATCCTCTTCGCCGCCTTCTTCGCCGCCTACGCCGTCCTCTCAGGCGAGCGGGCCGGCGGGCCGGGTCCGCACGACCTGTTCGAGCAGCCGCGGCTTGCCCTCCAGACTGCTGCGCTGCTGCTGTCGAGCTTCACCTGCGGCCTTGCCAGCATCGCGGCGGAGCGCCGGTCGATGGTGCGAACGCAGGGCTGGCTGATCGTCACCGGCGCGCTCGGCGCCGTGTTCCTCGCCCTGGAGGTGCAGGAGTTCGCCGCGCTCGTCTCGCAAGGCGCCGGGCCGCAGCGCAGCGCATTTCTGTCAGCCTTCTTCGCCTTGGTCGGTCTTCACGGCGCCCATATCGCCGTCGGTCTGCTGTGGGCGGGGACGATGATGGCCCAGCTTGCAATCAAGGGCTTCTCCCCCGCGACGGAGCGGCGGCTGATGTGCTTCAGCCTGTTCTGGCACGCACTCGACATCGTGTGGGTGGGTATCTTCACGGTCGTTTATCTGCTGGGAATGGTCGTATGAGCGCCGAGCCGGAGTCCCGCGAGCGCGATACCGCCGATGCGCCTCCGGGCGACGAGCAACTCAACGCTCGCGAGTTCGGCGGAGGTCTCGCCAGCTACCTCGGCGGGCTGCTGCTGGCGGCGCTACTCACGGGCATGTCGTTCCTTGTGCTCGACGTCGATTTTGTGTGGGGACCCGCAGTGCCGATGGCCCTGATCGTGCTGGCAGTGGCCCAGATGGGTGTGCACCTCGTGTTCTTTCTCCACGTCACCACGGGGCCGGACAATACCAACAACGTGCTGGCGCTCGCATTCGGGGTGATGGTTTGCGCCCTTGTCCTTTTCGGATCGATCTGGATCATGGCTCATCTTGCGCATGGAGCAATGGCGGCCGATATGGCGAGCGCTGCGTGAACGAGGCGGGTATCACCACCTTCGGCGCGTTGCTGCTGTTGGCGTCGCTGGTGGCGATCCTGTCCCGCCGCATCGGCCTGCCCTATACCGCCGGGCTGGTGGTGGCGGGCGCTGCGCTCGCGCTCTCACCGCTTGGCAGCGACCTGCCGCTTTCGCGAGAGATCATCTTCAACCTCTTCCTCCCGCCGCTGATCTTCGAGGCCGCGCTCCAAATGCCATGGCAGCGCTTCCGCGACGAGCTGCCGCTGACGCTGACGCTCGCCTTCGGCGGTGTTGCCATCTCCGCTGCCGTGGTTGCCGCCGGCCTCTTTGGGGTGTTCGGCTGGAGCTGGCTCGGCGCGGCCTTCTTCGGGGTGCTGATCGCCGCGACCGACCCGGTTTCGGTGATCGCGGCCTTCAAGGAGATGAAGGCCGAGCCGCGCCTCGCAATGGTGGTCGAATCCGAGAGCCTGCTCAATGACGGCGTCGCAGCGGTGGGCTTCGCAATCCTCCTCGGGCTGGCGGGTGGAGCGGGGCTCTCCTTCGAGGCGGCGCTGGTTTCGCTCGGCTGGACCGTCGCCATCGGGATCGGGAGCGGCGCGGTGGCCGCCTTCGCAGTGCTGGCTATTGCCGGGCGGACCGAGGATCACCTCGTCGAAGTCACCCTTACCACGGTCGTCGCCTGGGGCAGCTTCCTACTGGCCGAGCACCTCGGCGCCTCGGGCGTGTTCGCTGCGCTGACGGCGGGGATCATCGTCGGCAACAAGGGCTGGAGGCGAGCGATTTCGGAAAACGGCCGACCGCACGTCCTCAATTTCTGGGAGTTCGCGGCTTTTCTTGCCAACTCGCTCCTGTTCCTGCTGATCGGCAGCCATGAGGCGCACCAGCCGATCGCACTGTTCTCGGGCGCGCTGGCGGTGGTCATCCCGTTGACCTTGCTGGGACGTGCGCTTGCGGTGTATCCTCTTTCTCTCCCGTTTCGGGGCACTCGGATGAGGTTGCAAGCGACCTACCAGCACGTGCTCGTCTGGGGCGGTTTGCGCGGCGCCATTGCCCTTGCGCTCGCCCTGTCGGTGCCTGCATCGGTTGCCGAGCATCGCCAGATTGTCGTCCTCGCGTTCGGCGTGGTTGCATTCTCGATCCTCGTCCAGGGCCTCACGATCCCGACCATCCTGAGGCGCTGGCGCCTTGCGGCAGGGGAGGCGGCGGTATGACGATGCTCTTCGATGACTGGCAGGGACTGATCCGGGTCCTCGTGATTTCGGTGCTCGCCTATGGATCGCTCGTTGCGGTTCTGCGGTTTGCAGGCAAACGCGCTCTGGCCAAACTGAATGCTTTCGACCTGGTGGTCACCGTCGCGCTCGGATCAACGCTCGCGACCGTCCTGCTGAAGTCAGACATCGCTTTTGTCGAGGGTCTTGCCGCCTTCGCGATGCTCGCCGTGTTGCAATGGATCGTGGCGCGGCTTTCAGTTGCCTGGCCGGGTTTCAGAAAGCTCGTGCGCAGTCAGCCTCGCCTGTTGCTGGAGGACGGCGCATACCTGTTTCAGGCAATGGCGGACGAGCGGCTCACCGAGGACGAGGTCGACGCCGCCATCAGAGCGGCCGGTATCGGCCGGCGCGAGGAGGTTGCAGCCGTCGTCCTGGAAACCGATGGCAGCCTGAGCGTCATCCGTGGCTTCGCCGAGCCGCTGACGACCCTGACGGGCGTAAGGCGATGACCGCGCGCGGTCATTCGCCGAGTTCCTCCGCAAGGGTCGGCTGACGGTCGGAAGGTTCGGGCCTGTCGGGCACCGCGAGCCGGACCTCGACGCGGCGGTTGGCGCGCCGACCCGCCTCATTGGGCGAACCGTCGGGCAGGGCGTTTGGCGCAACCGGGTTCTGCTCACCGAACGCGATCACCTCGATCCGCTCGGGTGCGACACCGTTCGCAGTCAGCCACTTGCTCACGACCTCCGCACGCCTCTTGGCCACGGCAAGGTTGGCCACGTCGGTGCCGACCGAGTCGGTGTGCCCGGCAATAGCGATCCGCGCTCCGGCGGCGAACTGCGGACTTGCCAACAGGCTGCGCAATTCGTTCTCGGCAGCCTCCGGCAGGTTGCTGCCGTTTTCCTCGAAGCGAAGAGTCACTTCGGTTGGCGCAAGCGGGGCGGGGCTCGGCTCGGGCTTGGCGAGATCGGGTCGCATGATGGAGGTCGCCTTGGGTTGCGGGGGCGGCGGCGCGCTCGCCTCGCGCTGCGGGCGGTCACAGCCCGCCAAAGCGGTCAGCGCCATCAACATGGCCATCACCTTGATGCTTCCCTCGGCACCGACCGCCTTCAGCGGAGCCGACTTTTTGGGAGGTGCGAAACTGATGACGGTGTCGCCGGCCGCAGGTTCGGGCCGCCGTGCGTGGGTGAAGAATTGCATGCGTCCATCCGACTTGAGCAGCAGCAGCATGTCCGACGCCGCCGGTAAAGCGTCCTTGGCATCCTCGAACAGGAAGCTGTCGGACAATCTGGTCTTGCGCAGTCGCCAGCCCTTATCGAGCCGCTCGTTGACTTCGTTGACCCCGTATCCCGACTGGAACAGCGAGCGCCCGCGCAGCGTCTCCGGCAACGCCTGCCGGTCGTCATGGTCACCCGGCGCGCCAAGCTGATAGACCGAATCCCGGCCGACCTCGTGCGCGAACTCGTTGCATACGAGCGTGTTGTAAGCTTCGTTCTCGGTCGCCGCGACCAGCGCCTGGAACGGCGACAGGTCGAGATTGTGCTCTGTCGCCTCGTTGAGTATTTCGCCGTGATAGGATGGCAGTTGCTTGTTCCGAGCGAGGGCCAGGCGCTGCCAGCTTGAGTCCACCACCATCACCGGCGTGCCGAGTTCATTCATGATTTCGGCAAGCGCCACACTCCAGCGTGAACTGCCGACCAGGAGCAACCCGGGGCGCGTCTCGCCCTTCAGGCCCAGCCACCGTGCGACGAGGTCGATGGTGAACCCGTGTGCCAGCACCGTGGTGATGACCACCGCGAAGCTCAATCCGATCAACACGTTGCCGTCGGCGTAGCCGAGCTCGGAGAGGCGCAGCGCAAACAAGCCGCTGATCGCCACCAGCACGATCCCGCGCGGCGCGATCCAGGCGACGAACAGGCGCTCCTTCCATGGCACCGCACTCCCGAGTAGCGTGAGCAGCACGGTGAGCGGCCGGACCACGAACAGAAGCGCCACGAGGAACAGGCCGAAGCGCCAATTGAGATAGGCAAGGTCCGACCACTTGAGCGAGGCCGAGAGCAGCACGAAAATGCCCGAGACGGTGAGGATCGCGACCGTCTCCTTGAAGGGGTGGATCGAGCGCATCGACTGCACGTTCATGTTGGCGAGCGCGATGCCCATGACGGTGACGGCGATCAGCCCTGCCTCGTGCTCGACGAGGTTGGTCAGCACGAACAGCGTGATCACCGTGACGAACAGCACTGGCACCTTGAGGTATTCGGGCACAGCCCCGCGTGGATAGGCCCAGGCGATCAACCGCGCCGCGCCATAGCCGAGCACCGCTGCCAGCACCGCCGCCAGCAGCATCGGCGGGAAGATCGCGATCCACGTCGCACCATCGGCGGTGAGCCGAAAATACTCGTAGGCGATCACCGCGCACAGCGCGCCGGTTGGATCGTTGACGATCGCCTCCCACTTCAGGAGCGAGGCCGGGCGGCGCTGCACCGAAGCTTGGCGCAGGAGGGGCATCACGACGGTTGGACCCGTAACGACGAGGATACCGCCGAACAGGATCGCCACCGGCCACACCAGCCCGGCGATCGAGTGCGCCGCAAGGGCGCCGAGGAGCCATCCCAATAGCACGCCGATGGTCGCCATCCGCCATACCGCGCCGCTCGTCTCGCGCAGCTCGCGGAAGTTGAGGCTGAGGCCGCCCTCGAAGAGGACCAGCGCAACGCCGATCGCCACTATCGGCTCGAGAAGTTCCCCGAAGGCATGCTCTGGATCGAAGATGCCGAGCACGGGGCCGGCAAGAATACCTGCGGCAAGCATCAGCACGATCGCCGGACGGTTGGTCCGCCAGGCGAGCCATTGAGCGCCTATGCCGAGCGCCCCGACCGCGGCAATGACGATTGCCTGTTCCTGCATCGGCCAGAGCCTGCCTTTCTTCGCTCCTGAACTCGGAGTTCAGTCAAGCATTCCGGCGCGAGCCTCTCCCGTGTCAATCATGCCCCCTTGCTGCCGCGATGAATGGGTGCGGAGGCGGGGCAACTCCCTCAACAGCCAAAGCATCGCCATGGAGCATGCGGGTCGTGACATCAGCATGAGGCTCCCCAATCCTGACTTAGTATCGCTGATCCAAGTTCTTGTTGCCTTGTGCGATGCGGCGCAATGGTCGGGTTGGTAGGGCTGACTGGCGGCGGTCGTGGTCGTTCAGACGCTGGAGGGGTTAGTGCCACCGACCGGAAATTGAGCGCACCGCGTAAAGAGCATGGATCAATCGTCGGCGATGAGTGAACGGTGCCCGGACAAGGGCGAGGCGGATGATCGAACCGACCTCGCTGAAGATCGAACTCTTCTCGCGCATGAGCGCAGCTTCGCCGGCTGGATGCGCACCGGCGTGGCGGCTGTCGGGGTTGGACTCGGCTTCAAGGCACTCTTCCGAACCCTGGAGCCTTCGTGGGTCCCGAAGGGAATCGCAAGCATCTTCCTGCTGATTGCGGTTTTCATCTTTATCTCCGCCGAGCGACGCGCCCGCAGAGCGATCGATCGGCTGGAGGCGCACCGCGTAGCGGCGCTTGCGCCGGTTCGCTTGCGTCTCATGGCGTGGGTGCTCACATTAGCGACCTTAGCCTTAGGGGCCACGATCTGGACCATGGTGTAAGCGCAGAAGAAGCACCAGCAGAGCGTCGCTCGGAGCCTCAGAGGCACAACTATGTGCATAGGAGCGGCAAGCACAGGAAGCTCGGCTTTAACTCGACACCAGCACGAGTTAGTGCTGGCCCGTGACCGACGCCGCGCTTTTCACCGCTGGTTCCTTGTTCTCGCAGGACTATCTGAAGGATGGCATTCGCCGCACCTCGGCCTACCTGGCCGTGGATGTGACAGGCTTCAGAGAGCAGCTGGGAGCGCTTCTGAGCGCGTTCCCGCATGCGTCGCACCCGAACGAAGCGATGACCGAGAGCGAGGTCGTATGGCCCATTCTCGGGGCTCTGGGCTGGTCGTCTTGGCTCACGCAGCAGAACCTCTCAGCCAGCGGTCGGGATAACGTGCCCGACGGTCTGTTGTTCATCGACGAGGACGCGAAGGCTCTCGCGAGCCAGACCCCCGAGGAGTGGAAGCGCTACCAGTTCGGGTCGGCAATCGTCGAAAGCAAACGCTGGGGCCGTGCGCTCGACCGGGCCGAGGGACGCAGCAAGGAGGCGCGCGAAACCCCCTCGACTCAGATGTTGCGCTATCTCAAGCGCATCGACGATGTGCTGACCCAGGGTGCGCTCCGGTGGGGCATACTGACCAACGGTGCGCGCTGGCGGCTCTACTTCTCCGGTGCCCGCTCGACGATCGACGACTACCTCGAAATCGATCTTGCCCGGGTTGCCGGGCTGGAGAGCGACTTGCTCGACGCCGGCGTGACGCAAGACGAACGTGACCACTGGCTGCGCGTCTTCGTCGCCATGTTCTCCCGCTCGGCCTTCGAGCGCGAGGCTGCCGATGCACCCAGCTTCCATGATCTCGCCCGCGACGAGGCCGCTTTCTACGAGAAGCGTGTGGCGCAGAGCCTCTCGGACCTCGTGTTCGACCGGCTCTACCCCGCCCTTGGCAAGGCCATCGCCGAGCACGCGCCAGCCGACACCTCGCTGGAGGCGATCAGGAACGCCACCCTCATCCTGCTCTACCGCCTGCTGTTCATCCTCTACGCCGAGGACCGCGGCCTGCTGCCGGTCAAGGACAGCCGCTACGACGACTATGCGCTGCGCGTGACGCGCGAGGACGTGAAGCGCCGCATGGATGCCAGCGACACCTTCTCCAGTGTCGCCAGCACCATCTGGGATCGCTTCTCCAGCCTTGCGATCATGATCGACAAGGGCGACCCGTCGGTCGGCCTTCCGCCATACAACGGCGGCCTCTTCAACGCGGGCCAGACCCCACTCCTCGGCGCTATTCGCCTCCCCGACACCGTCATGGCCGAGGCGATCGACATCCTCTCCTTCGAGCAGCAGGGCGGCGTGCGGCGTTATATCAACTACCGCGACCTGTCAGTGCAGCAGCTCGGCTCGATCTACGAGCGGCTGCTGGAGTTCAAGATGGACCGCGTCGATGGCGAGTTCGTCATCCAGCCGAACATCTTCGCCCGCAAGGATTCGGGCAGTTATTACACCCCGGACGAGCTGGTGCTGCTCATCATCGACGAGACGCTCCAGCCGCTCATCGATGACGCCTACGCCGCGTTCGCACAGGCGATCGCCTCGCTCGGCAAGAACGACAGCGAAGCCTCGAAGCTGCGCACGCTAGAAGCGGCCGACCCTGCCGTCGCCATCACCCGCCTCCGGGTGTGCGACCCGGCCATGGGTTCCGGCCACTTCCTTGTCAGCCTCGTGGACCGCCTGACCAACCAGGCGCTGGAAGCTGTCGTCCGCGCTCAGGAACTCGCAGCCGAAGCGGGTATCGAGGACTACCAGAGCCCCATCGCCACCGAGATCGAGAAGATCCGCGCCACCATCTGGACCAACGCTCAGGCCAAGAACTGGGCCATCGCCGAGGAGCAGCTCGACGATCCCCAGCTGGTCAAGCGCATGGTCCTGAAGCGCTGCATCCACGGTGTGGACAAGAACCCCATGGCGGTCGAGCTCGCCAAGGTCGCGCTCTGGCTCCACACCTTCACCGTCGGCGCGCCGCTGTCTTTCATCGACCACCACCTGCACTGCGGTGACAGCCTGTTCGGCCTGTGGGTCAGGAACGCCATCGACAAGGCCGGGGCGGCGGGCGAGCTGCTCTACATCGAGGATCTGCGCAACGCCGAGCGGCAGGCTGCGGTGATGCAGCGCATCGAGGCGCTGACCGACGCCGAGATCGCCGAGGCGCAGTCGAGCGCTGATATGTGGCGCGACGTCGAGGCGCAGATCGGCCCTTTCGACAGCTTCGTCAGCTTCATGCACGCGCTCGACTGGCTTGACTTGCCGCGCGAGGAGAAGCCGCTCGTCGTCCAGTGGCTCGACGGAGGCTTCGGCGACCCCCTGCCGATCGCACGCGGCAAGCGGCAGCCCGAACCGCTGCGCGCCAAGCCCGAGGAGGCGGAGCGCTTCACCGCCATCTGGCGCAAGGCGCGCGAGCTGATCGAGGAGGAGCGCTTCCTGAACTGGCAGATCGCCTTCCCCGGCGTATGGCGCAACTGGGCGAGCGCAGGGCGTGAGGGGGGCTTCGACGCCGTGGTTGGGAACCCTCCGTGGGACATGCTTGAGTTCGAGGAGGTGCCGTGGTTCGAGGCTCGTGATCGAGAGATCGCACTCACGACCAATCGCGCAGCAAGATCGAGGCGGATTGCGGCCCTTCGGGATGCGGACGCTCCGCTCTGGCAGGATTACAGCATTGCTCGGCAACGCGCTGGCGCGGCACTGTCGATGGCCCGCAGCAGCGGGATCTACCGGGAGTTGAACCGCGGCAGGATCAACCTCTACAAGCTGTTCATCGAGCGTGCGCACGCCCTTGTGCGCCCCGATGGCATGGTGGGCTTGCTCACACCGAGCGGTATCGCCGCC
The DNA here is from genome assembly GCF_046452355.1 of Erythrobacter sp. NE805. Lineage (NCBI taxonomy): Bacteria > Pseudomonadati > Pseudomonadota > Alphaproteobacteria > Sphingomonadales > Erythrobacteraceae > Erythrobacter > Erythrobacter sp. NE805. The sequence continues at coordinate 605,987 of NZ_JBKFDI010000001.1, read as the reverse complement.
GACCAGTCTACCGCCCCTTTCTTCCGTCGCCTCGCGATCGGCGCGAACATCAGCGCTCTCTTCGACTTCGAGAATCGGCGCACTCGCCACCGCCTTGAACCCTTCTTCCCTGACGTGGACAGCCGGTTCAAATTCACAGCTATGATCGCAAGTCCGCAACGCGCTTTCGTAGCGACTAGGTGCGGGTTCTTTCTGCAAGCAGTCAGCGAGATCGCAGACCCAGAATGCGTTTTCTCGATTACCGCCGAGGACTTCGCCCGCGTGAACCCCAACACCGGCACTGCCCCTGTGTTTCGCTCACGCACCGACATGCGGATCACTACGTCTGTCTACGAGCGTCAGCCTGTGCTGCTCGATCGAAGTGGCCAGGTAGACCAGCCGCAGTTCGACATCGTCTTCCAGCAGATGCTGAATATGTCGTCGGACTCGGGCAGCTTCTTGGATCATGCTCAGCTTGAGGAGGCAGGGGCATGGCGCCGCGTGGGCAACATCTTCGAGCATGCGGAGGGCACTTTGCTGCCCGTGTTTGAAGGCAAGATGGTCCAGGCGTTCGATCATCGCGCATCCGATGTCGTGGTGTCGGCAGGCAATGTGTTCCGGCCCGGTCAGGGTGAGGACCTCACTGCCGAGGAGCACCGCGATCCTAACCGCTCGGCCGAGCCTCGATACTGGATCAAGCAGGATTTGGTCCCGTGGCGGACTAAGACGGAGTGGTGCCTCGCGTTCAAGGACATCACCGCGGCGACCAATATGCGGACGACCATCGCCGCGATGATCCCCTTCGCTGGGGCCGGTCACACGCTCCCGGTCGCAATTCCGGCCGAGGGGCACGAAAGCCGCTACGTTGAGCAGGCCCCGATGCTGCTTGCGAACATGAACTCGACGCCGTTCGATTACATGGCTCGTCAGAAGGTCCACGGCACGCACCTGGCCTGGTATCTGTTGGAGCAGCTCCCGGTGCTGCCACCGGCCACCTACACCCGCCGCTTCGGCCCGAAGACCGCCGCCGAGATTGTCCGCGAGTCGGTGCTGGAGCTGACCTACACCGCACACGACATGGCCGCCTTCGCGCGCGACATGGGCCATGTCGATGCCGCCGGCGAGGTGCGCGCACCCTTCGTCTGGGACGAGGACCGCCGCCTGCGGCTGCGCGCCAAGCTCGATGCGCTCTACTTCATCCTCTATGGCATCTTCGACCCCGAGAACGCCGCCCAGAGCCGCGAGGACATCCGCTACATCTACGGCACTTTCCCGATCGTCGAGCGGCAGGAGATCGCCCGCTGGGGCACCTGCCGCAGCCGCGACCTCGCCCTCGCCTGGATCAACGCGCTGATGGCCGGGCAGCCGGACGCCGAGGTGGCGGGGTAGCCCTCGGCAGCACATGCCACCATCAACCCCTTGACGACGCCGACATATGTGAGACCCTCCCTTGGCTGGCATCCGGGGGGAAGCATAGATGTTCGACCGACCGACACTCGATGAGCTCGCCGTCGATGTCGTCCGCGAGATCGAGCTGTATTCCGGCTTCGATCATGCCACCCGCCGCTTCATCGCCCATTCCCTGTCCCACCTGCCGCCGTGGCCGCACGCGATCGGTGACCTGCACGAGCCGCTGAACCCGCCGCTACCCTTCCAGCAGTCCGAGGCCGAGGCTGCCGAGCGCGCCGCAGCCTACCGCGAAGCGGGGATGCTCAGGGCCGCCAACCACTACGGCGAGAAAGGCCAGCGCATGCGGCGGCAGGCGTTCGGGATCATGCTCGGCATGGCGAAGGTGGACCTGAAGTGGAAGCGGCTCACCCGGCACGACGAGTTCCTGTTCTGCTACGAGCGCCTCGCGGGTCATTTCTGGCGCGAGTTGCTGATGCCGTGCTGGAAGGAGGCGGTGCTGCAACGCCGCAGGAAGGGGCCGACGCAGCTCCCGCTCGACCCGCGCATCCGCGACGACCAGTCGGTGCCGAACCGCCTCGAACGTGACCCCGCGCCGCGGTTCTATCCGACGCTCGCCGATGCCGAGGCGTTCGATGCGCCGCTGCTCGGGCTGCTCTGAGGAACAGCGTCCCGGGAAGTGATGCAGTCCGTGAGCCAGTCGGCGAGGCGCTTGAGCTGGCTCGCCGGCAGGACGTTCGGTCGCCCGATAAGCCAGTAGCACCAGCCATTGTCGATGATGCGGTCGATCACCTTCACGAGCGTGCCGCGGGCGAGCTGATCCTCGCACACCAGCATCGGCACCACCGCCGCCCCAAGTCCGTCTTCGGCGGCGCGCAGGACGCCCTCGTAGGAATCGAACAGCAGCTCGCGCCGTTGGCCCTGAATGCCGAGGTGAGCGAACACGTCCGACCAGGCATCGGGCTGCCGTGTCAGCGCGAGGAGCGGGCACTCCGCGAAGAAAGTGGCCGTGCTCTGAAACTGCGCGGCAAGTCGCGGCGCGGCGACGATGGCGAAGCCGCCTCCACCCAGCCGGGCAGCCACCAGAGGCGCCATGGGTTCGGGGCCGAACCGCAGCGCCAGATCATGCCGTCCGCTCGCGAGATCGACAGGTGCGATGGCGCTTTCGACCTCTATGGTCACGTCGGGCAGGAGATCGCGCAGCTCTCCGAGCCGCGGCAGAAGGAAGCGCGCCGCAAATAGCGGTGCCGCTGAAAGGCGCAACGAGCGGCTACGTCGGGCCTCGCGGTAGGCACCGGCAATGGCCGTGAAGGCCGGCGTCAGGCTGGCGGCGAGGCGCGCAGCGGCCTCGGTCAAGGTCACCTCGCGATGTTGGCGGTGGAACAGAGCTGTTCCGAGCTCGGCCTCCAGATCGCGGACATGGTGACTGATCGCCGACGGCGTGAGGCCGATCTCCTTGGCAGCCTCGCGAAAGCTCCCACGGCGCGCAGCGGCTTCAAATGCCCGCAACGCCGAAAGTGGGACCCTACCGGGCGGTAGCCCCTCGCTGAGGTGAGTGTGGTTCATCTGAGTCGCGAGATTAGTCGTTTGCCGGAGGCTGTCGAGTGGTGTCCAGTTGGCTTCGGGACCTCCGCGTCCCGACAGAGGAGCACAATGCCGATGACCGACCTGCTCGCCCTGGGCCGCGGGATTCTCGCCGCCCAGCCATTCAGCCAGCTGCTGGGAACCGAGATGACGGAGTATTCCGAGCGCGCCGTCGAGCTGAGGCTCGCGATCAGCGACAAGGTCCGTCAGCAGCACGGCTTCGTCCATGGTGGAGTGCTTGCTTACCTCGCCGACAACGCACTGACCTTCGCCGGCGGTGCAGCGATGGGTGGAGGGGTCCTCACGTCGGACATCAAGCTGAACTACATCCGCCCTGCGGTGGGCGAGCTCCTGATTGCCCGTGCGGCCGCCCTGGCTGCGGGCCGCACGCAGGGTGTCGTCCGCTGCGAGGTGTTCGCTGTGAACGAGGGTGTCGAGAAGCTGTGCGTGGCTGCGCAGGGCACGGTCGCCAAAGCCGGGAGCATCCCGGTCGAGATCCGAACCCAATCTGATGCCGGGGCGGCTGCATGAGCGATCTGGTCGTCTCGCAAACCAGCGGCCGGGTGACGGTGATCACGATCAACCGGCCTCATCGCCGCAATGCCGTCGATCTGCCCACCGCCGAGGCGCTGATCGCCGCGTTCGAGCGGTTCGATGCGGATACGGATGCCGACGTTGCGGTGTTTACCGGCGCGGGCGGCGCCTTTTGTGCCGGCGCGGATCTGCACGCGCTCTCGGCTGGCGAGAGCAAGCCGGTCGAGCCTGTCGGCAAGTTCGCGCCAATGGGGCCGACGCGGCTGAGACTATCCAAACCCGTGATCGCGGCGATCGAGGGACCTGCGGTCGCGGGCGGGATGGAGCTCGCGCTGTGGTGCGACCTGCGCATAGCGGGCCGATCGGCGACGATGGGCATTCTCAACCGGCGCTTCGGCGTCCCGCTCGTCGATCTCGGAACGATCCGGCTCCCTCGCATTGTTGGCCATGGCCGGGCGATGGAGCTGATCCTAACGGGTCGTTCGGTCGCGATAGATGAGGCTTTGGCGATTGGGCTGGTGAACGAGGAGGTCGATGACGGCCAGGCTCTCGCCCGCGCGACCGATCTCGCGCTCAGCCTCACCGGCTTTCCTCAGGCTGCGATGCGCAATGACCGCCTCTCGGCCATCGAGGCTTGGGATTTGGACGAGCCCGCCGCCATCGCCAAGGAGATCGCATACGGAAGGGCAACGATCGCTTCGGGCGAGACGCTCTCTGGCTCTACGCGCTTTGCCGAGGGCGCAGGTCGCCACGGACAATTCACTTGATCGACGAGTCCGCCAGGTCGGCGCCATTCATTCTCCAGGAGGTTCGCACATGACGATCATAACCGTCACCACACCCGAAGGCCGTCTTGATCAGAGCCAACGCGCACGCTTGGCTGAGACCCTGACCGATGCCGTTCTCGTTCCCGAAATCGGGCAGGAACTGCCCGCTGCGCGCATCGGCTTTCAGGTCCATTTTCGCGAGATCGCCCCGAGCCACATGGCAATTGCCGGCAGGCTCATCGCGGACGTCGAACCGCAGCCTGATGTCATGACCATCGATGTGCTCGTCATGGACGGCGACTGGCCGCGCCGGGTTCGCGCCGAGGTGATTGAACGGGTTCTGGGCGCTCTGACAGATGCCTGCGGAGTGGCGGCTCCCTCGCCGACCTGGTGGGTGGCATTTCGTGTGGTCGAGGAGGGCAGCTGGGGATCGCGCGGCGGAGTGCTCTCGGTCCTCGACCTTCTTGATACGGGTGCGTTCACACCCGAAAAGGCGGCGCGTATCCGCGCTCATATTGCAGCGACCGCGGAAGAGCAGTGATGCCTTCCAGGATGTCCCCAAACCCTGGATTGGCGGCCGACGCAACTGGACGCTCCCGTCCGAGAGCGTGTGTCCTTGGTGGATGGCACAAGCACCCGGACCCCGCCTGATCGGCACCATCCGGGTGCGATGGGTCGGCAAAATGTAGGACTTCCATCCTCCCGCGCATATGCAAACGCAGCCGTATGTTGATCTTGTTGGCCGGCGAACTCACTACTGCCGACATTGGTCAGCGGTGGAGATCGCTTGGGTGCTGGAGGCCCAGCCGCTCTCGGCGCGACGCTGCCCCGCGAGCCAGTGCTTGCCACGAAATGGTGTTCCGTTTCGCGGCAAGCTCCTTCGTCGATTACCAGACCCACCAGCCATCGTGCTCCTCGTCGCACTCCGCGATGCCAGCCTGACCGGCTGCGAGCACCTCGTCGAGGTTCTTGCGCTCCGGCTCCGGCAGCGTGTCGGTGACGTCGGTGATCTTGAAGGTGTGGACGTGATTGCTGTTCGGCAGCTGCGTGTTCACCATCAGCGTGAGTGCGGCGCCGACATTGGGAGCGATCGCGTAGATCGGCACGCCGCGGTAGTCCTGAGAGGCGAACAGCCGCAGCTTGTGGACGGGAGCGCTGTGCATCACCCAGCCGATGTCAGTGAAGCTGACGAGGCCCGCCGGCGCATTCTCAAGGAACTCGTCGAGCTCCTCGCCGCCACCCCACTCGGGAGTCAGCGTGTGATCGACCCTTTCGAGCCGGTAGAGCACGCCCTTGAGGTCGAGCGCCTGGATGTGATCATCGATAACCATCGCGGCGTGCTCGTCGGTTGCCGCGACGACGTGGCGGGTGCTGGTGCGGGATGCCTGTCGGATCTCGCAGTGGTAGAGTTTGAAGCGCATTGCGTTTTTCCTTGTGTGTGTTGGTGATGCACAAGTTCTACGAGCACCGAGGTTGGGTGTCGGGTGGGCAATGCGGTGGGCGCGGTGGGATCTTTCACTTCACCTCGAACGTCACCGACCCGCTCATCGCGTGCCCATCGGCGGCTGCGGCTTGCCAGCGGATGTCGTAGGTGCCCTTGGGCAGGGGCTTGGCCAGCGTGAGGGTCAGCGTCTTGCCGTCCGCCGACCAGCTCGGGGTGAAGTTGCGGATGGCCATTTCGCCGTGGTCCTTCATGCCCGGCATCGCCGTCATGATGATCGCCGCGCTCGCCGTGCCCTGATTGACCGGCATGCTGAAGGTCAAGGCGACAGCTTTGGGCGCCTTGGCTTCGGTCCCGGAGGCTGGGGTCGAGGCGGTAAGCTGGACGTGGGCCCAAGCCGCGCTCGGCGCGAGCACCGAGAGGGCGAGGGCAGCGAAGAGGGCGGAGATGCGCATGGGTGTGTGTCCTTCGTGTCGATCAGAACCAGAAACGGATGCCGGCGATGAGGCTGGTGGTGGACGGGTCCTCGCCCCGCAAACGCGCGAAGTCCGCGCTCGTGCCCGTTCGCCATGCCTGCTCTATGCCGACATAGGGCGCGAACTCGCGGGCGATCTCGTAGCGCAGCCGCGCGCCGATCTCGATCCGGTCAATCCCCGCGCCGATCCCCAGTTCGGGCACGCCCTGCGCGGCGAGGTTCGCTTCGATCCGCGGTTGGAGGATCAGGCGCTGGGTGATGCGCTGGTCGAGCTCGGCCTCGATCCGTGCGGTGAGATCGCCGCGATGGGAGAGGAACAGCGCAGCATCGACCTCGAAGCGGTAGGGCGCGAGGCCCTGGATGCCGATGAGGGCGTGGGTGGTGTCCGGCCCGGCAAAGTCCTGGCGCACGCCAGCCTGCACGTCCCAGAAGGGCGCGATCGCCTTGGCGTAGAGCGCCTGCACCTCGGCCTCCTCGGGCTTGGCGCCGAACGTGCCTTCGCCTTCGCTCTTGAACCACAGGCGCTGTGTGGGGCCGCCGTAGTAGCCCTGGATGTCCCAGAGATATGTGTTTCCGCCATCGCGGACCTGCGCCTCGACCCGGTCGCCCTGGAGCCAGAAGACCGGGAAGTCGCCATGCTCGCGCCGAAGTGCCTCGCGCGAGGCTGCCATCGCCTCGGCACCCCAGATCGCATCGGCGGCACGCGGAGGGCCGCTGCCCGCGGCAGCAGGCGGCGGGGTTTCCATCAGCGGGCCGGGTGACGGGTCCGGCATGGCCTTGTCCATCGTGTGCCCGTCGTGCGGATCGGCGGAAGGCGCAGGCATGTCATGCTCCGCGTGTGGGTCCCGCGCCGCCAGCGGCGTGGCCGCGACCAGCGCCAGGAGAGGTAGAGCGAGCTTCATGCGTCCGGCCCCATCACCGTCACGGTCTGCATCATCCCGCCGTGCATGTGATAGAGCAGATGGCAGTGAAACGCCCAGTCGCCCGGCTGGTTTGCGGTAAGATCGAATTGCGCGCTCGCACCGGGCTGGACGATGACGATGTTCTTGCGCGGCTGGTGGGCCGGATCCTCGCCGTTGACCAGCGTGAAGAACATGCCGTGCAGGTGGATGGGATGCGCCATCATGGTGTTGTTGACGAGCTTCACCCTCACCCTCTCGTTCCAGGCGAAGCGGATCGGCTTGTCGGAGACGGCGGAATACATCTCGCCGTCGAACGACCACATGTAGCGTTCCATGTTGCCGGTGAGGTGCAGCTCCAGCAGGCGCGAGGGCGTGCGGGTGTCGGCATTGGGCTCGAGCGCGGAGAGCATCCGGTAATTGAGCACGCGGTGCTCCACATCGCGCAACCCGAGACCCGGATCGCCCAGCTTGTCGACCGGGGCCATGGAGACCATGTCGATTCCGGGGCCGACCTTCACATCGGGCGGCAGCAGCAGGGTGTCGCGCATTGCCATGCCGTCCATGCTGTGCCCGGCTCCCGTTTCGCCGTGGTTCATGCCCATGTCGCCCATGTCGAGCAGGGGCGGCTTCCTTGGCGGCGGTATGGGCGCACGGGCGCCGTGACGGCTCGCCAGCGTGGCGAGCGCCATGCCGGAGCGGTCCATGCTCTCGGCGACGATGGTGTAGGCCTCGGCGGTGGGCGTGACGATCACGTCGTAGGTCTCGGCCGTGCCGATCTGGAACTCGTCCACCTCTACCGGCTTCACGTTCTGGCCGTCCGCCGCAATCAACGTCATGGCGAGGCCGGGGATGCGCAGGTTGAAGAAGGTCTGCGCCGCGCCGTTGATGATCCTCAGGCGCACCCGCTCGCCGGGGGTAAACAGATATTCCAGCCCCTCCTTAGGCCCGCGCCCGTTGGCGAGATAGGTGTAGGTCGAACCCGTCACGTCGGCGATGTCGGTCGCGGGCATGCGCATCTCGGCCCACATCCGGCGATCCTCGGCGGACAGGGGGTATTCGTCGGTCCAGCTGGTCTGCTGGTAGTTGAAGTATCCCTCTCCCTTGCGCAGCTTCTCCATGATCGTGTGCGGATGGAGCGGGGTGAACTCGCTCAGGAGCAGGACGTATTCGCGATCGTAAGCGTGCGGCTCGGCACCCGCCGGATCGATGATCAGCGGGCCGTAATGCCCCTGCTGTTCCTGAAGCCCCGAATGGCTGTGATACCAGTATGTCCCCGACTGACGGATCGGGAACTCGTAGCTGAAGGTCTGCCCCGGCTTGATGCCGGGGAAGCTGATCCCCGGCACCCCGTCCATGTGGAAGGGAAGGAGCAGCCCATGCCAGTGGATCGAGGTGTCTTCGTCCAGGTGATTGGTGACGTTGAGTCGAACGGTCTGCCCCTCTTTCAGGCGGATCAGCGGCCCCGGCACGGAGCCGTTGACGGCAATGCCGTGACCCTTGCGCCCTTGCACCATGCGCGGGCCATGGCCGACCGCGAGGTCGATCACCGTGCCGCCGACCTCGTCGAAGCCGACGCGGATCGGCGTGCCGCCTTTCATGGAGTGAAGCGAATGGCCTTGCGCCCAGGCGGGCATGGCGGCCAATCCGGTGGCCGCGCCAGCGCCCGCGAGGAGCCGGCGGCGTGTGAGACGGGACGTGATCATGGGGCCTATTCGCCGCGTGCCAGGGCTCTGGTTGCAGGTGCCGTCATCTCTTGGGGCGCAGGGCTGACGGCCGCGATGATCGGGCAGGGGCCGGGCTCGTCGCGCGCGCAGTCCTGCGCGAGGTTATGGAGTGCGGCCCGCATCGCCTGCAAGGTGGCGATGCGTTCGTCGATCGCGGCGATCCGGGTTTCGGCGAGTGCGCGGGCGGCAGGGCGATCGTTGGGATCGAGTGCCAGTAGCACGCCGATTTCCTCCAGCGTGAAGCCCGCCGTCTGTGCCGCGCGGATCGAGCGCAGCCGCTCCAGGTCTTCCTGCGAGTAACGCCGCGCGCCGGCGCCGCGCGGTGGTTCTGCAAGCAGGCCGCGCCGCTGATAGAAACGGATCGTCTCGACCGACACACCGCCTGCCTTTGCCAGATCGCCTATTTTCATCATGGCCCCTTGAAACCGTATCATACTACGGGACTTATATACGGGTCATCCGATCACTTTCAAGGAGCCATCGTGATGAACGACACACCCCGCACAGCCATCCTCCACCGCATGGTGATGCCCGAACACGTCTGTCCCTATGGTCTAAAGGCGCGCCATCTCTTGCGTTCGCGCGGCTACGCCGTCGAGGACCATCACCTCACCACGCGCGAGGAGACCGACCGCTTCAAGGCCGAACATGGCGTGGCGACCACGCCGCAGACCTTCATCGGCGGCGAGCGGATCGGCGGCTATGACGACCTGCGCCGCCATTTCGGCCTGAAGGTCTCCGACCCCGGCGAGACCAGCTACCGCCCGGTGATTGCGCTGTTCACGATGACCGCGCTGATGGCGATGGCTGCCGCTTTTGCAGCCGACGGAACGGCACTCAGTATCCGCGCCGCCGAGTGGTTCATCGCCTTCTCGATGTGCGTGCTGGCGCTGCTGAAGCTCCAGAACGTCGAGAAGTTCGCCACGATGTTTCTGAACTACGACCTGCTGGCCCGGCGCTGGGTGCCCTATGGCAGGATCTATCCTTTCGCCGAAGGGCTCGCCGGGGTGCTGATGGTTGCGGGGGTGCTGCACTGGATCTCGGTGCCCGTGGCGCTGTTCATCGGCACCGTCGGCGCGGCGAGCGTGTTCAAGGCCGTCTACATCGACCGCCGCACCTTGAAGTGCGCCTGCGTGGGCGGCGACAGCACCGTGCCGCTCGGCTTCGTCTCACTGACCGAGAACCTGATGATGATCGCGATGGCTCTGTGGATGATCCTGAAGCCTGCGATGTAGCGGCCTAGCAACCTGCGAGCTGCGCCGTCGCAGGGTTCAGGCACCCTGCTCACGCTGGGTCGCGAGGACTACCAGACGATCCACTTGTCCAGCTCCTCATCGTAATCGACGATGCCGATCTGCTCGCCCTCCAGCAGCCGCTTGATCTCCGGCGAGCGCTCGACCGCATTCGCGCTGGGAAATGCGTGCAGCGGGACGAAGTTGCTGGAGTCAACGAGGCAGAAAACATCGGGCGACCGAGGAACCGCAGAATACCGCCGATACTGCTGCTTGCCGATGGTGGGCGGAATTGTTCAATAGCGCAAGGTTCGATGTCTCGGTGCCCATGTTGCCCATCAAGTTCGTCGTCGCTTTCCAGGAAGCTTGACCCCAACCGCAGCAGCAAGAGGCTCTATCACCGCGTTGGCCTTGGTGATGTCGCCATCCCTTTCAGCTTGAACGAGCGCCTTTATGACGAGCGCCGCAGCTTGGAGGTTCGCTTGCGCTATGTGCTGACGGCGACGGGCTTCGGGTAGGTCCATGATGGCCCGCATCCGGGCTTTCGAGGTAAGCAAGGATTCGATCTTCGCCGCGCTCACATGGAGCAAGGCATTCTTCCGATAGCCTCGGCGCTTCATTTCCCGAGATACGGTATCGGGGGAGACACCGAGCTCCCTGGCGATCTGGGAAGCATGCTTCACCCCTAGCTCTAGTAGCTGTCCTTGGCGTTCCCATTCAGCATCGGGAACCGTGTTTTTCTTCGTCATGAGTCAATATCAACCTCAGTGGGGCTCCATGGTGACCATGGGTCCCGTGTTTCGTTCGTTCTCCATGCGGAGCCAATCTTCGTGGTTTCCATGATTTCGATAGTGAGTTGCTACCGGGCTTCGCCCGGTAGCAGACCGACGCTGCTTGACAGCAGCATCGGTCTTGATTGGTTGGTGTTGGAAGGAATGTCCGTGAATGGTCCCCTTCCCAGAGACGACGAAATCCCCCTGCGCTGCGAAAAGAGATAGATCGCGAGCGCAAGGGGGTCATTCGTTTGGGTTTTCCCGTCGAAGTGGTGAAGAGCGATGAGCTGAGCGTCAGCTGAGGGCGGTGGGACTCTTTACCGACCTATATGCTCCGAGACCCCGGCCTCTCGGCCAGTCCGGTTATCCAGCACATGCTGGAAGCACCCCGCTGAGCTTGCCTTCAACTCTCACGGGGCAGGGGGCGCGAACCCCCATCTTTGTGGTTTCCTTTTGCTCTCGCTGAGGAGAGCGGGGCTTTCACCAGCCGGTCGTAGCGGCTGATCTTCCCATCGCGTGCACTCGCCCGGCTCCGGTCTTCGTCCCGGCTACCGTTGTTCCGCAGGGCTGGCGGATCTTGCCGACCTCGCGATCGGCTGGAGATGGTGCGTCACTGTCGGACGCGGTCCCTTGTGCTATGACAACTCGTGGACGCAAAGCCAGTCTGTCGCGGGCCGATGACGGCTTGGCAGGAGTGTAACACAGTCGGTGCTGCCGATGCTAGGCTTATTTGTGTCCAGCAACACGCATTCATCGCGTCGAGATGGACTAGCTTTCGCCGCGAGCACAAAGCGCTTGGCGAACCGCCGCCAAATCGGCGGGGTTTAGGCCCTCGGATGTCACGGCAGGTCGCGCGTCGCGGATCGCTTCGACGGCAATCAACTCATGCACAGAGAGCCATCGCCGCCGCGGGTGGGGGTCGGCAGCGACTTCACGCATCACGGCGCGCTGTTCCGCGCTCAGCTCGCGAAGCGGCCTGCCCATGCTGACGGCCAGCTCATGGACAAGCCCCTCACTAACCGTCTCCCCCTGATCTTGTTCGATAAAGCGCCAATCTACGTCCGGGTGTCGCTGCTTCAGAACGGCCTTCAGAAACTCCTCGCGGTCGAGCTCCAGCACCATCGCGATTTCCTCGGCTCGGTCGATCGGGATCGGCACCCGGCCCGAGGCCATGTGGCTTAGGACCACCGACTGCTTGTAATTGAGCATCTCGGCGATCTTGCGGGCGCTCAGCCTGCGTTCGCGTGAAGCCCGCTCAATCCCACCGGCGAGCATCCGCGCGGCATCGCTGTCTGCCAGCCCAGGGTTGATGTCGCGCGTCATGCCGCATGCATATCATCACGCATGCATGCCTGCAACCTATTGACTTCATGCAAAGTGCGTGTATATCGACACAAATGTCGAAACCCGCTCTTCCTGGCGCTTGTGCCTACCCGTCCTCACCGTCCGTCCAGCGTGCGATCCGCAGCTGCACGAGGGCGGGCATCGCCATCGGGGCCGTCGAGATGCGTCCTGACGGGACCATCAGGATAGTGACGCAAGGGGCGATTACAACCGACCCTGCGAATGATTTCGACCGGCTTGATGCGCTTGGCGTGCTGTGATCAAGGGGCTGCACTATGTGCGGAAGAAGACCAAGGCGGGCGATGTTTGGCACGTCTACGCTTGGCGCGGTGGTCCTTCAATCGCCCGCCGCGAAGGTGGAAGGAAGCCGGTTCTCACCGCTGCCGAGTTGAAGCTGGCGATCTCCGCGATCGAGCAGGCGAAAGCCCCCGAGCAGACCTCCTTGAGCTCGCTGATCCGTGACTGGGAGCAGAGCCCCGAGTGGAAGGCACTGGGCGAGGGCACCAAGAAGACATGGGGGTCGCAGATCAAGAAGATCACCGACAAATGGGGAACGACGCCCCTTACGGTGTGGAATGACCCCCGCATGAAGGCGCGGGTGGTTAGCTGGCGCGATAGCCAGGCGGCCGCTCCGCGCGGGGCCGATCTCGGCGTGATGGTCCTGCGCGAGCTGCTCAAGTTCGGTCTGCTGCGGGGCAGGGTGCTCACCAACGTCGCGGTGGGCATCCCGACACTCTACCGCGGCGGCAAGCGTGCCGAGATCGTCTGGACCGAAGAAGACATCCAGCGCTTTACCGCGGAGGCGATGAAGACGGAGGCGATCCACATCGTGGACGGGCTTCGGCTGTGCGCCCTCACTGGGCTGCGCCGCGAGGATCTCGTGACCGTCACGCAAGATGACGTTTATGACCATGCCATCGTCAAGCGCGCTCTGAAGGTCAGCAAGGGCAAACGTCGGACGGCGACGATGCCCCGTATTCCTGAACTCGATGCACTGCTCGCCGAACTTGCGACCCGGAAGCGCAAAGAAGGTGTGCGCACTCTCCTCGTCAACAGCCACGGCAAGTCTTGGTCGGGTGATGGCTTCGGCGGGTCGTTCAACCGGATCAGGGATGCAGGCGACATCGTCTATGTCGATCCCGATACCGGCGAGCGACGCAAGAAGCATCTCCACGATGTCAGGGGCACCTTCGCAACCCGCCTGATCCTGGCCGGCTTGAACGACGCAGAAGTCGCTGAGGTGATGGGCTGGTCGGTCGAGCAGGTGTCGGGAATCCGTCGAACCTATGTTGACCAATCGCGTGTCGTCGTGGCAATGGGCGAGCGCATCTCGCAGGGCGGTGTAAACCGACCTGTAAACCGCGAAGAGGCTACGAGAAATTAGGGAGCCTTTTCATTGCGATGCGGGTGTAGCTCAATGGTAGAGCAGAAGCTTCCCAAGCTTACGACGAGGGTTCGATTCCCTTCACCCGCTCCACGCCCTGCGGTCGTTACGCGGGTTCCGGTTCCGTCGACCTCGCTGCGCTCGGCCAGCTCCGCGCTGCGCGCTCCGCTTCCGCCCGCTCCACGCCCTGCGCGTCTCCTTCAACAGCCCAGCTGATCGGCGAGGTCGAGGAAGCTCGTCGCGCGCCATTCCCAGGCCTGTTCGTGATGCGCGTCGGGGGCGGGGGCGCCGCCGTATTCGTCGGGGCGGTCGACATAGGCGCACATCAGCCCCGCCGCCCGCGCGCCGGCGAGGTCGCCGTGGTGGGCGGCGACGAGGCACAGCTCGCTGGCCTCGATCTGGAGCAGCTCGGCGGTGCGCCGGTAGGCGCGCGGGTCGGGCTTGTAGACCCTGCTCACCTCCGCGCCGAGGATCGCGTCCCACGCCAACCCCGCGGCCCTCGCCATGTTCAAGATGAGCGCGACATTGCCGTTCGACAGGGTGACGACGGGAAAGCGCGCCTTCAGCCGCGCGAGGCCCTCCACCGCGTCGGGCCAGGGGTCGAGGCGGTGCCAGGCGCGGGTCCACTCGGCGAGCAGGGCCTCGTCGCACCCCGCCGGGTCGACGCCCCAGTCGCGAAGCGCGGTCTCGAGCATCTCGCGGTGGAGCACGTCGAGCGGCACGAAGTCCCGGCCCGATCTGCGGAAACCCACCATCGCCGCGATATACTGCGCCCGCCACGCGTCGGCGAAGGCGGCGGGGTCGCGGTTCGCCAGCCCCACCTCGGCGAGGAAGCCTGCGGATTCGCGCGCGATGCTGGTGCGCCAGTCGACGACCGTGCCGAACACGTCGAAGGCGAGCGCCCGCGGCAGCGTCATTCCGCGATCCGCTTCGTCTTGGCGATCGCGGCGGCCTTTACGTCCTTCGGGTGGAACGGCAGACGGTTCCAGCGCTTGGCGGCATATTCGCGGGTCTGGTCGGCGTAGTGCGGCGAGGCCGGGTCGGTCGATTGCGAGTAGCTGAGGATCGCGTCGGCGACCGGGCCCTTCGCGTCGAAGCCGACCGCCTGGATGTAGCTCGTCCCGTGGCGCGGGGCGAGGCCGGCGGGGGCGGGGGTCGATTCCATCACGTTGAGCACCCCGGCGCCGCCCGGGCCGCCGTGGACGGGGATCGCCGCGTTGCCCGCCATGAAGCGCTGCACCTCGCCCCACGGCGCGTCGAGCGCGATGCCGGCCGTGTCGAGCTCGCCCACCGCCTCGCCGAGCGCGAGGAGGAGCTTGTCGCCCAGCTTGTCCACGGCGAGGGTCCGCGGGGTGTTCACCGGGTCGGCGGCGTCGAAGGGCACCGCCCACAGGCCAGGCAGGCGCGCGACCCTCGGCCAGAAGGCGCGGAACAGCGCCGCGCCGCGGCTGGTGGTCTCGAAGCGGCGGTCCCATCCGGCGAGCGCGGTGCATCCGCGCGTCACCGCGTCCGTCTTCGCCTCCCCGGCAGCGCACAGCGCGAGGATCGGCCCCGTCGCCATGTCGGCGGCGAGGCTCCTGTTGGCGAAGGCCAGCGCCTCGGCCCGCGGATGGTCGAGCTTGCCGCCCGCGAGCGCCGCCGGGGTCTCGAGGAAGTTCGAGCGGGTGCGCAGGGACAGCGCCTGGCCCCACTTGCCGAGCACCGGCGAGAGGCGCGGGTGGGGGAAGGCGGGGTTGCTGATCCAGTAGCTGTCGTTCGAATTGGTGAGCCAGCTCTTCGTCACGGTCGCGGCCTGGTCGCTCGCCGGCATCAGGCCGGGGGCGGGGGTGCCGGGGGCGACGTCCCAGTCGCAGGCGGACCTCGAACCGTCGAGCAGCACGGCGAACTCGGCGAACAGCCCCGCAATCGGGGTGGCGCAGGTCTTCGCCTTCTCGGCCGAGACATTGGGCACCGCGGTGACGTCGGCATGGAGCGCGTCGCCGAAGCGGTCGGCGGCGATGGTGTTGACCCAGGGTATGCCGAGCGTCTCGCTGACGGCGGCCTTGATCTCGCCGACGTTCTTCGCCGCGCCGATGCGGATCCAGGCCTCGATCCCGCGCTGGTTGCCGCGGTTGGCATCCTTGAGGGTGAAGGCGCTCTGCGCGCTCCAGGTGATGCCGCGCGCCGGCACCACGAAGACCGGGCCGAAGCGGGTGGTGTAGAGCGTGCGGGTCACCGGCGCCTCGCCCTCGGGCATCGGGACGGTGACGGTGACCGGGGTCATCGCCTCGCTCTCGCCGTCGACCATGTAGCGGGTCGGGTCGGCGGGATCGAGCGCGAGCTGGAACAGGGTGAAGTGCCGCGCCTCGGTGACGGTGTGGGTCCAGGCGACGTCCTTGTTGAAGCCGAGCGTCGGGATCGGCGTGCCGGCGATGCCGACGCCCATGACGTCGTAGCCCTCGGGGCCGGTGACGTGGAGCTGCCAGAAGCGGGCCGGACCCTTCCACGGGAAGTGCGGGTTGCCGATCACCATGCCCCGCCCGTTGGCGGTGGTCTCGCCGCCGAAGGCCCAGCCGTTGCTGCCGACGCCGAGCTCCTGCGTGTCGGGGAGGTCCATTGCCACCTTGGGCGCCGGGCTGCCCGGGGGCGCGGCGTTGGCGATGGGGGCCGCGAGATTGAGCGAGCTTGCGAGCAGCATCTGCTTCTCGTTGAGGCGCAGCAGGTCGTCGGCGGTGATCGCGCGCACCCAGGGCTTGCCGCGGCACGCGGCGGGGATGCCCTCAGGCCCTGCGTCCTTGAGGAAGCGGTTGTAGCCCGCGACATAGCCCTCGACGAGCTGCTGCATCCGCGGGGTCTGCTGCGCGGCGCCCGCGCGCAGCGCGGCGACGTCGATCATCGCGCGGAAGAAGACGTCGGAGGAGAGGTTGTCGACCGTGTCGAAGCCGAGCGTCGCGGTGCCCTCTGGCCCCCAGAACCGCGAGCGCTCGCCCGCCACCGTGGCGAATTCCTCGGCGAGCATGCACAGGTTGTCCTCGGCATAGGCATAGGCGACCCCGTAGCCGACGCCGCGCCAGTCCTTCGCGGCGATGTGCGGGATGCCGAAAGTGGTGCGGGTGATGCTCGCCGCGAAGCGCGGGGCGGCCAGGGTCCCCGTCGTGGATGCGAGCGCGAGCGCGGCGATGGCCGCGGCGCGTGCCGGAATGCGCATGGTCTTCCCTCTCCGATGCGCCCCTTCGCGGGCGCTTGGGCTCAGGTCTAGGAGCGCGCGGGACAAATGAAAAGGGCGCTCCGCCGCGTGGCGGAGCGCCCTTTCGCTTGTGCCGGTCAGGGCCTCAGAACGAGGCGGTCACCGAGAACACCACGGTCGCATCCGAGATCGAATCCCCGGCAAGCGTGGCGAAGTTCGGGCGAAGGAGGTTCGCCTCGGCTTCCGAGATGTCGGTATCGACATAGGCGGCCGACAGCGTCAGGTGCTCGATCGGCACGACGTCGACGCCCAGCGACCAGTCGAAGTAGGTGCCGGTCGGCGCGACGCTGGTGCCGTTCGGGCCGAGGCCGGGGTTGCCGTCCGAGTAACCGATGTGGGCCTTGAGCGTGACCGGCGCGCCTTCGATCGCATAGGTCGCGTCGCCGGCGAGATAGAGGTTGTCCTCCTTGTCGCCCGGATCGACCGTGGGGCCGACGGGGTCCCAGTTGCCGAGCGCTTCCTGCTTGGGCGCGTAGGCGACCGTGGCGGTCAGGCCGATCGGGCCGACGGTGCCCGAGAGCTTGGCGTAAAGCTCGGCAAAGTCGGTCTCCGAGGCGCCGTTCGGGTACATGTACCAGGTGAGGCCGGTGTCGAGCGTGCCCTCGCCGACCGGTAGCTTGAAGCCGGCGATGAGGTCGAGCTCCATGTTGGCGCCGCCGAAGGTGCCCCAGCCGGCGAGGTTCGAACCCCAGGTGCCGACGTAGAAGCCGCTCGAGTGCGAGATGGTGAAGCCGCCCTGCACCGCCATGCCCTCGTCGCTCTGCGAGACACCGCGGAAACGGTAGTCGGAGACAAGGCTGGCCGAGCCCGAGACGGTGATCGCAGGGGTTTCTTCTTCCTGCCCGGTGGCGGTCTTGAGGTCGACCGGCGCGATCGCCGGCGTCAGCGCGGCGCGCGTCACGTTCGCGGGAGCCGCGGCGGTTTCGTCAGCGGTGGCGGGTGCGGCGATCGCCGTATCGTCGACCGGGCCGGCGGCGGTGGCGGCGTCGGTCTCGGCGGCGAAGGCGGGCGAGGCGAGGCAGCAGGCGAGTGCGGCAGCCGAGATGGCCGGGGCGAAACGGATAGTCATAAGGAACGCTCCATGAAGAGGTTTGGATCGTTCCACCTGCGTCTGCGGCGCGCGGGATGTTCTATCCGAAGAATCGGGTTCCCGTCACGTCCGTCATGGCCCTGACACACTTTGCCGCGCCGCACAAATCTTTTGCGCGAAGGGAGGTGCTCGTTCCATTTATTGCGTTGCCAAATTGCACCACACGCATTTGTGTCATCTTGACGCGGTCAGGAGCGGCGCAGGCTCTCCATGTCGATCACGAAGCGGTACTTGACGTCGCTCGCCTCCATCCGCGCGTAGGCGGCCTCGATGTCCTGCATCGCGATCACCTCGATATCGGGGAGGATGCCCTTCTCGGCGCAGAAATCGAGCATCTCCTGCGTCTCGGCGAGCCCGCCGATCCCGCTGCCGGTGAGCACCTTGCGCCCCAGCAGCACCCCGGTGTGGAGTTCGGGCAGCATGTCGATCATCCCGACCAGCACCTGCACTCCGTCGATGCGCAGGAGGTGGAGATAGGGGGTGACGTCGTGACGCACGGGAATCGTGTTGAGCACGAGGTCGAAGTAGCCGCGCTTGCCTCGCATCGCCTCCTTGTCTGTGGTGTTCAGGAAGGCGTGAGCCCCCAGCGCCTCGGCATCGGCGCGCTTGCTTTCCGAGCGGCTGAGCACGGTCACCTCGGCGCCCATCGCCGCGGCGAGCTTGACGCCCATGTGCCCGAGGCCGCCGAGTCCCGCGACCGCGACCTTGCTTCCCGGTCCCACCTTCCAGGTACGCAGCGGCGAGTAGGAGGTGATGCCTGCGCACAGCAGCGGCGCGGCCTCGGGGCTAGGCATGCCTTCGGGCACCTTGAGCACGAATTCCTCGCGCGCCACGATCCGCTCCGAATAGCCGCCGAAGGTGAGCGAGCCGTCGCGGCGGTCCTTGCCGTTGTAGGTCCCGGTGTTGCCGCCATTGAGGCAATATTGCTCGAGATCGGCCTCGCAATGGCGGCACTCCATGCAGGAATCGACCATGCAGCCGATCGCCACCCGGTCGCCGACCTTGTGGCGCGTGACGCTTGTCCCGACGGCGCTGACGATGCCGACGATCTCGTGGCCGGGGACGATCGGGTAGGTGGTGAACCCCCAGTCGTTGCGCGCCGAGTGGAGGTCGGAGTGGCAGATGCCGCAGTGTGTGATCTCGATCAGCACGTCGTCGTCGCGAAGGCCGCGCCGGGTGATCTGCATCGGGCCGACGCCGGAGTCGGGCGCGGTCGCACCATAGGCCTTGGTGGGGTATTCGTTGGTTGCGGTGGCCATCATTCTGCTCCTTACTTCGGCGGCATCCGGATCGCGCCGTCGAGCCGGAACTGGTGGCCGTTGATGTAGCTGTTGCGCGCGATCTCGAGCACGAGGCTGGCGAATTCCTCGGGCTCGCCGAGGCGCTTGGGGAAGGGGACGCTGGCATTGAGCTGCGCCCACATCGGCGGATTGCGGTCCTTCATCCCGAGCATCAGCGGGGTGGCGAAGATCCCCGGCATCACCGAATTCACCCGGATGCCGAGGTCCATGAGGTCGCGCGCCATCGGCAGGACGAGACCGTTCACCCCGGCCTTGCAGCTGCCGTAGATCACCTGCCCGATCTGCCCGTCCTGCGCGGCGACGCTGGCGGTGAGGATGATGCAGCCGCGTTCGCCGTCCTCGTTCACCGGCTCGGCGTTGGCCATCCCCAGCGCCGAGATCGACGCGACGCGGTAACTCGCGACGAGGATGCCCTCGGCGCCGAAGGCGTAGTCCTCGGTGGAGAGGCGCTTGTAGGCCCCCGCCTCCTTGTCCCATCCCAGCGTCTTGCCGCGGCGGGAGGCCATCGCGCAGTGGAGCGTCACGCGCTCCTGCCCGTGCGCGGCGCGGGCGGCGGCGAAGCCTGCCTCGACGGAGGCCTCGTCCATGATGTCGACGTGGTGGAAGGTCCCGCCGATGTCGCGCGCGTGGGCCTCGCCCGCCTCGCCGTTGATGTCGAAGATCGCGACCTTCATGCCCGCGGCCGCGAAGGCCGCCGCGCTCGCCTTGCCGAGCCCGCTCGCCCCGCCGGTGACCACCGCCGCCATGCCGCTTTCGAGTTTCATGCGAATTGCTCTCCCTGTTCGCTTTTGGCGGCAGGCTAGGCGCATCGCGCGCGGCTTGCTAGCTGTCGAATTGGCGGAAAACCGCAGGCTGGCTGTCGCCTTTCTGTCATGCGCCGTGCCTAACCGGCCGCAACTCAAACAAGGGGGCTCCTTGCTCATGATTCGACCCTCCCGCGGCCTCGTGCTCGCCGCGCTCGCGCTGACCGCCGCCTGCGCTACCACGCCGCCGATCACCGGCGATCCGGCCGTGACCGTCACCGCTATCGCCGAGACCCCGCCGGTCGGAACCGCGCGCGAGGATGCCGCCGACGACCCGGCCTTCTGGCGCAATCCCGCGAACCCGGCGGCGAGCCTCGTCGTCGGCACCGACAAGAAGGGCGGGCTCTATGTCTATGACCTGACGGGCGCGCAGAAGAGCTTCCTTGCCGCGCCCGGTCTGAACAATGTCGACCTCATCGAGCTGCCGGACGGCCGCGTGCTGGTGGTGGCCAGCGACCGCAGCGACCTTGCCAACGTGCAGCTGTTCCTGGCGACGCTCGACACCGCGACCGGAAGGCTCGCGCCCGCGGGCAAGATCCTCGTCGGCCCGGGCGAGGGCTACGGCATCTGCATGGTCAACCCCGCCGGCGCCGGCGGCATCGTCGCCTTCAGCGCGCCCAAGGCGGGGACGATCTACAAGACGATCATCACCGAGGCGGGCGGGCGCTTCACCGGCACCACAACGGTGC
Organism: Erythrobacter sp. NE805; assembly: GCF_046452355.1. Lineage (NCBI taxonomy): Bacteria > Pseudomonadati > Pseudomonadota > Alphaproteobacteria > Sphingomonadales > Erythrobacteraceae > Erythrobacter > Erythrobacter sp. NE805. Next base: position 585,332 of record NZ_JBKFDI010000001.1, on the reverse strand, counting down.
TCGCGCAGGTCCCGACCCAGGTCGAGGGCTGCATCGCCGACCCGCGCACCGGCACGCTCTACATCGGCGAGGAGGACTTCGGCATCTGGGCGATCGACATGACCTCCGGCGCCAAGCGCAAGGTGGCGAGCGTCGACAACAAGGTGCTCGTCGCCGACGTCGAGGGCCTCGCGATCGCGCCTGAGGGGACGGACGGGGGCTATCTCGTCGCCTCCTCGCAAGGCGACAATGCCTATGCCGTGTTCCGCCTGCCCGACATGACCCCGGTGGGCCGCTTCCGCATCGCCGCCGGCACCTTCGGCAGCGTCGAGGAGACCGACGGGATCGAGCTCGACAACCGCGATTTCGGTCCCGATTTCGCGGGCGGGCTGTTCGCGGCGCAGGACGGGATGAACGCGCCCAAGGCGCAGAATTTCAAGTTCGTGCGCTGGCAGGACGTCCTTGCCGCGCTCGGCGAGCGGAAGTAACGGCGCGGCCATGACCCTGCCCCGCATCGCCCCCGACCGCCGCCGCTTCCTCGGCGCCACCGCCACCGCCTTCGCCGGGCTCGCCGCGAGCGGGTGCATGAGCGGCGCAGGGAGCGAGAGCCTCGCCCGCGCGCCGGTCAAGGCGAGCGGCTTTTCGGGCTACGGCGCGCTGGTCCCCGACCCGGCGGGCTTCCTCGACCTGCCTGAGGGCTTCTCCTACCGCGTCCTCTCGCGGCTCGGGGACCGGATGGACGACGGCGGCACCGTGCCCGACCGGGCCGACGGGATGGGCTGCTTCGACCTCGGCAATGGCGAGATCGCGCTGGTGCGCAACCACGAGCTTCAGCCGCAGCACGACGCAGGCGGGAGCATCGCCAAGGGCTACGGGAGGAAGGACGGCGTATTCGTCCCCGGCGGCACCACCACGCTCGTGCTCGATGCCGAGAGCCTCGCAGTGAAGCGCCAGTTCCGCAGCCTCGGCGGCACGATCCGCAACTGCTCGGGCGGGATCACGCCCTGGGGCAGCTGGCTGACCTGCGAGGAGGCGCCGACCGGCCCCGGCCAGCCGCGCGGCGAGGGGCTGGAGCAGGACCACGGCTGGGTCTTCGAGGTCCCCGCGAGCGCGCCGGGGCTGGTCGATGCGGTGCCCCTCAAGGCGCTCGGCCGCTTCAACCACGAGGCCGCCTGCGTCGATCCCGCCACCGGCATCGTCTACCAGACCGAGGACCGCGACGATTCGGTGCTCTACCGCTTCGTCCCCAGGGTGCCGGGCCGCCTTGCCGAGGGCGGGCGCCTGCAGGCGATGGTGATCGAGGGCCTCGCCGACACCCGCAACTGGGACACAGCCGCAATGCCCGTCGGCAGGCCCTACCGGGTCAGCTGGGTCGATTGCGATGAGGTCGAGGCCCCGAAGGACGACCTGCGCCAGCGCGCCGCCGCCAAGGGCGCGGCGCTGGTCGCGCGCGGCGAGGGGATCCACATGGGCGAGAACGCGGTGTTCGTCTGCTCGACCAGCGGCGGGGCGAAGCAGCTCGGCCAGATCCTCAAGCTCACCCCCGGCCTCGCGGGCAAGCCCGACATGGTCGAGCTGTTCTTCGAGAGCGAGAGCACCGCGCAGTTCAACTACGGCGACAACCTCACCGTCGCGCCGAACGGCCACCTGATCGTCTGCGAGGACCAGTACACCGCGGTCCAGGAGAACCACATCCGCGGCATCACGCCGGACGGGCGGGCTTACACGCTCGCGCTCCTCAAGGCCCAGACCGAGCTTGCCGGCGGGTGCTTCTCGCCCGACGGCAAGTGGCTGTTCGTCAACGTCTACGGGCCGACCGCGACGCTGGCGATCACCGGTCCCTGGACGGCCTGACGCCTGGCGGCAGGTGGACGGCTTCCTGCTCGCCTTCCTGCTCGTCCTCGCGCTGGCGAGCGGCGGGCGCGACCAGCGGCTCGTCGCCCAGCTTGCGGACGCCTCGGGCCGCAGCATCGCTCCGCTCGCCGCTGCACTGTGCGCCGCCGTCGTGAGCGCCGCGGCGATGGCGATCGTCGGCGCCGAGTTCGCCGCGCTCCTCCCCGGACGGGCGCGCCAGATGCTGGTCGCCTTTGCGCTCGGCATGGCTGCGGTCGAGCTGGCCTGGCCGGTGCGGACGGCGCCGCTCAGGGAGCCGACCCGCTCGCTGCCCGCCCTGTTCCTCGTCCTCCTCTCGCGCCAGATCGGCGACGGCGCGCGCTTCGCGGTCGTCGCGCTCGCCTGCTGGAGCCTCGCCCCGGTGGCGACCGGCCTCGGCGGCGCGCTCGGCGGGGCGGGGGCGGTGACGCTCGGCTGGTCGATGGGTGCGGATACGCTCGCCCGCTGGCCGCTGCGGGGCGTCCGGCTGTGCCTCGCCGCGCTAATGCTCGTCGCGGCGCTGTTCATCGGCCTCGACGCGCGCTTCGCTCCGGTCTGATCGCATCGGGCGTTCACACTGGCCGACAATTCCCGCGGGAATAACCCCGGTTACCCTCCCATTTGAGTGAGCATCGATGCCACCGCGACATGGTCGCGGGCGACACCCTCACCCAAGGAGATCCCGATGGCCACCGCCAACGACAATTCGAAGACCGCCCTGATCGAGGAACTGAACGGCCTCCTCGCCGATCACTTCGCGCTCTACATCAAGACCAAGAACTTCCACTGGCACGTCATCGGCCGCCATTTCCGCGACCTGCACCTGCTGTTCGACGAGCAGGCCGACCAGATCCAGGCGCAGATCGACATCATCGGCGAGCGCGTGCGCAAACAGGGCGGCGACACGCTGACCTCGGCGGGCTCGGTCAGCAGGTACACGCAGATCGCGGACCAGGACAGCACCGCATTGAAGGCCGAGGCGATGATCGAGGAACTGCGCGACGACAACGTGAAGGTGATCGCGCGCCTCAGGAAGCTCAAGGAGCTGGCCGACGAAGCGGGCGACAACGCCACCGACAGCCTGATCGACGACTGGACCGACGAGGCCGAGGAGCGGGTGTGGATGCTGAGCTCGTTCCTCAACGAGCGCCACGTCGACGCCTGATCTTGAAGCGGGCCGCTCCCTGTTGCCGGGGGCGGCCCGTTTGCTATTGAAGCCCGCATGAGCGGGATCACGATCATTGAAGACGCCGACGCGGCGGACATCGCCGACTGGCTCGAGGAACGGCTGCGCGGCGCCGAGGGCCGGGCCGCGGCCATCTCGGTGCCGGGCGGATCGACCCCCTTTCCCATTCTCCAGGAACTGGCAGAGCGCGGCCTCGATGCCTCGCGCCTCGCGGTGTGGCCCAACGACGACCGGATCGTGCCCGAGGATCACGAGGCCTCGAACACCGGCAAGATCCGCGCGCTGCTCGAGCCGCTCGGCGCTGAGGTGGTGGCGCTCGCGGAGGGGCTGGCGGTGCCGCATTTCGACCTCGTCTGGCTCGGCATGGGCGAGGACGGGCACATCGCCTCGCTGTTCCCCAACACCGACCCGCAGGTGGACGATTCCCAGCCGATACGCCGCCTCACCCCCGATCCCCTGCCGCCGCACGCCCCCTTCGACCGCATCACGCTGACGATCCCGAGCCTGCTCGCCACCCGCGAGCTGATGTTCGTGATCCGCGGCGCGGAGAAGCGCGCCGTCTTCGAGGCTGCCGCGCGCGGGGAGAGTGACCTCCCCGTCGCCCGCCTGCTCGACGCGGCGCGGGTGCGCGGCATCCCGGTCACCGTCTTCGCCTGAGCCAATGGCGAACCTGCTCCCCGCCCCGCTCCACCGCGCGCTGATGCCGCTCGCGCACCGGATCCGGCACCGCTGGCGCAGCTGGCGCAAGGTGCCGCTGGCCGGGGTGAGCGTCGTCGTCACCAACATCGGCGGCGACGTGCTGCTGCTCAAGCACTCCTACGGCCCCGCGGTCTGGGCCCTGCCCGGCGGCGCGCTCAAGGCGGGCGAGGACCCCGCCGAGGCCGCCCGCCGCGAGGTGCGCGAGGAACTGGGGATCGAGCTCGCCCGGCTCGAGACCGTGGCGGTGCTCGAGGAGGAGATCTCCGGCTCGCCGCACACCGCCCACGTCTTCGCCGGCGTCTGCGACCGCCAGCCCCGCCCCGACGGCCGCGAGGTCGTCGAGGCGCGCTTCTTCCCCTCGCACTCGCTCCCCGAGCCGCTCGGCCGCACCACGCGAACGCGGATCGCGGCATGGAAGGGGCGGGGGGTCGAGTAGCCCCCAGTCCCTCCCCATTCCTTCGGAACGGGGAGGGACCTAAAGCAGCCTGAGCTGCGCCGCATCCTCCGCCGGCTTGTCCTCCTCCGCACCCTCGAGCGCCGAGAGGGTCAGCCCCATCAGCCGGATCGGCTTCGGCAGCGGCAGCTCCGCCTCGAGCAACCCGCGGGCGAGGCTCGCGAACTCGGCCTTGCCGCTGACATGGCGGTCGAGCGAGGTCGCGCGGGTGATGATCCGGAAGTCGGTGAACTTGAGCTTCAAGGTCACCGTCCGCCCCCGCGCCTCGGCGGCCTCGATCCGCTCCCAGACGATGTCGACGATGTTCTCCAGCGTCTCGCGAAGGGCCGCGCCGCTGCCGATGTCCTCGGAGAAGGTGCGCTCGCCGCCGACCGATTTCCGGATGCGGTGCGCGCGCACGGGCCTCAGGTCGATGCCCCGCGCGGCGCGGAACAGGTAGTCGCCCATGCTGCCGAAATGCTGCCGCAGGAAGGCGATGTCCCTGGCCGCGAGGTCGGCGCCGGTGGCGATGCCGAGCGCCTGCATCTTCGCCTCCGCGCGCGGGCCGACGCCGTGGAAGCGTCGCACCGGCAGCCCGGCGACGAAGCCCGCGCCCTCGCCGGGGCGGATGACGCACAACCCGTCGGGCTTGTTCTGGTCGCTCGCGAGCTTGGCGAGGAACTTGTTGTAGCTGACCCCGGCGCTCGCGGTCAGCCGGGTCTTGGCGCGGATCTCCTGGCGGATCAGCTCGGCGATGCGGGTCGCGCTGCCGATCCCGAGACGGTCCTCGGTGACGTCGAGATAGGCCTCGTCGAGGCTCAGGGGCTCGATGACGGGCGTGTAGTGCTCGAACACCCGGCGGATCTGGCGGCTCGCCTCCTTGTAGGCATCGAAGCGCGCGCGCACGAAGACGAGCTCGGGGCACAGGCGCCTGGCGGTGACCGAGGGCATGGCGCTCCTGACGCCGAACTTCCGCGCCTCGTAGCTCGCCGCCGCCACCACCCCGCGCCCGCCCGCGCCGCCGACCGCGACCGGCTTGCCGCGCAGCTCCGGGTTGTCGCGCTGCTCGACGCTCGCGAAGAAGGCGTCCATGTCGACATGGATGATCTTGCGCAGGCCGAGCTCGCTAACGGGCTCGTCCGGGCGCGCGCTGTCCCCTTCGCCTGACGGAGCCGCTGCGGTCATGCCTTGCAAATAGAAGCTTGCATCGCCCGAAGGAACTGTTGCTGGAACCAATCACCACACCTGCCATTTTGTGCAGATGCGAAAAGAACACTGGTCATCCGGCGAAGCGATGGGCAAGGGCCCGGCGATGGCCACTTCGCTCGTCCCTGCTCCTGCCTCCGCACCGCCCGCCCGCAAGGCGCTGGGCGAGCGCGAGCTGATGTGGATGATGGCGATGCTGATGGCGCTGAACGCCTTCGGGATCGACGCGATTCTGCCTGCGCTCGACGCGCTGGCGGCCGACCTCGCGGTGGCTGGGAACGACCGGCAGTTCGTGATCGGCGTCTACCTGCTGACCGGCGGCATCGGCTCGCTGGTCCCCGGCGCGCTCGCCGACCGCTTCGGGCGGCGCCCGATCCTGCTCGGCGCGGTCGCGGTCTACATCGTGCTCTCGGTCCTCTCCGCGCTGGCGCCGAGCTACGATGCGCTGATCGCGGTGCGCGCCGCGCAGGGCTTCTTCGCCGCGGGCATCGTCGCGCTTCCCCCGGCGATCATCCGCGACCGGGTGGGCGGCGACAAGATGGCGCGCATGATGAGCCTGATCTTCGTGATCTTCCTGATGGTCCCCGCAGTCGCCCCGAGCATCGGCGAGGGCATCCTCCAGCTCGGCAGCTGGCGCGCGATCTTCGGCGTGATGGCGGTGCTCGGGGTGGTGATGGGCAGCTGGGTGTGGCTGCGCCTGCCCGAGAGCCTGACCGAGGCGAACCGCCAGCCGATCGTCCCGCGCACCATCGCTGCCAACATGGGCCGCGCGCTGACCCTGCCGAGCGTCGCGGGCTACGTGATCGGCTCGGCGCTGGTGTTCGGCGCGCTGTTCGGCTTCATCAACTCCTCGCAGCAGCTCATCGCCGAGACCTTCGGCGCGGGCGACATCTTCCCGCTGGTGTTCGGCATCTGCGCCGGATCAATGGCGCTCGCCAGCTGGTCGAACGCGCGGATCGTCGAGCGCTTCGGCGCGCGCCGGGTGAGCCACGCGGCGCTGTTCGCCTTCATCGCGGTCAGCGCGGCGCAGGTGATGTTCGCCTTCAGCCCGGAGGAGCGGCTGTGGCACTTCGTCCCGCTGATGGCGATCAACATGGCGCTCCTGGGCTTCATCGGCAGCAATTTCGGCGCGATCGCGATGAACCCCTTCTTCGCGATCGCCGGCGCGGCGAGCTCGGCCCACGGCTTCGCGCGCATGACCACCGGGGCGCTGCTCGGCAGCGTGATCGGCTATGCCTATGACGGCACCGCCCGGCCCCTCGCGCTGGCGCTGCTGGCGAGCGGGCTGGCCTGCCTCGTGCTGGTGCTGTGGAGCGAGCAGGGCAAGCTGTTCGGGCCGTCAGATGCGGAGATGGAGGGGTAAGCAGGCCCACCCCCGGCCCCTCCCGCAGGCGGGAGGGCAGGATCAGCGCCGACGAGTTCCCCTCCCGCTTGCGGGAGGGGCCAGGGGTGGGCCCTTCTAGGCGTCGGCCCCCAGCCTTCTCCACGCCAGCTCGGCGAACTCGCACAGCAGCGGCCGCGTGTCGCGCGGGTCGATGATGTCCTCGACGTTGAAGCGCTCGGCCGAGCGGAACGGCGAGGTGACCTTGGCGAGGCGCGCGCGGATTTCCTCGAGCAGCGCCTCGGGGTCCTCCGCGGCTTCGAGCTCCGACTTGTAGGCGACCTCCAGCCCCCCGGCGATCGGGAGCGAGCCCCAGTCGCCGCTCGGCCAGCAATAGCGGTATTGGAACGCTTCCGCATTGCTCATCGCGCTCCCGGCGATCCCGTAGGCGCGCCGCAGGACCACGCTCGCCAGCGGCACCGTCGCGCGGTAGATCGCGTTCATCGCATTGACCCCGTAGCGGATCGTCCCCGCAACTTCCGCCTCGCGCCCGATCATGAAGCCGGGGTTGTCGACGAGGTGGACTATGGGGAGACGGAACTGGTCGGCGAGACGCACGAAGCGCTCGACCTTCTCGCTGGTCTTGGCCTCCCACGAGCCGCCGAGATAGCTGGGATCGCTGGCGATGACGAACACCGGCCAGCCATCCAATCGCGCCAATGCGGTGATCGCGGCGCGGCCCCAATGCTTGCCGATCTCGAAGACGGTGCCGTGATCGAAGACCATGTCGAGGCAGCGGCGCATCGAATAGACCTGCTTCTCCTCGCGCGGGACGAGAGCAAGCAACGCCTCCTCGCGCCGGTCGGCGGGGTCGCCGGTTGCGATGCGGCCCGCGTGCTGGCCCACGTATTCCGGCATGAAGGAGAGGAAGTGCCGCGCGCGGGCGAAGGCCTCGGCCTCGCTCGCCACCTCGTCGTCGACCACCCCGTTGCGGGTGTGGATCGCGCTCCCGCCGAGCGCCTCCTTGGCCTCCTCGTGACTGGCCGCGCCGCCCTTGTAGGCCTCGCCCAGCCCGTCGACCACGGCAGGCCCCGCCGCGAAGATCTGCGAGAGGCCCTTGACCATGATCGAATAGTGGCTGGCGACGGTCCGCGCCGCGCCGAGCCCCGCCGTCGGCCCGAGCGCCAGCGCCACCACCGGCACGGTGTCGAGGTTCGTCACCACATCGCCCCAGCCGGGCACGGCGGGAATGTAGGTCGCCCCGATCTGCTCCAATGTCTTGACCGACCCGCCGCCGCCCGTCCCGTCGATCATGCGGATGATCGGCATCTTGAGCTGATGCGCCATCATCTCGGCCTGCACCATCTTGCGGCTGATGCCAGCGTCCGCCGCGCCGCCGCGGATGGTGAAGTCGTCGGCGGTGGCCACAACAGGCCGGCCGTTGATCAGCGCCTTGCCGAACAGGAATGGGGCGGGGGTGACGCTGGCGAGGTCGCCATCGGCGTCATACTTCGCGCTGCCCGCGATCTTGCCGATCTCGCGGAAGGAGCCTTCGTCCACCAGCGCCGCAAGCCGCGCGCGGGCGTCCATCTTGCCCCGGCCATGCTGCCGCGCCACCTTGTCCGCGCCGCCCATCTGTTCGGCGAGGGCTTCGCGGCGGCGCAGTTCCTCGAGTTCCTTGGTCCAGGTCATCAGCCGGCACCCAGTGCGGCGAGCCCCTCCTCGCGCGTTATCACCGGCGCGTAGCCCAGCCCGCTGCGCGCCTTGTCGCCGACGAGGGTGCAGTCGCAGCGCATCACCATCGCCGCATGGCGGGTGAGCGGGGGATCGCCCTTGAGCCGAAAGTTGCGCCAGATCGATTCGCACGCCGCGCCCGCCAGCGCAGCGAGCCAGCCCGGGAGCGACTTGTTGGGCAGGCTCAGCCCTTTCGAGGCCGCCATGCCGGTGACGATGTCCTTCATCGTCACTTCGCCGTCATCGAGGATGAAATAGGCCTCGCCCGGGGTGCCGCCGGTCAGCGCGAGTTCGATGGCGTGGACCAGGTTGGCGATGTGGGTGGTCGATGTCACCGCCTTGCCGCCGTCGATCCAGGTCCAGTTCCCGGCCTTCGCCATCGCCTCGACGGTCGGCAGCAGCGTCGTGTCGCCGGGCCCCCAGATGAAGCGCGGGCGCAGGACGATGGTCGCGAACCCCGGCGCGTCGGCGGCGCGCACCGCCATCTCGGCCTGCGCCTTGGTCGCGCAATAGGGGTAGGGCGAATTGGGCGCGAGCGGGTAGGTCTCGTCCGCACCGCGGATGTGCTGGCCGTAGACGATCGCCGCCTCGGTGCCGATGTGGATGAAGCGCGACGCCCCCGCCGCCCGTGCCGCGGCGAGCATCCGCTCGGTGCCGAGCACGTTGAAGCGGTACCACGCATCGGGCGGTCCCCATGCCTCGACATGGGCGGCCGCGTGAATCACCGCGTCGCATCCCGCGAGGTCGGCGGCGGTGACGGTCTCGAGATCGCAGCGCACCGGCTCGGCCCCCGCGGCGCGGATCGCGGCGTCGGACTTCTCCGAGCGCGACATGGCGCGCACCGTGTGGCCCCTGGCAACGAGATGGCGCGCGGCCGCCCCGCCGACGAAGCCCGATGCGCCGGTCACGAAAATGATCATGCGTTCGCTCTCCCCGATGCCCGGTCCCGAATCCGCTCGGGCCGGGCTTGCCACAGTCCTGCACTTCTTTGCGGCGCGCACGCCAGAGGAAAGTGGGGGCCTTCGACAAGCTAAGGGCGAACGAAGTGGGAGTATCCACCCCATTCGTCATCCCAGCGAAAGCTGGGACCTCGGGCCTCGTAGGGCAGCGCTTGTCGCCCTAGGCCCCAGCGTTCAACCTTCGGTTGTGCTTCGCAACCGCTGGGGTGACGGATTATTCGGAGGTGGCAGGCACCACCCGGCAGAGCATTGCCTCAACCTGCACCTGCCCGCCCGCGCTGACGGCCAGCCCCTCTACCACCCCATCGAAGGGCGCGGTGAGGGCGTGTTCCATCTTCATCGCCTCGAGCACCATGAGCCGCTGCCCGGCGGTGACCGCCTGCCCCTCGGCGACATCGACCGCGATGACCTTGCCCGGCATCGGCGCAATGATGGCACCATCGGCGGCGGAGGCTTGGCCGGTGCCGTCGTGGCGATCGCGTGTGATGCACCATGTTTGTCCGGCATCCACGCCGATGACTCGATCCTGCACATGCAGGAGCTCGAACCAGTTTTCATCGGCGCGGGGCTGAATTTCCAGTTCCAGTTCCTGCCGCGCCCCATTGGCCCGAACAGCAACCGCAATCTTCTCGTCGGCATTCAGACGAAATCCGTAAGGAATGCTCCAAAGCTGAATCGGCTTTGTCGCGCCTTCGGTTGCATCGATTGCAGGTTCCAGCAGCAGTTTGCGTGTGGCCTGGCGCATGAAGTCTTGGCTCGGCTGATCGGCCGGCACCAACGCATCGGTATGATGCTCGATGAAGCCTGTGGTCACGTCGGCCTTTCGAAACGCCTCGTGATCGAGCGCACGCACGATGAACGGCGCGTTGGTCTTGACCGGCCAGACGAGAATTCTTGAGACAGTCCCGGAGAGTCTGGAGATGGCTTCTTCACGGTCTTCGCCCCACGCAATCACTTTTGCGATCATGGGGTCGTAGAATGGTTGAACCGTGTCTTTTGGTTCGACACCGCGATCTATCCGATGATCGGACTCATCGTAATAGCCGTCGCCCAAGAGCATCAGTTCAATCTTGCCCGTGCTCGGCAAAAACCCCTTCGCCGGGTCTTCCGCATAGAGCCGCGCCTCGATGGCGTGGCCGTTGATCGCGAGGTCTTCCTGCTTGAGCGGGATGGGCTCACCGCTCGCCACGCGCAGCTGCCATTCGACCAGATCGACCCCGGTGATCTCCTCGGTGACGGGGTGTTCGACCTGAAGCCGGGTGTTCATCTCCATGAAGAAGATGCGATCCGCGCGCAGGCCCTCTGAGGCATCGGCGATGAATTCGATCGTGCCTGCGCCCTCGTAATCGACCGCCTTGGCGGCGCGCACGGCGGCGGCGCAGATCGCCTCGCGGGTCTCCGCGTCCATGCCGGGGGCGGGGGCCTCCTCGATCACCTTCTGGTGGCGGCGCTGCAAGGAGCAGTCGCGCTCGAACAGGTGGACGACGTTGCCGTGGGCATCGCCGAACACCTGCACCTCGATATGGCGGGGCGAGGTGATCCACTTCTCGAGCAGCACTTGCGTGTTGCCGAAGGACGCCTTGGCCTCGCGGCGGCAGCTCTCCAGCGCGGCGGCGAAATCGGCGGAGGCATCGACCTTGCGCATCCCCTTGCCGCCGCCGCCCGCGACCGCCTTGATGAGGACGGGGTAGCCGATCGCTTCGGCCTCCGCGGTGAGCCGCTCGACCGACTGGTCCAACCCGTCGTAGCCCGGCGTCACCGGCACGCCCGCAGACCGCATCAACTGCTTGGCCGCGTCCTTGAGGCCCATCGCCCGGATGCTCGAAGGCTTGGGTCCGACCCAGGTGAGCCCCGCGTCGATCACGGCCTGTGCGAAGTCGGCGTTCTCGCTGAGGAAGCCGTAGCCCGGATGGATCGCATCCGCGCCGGTCGCTTGCGCCGCCGCGATGATCTTCGCACCCACGAGATAGCTCTCGGCCGCGGGCGAGGGGCCGATATGCACCGCCTCGTCGGACTGCCGCACATGCAGCGCCTTGGCATCGGCGTCGGAATAGACCGCGACGGTCGCGATCCCCATCGCGCGGGCGGTGCGCATGATCCGGCAGGCGATCTCGCCGCGGTTGGCGATCAGGAGCTTGGCGATCATCGCGCGGGCTCCTCCGGCGCGCCGAGCTTGGCGCAGTCGGCGGGCGGGACCATCGAGAAGCTGGTGTTGGCGACCTTCCAGCCCTCGGCGCGCCGGACGAGGCTCAGCGAATCGATCCCGCAATGCGTGGTCCGGCCGCCCGCCACGAACCGGTAGGGGCCCCAGACCTGCGCCATGTCGCCGTCGACCAGCACGGTTCGATAGACCATCCGCTCCCACAGGCCGGGGGGCGACTTGGCCCAGTTCTCGAGGTGCTTCGCCACCGGCACGACGGTGATCTCCGGCGCTGACGGATCCATCCGGTCGTGGATGTAGATCGTGCCGGCGGGGTCCATCGTGGTGGCGAGCGCGGTCTTGTCCGGGCTCTCCAGCGCATCGAAGAAGGCCTCGACCGCGGCGATGACCTCGCTCTGTTCCGGCGAGGGCGAGGGCGAGGGTTCGGCGGCGGCGAGCGGCGCGGCGGCGAAGAGCGCGGCAGCTGTGGCGATGAGGGCTTTCATGCGAGGCTGGTTAGCCCGGCTTGGTTGCAAAGGAAACCGCTTCGCCACCGCGCCTTCCCGGTCACCGCGCCGGGACCCCGCTTCGCCTTCGACCGCCGAAGCAGCGGGGCACCGGGTCAAGCTCGGGGAGGCGTTGCGGGTGAGGTGGGCCGGTAGTCGGCGATGCCCCAATGAATCCCGCCCGCCGGCATCTTCTCGCGGTTGAGCACGGCCGAGAGGAGCGCGCGCACGCCGTAGAGCGCCTTTTCGCTTCTCGGGACGTAGGTGCGCGAGTTCCAAGCCTCCGCCCCGCGCGCGCGGACCTTGCGGCCGATCGCGCCGTAGATGCGCGCCGCCGAGAGCACCGCCCAGCGGCTGCGGAAGGGGAGCTTCGCCGCGCCCACGCGGGCCGCCGCCTCGTGCTTCTCCACGAGCGCGACCAGCCGCGCGGCCATCTCGGCGAGTTCCTTGCGGTGGTGCGGCTTGGTGTGCTGGCCGGGCTCGATGTCCTGTTCGACCAGCCATTCGATGGGGAGGTAGCAGCGCCCCGCCGCATCGTCCTCGACGATATCGCGCGCGATGTTCGAGAGCTGGAAGGCGAGCCCGAGATCGTTCGCCCGGTCGAGCGTCTCCCGGTCGTCGGAAGAGACGCCCATCACCACCGCCATCATCACGCCCACCGCGCCCGCCACATGGTAGCAGTAGCGCAGCATGTCGGCCTCGGTGCGCGGGCGCCAGTCCTCGGCGTCGAGCTGGAATCCGGCGATCACGTCCTCGGCCATCTGCGGGGTGAGGCCAACTTCGGCGGCGACCACGCCCAGCGCGTCGAAGGCCGGGTCTCCGGTCGGCTGGCCTTCGAAGGCGAGGGCGGTGAGGCGACGGATGTGGGCGAGCCGCTCGGCAAGGTCCGACTGGTCGCCGAGCTCGCCGCCCATGTCCTGATTGTCGGCGATGTCGTCGGCGCGGCGGCACCAGGCATAGAGCAGCCAGGCCCGCTCGCGGGTTTCCTTGTCGAACAGCCGCGCGGCCGCCGAGAAGCTCTGCGAGCCGCGCTTGATCGACAGGCGCGCGTGCTCGACCAGCGCGGCGCGGGTGGCTGCATCGACCGCCATCGCGAGCGCCTAGAGCTCCTCGGCCTTCATGCGGAAAATCGGGGTGTGGGGCTCGTAGGCGGCCATCTTCGCGAGGAGGTCGCCGATGGTCTCCGCCGCGATCAGGATGTTCTGGTGCTGGGGCCGCACGAAGCCGACCTCGGCCATCTTGGCGTTGAAGGCGATAAGGTGGTCGTAGAAGCCAAAGGCATTGAGCAGGCCGACGGGCTTGCAGTGGTAGCCCAATTGCGACCAGCTGATCGCCTCCCACAGCTCGTCCTGCGTGCCCACGCCGCCCGGGATGGTGACGAAGCCGTCGGAAAGGTCGGTGAAGCGCTGCTTGCGCTCGTGCATCCCGCTGACGGTGACGAGCTCGTCGCAATCGTGGTTGGCGACCTCGGCCTTGACGAGCGCCTCGGGGATGATCCCGATGACGTGGCCGCCCGCTTCCTTCGCTCCGCGCGCGACCGCACCCATCAGGCCGAGCCTGCCTCCGCCATAGACGAGCCCGATCCCGCGCGCCGCAAGCTCGGCGCCGACCTCATAGGCGAGCTGCACATAACGCGGGTCCTCCGGCGAGGCAGAACCGCAATAGACTGCGAGGCGTTTCATTTGCGCCAGGATCCCGTTCCGCAGGCCAGATCGAGGATCTTGCCATCGCCCGGGTCCTGCTCGGGGTTGGCATCTTCCATTTCGAGCTTTGCGACCGGCACATCGAAGCTGCCGTTGACCGATTGGATAATGCGGACCTTCTGCATCCCGATCTGCCGGGTTTTGCAGTCGACCGCGGCTATCGTGTCGGCGACGATCTGGTCGCCCTGATTGACCTCGGTGCGGATGAGCACCTGGACGTAGCGGACCCCGTCGATCACGGTTTCCGCGCGCCACGCCTCGTCGATCCAGCCGGTGAGCCCGTCATCTTCCTGGGCGATCGCCCAGCGGTGCGCATGACCGGCCTGAACAAGCGGCGATGCGCCGAAGTCGGTTGCGGCAGCAGCGAGCAGAAACAGCCATCCCATCATCACACACCCACCCTCGCCAGATCCTCCAGCATCAGGCCCGCGGTCGCCTTCGCGCTCCCCACCACGCCCGGGATGCCCGCGCCCGGGTGGGTGCCGGCGCCGACGAGGTAGTAGTTCTCGATCACGTCGTCGCGGTTGTGGCCGCGCAGCCAGGCGCTCTGCCACAGCACCGGCTCGAGGCTGAAGGCGCTGCCCATGTGGGCGTTGAGGTCGGCCTTGAAGTCCTTGGGGGCGTAGCTGAACTTGGTGACGATCCGCGAATGGATATCGGGGATCAGGCGGCGCTCCAGCTCGTCGAGGATCATTTTCTCGAGCCGCGGGGCGACCTCGTCCCAGTCGAGCGGCATCTTGCCCATGTGGCTGACCGGCACGAGCGCATAGAAGGTGCTCTTTCCCGCGGGCGCCATCGAGGGGTCGGTGACGGTCGGGTGGTGGAGGTAGATCGCGAAGTCCTCGGGGACGACGCCGTTCTTGTAGATGTCGTCGAGCAGCCCTTTGTAGCGCTTGGCGAACAGGATCATGTGGTGCGGGATACCGGGCCAGGTGCCTTCCAGCCCGAAATGCACCACGAAGAGCGACGGCGAGAAGCTCTTGCGATTGAGGCTCTTCGCCATCTGCCGCCCGCGCTCGGAGCCCGACAGCAGGTCCTTGTAGGAGTGCATGATGTCGGCGTTCGAGGCGACCGCGTCGAAACGCTGGCGCAAGCCGCTCTTGGTCTCGACCTCGGTCGCGCGGGTGCCCAGGGTGTGCACCTGCACCACCGGGTCGCCGATGCGGATCGTCCCGCCCAGCCGCTCGAAATGCCGCACCATCCCCGCGATCAGCCGGTTGGTGCCGCCGCGCGCCCACCACACGCCGCCGTCCTTCTCGAGCTTGTGGATCAGCGCGTAGATCGACGAGGTGTTCATCGGGTTGCCGCCGACCAGCAGCGTGTGGAAGCTCAAGGCCTCGCGCAGTTTCTCGTTCTCGACGTAGCTCGCGACCATCCCGTAGACGCTCCGCCACGCCTGCTCCTTGATGAGCGCAGGCGCGGCCTTCAGCATCGACTTGAAGTCGAGGAACGGCTTGGTGCCGAGCTTCAGGTAGCCCTCGCGATAGACCCGCTCGGAATATTCGAGGAAGCGCGCATAGCCCGCGACATCGGCGGGGTTGAGCTTGGCGATCTCGGCGTTGAGGCTCGCTTCGTCGTTCGAATAGTCGAAGTTGGTGCCGTCGGGCCAGTTGAGACGGTAGAAGGGCATGACCTTCATCAGCTCGACATCCTCGGCGATGTCGTGGCCGGTGAGTTGCCAGAGCTCCTCGAGGCACGGCGGGTCGGTGATCACGGTCGGGCCGGCGTCGAAGGTGAAGACGCCGTCTTCGGTGGGCTTCTCCCAGAAATAGGCGCGCCCGCCGGGCTTGTCGCGGCTCTCGATCACCGTGGTGGCGATGCCGGCGGATTGCAGGCGGATGGCAAGCGCGAGGCCGCCGAAGCCCGATCCGATCACGCAGGCGGTGCGGCCTTCGTAGCGTGCGGCCAGCGCCGGGTTCACGCCTTTGCCGGGCGTGAGGTTGAGCTTCGCATCGGCGTTCATGCCGGGGTCTCCGTGTTGAGGGGCTTGCCTGAAGAGAACAGCGCGCGGATGGCGCGCGGGATAGCTACGGGCGGCTTGCCCGTGAGGATGCGCAACCGGTCGGGCCAGGTCGAGCGGCCCGCGTAGAAGCGCTCCACCAGCCCGCCCTTCAATGCATAGAAATGCTCGAACACCACCACCCGCCGGCCCGGTTCCGCCGCCTCGAAGAGCATCCGGCTGAGCATCCGGTAATAGGCGGTGGCGCGCCAGTGGCGCTTCGCGCGGCGCTTGCAGAAGGCGGCGAGCTCCGCGCCCGAGACTTGCGGCCGCCGCGCGATGAGCCCGGCGATGGCGAGCGCGTTGTCGACCGCGAATGGCAGGGTGTAGCTCGTCAGCGGATGCGAGAAGCCCCCGCGCGCGCCCGCCAGCGCGACCCCCGGGATCGCGACCTCCGAGAGCGCCGCGTCGAAGTCCCCGCCCGAGATGACGGGAAGGATCCCCGCCTCCTGGTCGATCACCTCGCCCGCCCAGCCATGCGCCTTGGCATAGGCGGCGACCCGGCCCTTGAGCACCGCGGCGTCCATCTTCGGCTGGTCGGCATAGTAGGTGTCCTCGATGAACACCTCGTCCTCGGACAGCGGCAGGACATAGACGAAGCGGTAGGCGGCGCCGTTGCCGTGCGGGGCGACCTGGTCGACCATCGCGTCCATGATGACGGGGCGGGTGAGGCCGTGGGGCCTGTCGCACCGGAAATGCTGGCCGAGGAACACCTGCCAGCCCCCGGCGAGCGCCGTCGAGGGCTTGAAGGCGCGGGCGTCGATCACGCGCTTGGCGGCGATCCGCGTGCCGTCCGCGAGGGTCACGCCGGCGGCGTCGAGGTGTGCGGCTTTCGTCTCGAGCATCACGCGGTCCGCGGGCAGCTGCGCGGCGAGCGCGCGGTGGAACTCGGCGCTGGCGAGCGACCGGTAGGCGGTCGGCAGGGTGCGCTGGAGCGCCGGGAAGGCGATGTCGTAGCCCTCGTCCCAGCCGTTGAGGCGAAAGCCGCGCGTCAGCTCGCGCGCCGAGGGACGGATGTCGGTCTCGAACCAGCTCCAGCGGTGGTGGCCGCCGAGCGTCCGCCCGGCCTCGATCAGCACGAAGCGGCACTCCGGCACCTGGCGGTGCAGCGCGAGCGCGATCAGCCCGCCCGCGAGCCCCCCGCCGACGATGACGACGTCATGCGGGGCCGTCTCGGACGCGGCGGGGCTGTGCGGGGAATCGACCATGCGCGAAGTGCCCTAGGGCAGACCCTCGCATTGGGCAATCGCGAGGGGCTTTTGCGATGTTGCAACATCACGTGGAAACATTAGAGAGCCGGGCGCGTTCGCGCCATCGTCCCACCCTCTCCCAAGGATCGCACCCCCGTGAGCACCCGCCCCGTTATTGCGCCCCTCGCGCTCGCCGCCTGCCTTGCCGCCTTCGCTGCCGCCCCCGCGCTCGCCGCCGGGGAGGATGCAGCCGCCGAGGACAGCACCGCCGCGGAGCAACCCGCTCCGCCGCCCGCGCCCCCGGCGGCGCCGCCCTTCGCCTTCGCCAAGCCGGTGTTCGACGAGACCTGGGCGACGCTCGGCCTCGGCGCAGGACTGGTGCCGAGCTATGCGGGCTCGAACGACTACATCGCCTTCCCGCTGCCGCTGATCGCCGGGCGCGTCGGCGGGGTGGGGATCAGCCCCAACGGGCCGGGCTTCTCGCTCGACCTGTTCTCGCCCAGGCCGACCCTCGCGCCGCGCACGAAGCCGCGCCTTGCCGCCGGGCCGGTGCTGCGCTTCCGCAACGACCGCGCGAACCGCATCACCGACACGGTCGTCGCCCGCGCCGGCAAGCTCGACGCGGCGCTCGAGCTCGGCGGCAATGTCGCGGTGATCTTTCCCGGCGTGTTCCGCAAGTTCGACCAGCTGACCCTCGGCGCGCAGGCGCGCCGCGACGTGCTCGGCGCGCATGGCGGCTGGGTGGTCGAGCCGCAGGTCGGCTACCGCGCGCTGCTCGGCAAGGCCTTCACCTTGCAGGCGCAGGTCAGCGCCGAGTTCGTCGACGAGAGCTTTGCGGATTACTACTTCACCGTCACCCCCGCGCAGGCGACCGCGACCGGCCTGCCGCAGTTCCGCGCCGACGGGGGATTGAACCGCATCGGCACCACCGCGACGCTCGCCTACGACCTCGACCGCAATCCGCTCAACGGCGGGTGGAGCCTCACCGGCGTGGCGGGCGCGGGCCGGATGATCGGCGACAGCGCGCGCACCCCCTACACCCGGCTGCGCGGCGATCCGAACCAGTTCATCCTCGGCGCGGGGGTCGCCTTCACCTTCTGAGGGGAAGCGCCTTAGCCGCCCCCCCCTAGCCGCCCATGTGCGCGGTCATCGCGGCGATCACCGCCGCCTCGATGCGCTTCTCCTCGTCGGGCGTGGGCGGCTCGTTCTCCATCGCCGTGCGCAGCTGCATGATGTCGCCGCGCACGAGGTTGAGCTTGAACAGCGCCGGCTTGTTGCGCGCCATCTGGCCGAGCGCCTCGAAATCGGCCGGGGTCAGCTCGCCCATCGCCGAGGCGGTGGCGCGCCGCATGTCGGCCTCGACCTGGCTGCGGCTCACCTCGACCGCGTTGGGGTCCTTGCCCTCGGCCATCGCCGTGCCGATGCCCGAGACGACCGAATCCGCGGTCACGTTGCGCGACATGGCGGCCATCAGCTTGCGCCCGATCGGCGAGCGGTAGAGCTCGGCGATGTCGCGCGCCTCGGCGGGGCTGAGGTGGCGGGCGAAGGCGGCGAGCATCCGCGGGCGGTATTGGGCGCGCACCCGGTCGCCGTAGGAGACCAGCGCCGGGCGCAGGCCAGTGACGATCGCGGCGATCAGCCCGGGCTTGGCGGCCTCGAGCGCGGCGATCTCGGGCACCTTGGCATATTCGCGCGCGATCGAGGCGGCGATGCCGTCATAGGCGGCCTGCTGGTCCGCGGAATCGAGCATCGCCGCGAAGAGCTCGCCATAGGCGGGGTCCTCCGCCGCCGCCGGGGAGGCGGCCTCGACCGGCGGCCGGTTGGGCGCGGCCTCGCCCGCGGCGGGCATCAGCGCGAATGCGAGCGCGGCCGCGAGCGCGGGACGCGGGAAGGAAGAAGCCAAGCTGCCAAACCCCTGTTGTTGCTGCGCACAGGACCATAGCGTCAACCCTGCCCGCGCCAAGCCAATCCCGGCGCGGGCGGCGTAAAAAGCCTTCCCGGCTGAGCGCTTGCCTTGGCGAGCGAGCCGCGCCATCACCGCATCCAGACAAGGGGAGGACAATCCGATGCACCACTTCGCCAAGCTCCTGGGCGCGGGCGCCGCGCTCGCGGGGGCCTTCATCGCCGCGCCGCTCGCGGCCGAGACGGTCGCGATCCGCGCCGGGAGCGTCATCGCCGACGCCGCGGGCGAGCCGAGCGGGCCGGCGACGATCTTTGTCGAGGGCGGCCGGATCGTGTCGATCACCCCCGGCCACGAGGTTCCCGCCGATCGCGAGATCGACCTCAGCGGCAAGACCGTGCTCCCCGGCCTCGTCGACCTCCACACCCACCTCACCGGCGATCCGGGCGGCGATTTCTGGAAAGCGACCACCGAGCCCGAGGAATGGGGCGTGGTCGTCGGCGCCAAGAACGCGCGGATCACCGCGCTCGCCGGCTTCACCACGGTACGCGAGGCAGGGAGCGGGCGCGAGACCGCCTTCTCGCTGCGCCGCGGCACCGCCGAGGGGCTGATCCCGGGGCCACGCATCGTCGCCGCCGGCCCCGCGCTCTCGATCATCGGCGGCCATGCCGACGTCAACGGCTTCCGCCCCGAGGTCAACGAGCTGCTCGACACCGGCTTCAACTGCACCGGCGCGGTCGAATGTGCCGCCAAGGTGCGGCTCGCCAGCCAGAACGGGGCGGACGTGATCAAGATCACGGCGACCGGCGGCGTGCTCAGCCAGCAGGGCCGGGGCCTGGAAGCGCACTTCACTTTCGAGGAAATGAAGGCGATCGCCGACACCGCGCATTCGCTGGGGCTCAAGGTCATGGCCCACGCCCACGGCGCGCGCGGGATCGAGCAGGCGGCGCGCGCCGGGATCGACACGATCGAGCACGGCACCTTCATCGACGAGGCCGCCGCCAAGGCCATGCGCGAGCGCGGCACGGTGCTGGTGCCGACGCTGATGGCCTTTCAGGGCGTCTCCGAGGGGCTCGGCAAGGGGGTCTATACCCCGACGGTCGAGGAGAAGATCCGCATGACCCAGCCGGTGATCGGCTCGCTCGTCGCCCGCGCCCGGCAGTACGGCGTCACCATCGCCTTCGGCACCGACGCGGGCGTGTTCCAGCACGGCCGCAATGCGCAGGAGTTCGCGCTGATGCGCGCCCAGGGCATGAGCGACCGCGAGGCGCTCGCCGCGGCGACGACCGGCGCGGCGAAGGTGCTGGGCATGGAGAACCAGATCGGCCGCCTTGCCCCGGGCTATTCGGCGGACATCATCGCGGTCGAGGGCAATCCGCTGAAGGACGTGACCGTGCTCGAGAAGGTCGGCTTCGTGATGGTCCGCGGGCGGGTGATCGAATAGCGATGGAGGCCGCGCAGCCTTCGGCCGGGCCGATGCGGCCGGACCACTACCATGCGGTCGACGTGCTGCGCGGGCTCGCCGCTTTCGCGATCCTCGTCTATCACTACCGCCATATGCTGTTCCCGCCCGGGGTGTTCGACATCTACGGCGGCGACATGGCGGGGGAGCTGCCGCTCTACGACTGGCTGTTCCCCTTCTACCTCTACGGCAACTGGGCCGTGCAGGTGTTCTGGATGATCTCCGGCTTCGTCTTCGCGAAGGTCTATGCCGGGAAGGACACGCCGGGCGGCACCTTCGTGCTGCGCCGCTTCGCGCGGCTCTATCCGCTGCATTTCGTGACGCTGCTGATCGTCGCCGCCCTGCAGCCGATCGCGGTCGCCGACTTCGGCGCGCCGCTGATCTTCGGGAACAACGACGCCTGGCACTTCGTCCTCAACCTGTTCCTCGCGTCGGGCTGGGGGCTGGAGCGGGGGATGTCGTTCAACGCACCGATCTGGTCGGTGTCGGTCGAGATCCTCGTCTACCTGCTGTTCTGGCTGGTCGCGAAGCCGCTGCTGCGGGGCGGCATCGCCGGGCCGCTCGCGATCATCGCCGCTGCCGGGGCGATGCTGATGCTGGGCGCGGGCGCGCCGCGCATCTGGCAGTGCGTCCAGTATTTCTTCATCGGCTGCGCGCTCTACCACGTGGCCGGGCATCACCTGCGGCCGGTGCGCGACCTCGCGCTGATTGCCGGGGCGGCGGCGGCGGCGTGCCTCGCGCTGCCGCTCCTCGTGCCCGGCCTGCGCCTCGGCAACCTCGTCCTGCCGCTCGCCATCGCGCTGGTGGGCGGGGCGGCGCTCATCGACCTCGGCCGCTGGGGAGCGCCGATCCGCCGCCTGCGCTTCATCGGCGACAGCACCTACGGCACCTACCTGTGGAACGTGCCCTTGCAGATTGCCGCGCTGCTGCTCGCGCACAGGCTCGGGATCGCGCCCGAGGTGTGGCAAGCTCCGGCCATGTTCTTCGCCTACCTTGCAGTCTGCTTCGGGGCGGGGTGGCTCTCCTACGTCGCCTTCGAGCGCCCCGCCAACCGCGCGATCCTGCGCTGGTGGAGCGCGCGCCGCAGCGCCCCGTCAACCCTCTCCGTCTGACACGGCGCGCATCGCCGCCAGTTCGGGCCGTTCAGCAATCGCGGCGGCGGTGAAGGCCCGTGCGGCCTCGGCGGCGGCGGTGCCCTTGTGCCAGTCGAGGATCTGCATCCCTTCGGGGATCGGCGGGATCAGCAGCACGTCGGCCTTGGCGAGCGCGCCCTCGGCGGCGGCCTCGGAGGCGACCACCATCGCCCGGGTCATCACCTCGACAAGGCTCGGGAAACGCCGTGCGGGCCGGCGCCGCAGGACGATGTCGCGCAGCAGCTCGAAGGGCGTGCGCACGTCGCCGTAGCCCGCCTCGATCCGCCACGCCTCGCCCGCATTGGCGTGGAGCGCGACCACCACGTTGGGCCCCGCCTTGGCGCTTCGCATGATCTCGACCGGCACGTTGTCGAGCACCCCGCCGTCGATCAGGATGTCGCCCTCGGCGGTGACATAGGGCGGGAGGATCGTCGGCAGGCTCCCCGAGGCGCGCACCGCCTCCCACAGAGGGCCGCGGCGGTGGACGTGGACGCGGTTGACCGAAAGATTGGTCGAGACCGCGAAGTAGTTGAACGGCAGGTCGGCGATGTCGCGCTCCCCGTAGCGAAGCCGCAGCTGCGCATCGAACACCCGCGCATCGAGGAAGGAGTGCACCGGGATGGTCACCCGCCGCATCGCCTTCTGAGCGATGAACATCTCCTGCATCTGCGCGAGGGTTTCCTCGGCACTGAGCCCCATCGCCAGCGCGCCCGCCATCGCCGCCCCGGCGCTGGTGCCGCCGTAGAAGTCGATCGGCACCCCCGCCTCGATCAGCGCCTGCATCACCCCCAGATGCGCGCAGCCCAAGGCGCCGCCCCCCGCCAGCACCACGCCATTGGCGCGGCCCGCGAGGAAGCGCGCGAGGCGGGCGATGCTTGGCCCTGCGTCGAGCGCGACATGGTGGTGGAGCTTGACCCCGCGCCCCGCGAGCCAGCGGCCCGATCCGGCGATCGGCACCGCCTCGCGCTCGCGCCACAGCACCAGCGTGCGGTCCTCGGGGCGGAAACGGGCGAGGGCGTCGGTCTCGAGGGGCGAGAGCCCCGCCTCGGCCCCGGCGAGCGGGGCGATCAGCAGCAGGTCGTCGGCGTTGCGGGCGATCGCGCGGTTCCAGTCCTCGTCCCCGTCCCCTGCGAGCAGGATGCGCGCCCCGCTCGCTTCGAGCCCCGCGATCCAACGCCCGAAGGCCTCGCCGTCGGGGGCGAGGCCGCGCGGGCGGTCGGCGGGGCCGATCAGCCGCGCGTCCTCGTGGGCCGCGAGCGCCGCGGCAAGGCGCTGCGGCAGGCCCTCGGGGATGCGGCTCGCGCCCGCGGCGAGCAGCGCGACGACGCGCCCCGGCCGCGCGGGGATCGCCGCCGAGTGCGCGGTGGTGCGCGCCAGCCGCCGGGCGATTGCGGCGAGCACCCGGTCGGCAATCTCGCGGTGATCGTCGGTGACCGCGCGCCATGCCTCGCGGGTCAGGGCATAGACCGAGCTGTCGCGCGCCGCGCGCACGTCGGCGGTGCGGGTGCCCCCGGCGAAGAAGGCGAGCTCGCCGACCGGCTCGCCCGCCTCGATCTCGGCGACGACGCGCCCACCGGGCAGGATCACGTGGAAGCGCCCGGTGGCGACGATGTAGAGCGTGTCGGCCGCCTCGCCGTGGCGCACGAGGCACTCGCCTCCGCGCACCGCCACGAGCCGCGCGCGGGCGGCGAGCGCCGCGCGCACCTCGGGCGAGAGCCCGGCGAAGGCCTCGACCTTGGCGAGCGGATCGGTGCCCGCGCCCGTGCTGTCCCCCGCCTCGTTCACCCCTGCGCTCACCCTCGCTCCCGCGACTCCCCTGAACGCGCGAGCCTAGCCCAACGCCGGGGCGTCGCAAAACAAATGGATTTCGCGGTGGCGGGCGGCTATTGCCTCCCCATCCCCGGGGAGCCTGCTCAGGCTGAGAGGGGCGGTTAGCATCGCCCGACCCGTTGAACCTGAACCGATTAGCATCGGCGGAGGGAGCGGGCTGGCGTCGCCACGTGCGCCCCCTTTCCGCCCGTTGGAGAGAGACACGCACATGGCCGACATCAATTCCCCCGTCGAAATCGGCGTCACCACCGGGCCGATCCGCGGCAGCCGCAAGGTCTACGTCGGCGCGCGCACCGGCAGCGGCATCCGCGTCGCGATGCGCGAGATCGACCTCGAGGGCGGCGAGCCCCCGGTGCGTGTCTACGACACCTCGGGCCCCTACACCGATCCGCAAGCGGTCATCGACATCAGCGCTGGCCTCGCCCCGCTGCGCCGCGATTGGATCCTCGCCCGCGGCGATGTCGAGGCCTATGACGGACGAGAGGTGAAGCCGGAGGACAACGGCCGCCTCGGCCCCGACCGCTCGGGCGGTGTCGCGCAGTTCCCGAACACCGTGAAGCGGCCCCTCCGGGCCAAGGCGGGGATGAACGTGACGCAAATGCACTACGCCCGCCGCGGCATCATCACCCCCGAGATGGAATATGTCGCCGAGCGCGAGAATTTGGGGCGCGAAATCGCCAGGGATCTGATCCGCGACGGCGAGAGCTGGGGCGCGGAAATCCCGGACGTCATCACCCCCGAATTCGTCAGGTCGGAGGTGGCAAGGGGCCGGGCGATCATCCCCTCCAACATCAACCACCCTGAATCCGAGCCGATGGCGATCGGGCGCAACTTCCTCGTCAAGATCAACGCCAATATCGGCAACTCCGCCGTGGCGAGCGACGTCGCGCAGGAGGTCGACAAGATGGTCTGGGCGACCCGCTGGGGCGCGGACACGATCATGGACCTCTCGACGGGCCGCAACATCCACGACACCCGCGAATGGATCATCCGCAATTCCGCCGTGCCCGTCGGCACCGTCCCCATCTACCAGGCGCTCGAAAAGGTCGGCGGCATCGCCGAGGAGCTGACCTGGGAAATCTTCCGCGACACGCTGATCGAGCAGGCCGAGCAGGGCGTCGACTACTTCACGATCCACGCCGGGGTGCGCCTCCCCTACATCCCGCTCACCGCCAAGCGCGTCACCGGGATCGTCAGCCGTGGCGGCTCGATCATGGCCAAGTGGTGCCTCGCGCACCACAAGGAGAGCTTCCTCTACGAGCACTTCGACGAGATCACCGCAATCATGAAGGCCTATGACATCGCCTATTCGCTCGGCGACGGGTTGCGCCCCGGCTCGATCCGCGACGCCAACGACGAGGCGCAATTCGCCGAGCTCTACACGCTGGGCGAACTCACCAAGCGCGCCTGGGAGCAGGACGTGCAGGTGATGATCGAAGGCCCCGGCCACGTGCCCATGCACAAGATCAAGCAGAACATGGAAAAGCAACTCGAGGCCTGCGGCGAGGCGCCGTTCTACACCTTGGGCCCGCTCGTCACCGACATCGCGCCGGGCTACGACCACATCACCAGCGGCATCGGGGCTGCACAGATCGGGTGGTACGGCACCGCGATGCTCTGCTACGTCACCCCCAAGGAGCACTTGGGCCTGCCCGACCGGGACGATGTGAAGGTGGGCGTGGTGACCTACAAGCTCGCCGCCCACGCCGCCGACCTCGCCAAGGGGCATCCCGCGGCGCAGGTGCGCGACGATGCGCTCTCCAAGGCCCGCTTCGAGTTCCGCTGGCGCGACCAGTTCAACCTCAGCCTCGACCCCGAAACCGCCGAGCAATACCACGACCAGACGCTCCCTGCGGAAGGCGCCAAGTCGGCGCATTTCTGCTCGATGTGCGGGCCGAAGTTCTGCTCGATGAAGATCACGCAGGAAGTGCGCGACTTCGCCGCGAAGCAGAACGCCGGGATCGAGACCTTCGTCGCGGGCGAGGAGGAGGCCGAGAGGGGCATGGCGGAAATGAGCGCCAGGTACCACGAGGTGGGGCGCCAGCTCTACGTGGGCGCGGGGGACCGCGAGCACGATTGAGGCCCACCCCAACCCCGATAACCGCCCCGGCGCAAGCCGGGGGCAAGCGGGAGGGGCTTTTCCGTTCCTCTCCCCTCCCGCTTGCGGGAGGGGTCGGGGGTGGGTACTCCTTCTCCATCCGAAGGGGGAGGGAACCACCATGCACCGCACCATCATCCGCGCCGCCGCGCTCGCACTCGCGCTCACCGTCGCCACCGCCGCGCAGGCCGGCGAGCCCAAGACCACCATCATGCCCGAGAACCCCGAGGCCCGCGCCTTCCAGGAGGCGGTGGGGTTCTCGGATGCGGTGGTGCATGGCGACACCATCTACCTCTCGGGCGTGGTCGCCGCCCCGCGCGAGGGCGAGACCGACCTCGGCCCCGCCTACGAACGCGCCTTCGCGCGGCTCGACGCGATCCTGAAGCGCCTCGGCGCCACGTGGGACGACGTGCTGGTGTTCGACACTTTCCACGCCGGCACCAACATGGCGAAACAGCTGGACGCACTGGTCCCGGTCAAGAACCGCTACATCAAGGCCCCCTTCCCGGCGTGGACGGCGGTGGGCGTCACCGAGCTCTACGAGCCAACTGCCGTGACCGAGATCAAGCTGACGGTGCGCAGGGTCTCCCCTGCCGGTGGCCGGCGCTGACGCCAGCGCCGAAGAGGCCTATTGATCCGCGGCGGCTTTCCCGCAATCGAGGGGAGCGCAGCAAGGGCTTGAGCCGGGAACAGGGCATGAAGGGCGCGACAGCATGATTGCCGATGGGCTGGACGGGATCGAGGCAGTGCCGCAGCAGGTCTGCGTGGTCGGGAGCGGCCCTGTCGGGCTCGCGCTCGCGACCCGGCTCGCTGCGCAGGGCGTGCCGGTGCTGCTGCTGGAATCCGGCGGCGTGGCAGCCGATCCGCAGGTGCAAGCGCTCGCGCAGGCCGAGCGCGTCGACGAAGACGTGCACGATGACCTGATGATCGCCACCGCGCGCCGGCTGGGCGGCACGTCCAACCTGTGGGGCGCCCGGTGCCTGCCCTACGATCCGATCGACTTTGCCGAGCGGCCCTGGGTGGGGGCGTCCTGGCCGATCGCCTACGACGTGATCGCGCGCTACCTGGGCGATGCGGTGGCCGCCACGGCCTCGGGCGCGCCGGTCTACCGCGAGGCGGCGTCAGGGCCCCTCGCGGGAGCCGGCCCCGATTTCGATGCGACGCCCCTCGAGCGCTGGGCGAACGTGCAGCAGGCGCAGCGGATCCATGCCGATGCCATCGCGCGCGACGCGCTGCTCCACCTGCGCACCCATGTGACGGTGACCGGCCTCGAGTTCGCGGACGGCCGCGTCGCCGCGCTCGCCATCTGCGACACGCGCTCGGGCGAGCAGCGGCGCCTGCCCGTCAACGAAGTGGTGCTGGCCGGAGGCGGGCTCGAGACGGTGCGCCTGCTGCTCGCGGCCCAGCTCGACGCACCGGGCCGTTTCGGAGGCGCCGAGGGTCCGCTCGGACGCTATTACATGGGGCATGTCACGGGCGAGATCGCGGATATCCGCTTCGAGGACCCTGCCCTTGCGAGTGCTTTCGATTTCCGCGTCGATGCGCACGGGTCTTACGTGCGTCGCCGCATCGTTCCGGCCGATGCGCTCCAGATCGAGCATCGCCTGCTCAACTGCGCCTTCTGGCCGGTCGTGCCGCAGATCGGCCATGCCGCCCACGGCAGCGCGATCCTCTCGATGATCTGGCTGGTGATGCGGATGAAGCCGGTCGCCCGGCTGCTGATCGCCGAGAAGCTGCGGCTCGCCAACCTCACCCCCGAGGATTCGCCCATTCCCCGCCACCTGCTCAACGTCATGTCAGGCCTGCCTGCGACGGCGGCCTTCGGCGTGGATTTCCTGCGCAAGCGCTATGACCGGACAACCCGCCTGCCGGGCCTCTTCATCCGCAATCCGGCAGGGCGCTACGGCC
Source organism: Erythrobacter sp. NE805 (assembly GCF_046452355.1). Lineage (NCBI taxonomy): Bacteria > Pseudomonadati > Pseudomonadota > Alphaproteobacteria > Sphingomonadales > Erythrobacteraceae > Erythrobacter > Erythrobacter sp. NE805. The sequence continues at coordinate 558,074 of NZ_JBKFDI010000001.1, read as the reverse complement.
TCCAGTATCACAGCGAACAATGGCCCAACCCCGACAGCCGCGTCACCCTGTCGGGATCGCGCGACCGGCTGGGGGTGCCGTGCTTGCGCATCGACCTGCGCTTTTCGGAACGGGATGCGGATTCGATCGTCCGGACCCATGACCTGCTCGAAGCCTGGCTCGCCGAGGCAGGGTTCGCCTCGCTGCACTACCGCGTGCCCGCGGCCGAGCGCGCCGCCGCGGTGCTGGGCCAGGCCCGCCACGGGGCGCACCAGATCGGGATCGCCCGCATGGCCGCAGGGCCGCGCGAAGGGATCGTCGACGCGCAGTTGCGCAGCTTCGAGGCGCCCAATCTCTCGATAGCCTCCACGGCGGTGCTGCCGACGTCCGGCCAGGCGAACCCGACATTGACGGCGGTCGCGCTCGCGCTGCGCCTCGCCGACCGTCTGGCGGCGCCACATTCCTCGGGGCCGATCCCCGTCGCGGCCTCCTCGCCCGTGGCCGCCTGAAGCGGGCACGGCATCGCCGAAGGCGTCGGCACGCCGGCAAGCCCGGTTACCCTCCCACGTTAGCGCGCCCCCGCTCCATCTGCCGCATAGTCTCTCCATCGCATGAGGAGAGATCATCATGGCCATCAACAAGGACATGCGCGGCGACCGCCGGGACGACGGGCTGAACAACCAGACCCCCGAGCGCAATCGTGCCAACCAGCAGGCGGCGGAGAAGCCGGCGGTCGATGCCGAGCACGGGCTCGACGATCGCGGCCACATGACCGCCGCGCCGCACGAGGGCTCGACCTACCAGCCGCTGCGCGCGGGCTCGGACGAGCAGCGCCAGCAGGACAACAGCGACTATGTCATCGACCAGGGCGCCGCGTCCCGCTCGGGCGACCAGCACCCGACCAGCCGCCAGCGCGGGCCGACGCAGCATGGCGACGCGATCCGCGAGACGCAGTCGGCGCCCGGCGGGGGGAGCGTGTTCCAGCCGCTCGAGGCCGATCCGCGCCACCTCGAAGACCCCGCGGCCAAGCAGGCCGGCAACCCGGCGGGGCAGAACCAGCAGGGCCTCGATCATGGCGGGCCGGGCGAGCAGATCCGTCCGCGCCGCGCGGAGGACGACCTCGGCACCGGCTCCTACGCGGACCGCCGCGCCGACGAGCGCGCAGGGAACTACGAAGACGAACGCGGCCGCCGCAGCGACGAGGCGCCGCGCGGGCTCCCCGGCGAGCACGACCCGCGCCGACCCTGACGCGATCCCCGGCCGCGTGGGCGCAAGCCCAAGCCCCCCGAAGCGAGCCTCGCGCATCACCGGGTGAAGGCCCTCTCCCCCGGCGGGAGAGGGCCTTCTGCATTTGCCGGGGGGGCGCGGGCGGCACGCGTGCGACCCCTTTCCTACTCGGCGGCGGCCGGACACTCTCCCGCGATGACCCGCGCCCAGACCCCTTGCCCGCCCCGCAGCCCCGCCGCGCCCCGGCTCCGTGCTGTCCCCGCCACCGCCCCTTCGGACGCCCCGCCGGAGCGCGCCAAGCGGCATGACGGCTGGCCGCTCGACGTGCAGGCTGCCTTCCTGCGCGCGCTCTCCGCGACCCATTCGGTCTCGGAGGCCGCGCGTTCGGTCGGCAAGTCGCGCCAGTCGGCCTATCGTCTGCGCTCGCGGCTCAAGGGCGGGCCCTTCGACCTCGCCTGGGAAGTGGCGTTCCACCACTCCTACGACGTGCTCGCCCACACCGCGCTGGAGCGCGCCCTCAACGGCGTCGAGGTCCCGGTGTTCTACAAGGGCGAGCTGGTCCACACTTATCGCCGCTTCGACGAGCGCCTGACGGTGGCGCTGCTCGGGCGGTTCACGCAGGGCGGCAATCCCGGCTTCGGGCGACTGGGGCCGACGGCCGAGCGCCACGCGCGTGATTTCGAGAGCCTGCTCGCGAAGGTGGAGGCGGGGGAGGCGGTCGAGACCGGCGCGCGCGATGTGGACGAGCCGGGCGAGATCGAGGCGCTGCACCGCTTCGTGCCCGGCAGCGCCGCGCAGGGTGCGCGCCGCGCCGATCCCCACTGTCCGTCCGGCCTGTCGGACGAGGAAATCATGCAGCAATTACAGGGCAATGGCTGGGATGTGTGAAGCGGACAGGGTGTCCGCTTTGTCCGCTTTCCGGCCGGGCGCGGCTGCCTTTGCGGCAGGCCGATTAGGCGAACCGGCAAAGCTGTGGTATAAGTCCCGTGCTGACGTCGAAATTTGCGACGGACTTCCGACTTTGCGCCTCTCCGCTCCGGCTCCGGCCCTTCGCGGCGTTACCCAGACGACGACTTCCTTTCATCGGACGATACGACGCACTCCCTCCTCGCATGTCGCGAGGACCAGATGTTTGTTCTTGAAAGGAACATCCCATGACGACCAAGACCGGAACCGTGAAGTTCTTCAACACCGAGAAGGGCTACGGCTTCATCCAGCCCGACGACGGCTCGTCGGACAGCTTCGTCCACATCACCGCCGTGCAGGCCGCCGGGATGCACAGCCTCGATAAAGACCAGCGCGTGAGCTACGACCTCGAGCGCGGCCGCAACGGCAAGGAAAGCGCCGTGAACCTGACGGCTGCCTGATCCAGCGACTTCAGGGGGCGGGGCGCCGCGCGCGTCCCGCCCCTTTTCCAATACGCCTGCGAATCCCGCCTCCCCCCCCCCCCCTCCCGGCAGGATGTCCCCGATGGCCCAGACCTACGAATTCTACTGCGAGCGCGCCGACGCGGCCGCCGCACTTGCCGAAGAGGCGACTCTCGACAACGTCCGCGAGCGCGAGCTGCGCTCCGAGCGGACTTGGCGCGGCCTTGCCGAGCACGCCCGCAAGATCGCCGAGGAGCGCCTCAAGGCTGACGCCCAGCGCCTCGAACGCCGCGCGGCGGAAGACGCCCTTGCTGCCGAACGGCCCACCTGAACGGACTGGCAAGAGGGGCCCGCACGGCCCATATTGTCTTCGGGCAACAGGTGACTGACGGCAGAAGGAGATGAGGGCCATGAGCACCATGCACTTCCAGTTCAACACCAACAGCTCGCTGACGGGCACCCGGAACGTCGCGGCCCGGATCGAGGCGCAGGTGCGCCAGAAGCTCGCCCGCTACGAGGACCGGCTGACCCGGCTCGAGGTGCATGTCGCGGACGTCAACAGCGCCAAGCACGGTGCCGACGACAAGCACTGCACGATCGAGGCGCGCCCGCGCGGCAGCCGTCCGATCGGGGTGACCGGCAAGGCGAGCAACGTCGATGCCGCGGCGCGGATCGCGGCGAACATCATGGCCGAGCGGCTCGGGCGGATCTTCGGCAAGGCCGAGCGGCATCGCCGCGACCCCTCGCCCGAAAAGCAGATCTGACCGGCGGGCGCGGGGGCCCTAGAGCCCCTTGCGCCCGAACACCCGCGCCCTGAGGCCCCGCCCGCTGAGCCCCGGCATTCCGGGCTGGCTCGGGGTGGGGGCGCTGACCGGCGCGGGCGGCGGGCTCGGCGGATCGGGCGGCGCGGCGCCCTCGGGGCCCGCCGCGCGCACCTCGAAGCGCCCGCCGACGCCCTCGGCGAGGCGGCGCTTCTCGGCCCACTCGTTGGCGAGCGCGGCCTTCGCGTCCTGGTCCTCGGGCATGAGGCCGACCGGGAAGGCGCGATCGTCGAAGGCGTTGGCCTCGGGCACGTGCGCGGGCGCGACGAAACCGTGGGCGAGGTGCTTCAGCGGCAACAGCTCGTAGAACGGCACGTCCGCCGGCTCGGGCTCCTGGTAGCCGATATCGTCGCCGACCGCGTGGTGGAGCACCTTGTAGGAGAGGCTGCGGTCCTCAGGGCCGAAGGTGTCGCCATGCGGGATGACGTAGCCGTTCGGCATGGTCGCGAGCCTGAGGAAGGCGAACACCGTGTCGAGGTTGGCGTCCCACGGCAGCACGTTGGGCTGGACGATGATCTCGCGCCCCAGCCAGTGCCGCGCGCCGAAAGTGCGGAAACCGACGAGCTGCTCCTCGCCCGGCGCCGGGCGGGGGCCGAACAGGTAGGGGTGGATGTGCAAGGGGCCGGGCACGCCCTCCATCCCCGCGAGGTGGTCGAAGGCCTCGCCGCTCACCAGCTGGTCCGACTGGGTCCAGTGCACCGCGACCGGCATCGTGTGGTCGATCGCGACCCGCGCCGCGAGCGCGAGCACGCCGAGCCGCCGCTCGAACTCCGCGCGGGTCGCCCCGGCGCGCGCCATGCCGAGCTCGCCCATCATCTTCGCGACGCCCGGGATCGCCTCGACCCCGGCGAGCACGCCGTGCGAGACCTCGATGATCACGTGGCTCGCCGCGCGGGCGACGCGCTGGCGGATGTCGGGCGTGACGATGCCGATATAGGCCGAGCCCAGCGCGGGGGCGAGCACCTGCATCTTGGGCGGCCCGTTCATCAGCTCGAAGCTGACGTTGAGCTCCTCGCCGGGGACGAACAGGCGGTGGAGGCGGCCGGGGATCGTCTCGTTGGGGGAGAAGGTCGTCCCGCTGCGCATCGCCTCGATGCGCGTGAAGTCGCGCATCATCGCGTCGAGATCGGGCAGGGCCCGGTCGAACAGCAGCACGGCTTGCAGGCTGTTGGGGTAGAGCATGAACGCGAGCGCCTCGGGCAGGTTGGTCGCGCGAAGCCTAGCGCATCATCCTTAAGAGCCCGTTTAGGCTGTCAGCCGATTGCCGCCGCTTCGAGGATGCCATCGATTGCCTTGGCGACGCCGAAGAACCCGGCCTTGGCGAGCGGCCAGGTGGCGCGGTCGAGATCGGCGAGGAGGGTGACGACGCGGCCCTTGTCGCTGAGCGGGGCGAGGTCGGGCCACAGCGCGTCGCGGGTCCATCCGGTCGGGAGGTAGGGGAGGGCGATGCGCTCGACCCCCGCCGCCGCAAGCAGCGGGGCGAGCGGCTCGCCCGCGCGCCACTCCACCGCCGGGCAGCCGAGGTCCTGCGCCGCCTCGGCGATGCCGCCCGCGACCGCCTGCTCGGCGAAGCTGCGGGCGAGGGGCGCGACGGTACCGGGTGAGCGCACCGCGGGCCGGCTCGCGCCGATCACCAGCGCCGGGCGCGCCGGCAGGGCGAGGGGCGCGTGATGCGCGGCCTCGTCGTGGAGAAGCAGCGCGAAGGGCGCGGCGAGGTCGGCCGCCGTCGCCTGGGCGGGCAGGTCGAGCCCGCGGCGCGGGAATTCCTGCGGCTCGCTGAGCGGCGCGGCGTCTTCGTCGAGGCCCTCGGCAGCGAGCGGCCCCTCGGGCCGTCCCGCCGTGTAGCGGGCGATGTTCTCGGCCCGCGCGAGGTAGTGCTTGCCCCGGGTGTGCAGCCCCGCGACCCAGCGCCACGACAGCGTGTTCGAGGCGGCGTCGGCGTCGATCAGGTGCCGCAGGAAGAAATCCGCCCCCAGCTGCCAGTCGAGCTTCAGGGTGAAGATCCAGATGCTCGCGAACCACATCCGCGCGTGGTTGTGGAGGTAGCCGGTGGCGACCAGTTCCTTCGCCCAGACATCGAAGGCCGCGATCCCGGTGCGCCCTTCCACGGCCTCGGCATAGGCCTTGCGCAGGCCGGCATTGGCATCGAGAGCGGCGAGGGCCCCGTCGCGGCCCTTGCGATAGTCCTCCCAGATCGCGGGGCGCTGCTCGAGGTAGCCCTTGAAGTAGATGCGCCAGAACACCTCGGCGACGAATTTCTCGGACGCGCGCGGGCCGTGCTCGCGGAGCACCGCCTCGAGCACCTCGCGGGTCCCCAGCAGTCCGGCGTGGAGCCACGGCGAGAGCTGCGAGACGTTGCCGCGCCCGCCTTCGGCGGGACCGTCGTCGGCGTTGCGGGTCTCGGCGTAGCGACGGCCGGCGGCGGGGGTGAAGGCGGCGAGCCGGGCGAGGCCGGCGGCGCGGGTCGGGATGAAGTGCATGCGCGCCCAATGCCTTGGCGGGGCGCCGGTTCCGGCCTATCCTCGCGCGCCGCCCCGGCAAGGAGACCGTGCCCCATGACCCGCTCCCCCGCGATCCCGCTCCTGCTGCTCCTCGCCGCCTGCGCCCCGGCCAAGCAGCACGACGGCATCGACCCCGAGGCGAGGGCCTTCGACAAGGTCGCGCCTTCCGAGACCGTCACCATGCTCGGCACCGAGCCCTTCTGGAACCTCAGGATCGAGGGCGGCGAGGGCACCTGGAGCACGCCCGACAACCAGCCCGGCACGCGGCTCGCGCTCACCCGCTTCGCCGGGAACAATGGTCTGGGCTTTTCCGGCACGCTCGGCGGCAAGCCCTTCACCGCGACGCTCACGCCGGGGACCTGCTCGGACGGGATGAGCGACCGGCGCTTCCCCTTTGTCGCCACTATCGCTTTGGGGGGCGAGACATTCGCGGGCTGCGGCTATACCACCAGCCAGCCGTTCAGCGGCGACGAGGCGCCCTGAGACGCGCCGGGCACGAAGGGGAGAGACACGCCATGACCAGCACGGGGACCATGACCGGGGGCTGCCTGTGCGGCGCGGTGCGCTACACCTGCGCGAGCGATCCGCTGCTCTGCGTCACCTGCCACTGCAAGAACTGCCAGCGCCAGGCGGGCAGCGCGCTCTCGGTGATCGTCATGGTGCCCGAGGAGGCCGTCGCGCTCGAGGGCGAGCTCAGGACCTACAACGACACCGGCGACAGCGGCGCGACCGTCCGGCGGCAGTTCTGCCCGGACTGCGGATCGCCGGTCTTCACCCGCGTCGACAGCCCGCCGGGTATGATGTTCATCAAGGCGGGAACGCTCGACGACACGAGCATCCTCAAGCCCGCCTTCCACTGCTACGCCAAGAGCAAGCAGGACTGGGTGGACCTCGGCGAGCTGCCGAGCTTCCAGACCGTCCCCGAGGGGCTCTGAGGCCTAGAACAGCCCCGGCAGTTCGTGCTGCGCCGGTGCGGGCCGCTTCGGCTGGAGCGGCAGGCGGTCGGGCAGGTCGAGGCCGATGCGCGCCGCCTGCGGGCCCGTCAGGCCCGGCGCGGTGCTGACCGCATTGTCCTGCCCGCTCCCCGCGATCGGCGTGCAGGCGCGCCCGGCGAGGAAATCGAGCGCCGCCGCGATCGAGGCCTCGCGCGGGTCGCCGAGCGGGCGCGAGATGTCGTCCCCGGCGCGGCAGGTGTTGGGCACCACGCTGGCGAGCCCGGTGAAATAGTCGCCCTGGTTGTTGGCGTTGACCGTCTTGAAGGCCACCGCGCGCACCCGGAGGTCGCAGGCGGCAAGGTCGAAGCCGAACTGGCCGACCGGCTTGCCGAAGGAATTGGCGCCGACCAGCGCGAGATTGTTGCCGAGGTAGGGGATCAGCGAGTTGGTGACGAGCTCGCTCGCCGAGGCGCTCGCGCCGGTGGTGATGACCGCGACCTTGGTGGGGGCGATCGCGTTGGCCTCGGTGCGGAACTGGCGGGTCTCGTTCTCGCTCGACTTGGAGGGGCGCAGCACGGTCCTGCTCCACACCTGCCCGACGCGCCCCTGTCCCATCAGGTCGCCGAAGGTGTCGGCGACGCTGACGAGGCCCCCGCCATTGTAGCGCAGGTCGATGATGAGCTCGCGCACGCCTTGCGCGGAGAAGGTCGCGAAGGCGCTGCGCAGCTGGTTCGCCGCGTCGGAGACGATGAAGGTGCGCAGGTTGATGTAGCCGATCTTGCGCGCCCCGTCGGTCAGCACCAGCGCGCCGTAGCGGCTCGAGACCGGGGTGATCGAGAACTCGGTCTTGGCGACGGTCTGCTCGACGATCGCGCCGTCGGGCCGGGTGAAGCGCAGCACCCGCGCGGTCCCGGGGGTGGAGGGCCCGAGCGCATTCGCCACCGCCTGCGATCCGCCGCTCGCAAACAGGCTCGAGACGGTCTGGAGGTTGCTGGCAGTGGTGCCGATGGCGAGGATTTCGCTCCCCCGGTCGAGCCCCGCGGCAAGGCCCGGCGCGCCCTCGTAGGCCTCGACCACGAACAGCCGCCGCGCGGTGTTGTCGTAGGACAGGCGCACGCCGAACCCGGCGCTCGCGCCCGAGTTGATGAGGGCGTTCTCTTCCGCGATCGAGGTCGCGAAGGTGAAGAAGCGGTCGCGGTTCTGCGCGCGCGCCGGGGCGACGCGGGCGTCGAGATAGTCGTCGAGGTTGGTGACCGAGTTGCGGTTCACTGTCGCGAGCAGGTCGGGGAACAGGTACCATTCGTTGAGCACCTGGTCGGCGAAGTCCTGCTGTGCGCTCAGCGAGCAGGCGGCCGGCGTCGGCGTCGGCGAGGGGGTCGGCGTGCCGCCCCCGCCGCCGGTCGGCGGGGCCGAGGAGCTTCCTCCGCCTCCGCCGCAGGCGGCAAGCTGGAGGGCCAGGACGAGGCTGAGGGCGGTGCGGGCAGGCTTCATGGGAAGGAGCAACTCCGGGCAGTCGAAAGCCGGAATCGGCGGTGCGACCCGGTGCGCGAGAGATGCATGGGCACCGCGCCAAGAGCAAGACGACTGTGGCGAATTGCGCCTGGGCCCACCAGAAAGCGTGGCTTTTTTGCCCGCTTATCCGTGGTTTTCCTCAGAAACCGCCAGAATCGAGGCTACGACGTCTCGTATCGGGCATCCGAAGGGACTAGCACGAGGGCGATGAGGCGACAGAATCATGACTGATTTCCCCGGCTGGCTCGCACCCCAGGTGCCTGCGCCTGCGCGTCATCCCGGCCTTGCGATCGCGAAGCTGGGATCGGCGCAGACGCTCGCGCGTGGCGGTTTCGCGCTGACCAGCCCGGCGTTCCGCAGCGGGGAGGAGCTCGACGCGAGCTTCACCGCGGCGGAAGAGGACGCCGTCGCCCCGCCGCTCGAATGGAGCGCGCCGCCGCCGGGCTCGCAGGAGCTGGTGCTGGTGGTCGAGGATGCCTCGGCCGCGAAGACCGGCGATCCGGCGTGCCACTGGCTCGTCTGGGGCCTCGCCGGCCAGCGCGGCAAGCTGCTCGAGGGCGAGGTCCCGCCGCGCACCGGCAAGAACGCCGCCGGCAATTCCGAATGGCTGCTGCCCGACCCGCCCGAGGGCGAGACGCGCCATTACCTGTTTCAGCTGTTCGCGACCGACCTGCCGCTGGTGCTGATGCCCGGCGCGGGGCGGGCGGACCTGCTCGCATCGCTGCAAGGGTCGGTGACGGCCTGCGCCGTGCTCCATGCAACCTTCACCGGGGGCGGGGACAACGAGGATGCGGGCTGGGAAGATGACGATTTTTGATCAACCTGCCACTATGACAAGGGAGTGAATGATGGCTGGAACGACGAACGCACTGCAGAAGCCGGTGACGCTTTCGGGTGATCTCGAAGCGGTGATCGGCAAGGGCCCGATGACCCGCGCCGAGGTGACCTCGAAGGTGTGGGAATACATCAAGGCCAACGGTCTTCAGGACAAGACCGACAAGCGCCAGATCAATCCCGACGCCAAGCTCGGCGCGGTGATCGGCAAGGACCAGATCTCGATGTTCAAGATGACCGCTGCGGTCAGCAAGCACCTCAAGTAAGCCGGTCGGCGCCTTCGGGCGTCCGTCGGACAGGTTCAGCGGCGCGCGATCCGGTAGGGTCCGCGCCGCTTTTCCTTTGCCGCGCCCTTCCACGAGAGCCTGATCGCGCCCGCTGCGAGGAGCGCGTCGGTGGCGGCGTGGACCCGCTCCATCTCCGCCCGCCAGTCCCCTTGCGGCCCCACAAGGCGCCGCGCGGCCTCGCTCGGGCAGATCGTTGCCCCCTCCGCCCGCTCGGCGAGCAGCGCGAGGATCGCGTCCTCGGGAGTCATGCGGGGGCGCGGCGCAAGGGCAGGCACCCTGCGACCCACAGCGCCAGCCAGATAATCACTGGCTGTGCGAACATCCGCGGCACGTGATAGGCAAGGCCGAGCCCGCCGTCGGCGCGCGCCATGTCGAGCGCGAAGTGGTTGATGTTGGCCGGCCACACGCACAGCGCGTAGAGCGCCAGCCCCCACCCCGCGGCGCGGCGCAGCGGCAGCGAGACGCCTTGCGCAAGGCCGATGGCACCAAGGATCTCGGCCACCCCCGTCCAGAGCACCACCGCGTGCGGAGCGGGCACCCAGCCGGGCATGATCGTCAGGAACGGCGCAGGGGCCGCGAGGTGGATCACCCCGGCGGCGAAGTAGAAGGCCGCGAGCAGCCAGCGCAGCGCCGTCTTCAAGCGCGTTGACCGGTTCGGGGCTCCCACCCCGGCGGGGCGAGGGTGAAGCCGGCGAAGTCGAAGCCCGGCACCACCACGCAGGAAACGAGACTGTAGCCGTGGACCGCCGCGCCGTGGGGGCGGGCCGCCTGCCACTCGTGCGGCGCGACGAGGCCCTGGAGCTGCTGCCCCGCACCCACGTCGCTGCCCAGGATCACCGAGCGCACCGGCCCCGCCTCGCTCGCCGCGAGCCGCAGCTCGACCGGGTCGCCCGCCTGCCACAGCCACAGCTCCGCCGCGTCGACCCTGTGCCAGTGCGAGGCCTCCCCGGCGCGCAGCAGGAAGAGGATCGCGGTGCCGCCCGCGCGCCCGTCCGGCCCGGGGGGCCCGCGCCAGGTCTCGCGATACCACCCGCCCTCCGGGTGTGCGGTGAGCTGCAATTGTTCGATCAACGCGTCTGCGCTATCCATGTCGCCATCCCTGTCTGCCGATCCCCGGCGCTCTAGCTTCCGGAGCCACTCCCATGCAACGCCTTGTCCCCATCGCCCCGGCGCTCGCCGCGCTGCTTGCCGCGAACCCGCTCGCCGCGCAGAAGGCGCCGAGCCCGCCCGCCATCGACGATGCGACCGCGACTGCCACCGCCGAGGCCGCGCTCGCCGCGGCGCCGGTGTTCGACGGGCACAACGACGTCCCCAACCAGCTGCGCGACCGGGTGCAGAACCGGATCAACGCCTTCGACTTCGAGGATACGAGCCACACCGCCGACGGTCCGGACAAGCCGGCGATGCAGACCGACCTTGCGCGCCTCAGGCAGGGCAAGGTGGGCGCGCAGTTCTGGTCGGTCTATGTCCCCTTCACCGCCGACGAGCCCGCCGCCGTGCAGCAGGTGATCGAGCAGATCGACGTCACCAAGCGCCTGATCGCCCGCTATCCGCAAGCGCTGCGCTTCGCCACCACCGCCGACCAGGTCGAACGCGCGATGGCCGAGGGGCGGGTCGCCTCGCTGCTCGGCATGGAGGGCGGCCATGCGATCGGCTCCAGCCTCGCGGTGCTGCGCCAGCTCCAGGCGCTGGGCGTGCGCTACATGACGCTCACGCACAACAGCAACACGCCGTGGGCGGACGCGGCGACCGACGATCCCAAGTTCGACGGGCTCTCCGACTTTGGCAAGGATGTGGTGCGCGAGATGAACCGCCTCGGCATGCTGGTCGATCTCAGCCACGTCAGCGAGGCGACGATGATGGACGCGCTCGATGTCGCGAAGGCGCCGGTGATCTTCAGCCACTCGGGCGCGCGGGCCGTGGACGGGCACCCGAGAAACGTCCCCGATGCGGTGCTCGCGCGCCTGCCCGGGAACGGCGGGATCGTGATGGTGGTCGCCCTCCCGCGCTTCATCAGCGAGCCCGCGCGGCAATGGGCCGCCAAGCGCGCGGGCGAGGAGGCGCGGCTCAAGGGCCTGTGGCAGGGTCAGCCCGCCAAGCTCGCCGAAGGCCTCGCCGCGTGGGACAAGGCCAATCCCGAGCCCAAGGCGACGATCAGGGACATGGCCGACCACATCGACCACATCCGCAAGATCGCGGGTGTCGAGCACATCGGCATCGGCGGGGACTTCGACGGCATGCCCTCGGGCCCGCAGGGCTTCGAGGATGTGCGCGGCTATCCGCTGCTCTTCGCCGAACTCGCGCGGCGCGGCTATTCGCAGGCCGAGCTCGAGATGATCGCGAGCCGCAACGCCCTGCGCGTCCTGCGCGCGGCCGAGGCCTATGCGGCGAGCGTCGCCGACCAGCCGCCGATCGAGACGCTCATCGGCGCCCCGGCCTCCGCGCCGGCGCCGTGATCAATGGTGGTGCGCCATCGCCAGCGCGGGGATGATCCACACGAGGCTCATCGCGATCACCGCAAAGGCGAGGCTGAAGGCGAGCACATAGCGCAGGCCGGTGTTGCTCACCGCCCCGCGGGCGTGATCGTGGTGGATATGGTGGGCTCGGTTCTGGTCGGCCATTGTCGCTCTCCCGCGCATGGTTGCCGCTAGGGAAATACTTTCCGTAGCGTCAATCAAACCGCGCGGCGACGATTTGTTCCCGCGATGCGGCGAGCTGTGAAATATCCGGAAAGTCAGCGGGCCGGGCGCAGCTCGCTGGCGAGCTTGAGCACCTCGTCGCCGTCCTCCTGGACGATCAGGTAGGCGGGGTTGTCGACATCGCCGTTGCGGGTGATCGCCGAGCCCTTGATCCGCCGCGTCACCTTGCGCACATAGCGGTCGCGGATCGTGCCGGTGGCGGTGCCGCCGCCCCAGTCCCAGATCACCTGCTGGCCCTTGCGGAAGGTGTCGCTCACGGCGCGCCGTTGCTCGTCGGGGCGCCGGCCGCCTCGTCGTCGACGACCACGCCGTCGATCGTGCTGTCGCTGCCGGTGCCCTGCTCGCGGGCCGCCTCGACCTTGCGCTCGGCGTTCTGCTGGCTCTCGACCGGCCCCTGGCTGAGCGCGCCGGACAGGACGATGATGGCGAAGGCGAGGACGGTGAGGCCGAGGCTGATCGCGAGCACCCAGCGGACCACGCCTTCCTTGGAGCCGGCGCGGGCGTCGGTCTTGTCGACGCGGGGCGAGCGGTCGGTCTGCGGCATGGGAGTCTCCTGCATGAATGGGGCAGGGACTATGTCGCGCGGGCCGCGCAGGTTTCGCCACCCTCGTAAGGGAAGCCGGCGAAACGCGGCGAGGCGGGGCCGGGCGTCGGTCAGTCGCGCAGCAGCTCGTTGATGCCGGTCTTGGAGCGGGTCTGGGCGTCGACCGTCTTGACGATCACCGCGCAGTAGAGGCTCGGGCCCGGCGAGCCGTCGGGGAGCGGTTTGCCGGGCATCGAGCCGGGGACGACCACCGCATAGGGCGGCACTTCGCCGATGTGGACCTCGCCGCTCGCGCGGTCGACGATCTTCGTGGAGGCGCCGAGATAGACCCCCATCGAAAGCACCGCGCCCTCGCCCACGCGCACGCCTTCCGCGACTTCCGCGCGGGCGCCGATGAAGGCGCCGTCGCCGATGATGACGGGCTCGGCCTGAAGCGGTTCGAGCACCCCGCCGATCCCCGCTCCCCCAGAAATGTGGACGTTTGCACCGATCTGCGCGCAGGAGCCGACCGTCGCCCAGGTGTCGATCATGGTGTTCTCGCCGACATGGGCGCCGATGTTGACGAAGCTCGGCATGAGCACCGCGCCCTTCGAGATGTGCGCCCCGCGCCGCACGACAGCGCCGGGGACGACCCGGAAGCCGCCCGCCCGGAACTCGTCCTCTCCCCAGGTGGCGAACTTCAGCGGCACCTTGTCATAGGCCGGCGCGCTCGCAGCGCCGCCCTCGACGACCGCGTTGTCGTTGAGACGGAAGCTGAGGAGCACCGCCTTCTTGAGCCATTGGTTTACCCGCCAGCCGCCGTTCCCGTCGGGCTCGGCGACGCGCGCCTTGCCGCTATCGAGCAGTTCGAGCGCGGCATTCACCGCCTCGCCGACCGGATGGCCGGGGGACACCTCGGCGCGGTTCTCCCACGCGGCTTCAATGGCGGTGATCAGGGCGTCGGTCATGCGCACTCTCCGGCGACAGGTTACCTGCGCGCGCCTAGCTGCCCGGCGCGCGCCGGGCAAGCGGGGCTGCACAATCCGCGGGCAGTATACGTAGACCGCCCGCGGCCTGCCTGATTCCTAGGCAGGCATGCCTGCGGCGATAGCGAACTGGTAGGCACGCTCGGCGAGCGGCCGCACCCGGTCGCTCATCGCCTGGGCGTGGGCGCTGGAGGCGGTGCCGTCGATCACCCGCTTCTTGATGCCCTGCATGATCCCGGCGAGGCGGAAGAGGTTGTAGGCAAAGTACCAGTCCATCGGCGGGACCGGGTAGCCGGTCTTCGCGACGTAGCGCTCGACTGCCTCTTCCTGAGAGGGGATGCCGAGCGCGTCGATATCCAGCCCCAGCAGCCCCGCGCGCCCGTCGGCGGGGTTGTGCCAGTTGAGCATCAGGTAGCTGAAGTCCGCGATCGGATCGCCCAGGGTCGAGAGCTCCCAATCGAGCACCGCGATGATCCGGGGCTCCTCCTTGTGGAAGATCACGTTGTCGAGCCGGTAGTCGCCGTGCACCACGCTCGAGCCGTGCTGCGGCGGGATGGTCGCGGGCAGCCATTCGATCAGCCGCTCCATCTCGGGCATGTGCTCGGTTTCGGAGAGCTTGTACTGCTTGGTCCAGCGGGTGATCTGGCGCGCGCAGTAGTCGTTGGGCTTGCCGAACTCGCCCATGCCGATCGCCTGCGGATCGTTGAGGTGGAGCGCGGCCATGGTGTCGATCAGCGCGTGGTAATGCGCGCGGCGCTCGTCCGGCGAGAGGCCGGGGAGCGCGCCGTTCCACAAGGACCGGCCGTCGGCGAGGCTCATGACGAAGAACTTGGAGCCGATGACGTCCACGTCCTCGCACAGCCCGTAGGTGCGCGGCACGGGGAAGCCGGTGGGGTAGAGCCCGGTCATCGCCGCATATTCGCGGTCGACGGCGTGGGCGCTGGGCAGCAGCTTGCCGAAGGGCTGGCGGCGCAGCACGTAGGAGGCCCCCGGCGTGTCGATCCGGTAGGTCGGGTTCGACTGGCCACCCTTGAACTTGGTGTAGCTGATCGGGCCGGCGAAGCCCTCGACGTTGGCTTCGAACCATGCCGTCAGATTGCCGAGGTCGAGCGCATCCTTCTCGGACACTGCGACCGTGCCGACCATTTCGGTGTCGAAGTCGATTTGCGGTGCGTCAGTCATCAGTCGAACACCACCACGGTGCGCGCGGAGGTGCCCTTGCGCATTGTTGCAAAGCCCTCGTTCACCGCCTCGAGCGGGATGCGCTCGGCGATGATCGTGTCGAGGTCGAGCAGCCCGCGCAGGTAGAAGTCGACGAGGCGCGGCAGATCGACGGGGAAGTGGTTCATCCCCATGATCGCGCCCATCAGCTTCTTGCCCGAGAGAAGGTCGAAGGCGCCGAGCCCGACCTTGCAGTCCAAGGGCATCATGCCGAGGATCACCGCCGTGCCCCCGCGGCGCAGCGAGGCGACCGCGAGGTCTGCCGAGGCCTGCCGTCCGACCGCCTCGATCCCCCAGTCGACCCCGCCGCCGGAGATCGCGACGATCTGCTTCGCCGCATCCTCGGCGAGCGCGTCGACGGTGTGGGTCGCGCCCAGCACCTTGGCGAGCTCGCGCTTCTCGGGGAGCGGGTCGGCGGCGATGATCTTGCCCGCACCAGCGATTTTCGCGGCATTGATCGCGGCAAGGCCCACGCCCCCGCAGCCGACCACCAGCACGGTCTCGCCCGGCGTCACCTTGCAGGCGTTGAAGATCGTGCCCGCGCCGGTCGTCACCGCGCAACCGAGCAGCGCCGCGCGGTCGAAGGGCATGTCCTTGTCGATCGCGACGCAGGCGTGCTCGTGGATCAGCATCTGCTCGCTGAGCGCCGAGAGGTTGAGCATCTGGTTCACCGGCGAACCGTCGGCGAAGGCGATGCGCGAGGTCTCGCCTTTCTGACGGCGGGTGTCGCCGCCGAGGCACAGCGCCATGCGGCCGGTGACGCAGAACTCGCAATGCCCGCAGAAGGCCGAGAGGCAGGAGACGACATGGTCGCCGGGCTTCACCGTGCGCACCTCCGAGCCGACCGCGCGCACGATCCCCGCCGCCTCGTGCCCCGGAATGCAGGGGAGCGCGTGGGGGTAGTGCCCGTCGATGAAGTGCAGGTCCGAATGACACAGGCCGCAGGCCTTGGTGTCGATCAGAACCTCGTGCGGGCCGGGCTCGGCATAGGTGACCTCCTTGATGGTGAGGCCCTGTCCGGGTTGTTCAAGAATGGCTGCCTTGGCCATGCTTTCCTACTTTCTTGCGGTTGGATCGGCCCTCCGGCGGTCCTACAGGAGGTGCCGGAGGTTCGTTCGCGGAAGGCCACCCTCCAAGGAGGCCTTCCGCATGCACTACATCAACAAGCGCGCCTACAGGTTCGGCGCGCCCGAATCACCGCGCCACGCCCATGTCGCCCGAGCTGAAGCTCGCCGCGTCGTTGGCGGCGCGCCCGTGGTTGCCGCGCAGGGCGTTGGCGGTCGGCCCCGCGACCGGGGCGTGCTTGGCGAACTCCATGTGCGCGATCGAGCGGGCGTGGACCTCGTCCGGCCCGTCGGCAAGGCGCAGGGTGCGCTGGTGGGCATAGGCCGAGGCGAGGCCGTAGTCCTCGGACACCCCGCCGCCGCCGTGGGCCTGGATCGCGTCGTCGATGATCTTGAGCGCCATGTTCGGCGCCTGCACCTTGATCATCGCGATTTCCTGCTTGGCCGACTTGTTGCCGACCTTGTCCATCATGTCGGCGGCCTTGAGGCACAGGAGGCGGGTCATCTCGATGTCGATGCGGGCGCGCGCGACGCGTTCCTCCCAGACCGAGTGCTTGTAGACCGGCTTGCCGAAAGCCTCGCGCTCCTGGAGGCGGCGGCACATCTTGGCGAGCGCCTCTTCCGCCACCCCGATGGTGCGCATGCAGTGGTGGATACGGCCCGGCCCGAGGCGCCCCTGCGCGATCTCGAAGCCGCGCCCTTCGCCGAGCAGCATGTTGGTGACGGGGACGCGCACGTCCTTCATCTCGACTTCCATGTGCCCGTGCGGCGCATCGTCATAGCCGAACACGGGCAGGTGCCGGATGATGTTCACGCCGGGGCTGTCGATCGGCATCAGCACCATCGACTGCTGCGCGTGGCGCTGGGCGGAAAAGTCGGTCTTGCCCATCACGATCGCGACCTTGCAGCGCGGGTCGCCGAGGCCGCTCGACCACCACTTGCGCCCGTTGATGACGTAGTGATCGCCGTCGCGCTCGATGCGGGTCTCGATGTTCGTGGCGTCCGAGGAGGCGGTGTAGGGCTCGGTCATCAGGAAGGCCGAACGGATCTCGCCGTTCATCAGAGGACGCAGCCATTCTTCCTTCTGTTCGCGCGTGCCGTAGCGGTGGAAGACCTCCATGTTGCCGGTGTCGGGCGCCGAGCAGTTGAACACTTCCGAGGCCCAGCCGATGCGGCCCATCTCCTCGGCGCACAGGGCATACTCGAGGTTGGTGAGGCCCGGACCTTCGAATTCGAAGGTGTCGTCGACATGGTGGTGGCTGTCGTTGCGCGGCGGCATGAAGAGGTTCCAGATGCCCGATTCCTTGGCGAGCTTCTTCTTGTCCTCGATGATCTTGATGACCTTCCACCGGTCGCCCGCGGCGTCCTGCGCCTTATAGGTGTCCATGTTCGGGCGGATGTGCTGCTCGATGAAATCGCGCACCCGGTTGCGCCAATAGACCTGGCGTTCGGTGGGTTCGAAATCCATGGGCCGGTTCCTCTCTCGTCCTTGATTGCAATCGAATCTGCGGGTGTTGGTGGCAGAGCCTGCGCGAGCCGCCAAGCTCTCATTTGTGGGCCGTCAGGCGCCGATCGAATGGCCCTCCGGGTCGGCGCGGGCGGCCTCGTCGAGCGGGCTTTCCGAGGCGTGGCCGCGCCGCGCGGCGAGCCGGCCGAGCCGGGCCTCGTGCTCCTCGCGGCTGATCGGGAAGCGCGCCAGCCACCAGGCCGAGGCGAGCCCCAGCACCGCGCCGGCGATCGCGAAGGCGATCACGAAGCTGGCGATGATGCCTGTCGCAACGCTCCCCGGCGCGGCGTTGGCGGGCAGGCCCGAGAAGGCGATGATCTGGCCGGTGAGGAAGATCCCCCCGCCGGTCGCGCATTTCTGGATCAGCCAGTTGCCCGAGTAGAACGAGGCCTCGGCGCGCCGCCCGGTGCGCTCCTCGAAGGATTCGACCACCTCGGCGATCATCGAGGTGGCCGACACGACCGCCGTGGTGCCGAGCGCGTTGGCGAACAGCAGGAAGGCGTAGAAGGAATAGGTCGAAGCGTTGCTGCCGACCGCGGGCCAGAAACCGGCGAGGAACAGGACATAGGGGGCGAGCCCGATCACCATCCCCGCCACCGCCGAGACCGCCGCCGCGCGCGCCTTGCCCATCCGGCGGTGCAGCGGCGCGATGATGACGAACATCAGCACCACCGAGGCGAACAGCACGAAGGGGAACAGCATCAGCTGGTCGCCCGTCAGCCGCCACACGAAGAGGTTGAGGTAGTTGGTGATCGAGAACACCATTCCCTGGCTGATATAGGCGGCGAGCGCTCCTGCGGCGAAGATCAGGAAGGCGCGCTCGGAGAAGGCCTCGACGATCTCGGCGAAGGCGAGGCGCAGCGAGAAGGGTGGGGGCCTGCGCGCCGGGAGGTGCGCGAGCAGCCGGTGCTGCCCGATCGCCGAGCCGATCACCGAGACCGCCATCAGCCCCGCGCCGAACAGGCCGAAGGCGGCATAGCCCTCGGGCTCGAGCAGCCCCTCCTTGCCCGGCATGAACACGGTGTAGGCGAGGATCATCATCGCGAGGCCGCCCATCCAGGCGGCGAGCGCGCGGTAGCGGAACAGCGTGGTGCGCTCGTCGTAGTCCTGCGTGATCTCGGGCACGAGGCTGATCGAGGGTACCTCGCAGGCCGAGAGCAGCAGCCGCACCACGATGGCGATGCCGACGAGCCCGAGGAAGCTGGGCGGCCCGCCGACGGGCTCGCTCCACAGCACCGCCCAGGCGATCGCCAGCGGGATCGGCGCGGCATAGAGCCACGGCAGGCGCCGTCCCCAGCGGGTGTAGGTGCGGTCGGAGAGGTTGCCGAGCAGCGGGTCGACCAGCGCATCGACCAGCAGCGCGATCAGCAGCGCGAGGCTGACCAGCTCGGCGTTCATGCCGAGCACCTGGTTGAAGTAGATCAGCAGGAAATAGGCAAAGCCGTTGTCCTTGACCCCGAAGGCGACCGCGCCCCCGCCGTGGATCAGCCGCAGGCGCAGCGGCACCGGGCCCTTAACCGCGGTCATGCGCGCACCCTCTGCGGGCCTGCCCCGGGGCTGGTAAGGCTCACGTCTCTCTCCCTCTCTCAGGGCAAGACCCTAGGGACAAAGCGCCGGACGTCAATCGCGCTTGTCGCTGACGCTACGGCATCGCAGGCCTTGCCAAGAGCGCTTGCAGGCCGCGCCGAAATGCCACTAACGTAAGCGTCAAGTGAGAGGCTGAAAGAGGAGAATCGGTCATGGCCGATCTGGAGACGTTCCGCGCCGAGACCCGCGCGTGGCTGGAAGCGAACTGCCCGCCCGCAATGCGCGAGCCGGTGCGCGACGAGGCGGACATCTACTGGGGCGGCCGCCGCGCCACCTTCAAGAACGATGCGCAGAAAGCCTGGCTCGAGGCCTGCGTCGCCAAGGGCTACACCGTGCCGATGTGGCCCAAGGAATATGGCGGCGCGGGCCTGACGCCGCCCGAAGCCAAGGTGCTGCGCGAGGAGATGGGGCGCATCAATGCCCGCCCGCCGCTCTCGAGCTTCGGCATCTGGATGCTCGGCCCGGCGCTGCTGCACTTCGGCACCGAGGGGCAGAAGCAGCGCTTCCTGAACGAGATCGCGCGCGGCGAGATCCGCTGGTGCCAGGGCTATTCGGAGCCGGGTTCGGGCAGCGACCTCGTCTCCTTGCAGACGTTCGGGGAAGACAAGGGCGATCACTGGATCGTCAACGGCCAGAAGATCTGGACCTCCTACGCCGACCACGCCGACTGGATCTTCTGCCTCGTCCGCACCGACAAGGAGAACAAGTACGGCGGCATCACCTTCATGCTCTTCGACATGGCGAGCGAGGGTGTCACCACCAAGCCGATCAAGCTCATCAGCGGCAACTCGCCCTTCTGCGAGACCTTTTTCGACAACGTGCAGGTGCCCAAGAGCTACGGCGCTGACGTGCCCGCCTATGTCGGCACGATCAACCGCGGCTGGGACGTCGCCAAGTATCTCCTCGGCCACGAGCGCGAGATGATCTCGGGCGCCGACGGCGGCGAGCGCACCGCCGGGATCGGCGCGGCGATGAAGCGCCACGCGGCGAAGCTCGGCGACGAGCTCGATCCGGTGCTGCGCGCCGAGCTGGCGATGTTCGACGTCGACGCGCTCGCCTACACGGCGATGGGCGAGAAGTTCCTCGACGAGATCAAGGTCGGCAAGGCGCACCCCGCGCAGCCGAACATGATGAAATATGCCGGGACCGAGCTGAACAAGCGCCGCCACGAGCTGGTGATGGCGGTCGGCGGCTCGCGCTCGCTCGAATGGGAGAGCGAGGCGACCGAGGGCGGCAAGCCGTCGCGCGCCTGGCTGCGCACCAAGGCGAACTCGATCGAGGGCGGCACCAGCGAGGTCATGCTCAACGTCATCGCCAAGCGCATCCTCGACCTGCCGGGGGCTTGAACTGTCATTCTCCCCTCCCGCTCGCGGGAGGGGGCGGGGGTGGGCACGCGCGAATGCTCGCAGGCCCACCCCGCTGCGACTAGCCAGCAAGCTGGCAAGTCTCGCTGCCCCTCCCGCAGGCGGGAGGGGGTATGGGAGAGGAAATTCGAATGCCCCTGTATCACAACGAAGACCAGGCGATGCTCGCCGACACCGCGCGCGGCTTCATCGCCGAGGAAGGCAATATCGCCAAGCAGCTGCGCCACTGGCGCGACCGCGATTGCAAGGACGGCTTCGGCCACGGCCTGTGGAAGCAGATGGCCGAGATGGGCTTCACCGGCATGCTGGTCGAGGAGGCCGACGGCGGGCTCGGCATGGGCCATGTCGAGGCCGGGATCGTGCTCGAGGAAATCGGCCGCAACCTTACGCCCTCGCCGTTCCTGACGTCGTCGGTGCTGGCGGCGACCGCGCTGAAGCACGGGTCGGACGACCTCAAGGGCCGCTACCTGCCGGGGCTCATCGCGGGCGACAGCGTGTTCGCCGTGGCGATCGACGAGACCGCCAAACACCGCCCCTCGCGGATCGCCACGCGCGCCGAGAAGTCGGGCAACGGCTTCCGCCTGACCGGCTCCAAGAGCTTCGTCATCCACGGCGCGAGCGCCGACATGATCGTCGTCGCCGCCCGCACCTCGGGCGCGGACGAGGACGCGGACGGGATCACGCTCTTCGCCGTCCCGAAGGAGGCTGCCGGCATGAGCCATGACGCGGTCCGGCTGGTCGACAGCTCGATGGCGACCCACACGAAGTTCGATGGCGTCGAGCTCGACGGCGATGCCGTGATCGGCGAGATTGACGGCGGGCGCGCGGTGCTCGATGCGATGCTCCTCGCGGGGCGCGTCGGGGCGGCGGCCGAGGGCGTCGGCGTCGCGCGCGGGGCGATGGACATGACCGTCGACTATCTCAAGCAGCGCAAGCAGTTCGGCAAGCTGATCGGCGAGTTCCAGGCGCTCCAGCACCGCGCCAGCCACCTCTATTCCGAGGTCGAGATCGCCCGCGCCGCGACCATCAAGGCGCAGCAGCTGCTCGACGCCGGCGCCCCCCAGGCCGAGCTGATGGCGAGTGTCGCCAAGGCCAAAGTCGCCAAGACCGCGCGCCTCGCGGTGCAGGAAGGCGTGCAGATGCACGGCGGCATCGGCATGACCGACGAATACGACATCGGCCTCTACATGAAGCGCGACCGCGCGCTCGCGGAGTTCCTCGGCGACGCCTACTACCATGCGAACCGCGTCGCGGAGCTGAGCGGGTATTGAGCATACCCCCGCCCCGGGCTTGACCCGGGGCCCCGCTTCTTCCTGCGGCGGGCAAAGACAAGCGGGGTCCCGGGTCAAGCCCGGGAAGACGGGAGGTTATCATCATGGACATTCAATCACTCTTCAGCCTCGAGGGCCGCGTCGCTCTCGTCACCGGCGGCTCGCGCGGGATCGGCAAGATGTTCGTCGAAGGGCTCCTCGCGGCCGGCGCCGCGCGGGTCTACATCTCGGCGCGCAAGGTCGAGCAGATGCAGGCGACCATCGACGAATTCGGCGCGGATCGCGTGATCGGCATCCCTGCCGACCTCAGCCAGATGGACGGCATGGTCGCCCTCGCCAACGAGTTGAAGGCGCGCGAGAGCCACCTCGACATCCTCATCAACAACGCGGGCGCCGCCTGGGGCCAGCCCTATCTCGAGTTCACCGAGGCCGGCTGGCACCGGACGATGGACCTCAACGTCAAGACCCCGTTCTTCCTCACCCAGAAGCTCCACGACCTGCTGGTGGCAGGCGGCCGGCAGGGGCGTCCCGCCAAGGTGATCCACGTCTCCTCGATCGACGGGCAGCGGATCAATCCGTGGGAGACCTACGCCTACCAGGCCTCGAAGGCGGGCGTGATCCAGCTCACCCGGCGCATGGCCGCGCGGCTGATCCAGGACAACATCGTCGTCACCTCGATCGCGCCGGGGGCCTTCCCCTCCGAGATGAACAAGGCCGCCAAGGACGCCCCCGACGCCAGCGCCTCGGGCATTCCGGCGAAGCGGATCGGCACGGCGGAGGACATGGCGGCCGCGGCGATCTACCTGTGCAGCCGCGCGGGCGACTATGTGGTCGGCGAGACGCTGACGGTCGACGGCGGGGTGGTCAACGCGCTGCTGCCCAACCACTTCGCCGACCCGAGCGGCGGCGGGCACTGAGCCTTCGCGAGCGGACACGAAAAGGCCCGCCGGAGCGATCCGGCGGGCTTTTCGCTGTCCGCGGTGCGCTTACTTCGCGGGTTCGACCAGCCCGCGCGCCTCGAGCATCGGGGCGACGTCGGGCTCGCGCCCGGCGAAGTTCCGGAACATCTCGAAATAGTCCATGGTCCCGCCGCGGCTCAGAACCGTCGCACGGTAGTGGTCGCCGTTGGCGCGGGTCAGCCCGCCATTGTCGCGGAACCACTTGCGGCTGTCCTCGTCGAGCATCTGCGTCCACAGGTAGCTGTAATAGCCCGCCGAGTAGCCCTCGGGATCGCTGAAGATGTGGTTGAAATAGGTCGAGCGGTAGCGCGGTGGCACCAGCCCGACCTCGAGCCCCAGCTCCTTCAGCGCCTTGTCCTCGAAGGCGTCGACCTCCTCGGGCGTGTCGATCGCGGCGGCCTGCTCGGGAGTGAGCGCGGCCCACTTCATGTCGAGGAGCGCCGCTTCCACCGTCTCGCCGAAATCGTAGCCCTGGTTGAACTTGCTCGCGGCCTTCATCTTCTCGATCATGGCCGCCGGGATCGTCTCACCGGTCTTGTAGTGCTTGGCGTAATTCTGGAGCACCGCCGGATCGGTCGCCCACATCTCGTTGACCTGGCTCGGGTACTCCACGAAGTCGCGAGCCGTCGCCGTGCCCGAGATCGAGGCGTAGCGCTGGTCGGCGAAGAGGCCGTGGAGCGCGTGGCCGAACTCGTGGAACATGGTGGTCACGTCGTCGAAGGTGACGAGCTGCACCTCGCCCGGCGCGGCCTTGGAGATGTTGAGCACGTTGTAGATGACGGGCTTCGTGCCCGCGAGGTGGCTCTGGTCGACGAAGTTGCTCATCCACGCACCGCCGCGCTTCGAGGGGCGCTGGTAGGGGTCGAAGTAGAACAGGCCCATCTCCGAGCCGTCCTTGTCGTAGACGGTGTAGACAGTGACGTCGGGGTGATAGACCGGAATGTCCGTGCGCTTCTTGAAGCTGATCCCGTAGAGCTTGTTCGCGGCGAAGAACACGCCGTCCTCGAGCACCCGGTCGATCTGGAAATACTCGGCGACCTTGCCCTCGTCGAGGTCGAAGCGCTCGGCCTTGATGCGATTGGCATAGCGGTACCAGTCCCAGGGCTGGACCTCGTAATTGCCGCCGTCCTTGGCGATCGCCGCGGTCAGCTCGGCCGCCTCGCGGCGCTGGGTGGCGGCAAGCGCAGGGACCATCTGCTCCATGAAGCCAAGCGCGGTCTTGGGCTGCTTCGCCATGCGGTCGTACATCGCATAGCTCGCCCAGTCGGGCGCGCCGAACAGTGCGGCCTTGCGGGCGCGCAGCTCGGCGATGCGGGCGGCGAGCAGGCGGGTGTCGCTGCCGGGCGAGGCCTGACCGTCGGCGCGGTGGTAGCTGCGCTGGAAAAGCGCCTCGCGGGTCGCGCGATTCTCGAGCGAAGGAAGCAGCGGCTGCTGCGTCGTGTTCTGGAGCGCGATGGCATACTTGCCCGGCTGGCCCTTGGAGGCGGCGAGGTCGGCGGCGGCCTTGATTTCGGCCTCGGAGAGCCCGGCGAGCTCCTCTCTGGTGTCGACGATCAGCGGCTGACCGTTGGTCGCGGCGCGCACCCCTTGCGCGAACTGGGTGGTGAGGGTCGAGAGCTGGGTGTTGATCGCCTTCACCTCCTCGCGCTGCGCCTCGGTGAGCATCGCGCCCGCATGGACCATCTGCTCGTACGTGCGCTCGAGCAGGCGCGCGTCCTCGGGAGTCATGCTCATCGCCGCGCGGTTGTCGTAGACCGCCTTGACGCGGGCGAAGAGCCGCGGGTCGAGGTTGATCGCGTCATTATGCGCGGCGAGCTTCGGGCTCACCTCGGTGTCGATCGCGTCGAGCGCCTCGGTGGTGTTGGCGCCGGTCAGCGCGAAGAACACCCGCGCCACCCGGCCGAGCATCTGGCCCGAGGTCTCGAGCGCGACGATGGTATTCGCGAAGGTCGGGGCCTCCTTGTTGGCGATGATCGCGTCGACCTCGGCGCGGTGGATCGCCATCGCCTGCTCGAAGGCGGGGAGGTAGTCGCTTTCCCTGATCGCCGTGAAGTCGGGCGCCTGGAAGGGGAGGGTGCTGACAGCGGCGAAGGGCCCGGTCGCGGCGGGCGCGGCGGCGGGCTGGGCGGGGGCGGACGTCTTGCTCTTGGACGGGGCAGCAGCGGTCATGGCGGTTCCTTCCGCATGGGCGAGCACCGGCAGGCCGAGTGCGGCGGCGCAGACGGTGGACAGGATCGGGACCAGAATTCGGGCCTTCATAAGCATCATCTCTCTGAAGATTGGGGAGCGCGCGGCTCGGTGAGGTCAGGGGCAAGTCTTTGGCGGCGGGCGGTTGAACAGGCGCTGACTTCCCGCGCTTTCACATGGATCAGCCCATCAGCCCGCGCACGAAGGGGATGAGCCCGGTCTGGCGCGCGCGCTTCATGCGCTCGGCCTCGAGGATCGCGCGGACCTTGTCGTAGCACACGTCGACGTCGTCGTTGATGATGACGTAGTCGTAGCCGTCCCAGTGGCTGATCTCGGCCCGGGCGCGCTCCATGCGCGCGGCGATCACCTCTGCGCTGTCGGTGGCGCGCCCATTGAGGCGGCGGTGGAGCTCGTCGATCGAGGGGGGCAGGATGAATACCCGCACCACGTCCTGCTGGTCCTTCTGGTAGAGCTGCTGGGTGCCCTGCCAGTCGATGTCGAAGAGGAAGTCCTGCCCCTGTTTGAGGCCTGCGCGGATCATCCCCTTGGGCGTGCCGTAGCGATGCCCGAAGACCTCGGCCCATTCATAGAAGTCATCCTCGTCGATCATTTCCTGGAAGCGTTCGGGCGAGACGAAGTGGTAGTGCTCCCCGTCGACTTCGCCGGGGCGCGGCGGGCGGGTGGTGGCGCTGACCGACAGGCGGATCTCGCTGTCGCGGGCGAGCAGCATCCGCGACAGCGTGGTCTTCCCCGCGCCCGAGGGCGAGGAGAGGATGAACATCAGGCCCCGGCGCTGGAGCGTGTCGCCAGCGTGCTGCGGCGAGGGATGGTGTGAGGAGTCGCCCATGGGCCCCGTTGCACCATGAGCGTGTCACAAATCAAGCGGCGATCAGTTCTCGCCTCCGGGGCGCCGCTTCGCCTTGCGCTGCGCCTCGAGCCGCTTGCCGCGGTCGTAGAAGACCTTGGCGGCGAGCCCGCCCGCGACCACCGCGAGCCCGATCGGCGAGCGCCGCGCGAGGTGGCTTGCGCCCCACAGCATCGCGCTCGCGGCGACCCCGCGCTTGTCGACGAGGCGGTGCGCCTTGGGATCGTTGTCGTGGTGGCGGGTGATCAGGCCCTTCTCGAGCCGGTCGCGCAGCAGGCCGCCCGCGGCGCGCAGCACGATGTCGGCGATGACGAGATTGGTCGAGGCCTCGGGGCTGGGGAGCGGCAGGCCGGGCCTGGTCGGAGTCCCGGCCTCGCCCTCCGTCTTCTTGCCGCTCGTCCGTTTCCGGCGCGCCATCGGTGCCTATTTCTTGCGGCCGAAATCGATGCTGACGACGTTCGAGCCGTCGGGATCGCTGTCCGGCCCGTCGTTCTCCGCGTCCTCGTGCGCCTCGGGCTCCAATTCCTCGACCGCGGCCTGGAACTGGAGGCCGAAATCGACCGCCGGGTCGACGAAGGCGGTGATCGCGGCGAAAGGGATGGTGAGCTTGGCCGGCACCTGGTTGAAGGTGAGGCTGACCGAGAAGCTGTGCGGCCCGACCTCGAGGTCCCAGAACTTGTTCTGGAGCACGATGGTCATCTCGTCGGGGAATCGCTCGCGCAGGTGCGGCGGGATGTTGACCCCCGGGGCGCCGGTCTTGAAGGTGATGTAGAAGTGGTGCGCCCCCGGCAGCGTGCCGCCGCCGCCGACGATCGAGCCCAGCACCCGGCCGACAACCGCGCGCAGGGCTTCCTGCACGATCTCGTCATAGGGGATCAGGCTGTCGGGCGTATCGCTGCTCATCGATGCGGATTCGTGGCTTCAGATGCGGCCCCGGTCAAGTGCTTTGGCGTGTCGCGCTGCATTGACACTTCGATCGCCCCATGCGCCGCGCGCCAGTCTTGATGGTTGTCATGGCGGTGGAGCCGACTATAGGCGCAGGGCATGGCCAGCATCCCCGCCCGCACCGGCTCGGTGAGCCGCAACACCACCGAGACGAAGATCGCCATTACCGTCGATCTCGACGGCACCGGCGCCTATGACGTCGCGACCGGCATCGGCTTTCTCGACCACATGGTCGAACAGTTCAGCCGCCACTCGCTGATCGACGTGACGATGAAGGTCGAGGGCGACCTCCATGTCGACCAGCACCACACCACCGAGGACTCGGCGATCGCGCTCGGGCAGGCGATTGCGCAGGCGCTCGGCGACAAGGCCGGGATCGGCCGCTACGGCGCGGCCTATTCGCCGATGGACGAGACCCTCTCGCGGGTCGCGCTCGACATCTCGGGGCGGCCCTACCTCGTGTGGAAGGCGAAGTTCACCCAGGAGCGCCTCGGCGAATGGGACACCGAGCTGATCGAGCACTGGTTCCATTCCGTGTCGCAGGCCGCCGGGATCACGCTTCACATGGAGCTGCTCTACGGCACCAACAACCACCACATCTGCGAGAGCCTCTACAAGGGTTTCGCCCGCGCGATGCGCCAGGCGGTGGAGCGCGATCCGCGCAAGGGCGGAGCGATCCCGAGCACCAAGGGGCAGCTTGGTGGGTGAGACCGACAGCGTCCCTCCCCGTTCCGCAGGAATGGGGAGGTGGCAGCCCACAGGGCTGACGGAGGGGTCTTGTTCGGGTGGAGGAGTACCCCTCCGTCACCGCTGCGCGGTGCCACCTCCCCATCCCTTCAGGACGGGGAGGGACTGATGGCCGAGGTCATCGCCCTGATCGACTACGGCGCGGGCAACCTCCACTCGGTCCACAATGCGCTCAAGGCCGCGGGGGCGAGTGTCACCGCCACCGCCGACCCCTATGTCGTGCGCGCCGCCGATCGCATCGTGCTGCCCGGCGTCGGCAGCTTCAGGGCCTGCGCCGAGGGGCTGAACGCGATTGCCGGGATGGTCGAGGCGATGAAGGAGCGGGTCCACGTGGGGGCTGCGCCGTTCCTCGGCATCTGCGTCGGGATGCAATTGCTCGCCGACCGCGGCCTCGAGCATGGCGAAACCCCGGGCCTCGGCTGGGTCCCCGGCGAGGTGCGGCTGATCCAGCCCTCGGACGCGAGCATCAAGGTGCCGCACATGGGCTGGAACGACGTCGCCGTGCTCCCCCACGCGAAGGACCACGAGGTGATTGAGGAGGGCGAGGCCTATTTCCTCCACTCCTACCACTTCGCCGCGGAGAACCCGCAACATGTCGCCGCGATGACCGACCACGGCGAGGGGCTGGTGGCCGCGGTCGCGCGCGACAACATCCTCGGCGTGCAGTTTCACCCGGAGAAGAGCCAGGCCTACGGCCTCGCCACCCTCCGGCGCTTTCTGGAGTGGTTCCCGTGATTGTCTTCCCCGCCATCGACCTCAAGGACGGCCAGGTGGTGCGCCTCGCCGAGGGCGACATGGCGCGCGCCACCATCTACGGCGACGATCCGGCGGCGCAGGCGCTGCTCTTTGCCGAGGCCGGGGCCGAGCACCTCCACGTCGTGGATCTCGACGGCAGCTTCGCAGGCGAAAGCCGCAACCGCGCGGCGGTGGAGGCGATCGTCGCGGCCTTTCCCGGCTATGTGCAGCTCGGCGGCGGCATCCGCGATGCGGCGGCGGTGGAGGGCTGGTTCAACCTCGGCGTCGCGCGGGTGGTGATGGGTTCGGCGGCGCTCAAGAACCCTGAATTCGTCAAGGAAATGGCTCGCGAGTGGGCAAACGGCATCGTCGTGGCGGTCGACGCGCGTGACGGCATGGTCGCGACCGAGGGCTGGGCGGAGGTCTCCGACGTCCCCGTCACCGACCTCGCCCGCCGCTTCGAGGACGCCGGCGTTGCCTCGCTGCTGTTCACCGACATCGGCCGCGATGGCCTCCTGAAGGGCGTGAACATCGAGGCCACGGTGGACCTCGCCCGCCGCGTCGACATTCCGGTGATCGCCAGCGGCGGGGTGAAGGGCCTCGACGACATCCACATCCTCTCGCTCCACGCGCACGAGGGGATCGAGGGGGTGATCACGGGGCGGGCGCTCTACGAAGGGCGGCTCGATCTCGCGGCGGCGATCGCGATGGGGGCGCGGGTGTGAACGAGATTGAGGCGATTGTTGCTCTGCTTATCGGACTAGGCGGGCTGTGGGTGACTGTCACCTCGCTCATGCGCGGTGAATTCATCGGCGAGAATGGCCGTCGCATCGCAAAGAGTGACTCGCCAACCCGGTTTCGTTTGGAGGCTTCGGGGTGGGCTGTCATCTCGCTTGCCTGTCTTGGATTCGCCGTTTGGAAGTTCTCAGCGCAATGACCGTCCGCATCCGCGTCATCCCCTGTCTCGATGTCGCCGATGGCCGCGTGGTCAAGGGCGTCAATTTCGTCGACCTCAAGGACGCGGGCGATCCCGTCGAGCAGGCGCGCGCTTATGATGCGGCGGGGGCGGACGAGCTGTGCTTCCTCGACATTTCCGCCAGCCACGAAGGGCGTGGGACGTTGCTCGACATGGTGCGGCGCACGGCGGAGGTGTGCTTCATGCCATTGACCGTCGGCGGCGGCGTGCGCTCCGCCGAGGATGCGCGGGCGCTGCTGCTCGCGGGGGCGGACAAGGTCGCGGTCAACTCCGCCGCCGTCGCCCGGCCCGAGCTGGTCGGCGAGATCGCGCAGAAGTTCGGCAGCCAATGCGTCGTCGCCAGCGTCGATGCGCGCCGCACCCCGCGCGGGAATTGGGAGATCTTCACCCACGGCGGGCGCAAGCCGACCGGGATAGACGCGGTCGAGTACGCGCTGAAGGTTGCGGGGCTGGGCGCGGGGGAACTCCTTGTCACCTCGATGGACGGGGACGGGACGCAGCGCGGCTACGACCTCGACCTCACCCGCGAAATTGCCGACGCCGTAAGCATTCCTGTGATCGCCAGCGGCGGCGTCGGCAGCCTCGCACACCTCGTCGAAGGCGTCACCAAGGGCCACGCCAGCGCGGTGCTCGCCGCCTCGATCTTCCACTTCGGCCACCACACCATCGCCGAGGCCCACGCGGCGCTGCGGGCGGCGGGGCTGCCGGCGCGCGGTTGAATTCTCGTCATTGCGAGCGTAGCGAAGCAATCCATGGACCGGTGTCTCCAACTGTGGCGAGCCAGGTCCATGGATTGCCGCGTCGCCTGCGGCTCCTCGCAATGACGACAGAGAGCCGCGTGTCCGACACCCTTGCCCGCCTCGAAGCGACCATCGCCCAACGCCTCGCCGCCTCGCCGGAGACGAGCTACGTGGCGAAGCTCCATGCCAAGGGGCTCAACAAGATCGCCCAGAAGCTCGGGGAGGAAGCCACCGAGGCGGTGATCGCCGCGCTCGCCGGGGACGAACAGGAACTCGTCGGCGAGGCGGCGGACCTGCTGTTCCACCTGATGGTGCTGCTCGCCGAGAAGGGCGTGCCCCTCGAGAAGGTCCTCGCCGAACTCGACCGCCGCGAGGGCACCTCGGGCCTCACGGAAAAAGCCAGCCGGAGCGCATAGATGCCGATCGACCCGACCCTTCCCTATGACGACACCAACATCTTCGCCCGCATCCTGCGCGGGGAGATCCCTTCGCGGCGGGTCTACGAGGACGACTGGGCGCTCGCCTTCGAGGACATCAACCCGCAGGCCGAGGTGCACACGCTGGTGATCCCCAAGGGGCGCTACGTCAGCTGGGACGACTTCTCCGCTAAGGCCTCCGAAGAAGAAATCGCCGGCTTCATCCGCGCCGTCGGTGAAGTGGCGCGCGCAAAGGGCCTCGTCGAGCCCGGCTATCGCCTCCTCGCCAATATCGGCCGGCACGGCGGGCAGGAGGTGCCGCACCTCCACGTCCACATCTTCGGCGGCGAACCCCTGGGGCCGATGATCGCGCGACGCTGACCGGCTGCCCCCGTTCGGTGGCGGTTCATCCAGAAATGGCACAGACCGCTCTTTGCAGGGATTCCCCGCTAGGCTAGGTGGCGCTTGATGACCTCTCCCACTCCCCCCGGCGGCATCCTCGACGGTGCGCGGCATCTCTATGCCGTGCGCGTCTATTACGAGGACACCGACCTCTCGGGGATCACCTACCACGCCAATTACCTGCGCTGGTTCGAGCGCGCGCGCAGCGACCTGTTGCGCTTGCTCGGCATCGACCAGCGCGCCGCGATCGAAAGCGGGGAGGGTGCCTATGCGCTCTCCGAGGTCAACCTCAAGTACCTGCGCCCCGCGCGGCTCGACGACGACGTCGTGATCGCCACAAGCTGCACCGAGGTCGGCGCGGCCTCGTGCCGGATGCACCAGACCGCCTCGCGCGGGGACGAGCTGCTGTGCGAGGCGCAGATGCGCGTCGGCTTCATCACCTTGGGCGGCCGCCCGCGCCGCCAGCCCGCCGCGTGGCGGGACGCCTTTCAAACCTTCATGAACAAGGATGCCTGACCCCGTGACGCTCGACCTGCTCAGCGCCGCCGCTGCCGCTCCGACCCGGCTCAACCCGGTCGACCTGTTCCTCCAGGCCGACATCATCGTTCAGGCGGTGATGGCCGGGCTGATCCTCGCCAGCGTCTGGGTGTGGACGATCATCGTCTCCTTCTCGCTGCGCGCGGGCTCGCTGCGCCGGAAGTCGCGCGATTACGAGGAGGAGTTCTGGGAACAGCGCGACCGCGAGGGGCTGCTGACCAAGCAGGCGAGGAAGGACATCCCCGCCGCGCGGGTCGCCGGGGCCGGGCTCGACGAGTGGAAGAAGTCCACCGCCAAGCAGCCCGTGGATCGCGACGCCGCCCGCCAGCGCATCGCCGCGGCGATGGAGAGCCAGATCGCCGTCGAAGCCGACGAGCTCGCCGGGCGGCTCAACTTCCTCGCCACGGTCGGTTCGGTCGCGCCCTTCGTCGGCCTGTTCGGGACCGTGTGGGGGATCATGAACTCGTTCTTCCAGATCGGTGCGCAGCAGAGCGCCTCGCTCGCCGTCGTCGCCCCCGGCATCGCCGAGGCCCTGTTCGCGACCGCGATCGGGCTGTTCGCGGCGATCCCCGCGGTGATCGCCTACAACCGCTTCGGCGGCGCGGTCGACCGCTACGAGGCGAGCCTCCAGCGCTTCGCCGACAAGCTCCACATGGGCCTCAGCCGCGAGCTGGACCGCGCCTGATGGGGATGGGTCTTTCCTCCGGCGGGCGAGGCCGTCGCAGCAAGCGCACCCGCCGCGCGGCGATGTCCGAGATCAACGTCACCCCGCTCGTCGACGTGATGCTGGTGCTGCTGATCATCTTCATGGTGACGGTGACGCTCCCCGCGGATGGCGTGCCGGTCGAGCTGCCCGAAAGCCGCGCTGCGCCGGTCGAGGAGAAGCCAGACCAGATCACCGTCTCGATCGACGCCGCGGGCACGATCTACATCGAGGAGGACCCGGTGCCCGCCGGCGGGCTCCCCGACGCGCTCGCGGCGCTGCAACGCGGCGGCGAGCCCCCGCTTATCGTCCTGCGCGGCGACCGCAGCCTCGACTATGGCAGGGTGATGCAGGTTATGGGCGAGCTGGGGCGCGCCGGGTTTACCTCGATTTCGCTGGTCACCGACGGTTCAGTTACGCCGCCATAGCTCGAGGGTGAGATGGGTGAGAGGACGCTCCGCAACGACGAGAAGGTCGGCCTTGCCGCGGCGCTCGTGCTGCACGGCGCGCTGGTCGCCGTGCTGCTGATGCAGGCGGTGCGCAGCGAGGTCTCGGTCTTCCCCGAGCGGATCGAGGTGAGCCTCGCGACCGACGTCGGCCTCGAGGCTGCCGCGCCCGATCCGGTGTCGGAAAGCCGCGCCGCGATCGCCCCGACGCTCGCTCCCGAGCCCGCGCCTGCGCCCGAACCGGCGCAGCCCCAGCCGGCGAGCCGCCCGCAGCCGACGCCGCCCAAGCCGACGGTGCGCAACCCGGCGAGCCAGCCCGCAACTTCGCGCGACCGCTCGCGGCCCGATCGCCCGGCGTCCAGTCAGACGGCTCAGCAGCGCCCCGCGCCCAAGGCCGGGGGCGGGAGCCGGATCGGCGACGATTTCCTCGACGGGAAGGGCTCCTCGACGACCACGCAGGAAACCCGCGCCCCGGCGGCGAAGTTCGGCGCACAGGAGGCGGCCGACCTGCGCTCGGCGATCACCCGCCAGATCAAGCGCAACTGGACCGCCCCCAATGGGGTCGATGCCGAGCTGCTCGTCTCGGTGGTGAGCTGGCGGCTCAATCCCGACGGGTCGCTGAAGGGCCGCCCGACCTGCCGTACCAACCCCAACAGCATCACCGAAAGCAACCGCCCGCAGGCCGCGCTCCATTGCGAGCGCGCGATCCGCGCGGTGCAGCTTGCCGATTTCTCCAAACTGCCCGAACAGTTCTATAGTCGCTGGGACGACCTCGAGTGGCAATTCGACCGAAGGCTCTGACATGACCAAGACGTTCCTCCTGCTCTCCGCCGCGCTGCTGGCAAGCCCGCTCGCCGCGCAGGATCTCGGCGCCCCGATCGGCACCGACCAGAAGGTCGAGAGCGTGGCTGTCGATGGCAAAGACGATGACGACGGCCCGCTGCGCGGCACCGTCACCGACGAGAGCGCCTGGTCCGACATCGGCATCGCCATTCCCGCCTTCGCCACCGACGCCAACAAGCCGACCCCGGCGAACGAGGCGGGCACCGCCGCGCTCGGGCGCGAGATTTCGCGGGTCATCACCGCCAACCTCCGGAACAACGGATTGTTCAAGCCGGTGGGCCCCGACGCCCTCCCGGCGCCGGGCTTCCCGCAGGTCACCGCGCCGGTCTACGACACCTGGAGTGGGCGGGGCGCGGAGATGCTGGTGCAGGGCTATGTCCGCGCGCGCGACGATGGCCGGCTGGTGGTCGGCTGCTACCTCTACGACGTGCAATTGAAGAACCAGCTGGTGCGCGAGGGCTGGGTGGTCGCGCCCGGGGACTGGCGGCGCGCGGCGCACAAGTGCTCCGACCTCATCTTCTCGCGCCTCACCGGCGAGAGCCCCTTCTTCGACAGCCGCATCGCCTACATCGCCGAGACTGGCCCCAAGGACCGCCGGGTCAAGCGCCTCGCGGTTATGGACAGCGACGGGGCGAACCACCGCTTCCTCACCCTGGGCAGCGCCACCGCGCTCACCCCGCGCTATTCGCCCGACTATTCGAAGATCCTCTACCTCTCCTATGTCGACGGCAATCCGCGCATCTATGTCTATGACATCGGCACCGGCAGGCAGACGCTGGTGACCGAGAACAGGAACCCGACCCTCGCCCCGCGCTGGTCGCCGGACGGCCGCTCGATCCTGTTCTCGATGGCGGTCGCGGGCAACACCGACATCTACCGCATCCCCGCGACCGGCGGGCCGGCGGTGAAGCTCACCGACAATCCGGGGATCGATGTCGGCGGGTCGTTCTCACCCGATGGCACCAGGATCGTCTTCGAAAGCGACCGTTCGGGCAGCCAGCAGTGCTACATCATGGACGCCGACGGGAAGAACCAGAAGCGCATCAGCTTCTTCGGCGGGCGCTGCGCCACGCCCGAATGGAGCCCGCGCGGCGACCAGATCGCCTTTACGCGGATCGCCGGGGACTTCAACATCGCCGTGATGAATACGAGCGGCGGCGGTATGCGCGTGTTGACGAACGGCTGGCAGGACGAGGCCCCCACCTGGGCCCCCAATGGTCGCATCATCCAGTTCTTCCGCACCGAAAAGAATTCCGGGCGTTCGGGGATCTGGCAGGTGGATCTCACCGGCCAGAACGAGCGTCGCCTGCCCACTCCCGTCGATGCCTCCGACCCTGCCTGGGGCCCGATCCGGCCCTGACGATCACGTGAAAGGAAAAGAGCGATGAACAAGAAGATTGCCACGATCCTGCTGCTGGCCTCGGCCACCGGACTTGCCGCCTGTGCGAAGAAGGCGCCCGAGACCCTCCCGCCGGTCGCGGGCGAGACCCCCGCGCCGACTACCCCGCGCGAGACCTACACCCCGCCGAGCGGCCCGCAGGTCGGCACGCAGGCGCATTTCGCCCAGGCCGTCGGCTCCTCGACCACGATCTATTTCGACACCGATCGCTACAACATCGACACCCAGGACGCCGCCGCGCTTCAGGCGCAGGCGCAGTACTTCGCGCGCTTCCCGCAGCTGACCTTCACCATCGAAGGCCATGCCGACGAACGCGGCACCCGCGAATACAACATCGCGCTCGGCGAGCGCCGCGCCAATGCCGCCAAGGCCTACCTCGTCAGTCTCGGCGTCGACGGGAACCGCATTGCGGTGATCAGCTACGGCAAGGAGCGCCCGGTCGCGCTCGGCTCGGACGAGGCTGCCTGGGCGCAGAACCGCCGCGCCGCCTCGGTGATCATCAACTGAGGGATCAGCCGTTGAGCAGGCCGGGCGCGAGCTCGGCCTGTTCGGCCACCAGCGGAGCGTCGAGGCCGGCGAGGTCGCGCGCCGAGCCGACCACGCACAGCCCCGCCAGCGCAAGCGCGCAGAACAGGCTGGAAAGGGTCAGTTGCTGGCTCATCATCCGTCTCTCGCCGGCGCTCCGCACAGGGGAGGCGCCGCTCGTCCTTTTGCGGTGCAACATTTCACATTGCAACCGGTTCCCACCGTTCTCACGCCTTCCCATTTCGGGCCACCGCGCCTAGATGGGGAGCGTGACTCCATCGACCAACGACATGCAGCCAGCTGCCCGCGGACGCGGCCAATGAGCCGCGCCGGTCGCTCGATGGACTGGGGCTTCCCGCGCTGGCGGGGCTACGGCTCCTCGCGCGAGGCGGCCAAGGTGCGGATCTGCGACCGGCACGGCTGCGAGGAACCGGGCGATTGCCCCGCGCCCAAGGCCCCCAACAGCCGCGACCGCTGGTATTTCTGCCAGAAGCACGCCGCCGAATACAACGCCAAGTGGGACTATTTCGAAGGTCTCGAACAGGCCGAGCGCGAGGAACGCGCCCGTGCCGAGCGCCGCGACAACGCGGGCTATGCGGAAGCCTCGCATTACGGCTGGGCGGGCTCGGGCGACGGCTCGCGCTCGGCCGACGAGATGCGCGCCTTGGAGGTGCTGGGGCTCGAGGCCGATGCCGATTTCGAGGCGGTGAAGAAGGCGTGGCGGGCGAAGGCCAAGGAGGTCCACCCTGACGTCAAGCCCGGCGACGCCGAGGCGGCGCGGCAGTTCCAGCTGGTCCAGACCGCCTACGAGGTCCTGCGCGCCGCCGAGGAGCGGCGCAGCTGGAAGGGCTGAGCCGGGCCTAGTCGGCGCGCGGTCCGGCGAAGCCTTTGGCGACCGCGTTGATCTGCGGGTCGGGGTTGTCGTTCCACCACGCGACGTCGGTCCAGGGGCGCACGTCGATTTCGTGCGTCCAGCAGTTCCTCGGCTGGTGGGCGAGGTGCCAGTAGGTCTCGGCGAGCGCCGCGGGGTCGATCACCCCGTCGGCGCCCTTGCCCTGCTTGAAGGCCTCGAAGCGGTCGCCCAGCAGCTTGCCGAGCGTGTCGGGGGCATCGACCGCGCCGTCGACCACCACGTGCGCGACATGGACGCCCTGGGCTGCGAACTCGGCATTCAACGTCTGGCACAGCATCCGCCGCCCGCCCATCGCCGCGGCGTGGCTGTGCTGCCCGGCATTGCCGCGCACCGCCGCGGTCGCCGAGGTGACGAGGATCGTGCCGTGCGGGCCGCCGTTCGCGGCGCGCTCGACCATGCGCGGGAGCAGGGCATGGGCGAGGCGGAACACCCCGTAGGTGCCGAGCCGCCAGCCGAGCTCGAAGATGCGGTGCGGGGTGTTCTCGAGGCTGCGGTTCCCGATCTGCGCCCCGAGGTTGTAGAGCGCCGCGCGGATCGGGCCGATGTCGCGCTCGGTGCGCTCGACCAGCTCCTCGATCGTGCCGTCCTCGGCGGCGTTGAGCAGCGTGCCTGAGGCGCTGCCGCCCGCCGCCTCGATCTCGGCGACCATGCGGGCCAGCCCCGCCTCGTCCGAGCGGCGAGCGAGCACCGCGTGATAGCCCCCCGCGGCGAAGCGTAAGCCGGCATTGCCCCCGATGCCGGCGCCCGCGCCGATCACGAGGAACACGGGTTTGCGGCTGTCGGTCATGCTGTCCTCCCTGCAAGCCCACCCCCAACCCCTCCCGCCTGCGGGAGGGGAGCGAGACCTGCCAGCTTTGCTGGCTAGTCGCAGCGGGGTGGGCAGGGCAACCTAAACGTGCTCCAGCGCCTGCGCAAAGTCGGCGATGAGGTCGCCGGCGTCCTCGATGCCGATGCTCACCCGCACCAGGTTGTCGGTGATGCCGAGCAGGTCCTTCCTCGCCTGCGGGACCGAGAGGTGGGTCATCGAGGCGGGGTGGCTCGCCAGCGTCTCGGTGCCGCCGAGGCTGACCGCGAGCTTGGCGATGGTGAGGTTGTCGAGGAAGGCGAAGCACTCGGCCTCGCCGCCCCTGAGGAACAGCGAGAAGGTCGATCCGGCGCCGAGGCAGTGGCGGTCGTAGATATCCTGCTGGCGCGGGTCCTCGATGAAGCCGAGATAGCCCAGCCCGGTGACCTTGGGGTGATCGCGCAGGAAGGCGCAGACCTTCGCGGCGTTCTCCCCGGCGCGCTGCATCCTGAGCTCGACCGTCTCGAGGCTGCGCAGCAGCATCCACGCGGTGTTGGGATCGACGATCCCGCCCATCGTGTTCCTGAGGGCCCGCACCGGCGCAATCCACTGCTTCGCCCCGGCAATCGAGCCCGCGACGAGGTCCGAATGCCCGCCGACATACTTGGTCAGCGAATAGGCGACGATGTCCGCGCCGTGCTCCAGCGGCCGCGACCACAGGGGGCCGAGGAAGGTGTTGTCGATCGCGATCGGCGTGCCGGGCAGGGCGGCGTCGCGCGCGTCCCGCACCGCCTCGACATCGACCAGCGCGTTGGTGGGGTTCGCGGGGCTCTCGAGGTAGATCATCGCGACCTTGCCCCCGCGCTCATCCGCCTGGGCCCTGGCCTTCGCCAGCACCGCGCCGAGTTCCTCGCGGGTCGCGCCGGCCGGGAAGTCGACATAGCTGACCCCGAAGCGCGACAGGGTCCTGGCGACGAAGCCCTCGGTCGCGGCGTAGAGCGGGCCGGAGTGGACGATCACGTCCCCCGCGCTTGCATAGGCCATCATCAGGATGCAGATCGCGGTCATGCCGCTGGCGAAGGTCAGCGCGTCCTCGGCCCCGTCCCACACCGCGAGACGGTCCTCGAGGATCTCCTGGTTGGGGCCGTTGAAGCGCGAATAGACGAGGCCCTCCGCGCCGCCTTCGCGCAGGCCGGTGATGCCCTCGAAGTGGCGCTTGCCCGCGGCCGCGCTCTCGAAGGCGAAGGTGCTGGTGAGGAAGATCGGCGGTTTCAGCGAGCCTTCCGAGAGCACCGGATCGAAGCCGTGGCCCATCATCAGCGTCGCGGGGCTGAGCGGGCGGCCGCCGATCTCGCGCCGGGCGGGCTTGGGCTTGCGGCGGGGGGTGGGGGTGTGGGTCGCATCGACGGCGTCGGTCATGGCGACGGGTCCTTCCTCGTGAGCGCGCTCCCAGGAAGGCGGGAGCCGGTCCGCGGGGCAGGGCGCCCGTTCCTAACCTCCGCAGGAACGCCTCTCCGCTGCCGCCGCTGTGCTGGGCCGAGAGCTATCGCCCGCGTACGATCCTTTCAAGCGGGGCGCGAAAGATTTCACGTGATGCTTGCGATCAACCACACCACACCGACGATGAGCAGAGCCCCGGCGACGTCGAGCAGCGCGCCCGCCGTCACCATCCGGCCGATCCGGATGCGCCCCGTCGCCCAGGCGATCGCGTTGGGGCCGGTGCCTGCGGGGAGCATGAAGCCCCAGCTCGCCGCGATCGCCGCGGGGAGCGCGAGCAGGATCGGGTCGACGCCGAGCGCCACGACCAGCGAGCCGACCACGGGCACGATCCCCGTCGCGGTCGCGACGTTGCTGGCGAACTCGGTGACCACGATCACCAGCACCACCACCGCGAGCGCGACCGCGATCAGCGGCCAACTCGCGAGCGGCAGCAGCGCCTGCCCGATCCACGCCGCGAGCCCCGAGGCCTGCATCCCCGCGGCGAGCGCAAGGCCGCCGCCGAACATGAAGATCACGCTCCACGGCGCGCGCTCGGCTTCCTGCCAGACCAGCAGCGGGCGTCCCGTCCCGTCGGGCATCAGGAACAGCGCGAGCGCGGCGATCACCGCGATGGTGCCGTCGGTCCACGAGCCGGGCGGCAGCAGCGGGGCGACCAGCGGCTGGGTGGTCCAGGCGAGAAAGGCGAGCACGAAGATCGGCACGAGCCTGAGCTCGGGCGTGGTCCAGCGCGCGTCGCTGCGGATCGCGGCGCGCGCGGCGGCGATGTCGAAGGGATGCGCCGCTACGGACTGCACCCGGGCGATGATCCACGCGGCGAGCGGCACCCCGAGCAGCACCAGCGGAATGCCGTAGAGCGACCACTCGGCAAAGGTGATGCGCACGCCGACGATCTTGTCGAGCAGGCCGACGGCGATGGCGTTGGTGGGCGAGCCGACGATCGTCCCTAGCCCGCCGATGCTCGCCGCGAAGGCGATGCCCATGGGAAGCGCCCCGGCGATGCCCTCCTGCGGGAGTCCTTGTTGCCCTACCGCTTCGCTACTTGAGGGCGTGCCCTCCTCCGCAATGCTCCCGCCCCCCTCCAGCACCGCCAGCGCCATCGGCATCATGATCAGCGCGGTCGAGGTGTTGGAGATGAACATCGACAGCAGCGCGGTCGAGAGCATGAAGGCGACTAGCAGCCGCACCGGCCCGCCGTTCGCCCCCACCGCGCGCAGGATCGCGAGGCTGAGGCGGCGGTGCAGCCCGGTGCGCTCGATCGCGAGCGCGATGAAGGCGCCGCCCAAAAGCAGGAACAGGATCGGCGAGTAATAGGTCGCCGCGGTCGCCTCGGCGTTGGAGACGCGGGCGAGGGGGAGGACGATGAAGGGCAGCACCGCGGTGACCGTCAGCGGCACCGCCTCGGTCATCCACCAGGCGGCCATCCACAAGGTCAGCCCCGCGACCGCCCAGGCGCCCGCGCCCATCCCGGCGGGGGGCGCGAGCAGCAGGGTCAGCGCGAAGGCGAGCGGCCCGAGAACGAGACCGATCCGGCGCGGTGTCATGCGATGTTCGGCTCCCCCCCGGTGGTGTCCCGGGGGGAGTATCAGCACCCGGCGCGTGGCGGCAAGCCCGCCGCTCGCTGCGCGCACAGGCGCAAGGTCACTCGACCGCGTGCTTGTTCGGCGGGTCGCCGGGAAGGTCGATGTTCGAGAAGAACACCCGCGGCGCCAGGTCCTTGCGTCGCGCCATGGTCTGAAGCTTGCGCGTGCGCTCCCTGGTCAGATCGCAGACCGCCTGCCCGAGTTCGTCCGAACAGCCGATGATCGCCAGCGGGTCTTCGCTTCCGCCCGGTTGCGAGGACGCGAACAGCGTGCTGGGCGGACGCGAACCGCCATGCAGGTCGGCGATGGCGGGTTCGTCGATCGTCGCCTTGACGCCGCTCGTCTCCGCGAGCAGCGCGGAAACGCGGGCTTCGGCATACCTGGTCAGGTGCGCGCGCAGATCAGTCTCGAAGTTCGGGAAATAGAAAGGCGCCGCCTCGGCATAGAGCGTCGAGACCGCGAGCGTGTCGCCCGACTTCTGCGTGCCGCGCAGCGAGTTCACGAAATCGGCCGCCGCAACGTCGAGCAGCGAGGGGACATTGGCGCCGGTGAAGGCGTAGGACTGGAGCTGCGGCCCGCCGATCTCGCCGCGCCAGAAGCCATAGATCACCTTCGGGTCGCGCCAGTGACGGAAGACGATCTTCTCGCGGATGTCGCGCAGCGACACCGGGATGCCGCGCAGATCGATGATCTTCGCCTCGTCGAGCGGCACGCCGCCGATCGTGATCTCGCGCGGTTCGCGCACCGGCCATTCCTTCGCCAACTGCTCCATCAGCGCGACGTTGTGCAGGTTCAGCCAGAAGGCGAGCTGTTCGTTGCGCGGGAGGGCAGCGATATCGTGGGTGGCGACCACCCGCTCCAGGTCCTGCCGGTACTCGGTGAAGCTTGCGATCACATCCTTGTCGAAGAACCGGAACATCGCCAGCGAGCCTTCGAGGCGGTAGCGCGACTGCGGACCGTATTTCAGGCGGGTGCCGACCTGCGGGTCGGGCCGCGGTGCGCCCTTGCCGCTGGAGGGGCCCATGTTGAGGACGAGGCGCTTGAGCGCATAGTCCCAGATCTCGAAATCGATCCTGGTCCGCACCGGGTCGGTGGTGGGCGTGAAGATCGCAAGAGGATCGACTGCGCCGGGTTCGTTCGCGAGTGCAGTCGGGGGCGGGGCGAAGGCGACGGTCGCGGCCGCCAAAGGTGTGCGTTCGACGGGCCCGGAGGCAATCGCCGGGGCGATGATTGCCGAACCTGCCAGAGCGCCGATCACCAGCTGGTAGATCATGTCATGCCTCCCCGAGCGTGAGAATCCCGTCGGGAAGCGATGATATTACAGGAAGCTAAACCGCCGATGAACGAATGTTCAGGAGGGCGCGCGCCCTATTCGACCTCGCCGGTCTCGTTCTCGACGCCGGGCAGGGTGATGTTGCTGAAGGTCACCGTGCCGGTGCGACCCTGGCGGATGATCTCCTGGAACTTCTCGTCGCGCTCGCGCAGCAGCGAGGCGACGCTCTGCGGGATGCGGAAGCTGATCGCCTGGCCGTTCGAGGTGATGTTCGAATAGGTCGGCTCGCGCACGCCGCCCTCGATGTCGGCGATGTCGTGCTCGTTGATGACCGGGTCGGCGCCGCTGGTCTTCTCGAGCAGCGCGGCGGTCTTTTCGTCGGCATAGCGGGCGAGGTGGGCGCGCACGTCCTTCTCGAAATCGGGGAAGAAGAACGGGGCGGCTTCGCGGTAGAGCTCGGCGACCTGGAGCTTGCCGCCGCTCTCCTGCGAGCCGCGCAGCGAGTTGACGTAGTCCATCGCCCCGCGGGTGAGCAGGCGCGCGACGTTGTCGGCGTTGTAGGCCTCCTTCTGGAGCGAGGGCCCGCCGATCTCGCCGCGCCAGAAGCCGTAGATCACCGCCGGGTCCTTCCAGTAGCGGTAGACGATCTTCTCGCGGATATCGCGGGGGGAGAGGCGGATGCCCTCGACGGTGATGAACGGCGCATCGTCGAGCGGGACGCCGCCCACCTTGATCTCGCGCGGCTGGCGGATCGGCCAGGCATTGGCGATCTGCTCGACCATCGCGACGTTGTGGAGGTTGATCCAGTAGGCGAGCTGCTCGTTGCGCGAGAGCGACTGGATGTCGACGATGTTGGCGGTGTTCTCGAGGTCCTTGCGGTACTCGGTGAAGCTCGCGATCACGTCGGAATCGAGGAAGCTGAACATCACCCGCGTGCCTTCCAGCCGGAAGCGCGAGACGTGGCCGTACTGGCGGCGGGTGCCGAAGCTCGGGTCGGGGCGCGGCGCGCCTTCGCGCAAGGAGGGGCCCATCGAGATGACGATGCTCTTCATCGCCTCGTCCCAAATCGAATAGTCGATGGTCTTGGGGTCGAGCCGGTCGGCGGGCGCGAAGGCGGCGAGCGCGTCGTCGCTGCGCGCCTGAGCCTGGGCAGGCGCGGCGAAGGCCAGCGCGGCGGCGGAGAGCAGCAGGGCGGGGGCGAGCGGGCGGGACAGGAACGGCATCGTCAAGGGTCTTCCTGCATGAAGGCCCCCGCGAGGCGCGTCGCCTGCCGGGGTCTTGCGAAAAGGGTCATGCGGTCCGGGCAGGCTCGGCGGGGACCAGATGGCCGCCCGG
Source organism: Erythrobacter sp. NE805 (assembly GCF_046452355.1). Lineage (NCBI taxonomy): Bacteria > Pseudomonadati > Pseudomonadota > Alphaproteobacteria > Sphingomonadales > Erythrobacteraceae > Erythrobacter > Erythrobacter sp. NE805. Next base: position 515,579 of record NZ_JBKFDI010000001.1, on the reverse strand, counting down.
ACCGCACCGATCCTATAGCGCAGTTCCGAGGCCTCGTGTTGTCGGCAATCGGGATGATTCAGCGCTTTGTCGACGCGCCACGTCGCTGGTCGGCAGGAAGGCGCGGTGCGGGAGCGTGGCGCGTCCGCACCGCGATTGTCCGAGTCCTTGGCCGCACGGCTACTTGGGCGCGAGCACCATCAGCATCTGGCGGCCTTCGAGCCGTGGGAAGGCCTCGACCTTGGCGACCTCGGCGACGTCGTCCTGGACCTTCTTCAAGAGGTCCATGCCGAGATGCTGGTGCGCCATCTCGCGGCCGCGGAAGCGCAGGGTGATCTTCACCTTGTCGCCGTGCTCGATGAACTTGTGGACGTTGCGCATCTTCACGTCGTAGTCGTGCGTGTCGATGTTCGGACGCATCTTCACTTCCTTGATGTCCTGCGTCTTCTGCGTCTTGCGCGCGAGGTTGGCCTTCTTCTGCGCCTCGTAGCGATACTTGCCGACATCGAGGAACTTGCACACCGGCGGGTCCGCGTTGGGGGACACTTCGACGAGGTTCAGGCCCTTTTCGTTCGCCTGCTCAATCGCTTCGCGCGTGTACATCACCCCCAGGTTCTCGCCTTCGTCGTCGATGACGCGGACCTTGGGAACCTGGATCATGAAATCAAAACGAGGGCCGCTTTTGACAGGCGGGGCCAACGAGCGCCGGGGTGGACGAGATATGGGGTGTTCTCCTGTGGTAGCTTCGTGCTGGCGGCTATGTAGTGCGAAACGGGCCTGAGCGCTAGGTGGAGTCTTGAGCCGCCGCCTGCCATAGCGGGAAACGCGCGATGCGGCCATCGGCGGGCATCAGCGCCTCGATCCGCGCGGCCGGTTGCAGCGCGCCGAGGATTTCGGGGTGGGCCGCGTCGAGCCCGCCCGTAAGGCTGCCGAAAGCGGGCAGGATCATGCGCTCGGTCCCGCCCATGCTGCGGCCCATCACGGCGCAAGGGCGGGCGATGTGGCGGTTCCTGACGTTGAGGCGCAGCTTGGGGTGATAGTGGCCGGAGAGCTCCGGCGCGGTTTCGCCGGGGCGGGCCTCGTGGCGCAGGATCACGCCGCCGATCGCGAGTTCCTCCACGATCGTGCCGCCGAAGCCGCGCGGCAGCTGCTCGTCGTGGTTGCCGGTGATCCACACCCAGTCGAGCGACCGAGTCAGCGCTTCCAGCATTCCGGTGCAATGCGCGTCGAGCCGGAGCGCGCCCGCATCGTCGTGGAAATTGTCGCCCAATGTGATGACCCGCCGCGCGCCGGTCGCCTTCACCGCGTCCGCCAGCCGCTCGAGCGTGTCGCGGCTGTCGTAGGGCGGGAGCATCTGGCCGCGCGCCGCGAACCAGCTCGCCTTCTCGAGGTGCAGGTCAGCGACCAGCAGCGCGCGCTCCGCCGGCCAGTAGAGCGCGCGCGCCGCGCCGAGCGCGAGCTCGTGACCGGCGAAGGCGAAGGGGGCGAACATAGCGCGAACCATGCGCCTCCTCTGCCTGCCGCCAGGCGGCTTGGCAAGACCGCTTGCGGCGACCCGATCGGGGACTTGTGCGCCGCGCCCCATCGCCTATGCTGGCCCGCGAAAATGACGGATGGGGCTGTATGACGGACTGGACACCACACACCGCGCGCGCCCGCGCGTGGTTCGAGGCCTTGCGCGACGACATCTGCGCCGCCTTCGAGAGCGTAGAGCGCGAGGCGGGCTCGGACGCTGCCTTCACCTACACCCCGTGGAACCGCGAGGAGGAAGGCAATCCCGATCCCGGCGGCGGGGTGCAGGGCCTGATGAAGGGCAAGATCTTCGAGAAGGTCGGCGTCAACGTCTCGACCGTGCGCGGCAGCTTCGCCAAGGAGTTCGCGGGCTCGATCAACGGGGCAAGCGCGGAAGCCCCCGGCTTCGTCGCGACCGGCATCAGCCTCGTCGCGCACATGAGCAACCCGCACGTGCCCGCGGTGCACATGAACACCCGCTTCCTCACCACCACCAAGGCGTGGTTCGGGGGCGGAGCGGACCTCAACCCGCCGATCCCCTACGAGGAGGACACGCAAGCCTTCCACGCCGCGATGCGCGCCGCCTGCGATCCCCACGGAGCCGATTACTACCAGCGCTATTCGAAGTGGGCGGAGGACTATTTCTACATCCCCCACCGCAAGGTCCACCGCGGCGTGGGCGGCATCTTCTGCGACCACCTCGAATGCACCGACGAGGCGGGTTTCGAGGCCAACTTCGCCTTCATCCGGGACATCGGCTCGCAGTTCCTCAGCATCTTCCCGGCGATCGTCAGGAAGCGGATGAACCAGCCCTTCGACGCCGCCGACGAGGCGCAGATGTTCGAATACCGGGGGCGCTATGCCGAGTTCAACCTGGTCTACGACCGCGGCACGATCTTCGGCCTCAAGACCGGCGGAAACATCGATGCGATCCTGATGAGCCTGCCGCCCAGAGCCACGTGGTCGTGAGGCTGTTTGCAATCGCCAAGGGGGCAGCGGGCCTCGCGAGCCTTGCGCTCGCCGCTGCGCCGCTCGGCGCGCAGGTGCCCGCCGCGCCGCCGCGCGACATGGCCCAGTATGAAGCCGGCATCGCCTGCGCTGGCTATTACCTGTTCCTCGGCAGCGCTCTGTCCCAGAGCAATCCTCAACGAGAGCCCGCGGCTGCGCGAGGCAAGCGCTGGACTGAGCACAGCCTGACCATCCTCAACGAACTGCACGCCGCTGGCAGGCTTTCCGAAGCGAAACGCGGGGGCATCGAGACACAGGGCTACGAAGCCGTGCTGACGCAGGATCTCGTCGCGGCCCGCGACAAGGTTGCCCAAGATGTTTCTGCCGCGCGCGCAAGGGGCGATCTTCGCAGCGCGATCGAGCCGCTGGAACGCCGCTGCGGGTTCGACCCGTGAGGGGGGCGAATGGCGGGGCGGCGATAGGCGCGCTGTGGGCGCCGTGACTGCGGCGTTCTTCGCACTTGCGGCAGGCGGCCCCGGCGCACATATTCTGCGGTGATGCTGCGCCAGTACGAACTCGTCGAGAAGGTCCTCGATTACGACCCCGACGCCGACGAGGCGATGCTCAACCGCGCCTATGTCTACACCGTGCAGAAGCACGGCTCGCAGAAGCGCGCGTCAGGCGACCCCTATTTCTCGCACCCCGTCGAAGTCGCCGGGCTGATGACCGACTTGAAGCTCGATCAGGCGACCATCATCACCGCGCTGCTCCACGACACGGTCGAGGACACGCTCGCCACCATCGACGACATCGAGGCCCATTTCGGCAGCGAGGTCGCGCGGCTGGTCGACGGGGTCACCAAGCTCTCCAAGATCGAGGCCATGCCCGAGAACGAGCGCGCGGCCGAGAACCTGCGCAAGTTCCTGCTGGCGATGTCCGAGGACATCCGCGTGCTCTTGGTCAAGCTCGCCGACCGCCTCCACAACATGCGCACGCTGCACTTCATCAAGTCGCCGGAGAAGCGCCAGCGCATCGCCCGCGAGACGATGGACATCTACGCCCCCCTCGCCGAGCGCGTGGGGATGTACGAATACATGCGTGAGATGCAGGCGCTGGCCTTTCGCGAGCTAGAGCCCGAGGCCTATGCCACGATCACCGGGCGGCTCGAACAGCTGCGCTCGCAGGACGGCGGGCAGGTCGACGACATCGCGCTCAAGATCAAGCAGGCGCTCGCCGAGGCCGGGCTCAAGGTCGAGGTCTCGGGGCGCGAGAAGCACCCCTATTCGATCTGGCACAAGATGTCCGAGCGGCACGTCAGCTTCGAGCAGGTCACCGACATCATGGCCTTCCGCGTGCTCACCGACAGCGAGCAGGACTGTTACCGGGCCCTGGGCATCCTCCACACCACCTGGCAGTTCCTTCCCGGGCGCTTCAAGGACTACATCTCGACGCCGAAGTCGAACGGCTACCGCAGCTTGCACACCTCGCTGATGTACGAGAACTCGATGCGGGTGGAGGTGCAGATCCGCACCCGCGAGATGCACCGCACCAACGAATACGGCCTCGCCGCGCACTGGGCCTACAAGCAGGGCGACAAGCCCGACGGCGAGGTCGGCTGGCTTCGCGACCTCATCGAGATCGTCGATGCCAGCCATGATGCCGAGGAGCTGCTCGAGCACACACGGCTCGCGATCTATCAGGACCGCATCTTCGCCTTCACCCCCAAGGGCGCGCTGTTCCAGCTGCCCAAGGGCGCGACCGCGGTCGACTTCGCCTTCGCGGTGCACACCAAGCTGGGGCTCGAGACCGCGGGGGTCAAGATCAACGGGCGGCACATGCCGCTGCGCACGCCGCTGGGCAACGGCGACGTCGTCGAGATCATCAGGAACCCGCGCGCCTCGCCGCAGCTCTCGTGGCTCGCCTTCGTCGTCACCGGCAAGGCGCGCGCCGCGATCCGCCGCGCGGTGCGCATGAAGGAGCGCGCCGAGGTCGCGAGCATCGGCGCCAAGCTGTTCGACGAGATTTCCGCGCGCGTCCCCGCCAAGATCGGCAAGAAGGCGATCCGCGAGGCGGTCGAGCGGCTCGGGATGGAGGAGCCCGACGACCTCATGTACGCCATCGGCGCGGCCAAGATATCCGACCGCGAGGTGATGGAGGCGCTGGTCCCCGGCTGCACCGCCGGGATCGACGAGGATGAGCACTGGACCCGGCGCGAGCGAGCGATCTCGATACGGGGCCTCACACCGGGGGTCGCCTTCGAGCTCGCGACCTGCTGCCACCCGGTCCCCGGCGACCGCATCGTCGGCATCCGCCGCAAGGGAGAGCGGGTCGCCGTCCACGCGATCGACTGCCTCGAACTCGCGAGCGGGGTCGACAGCGACTGGATCGATCTAGCCTGGGGCAACCGCTCGGTGGGCGCGCTCGGCCAACTCTCGGTGACGATCTACGACCGGCTGGGCACGCTTGCCGAGATGACGGGCATCTTCGCGCAGAACAAGGCGAACATCACGACCCTCGCCCAGTCGCAGCTCGACCCGCCTTTCGTGACCTATGACATCGAGGTCGAGGTGCAGGACGTGGCGCACTTGAACCGGATCGTCTCGGCCCTGCGGGCGAGCGACGCGGTGGCGCAGGCGGAGCGGCAATGATGGCCGTCCTGGGGCTGGACCATGTTCAGCTCGCCATTCCCGCAGGCGGCGAAGAGCGGGCGCGCGAGTTCTATGCCGGGCTGCTGCGGATGGTCGAGGTGCCCAAGCCCGCCAACCTCTCGCCGAACGGCTGCTGGTTCACCGGCGGCACGCTGGCCCTGCATCTCGGCGTCGATCCCGATTTCCGCCCCGCCCGCAAGGCGCATCCGGCACTGCTGGTGGACGATCTTGCCGGTTTGCGCGATCGGCTGGAAGCGGCGGGCTGCGCGATCCGTGACGACAAGCCGGTCGAAGGCTACCAGCGGTTCTTCACCGAAGACCCCTTCGGCAACCGCATCGAGCTGATGGAGCGGGTGTAAGTTCCTTCCTCGTCATTGCGAGCCGCAGGCGAAGCAATCCATGGATTGACGGTTCTGCATTGGTCAACGTCAGTCCATGGATTGCCGCGTCGCCTTTGGCTCCTCGCAATGACGATTAAGGTGCAGCCCGCCGCACCGGCACCCGGATGTTGCAGATATCCGCGCCGCCTGCCGGCACGATGAAGAACGGGTCGCGGCGGTTGGCGATGGCCTCGGCGTAAGCCGCGAAGGTCTTGCTCTCGGTCGAGAGGTATTCGAACCTGGGCTGCTCGGCAGGCGGCAGGTCGCTCGCCACCCGGACGGTGAGGATCGGCGTGCGCTTGCCCGCCTCCTCCTCGGTGTAGAACCCCAGCGCCCCCGACCCGCGCGGGAGCGAGGAGAGGTGCTGCATCCCCTCGATCACCCGCCCTACGAGCGCGATGTTGCGGTCGAGATGGCGGGGGGCGTGCCCGATCACGGTGTAGAGCTCCGCACCCGAGCCGGTGTCGGGGGAGTAGTTCCGGCCGACGCCGACCATGCCGTAGCAGTGGGTGGGCCAGACATCAGGATTATCCTCGTTGCCAGCGAAGGGCCACCCTTCAAAGAAGGAATCGAAATCAGCATAATTGCCGGTGCGAGGCAGCTTGTCAGTTCCTTCGCGCCATCTGCCGCGCTGCTCGGTTAAGCTCTCAAACTCGTCTTGAAGAGCGCCATCAACGCCCGCCGCAGCTGACGTTGTCACATCAACTGTATACTCCTTCTCCGTCATCACTTTCAGCCCCCCGGGCAGCGGCTTCGGCTTCCCCTTGGCTTCGGGGTTGTCGTAATTGGGATCGCCCCACTGGGTGACGTAGTTGTCCTGCACCCGGTTGACTGAGATGTTGTCGTACCACCTGGCCCGCGCGAACAGCCGGATGTTGTGGACCCAGCCCTGCGAGAAGGGCGCGGGCATGAGCTGGATCACCACAGTGCGGGGCTTGCCCTTGGCATCGGGGGCGAGGGTCATCACCAGCAGGTCCTCCGCCGGGATCGCCACCCAGTCGGCCGGGGGCGCGGCGGCGACGATCTCGTTCGGGGCGGGGTAGGCGGGCTTGGCGGCCTCCTGCGCGGCCAACGGAAGCGTCAGGGCGAGGGCCGCGGCAGCGGCGAGGAATGCGGTTCTCATGGGCGATGCTTGTGGCACACTCGCCCGCCAAAGCAAAAACCCCTTTCCGCGCGCACGAGGGGCGGAAAGGGGCTCTCGAGGCAGCGTTCGCAGGGAATGCCGAATCCGCGCAGCGCTGGCCACGGCGATTCCTTTACCACGATTTCACAAGCCGACCAATCCACAGCGCCTTGCGCCCCCGCACGTTCGCCGCTATCGGCGCGCACTTGCCCCGAGAGGCGTCCCTCCTCGCGCCGATGCAGCGAAGCGGTAGCGCACTTGTGAGCACGGAGCAGTGGCCGAGTGGTCGAAGGCGCACGCCTGGAAAGTGTGTATACGGCAAAACCGTATCGAGGGTTCGAATCCCTCCTGCTCCGCCAATCTATACTGATTGGGTTGACCTTTTTTCTTCCTGAGGGCTCTGCTCCCTTGTCCGCTCTCCGATAAGCTGGCCCCTGGATCGTCCCGGACCTGCCTCGGGTCGCGAAAGCTGCTGCAGTTCGGCTGGCCGCTTGAGGGCCGCGCTCACCGAGATGGAGATCAATTCATCGCGGCGGCTTCGACAGCAAGGCGTGCAAACGCGGCGCGCAGCCGCGGTGCTCCGAAATCGGGGAAGGCGCGAACCTTGGGCATCGAGACCCGCCCCGCCGGGGTCAGAAGGTGCCCCGGTAGCGGGGGGTGTTCGGCGTGGGCGAGAACGATGCGCAGCTGCCCCGCAGCGACCGCCTCGGCGACGTGATAGGAGTAGAGCCTGGTGACGCCGACGCCTGCGATCGCAGAGCGAAGCGCCGCTCGCACCGTGTTGACGGTCAGCCGCGGCTGGAATGATACGGTGCGCGGAACCTACTGGCCTTTCGCAGCCGACGGGGTGCGCGTCCTCACCGGCCACACGGCGGCGCGGATCGAGGACCGGGTGCTCGTCGCCACCCGCGCGGGCGACGCGGTGCGCATCCTCTTCGACACCCTGATCGTCGCGGTCGGCAGGAAGGCGTAGCAGGGTGAGGTTGACCAGTCGAGAGAACGCATGAGCCAACTTGTCTCGCCATCAGCGACGAGGAAGCTCCGATCGATGCGAGAAGTCCAAGCACCGGACACCTTCTCTCCTTTCGGGGGCGGCTTCTGGCGCCAAGTGGCGTGGAACTCCAAGACATGGATTATCCCTCGTCAGGGTCGTAAACGACGCGAATAGAAGATGGTTTTCGCTACCGTCCAGCAGCAGTCGAGCCAAGCGAGATCAGGCTTCGTCGTGACCCCACGACCCTCACGAAAAGCGTGATGGCGAAACCCGCCAAGCCCAAGTAAATCATCCTATGTTCCGCATCCTGTACGTCGACGACGAGCCCGACCTTCGAGAGATCGCGCTGCTGGCGCTGTCCCTCGATCCAGGGCTCGAGGTGCGGTCCGCGTCGAGCGGGGCCGAGGGGATCGCGACCGTCGCGGACTGGATGCCCGACCTCGTCCTCCTCGACGTCATGATGCCCGGCATGGACGGCCCCGCGACACTCGCACGGCTGCGGGAGGATCCCCGGACCGCGCAGCTGCCGGTGGTGTTCATCACGGCGCGGGCCCAGCCGACGGAAATGCAGTCCTTCGCCACGCAGGGCGCGCGCGGCGTGATCGCCAAGCCCTTCGACCCGATGAGCCTCGCGCAGCAGGTGCGCGGCTTCCTCGCATGACATCCGACGAGGACTGGCTGGCGCCGCTCAGGGCGAAGTTCGCGAACCGGCTTCCCGGCGAGATCGAGGCCCTCCGCGCTGCCTGGGCGCGGCGCGACCGGGAGACGATCATCGAGCGCGCCCACAAGCTCGCCGGGCTCGCCGGTATGGTGGGGGCGCCCGAGGTCGGCGAGACCGCCTTGCAGCTCGAGGAAAGCGCGCGCAGCGGCGCCGACTACGCGGGGCAGCTCTCGCAGCTCATCGCGGCGATCGAACGCGCCCGCGGCTAGGCCGTCGTGCCGCCGAAGCCCTTGCGCGTCATCGCTCCCCAGCCCTGCTCGCGCCGGGCGAACTGCCACCAGCCCTTGAGCCGCCAGACATTCGACAGCTGGCGGTAGCCGAGGTTCTCGACCACCGCGATAAAGCCGAGGATCGCCAGCTCGCGGGCGCGGGGGAAGCGGCGCAGCTGCACCTCCTCGAGGATCAGGGTCAGCGCGCTGATCGCGATCCCGAAGGTGAAGGTCGCCGCGAGGAAGGCGAGCAGCCACGGCAGGGCGAGGAGGTTCAGCGCCCACAGCAGCGGCACGAGCAGGTAGCCGAGCACCTCGATCAGCGGCCCGAGCACGTCGACCAGCACGATGTGGCCGAAGCCGACGAAGCCGATCCGGCCGTAGCGGGGGTTGAAGGTCATGTCGCGGTGCTTTGCGAAGCATTCGAGCGCCCCGCGCTGCCAGCGGCTGCGCTGGCGGGCGAGGACCCCGACGTCCTCCGGGCACTCGGTCCAGCACACCGGCTCGGGGATGAAATCGATGCGGTATGGAAGCTTCAGGTCGCGCATGTGACGGTGGAGCTTGACGACGAGCTCCATGTCCTCGCCCACGGTGCCGTGGCTGTAGCCGCCGACCTCGACCACGCGCTGCCGGCTGAACAGGCCGAAGGCGCCGGAGATCACGGTCAGCGCCTGCATCTGGCCGAGCGCGAGACGGGCCATGAGGAAGGCGCGCAGGTATTCCATGATCTGCACCAGCGCGAGGAAGTTGCGCGGCAGCCGCACGCCCGTCACACGGCCCGCGTCGATCGTGCAGCCATTGGCGATGCGGATCGTGCCGCCGACCGCGATCGTCCGGTCGGGAAAGTCGATGAAGGGCCGCACCACGCGCAGCAGCGCATCGGTCTCGAGGATCGAGTCCGCGTCGATGGCGCAGAAGAGGGGCGAGCGCGAGGCGTTGATCCCGGCGTTGAGCGCGGCGGACTTGCCGCCGTTCTCCTTGTCGATGACCAGCAGGCGCGGCAGGTCGGGGCTGGCGTAGAAACCCCGGATCGGCTGATGCGTCACGCTTTTGTCGATATAGCGCCCGACCCGCTTCAGCCCGAACTCGGCGATCACGCGCGCCAGCGTGCCGTCCTTCGAACCGTCGTTGCCCAGCAGCACCTCGAAATTCGGGTAGTGCAGGGCGAGCAGCGAGCGCACGCTTTCGACGACGGTCAGCTCCTCGTTGTAGGCGGGCGCGATGACCGCGATGGGCGGCGCCTGGTCGGAGTAGCGACGCCACAGGGTTGCGCCGCGCGGCACCGGCGGGCGGTTGTGGAGCGCGATCGCGGCATAGACGAGCTGCACGACGTAGAAGGCGGTTTGGGCAAGGCCAGTGACGATCACCACCAGCGCTATCCACTGCGCCGCGTCGAGCATCCAGTCGCGCGCCCATGCGGCGGGTTTGAAAAATCATGTGCCCCGCCGCTCCTCGAGCGTCAGGCGCGCGGCCTCGCTCGCGGCCGCGTCGTCGACGCGAACGGCCTGCCGGTGAGCGATGCGGTGGTCGAGTTGCACAGCGCCGCGGGCGACGCGGGTCCGGTCCGCTACCCCTGGAAAATGGGCATGGGCCAGAAGAACCAGCAGTTTGTGCCCGGCACGCTGGTCGTTCCCAAGGGCAGCACGGTTGCCTTTCCCAACCTCGATAACGTGCGCCACTCGATCTACAGCTTCTCCAAGCCCGCGCGCTTCACCATCGAGCTGTACGGCCGCGACCAGACCCGCAGTCAAGCCTTCCCGATCGTCGCCAGCGTCAAGCTCGGGTGCAACATCCACGACCGGATGCGCGGTTACATCCGGGTCTCGGATACGCCGTTTGCCGACAAGACCGACCACAACGGCTATGTCACCCTGACCGGCGTTCCGGCCGGCCCTGCGCGCGTGACCGTGTGGCACCCGCAGCTGCGCGGGGCGGACAACGAGAGCACCTCGGCGCTCTCGGTCACCGGCGGGGCGCAGGCGCACAAGCTCAAGGTCACGCTGCGGTGACCCCGGCCGAAGCCTCTGGCGCGCCCGCACGCGCAAGCCTGGCACGGCTCGGGATGCTGCGCTTCGGAACGCTGCGCACCCGGATCGCGCTGCTTTATGCCGGGCTGTTCGCGATGGTGCTGGGCCTCGTCATCTCGCTCGCGGCCGAGGCTTTGCAGCGTTTCGGCGAGGCGAGCGCGGCGCGCGACCTCGAGGCCAATGCCCGCGTCTTCGACGAGATCCTTGCCGCCCGGGGACGACAGATGGGCGATCAGGCCAGCGTCCTCGCCCGCGACTTCGGCTTCCGCGAGGCGGTCGCGACCGGAGACGTGCCGACCATCGCCAGCGCGCTCGCCAGTCTCGAGGGCCGCGCCCGCAGCGGCAAGGCCTTCGTCCTCACCCTCGAGGGCGAGGCGCTCGCCGCAGACGCGGCGGCCGTGCCGTCGCCCGCCGCTCTCATGACCCGGCTCGATGCGGGCGAAACGCAGGGGATCATCCGCTCGCGGCAGGGGCTCGCGCTGGCCGCCGCCGCACCGATCGAGGCGCCCGATCTCATCGGCTGGCTGGTGATCGCGCAGCCATTGGACCGCGAGGAGCTCGACCGGCTGGTCGAACTGGCCCCGATCGCGCTCGAGGCGCAGGTGGTGGAGACCGGCTCCCAGCCAGGCTGGCTGCGCGATGCGGCGCCGGGCGAGGTGTTCGAACGCAGCGCCGAGGGCGAGCGCTTTCTCTATCACACCTCCGATCTCGCCGTGCTCGAGCAGGGGGTCGCGCCGCGGCTGGTGCTGCGCCACGCCCTCGCCCGGTCGCTCGCCGCCTATGCCAGCCTCAGGACCTGGCTCATCGCGCTCGCGATCGGCGGGATCGCCATGGTGCTGGGGATGAGCTGGAAGGTCGCGCGCAGCGTCACCGAGCCGCTCCAGAAGCTCGACGCCGCGACCCGCATGATCGGCGAAGGCCGCGAGGTCAGCCTCGCGATCGAGACCGACGACGAGATCGGACGGCTCGCCGGCAGCTTCAACCAGATGGTCGCCGCAATCGAGGAACGCGAGCGGCAGATCGTCCATGTCGGCCTGCACGACGGGCTCACCGGCCTTCCCAACCGCAAGCTGTTCACCGAGCAGCTCGCCAACGCCCTCGCGCGGCGGCGCCGGGGCGAGAAGGTCCTGATCGCCTATGTGGACCTCGACGACTTCAAGATGGTCAACGACACGCTCGGCCATCCGGCGGGCGATGCTCTGCTGCGGATCATCGCCGATCACCTGCGCGAAGACCTCCCCGATGCGATCGTCGCGCGGCTCGGGGGCGACGAGTTCGCGATCCTCGTCGGCGGGGTCAAGGAGAGCGCGGACCTCGGGACCATCGCCGATACGCTGCAACGCAGCTTCGACCGGCCGATCACCATCAACGGCCAGCACGCCGCCTGCGGGGCGAGCATCGGCATCGCGGTCGCGCCGGGCGACGGGAAGGACGGCATCACCCTGATGAAGAACGCCGACCTCGCGCTCTATCGCGCCAAGCACGAGGGCAAGGCCACCTACCACTTCTTCGAGCCCTCGCTCGACGAGGCCGCCCGCCGGCGCCGCCAGCTCGAGCTGGACCTGCGCACGGCGATCAAGGAGGGCCAGTTCGAGCTCAACTTCCAGCCGCTCTACAGCCTCGCGGAGGAGCGCCTGACCGGGTTCGAGGCGCTGATCCGCTGGAACCACCCGGTCCGCGGGCGCGTAAACCCGGCCGACTTCATCGGACTCGCCGAGGAGACCGGTCTCATCATCCCGATCGGCGAATGGGTGCTGCGCGAGGCCTGCCACCAGGCGAGCACCTGGCCCGAGGACGTCTCGGTCGCGGTCAACGTCTCGCCCAAGCAGTTCGCCGCGAGCGGGATCGCCGCGACTGTCCTGTCGGCGCTGTCGGCGAGCGGGATCGCGCCGCGCCGGCTCGAACTGGAGATCACCGAGAGCATCTTCATCGCCGATGTCGATCAAACGCTGGCGACGCTGCATTCGCTGCGCAATCTCGGCGTGCGCATCGCGCTCGACGATTTTGGGACAGGCTATTCCTCCTTGAGCTACCTGCGCTCCTTCCCCTTCGACAAGGTCAAGATCGACAAGAGCTTCGTCGAGGATCTGGGCACCAGCAGCAATGGCCACGCGGTGATCCGCGCGATCACCTCGCTCGCGAGCGCGCTCGGGATGGAGACCCTCGCCGAGGGGGTGGAGGACATCGCCCAGTTCGAGGTGCTTGCGCGGGAGGGTTGCCAGCACATCCAGGGCTACCTGTTCTCGCGTCCGGTGAGCGCCGACGCCGTCGCCGGCATGCTGCGCGAAGGCTCAGGTTATGATCGCCAGCTGCGCGCCTGAGTCGGTTGAGAGATCGCACACACTGATCGCCATTGATGTGCGGCCATGAATGCGACCGATGGTCGATCGCGTAACCGGCATAGCTGCTGAAAGAGACAGCGTTCCAGTCCTGCAATAATGATCGCCTTCCGGGTCTAGAGCTGCCGCCTGGTCATCGCTAAATGGAGAGCTCCGCGTCGGCCCCATACCACCGAGCTATCGCTTGAACCTGCGGCGATCTTCATCGCATTGCGGCAAGGCTTCGCGTTGGAACGAAGCCATGTCTCCCCCGCGATCAGCGCGGAAGATGTCCGGCAGACATTGTCTGGCTGGATGCGAAACATGCTTGAACTTCCCCGCCTTGCCTCGACCTAAGCGCTCGAAGATAGATCCCCGCGTATTCCGATGGATTGGGGCGACAGCCGTCTAGACGCGCACTGTTGCGACCGAGCGCTTACGCCATGCTGCAATTCTCACGGCGAGTGCTGCAAGCAGCATCGGCACCACTGCGAGGCCAAGCGCGCGCATCTCCGGCTCGAATAGCATCGAGGCGTAGCCGGACAGGTAGTAGAGGAAGACAACCTGCACGCCCACCGCATGCAAGCGATGCCACCATTGCCCAAGTCTCTTCATCGATGCCGCATTCGACGAAAATGCCATCATGTAGATGAAGACGTAACCGATAATGCCGGCGGCTGGCTGCGGCGGACTGCCTGGCTGCGCGATGTAATTGAGCACCGCCCCGAGGTGAACGCTGTGCGTGAGTGCAAAGCTGAGACCGAGCGACCTTCGATTGCGTGCCAGCCACGCCGTCCACTGATTGGGCCATAGTCGGTAGAGTGAGGAAGCGGTGTAGATCAGAAGCACGAGCGGCAAGCCAACGCGTGCAGTGAACCGGGTCATGTACAGTGCTCGCTGCAAGGGGTCATGGCCAAGCAGGTGACCGAGCGAGATTGCTAAGGCACTGGCGATGATCGCATAGGCGAAAGGTTCAAGACGGAGGCGCATGGCTGTCCTCTTCGGGCTAGGTGATGACGGCACGAATCAGTCCAGATGATCCGCAATACCGTCCATATAGACGGTTTTGCCGCCCTGCTAGCTTTTTGCGGTGGCGTTGATCATGGTGCTCGCAGCGCTATGGTGCGCGCCGAGTGAAGGGATGAAGATGGCGAAGACAGCTAGGCGCCAGGCACCGGGTGAACGGCGCGAGGCGGTGCTCGACGCCGCCGAGACGCTCGTCCTCGAGACTGGGGCTGCGCACCTGACGATGGATGCCGTCGCCTTGCGGGCCGGCGTGAGCAAGGGCGGCGTGCTCCACCACTTTCCAACCAAGCGTGACCTTATCGGGGCAATGCTCGACCGACTGCTCGCCGTGTTCGAAGGCGATGCAGAGATCATCGAAAGGATCGCGGGCCGGGATCTCAAGCCGCAGCTGCATGCCTGGATCCGATTGACCGAAACTCCGGACCCGAAGGTGGAGAGAATGGCCGCAGCCTTGCTTTCAGCTGTGGCGAACGAGCCGGATCTCTTGTCCCCGTTCGGTGTCATGATGCAACAGCGCCTCGCACAGCACGGCGCACACCCGGATTATCCGAAGGTGCTTGCTATCCGCACTGCGCTCGACGGCTATTGGCTCTGCAATGCAATTGGCCTCAAGCTCTTCGCCGAAAATGAGAAAGCGGCTTTCTTTGCCGCGCTTCATGCGATGGTCGACGGGATCGATACGGGACAGGCGTCCGCTTGATGCGTTCGTGTTTCAGCGGGGACGAGTTGCGCTGCGCTTGACAGCACCGCCACCTGTTCTCCCAGATTTCATGGATTTCCGGTCTGATGCAGCAACTCTGTAGATCGGTGCAATTTGTGGCGAGCATCCCGTTGCAGCTGCATCGTCATGGCCGTTTCATTGGAGGCATTCGGCGCGGATACGTGCCCTCGGTCTCTGCCGATGATTGGTCCGCAGCAGAGGCCATATTCATGAGCCGACTAATTGCGCCGCGCTCCTTTGTCATTTCCCGATAGCATTTGACGAAGGAAGACGGTCTCGACGGCGCGTCGCAGCGCCTCATTCGGTTCCTTACGGAAACCATGCCCTTCGTCGCTGAAAAGCAGATACCACACAGGCACACCCCGGCTGCGCAGAGCGGCGACGATCTGGTCGGATTCGCGCTGAGGAACACGGGGATCATTGGCACCTTGCATGACGAGCAGTGGTTTGGTGATCTTGCCGACATTGTTGAGCGGCGAGATACGCCTGAGCATTTCGCGCACCTCAGGCACACGTTCATCGCCATATTCCGGTCGGCGAAGGTCGCGGCGATAAGCTCCGGTGTTCTCGAGGAAGGACAGAAAGTCCGAAATGCCGTAGGCTTCCATGCCTCCCGCCAAGCGATCGGAGTAATGCGTCAGCGCAGCCAGCACCATATAGCCGCCGTAAGAGCCGCCGCGCACCACCACCCGGTTGCTGTCGAGGTCCGGCTGCCGACCGATCCAGTCGAGGAGGGCGCCGATGTCGCGTACCGAATCTTCGCGCTTGAGGCCGTTGTCGAGCGTCATGAACAGCTTGCCATAGCCGCTGCTTCCGCGAACGTTCGGCTGGATGATCACGGCGCCGGACTGGTCGAGGAGGTGTTGCACGCCCGGATTGAAGCCGGGCCGCGCCTGACCTTCAGGCCCGCCATGGATATCGATCACCACCGGCAACTTGCCACCCGGTCTTGCCGCAGGTCGATAGACAAAGGCGGGTATCTGCCGCCCGTCGAAGCTCGGGAACCGAACCAGTTCCGGCTCGACCAACGTCGTTGCATCGATCAGCCCGAGCTCGGAATTCGTCCAGCGCACGACCTCTCGCGTGCCGATTTCCGCCACCCAGACATCGCCAGCGGAGTTCGGCGCGGAAAGACTGAACGCAAGCCGCGTCCCGTCGGGAGAAAACTTCAAGCCGGTTATGACACCGGTCGGAAGCTGCGGTGCGGCTTGCTCTCGCCCTGTCGCGAGGTCCAGCAGGTGCAGCCGCGAATAGCCCTCGTCATTCACGATGAACGCAACCTGGCGCCCATCGGGCGACATTTCGATCGCCTCGACATCCCATTCGAGGCCGGGCGTCAGCACTTTCTGATGTCCGGTCGCGATGTCGATTTCGACCAGCCGCGCCACATCGCTGCCGACATTGCTGATTGCCAGGAGTTTGGGCTTGCCCGGGAGGAACACCGGGGAACGGATGGCGTCACCCGCGCTTGCCGACACCTGCTGCACCGCGCCCGTTTGAAGATCGACGACAATCAGGGCCTGCTCGACGGAAGATATCTGGCGGGTCACTGCCAGCAGGCGATTGTCGGCCGAAAAACTGGCGGGATAGGTCGATCCCTTGTCGGTATAGACGGTCCGCGCGCTGCCGGGATCTGACGGATCGGCGATCACCACACTGTAATCCGACGATCCCCTCGCCGTGCTGGACCAGCCGATGAGCCTGCGATCCGGGCTGACTGCCGTGAGCAGATTGCGCGTACCGGGGGCGGTGAATGCCTCGGGTTCGCCCGACAGGCCCTGCACATAGACCTGAAACTGCTCGTCGCCGCCGGTATCGCGGATGAAAGCGAAAGATCGGCCTTTGGTCGCGTATCCGACCGCGACCGGTTCCGATGCGAACGTAAGCTGGCTCCGCGCGCCGCCTGGCATGATGACCCTGTGCAACTGGTCGACTGTTCCCAGCCGCGTCTGGATCAGCAATGAGCCATCATCGAACCAATCGGCGAGGCTCGCGGCGCGCGCGGTCGCATAGGCTTCCGAAGCCCGCTGGACGGCATCGGGGATCGCGGGAACATTTTCGAGGCGCGCCGGTCCGACGGTTCGAACCGGCACCTCCTGTGCCATCAAGGGGGCGAGTGCGAGCGCCGCAACTGCAAGTCCCAACAGCCTTGGCCTAAGGTGCAACATCGCTTTTTCCCCCTTGTTCGTCCGCTGCAATCAAGAGGGAGCAAGACCGAAAATCCGCCATCCGGCAGCCGCTAAATTCGGCTAAGGTCGGCTCGGGCTAGAGGCCGAAGAAGGGCCGGTGCCGGAAGTCGCAATCACACGGACAAGCAGACGCTCAGCTTGGCGAGGGTGCATCCAGCGCATGACGCATGGCAGGGTCGGGATCCGGGACCCGCCGGGGTGTGTCATCGAAGATCATCGCTGCCGGGCTCTCGGGCTGGAACGCCGGCCAATGCGGGAGACCCTTGCCATTGGGGTCGCCTGTCCTTGCAAAGCGCGCCCAGGCGGCGGTCATCACCGATGCCAGGGCTCGCGGCCGCTCGCCTCCGCCCGTCGCCTGATCGCAAAGATCGGTATTGGCAAAGACGAAGGGCACATCGAGGCCGTGAAAGGCGCGAGGCCTGCCTTCGAAAACCGGTGTCTGCCAGGAGAAGATGTAATTCCAGCTCGGCGCTGCGCCGCTCTGCGCACGCAGGGTGCATTGCCGAACCGCTCCCATCCGGAAGTGTCGCCCCGAAGCGACGGCAATCGCGGCGATCGGCGCGATGCCCGGATGATCCTGCCTGATCGCACCGAGCACGCTCGCGGTCCGGTCTCCCAGATCCCGGCGGAGCGCTTCCTCGGCCTGCGGCCAGCTCATCGCTTCCAGCTCCGGCGCATCGACGCTGCGGGGAAATTCGTGCAGCGTGTTGCCGACAATCAGCGGCACGCCGACCGAGCTCTTTGGTGCGTGTTCGCCGAAGGGTTGGTCGGGCAGGCTCGATACGCCCGCGACGGGCTGCCAGAACCAGGGCGGGGGGCTGTAGTCCGGCGGAGGGCTGCTGGCCGAGGCGACCGCGCGGGCAGCGTCGCGGCCCGCCGCGATCAGCCGCTCAACCGGCAGGGCGCGCAAGGCGGAGAGATCGGCGTTGGGCATCTCCAGTGCCTTGAGGAAAGCGGCCGTCAGGGTTGCCCCGGTTTCGCGGCTGTGCACCTTCGCACGGGCACCGCTCTGGATGATCGCCTTGTGGAATAGGCCCTGCGCCTCTGGCATCGCCATCAACACGCTCACCTTGAACGCGCCGCCCGATTGGCCGAAGATCGTCACATTGTCCGGGTCGCCGCCGAAAACCGCGATGTTGCGCCTGATCCAGCGCAGCGCGGCGATGATGTCGAGCATGCCGACATTGCCCGCATTTTCGTCCGCTCCCGGCACCTGCGAGAGATCGGCATAGCCCAGCACGCCGACACGGTGGTTGATGCTGGCGACGACAACATCCTCGGTCCGCGCGAGGTTTTCGCCGTCGTTGGCAAGGAAGTGCTGGCTCGATCCGCCGCCGAACCCTTGGGCGTGGAGCCAGAGCATCACGGGCCGCTTGCGCCCGTCGCCAAGGCCCCGGCTCCAGATGTTGATCCTGAGGCAATCTTCCTGCGCGGTCGTGATCGGGCCGCGTTGGATCAGGAACGGCCATTCCATCGCGGAATCGTCGCCCGGGATCCGGTCTTCGCTCGGGCAGATGGGGCCGTAGCCATAGGCCCCCCGCACGGCGGTCCAGGGTTCGGGCGCCGGCGCCTCGGCGAAGCGATGCTCGGGCTTCAGAGCGCCCGCATAGGGGATGCCGCGGAAAACATGGACCTCGTCCTTGCGGAAGCCGCGCAGCTTGCCCGTGTCGGTCTCCACGATCGGCCCGGCCTCGACGAAGGGCGCCGCCAGGGGCCGCAGTGCCCGCGCATGGACGACCCGGGAGCTCGCCAGAATTGCCGCTGCGGACCCCAGAAACAGCCGACGATCCATTTTTTCTCCTCCACGGATACCCGAGATGATGCAGAAGCGCCGCTTGTCCGCCATCCCACCGGCCAAGTTGCGGGCAGGGCCGAACTTGATTACGCAACGAGGCCATGGATCCGCTTTCCAACGAGCGTGCCTTCTGGCTTGCGCAGCATATCCTCCCGCATGAGCCTTCGCTGCGGGCCTGGCTGTCGCACAAGACCGTGCAGGGGCTCGAAGTCGATGACATCATCCAGGAATGCTATGCCGCACTTGCATCGCTTGCGTCGGTCGATCACATCGCGAACCCCCGCGCTTACCTTTTCAGGACAGCCTATTCGCTGATCCTCCAGACAGTCCGTCGTTCGATCGTCGTCCCGATCCAGGCGATCGAGGACTTGCAGAATTTCGAGGCGCGGTGGGACGCGCCCTCGCCGGAGGACGAGGTGTCGAGCCGGCGCGAATTGCAGCGCCTCGTCGGTTTTCTCGAGACCCTCCCTTCCCGGTGTCGCGAGGCGTTCCAGTTGCGCAGGGTCGAGGGCTTGTCGCAGCGCGAGGTGGCGCGGCGCATGGGCCTGTCCGAGAGCACCGTCGAAAAACACATCGGCAAGGCCCTGCGCGCTTTGGCGATGGCCTATGGTGATGGCGGAAAGCGCGCCCACCGCGCATCTGGCTACCTCGAGTTTCCTGATGAAGGGCATGATGAAGCAGAGCGCAAAGACCAACGCGATCGATGATGCGGCGGCCGGGTGGCTGGCGCGTGTCGATCGGGGCGCGCTCGCCGATCACGAGCAAGCCGCCTTCGATGCGTGGCTGGCGGAGGACGTCCGCCACCGCGGCGCGTATATTCGCATGCAGGCGATCTTCGCCGCAAGCGAGCGCGTCTCGGCACTCGGCAAGGGATTTGCGGAGCCATCGGGCGGTCCGCAGCGGTGGTGGTGGACCGGCGGAATCGCGGCGTCGCTCGCTCTGGCCCTTGCGGCATTATCGACATCGCCGTTCGGGGGCACCGGCGCAGAAGCGCCGCGTGTCGCAGCGGTCAACGGCACGATCTCGTCGCCTTCAGCCAAGTCGACAAGCAACATCGATCTGCCCGACGGATCGCGCGTCGAGCTCGCCGCGCAGGCCCGTGCAAGCACCAGCTTTCGGCCCGATGCGCGCATTGTCACGCTGCTGGGCGGTGAGGCGCTGTTCTCCGTCGCCAAAGACCCCACCAGACCCTTCACCGTCGTCGCCGGAAATGTCCGTGTGACCGCCATCGGCACCAGCTTCACCGTGTCCAGAGACAAGGGCCGGGTAAGCGTGAAAGTGCTCGAAGGGGTCGTCGCGATCGAGCGTGACGGCGAAGAAGGCGCGACACGGCTGTCGGCCAATGAAATGGCATCGTTCACCGCTCGGCCGATTGCGACGCCGCCCAGCGCCAAATCCGTGGCGGCCGAGCGGCCTAAACCCGCGCCGGGCAAGCCGCAGATGCTCGCTTTCGAAGCGCGGCCGCTGTCCGAGGCGGTGCTCGCATTCAATGCCGCAAGCGTGGGCACCCGGATTCGCATCGATCCTGCGTTGAGGGCGCGGCCCATCACCGGGCTGTTCTCGCTGTCGGATCCCGAAGGCTTCGCAGAGGCCGTGGCGATCAGTCTCGATGCACAGATCGCGCGCGAGGGCGGCACCATCGTCATCGTCCCCTGACCGGCACGGACTGGCGGAAGATCAAGTCTGACGCATCTCTGTCTTCGATGCTGCAATCGGGACAGGGGGGACGTCATGTTGAATAGCCGGATCATCGCCGCAACGAGCGTGTGTGTGGCAGCCTTGGTAAGTGGCACCGCCGTTCAGGCACAGGAACGGGAATTCGACATTGCGAGCCAGGCAGCGAGCAAGTCGATCCCCGAATTTGCCCGTCAGGCGGGGATCCAGATCATCGCCAGCGCAGACGACCTTGCCGGTATCGTGACGCCCGCCATCCGCGGCCGGCGCGACACGCGAGCCGCGTTGCGCGAGCTCATCGCGAACACCGGTCTTGCGATCGTATCTGACAAGGGCGGCACCATCATCCTGCGCAAGAGTGCGCAGCAGGAGCAACCCGGAGCAACCCCGGCTTCGACCGCGCCCGATACCACGATCGTGGTGACCGGCACACGCCTCGGGGCCGCAACCCTGACACCCAACCCGGTGGCAACGATCTCGGCCGACACCATCGTCGGGCGCAATGGCGGGATATCGATCGGCGACCAGCTCAGCCTGCTGCCGCAATTCCGCACGACCTTCACTCAGGCCGCCTCGACGAACCTCGGGACCCAGGCACCTGGCCAGGTCGGGCTCAACCTGCTCGACCTGCGCGGGCTTGAACCCAGCCGGACACTCGTTCTGCAAAACGGGCGCCGTCTGGTCTCAAGCACTCAGGCTCTCTCTCAGCCCGACACCAACACCATTCCCGTCGAATTGCTCGAGCGCGTGGAGATTCTCACCGGCGGGGCTTCGGCCGTCTATGGCGCCGATGCGATTGCGGGCGTGGTGAACTTCGTCCTCAAGAAGAATTACGACGGCTTCGCGGTGCGCGCGCAAGGCGGGATCAGCGATGCAGGCGATGCCGGCACGCAAAGCATCGGCCTCGTCGCGGGGAAGAACTTCGCGGACGGTCGTGGCAATGTCGCGGTCAGTTTCGAGTATGCGCGCCGCGAGGGTCTCAGATATTTCGACCGGTCCTTCTCTCGGGGGCAGTCGGATTTCGTGAACAACCCCAATGCCGCGCAGGCGGGCCAGCCGCGCAACGTTCCCGTCTCGGACATCCGCTTCCTGTCCTATTCCCCCGGCGGCACCGTGCCTGTCGGCCCGCCATTCTACCGCTTTGCCACCGATGGAACCCTCAATCCGGCCAATACCGGGCAGGGTGCCTTTCTCAACCTCGGGATCAGCGATGGCGGTGACGGCACCAGCCCGATCGCCTCGGGTTCGCTCTTGCCTGACAACGAGCGCTATTCGGGAACCCTGCTGACTCATTTCGATTTCAGCGATGCGGTGCGCTTCTTCGGACAGTTCGACTATACCCACGCCACGGCGTCCGCCTTCGGAAGCCCCGGCGTCGAATTCATCCTCGTCTCGAAGTCCAATCCTTACCTTTCGGCTCAGGCACTCAACGTGCTCGCGAACTACGGGCCGACGGCCGCCGGGCCGGTGTTCCCGCTGCTGCGCGACACGGCGGACTTCGCGATATCGCGCGAGGAGAACCGGCGGCAAACCTACCGCGGCGTCGTCGGCTTCGAGGGCGATCTGTCGGATCACCTTCGCTACGAGGTGTCCTACAGCTACGGCCGCACGGATATCCGTACCCGCTTCCTGGGGAGCTATCGTCCCGAGCGCCTCGCGCTCGCGGCCGACGCGGTCCGCGATACGACCGGGGTGCTTGGCACTCCGGGCGCGATCGTCTGCGCTGCGCGGCTGGCTTCGCCCACCAGCACCAATCCCGACATCGCCGGGTGCGTGCCCGCGAACATTTTCGGCTCGGGCAACATCAGCCAGGCATCGCGCGACTATCTCTCGGCGAGCCGGCAGGCGGATGGGAGACTGACCCAGACCCTGGTCGGCGGTTTCCTGAGCGGCGACACCGGGGGCTTTTTCGAACTCCCCGGCGGTCCCATCGCTTTCGTCGCCGGCCTCGAATACCGCAAGGAGACATCGCGCTACGTGCCCGACAATGTCACCGGCACGCCGATCAATCCCTCTCCCTCGGGCGGCTCCTTCGACGTCAAGGAAGCCTATGCCGAACTGAAGGTGCCGCTCCTCGCCGATGTTCCGGGCGCGCAGAAGCTCGAGTTCACCGCTTCCGGACGGGTGAGCGACTACAACACCCGCGTCGGCACGCAGAGCACCTGGGGTGTGGGGGGGCTCTATCAGCCGATCCGCGACATCACCTTCCGGGCTTCCTACTCGAAAGCGGTGCGGGCCCCTAACATTGCCGAGCTATTCCAGCCGACGATCAACGGCGTGACGCAGATCACCGACCCGTGCGACAACCGCTTCATCAACAACGGCACCGCGACCCGGGCGGCCAATTGCGCGGCGCTTGGCATCCCCACCACATTCCAGTCCGGGATCCCGACAACGATCCAGACCCGCACCTCGGGCAATCCCAATCTGGACGTCGAGCGAGGGACGACCTACACCTTCGGGCTGTCGCTCAATCCGACGTTCCTGCCGCGCTTTGCGCTCAACGTCGATTACTACAACATCACCTTGCGCGGTGCGATCGCCAACACCAACAGCACGATCATCAACCCGTTCCGGGTTCCCTCGCAATGTGTTGACGCCCCGACCATCAACAACCCGTTCTGCGCCCTGGTCGAGCGCAATCCGACGACCTTCACCATCACACGCGTCTCGCAGACGCCGATCAACCTGACGCGCCTTGAAGCCTCGGGCCTCGATTTCGATGCGCGCTACGGCATCGATATCGGTGAGGAGGCCGGGCTCGATTTCAGAGCACTGGCCTCCTATGTCCTGAAGCGCGACGACTTCCGATCGCCCTTCAACCCGAACTTCCGCACGCAGATCGTTGAGACGCCGAGCAATCCGCGCTTCCAACTGAATTTCGCCACCAACCTGACGCTAGGCAAGTTCCAGCTTTCCCATACGGTCCGCTATTTCTCGAGCGTCTATTACAAGAACGACGACGTGGCCTTCTTCGAAAGCGTCAACGGGCAACCTCCGCTCCAGCCCAATCGCCGCGGGCCGGAGTTCATCAAGACCGGAGACACGTTCATCCATGCGCTGCGGGGTGCGTTCGAATTCCGGGAAGGGGGCGAGTTCTATGTCGGCGTCGACAATCTGGCCGATCGCAAGCCGCCTTTCAGCATCTACGGGTCGGGGTTCGGCGGGGCGCAGTTCGATGCCATCGGCCGCTTCTTCTATGCCGGTATCCGTGTCGGTTTCTAACGTCCTGAGGCGGGCAAGCCTGTGCCTCGTCGCGGTCGCTTCCGTCGGCGGGGCGCAGACGCCGTCGGTGCCGGAAGGGCCTGACTGGAGCGGGAGCTGGCGGGGAGAGTTGCAGAACTTCCCCGCCCGCCCCGGCGCTCCCCGGGTCGAGGTTCGACGCGAGGTCGGCGCATGGCCCAAGGGTGAAGGGGAGTGCTCCGTGTTTCGCACCATCTACATCGAGGATGGGGTGGAGAAAGGGCGCAAGGATTACAGGCTTTGCCGGGGAGCGACCGATAATGAGTTCGTGGTCGATGAAGGCGGCGGCGTCGAACTCAAGGCGCGCCTGCTTGGCGGCAAGCTCGTCTCCACGTTCAAGTATGGATCGATCCTGCTCGTCGGCGTCACCCAGGTGGAAGGCGACAAGATGGTCGAGGAAATCTACAGCGGGCCCGACGAGCCTGCCGGCGAGGCCGTCGTGTCGCTCCAGACGCGGAACCTGCAGCGCCTGACGTTCCGCAAGGTTTCTGAATGACATGGCAGTTATCGTGGAGAACATTCCGGTCTCCACACATGTCTGACGCAGATCCCGGATGTCGTGTCAACGACGCCGGCAAGTACGAACAACGCGTTACGATCGGTCGGCACGGTGCGCAGCGCCCCGGAACGAATTCAGAATTGAACACGTTGCGGCGCATTCAACTTACGCCACTCGAGCCGTTTGGCGGCCCGCAGCCGCGCCCGGGACCATGCCCGCCATCAAAAACCAGGTCGATCGAGTAACGCAAGCCCGTCTCCCGGGACTTGGCTGGGAAGACGGGTTGCGCGTGTCCTGACTGCTCCGCCACCGCCCCTGCGGTAATTCGCTGTATTCGCTGCGCAGCCTCGGCCGATGCATCAGGTTCGCTCCCGCGCGGCGACTATCGCGATTTTGCTGTCTTCGTGCTCACCGCAGCGCCCACGCGCAGGTTACAGCTTGTGAGGATTTCTTTTCGCGGTAAGCCATGAGGTCATGCTTCCGCACGCCCCCTCGGTACTTCAGGATTGGCATCACCCGCTCTCTTGGCGCGACTGGGCGGCCTCGCCGCGCACCCGGACCACCGAGCCGCGCGCGGTCGGCGGCGCCATCGTCCAGCGCTGGGAGAGCAGCGCGCGGCGCATGGAGCAGCCGCCGCTCGACCATCACTACATCGTCGTCCACCTGGGCGGCGACAAGCGGGTGACGCGCCGCCACGCGGACCGGTCGCTGGTGCGCGACGTGCGCAATCGCGGCTTCTCGACCATCGCGGCGGGGAGCAGCTACTCGTGGCGCACCGAGGGGCCGATCGCCTTCGGCCATGTCTATCTCGAGCCCGAATGGTATGCGCAGACCATCGCCGAGGCCTTCGACCGCGATCCCGCCAGGATCGCGCTCGACGAGGAGGTCGGCAGCTTCGACCCGCTGATCGGCCAGCTGCTCGCCGCGCTGGTGCAGGCGAGCGGGACCTCGGACGTTGCCCTGATGCAGCAGGAGGCCGCGCTCGACGCCGTGCTGATGCGGCTGTTCGAGCGCCAGTCGGCCGCGCCGCACAGCCTCGAGCGGATGCTCATCACCGCCGCGAGCGTGCGGCGGGTGTGCGACTATATTGCGGCGCATCTCGATAGTGCGATGACATTGGACGAGCTCGCCCGGATCGCCGGCTACAGCCGCTTCCACTTTGCGCGGGGCTTTCGCGCGGCGACCGGGATGCCGCCCTATGCCTACCTGATCCGCCGGCGCATCGCCCGCGCCTGCGAGCTGCTCGCGGCGCGTGACGAGCCGATCGCCGGGATTGCCGCGGCGACCGGCTTCGCCAGCCATGCCCAGTTCTCGAGCCGTTTCCGGCAGGTGACCGGGCTCGCCCCTACCGCCTGGCGCGAGATGCTGCGCTAGAAACCCTTCACCAGCTGGACGGTGAAGGCCTCGTTGAAGAACTGCGACCCGTTGGTGAGCGGGATCTCGACCCCGGCCAGCATGAACAGGTTGCCGCCGAGATGCGTGCGCACGCCGGGCGTCACCGAGAGGAAAGTGGGCCCGTTCGAGAATTCGCGCCAGGTGCTCGCGACATACCAGGTGAGGTCGCCGAGCGGCGCGCGGTCGTGGTCGGTGACGGTCTGGCCGATCGCGGCGTTGAGAATGAAGCTCTCGGGCGCGCCGCTGTCGGGAAAGTCGTAGGCGACCCGCCCGCGGAAGGAGAAGCCGCCGCCGACGTCGGTGAAGAGATTGAGCTGCGGCTGCGCGGCGAAGACCCCGTTGCCGAAGCTCTCCGATCCGGTCGGCAGGCGCCAACCCACGCCCGCGTTCAGCGAGAGGTTGCGGGTCTCGGCGAGCATCACCTGGGTGTTGAGGGTGACGTCGCCGAAGTCCGAGCTGCCGCCGCGGTCCTGGTAGAAGGGCACCTCGAGCCCCGCCCACAGCCGGCGCGAGAGCGGCAGGTGGAAGCGCGCGAGGCCCTGCTCGGCGTCCGCCCCGTCGACGTCGACATAGGTGTAGGCAAGGTGCACCTCGCGGGTGAAGAAGCCGTCGGCGGTGCCGAGCCAGCCCTGCCGCGGCGCGCCGCTCTCGCCGCCCGGGACAGGGATCCACTTCGCGAAGAGCTCCTCGCCGAGAGGCTGCGAGCCGAGCGGGGTCCACTCGCCCGCGGGGCTCTCCTGCGCGGCGGCGGCGGTGGCGGCGGCAGCGGTGATGGCGACATTGCCGGTCGGCTCGGCGGAAGCGTCGGCCTCGGCATCATCGGCGAGGGCGGGCGTGGCGGCGAGGGCGGCGGCCGCCGCGAGGAGGATCGCGGCGGTTCTCGAGACAGTCTGCGACATTGTTCTGCTAGGCTCCATTACAACGGTATGGGAGCCAAGGATGCCGCCTCGCCGGCCTTGCATCTTGCCAGAAACCCGAGGGCTTTGCCGCAAATGCGCGGCGCGTCTCAGGCGCGCACGGTGCGGCGGTAGCGTCCCGGCGAAATGCCGAGCTCGCGGGTGAAGGCGGCGGTGAAATGCGCCTGGTTGGCAAAGCCGCACTCGAGCGCGAGCTGGGCGAGCGGTATGGCGTCGTCGGCGAGCAGTCGCCGCGCCCGCTCGAGCCGCCGGTTCCTCAGGTAGTGGTAGGGCGTCTCCCCGGTCGCGAGCTTGAACACCCGCAGGAAGTGGTTGGCCGAGAGCCCCGCCGCCTCGGCAAGATCGCCGAGCCCGATGCTCTCGTGGAGGTTCGCCTCGATGAACTCGATCACCCGCTTGAGCCGGGGCGGGGAGAGGTAGATGCGCTCGGCCCCGGCGGGCTCGGGCGCGCCGTCGCGGGTGGCGATCAGCCCGGCGATGGCGCGCAGCAGCCCGTCGATCATCAGCCGCGAGCCGAGGCTCGGGCGGCGCAGCTCGGACTCGATCAACCCGAGGAGGTGCGCGACGCGCGGGACCTGCTTGCCGAGGATCGGGACCTGCGCCGCGGCGGCCGCGCGGCCCTCGCTCTCGAGCAGCGAGGCGATCACCCCGGGGCGCAGATAGAGCACGAAAGAGCCCGCATCGCCGCCGAACTCGAGGCGGCTGTCGGCCCCGGCCGGGAAGAAGCAGCACAGGTCGCGGTGCAGCGCGGGCGCGGTGCGGGCGCCGCAGAAATCGATCCCGAGCCGGCCCGCCCCGCTGCGGTTGACGAGCAGCGCGTCCCAGTCCTCCTCCGCCGGCGCGTCAGCGACCAGCTCGACAGGCCCGCCATTCGCGAAGGTGCGGTGGTGGCGGAGCGCGACGACCGGCAGGGTGCCGGTCTCGAACAAAGTGACCTCGGGCTGCGCCGACCAGTGCACGTGGCGCAGGAAATCGGGCGCGGCCTCCGCCTCGATGCGGTAGTCGGTCCGTTCGGTGAGTGTCATCGTCTCGCCCTCCCCGGGACAGGGCCGGCCGGGAGTGTCCGGCCGGATTGACACGCGGCATATTACGGCTCGTCGCGGGCGCTGGATAGGACGTGTCTGCAAGTCGGCTGAGAAAACCGCAACAATTCATAAGCTGCGCGGGAACCGGCCGAAGTCGAGGCGGCGCGCGCTATTGCAGGATCGCGAAGCCGTTGCGGTCCATCCGCAGCGACATCGCCGGGCGGATGTCGGCCATCGCCAGCCCCGCGGCGACGAGCGGGAGCTCGGCGATCTCGGCGCGCATGGCTTCGGTCGACTGGATGCACAGGAGGGTCAGCTCGTCGCGGTCGGTGCTGGCGAGCGCGAGGATGAAGCGGCCCATCCGCGCCCATTCGAGCAGCGCCTCGTATTCGGCGCCGCGGTAGAAGCCGACCTCGTCCGAGCCGGCAGCGGGCGTGATTCTGAGGGTCACGAGGGTGACCGGCATGTTCGGGGCCAGCGCGCCCTCGCGGCGCCCCGAAAACCACTCGATCCACCTCAGCCAGGTCATGCGGGGACCACCTTTCGATTGCCCCGCCATAGGCCTGCGGGCCGCGCCTCGCTTTCGAAATCTTGCGCAGACCTGCGGGATGACGTGTCGGTGCGGGGTGTCAAGCGGCGATGACAGCGAGAAACGGCAAAACCTCGTACATCGCGAAAGATGGCCCGCCGGGCAGCGCGCATGACGACCCGCGGCGATCGGCAGCGCCCATTCCTGCCGTCACACAAACTGGACCATCAGGAGCAGATCATGCGCTTTATCACAAACGGGTTCGTGGCGGCGGGGGCAATGCTGGCGCTCGCCCTGCCGTCGGCGGCCAGCGCCGACGTCGTGGTGCGCGGCAAGGAAGGCAAGCCGCTCGACGAAATCCGCGAGGCGCCCGCCTCGATCTCGAACGATCTCAAGACCATCGTCGCGCAGCCTTCCCCTTCTGAAGTCAAGCCCGAGTTTCTCGGCCCGGTGGTGCTGATGAAATCGGGCCACATCGACCTCGAGAAGGGCACCGTCACGCTGCCCCTGCGCAGGGGGCGGCTGGCGAGCGGCAAGCCGGTGTGGTTCATCATCACCGACACCACCGACGAGAACCTGTCGAACCTGCACGGCGTCAATTACGCCCCGAAAATGGCCTATGGCGAAACCAGCATGGCCGCGCGCAGCGTGACGATCGAGAAGGACGGAAGTTTCGTGTTCAACACCGGCTCGGTCGATTTCAGCCCGAAGCTGTCGATCGTCCCGGGTCCGGCCAACGCGCCTTTCCCGCCCAAGAGCTTCCAGCCGGGCGCGGTGGGCGATGCGACCTATACGCCGCTGGTGAAGATCGCCAATGCCGCCAAGGACGTGCTGCTCAACGCCCCCGTCCTGTCGATGGCGAGCGAGGCCGAGCTCAACACGATGTGCGCCGGCAAGGTCGATTACGACAAGGTCCACGACAAGGTCACCGCGATCTGCCCGCGCGACGGGACGGTCACGATCAGGCTGACGCTCGGCTTCACCTTCGACAAGCCGATCCAGTACATCTCGACCGAAGCCAATGATCCGCTGGTGGCGACGCTCGAGAATGCGATCTACACGCCCGCGCTCAATGGCCTGCCCTCGATGCTGGAAGACGCCTCGCCCGGCGAAAGCGCGGAGCGGATCGTGGTCGTCGTCAATGGTCCGACCGGCAAGGACAACCCGCACCGCCAGGGCCTCGTCAGCGCGCTGTCGGGCGAGGGCGGGCCCTTGAACGTGCTGGGCGGTATCCCGACCATCAACCTCGACTATTCGCCGCTGTGGCGCGTGTTCCCGGCGGTGTGGACCGACGAGGCGATCCAGAAGGGCTACCGCTACCGCATGACGAGCGCGCTGCAGGCCGCCGAAATGTCGACCCGCGGCTATCTCAAGAGCCTCGACGGCGGCGAGTTCCGCGCGGTCGGCTTCATCGTCAACTGCCCGGTGGTCTACCGCATCAACTGAGCGGGCGGATCGCATCGGTCCCCATGGGTCCTGCCGTGCCCCCTCCGGCATGATCTGCAACTCGCGCCGGGAAGACAGTGCATCTTCCCGGCGCATTCCTTGCAGGCTAGGCGAGCGGGCGAGACGGGCGAGGAGTTCATGATGCGCGCCGCATTCCCACCGATCGTCGCGCTGGCGCTCCTCGCCGGGGCGCCCGCGCTCGCCGCCGAGGGGGCCGAGGGCGAGGCCGGGCAGGACGAGGCGGTCATACGCACCGGCTCCCCGGCACCCTTACGCGACTTTACCACCGATCGGCCCGACGTCACCGAGAGCCCCTTCACCATCGATCCGGGGCACCTCCAGGTCGAGACCACGCTCTTCGGCTACACCCGCTCGCGCCGCGACGCTTCGGGTACCGTCACCGACAGCTACGAGCTCGGCACCACCAACCTGCGCATCGGGCTCACCGAGAGCGTCGAGCTCGATCTCGTCTGGCAGCCCTACGGCATCCTCGACCCGCGGGGCGGCGGGGCGACCCGGCATGGGATCGGCAGCGCCGAGCTGCGCGCCAAGGTCAACCTGTGGGGCAATGACGGCCCCGCCGCGCCGGGCGACACGGCGCTGGCGCTGCTGCCCTATGTCACCCTGCCCACCGACCGCGACAACGGCGTGGGCGAGCGGCAGGTCGGCTTCGGCCTGATCGTCCCGCTCGCGGTCGAGCTCGGCGGGGGCTTCGGCCTCGGCCTCAACGCCGCGGCGGACTTCACCCGCGAGCGCTCCGCCGATCCCTACGACGCCGCGATCCTCACCTCCGCCTCGCTCGGCTACGAGTGGACCGACCGCCTCGGGACCTATGCGGAGGTGGTGTGGGAGTTCAGTCGCGGGGGCGGGGAGGGCGACGCGGTGACGCTCGACACAGGTTTCACCTATGCGCTCGGCAAGGACTGGCAGCTCGACGCGGGGGTGAACATCGGCGTCACGCGCGGGGCCGACCCGGTCGCCCCCTTCGTCGGCCTCTCGGCGCGGTTCTGACCTGCGCGCGCGCGTCGCGCTCCCCTGAGGGTTGCCGCGCAGCACGGGGCCCTGCTGTTGACGGGCGCGGCAGGTTGACCGCCCCCGCGCGTCTGTTAGCCTCGCTCCCACAAGCCCTGGAACAAGGGGCAGGCAGGGGGAGAGAGGGCCTTGCGCCAGTTGCAGGGAATGGATGCGTCCTTCGTCGCGCTCGAGACGCGCAATTCGCCGATGCACATCGGCTCGATCCTCATCTACAATCCCGCGACCGCGCCCGGCAGCTTCGTGCGCTTCAAGGACATCCTGCAGTTCATCTGCGAACGGGCGCAGCTGAGCCGGACGATGCGCCAGCGGCTGGTGCGGGTGCCCTTCGACCTCGACTATCCCTACTGGGTCGAGGACCCGGACTTCGATCTCGAATATCACGTGCGCCACATCGCCCTGCCGCAGCCGGGCGACTGGCGGCAGCTGTGCATCCAGGCGGCGCGGATCTTCGCGCGGCCCCTGGATCTCGACCGGCCGCCATGGGAGTTCACCGTGGTCGAGGGCCTCGACAACGTCCCGGGCGTCGCCAAAGGCAGCTTCGCGATGGTCACCAAGGTGCACCACGCCGCGATCGACGGGATGAGCGGGATCGACCTGATGGAGGCGCTCCACACGCTGCGCCCAGGAGACCCGCCGCCGCCCGAGCCCGACACCTGGAAGCCCGAGCGCATCCCGAACCCGATCGAACTGCTCGGCAAGAGCTACTTCAACGCGGTGACCAATCCGCTGAGGCAGCTCGAGGTCGCTGCCAAGGCCGCGCCGGGGCTGGCGAAGGCCTTGAAGGGCCTCGTCGTCAAGGACTTCACCGTCAGCGCTGACATGCTCGCGCCCAAGTCGCGCTTCAACCGCGCGATCTCCCCGCACCGGGTGGTCGAAGGGAGGAGCTTCAAGCTCGCCGAGATCAAGGCGATCCGCGCGCTGGCGGAAGGGGCGAAGGTCAATGACGTGTTCCTCGCCATCATCGGCGGGGCGATGCGGGAGTATCTGCTCGCCAAGGACGACCTGCCCAAGAAGACCCTGACCGCGATGGCCCCGATCTCGGTGCGCGCGGGCGCGGAGAAGGGCGACATGGGCAATCAGGTCGCGGCGATGATCGCGCCGCTCGGCACGCATATCGCGGACCCGGCCGAGCGGCTCGCCTTCGTCGTCTCGCAGACCGCCAACTCCAAGGCCATGTCCGACGCGATCGGCGCGCGCAACATGACCGAGATGAGCAAGGTCTCCCCGGCGCTGTTCATGGCCTTGGGCGCGCAGCTCTACACGCGGCTCGGGCTCGCCAACCGCGGGGTCGCGCCGCCGTTCACGACGGTGGTGACCAACGTCCCCGGACCGCCCGTGCCGATCCATTTCGCCGGCGCGCGGCTCGAGAGCATGATGGGCCTCCTGTGCCTCACCGACGGGCTTGGCCTCGGCCACGTGGTGCAGTCCTATTGCGAGGAGGCGACGATCGCCTTCACCGCCGACCGCGAGCTGCTCCCCGATCCCGAAACTTACGTAAAGTGCATCGAGGATAGTTTCGCCGCGCTGCTCTCTGCTACGGGGAGGGCCGCAGCCGCTCCGCAAGCGAGGCCTGCGGGCAAGCGCAAGGGTGCGGCCCGCAAGGCCCGGACGGCATGACCGGCCGCAAGGCCCGAACCATCAAGGAGGCCGACATGGCCGCAGCATCAGCATCCGCATCGGCCGCAGCCCGGACCCGCCTCGAGGCCGAGACCGCGCGCCCGCCGAACCGCATCTGGACCCTCGCCGAGGGCCGCGCGCTGTTCGAATTGGGGGCCTTCTACATGAGCCAGCCCCTGCTCGCGCAGCTCCCCCGGGGGGACGGGCACGCGGTGCAGGTGCTCCCCGGCTTCATGGCCACCAACACCTCGACCCACCCGCTGCGGCGGCTGCTGAAGCGGCTCGGTTACGATGCCCACGGCTGGGATTCGGGGCGCAACGTCCGGGTCGACAACGCGCTGATCTCGCGGCTCGAGGCGCAGCTCGCGCGGCTCAACGACGCGAGCGGGCGCAAGGTCTCGCTGATCGGCTGGAGCCTCGGCGGGGTGCTCGCGCGCGAGCTCGCCAAGCTCCATCCCGAGCGGGTTCGGCTGGTGATCAGCCTCGGCAGCCCGATCTCCGACGACCGCGGCCACACCAACGCCGCGCGGCTGTTCGAGATGCTCAACGGCAAGGAGCCCGAGGCGATGCGCGGCGGGCGCTTCCGCGGCCTTGCCGAGGCGCCGCCGGTGCCGACCACCTCGATCCTCACCAAGACCGACGGGATCGTCCACTGGCGCGGCTCGGTGCAGAAGCCCGCAGCCCACGCGCCGACCGAGAACATCGAGGTCTATGCCAGCCATTGCGGGCTAGGGGTCAACCCCAGCGTGATGGTCGCGATCGCCGACCGCCTCGCACAGGGCGAGGGGACGTGGCAGCCCTTCGTCCCGCCGCTCGCGCTGCGGCCGCTGTTCCCGAAGACCCGGCTCGACTAGCAATCGCGTCATTTGACACCCCGCCCGGGGGTTCATAGGGTCAACCGCTTACGGGGCCACCCTGGCCCCGCAGGGGGGGCACGCGCGCGATGAGCTCATTGGAGATGTCCCGCCCCGCCACCCCGCGCGTGGACGGGCGGCGCGCGCGCAGCCGGTCGAGCCGGGCGAAGATCGTCGCCGCGATGCTCGACCTCGTCGCCGCCGGCAATGTCGCGCCCAGCGCCGGCGAGGTCGCCGAAGTCGCCGGGGTGGGCCTGAGGTCGGTGTTCCGGCACTTCAAGGACATGGACGCGCTCTACCGCGAGATGACCGAGGCGATCGAGCTTCAGGTCCTGCCGATCCTGATGCGCCCGCCCGAGGGCGCGACCTGGCAGCAGCGCCTGTTCGACATCGCCGCCCGCCGCGCCCGCATCTTCGAGACGATCATGCCCTACCGCATCTCGGCGAGCCTGAGGCGCTTCGAATCCGCCTACCTGATGGATGACCACCGGCGGATGGTCCGGCTCGAGACGGAGGCGCTCGCGGCGCACCTGCCGCTCGCGGTGCGCGCCGACGAGGCGGGGGTGCGCGGCCTCAACGTGGTGCTGAGCTTCGCCACCTGGGAGCTCTTGCGCCGCGACCAGAACCTCGCGCCCGAGGAGGCCGCCGCGGTGGTGCGGCGGATGCTCGGCGATGCCCTCGCCCGCTGGCCCGAGGATTGACGCGGGCGCGAAGTAATGACATTCATGGTGCCATAAATCGGGGGAGGGAAACTGCCGTGAAGGTGCTGCGCACGCCCGACACGGCCTTTGCGGGACTGCCCGGGTTTCCCTTCGCCGCCCACTACCTGGAAATCCGCGACGCCGCGACCGGCACGCCCCTGCGCATCCACTACCTCGACGAGGGCCCGCGCGATGCGCCGGTGGTGCTGATGATGCACGGCGAGCCCTCGTGGTGCTATCTCTACCGCCACATGATCGCCCCCGTCGTCGCGGCAGGCTACCGCGTCCTCGCCCCCGATCTCGTCGGCTTCGGCAAGTCCGACAAGCCCGCGGCGGCGCGCGACTATTCCTACGCCCGCCACGTCGGCTGGATGCGCCAGTGGCTCGAGGCGACGGACCTCACCGACATCACCCTCGCCTGCCAGGACTGGGGCTCGCTGATCGGACTCCGGCTCGTCGCCGCCATGCCCGAGCGGTTCCGCGCGGTCGTGCTCTCCAACGGCGGCCTGCCCGAAGGCGGCCCCGCGCCGCGCGCCTTCGCGATCTGGCGCGCCTTCTCGAAGTGGAGCCCGGTCTTCCCGATCGGCCGGATCATCTCCAGGGGCACGAAGCGCGGCCTCTCGCCAGACGAGATCGCCGCCTATGACGCGCCCTTCCCCGACGCGCGCTACAAGGCGGGCGCGCGGATCTTCCCGAGCTTCGTGCCCTTCGCAGGCAACCCCGCGATCCCCGACCAGCAGGCGGCGTGGCAAGTGCTCGACCGCTGGCACAAGCCGTTCCTGTGCGCCTTCTCCGACGGCGATCCGATCACCCGCACCGGCGAGACGCGCTTCATCGGCCGCGTCCCCGGCACCGCCGGGCAGGCGCACCGCACGCTCAGGGGCGGGCACTTCATCCAGGAGGACGACCCGGAAGGGTTCGTCGCCGCCATCCTCGACGCCGCACGAGCCGGAGCACCGCAATGATCGTCATGAACCAGCTTCATCCCGCACCGCAGCAGGCGATGGCCTTCTTCGCGGGCGGCGACGATGAGCCGATCTGCATGGTCAACCTCCTCAAGTTCAAGGACAAGGCGGCCTATGCCGACGGCAGCGATCCCGACCTTCCGGGGCGCGAGGCCTATGCGCGCTATGCCGCAGGGGTCCACGCCTGCATCGCAGCGGTGGGCGGCACGCTGCGCTTCGGCGGGGCCGTCACCGGCCTCTTGATCGGCGAGATCGAGGAGCTGTGGGACATGGTGGCGATCGCCGAATACCCCTCGCGCAAGGCGATGCTGGCGATGGTGCAGTCGCCCGAATACCAGCAAGTCGCGAAGCACCGCGACGCCGGGCTCGCCGGGCAGCTCAACATCTGCACCAAGCCCCGCGCCGGGGCGGCGGCGTGAGGCGCTGGGGGAAGGCGCTGCTCGGAACCGCCGCGGGCCTCGCGGTGCTGGGCGGCGGGGCGTATCACTTGCGCACCGACATCGCATTGGGCCTCGTGCGCTGGCGGAGCACGGTCGCGGTCGCCCCCAACCGCCCGGTGCCGTGGCAGCAGGGCCCAGCGCGAGGCCCGCAGAGCCCCGCCGAGCGGCCCCCCAACATCGTCTTCATCCTGTTCGACGACCTCGGCATGAACGACCTCTCGACCTTCGGCGGCGGGGTCGCCGGGGGCAAGGTCAAAACCCCCAACATCGACCGGCTGGCGGCCGAGGGCGCGATCCTCACGCAGGCCTATGCCGGCAACGCCACCTGCTCGCCGAGCCGCGCGCAGATCATGACCGGGCGCTATCCCACGCGCACCGGCTTCGAGTTCACCCCCACCCCGGCAGGCTTCCCGCGGATCGTGCCGATGGTGTGGAACGACATCCAGCCGGGTCGCCCGCCGATCCTCACCGACCCCGCCGCCGCGGCGGCCGCGCCGCCCTTCGAGGAGCAGGGCCTGCCGCCGGAGGAAGTGACCATCGCCGAGGTCCTCAAGGCGCGCGGCTACCACACGGTCCACATCGGCAAGTGGCACCTCGGCAACGCCCCTCGCTTCCTTCCCAATGCGCAAGGCTTCGACGAGAGCCTCAACATGGACGGGATGCTGCACGGGCCGGAGGACTCGCCCGACATCGTCAGCGCCCGTGTCGACTTCGATCCCATCGACCGCTTCCTGTGGGCCTCGGCGCATTTCGTCACGAGCTACAATGGGGGCACGAAATTCGCGCCCGGCGGCTATCTCGCCGACTACTGGACCGACCAAAGCCTGAAGGTGATCGAGGCGAACCGCAACCGGCCCTTCTTCCTCTACCTCGCGCATTGGGGGGTGCACTCGCCCTTGCAGGCGACGCGGGCGGATTACGACGCGGTGGGGAATGTCGGCTCGCATCGCCTCAGGGTCTATGCGGCGATGATCCGCGCATTGGACCGCAGCGTGGGGCGGATCATGGACAAGCTGGAGGCGGAAGGCCTCGCCGAGAACACGCTGGTGGTGATCTCCTCGGACAACGGCGCGCCGGGCTATGTCGGGCTTCAGGGCCTCAAT
This sequence comes from Erythrobacter sp. NE805, assembly GCF_046452355.1. Classification (NCBI taxonomy): domain Bacteria; kingdom Pseudomonadati; phylum Pseudomonadota; class Alphaproteobacteria; order Sphingomonadales; family Erythrobacteraceae; genus Erythrobacter; species Erythrobacter sp. NE805. Next base: position 479,546 of record NZ_JBKFDI010000001.1, on the reverse strand, counting down.
GCGCCCTACCGCGGGGGCAAGGGCACCTTCTTCGAGGGCGGTATCCGCGTGCCGATGTTCGCGCGCTGGCCGGCGCGGATCGCGCCCGGCCAGCGGGTCGCGCTCCCGGTCGGGCAGGTCGACCTCATGCCGACCCTCGCCGCCGCCGCCGCCGCGCCGCTGCCGCAGGGGGTGGCGATCGACGGGCGCAACCTGCTGCCCGCGCTGACCGGCAAGGGCGCGGCGCTCGACCCGCAGGCCCCGCTGTTCTGGTCGAGCGGCTACTACAAGGCGGTGCGCGCCGGGAACTGGAAGCTCCAGGTCAACGGCAAGCAGGGCAGGGCGTGGCTCTATGACCTCGCCGCCGATCCCACGGAGAAGGTCAACCTCGCCGCGAGCCAGCCCGCGCGGCGGGCGGCACTCGCCGCGCTGATCGCGGGGCACGAGAAGGGCCGCAAGCCGCCGCTCTACGCGAGCACCTTCGACACGCCGGTGTCGATCGACCGGACCCTGGCCGAGCCCTACCGCAAGGGCGACGAGTTCATCTACTGGCCCAATTGAGCTCCGGGGCGGGGGAGGGGCGGAATCCTGCCACGCGCCAGACCGGCGCCAGACGCCTTAAGACCCCCCTTTGACCCCCTCCACACCCTCCTTAGACCCCTCCAGACCCGCACCAGATCCCCTCCCGGCGGCGATGTTTCACGTGAAACATCGCCTCACTTCGGGCCGTCGACCGGGAGCAGGTTGTCGTCCGAGTTGCGGTCGATGAAGAAGTTGTAGGGATCGATCCCGGCGAACTTCGGCTGCTTCGCGGTGACCACCTCGACCACCTGCTTACCGCCCCTGACGGGGTAGCGCTGCATCGCCAGCACGTCGGCCTTGCGGAAGGCGCCGGTCTCGGGCCGGGCGGTGAAGAGGCCGACCTCGATGTCCTCGGCGAGCGGGGCAGGCGTCTCCTTGCCGCGCCCGTCGGCATGGAACTTGCCCGCCTCGAGCGTGATCCGCGTCCGCCAGCGCCCGTCGGGAAGCTTCGCCGTCTCGGCCGACTTGGTCTTGAGGTCGTAGATCGTGATCCTCTCGAGCAGGTCGGTGACAAGCGCCTGATCCGCCGGCGTTTTCGCCTCCTTGCGCAGCTCGGCGACGAGGTCGAGGCTGCGCGGGAAAGGCGCGCCCTTGAAGCGGTAGGTCGCGACCAGCCGGGCGAGCGCACGGTTGACCGCGTCCTCGCCGAGGCGCTTCTGGAGCAGGTACATCACGAGGCTGCCCTTGCGGTAGTGGAGGTGCTGCTGGTTCTCGACCCGGATCAGCGGCTGCTCCTCGAGCACGTCGGCCTTGCGCCCCGCGAGGTAGCGGTCGAGCTCGAACTTGAGGAAGCGACGGATCTTGTCCTCGCCGTAGAGCTGCTTCATCACCATCAGCGCCGAATATTGTGCAAGGGTTTCAGACAGTAAGGTCGATCCCTGCATATCGGCGCCGATCAGCTGGTGCGCCCAGTACTGGTGCGCGACCTCGTGCGCGGTGACGTAGGTGACGTAGTCGATCGTGTCCGGATCGCGGACGTCGGCGGCAAAGCCGATGCTCTCCGAATAGGGCATGGTCCCGGCGAAGGCCTGCGCGAAGCTGTCGTAGCCGGGGAACTCGACGATCCGCGCATAGCCGAACTGGTAGGGCCCGAAATTGCGCTCGTAATAGCCGAGCGCGTTCTGCATCGCCTTGAGCATCGCGGGCACGTTCCAGGCGTGGCGCGGGTCGTGGTATACGGCAAGCTGCACCTGCCCCGCCTTCGCCTCGGCGACGGCGTAGCGTGCCGATTGCACCGAGAAGAAGTCGAGGATCGGCGCCGGGCTCTGGAACACCGCGATGCGGCGCCCGTCCTTCACGACGTCGGAGAGCTTGTTGCCCGGCGCGATCGGCACCTGGTCGGCGTCGGTGCTGATCGTGATGCGCGAGTTCACCCAGTCGGCGCGGACGTAATTGTGCGCCTGCGCGCGCGTGTCCTCGAGCTTCGCCATCCTGAGCTCGGCCGGCAACTTCTGGCGGCGCCGCTGGGTGCGGTCCTGGAGCAGGCCCTGGCGGCTCATGCCGATGATCGGCGCGAAGGTCTGGTTATTGAGGAAAGTGCCGTTGAGCACGACGTCGGTCGCGGGCGCCCCGTTGGGAAAGCCGCGCCGCCACACCTGCGACCTGAAGTCGAGCCGGGTCGTCGCTCCGGGGGCGAGCGGCTCCCGGAAGCGGTAGATGCGGTAGGCATGGCGCTCGTCGAGGCTGGCGAGCTTGGCGCCGGCGATGTCGAGCCGCGAGAAGGTCACCTCGGGATCGCCCTGTCGCACGTGGAGCTCGCTGATCGGTGCCCCGCTGTCGTTGCGAAGATTGTAGCTGCCCGCCACCTCGACGCGGCGCTCCTTGGGGTGGATCGCGATGTCGAAGACGACATCGGTGACGACCGGCTGAGGCAGGTTCTCGTATTTCAGGTACTTGCGCTCGAGTTCGGCGAGGCGCGCCTCGCCCTCGTCGGAGGTCTCGTAGGTGTTGAGCACCTTGATGTTCTCGTGGATGACGAGCCCGGTGCCGACCATTCCGGCGAGGGCGCCGAGCGCGATGCCGCCCGATTGCCAGGTCATCCGCCGCGCGATCCCCCTGAGGCGCGGCACCACCGCGACCACCGTCCCGCGCGGCCAGGCCCAGTGCGAGAAGACCAGCAGCAGCACCCCGAAGCACGCCCAGTAGGCGCGCGCGATCAGCCCGCCGATCCAGAAGCCGCCGGTACCGTTCATGTCGGAGAGCGGCTCGCCCGGCCCCGCGCCGAACATGTAGAGCATGTTCGAATAGCCGAGGTTCTGGATGAAGATGCGACTGACGAACCAGATCAGGATCAGGCCCCAGCCGACATACTTGTTGGGGCTCAGCACCTGGAAGAACACCGAGAGGATCGCGATCAGCAGGAGGTCGATGCTCTGCGGCACGATGAAGGCCGAGAGGTAGAGGCCGACGTCGATGCTGCCCGTCCCCTTGGCGAGCTGATAGGCAAGGCCGGTCGCCGCCCCGGCGAGCGACATGGCGATGAGCACGGTGAAGATCGCGAGGATCTTGGGCACGAACACCGCCCAGCCGGGTGCCGGGGTGGCGTCGACGATCTCGGAGATCTTCACGTCGCGCTCGCGCCAGACGAGCTCGCCGCCGTAGAACACCGCGACGATCAGGCTGAACAGCGAGACGCTGCCGATCAGGGTCGAGATGACGTCGGCGGTGAGCGGGTAGGAGGAGGTGCCGTAGATCGTCTCGGAATTGACGAGGTTGAGCGTCGAGAAGGCGACCGCGATCAGCAGCAGGACGATGAGGCCGGGGCTCTTGATCACCAGCTGCACCTCGGCCTTGAGGCGCACCCGGAAGGCGGCGAACGCATGGTCGAGGCCGAAGCTGCGCCGGACCGGGGCGGTGAGCGCGCGGGGGGCGACGGCCTCGGCCTTGGCGGTCTTCGCGGCCTGCTTGGCGAGGCGGCGCAGCTGCCAGCGCGAGGGCGCGCGCTCGGTCATGCTGAAGCGCGCCCAGGCGACGGCGAGGAACAGCGCCGAGAGGCCAAGTGTGAACAGGCGGTTGAACAGCAGGTTGCCCTCGAAGGGGATCAGCCGGGAATTCATCTCGGCCGCCGTCCAGTAGCGCGTCGCCTCGCCGATCGCGGCGGTGCCGAGCGGCTCGTAGCGGGCGACGATCGGCAGGTTGGTCGGGTCTGCCGAGGCGACGATGCTTACCGCGAGGTAGCCCATCACCAGCACCAGCACGCCGATATAGCTCGCCAGCATCGAGCGGGTCAGCGTCGCGAGGCTGAACAGCAGCGCCGAGGAGAGGATCAGGTTGGGGATGGCGATGATCAGGAACGGCCAGACATACATCGCGAGGCTGTTGGGGCCGACCGTCTCCGGGTCCACCCACGGCATCGCCGCGCCGACGCCGATGCCGACCGGCACGGCGATGTAGCCCAATGTCGCGATCGCGAGGCCGCCGAGGAAGCGCCCGGCGAGGAAGGTGGTGCGGCCCACCGGCGTCGCGCGGATCATCGGCCCGAACTTGGTGGTGTCGTCGCGCACCACGGCGTTGGCGACGAAGGAGGTGATGACGAAGAGGTAGAAGGTCGCGAACAGCGCCATCGCGATGGTCAGCGTGTAGGGCGCATTCTCGTGCACCGCGCCGGGCGAGCCGAAGCTCACGTTCTCCGAGGCGGCAAGGCCGAAGCCGAGGAGGAAGAAGATCGCGACCGAGACCCAGAAGACGGGGTTCCTGAGCTGGTAGCGGATTTCGAACGCGGCAAGGCTGGCGGTCAGCATGGTGGCAGCCCTCCCTTACGCCGCTTGCGCAGGCGCGCGGCGGGTTTCGGCGAGGGTCGCGAAGTAGACGTCCTCGAGCCCGCCGCTGACGTGGTCGAACCCCTCGGGCTGGCTGTCCGCGAGCACGTGGACGACGATCTCGCCCGCGAAGAAGCGGTGCGAGATGACCTCGTGGCGCTCCTGCATCTCGGCGAGTTGCGTGTGGGGCACGGTCTTCTGCCAGACCCGTCCCTGCGTCTGGCGGATCAGCTCGAGCGGCGCGCCCTCGAGGCGGACCTTGCCCCCGGCGAGCACCGCCATGCGCGGGCACAGGTCGGCGACGTCGTCGACGATGTGGGTCGAGAGGATCACCACCACGTTCTCGCCGATCCCTGCGAGAAGGTTCAAGAAGCGGTTGCGCTCCTCCGGGTCGAGGCCGGCGGTCGGCTCGTCGACGATGATGAGTTCGGGCTCGCCGATCAGCGCCTGGGCGATGCCGAAGCGCTGGCGCATCCCGCCAGAGAAGCCCGCGATCGCCTTGCCGCGCACGGCCCAGAGATTCGTCTGGTTGAGGAGGTGCTCGACCATCGCCTTGCGCTCGGAGGCCTTGGCGACGCCCTTCAGCACCGCCATGTGATCGAGCATCTGGTAGGCCGAGACGCGCGGATAGACGCCGAAATCCTGCGGCAGGTAGCCCAGCGTGCGGCGCAGCCGGTCGGGCTCGGCGAGGATGTCGATGTCGCCGAAGCGGATGCTCCCGGCGGTCGGCGCCTGGAGCGTCGCGATGGTGCGCATCAGCGTCGACTTGCCCGCGCCGTTGGGGCCGAGCAGCCCGTACATCCCCTTGGGGATCGACAGGTTCACGTCGTCGAGCGCGTGCGTGCCGTTGGGATAGACGTGGCTGACGCCGGTGAGTTCTAGCATGTTGTGGCCCCCGATGCGGTGTTCTTGTTGCACGTTATCTTAGCGTGGGAGCCGGATGCGCCAATCACGCTCGTAGAATTCTCCCGTCATTCGTCGACGCCGGTTGGCGATTGCGCGCGCCAGCGGTCGATCCCGACCAGCGCGAGCGCCACCGCGAGGGCGGTCGCCACCATCACCCCGGCGAAGGCGAGCGAGGGGCCGTAGCCGATCGCTCCCGCGTCCATGAAGGGGTAGGGGTAGAACCCGCTCGCCGCGCCCCGGACGAACATGACCGCGAGATAGAGCACCATCAGCCCCGCAAGCGCGGCGGCCTGAGGCCACCTCAGGCCGCCACGCGGCAGCGCCAGCCAGAACAGGCCCATCGCGACCGGCACGGCGAGGTGCGCGAGCACGCTGCTCGTCCCCTGCATGAACACCACCTCGAGCCCGCCGATCCCGGCGAAGAGGATGCCGACCGTCACCGTCCCCATCGCCGCCGCCGCGCGCCAGAAGGGCGGAACGGCGCCGATGCCGCGCAGCGCCATGATCGAGCAGGTGATTGCGACGGCGGTCGCGGTCCAGTCGGTGAGGAAGGCGGTGGTGTCGATGAGCACCGCGCCGAGCGCGCCGCCGTCCCCGACCTGCTCGGCGACGAACAGCACCTCCGCCGTCCACGCGGTCACGGCGATGGCGACGGCCGCAAGGCGCAAGCCGGTGTCCCTGTTCATGCTGCGTGATCCCCCCGGCGCGGATTGCGCAGGGGCAAGGTGTCACCGCAAGAGGGGCAAGGTCAACCCAGCGTCACCTTGTCGCGGGTGAATTCGAGCTTCGTCGTCAGCAGCGCGCGGAAGGCGTTGTAGCCGCCGGTGCCGGGGAAGAAGGCGTGGAAGAACAGCTGCGGCTTGCCGTCGAGGCCGGGCGCGACCGAGGCGTGGCCCGGCGCCCACCAGGTCTTGACCGACTTCAGCAGCGGCCCGTCCTGCTTGACATAGGGCCCGAGCGGATGGTCGGCGACCGCCACCCCGATGCCGTAGGCGGGGGTGCCGAAGTCGTTGCCCGCATAGAACATCCAGTAGCGCCCCTCCTGGAGCGTCACCCACGGCCCCTCGATGAGGTGGCCTTCCCATTCCTGGTCGTTGGTGAGCACGATCGTGTCGGTGCCGATCAGCTCGCCGTTCTCGTCGAGGCGCTGGGCGTGGATCGGGGTGCTCATCGCGTCGTAGATGAAGTCCGCCTCGGGGATGGTGGCGAGGATGGTGCGCACCCGCTCCCAGTTGTCGAGCACCGCCTCGATCAGCGGCTGCATGAGGAAGAAGCGCTCCATTGGGCGGCGGGTGTTGGCCCAGGGCTGGACCGCGGCGGCGAAGCGCGCGGCGCGGCGTTCGGCCTCCTCCTCGAAGAGTTGCGCGACGAGTTCGGGACGGCGGCGCAGCAATCCGGCGAGCGGGCGGGGCCAGACCCCGTTGGTGTCCCGCTTCCAGAACAGGTAGCGCTCGCCATTGGCGTCGATGAAGATGTGCGAATCGATCACCCCGCCGCTCAGCATCGGCTGGGTCGGGTCGTCGGGGAAATTGGTGGTGTTGATCGCAAAGCCGCTCACCAGCGGGTGGCCGAGATCGGTCCAGGGGCCGGTCGGGTGCGGGGCCTTGGCAAGGCCGATGGCGAGCGCGTTGGAGCGCTGGCGGGCGGTGTAGACCAGCCAGTACTCGTCCCCGCACTTGGCCATCTCCGGCGCCCAGTAGTCGCCGACGGTGCGCCCGTGCGCAGTCCATTCCGGCGCCTCGCCCTCGGGGAAGACGAAGCCGACGTGGGTCCACTTCTCGAGGTCGTCCGAGTGGAGGATCGGGAAGGCGTCGAGCGCGTCGTTCGAGGTCGCAACGAGGAAATAGCCCTCGTCGGTCTTGAGCACCGCCGGATCGCCATAGCCTGCAAAGGTGCGCGGGGAGAGATTCTCAAGGATCAGCGGGCGCCAGTCCGGCTCGTGATCGCCGTCGATGGGAATCGGGCGATGGTGATGCGCGCGCGTGCCGAAATCGCGCGCGAGTTCGCTGAAGAACACCGCGTAGTGGTTATGCTGGCCGGTCGGGATCCGGTAGGTCTTCTCGACGTCGCCGAGCCGCACCGTGAAGCGCGTGGCGATGCCCTCGGCGACGGCGTCGACCTCGAAAGTTTCGGTCTCGTCCGTGGTATTCTTCAGCATTCCTCTTGCCCTCTCGCCAAGGCACGTCGCAGATGTTAGATCTCATTTGTATGATAAATGAGGGACCGGCAATGGCAAGCGCTTTCGACGCTCCGGCTTACGAAGCGGGGAATATATTGGGGGGGCTCTACGGCGAGGGGATCATCGCCTGCCGCGGGGCCTTCGACCCGGCGCTGATCGACGGTCTCCATGCCGAGATCATGGCGATCTTCGCCGAGGTGCGCGGCCTGCCCGGCGGCGCCCTGCCGCGGGGGCCCGCGCGCTGGTATGTCGAGATCCAGCCCGAGCGAATCTCCGCTTTCGCGGGAATCGCCTCCCACCCGTGGTTCGTCGCGGTGTGCGAGGCGGTGCTGGGGCCCGACTACCGGATCGTCGAAGTCGGCTTCGACATCCCCTTCCCCGGCGCCGCCGACCAGCCGTGGCACCGCGACTTCGCCGTGCCGGAGGCGACCACCATCGGCCGGCGCCTGAACTCGCTCGCCTTCAACCTCACCACCGTCGACACCCGTCCCGAGCACGGCCCCTTCGAGATCGCGCCGGGCACCCAGTGGGACCGGTTCGAGGGCTGCGCGAAGGGCATGTTCCCGCCCGCGCACCTCTGGCCGCGCTACGAGGCGCGGGCGGTGAAGAAGCTGCCCAGGCGCGGCGACATCTCGGCCCGCTCGGCGCTGACCGTGCACCGCGGCACCGCCAATGTCTCGGATGAGCCGCGCCCGGTGCTGGTGATCGGGGTCGACGCGCCCGACGCGACCAACGGCGCGCACCACGATCTCCAGGCGACCGCGCCGTGGCACGCGGCGCTGCCCCCGGTGGTGCGCGACCACCTGCCTGCCCGGATTGTCGAGCGGCTCGAGCCGGTCATCCAGCACCATGTTATCGATGGCCTGCTGACCCCCGCCTATTGACCTCCAGCCGTTGACCTGCGGGCGATTGTCACGCAGAGTGGAATAAATATGATAAATGAGGGGAGAGCCGCTTGTCCGGCCTTGAGCTGATCGACGTCTGCAAGTCCTATGGCGCGACGCGCGTGCTCGAGTGCGTCTCGCTGTCGATCGCTCCCAGCGAGTTCATCGCCTTCCTCGGCCCCTCGGGCTCGGGCAAGTCGACCTTGCTGCGGATCATCGCCGGGCTCGAGACATTGGACGCGGGCGAGGTTCGGCTCGGCGGCGCGCGGATCGACGGCCTCGCGCCGGGCAAGCGCGGCATCGCGATGGTGTTCCAGCACTACGCGCTCTACCCGCACATGACGGTGCGCGAGAACATGGCCTTCGGGCTGGTCAACGCGGGCGTTCCCAGGGACGAGATCGCGCGGCGCATCGCACAGGCTGCCGACACGCTGGAGATCGCGAGCCAGCTCGACAAGAAACCCGGGCAGATGTCGGGCGGCCAGCGCCAGCGGGTCGCGATCGGGCGCGCGATCGTCAAGCAGCCCAAGCTGTTCCTGCTCGACGAGCCGCTCTCGAATCTCGACGCGGCGTTGAGGAACCGCACCCGGGTCGAACTCGCCCAGCTCCGGCACCGGGTCGAGGCGGCGCTCATCATGGTCACCCACGACCAGGCCGAGGCGATGACGCTGGCCGACCGGATCGTGGTGATGAACGATCGGCGCATCCAGCAGGTCGGCACCCCGGCCGAGGTCTACGCCCGCCCCGCCAACGCCTTCGTCGCGCGCTTCGTCGGCTCCCCGGCGATGGCAATGCTTCCCGGGATCGTGACCGGCACCGCGGGCGGACGGGTGCGGGTGAGCCTGCCCTGCGGCGCGGACCTCCTTACGGCCGTGCCTGCGGGCGACATGGTGCCCGGCGCAGAGGTCGACGTCGGCCTGCGCCCGGAGCACGTCTGCATTGCCGAGCCGGGCGAGGACGGCATCCCCGCGACGGTCGACCTCGTCGAGCGGCTCGGCGACCGCAGCTTCCTCTATGCGCGGCTCGGCGACGGCAGCGAGGTCATCGCCTGCGCCCCCGGCTTCAGCGCGGTGCGCCAGGGCGACAGGGTGAGTCTCGCGATCGACGCCGCCGCCGCGCATCTCTTCACCGCCGACGGCACTGCGCATCACCCCCAACCCGAGGCGCGGGCATGAACCGCGCGCGCCGCGACGCGCTGGTCGGCTATGCCTTCGTCGGGCCGTTCCTCCTCGCCTATGTCGCGATCCTGATCGTGCCCTTGCTGATGGGGCTGTGGATCAGCCTCAACAACGCCGACCTGTTCGGGCGGCGCGAGTGGGTGGGGCTGGCGAACTACGCCGAGGCGCTCGGCGATCCGGTGCTGCTCCAGGCCTTCGCCAACACGCTCACCCTGACGCTGCTGATCGTCCCCCCGCTGACGGTCATCGCCCTGCTGCTCGCGCTCGCATTGAACCGCAGCACGCGCCTCGCGGCGATCCTGCGCGGCGTGTTCTTCTCCTCGCTGGTGTTGTCGGTGACGATCGTCACCCTGATCTGGCGCTTCATTCTCACCCCCGATGCGGGGCTGGTCGCGCTCGGCCTTGAGGCACTGGGCCGCCCGCCGATCCCCTTCCTCTCCGATCCCGCCACCGTCATCCCCGCGCTGGCGGTGACGACCCTGTGGTGGTCGCTGGGCTTTCCGATCATGCTGTTCCTCGCCGGGCTCCAGCAGGTGCCGGGCGACATCTACGAGGCTGCCGCCTTGGACGGCGCGGGGCGCTGGACCGTGTTCCGGCGCATCACGCTGCCACAGGTCCGGCGCACGCTGCTGCTGGTGGTGATGCTCCAGACGGCGGCGCAATTGCAGATCTTCGGGCAGGCGCAGCTCCTCACCGGCGGAGGCCCGGGCGGGGCGTCGCGGACCATCGTGCTCTACATCTTCGAGGTCTCCTTCGGCCGCTGGGAGCTGGGCTATGCGACCGCCATCGCCGAGCTCTTGTTCGGGATGATCCTCGCCGTGACGCTGCTGCAATACTGGCTCGTCACCCGCCACGACGAGCCCCGCGCGTGAACCGCGAGCGCCTCTCGCCGCTCGTCACCGTGCTGCTGCTGATCGGCGCCGCGATCATGCTCGCACCGATGCTGTGGACGCTGCTCCTCTCCTTCAAGAGCAACGCGGCGCTGATGGCCGACAGCGCCTCGGCCTTCTCCCCGCCCTGGACGCTCGAGAACTACGAGGCGATCCTCGCCGGCTCGCTGACGACGCGCTGGCTGGTCAACAGCCTGATCGTCTCGACCGGCTCGACGATCGGCGTGCTCGTCCTCTCGAGCCTCGCGGGCTACGGCTTCGCGCGGCTCGAATTCCCGTTCCGCCGCACGCTGTTCGTGATCGTGCTGCTCGGCCTCGCGGTGCCCGAGCAGGCCGTGATCCTGCCGCGCCACCAGCTGTTCGCGATGCTCGGGCTGCACAACTCCTACCCCGGCCTGATCCTGCCGAGCCTCACCGGCGCCTTCGGGGTGTTCTTCATGACGCAGTATTTCCGCGCCATCCCGCGGGAGCTCGACGAGGCCGCGCTGCTCGACGGAGCCTCGCGCCTCACGCTGTTCTGGAAGGTGCTGCTGCCGCTCACCTGGCCCGCGCAGGCGACCCTCGGCGTCTTCACCTTCCTCGGCTCGTGGAACGACTATTGGTGGCCGCTGATCTCGGCGACGACCAGCGACTACTTCACGCTGACGGTCGGCCTCGCGTCGGCGCAGATGAACTATGCGCAGACCAGCGGATTGGGCTTCCTGATGGCGCAGGCGGTGTTCGCCTCGATCCCGATTCTCGTCGTCTACATCGCCTTCCAGAAGCAGATCGTGCGCGCGATGGCGGGGACGGCGGTGCGATGAGGTGGGAGCGGGCGCTCGCCTTCGGCTTCGCGGGATTGCTGGCCGGCTGCGCGCCCGCCGACGACCGCCCGGAGATCGTCGTCCAGCGCTTCTTCGGCGAATGCGGCGCGGTCTACGGGGCGAGCACCGACGTCGCCAAGGCCGACACCGAGTGCGGTATCCTGACCACGCTCATCAACCGCTTCGAGGCCGAGAACCCCGACGTCCGGGTCAAGCTCAACGTCGTCGCCTGGCCGGGCTATCCGCAGCTCGCCGCGCAGATCGCGGCGGGCGATCCGCCGGATCTCGTGACGATGCACCAGTCGGTGATTTCCGATTATTCGGGCCGCGGTCTGATCGAGCCGGTCGAGCCCTTGCTGGCGCAAGCGAAGATCGATCCGGCAAGTTTCACCCCGGCGGCGCGTGCGGGGGTGGAGAAGGAGGGCCGGCTCTACGGCATGCCGTGGGACACGATCGGGCGATTGTTCCACATCAACACGCAGCTCATGGCCGAGGCGGGGCTGATGCGCGGCGGCAAGCCGGTGCTGCCGAACTCCCCGCAGGAACTGCTCGCGCAGGCCCGCCAGTTCAAGGCGAAGACCGGCAAGCCCTACTTGATCCAGGCGCAGGTCAGCGCGCCCGACTTCAACGTCGCCTTCCTCTACACCTACCTCCTTGCTCAGGGGAAGCCGATCTACCCCGACGCGCGGCACATCCGCCTCGACACCCCCGAGGCGCGCACGGTCGTCGGCCTGATGCGGCAGCTCAATGTCGAGGGGCTGACGACGCGGGATCAGGACTTCCCCGCCGCGACCGCCGCCTTCACGCAAGGCAGGGGCGGGATCTTCCCGGTCGGCACCTGGATGCTCGGGCCCTATGATGCCGAGGCGGCGAAGCCGGGATCGGCGCTCCACGGGCACTATGCCGTCGCGCCCTTCCCGCGATTGTGGGGGACGGCGGCGCCGTTCGTCGACGGGCACGCCTGGGTGGTGCCCGCAGCGGAGCGCAGCCCGGCCGAGCGCGCGGCGATGGCGCGGTTTCTCGCCTTCCTCGCGAAGCACAACTACGACTGGTCGCGCACCGGCCAGCTCCCCGCCTTCGCAGGCGTCCTCGCAACCCGCGAATTCCGCGCGCTCCCGCACCGCGAGGACATCGCCGCGCTCGCCCGCACCGGCCAGCAGCTTCCCGGCTATGTCGAGCGGCAGGGCGCGGTGCAGGGGCTGATCGGCGAGGAGCTCGAGGCGGCGATCACCGGGACCAAACCGATCGACGCGGCGCTCAGGGATGCCGAGCGGCGGGTCAACCGGCTCTACGCGCAAATGATGTGAGGCGCCCGGCCGGGCGGCGCGCTCAGGCGGCGCGCTCGGCGTCGGCGATGAGGTCCATCACCTCCTCGATCAGCGCCGCCATCGCCGCGCGCGCGGCCTCGGCGTCGCGCGCCTCGATCGCGGTCAGGACCGCGCGGTGCTGCGGCAGGCTCGCGGTGCGGCCCTTGAAGCGGTTGGTGAAGCGGATCGAGGTCCTCAGCGCCGTCGACACCACGTCGCGGAACTGCGCGTAGAAGGGGTTGGCCGAGGCTTCGAGAATGGCGATGTGGAAGGCGATATCGGCCTCGAGCGGGTCGTCGTCCCCGGCCTCGGCGGCGACCATGCGCTGGTAGCCCGCCGCGATCCCCGCAATCCCCTGCGCGTCCGCCGCGCGCGCCGCGATCACCGCCGCCTGCGGTTCGATGGCGATGCGCAGCTCGTTGAACTGGCGCAGCAGATCGAGCGAGAACTTGCGCTCGAGCATCCAGCGCAGCACGTCGGGATCGAACAGGTTCCAGGCGCGCGGCGGCTGGACGGTGGTGCCCTTGCGCGGGCGCGCCACCAGCAGGCCCTTGGCGGTCAGCATCTTCACCGCCTCGCGCGTGACCGAGCGGCTCACCTGGTATTGCCGAGCGAGATCGGCCTCGGTGGGGAAGGGCACGGCGTCGTAGTGCCCGGTGACGATCGCCTTTCCGACCGCGTCGAGCAGCGCGTAGGTCAGGTTGCGGCCCGACCCCAGACCCGCCCCGACGGTCTCCATTTTCGTCATGTGCGAGATGCCCCGTCCCCGTTCTGCGGGCTGATTCGCAGATATCGCGGGCGGGCGCAATCGGTCAGTCATCCGAGGTCAGTCGTGGGGCGCGGTGGAGAGACGGCGCGCGATCAGCGCGGCGTCGGCGAGGATGCGCATCGGGGCGGCGTCGACGGCTATGGCGCGGGCCGGGACGAGCGCGGCGAAGCGGGCGTAGAGCGCGGGGTACTCGGCGAAGGGTCCGAGCGGGTGCTCGGCGCCGTCGACGACCAGCCGCGCACCGCCGTCGTGGATTGCGACCCGCCGCCCGCTGGCTGTGTCGACGGTGAGGCAGCGCACCTCCTCGCGGGTCTCGCGCCAGTCGAAGCCGGCGGAGAGGGCGCCCCCGGCGAAGTGCAGCGTTGCAGCGATCGGGGTCTGGCGGTTCGAGGGAATGGTGAACTCCGCGCTCTCGACGAACAGCGGCTGGGGCAGGATCGCCGAGGCGATCGAGAGCGCGTTGATGCCGGTGTCGAGCACCCCGAAGCCCTCGGGCTCCCAGATCCAGTCCTGTCCGGGATGCCAGCGCTTGACGTCCTCGCGCCATTCGATGGCGAGGGCGGTGACGGTCTCGCCATCGAGCAACGCGGCGGCGGGAGCGACGGCGGGGGCATATTGCGAGTGCCAGGCGGCGAACAGGCAGGTCCCCGCGGCGCGGGCGCGGGCCTCGAGGTCCTGGAGCTCGCCGAAGGTCGCCGCGGGAGGCTTCTCGAGCAGCACCGCGAGCCCCGCCGCGATCGCCTCGGCGGCGATGGCGTGGCGCACGCGCGGCGGGGTGGCGAGGCTCACCGCGTCGACCCCGTCCGGCAGGGCGGCGAGCAGCTCCGCGAGCGAGGCGAAGACCGGCACCCCCGCGTCGGGCGCGCCGCCAGGGGCGACGACGGCGACCAGCGCGAGCTCCGGATGGGCGGCGATGGCCGGGGCGTGCTCGGTGCGGGCAATCTTGCCGTAGCCGATGATCGCGATGCGGATGGGGGGGCGGATCGTCATGCGGCCCGCTCCCCGAGCGCGGCGACGAAGGCGCGCGCGCTGGCGGCGACCTCGGCGGGGGTCGTCCCCGGCTTGTAGAGCGCCCCGCCGAGGCCGAAGCCGTCGGCCCCTACGGCAAGGTAGTCCGCGGTCTTCTCGGGGGTAATGCCGCCCACGACGATCAGCGGGACATCCTTCGGCAGCACCGCCCGCTGGGCCTTCACCACGGCGGGAGAGGCGGCCTCGGCGGGAAAGAGCTTGATCGCGTTCGCCCCGGCGCGGATCGCGGCGAAGGCCTCGCTCGGGGTGAAGTAGCCCGGCGCCGAAACGAGGCCCGCGGCGCGGGTCGCGGTGATGACCTCGGGATCGGTGCCGGGCGAGACGACGATCTGCCCGCCCGCCTCGGCGACGCGCAGGACGTCGGCGCGCTCGAGCACCGTGCCCGCGCCGACCAGCGCCTCATCGCCCACCAGCCGGGCGAGGCGGGCGATGCTCTCGAGCGGCTCGGGCGAGTTCAGGGGCACCTCGATGATGCAGATCCCCGCCTCGACCAGCGCGCTGCCTACGCCCTCGACCTCCTCGGGCCGCACGCCGCGCAGGATCGCGACCAGCGGGCAGCGGGCGAAGAGGCGGGTGAAGTTCGCGGTGCTCGTCATGGCAATTCCCGGATGATGGCGCGGAGCCCCTCGCGGAACGCCGCTTCGCCGTCGATGATGTGTCCCGGCGGCAGCGGCTTGCCCCTCACCTGTGCAAGGGCGGCGGCATAGAGCGCGCCGAGATCGGTGCGGCCGACGAGGGCGGGCGCGGTGTCGCCGAAGCGGGCGAGCGCGGCGCGGACCTCGGCGCCGATCAGGAGCCCGCTGGCATAGCTCGGCGCGTCCTTGCGGGGATGTCCGAGGACGTGACCGGCGCGCAAGCCGAAGAGGTGGCCGAGCGCGTCGCCCCCGGCCGAGTCCGCGACCCCGGCGGCGAAGGCCGCGCCGGGCTGCGCCTCGCCTTCGAGCTGCGGCGCGAGGATCGAGTGGCGGGAGAGCAGCGCGAAGACCTCGCCGGTCATCCAGGTGGCGAAGCGGACGATGCGGCCGCCCTCGATCCGCACCCACTTGGCATGGGTGCCGGGGCAGCAGACGAGTGCGTCGGGGGGGAGCGCGCGGCACGCGAGGCCGCCGACGATCTGCACCTCCTCGCCGCGCATCACCTCGGGTGCTGCGGGGTGGGGCTGGCAGACGCCGGGGACGATGCCGGTGCGCGAATCGATCCAGTCGATCCCCTCAGCGAGCGCGCGGGCGTCGGCGGGGCAGGGGGCATAGGGCACATTGCGCCAGCCGCGGTCGGACCCGATCATCCCGCCGAGCAGCATGGGGAGGTCGCCGAGCCGAGCGCGCAACGCCGCCGCCTCGTCGGCGAAGCCGCGCTCGCGCACCGCGGTGATCCCGCCCGTGTCGGCGCAGGCCTCCTCGACCGTGCCATCGGGCGCGATCCGCCAGGCGCGGCGGTTGGTCGTGCCCCAGTCGACCGCGATGAACGGACCCTCCCAGCTCACAACCGACTCCTCGACCAGATGCAGGCAAGTCTTGCCGCCCGCTAATTATCATATAAATACGACTCCGTGAAACGCCAGCAGGATATGCGCTCATGAAGTTGATTGGCCTCGAGACCTTTCTCGTGCCCCCGCGCTGGCTGTTCGTGCGGGTCGAGGCCGACGACGGCTCGGTCGGCTGGGGCGAGGCGAGCCTCGAGGGACACGCCGAGGCGGTGATGGGCGCCTTCGAGGCGATCCGCGACCGGGTGATCGGCGCTGACCCGCGCGCCATCGAGGACATCTGGCAGGTGATCTACCGCGGCGGCTTCTACCGCGGCGGGGCGGTGCTGATGTCGGCGCTCTCGGGCCTCGACCAGGCGCTGTGGGACTGGAAGGGGCGGCATTACGGCCTCCCGGCGCACGAGATGCTCGGCGGGCGGGTGCGCGACAAGGTGCGCGCCTATGCCTGGATCGGCGGCGACCGGCCCGACGACATCGCCGCCGCCGCCGCTGCGCGCCGCGCGCAGGGCTTCACCGCGGTCAAGATGAATGCGACCGGCGATGTCGCCTGGCTCGCCGCGCCGCGCTTTGCCGAGGTGGTAGCGCGGGTCGAGGCGGCGCAGGCCGAGGGCATGGACGTCGCGCTCGACTTCCACGGGCGCCTCCACCGCCCGATGGCGAAACAGCTCGCCCGCGCGCTGGAGCCGCTCGGCCTGCTGTTCATCGAGGAGCCGCTGCTCTCCGAACACGCCGAGGCCCTGCCGCAGATCGCGGCGCTGACCGCGACGCCGATCGCGCTTGGAGAGCGGCTCTATTCGCGCTGGGACTTCAAGCCGCTTCTGGAAGCGGGCGCGGTCGACGTGATCCAGCCCGACCTGAGCCACGCCGGGGGCTTAAGCGAATGCCGCCGCATCGCCGCGCTGGCCGAGGCGCACGACGTCGCGGTCGCGCCGCATTGCCCACTTGGGCCGCTGGCCTTGGGCGCGTGCCTCCAGCTCGCCGCCTGCACGCCCAACGTGGTGCTTCAGGAGATGTCGCTCGGCATCCACTACAACGAGGGGCACGACCTCCTCGAGTTCATGGTCGAGCCTGCGGTGCTGACGCCGGTGGACGGGTTCCTGCCGATCCCCACCGGGCCGGGCCTCGGCATCGCCATCGACGAGGCGCGGGTGCGCGCTGCGGCGAGCGCCCCACACCGCTGGCGCAATCCCGTCTGGCGGCACGCCGACGGCTCGCTCGCCGAATGGTGAGGGAGGAGAAAGCGTGGCCAAATGGCCACATTGCCAGACATTATCTTATTTATAATATATATTGCACCCGCAGGTAGCCGCGCGGCTATCCTGCGCAACACAAAAGCGAGCCGATCAACACGGCCGCGACAACAAGGGGAGATAGTGATGCGTGCTGTAAACGTCGTTCGCTGCACCGTGTCGGTCATGGCCATGTCGCTCGCCGCGACGGCTGCCCACGCCCAGCAGGACACCACCACCACGACCACCGCCGATCCGGCCAGGGCCCAGCCTGCGCAGGACACTCCGGAAGGCGAGGGCATCGTCGTCACCGGCCTGCGCGCCTCGCTCGAGAGCGTCGCCAACATCCGCCGCAACTCCGACGAGATCGTCGACGCCGTGGTCGCCGAGGACATCGCCAAGCTCCCCGACCTCAACACCGCGCAGATCGCCGCGCGCATCCCGGGGGTGCAGGTCTACCGCCAGGGCGGCGAGGCCTCGAACGTGCTGGTCCGCGGCCTCCCCAACTTCACCACCACCTACAACGGCCGCGAGATCTTCACCGCCGAGACCCGCGTCGTCGCGCTCCAGGACTTCCCCGCCGCCAATGTCGCCGCGCTCGAGGTCTACAAGACCTCCGCCGCCGACCTCGTCGAGCCGGGCCTTGCGGGGCTCGTCAACGTCCGCTCGCGCCAGCCCTTCGACTTCGAGGACGGCCAGTTCGCGGGCTCGGTCTGGGGCCTCTACACCCGCCAGGGACGCAAGCTCGACCCCAACTTCAACCTGCTCGCCACCAAGCGCTGGGAAGTGGGCGACGGCGGCGAGTTCGGGGTGCTCCTCAACGCCTCGCGGGTCGAGATGACCTATCTCGACGCGGAGATCTCGAACACCGATTTCCTCCAGACCTTCCGCAACGGCGGCACCGGCACGCTCGTCGCCGACGCCGGCGCGGGCACCGCAGCGCGCTTCCCGGACATCCAGCGCCTGTTCTACCGCTCGGGCAACCGCGTGCGCCCCTCGGTCAACGGCGCGATCCAGTACAAGCCCAACCCCGATCTCGAATTCTATGTCGAGGGCCTGTGGCAGGGCTTCCGCAACAAGATCGACGACCGCCTGCTCGCCGCCGAGCTGTTCAACGGCGCGCAGGTTGCGAGCCTCGTGTTCCGCGAGGGCACCAACCTCGTGCGCTCGGGCACGGTCAATGCGCCTGCGGGCTCGCTGTTCTCCTTCCAGGGCGCGACCTTCAACAAGACCGACACCTACCAGTTCGCCGGCGGGGTCAAGGCGACCTTCGACAAGCTCAACGTCCACATCGATGTCGCCCGCACCGACAGCACCTTCACCGGCTCGACCGAGAGCGTCGACCGCCGCTGGACCGCTGCGCCGACCATCAACTTCGACACCGACCGCCCCGCCTTCGAGATCACCAACATCAACTTCCGCGACGAGAGCGCGCAGTTCTTCGACGGCCTGTTCGAGGAGAACCAGCGCTCGGCGGGTGACGACTGGCAGCTGCGCGGCGATCTCGAATACCTCGTCGACGGCGACATCATCCGCTCGATCCAGGCCGGCGTGCGCTACACCGACCGCGACGCGGTGCGCGAATATGCCAACCGCTTCGCGCGGCCCGGCACGCCGACCAACGCATCGAGCCTGCCGGTGATCTTCGACGTGTTCCGCGGCGTCGACGTCGGCGGCACCTACCGCTGGGCCGCGCCGACCTACGGCTCGATCCGCGAGAACATCGTCGCGATCCGCCAGCTGGTCGGCTTCGGCGCCGACCCGGTGAACCGCAACCTCCTCTACACCGCGAGCGAGAAGAACCTTGCCGGCTACGGGCAGGTCAACCTCGGCTCGGGCGATCTCGAGGGGACGGTGGGCGTGCGCTACACCCGGGTGAAGACCCGCGTCGCCGGACCCGCGCCGACCGGCATTCCGGCAATCGACGATGGCAGCACCAACACCTCGTGGCTGCCCAACGCCAGCATCCGGTTCCGCGCCACGCCCGAAATCCAGCTGCGCGCGGCGGTCTCCAAGACCCGTACCCTGCCGACCTTCGCGGACCTCAACCCGGCGCTGGTGCTCGGCCCCCCGCCTCCGGGCGGCGTCGGTACCGACAGCAATCCGCGGCGCGGCAACGGCGGCAACCCGTTCCTCAACCCCTTCACCTCGTGGAACTTCGACGCGGCGGTGGAGTGGTACTTCGCGCCCTCCTCCTTCGTCTCGCTGACCGGCTTCCACCGCGAGATCGACGGGTTCATCCAGCAGAACACCTTCCGCATCAACGATCCCACGCTGGGCGTCGTCGAGATCACCGGGCCGGTCAACACCGGCAAGGGCCGGATCACCGGCGCCGAGCTCCAGGGCCAGGCCTTCGCCGATTTCGAGAGCCTGCCCGACTGGGCGCGCGGCTTCGGGGTCCAGGTCAACGTCACCTACATCGACGGCAAGACCCAGCAGCCCGACGGCGCGGGCGGGCTCAGCTACCAGCCGATCACCGACCAGCTCAACGGCGTCTCCAAGTGGAACGCCAACGTGGTCGGGATCTACGAGCGCTACGGCGCCTCGGTGCGGCTCGCCTACAACGACCGGTCGAGCTACCGCGCGACGCAGCAGTTCCGCGGCGACGACATCTACACCGAGCGCGCCCGCCCGGCAGGCCGGCTCGACCTGTCGCTGTCCTACAACATCAACGACGATCTCGCGCTGTTCGGCGACTGGACGAACATCACCCGCGAGCAGTTCCGGCAGGACTTCACCTCGGCCCGCAACGGCGCGCCCGAGGCCGAGTTCATCCGCTACCTGCGCGACGACGAGAGCACCGTCTCGCTGGGCTTCCGCTTCCGCTTCGGACGCTGAGCCTGGTGAGCCCCTTCCCCCGCCGGGGGAGGGAGCGATCACTTTGCCGGGGCGGCGAGCCTCAGGCTGTTGCCGATCACCGGCTTGCCTTCGCGCCAGCCGAGCGGGGCGATGTACATCGCGCGGCCCTTCCGCGCGTTCTGGCACCCGCCGCGCGCGATGTGGGCGTGAAACAGGATGTATTGCCGCCCGGCGGCCGCGAACACCGCCTGGTGGCCGGGGCCGCTGAGGCACCCCGCGGCCTTGTCCATGTAGCTGTGGAGGATCGGGTTCTCGGGCGCGTCGGTGCAGGGACCGATCGGTCCCGCGCAGGTGGCATAGCCCATCGCATAGGGACTGAGGCGCTGGTGCGGCTCCCACCCGAAGTGGTTCGCCGAGTAGAACAGCGTGTAGCCCCCCGCATGGCGCACCATCGTCGGGCTCTCAACGACGTGCGCCTCCCATTCGCGGTCGTTGGTGAGCAGCACCTTCGGCTCGCCGGTCAGCGCGAGCCCGTCGGGCGTCATCGGCTGGACGAAGATGTCGGTGGGCTTGCCGACCGCGTTGGCGTCGGCCTTGAAGTAGAGGTAGAGCTGGCCGTCGGCATCGCGGAACGGGCTCGCGTCGATCGTCCCGCCGAGGTCGCGCTGGCAGATCAGCGGCTCCTTCGCCGGCGAGGTGAACGGCCCCAACGGATCGGCGGCGGTCGCGACCCCGGTGCACTGCTTGCCGCTCGCGGTCTCGCGCGCGGTGAAGAACAGGAGATAGGTCTCGCCGAGCTTCATCACCTCGGGCGCCCAGGTCCACCCGCGGCTCGCCCATGACGGGAGCACCGGCATGGCGTCGTGGAGCCGGCCGCCGTCCCTGAGCGGCGCCCAGTTCACGAGGTCGTCCGAGACCGCCATCTGCACATTGGCCTGATCGCGCGGCGCGTTGGTGGCATAGGCGAGGTATTTGCCGTTGTGATCGATCACGAAAGGGTCGGGAAAGTCGGTGCGGTAGACGGGGACGAAGGGCTGGAGCTCGGCGGTCGAGGCGGGCGGGGCGGCACAGGCGAGGAGCGCGGCGGCGAGACAGAAGGGGACGGAATTGCGCAAGCGTGGCTCCTGTGAGACTGGTCGCGGGCACGCCGCTTGTTCGATGCGTATTATCATATAAATGACCCTGCGATGAAAGATACCACCCTCCGCAATCCGGCGCCCGGCGCGCATCGCAGCCTCTTCGGCCACCTGCCCGACGGGCGCGCGGTCGAGGCGGTGACCTTGGTCAGTTCGCGGGGAATCAGCGCGACGATCCTCGCCTACGGGGCGACGCTCCAGTCGGTGATCGTGCCGGGGCGCGATGGGGTGCTCGCGGACGTGACGCTCGGCCATGCCACTTTGCAGGAATACCTCGCCCAGCCGCAATATTTCGGCTCCAGCGTCGGCCGGGTCGCGAACCGCATCGCCGGGGGGCGCTTCATCCTAGACGGACAGAACTATCAGGTGCCCTGCAACAACGGCCTCAACGCGCTCCACGGCGGCCCGGGCGGCTTCGACAAGGCGCTGTGGACGATCCTCGAGGTCGCCGCCGAGCCCGAGCCGCGGGTCGTGCTCGCCCATGTCAGCCCCGACGGCGATGAAGGCTTTCCGGGCGAGCTGCGCGTCACCGCGACCTACGCGCTGCGCGAGAACGGCGAGCTGGCGATCGACTACGCGGCGGCGAGCGACCGCCCGACGCTCGTCAACATGACCAACCACGCCTACTGGAACCTCGCGGGCGAGGGCGCTCCGGGCGGGGCGATGAACCATGTGCTGACCATCCCCGCCGAGCACTTCCTGCCGACCGACGAAACCGCGATCCCGACCGGCGAGTTCGCCCTGGTCGAAGGCACGCCTTTCGACTTCCGCACGCCGACGGCGATCGGCGCGCGGGTCCGCGACGCCTCGCACCCGCAGATCCGCATCGGCACGGGATATGACCACAACTGGGTGGTGGCCCGCGAGCGCAGCGCCGCGCCGCGGCTCGTCGCGCGGCTCGTCGATCCGGGCTCGGGGCGCAGCCTCGACGTGCTCTCGACCGAGCCGGGGGTGCAGTTCTATTCGGGAAACTTCCTCGATGGCAGCAGCGTCGGCAAGGCGGGGCAGTGCTACCGGATGGGGGACGGCGTCGCGCTGGAGCCGCAGATGTTCCCGGATACGCCCAATCGTCCGGAATTCGGCTCGATCCGCCTCGCTCCCGGCGAGGCCTATCGTCACGCGATCATCTTCCGCTTCGGCGCGGAAGGCTAAGGGAGCGCGCCCGCTCGCGCGCTCCCGGTAGGCACGTCAGGCCGGCGAGCGCTCGGTCGAGTCGCAGGCGGCGTGATAGTTGCTCACCAGCTGGCTCATCTGCGCGTGCCGCCACTGGGTGTAGCTGTAGTCGACCTGGATGTCGGGCGCCTGTTCGGGCTTCGAGCGGACGCGGGCCTTGGATTTGAAGAATTGCCAGATGGCCATGTCGGGTTCCTTTTCGTGGGGCTGAGACCCCTCCTCGTCTGGACCCCGACATTGCCGCCTTGGCACGCCTCTTGCGCTATCCTGCTATTGCCTCATTTGATTTCGGCGACGGTGCGCCTCGATTCATCGGCGATACAGGTCACACGCTGACCCCGAACAGGTGGCCCACTGCGGCGGTCGTCGCCATCGCGAAGACGCCCCAGCCGACGACCCGCAAGATTGCCGGGACCAGCGGCGCCGCCCCCGCGCGGGCGCCGAGCGCGCCGAGGATCGCGAGACTCAGCACCGACACCGCAACCACCACCGCGATGATCGCCCCGGCCGGCGCGAGCCATGCGGCAAGCAGCGGCACCGCCGCCGCCGCGCTGAAGGTCGCGCCCGAGGCGAGCGCGGCCTGAAGGGGCTTGGCGGCGAGGTGTTCCGACAGCCCCAGCTCGTCGCGCACGTGCGCCTCCAAGGCATCGTGCGCCGTCAGCTCGCGCGCGACCGCCGCCGCGGTCGTCTCGGAGAGGCCGCGCGCGCGGTAGATCGCGGCGAGTTCGGCCTCCTCGTCGGCTGGGGTGGCGGCGAGCGCATCGGCCTCGCGGGCGATGTCGGCGCGCTCGCTGTCGGCCTGCGAGGAGACCGAGATATACTCCCCCGCCGCCATCGACATCGCGCCCGCCATCAGCGCCGCCGCCCCGGCGACGAGCACCGCGCCGGGCTCGGGCGTGGCCGCGGCGACGCCGATGATCAGCGAGGCGACGGAGATGATCCCGTCGTTCGCGCCCAACACCGCGGCGCGCAGCCAGCCGGTGCGGTGGACATAGTGCGGATCGTCGGGGTGCGCGCTCGGTTCGCTCATGTCCCAGCCTTGCGCCCGATCAGGCCCGCCGCGCAAGCCCCGCTTGGTCCGGGCGGCGCGGAAGTTCGTCGAGCCCGGCTTGCATCCCCGCGCGCGCGCTGCCACCGAGCGCGGCGACGATTCGCCGCATTCCGCGCGCGTTCCGCCTGCGTTCAGGCGCCATGCTGACAAGCGCCGCCGCCGAGAAGCTGACCCGACCCTGAACCCGATGGCCCCGACCGCCCCCCTCGAAACGGCCTTCCTCGCCCATCGCGAGCGCTTGCTGCGCTTCCTGCGCGCACGCGGCGCGGGAGAGCAGGCGGAGGACCTGCTCCAGGAGCTGTGGCTGCGCCTCTCCGCCGCGCCCGATCCGGCGGCTGCCGCGGGACAAGGCTACATGATGCGCGCCGCCGACCGGCTGATGATCGACCGCTACCGCTCCGACCGGCAGGCGCGCTCACGCGAGAAGGCCTGGGCCGAGGCGCAGCCGGGGCTGGCCGACAACATCGCCCCCGCCCCCGGACCCGACCGGAGCATCGCCGCGCGCCAGCAGGTCGCACTCGTCGCCGAGGCGCTCGCGGAGGTGGGCGAGCGCCCTGCCGCGCTCTTCCGCCGCCACCGCATCGACGGCATCTCGCAGCGCGCGCTCGCCGAGGAATTCGGGGTCAGCCTCAGCACGGTGGAGAGCGATTTGAGGCGCGCCTATGCGCGGATCGCGGCAATTCGGAGGGACATCGATGAGGCATGAGGCGATCGTCTCCGTCTATGGATCAGGAGGCCCCTTTCGATGAACCCTGACCAGCCGATCCGCGATGTCGCCGCCCACTGGGCGATGCGCGCGCGCGATCCCGATTTCGACGACTGGGAGGGCTTCACCGCCTGGCTCGAGGCCGACCCGGCACACGCGCAAGCCTATGACGAGGTCCAGTTCGCGCTCGAGGAGGCCGATGCGGCGCTCGAGCTGCTCCCGGCACCCGAATATGCCCCCGCCGCCAACGACAACCCTCCGGGCTGGCTCACCCGCCGCGGCTGGCTCGGCGGGGCGATCGCCGCCGCGCTGGTGCTGGCGCTGACCTCGGTGCTGTGGCTCTCGCCGGGCGGCTCGACCTACGAGACCGCGCCGGGCGAGACGCGCCTCATCGCGCTTGGCGACGGCAGCACGGTCGAGCTCGCGGGCGGCAGCCGCATCGCGCTCGAGGGGACACGCATGGCGCGGCTCGAGCGGGGGCAGGCGCTCTTCACCATCGAGCACGACGCCGCCAATCCCTTCGTGCTGACCGCGGGCGATGACCGGCTGGTCGATGCGGGCACGGTGTTCGACGTCAGGCTGGCGGGTGCGACGCTCGACCTCGCCGTCGCCGAAGGGGCGGTGATCGTGAACCCCAGCGGGCAGAACCTCAAGGTCACCGCCGGCGGGCGCGCCGTTCGCGGGAGCGGCGGGCGCTACACCCTTGCGAGCGTCGACCCCAACGCGGTCGGCGAATGGAGCCGCGGGCGGATCAGCTTCGAGAGCGCGAGCCTCGCCGAGATCGCCGCCGAACTGTCCCGCGCCACCGGCCGCCGGTTCTCGAGCACCGACACCGCGACGCGCCTCTCCGGCAGCATCGCGATAGGTCAGGTGCGCGAGGACCCGCGCGCCCTCGAGGCGCTGCTCGGGGTGCGGGTGCGCAGCGCCGACGAGGACTGGGTGCTCGAAGCCGAGTGACGCCATGAAGCCGCTCGCCCCTCTTGCCGCGCTCGCCGTCATCGCCGCCCCCGCGCCGCTCGCCGCGCGCGAGGCGGTGCTGGCGATCCCGCCGGGCACGGCGGCGGAGGTGGCGATCGGCATCGCGCGGGCGACCGATGCCAGCATCGTCATCGCCGACCCGGCGCTGGGGCGCACGCGCGTCCCCGGCCTCAAGGGTCGGATGGACGCCGAGGAGGCGGTGCGGAAACTCGCCAAGGCAAGCGGCATGCAGGCGGTGCGCGTCGGCCCCGGCGCGTGGCGGCTGGTCGCCGCGCCGCCGAAGCGGCCCTCGCTGCTCGCCCGCGCCCGGCCCGCCCGCCCGGTGCCCGTCGCCGCGCGCCCGCCGAGCGCGCCCGTCACCGAGGCCGAGGGAACGCCGATCACCGTCACCGCCTCGAAGCGCGACCTGTTGTTCCAGCAGGTCGCGGGGCAGGTCACCCTGCTCGACGGCGCGCGACTGGAAGCGGGCGGGGTCGGCGGGACCGAGCGCATCACCCAGCGCGCCGCGACCGTCTCCTCGACCTATCTCGGCAGCGGGCGCAACAAGCTGTTCATCCGCGGCATCGCGGATTCGAGCTTCACCGGGCCGACCCAGGCGACCGTCGGCCAGTATTTCGGGGACCTGCGCCTCTCCTACAACGCCCCCGACCCGGACCTGCGCCTCTCCGACATGGAGCGGGTCGAGATCCTCGAAGGCCCGCAGGGCACGCTCTACGGCGCGGGATCGCTGGGCGGGATCATCCGGCTGGTGCCGCGCGCGCCGGAACCGGGCGAGACACTGCTGATCGTCTCGGGCGGGGCGAGCGCAATCGCCAAGGGCGAGCCGGGCGGCGATGCCCACGCAACCGTCAACCTGCCGCTCTCGGGCGAGACCGCGACGCTGCGCCTCAACCTCGATGCGGCAACGCTTGGCGGCTATATCGACAAGCCCGTCATCGGCCGCCGCGACGTCAACCGCACCAACATCTTCTCCGGGCGCGCGGCGCTGCGGCTCGACCTCGCGCCCGACTGGACCGCCGACGTGATCCTGCTCGGCCAGGACACCGAGGCGCGCGACAGCCAGTATGCCGACCGCTCGGGCGTGCGCGGGCGGCTCGGCAGCTCGGCGCAGGTGCCCGAGGGGAGCCGCGCGCAATACGGGCAGGCGCAGCTGGTGGTGAGCGGGCGGCTGGGCGAGGTGCGCCTCAAGTCCTCGACCGGCTTCGGCGCGCAGGACCTCGCCGAGCGCTATGACGCGACCATGCCCGGCGGCGCGCCGCGGCTGTTCCGCCAGCGCAACGAGATGCGGATGATCGCCAACGAGACGCGGCTGTGGCAGCCGGCGGGAGCGGGGCGCTTCGGCTGGGTGCTGGGGACGAGCATCATCGACAACCGCAACACCCTGACCCGCGCGCTCGGCGAGGGGGTGGTCCCCGCGCCCTCGGCCGATCTCGGGGCGGGCGGCACGGTCTCGAGCCCCGCCACGCCGAGCTTCGCCGCGATCCCCGCCGCGACCGGCGTGCGCAACACCGTCTTCGAGATCACCGGCTACGGCGAGGCGAGCTACCGGGTGCTCCCGGCGCTGACCCTCTCGGCGGGCTTGCGGGTGACGAGGGTCGAGCTCGGCGGGGCGGGCGAGGACGTCTCGGTGCAGCGCGCGCTCGCGGGTGCGGCGATCACTGCCGAGCGGCGCGAGACCGCGATCCTGCCCGCCGCCTCGGCGCTGCTCGACATCGGCAGCAACGCCCGCGCCTATCTCCGCTACCAGGAGGGCTTCCGCCCCGGCGGGCTCGCGGTCGCGGGCGATTTCGTGCGCCAGTTCCGTTCCGACCACGCGCGCACCGTCGAGCTCGGCACCGGCTGGGGCCTGCCGGGGCGCGGCGCCTTCGACATCGGGGCGAGCCTCTCCTACACCCGCTGGCGCGACATCCAGGCGGACTTCATCGACGACGGCGGGCTGCCCTCGACCGCCAATATCGGCAATGGCCGGATCTGGGCGGCGAGCGTCAACGGCAGCGCGCGGATCGCGGGTCCGCTCAGGCTCGAATTCGGCGCGACCCTCAACGACAGCAACGTCGACGAGCCGGTGATCGTCCCGCTCACCCGCCTCTCGCGCATCCCCAACATCGCCCGGTTCAGCGGACGCGCCGGGCTGCGCTGGAGCCGCGACTTCGCCGACGGCACGCGGATCGAGGCCGAGGGCTGGGCGAGCTATGTCGGCAAGTCCAGGCTCGGGATCGGGCCGGAGCTTGGCGACCTTCAGGGCGACTATCTCGACAGCGGCGCGATTGTCCGCTGGGGCCGCGACAATGCGGGGCTGACGCTGTCGGTCACCAACCTCGCCGACGTGGTCGGCAACCGCTTCGCGCTCGGCACCCCCTTCGCGACGGGCCGCGCGCAGATCACCCCGCTCCAGCCGCGCACCGTACGCATCGGCTTCGACACGCGCTTCTGATTTTTTCGCGCGCGCGGCCAAGGTGCCGGGCCAACGGCTCCGTCTTCTCCTGTGAAAACACACAGGAGGAAACCGAATGCCCCGCATCACCCCGATCACCTGCACCCTGCTCGCCGGGACCGCCGTCGCCGCGCTCGCCCAGCCGGCCGCCGCGCAGAGCGTCATCAACACCGCGCGCACCACGCCGGTGGTCACCTCGACCGTCAACAACGGCCAGCCCGCCGACGTGCGGATCGAGAGCGCCGGGTCGGTGACCGTGACAAGCGGCACCGCGGTCACGGTCGACAGCAACAATGCCGTGACCAACCAGGGCGCGATCAAGATCAGCAATGCCGACAACGCGACCGGCATCCGGGTCACCGCGGGCCGCACCGCGAACATCACCAATTCGGGCACGATCACCATCGACGAGACCTACACCGCGACCGACAGCGACAATGACGGCGACCTCGACGGGCCCTTCGCAACCGGGACGGGCCGCACCGCGATCCTGCTCGAGGGCGCGCTGACCGGCAACCTCAGCCAGACCGGCACGATCCTCGTCGAGGGCAACAACTCGGCCGGCGTGCGCGCGCTCGGGCCGATCACCGGCAACGTCGTGAACGAGGGCAAGACCACCGTGATCGGCAACCAGGGCGTCGGGGTCCAACTCGGCAACGTCTCGGGCAATGTCCGCCTCGCGGGTGAGATCACCACGCAGGGGCAGGGCTCGCGCGGGGCGGTGCTCGGCGGCAATATCGGCGGCAGGCTCCAGGTGCAGAGCACCATCACCACCACCGGCTACCGCACCGTGCCGGCGCCTTCGGACACCTCCAAGCTCGACGCCGACGACCTCCTCCAGGGCGGCAGCGCGCTGACAATCGAGGGCAATGTCGCGCAGGGCATCGTCTTCGAGATCCCGCCCACCGACGCCGTCGCCAGCGACAATGACGAGGACAAGGACGGGATCGAGGACGCCAAGGAAGGCACCACCAAGATCATCGCCTATGGCTCGGCCCCCGCGGTCCAGATCGGCGGCGCGAACAATATCGCGATCGGCGCGACCCAGGGCACCGCGACCAACTTCGGCATCATCATGGCCGGGCAGGTCCTCGGCGACGGCGTCTACCAGGGCGTCGAGGGGACGGGCATGCGCATCGGCGGGCGCGGCGGCGAGGTCGTGATCGCGAACGGGATGCAGGTCAACGGCGAGATCCGCGGCGCCGCGCGCGGGGCCAATGCGACCGGCCTCAACCTCGCGGCGGGCACGCGCCTCCCCGAACTGCGCAACGCGGGCACCCTCGCCGCGACCGTCAGCGGCACCACCGGCACCGGCCAGGCGACCGCGCTGCTGGTCGGCGAGAACGCGACGCTGCCGACCCTGCGCAATTCCAGGACGATCACCGCCACCACCATCAAGGACGGCAGCGCCTACGCGATCCTCGACCGCTCGGGGACGCTCTCGCTGATCGAGAACTCGGGCGCGATCACCGCGAGCGGCGCGGAGGCGACCTCGACGCGCAACGTCGCGATCGACCTCTCGGCGCGCACCGGCGACAGCATCATCCGCCAGACCGTCGTCGCGAGCGGGGTCACCGCGCCGACCATCACCGGCGCGGTCGTCTTCGGCAGCGGCAATGACCGGCTCGAACTGCTCGACGGGACGCTCACCGGCAATGTCAGCTTCGGAAGCGGAACCAACCGCCTCGTCATGAGCGGCGATGCGGTGATGAACGGCAATGCCGATTTCGGCGGCAGCGCGGGCTTCCTGACGCTTGCGGGCACCGCGCTCTTCAACGGGCGGCTGACCAATGCCCAGAACGTCGCGGTCAATGTCGGCAGCGGCACGCTCCAGCTGTCCGGCCCGACCACCATCGCCAGCCTCGAGACCGGCGCGAACGGCGTGATCGGCGCGACCGTCGGGGGCGCGGCGGGGACCAACACCGCGATCACCGTCACCGGCAACGCCACCTTCGGCACCGGCACCAAGCTGCGCATCCGCGTCGCCGACATCAACACCGCGGTCGGCACCTTCACCGTCATCAACGCCGGGAGCCTGACCGGCGGGGCGAACCTCGCCGCGGACTCCGCGCTGGTGCCCTTCCTCTACAAGGCGACGGTCGCGGTGGCGGGCAACGCCGTCAATGTCGCGGTGACCCGCAAGGCGACGAGCGAGCTCGGCCTCAACACCTCGGAAGGGCGCGCCTTCGACCCGCTCTTCGCGGCGCTGTCCAAGGACGCCAAGGTCGCCGACCTGTTCCTCAACATCGCCGACAAGGACGTCTTCCAGGCCTATGTCGCCCAGACCTTGCCCGACCACGCCGGCGGCAGCTTCGAGGGCGTGAGCCAGGGCCTCAGGACCCTCGCGCGCAGCTTCATGGACCCGAACTCGCCCTTCGACGAGGAAGGCAAGCTGCGCATCATCGCCGATTTCGGCAACTGGAACGTCGACAAGGAGCGCGGCTCCAGCGCCGACTTCGACTTGGGCGGCCTCGGCCTTCGCGCGGGCGCCGAATACATGACCGGCATCGGCGCGTTCGGGGTCACCGGCTCGTGGCTCTGGAACAAGCACAAGGCGGGCCTCGGCGACAATTCGGTGCTCTCCGACAGCTACGAGGCGGGGGTTCACTGGCGTGGCAAGTTCGGTCCGGTGCTCGGCTTCGCACGTGTCGGCGCGGGCAAGTCCGACTTCTCGGGCAGCCGCGTGATCGGCGGCGGCACCGGCAGCAACGCCTTCAGCTACACCATCGCCCGCGAGTGGAGCGGCGATTTCGTTACCGCCACCGGCGGCGTTGCGATCGAGGGCGGCTCGCAGTTCTTCTTCTTCCGCCCCTCGGTGGTGGTCGATTACCTGCGTTTGAAGGAAGACGGCTACACCGAGACCGGCGGCGGCAATGCGCTGAACCTCACCGTCGACAAGCGTTCGAGCAAGGAGGTCGCGGTCAACGGCGGCCTCACGGTCGGCGCGGACCTGTGGGGGATGCAGGCGCAGGACCGCGGCTGGCTGCGGCTCGAGGCCGAGGGCGGCTGGCGCGAGCTCCTCACCGACGACCTCGGCGCGACCCGCGCGCGCTACAACAACGGCGCGTGGTTCACGCTCGATCCCGAGGGACGCGACAGCGGGTGGTTCGCCCGCGCCCGCGCGCTCGGCGGGGACGGCTCATACAAGATCGCCGGGGAGGTCGGGCTCGAGGAGCAGTTCGGCCAGATCGGCTACTCCTTGCGCGCATCGCTTCGCTTCGGCTGGTGATGCTCGCGGGGTGCCGGCGGCTTGCAAGCCCCCCCGCTGCGCGCCGGCACCCCAAGCTCTCATCGACGGACCTGACGACATGAAGACAGTTCTTACCCTCGCCGCCGCGCTGCTCGCCGCGGCCTGCGCGCCCGCCCAGATGCGCCTCTCCCCCGGCCTTGCCGCAGGGGGCGAGGTGCTCGCTGTCGAGGGGATCGGCGGCGGCAATGCCGGACGCTTCTATGTCGGCCCTTGGCAGGGGAGCTTCCGCCGCTCGGAGGAGCGGCTGGCGGTGGCGGAGACCTTCGTCACCAGACGCGCGGGGGCCGGGTTCATCATCGAGGGGCCGGGGATCTCCGAGACGATCGAGGCCGATTGCCGGCTGCGCGAGCGCGAGATTGCGCTGGACGACGACGTGTCCTTCACCCCCGAGCGCATGGCCTACAGGTGCGCCTTCACCGCCGAGGGCCGCGCCTTCCCCGCCCGCTTCGAATTGCAGGAGGCGCGGACCGGCGTCGCCGACGCTCTGAACCGCCGCCAGCGCCGCGGCGAGATCGCGCTCGGCGGCGAGGTGGTGCAGATGCGCTCGGTGCACAGGCTGAAGGGCTCGCCCTTCGAGATGGCGAGCCCGATCGGCTATGTCTTCGAACAGAACGGCCGCGAGGTCGCGGCGGTGGAGCTCAATGGCAAGGCGCGGCTGATCCTCGCCGACCCCGCCAACGAGAGCCTGTCGCGCACGGTGACGATCGCCGCGCTCGCGCTGGCGCTGCTGCGCGACCCGGCGGATTCGATGCTGGGGTGACGAAGCGGGGGCTTAGCTCGCTCCAGCCCGCGTCTAGACCCCTGTTAGACCCCGGCTATACCCCCTCCAGACCCCCGATCAGCGCGATGTTTCACGTGGAACGTCCTGCATCGCGACCATGTAGTCGACGATTCCGGGAACCGCCGCCGGATCGACCGGGGCCTTGTAGAGCTTGACCATCTTGGCGACCGAGGCCTCCCACTTCTCGCGCGGGATCTTGGGCTGCTGGAGGAAGGTCGAGGGCGAGTGGCAGGCGGTGCAGTTGGCGAGCACCGCGTCGCGCCCGGGGAGGTCGGGCAGCGCGTTCGGATCGTCGGGCAGGGTGACGCTGGCGTCCTGGAACTGGACTTGCGGCGCGGCATCGCAACCCGCCAGCAGCAGCGCGGAGAGGAGCAGGAGGCCTCTCATTCCGCCCTCAGGGTGATGCGCTCGATCACGCCCCGGGCATAGCCCGAGGGGTTCCAGACCAGCGCGTCGGGCTGGGTCAAGCCGTTGAGATTGGTCGCTTTCGCTCCGATCCCGGTCAGGTTGCCCGACCCGTCCGGCAGGGTTACCGACCAGCGGCGGAAGGCGTAGGGGCCGTGCTCGTCCGGCCCGAGTTCGCAGGGGACCGACCAGCCCTCACCCACCAGTTCGACCTTGGCGAGCCCGGTGTCGCCCCCGAAGGCAAAGCCCTCGAGCTTCAGCGGCCTGGCACGCGCCACCGTCGCGCCATCGTCATGGCTGGTGATGAAGGAGCGCGGCGGCATAGTGGTGATGGGGACGGTCGGGAAATCCTTGTCGCCGGGCTTCACCGGCACGGTCGGCCAGCGGTAAGTCTCTGCGACGTAATGGCTTTCGTCCTCGCCGCCGAGCACCTCGATGGTGCTCAGCATCTTCACCCAATAGGTCGAGAACCACCCCGGCACCACGATCCGCAAGGGAAAGCCGTGTAGGATCGGCAGCGGCTCGTCGTTCATCGCCCAGGCGACCAGCACGTCGTCGCGCATCGCGATATCCAGCGGAATCGACTTGATGAATTGCGGCGCGCCCTCGGTGAGCGGCACGTCGAGCCCGGCGAAGCGCACCCGCTTCGCCCCCTCGGCGACCCCCGCCTTCGCGAGCACATCGCGCAGCCGCACCCCCGTCCACTTCGCGCAGCCCATCGCGCCGTTGCCCCACTGGGTGCCGGTGACGCGCGGCTCGGAGAGCCCGCGCCCATTCCCCGCGCACTGGTTGACAGCAACGATATCAACGGGTTCGCCGGCCGCTGCGACCTCATCGAGGGTCAGCGACACCGGCGCCTTCACCGCCCCGCCGATCGCGACGCGGTGCTTCGCGGCGCTGATGTCGGTCGGGAAGGGCCAGTTCCAGCGCACGAACATCCGGGCATTGGGGGTGATGGTGCCCTTGCGGAACGCCTCCATCGGCGCCTCGAGCAGGGGCGGGCGAATGCGCTGGACGATCATCGCGCCTTTGCCGGGGAAGGGGGGATCGAGGGGCCGCAGGCTCGGCCCGCCGGGCAGGCCGAGATCGATCATGCCGCTCACCTGCCCCAGCACCGGCCCCGCCAGCGCAGCCGTGCCGACTCCGGCAATCAGCGCGCGGCGGGTCATTCTGCTGTTCACGCTTTCGCTCCCTCGAGGCGTTCGATTAGCGCTCCGATGTCGGCTACAGCTAGGTCGTAAGTCTCCACAAGATCGGCGATATCGTCAAGCCGTGCCATCTCGCCGTCGTCGCGCATGATCGAGCAGATCACCGCGGCATCGCCTGCGCCGGCCAGGCGGGCGAGGTCGATCGAGGCCTCGCAGGCCGAGGGCCGCTCGCGCACTCCGCCGGCCTTCGCGATCAGCGGGAAGACGTGCCCGGGGGAGTGGATGTCGGAGGAGCTCGCCCCCTCGGCGATCGCGACCTGCACGGTGTGCGCCCGGTCGGCGGCGGAGATGCCGGTGGAAACGCCATGCGCGGCCTCGATCGAGCGGGCGAAGGGCCGCCCGGTCTGGCGCGCGGTGCCGGGGTTGACGAGGGAGAGCCCGAGCCGCGCGGCCCGCTCCGGTGTCACCGACAGGCAGATAAGGCCCCGTCCGTGGGTCGCCATGAAGTTGATCGCCTCTGGGGTGACGTGCTTCGCGGCGATCATCAGGTCGATGTCCCCGCCGCGCAGCCGGTCGCCGGCGACGACGACGATCCGCCCGGCGGCGATCGCCGCGAGCGCCGCGTCGAGGCCGAGCGTCACGCGCGCTCCCTCCCGGCGGCGAAGCTCCGCGCGCCGAGCACCACCTGCTTGCCGACCAGTTCGAGCTGGCCGCGCGCGCGTTCGTCGAGGCATTCGCCGTCGGGCGAGAACATCCCCTGATAGGTGCGGATCGTCGCTCCCATCGGGGTCGGCCAGCCGCGCAGGGCATGGGTGATCGCGCGCATGGTGAGGAGCGTCGACATCGAGGCCTGGTCGCCGAAGGCCGTGGCGATGAGGCCGACCGCGCGCCCGTCGAGATAGGGCCGCTCGTCCTTGGCGAGGTCCTCGAGATAGTCGAGCGCGTTCTTCACCACGCCCGAGATCGTGCCGTGGTAGCCGGGGGCCGCCACCAGCAGGCCGTCGGCGGCGCGCACCGCCTCGACCATCTCGCCGCCCATCTGCGTCGTGTAGCCGGGCCCCCGGTAGTGCGAGAGCGCGGCGAGGTAGTCGCCGCCGAACACCGTCACTTCGGCGCCCTCTCCGGCGGCGATGCCGGCGGCGAGGCGGAGCGCCTGCTCGGTCGAGGAGCCGGGATTGACCGTGCCGCCGAGGGCCACGATGCGGGTCATTGCGATGTCCTTTCAGCGAGATAGGCGGCCAGCTCCGCGGTCTGTCCGGGCGAGAAGCGCAGGCCCAGCTTGGTCCGGCGCCATAGCACGTCCTCAGCTGTCCGCGCCCATTCCTCAGCGACGAGGTAGTCGACTTCGGCGGCGGTGAGGCCGTGGCCGAAGGTCGGGCCGAGGTCCTCAGCCGTCCGGGCCTCGCCGAGAAAGGCGAAAGCGCGGGTGCCGTAGAGCTGGATCAGCCGCCGCGCCTCGCCCTCGGTAAGGAAGGGGTAGCGCGCCGCCAGTGCGCGGATTTGCGCCCCCGCCCCGTCGCGGGCGAAGTCGCCGCCGGGGAGCGGGGCGGTGCCGGTCCAGTCGCCGCCGGTCAGGGCAGGGAGGAAGGGCTTGAGCTTGTCGACCGCCTCGGCGGCGAGGTGGCGGTAGGTGGTGATCTTCCCGCCGAACACCGAGAGCAGCGGCGCGGTCCCGTCTGCCCCGCCGTCGAGCTCGAAGCGGTAGCCGCGGGTCGCCGCCTCGGGCTTGCCCGAGCCGTCGTCGACCAGCGGGCGCACGCCCGAATAGGTCCAGACCACGTCGGCGGGGGTGACGGGGGTGCGGAAATACTCCGAGGCGCCCTCGCACAGGTAGGCGATCTCCTCGGGGCTGGCGCGCACGGCGTCGAGGCCCTCGTGGTGGTCGACGTCGGTGGTCCCGATCAGGGTGAAGTCGCTCTCGTAGGGGATGGCGAAGAAGATCCGCCCGTCGGGGAGCTGGAAGAAATAGGCGTAGTCGTGCTCGAACAGCTTGCGGACGACGATGTGCGAGCCGCGCACGAGGCGCATCTTCTGCGTCGTGGGCTCGCCGGCGCGGCCGAGGAGGTCGAGCACGCGGGGGCCAGCGGCGTTGACGACGGCGCGGGCGCGGAAGGTCTGGGAACCGGCGTCGATGTGCCACAACGCGCCCTCGCGGGTTAGGGCGGTGACCTCGCAGCGGGTGCGCACTTCCGCGCCCCGGTCGGCGGCGTCGCGGGCGTTGAGGACGACGAGACGCGCATCGTCGACCCAGCCGTCGGAATAGGCGAAGGCGCGGGTATATTCGCTCTTGAGCGGCGCGCCCGCAGGGTGGCGCGTCAGATCGACGCTTTCGGCCGCGGGCAGGCGTTTCCTCCCGCCGATGTGGTCGTAGAGGAACAGGCCGAGCCGCAGCAGCCAGCGCGGGCGCAGGCCGGGGCGGTGGGGCAGGATGAAGCGCAGCGGCCAGATGATGTGCGGGGCGATCCCCCACAGCACCTCGCGCTCGGACAGGGCCTCGCGCACGAGGGCAAACTCGTAGTGCTCGAGGTAGCGCAGCCCGCCGTGGATCAGCTTGGTGGAGTTGGAGGAAGTGCCTTCCGCCAGGTCCCCGCGCTCGAGCAGCAGCACCTTCGCCCCGCGCCCTGCCGCGTCGCGGGCGATGCCTGCGCCGTTGACGCCGCCGCCGATCACCGCGAGGTCGTATATCGCGCTCACCGGATCACCCATTCGGCATAGGCGAGCGCCACCGCCAGCGAGGCGATGGTCGCGGCGAGCACCGGCATCACCGCGCGCCAGCCGAGGCCGAGGAGGAGATCGGTGCGGGTGCGCATCGCGGTCGCGGTGACGGCGAGCAGCAGCAGGGTCTTCGACAGGGTCAGCGCATGGCCCGCCAGCGCGGGGGGCAGGGGCAGGAGCGAGTTCAGCGCCACGAGCCCAAGGAAGGCGAGGATGAAGCCCGGCAGCACCGGCACCCGCGCGCGGCCCACACTTGCGGGGAGCGGCTCGACGCGGGCGATCCACAGCGCGGCGAGGGTGACCAGCGGGGCGAGCAGGGCGACGCGGGTGAGCTTCACCACCGTCGCCTGCGCGCCCGCCGCGTCCGAGACGGCGAAGCCTGCGCCGATCGCCTGCGCGACGTCATGGATCGAGGCGCCGACGAGGAACCCCGCCTGCGCATCGTCGAAGCCGAGCATCCTTGTGAGCGGCGGATAGGCGATGAGCGCGATGGCGCTCGCGGCGGCGAGGATCACCAGCGTCAGGGTGAAGCGCGCCTGGTCGACCCGCTCGCGCCCGATCACCCCGTAGAGCGCGAGCGCCGCCGAGGCCCCGCAGATCGCGGTCGCGCCCCCGCCGAGGAGGCCGATCGCGGGGCTCTGCCCGATCGCGCGCGCGGCGAGGAGGGCGGCGAGAAGCGCGGCGCTCATCACCAGCGCAAGGCCCGCGAAGGGGACGAGGCCCATCGCGGCGACCTGCATCGCGGTGACCTGGAAGCCGAGCAGCACGATCCCCGCCCTGAGGCCGTGGCGCGAGACCGCGTCGAGCCCGTCATGGGTGCGCGGGTCGGCGGCGGCGAAATTCACGGCGAGGCCGATCAGCAGCCCGGCGAGGATCACCGGCACCCCGTAGTTCTGGCTGAGCCATGCGGCAGCCGCACCGGCGATGGCGGCGATCGACATCCCCGGCACGAAGCGCGAGAGCGGCCGCGCACCGGGCGGTGCGGGCGCGGCGGAAGCGGTGTCGGCGAGGATCATCTCGCCGAACAGGTCGCCCGCGTAAGCCTCATAATCGGGGCGGGACCCACGGTTCATGCCCTGACCACTCTGCCCTTCTGTCTCACGGTGTCACACCCCTATCGCGGGGCGCCCCTCAATGCAACCGCGCCGGGCCTCAGTCAAATGCGCCAGACTTCACTCGAACGCGGCGGGCTCGCCGGGGCGGCGGATCACCGGGAGGAGCAGCTGGAACCACAGCAGCGCGGCGAGGTAGGAGGAGGCGGCGAAGACGAACAGCGGCACGAAACCGTAGCCCGCATCGAGCACCCGCCCGGTGACGAGGCTGATCGCCACCCCGCCCATGTTGCCCATGAAGGCGCCGAAGGCGGTCACCCGCCCGACCTTGGCCTGCGGCACGACATCGGTGATGGTCGAGAAGATCGACAGCGAGAAAGCCTGGTGCCCAGCCATGGCCACCCCGATCATCACCGCGACCGGCCAGAAGGCATCGATCTGCAGGACCAGCGGCAGCGGTGCGACGATCAGCGCGGCGGCGAGCATCACGCCCTTGCGCACCGCGTTGGGGCTATAGCCCCGCTCGAGCAGGCGAGTCGAAATCCACCCCGCCCCGAAGGCCCCGAGCCCCGACCCGGCGAAGGCGATCGCGAGCGGCACCGCGAGTTCGAGCGTCGAGAGCCCGAAGGCGCGGCGGTAGTAGTCGGCGAGCCAGAAGTTGATGAACCACCAGGTCATGTCCGAGAGCGCCTTGGCGACGACGATCGCCCAGGTCGCGCGGGCGAGCAGGATCGGGCCGTAGGCGTCGGGGACGCCCGCCTCGCTCGCCCGCTCGGCAAGGGTGCGCGCATTGAGCCCGGCGATCCCGCGCGCGAGCCACATCCAGGCGAGGAGCGAGAGGAGCCCGCCGATCCCCCCCACGACCAGCGCCCCGCGCCAGCCGACCGCATCGGCGAGCCCGGGGATCACGAAAGGCATCGCGATCGTCCCCGCGCCCGCCAGCAGCGTCGCGAAGCCGAAGGCGAAGCTGCGCGTGTCGGCGGGGAAGAGGGTCGCGACGGTCTTGATCGTCAGCGGGGTCTGCACCGCCTCGGTCACCCCCAGCCCGACGCGGGCGAGCACCACCTGCCAGGTCGTGTAAGCCCAGCCGTGGGCCATCGCCGCGAGGCTCCACGCCGAGGCGCCGACCTGCATCGAACGGTTGACCCCCAGCCGGTCGACCAGCCAGCCGGTGACGAGGAAAGCGAAGGCGGCCGAGAACTGCGTGACTGCGGCAAGGTCGCCGAAGTCGCTGTCGGTCCAGCCGAAATCCTTCATCATGTCGGGCTTGAGGATGGCGATGATCGGGCGGTCCATCGCGTTGAACACCCCGGCGATGCACAGCACCGTGAACAGCGACCAGCGCAGGCGGTTGGAGAGCAGCGGGGAGGGGTGGGCGGCCATCACGGGTTCCTAAAGCGGCGCGGGCGGGAAGGGCAAGTGGGGCCCAGATACAAAGGGGGCCGCCGGATCGCTCCGGCGGCCCCTCCCGATCATCTCGGACGGCGCAGTCTCAATTGGTGCGCACGCGGAAGGTTACGCCGACATAGCGGTCCGCATCGCGCGGGATCTGCATGCGCAGCTTGTTCTGGACGCTCGAGACCACGTAGCTCTCGTCGGCGATGTTGCGGACATGGAAGGTCACGCGGTACTTGTCCTCGGGGTCCGAGAGGCCGATCGCGGCGTTCCACATGCCGTAGGGCGCGATCCGGGTCGCGGCGGCCTGGCCGAGATCGGAGAACTGCTGGCTGGTGTGGCGATAGTCGGTGTTGAGGTAGAGCACCGACCAGTCGCCGAGGTCGCGCGTGTAGTCCGCCCCGAAAGTGTAGACGAACTCGGGCGCGAAGGGCAGCACGGTGCCGTTGCGCGCGTCGGGCGCACCGGTCCGCGGGTTGGGGTTGAAGCGCTTGACCCGGGCATCGGCATAGGCGGCGCTGGCGCGCAGGTTGAAGCCGGGGGCCGGGTTGACGACGAGATCGGCCTCGAAGCCCTCGCTCTTGATCGTGCCGGCATTGGTCAAGTTCGAGATCAGCTGGTCGCCGACCAGGAAGAAGTTGTTGGCCTGGTACCCGTCATACTCGACGGTGAACAGGGCGATGTTCAGCTGCGCCCGGCGGTCGAGGAACTGCGACTTCAGGCCGATCTCGAAGCTGTCCGAGATTTCCGGATCGAGCGGCACGGCGTTGTCGGGCGCGACGTGGTTGAAGAACACGTTGAACGCCGGGCCCTTGTAGCCGCGGGTATAGGAGCCGTAGACCATCACGTCCTCGACCGGCGTGTACTGGATCACCGCGCGGCCCGACAGCTCGCTGTGATCGGTCGTGCCGCGCGAGGTGTTGGTGCCGTTGCCGCCGTTGGCGATGAGGCCGCCCGCGCCGACGGCAAGGATCGTCCCGGTCGACGCCGGCGCGCCGTTGGTGGCGTTCGCGCCCGGCGCGCGGGTGTGGGTGAAGGACACCTCGTCCCAGGTGTAGCGCAGGCCCCCGATCAGCGCGAGCTGCTCGGTCAGCTTGTAGGTCGCCTGGCCGAACACCGCGTAATTGTTCATCGTCACGTCGCTGTCGCCGATCGCGAAGGGAAACAGCGTGTTGACGGTGTCGGTGAGGTTGCACGGACGCCCGCCGGTGCGCGGGTCGACGGGCAGGGTCGAGGAGGCGCAGGTGACGGCTCGCCGGATGAAGTCCTGCTTGTTCTTGGATTGCCAGGCGAAGGCGCCGAACTGGTAAAAGAACGGCTTCGACTGGTCCGAAGCGATCCGCGTCTCGAGGCTGATCTGCTCGGTACGCACCACCCCGTTGTCGATCTGTTGGCCGAAGCCGACCAGCGCGCGCGGCAGGAAGTCGGCCTCGCGCAGTTCCTCGTTGCGCCAGTTGCGGTAGCCCGCGATCACGCTCAGCATGTGGCTCTCCCCGAGCGCGAAGTCGCCGTTGGCGGTGAGGCTCCACTGACGGTCATTGGTGGAGGTCACGGTGTTGTGGTTGACGAAGCGCTGGTTGATGCCCTGCGCGACGCCGCCCGGCAGGCCGAGCTCGGCATCAAGCACCGCGCCGCGGCTCACGCCGGTCACGTCGGCGCAGCAATCGTCGTCGGCCTTGAAGTAATCGGCGATCAGGCGGACGGTGCTGCTGCCGTTGTCGTAGTCGAGGATGCCGCGCGCGCCGTAGTGCTCGTAGCCGTTGACCTTGTTGCGCTTGCCGCCGTTGATGTTGGTGATGTTGCCGTCGAAGGTGCCGTAGAAGCCGGTCACGCGGGCGGTGAGGTTCTCGGCGAGCGGGCCGGAGACGGCGACGCGGGCGCGGTATTCGCTCCCCTCGAAGGCCTCGGCGAGCGCGTCGACCTGAAGCGTGTCGGTGCCGCCCTTGGAAACGATGTTGATGAGGCCCGCGCTCGCGTTCTTGCCGAACAGCGTGCCCTGCGGCCCGCGCAGCACCTCGATGCGCTCGAGGTCGAGGAGGTCGGCGAAGGCCTGGCCCGAGCGGCTCAGCACCACGCCGTCGACAACGGTGGACACAGACGGCTCGGCGCCGATCGCGAAGGTGATGGTGCCGACGCCGCGCATGATGACCGCGTTGTTGGCGCTGGTGGTGCCCTTGCGGAAGTTCACCGAGGGGACGACGGTGGCGATGTTCTCGAGGCTGCGGACCAGCGCCTGGTCGAGCCGGTCGCCCGAGACGGCCGTCACCGCGATCGGCACGTCCTGCGCGTTTTCCTCGACCTTCTGGGCGGTTACGACGATTTCCTCGACCTGCGCCAGCGCCGGCGCGGTGTGGGCGAGGGCCAGCGAACTGGCGGTGATGGCAAGCGTCCTGAGCGCAAGACGGGTGGTGGCCGGCATTGGTGTACTCTCCCCTGGCGTGATCGGCGGTCTGCGGGCGGATAGGTGAAGACCCTCGCCCGTGCGGTCGATCTTCGGTGCGTCGGGTTGCGCTTTCCGGCGCATTCTGTCAAGCGGTGTCAGAGGCGGGCGAGGCGCCGTCCGGGAGAGGATCGCGGGACTTTCATGGCGTTGCTGGAGCGACAAGGGGAAGGCATCGACCTGCGGCTCGCGGGCCGCTCGATCCTGCGCCATCGCCCGGAGAGCCCTGCGATTTCCGTCGCTTGCGGCGCGCCGCAAGTGACGATGGTGCGCGGCAATTTCCGCCTCGCCGACCAACCTGTGGCCGCTGCGCCACTATCCCGCGCAGAAGTGGCCGAGGGCGGGGCGGTGGTCCTCGCCGGCGCCGACGCGCGGGTGCGGGTGACGCTCGATGGCCAGTGCCTCACCTTGCGTGCCGACCCGCCGCATGACCGCATGACGCTCGATTTCGACCTCGCCGCCGACGACGTGCTGTGGGGCGGGGGCGAGCAGATGAGCCACCTCGTGCTCAATGGCCGCCGCTTCCCGCTGTGGACGAGCGAGCCGGGCGTCGGCCGCGAGCCCGGCACGCCGCTCACCGACATGGCAAGCGCCGACGGGAGCTTCGCGGGCGGGGACTACTGGACGACCAACTATCCCGAACCCACGGTGCTGTGCTCGGGCGGCTGGGCGATCAGCCTTGCGAACACCGAATATGCCGAAGTGGACGCCTCCGAGGCCGGGCGGCTCAGGGTCCACGTCTGGTCGGGCGCGGTGGCGATCGACCTCTTCGAGGGCGCGCCCGCCGACCTCACCCGCCAGCTGGGCGCGCGCTTCGGGCCGCGCCATGCCCTGCCCGAGTGGGCCACCGGCGGCGCAATCGTC
Source organism: Erythrobacter sp. NE805 (assembly GCF_046452355.1). Classification (NCBI taxonomy): domain Bacteria; kingdom Pseudomonadati; phylum Pseudomonadota; class Alphaproteobacteria; order Sphingomonadales; family Erythrobacteraceae; genus Erythrobacter; species Erythrobacter sp. NE805. The sequence goes on along the minus strand of NZ_JBKFDI010000001.1, from coordinate 438,243 downwards.
GGCCTCAAGCAGGGCGAGGCGTCCTTCGCGCGGCTCGAGACGCTCATCGACGCGGGCGCCGCCGTCGCGGGCCTGTGGTGCGAGGACTGGGTCGGCATCCGCGAGACGAGCTTCGGGCGGCGGCTGTTCTGGGACTGGCAGTGGAACCCCGCGCGCTACCCCGACTTGCCCGCCCGCATCGCCGCCCTCAAGGCGCGCGGCATCCGCTTCCTCGGCTACGTGAACCCCTATCTCGCGGTCGACGGCCCGCTGTTCTTCGAGGCCGCGACGCAGGGCTTCTTCGCGCGCCGCTTGGACAGCAACGCCCCCTACCTCGTCGATTTCGGCGAATTCGAGGCGGGGGTGGTCGATTTCACCAACCCGCAAGCCGCGGCGTGGTTCGCGGAAGAAGTGATCGGCAAGCGGATGCTCGATTTCGGGCTCGACGGGTGGATGGCGGATTTCGGCGAGTATCTCCCGACCGACCTGCGTCTCCACGACGGCGACCCGATGCAGGAGCACAACCGCTGGCCGGTGCGCTGGGCCGAGGTCAACGCGCGCGCGGTCGCCTCGCGGGGGAAGACGGGCGAGGTGCTTTGGTTCATGCGCGCCGGGCACACCGGGGTGCAGGCGCATTGCCCCTTGCTGTGGGCCGGCGACCAGTCGGTCGACTTCTCGCGCCACGACGGGATCGGGACGGTGGTGACCGCCGCGCTCTCTTCCGGCCTCGTCGGCAATGCCTTCAGCCATTCGGACGTCGGCGGCTACACGAGCCTCTTCGGCAATGTCCGGACCGAGGAGCTGATCCTCCGCTGGTACGAGCTCGGCGCCTTTTCCCCGGTGATGCGCACCCACGAGGGCAACCGGCCGGACGACAATCTCCAGATCGACTCCACCCCCGCGCTGATCGCAGGCTTCGTGCGCTGGAGCCGCCTCCACGCGGCGCTCGCGCCCTATGTCCGGCACCTCGTCGCCGAGGCGCAGGACACGGGCCTCCCCGCGCAAGCCGCGCTGTTCCTCCACCATCCCGAGGACCGGGAAACCTTCACCATCCAGGACCAGTTCCTCTATGGCGCGGACCTCTTGGTGGCACCGGTGATCGGGGAGGGGGCGACGATGCGCAAGGTCTATCTGCCTGCGGGCGAGTGGCGGCACCTGTGGAGCGGGGCGCCGCACGCCCCCGGCTGGCACGAGGTCGCCGCGCCCCTCGGCGAGCCGCCGGTGTTCTACCGCGAGGACAGCGCCTTCGCGCCCCTCTTCGAGAGCCTCGCGGCATGAGCGCCCGCGCCAACATCCGCGACGTCGCGGCCCGCGCGGGCGTGGCGGTCAAGACCGTCAGCCGCGTGCTCAACGGCCACCCCTATGTCTCGGACGCGCTCCGCCAGAAGGTCGAACAGGCGATGGCCGAGCTCGACTACCGCCCCTCGGTGGCCGCGCGCATCCTCTCGGGCGCCAAGTCGGGTCAGGTCGCGCTGATCTACGACAATCACAGCCCCTACTACATGTTCCAGATCCAGACCGGCTGCTGGGAGGTGTGCCACGAGGCCGGCATCCGCCTCCTCGCCCAGCCGGTCGACGTCGCCGACCCGCGGGTGGGCGAGCAGGTCCGCGGCCTCGTCAGCGAGACCCATGTCGACGGGATCATCCTCTCCTCTCCCGTTACCGACTGCGACCCCGTCCTGCGCGCGCTCGAGACGATGGACGTGCCCTTCGTGCGCATCTCGCCGGGGACCAACCACGCGCTCACATCATCGGTGTTCATGGACGACGCGCAGGCCGCCGACGACATGACCACGCACCTCATCAATGCCGGGCACCGCAGGATCGGCTTCATCAAGGGCCACGCCAACCACATGGCCTCCGACGACCGCCTGTTCGGCTACCGCCGCGCATTGGACCGCGTCGGGATCGCCTACGAGCCCGGGCTTGTCGTCGACGGCGAGTTCGACTTCGACAGCGGGGTGCGGGGCGCGCACGCGCTGCTGGGTCAGCCGAACCGCCCGAGCGCGATCTTCGCCTCGAACGACGACATGGCCGCGGGCGTCCTCGCGGTGGCGCACGACCGGGGGATCAGGGTTCCCGAGGAGCTCTCGGTCGCAGGCTTCGACGACACCACGCTGGCGCGCACCGTCTGGCCGCCGCTCACCACCATCCGCCAGCCGATGGCCGACCTTGCGCGGACGGCGACGCAAATCCTGATCGCGGGCGGGGACATCACCCACAAGCGCCTGCCCCATGAACTTGTCGAGCGCGCCTCGGTCGCGCCCCCACAGAGGAAAGCCCCATGAGCGAACTGCCCCTGCCGCCCGCCACCCGCCGCCTCGGCGGAAGCGATATCGAGGTTTCCCCGATCGCCTGGGGAATGTGGCGCCTGACCGAGAACGGCCGCACGGCGAGCGAGGCGGCGCGGCTGGTCCACGCGGCGCTCGACGCGGGGATCAACTTCCTCGACACCGCCGACATCTACGGCTTCGACGGGCAGGGCGGGTTCGGCGATGCCGAGGCGCTGCTGGGCGAGGTGCTCGCCGCCGAGCCTGCCTTGCGCGACCGCATGGTGCTGGCGACCAAGGGCGGGATCATGCCGCCGCTCCCCTACGACCAGAGCGCCGACTACCTGCGCGGCGCGCTCGAGGCTTCGCTCCGGCGGCTCGGGGTGGAGAGCGTCGATCTCTACCAGATCCACCGCCCTGATATCCTGGCGCACCCTCAGGAGGTCGCCCGCGTGCTCGACGATGCGGTGGCCTCGGGCAAGGTGCGCACGCTCGGCGTGTCGAACTTCACGAAGGACCAGATCGTCGCGCTCCAGCACTTCCTCGGGCACAAGCTGGTCGCGACCCAGCCCGAGATCAGCCCCTTGCGGATCGACTGCTTCGAAAACGGCGAGCTCGATCAGGCGATGATGCTGGGGCTCACCCCGCTCGCCTGGTCGCCCTTGGGCGGCGGCAGGCTCGCCGCGCCCGAGAGCGCGCGCGACACAGCGGTGGCGGCGGCGCTCGATGCCGTGGCCGGGGCGCAGGGCGTCTCGCGCACCGTCGCGGCCTATAGCTGGCTGATGGCGCACCCCGCCGGGATCATCCCGATCATCGGCTCGCAGACGCCCGCGCGGATCGCGGAAGGGGCGGCTGCGCTCAAGGTCAGGTGGACGCGCACCGACTGGTACGCGGTGCTGGTCGCGGCGCGGGGCGTGCCGCTGCCCTGAGGGAACAAATACCACCCCGTTCGGGCTGAGCCTGTCGAAGCCCTGCCCTTCCTTGGGTCAGCGCGGGTGGATCGAAGAAAAATGCAGCCCTTCGACAAGCTCAGGGCGAACGGACGTAGGGATGGGAATAGAGCAATGACCGAACAGCAATGCGAAATCGCGTGGTTCTCCGCGCTGTGCGACGACGATTACGAGTTCCTCGGCGTGCCCGACCCCTACCTCGCCTCGAGCTGGGAGCATTGCCGCAACATCGTCACCCGCGCGGAAGAAGGCGGGTTCGACAACATCCTGCTGCCCTCGGGCTACCAGCTCGGGCTCGACACGACGGTCTTCGCCGCGGCGGTGGCGACGCAGGTCAAGCGCATCAAGCTCCTCTGGGCGACGCGCATGGGCGAGGACTGGCCGCCGCAGCTCGCGCGCCGGATCGCGACATTGGACCGCATCCTCGGTCCGAACGCCGCCGGCACCGGGGGGCGCCTCAACGTCAACATCATCTCCTCCGACATGCCGGGCGAAAAGATCGAGAGCTCCCCGCGCTACCGCCGCGGCACCGAGATCATGAAGATTGTCCGCACCCTGCTGAACGGCGAGCACCTCGATTTCGACGGCGAGTTCTACAAGCTGAAGCTCGATCCGCCGCGGATCACGACGCTTTCCGGCAAGTGCCCGCCCTTCTACTTCGGCGGCCTCTCCCACGAGGCGCGCGAATGCGCCGCCGAGGCGGCGGACGTCTACCTGATGTGGCCCGACACGATGGACAAGGTGCGCGAAACCATCGCCGACCTCAAGGCGCGCGCCGCCGCCAAGGGCCGCAGCCTCAAATTCGGCTACCGCGTCCACGTGATCGTGCGCGAGACCGAGGACGAGGCGAGGCGCTATGCCGACCGGCTGCTCTCGAAGCTCGACGACGAGGCGGGCCGGGCGATCCGCGAGAAGAGCCTTGATGCCAGGAACTACGGCGTCCAGCGCCAGCAGGAGTTGCGCGGCGCGGCGGACGGCGACGGCTTCGTCGAGGAGAACCTGTGGACCGGCATCGGCCGCGCCCGCTCGGGCTGCGGGGCGGCGATCGTCGGCACCCCCGATCAGGTGCTCGCCAAGCTGCGCGCCTATCAGGCCGAGGGGATCGAGGCCTTCATCCTGTCGGGCTACCCGCATATGCAGGAAGCCGACCTGTTCGCGAGGCACGTGCTGCCCCACATCCAGCACGGGCCGCTGGAGATGTGATTTCTCGCCTCATCCGTCACCCCAGCGAAAGCTGGGGCCCAGGGCCGCTAGCGCGATGCCGTGAGGCTCGAGGTCCCAGCTTTCGCTGGGATGACGATGTAGGAGGCTTGGTCGAATCCTAAGCCCGAAATGTTGGCCGCCGCCGGCCAGCCCGCAGCCCGACTCAAGCCCCCTCCAGCCCCTTCTCACACCCCCTCCACACCCCGCTAGCCCGCCTCATCCCCGCCCTTTCACGTGTTTCACGCGACACCTTCCCCTACTGCAACGCCGCCCTCGGCGAGGCGTCCGCAAATTCCTCTTTTCCGCGTCCGCCGCCGGTGACAAGACGTATCGCAAATCGACATCCGATCGAGAGAGGAGAGACCCCATGAACCTCGAGTTCACCCCCGAAGAGCAGGCCTTCCGCGACGAGGTCCGCGCCTTCATCGCCGAGAACTATCCCAAGCACCTCGCCGATTTCGGCATGAGGGAGGACATGAGCCGCGAGGACTTCCTCGCCTGGCACAAGATCCTCGGGAAAAAGGGCTGGTCGGTCCCCGCATGGCCGGTCGAATACGGCGGCACCGGCTGGACCCCGACCCAGCGCTACATCTGGTCGGAGGAGAACGCCCGCGCGAGCACCGTCATGCCGCTGCCCTTCGGCGTCTCGATGGTCGGCCCCGTCATCTACACCTTCGGCAATGCCGAACAGAAGGCGAAGCACCTCCCCGGCATCGTCTCGGGCGAGGTGTGGTGGTGCCAGGGCTATTCGGAGCCCGGCGCGGGGTCGGACCTCGCCAACCTCAAGACCACCGCGGTGCGCGACGGCGACCACTACGTCATCAACGGCCAGAAGACCTGGACGACGCTTGCCCAGCACGCCGACTGGGGCTTCTTCCTGTGCCGCACCGATCCCACCGCCAAGGCGCAGGAGGGGATCAGCTTCATCCTCGTCGACATGAAGTCGCCCGGCGTGGAAGTGAAGCCGATCAAGCTCCTCGACGGCGGCTACGAGGTCAACGAGACCTGGCTCACCGACGTGCGCGTGCCGGTCGAGAACCTCGTTGGCGTCGAGAACAAGGGCTGGACCTACGCCAAGTTCCTGCTCGCCCACGAACGCTCGGGGATCGCCGGGGTGGCGCGGAGCAAGCGCGGGATCGAGAAGCTGCGCGAGATCGCCGCGCATGAAAGCCTCGACGGCAAGCCGCTGATCGAGGACTTCGATTTCGCCAAGAAGGTGAGCCAGCTCGAAATCGATCTCGCCGCGCTCGAGATCACCGAGCTGCGCACGCTCGCGGGCGAGCAGGCCGGCAAGGGGCCGGGGCCGGAAAGCTCGATCCTCAAGATCAAGGGCACCGAGATCCAGCAGCGCCTCACCGAGCTGACGCTGGAGGCGGTGGGGACCTACAGCGCGCCCTATCACGGCGGCGTCGCCAACGACAATTCCAACGAGCACCCGGTCGGGCCCGACTACGCCCAGTATGCCGCGGCGACCTATTTCAACATGCGCAAGACCTCGATCTACGGCGGCTCGAACGAGATCCAGCGCAACATCATCACCAAGATGATCCTCGGTCTGTAAGCCACTGGGGACGGGAGAGAATTCGTGGATTTCAACTTCACCGAAGAACAGCAGATGGTGCGCGACGGCCTCTCGCGGCTGGTGCGCGAGCAGTATGACTGGGAGACCCGCCGCAAGACCATCGCCGGCGGCGCCGGGTGGCGGCCGGAAATCTGGTCGCAGCTCGCCGAACTCGGCATTCTCGGGATGCCCTTCTCGGAAGGAGACGGCGGCTTCGGCGGCGGGGCGGTCGATGCCATGGTGATCATGGAGGAGTTCGGAAAAGGGCTTGTGATTGAGCCGTTTATTCCAACCGTCGTGTGCGCCGGGGGCTTCCTCAAGCACGCCGGAACCGCGGCGCAGAAGGAGGAGCACATCGGCGCGATCGTCTCCGGCTCGGCGGTCTTCGCCTTCGCCTATGCCGAGCCCAAGGGCCGCTACGACTACGCCGATCTCGAGACCACCGCGAGGAAGGACGGCTCGGGCTACGTCATCAACGGCCACAAGGCGGTCGTCTTCGGCGCGCCCTGGGCGAGCCACCTCGTCGTCACCGCCCGCACCGGCGGCGAGCGGCGGGATCGCTCGGGTGTCTCGGTGTTCGTCCTCGCCAAGGACACGCCCGGGGTGACCACCCGCGACTACGTGACGGTCGACGGGCGGCGCGCCTCCGAGGTCTATTTCGAGAATGTTTCCGTTCCCGCAGAAGCGCTTATCGGCGCCGAGGGCGAGGGGCTGGCGCTGATCGAGCGGGTCACCGACGAGGCCATCGCCGCGCTGTGCGCCGAGGCCTGCGGGGCGATGAAGGTGGCCCATGCGATGACCGTGGAATATTCGCGTCAGCGCAAGCAGTTCGGGGTGCCGATCGGGAGCTTCCAGGTGCTCCAGCACCGCATGGTCGACATGTACACCTCCTACGAACAGGCGGTGTCGCTGACCTATCTCGCGACCCTGCGCCTCGGCAGCGAGGAGGTCGAGCGCAAGAAGGCGGTCAGTGCGGCAAAGGTCGGCGTCGGCCAGGCGGCGCGGCTGATCGGGCAGGAAGCGGTGCAGATCCACGGCGGCAACGGCGTCACCGACGAATATGCGATCGGCCACTATTTCAAGCGCCTGACGATCTTCGACAGCGAGTTCGGCAATGTCGACCATCACTTGAAGCGCCACGTCGCCCTGAGCTGACCGGCGCGTTGACGAGACCCGGATGACAAGGACAGCCCCGCGCTTGCCAAGGCCAAGCGCGGGGCTTTTCGCATCCGCTGTAACCCCGGGCGGGGCGCCCGCGAACCGGGCCGCATGAGAGCCGACGAAGCCTCCCTCGCGCGCCTGATGGCGCTGTCGCAGCAGGGCGACAGGCAGGCCTATGCGGCGCTGCTCGAGGCGTGCAACCGCTGGCTGCGCAGCTACTATTCGCGCCGTATCGCGCCTGCGAGCCTCGAGGACCTGGTGCAGGAGACGCTCATCGCGCTTCACTCCAAGCGCGCCTCGTGGGACCCCACCCGGCCCTTCCTCCCCTGGCTCGCGGCGATCGCGCGCTACCGCTGGGTCGATCACCTCAGGCGCCTCTACCGCGCCGACGAGCACGAGCTCCACGAAGAGCTGCTCGGCACCGACGAGGAGCCCGCCATCGCCGCGCGGATCAGCCTCGAGCGGCTGCTCGGCCTGCTTCCGCAAGGCCAGCAGCGGGCCATCGCGCTGGTCAAGATCGAGGGGCTGAGCATCGCCGAGGCCTCGGCCGCGACCGGGCAGAGCGAGAGCCTCGTCAAGGTCAACATCCATCGCGGGCTCAAGAAGCTTGCCCTGATGATCGAGAAAGAATGACACGGATGACCCCCAATTCCGACGCCCTCATCGCCGAGCTGGTGGGCGACCTCGAGCCGGTGAAGCCGCTGCACCTGCGCTCCGGTCTCGCCGGGGTGCTGGGGGCTGCGGGGCTGTCCGCGGCGGCGGTGATCGTGCTGCTCGGCGCGCGGCCCGACTGGGTGCTCGGCTCGGCCGAGCCGATGCACCTCGTCGCCACCGGGCTCTTCGCGGGACTCGCGCTCGCGGCGAGCGTGACGGTGATCGTGATGGGCCGCCCGCAGGTCGGCACCGACCACGGCGGGTGGCGCTGGGCGGCGGGGATGGCGGCGCTGCTGCCGCTCGCCGCGCTGATCGTCGCCGTCGCGCGCGGCCGCGCGGGCGTCGCGCACGAGGTGGCGGGTGACGGGGCGGAGTGCCTCGTGATCGGCGCGGTCGCCTCGCTGCTGGTCTTCGCCATGCTCACCGCCTGGCTGCGCCGCGGCGCACCGACGGCTCCCGGGCGCGCCGGTCTGGTCGCAGGCGTCGCCGCGGGGGCCTTCGGGAGCTTCGCGGTCTCGCTCCACTGCCCCGACAACGACATCGTCCACATCGGGATGTGGCACGCCAGCGCGGTGGTGGTGATGGCGGCGCTCGGCCGGGCGGTGATCCCGCGGCTGGTTCGTTGGTAGCTAGCCCGCGCCGAGGCGCTGCGGGAGGATCGGGGCGGGCCTGTCGGGCTGCGAGAACGTCCTGCGCCAGAAGGTCACCACCGCAAGGCTTCCCAACAGCGCGAGGCCGAGCCCGGCGAGGGTCATCACGATCCTCAGCGGCAGCGCCATCGCGCTCCCCGCCATCCGAGTCGAGTGGAGCGGATAGAGCGCGTTCTGCGCCCGGATCGCGAGCGGCGCGGCGGTGGCGTCGCGCGCCGTCAGCAGCGTGCCGTCGCTCGCGAGGGTGAGGGTGGTGCGCCCGTTGGGATGCCACTCGGTCGGGCGCCGCATCCGGATCGTCACCGCCTCGCCCGGCGCCTTGGGCCAGACGATCATCCTGAGCTCGGCGTCGGGAAAGCGGGCACGGGCGGCGGCGAGGATCGCGGCCCAGTCGAGGGTCGAGGCCGCGACGGCAGGCGTGGGGGGCTTCGCCTGCCACGCCGCGACCTCGCCCGCGGGCGAGAGCGGTGCGACAACCGCGCTGCCCAGGGGCTTCAGCACCATCAGCGCGCCGGTAAGCCCGGCAAGGAGGATCGGCAGCGCGAGCACTGCGCCGATGTCGCGGTGGTGGCGGATCACCGCGGGGCGGGTCATCCGCGGCGGCAGCGCGCGCAGGCGGAAGGTGCGCCGCGTCGGCCACCACAGGACGAGGCCGGTGACGCAGAACAGCACCGCGGCGATGCCCAGCCAGCCGCTCAGCAATTCGCCCGTCTTGCCCATCAGCAGGTGGTGGTGGAGATCGAAGAGGAAGGTCTCGGGCCGGTCCCAAATGCTCCCCCAGCGGGCGAGCAGGGTGCCGTCATGCGCGAGATAGGCCCCCGCGCCCTCGGCGGCGAGCCCGGCCTGGCCCGCGCCGAACTCGGCCGAGGGGAGCGTCACATAGCGCGCCCCGAGCCTGCCCGCCGCCTCGATCATCGCCAGCGTCTCGGCGTCCGAAGGCGCGTGGGGCGCGAGTGGAACGCCCACCCACCAAGGCTTCCACAGCAGCGCCGCCCCCGTCAGCCCGAGCACCGCCAGTCCGAGGCCGACGAGGCCCCCCAGCCAGCGGTGGACGAGGCTGAGCGCGCGGCGCATCAGAAGCGGCCGAGCCAGCCGAGCGTCACCGAGCGCCCGCGCCCGGCGAAGAACCGCAGGGAGTCGGTGGGCCGCTGGGTGTCCGAATTGTAGTCGATATACTGCTTGTCGAGGAGGTTCTGCCCGGCGAGCGTGAAGGTGCCCACGTCGGTCGAGAGCGAGACCGCCCCGTCGAGCAGGGTGTAGCCGCCGAAGTCGTTGCGCGGATCGCCGCCGTCGAACCTCTTCGAATAGTGGGTGCGCGATTGCACCCGCAGGTTCACCGGCCCGTTGGTGTAGTCGGCCGAAAGGTTGAGCCGGTCGGGTCCGATATTCGCGCCGTCGAGGTCGGCGTTCACGCGCCCGTCGCCGTTGGTGTCGACCCGCCCGTCGAGGTGCGCATAGCCGATGCCGAGGCGCAGGCCCGGAATCGGGGTGGCGGTGGAGAGGTTGAGCTCGATCCCCTCGATCTCGATCCGCTGGCGCTGCACCTCGAAGACGTCGCCGACCAGCACGAGGAGCTGGCCCCGGTCGCTGTCCGACCAGTAGTAGGTCGCGCTCGCGTTGACCGGTCCGCGGTTCACCTCGACCCCGATCTCGCGGTTGTCCGCGACGACGGGGGCGATGTCGAGGAAGCGGTCGAGGTCGACGCCCGGGGTGCGGATCGCGCGGGTGATGCGGCCGACGTCGGGAACGGTGTAGCCCTGCGAATAGCTGGCATAGGCGCGGATGCCGGGGGACGGCTCGACGACGATCCCGCCGTTGGGGAGCAGTCGCTCGAAGCTCGGCGAGCCGCCGCCCACCTGCTGCGGCCCGTAGAACCACAGCGTCCGGTAATCGGGGATGGTGATCTCGACATTCTCCCAGCGCACTCCCCCTGCGAGCCGGACCTTGCCGTCCCACAGCGCGAGGTTGCCTTGCGCGAAGGGCGCGATCGAGCGGTAGTCGGTCGGCGGCACCCAGGCGCGGTCGGTCGCGGCGAGTTTCTGGACGGTGTGGTCGTTGAGGAGGTCCGCGCCGAGCACGAGGTTGAGCGGGCCGAAGCCGCGCTCCCAGCTCGCGTTCACGCCCCACTTGCGGCTGATGTTCTGCGACTGGTCGAAGAGCGTGCCGACGGGGGCGATCGCCGGGTCCTGAAAGTCGGCGAAGGTGCCGCCGCCGTAGATGTCGGCGGTGCGGTTCCAGAAGCCCCGCACCCTGAGCGCGCCGCCCGCAAGGTCCTCGGCGGTGAGGGTCAGCGACAGGCTCTCGGCGAGGTTCTCGGGCGCCTCGCCGGGGACGACACCCTTGACCGCGGTGGCGGGCCGGCCGAGCGCCCGGCTCCCGGCGACCGCGACGAGGTCGCCCTCGCCCTGCAAGTGGAAGCGCTGGCCCATCGCCTCGAGCCTGACGCCGCCGCCGAGCTCCACCCCGGCCTTGGCGAAGAAGGAGAGGCTGTCCGAATCCTGAAGGTCGCCCTGCGTGCCGTCGGGGGCGATCCGGCGCTGCTCGCCGTCGCGGAACACGCCGCGGCGCTCGTAGGCGGCGCCCGCGACCACGTCGAAGGCGCCGGAGCGGTTGGCGACCAGCGCCCCGGCCTTGCCGCCGAAGCCGTCGGACCTGAAGCCGCTCTCGGCGGTCCCCTGGAGGATGGTGCGCACGCTCCACCCGTCCTCGACCGGGGCGGAGACGGTGACCTGGTTGATGACGCCGCCGGTGCCGCCGATGCCCTGAAGCGCGTTCGAGCCGAGGATCAGCTCGACCCGGTCGACGAAGAACGGGTCGATGGTGAAGCCGTCACGCGACCCGTCGCGCAAGGGCGCGGTCTGGGGGATGCCGTCGATGGCGAAGAGCGGCGAGCGGCCGCGCAGGGTCTCGCCCTGGCCGCTGAGTTTCTGGCGCGCCGGGGAGAAGGAGGGGGTGAGCGCGGCGATCGCGTCGACCACCGAGCCCGAGATCTGCACCTGGCGGTCGAGCGTGGCGCGGTCGATCACCTCGGCGGTGAGGGGGAGGGCGGTGACGGGCAGCGCAGTGCGCGCGGCGGTGACGACGATCGGGGCCTCGTTCTCCGGCCTGGTGCCAGCGGTGTCCTCCTCGGCGGCCTGTGCGGTGCTGGCGAGGGGGAGGAGGGCGGCGGAGAGGAGGAGGCTGACACGCATGGATGAACTGTTCCTGATAATCATTCGCGCAACTCTCCTACGAATGATTCGCAACAACGCAAGCGGCTTTCTGCAAGTCCCGCGAGATAATGGAGAATCCGAAAGATCGCCGCGCCCGCCGCGATAGCGTCGCCGCCATTCGCCCCGCCAGTTCGCACCGAAAGGGAGCCGCCGTATGACCCGTCCCGCCTACTTCGACGTCTTCCCCGGCCTCGCGCTCGAACGCGACGCGGCTGGCGTTCTCGTCGCCACCTTCCACACCGCGGGCGGCCCGTTGACCTTCACCGCGCGCGACCACACGGACTACACCGAGGCCTTCTACCGCATCGCTCAGGACCGCGAGAATGCCGTCGTCATCCTGACCGGTGCGGGCGGGCAGTTCATTCCCGGCATCGACTTCCCGAGCTTCGGCAATGTCGCCGACCCCGACGTCTGGGCCCGCGTCCACGACGAGGGGGTGCAGATCCTCGAGAACCTCGCCAACATCCGCGTGCCGGTGATCGCGGCGGTCGAGGGGGCGGCGCACGTCCATTCGGAATATGCGCTGATGGCGAACGTGATCGTGGCGGGGGAGAGTGCCACCTTCCACGATCTGCCCCACTTCGCGGGCGGGATCGTGGCGGGGGACGGCATCTTCACCACCTGGGCCTACCGCGCCGGCCCGGGCCGCGCCGAGGCCTGGCTGCTCGACCCGCAGCCGATCCCGGCGGCGACCACGCGCGACTGGGGCGTGGTCGCCGAGGTGGTGCCCGACGGCACGGCGCTCGCCCGGGCGCGGGAGATTGCCGCGCTCTACCTCGTCAAGCCCGCGGTGACGCGGCGCAACACGCGCATCCATTTCATCCAGCCCCTGAAGGAACGGCTGGTGCGCGAGGTCGGCTACGGGCTGTCGCTCGAGGGTGCCTCGGCCGCGGCGCTGGTCAAGGCGATAAGCGCCTAGGCGGTCTCGCGGACCACCAGTTCGGGGGGCAGGACGAGGCTCTCGGTCGCCTCGCCGCCCAGCCGCCGCAGCAGCAGGTCGACGAGCCCGCGCGCGCCCGCAGCGATATCCTGGCGCACCGTGGTGAGCGGCGGCACGGTCTGGCGCGCGATCGGGAGGTCGTCGAAGCCTAGCAGCGTAACGTCGTCCGGCACCGCCATCCCCAGCGCGCGCAGCTCGGTGAGGCACAGCGCCGCGAGGGTGTCGGTCGCGGCGAAGATCCCGTCCAACGCGGGGCCTTGGGCGGCGAGGTGGCGGGCGATCTCCTCGCTCGCGCGGTCGGGCGAGAGGTGGGTGCGCAATGCGAGCACCGGCGGCAGGCCCATCCGCGTGGCGACGTCCTGCGCGCCCGCGAAGCGCGCGGCGAACTCGATCGGTCCGGTGTCGCCGAGGAAGGCGATCTGCCGCGCCCCCGCCGCCACGAGACGCTCGGCCGCGAGCCGCCCGCCGAGGCGGTTGTCGGTGCCGACGACGCAGTGGCGCTGGCCCTCCTGGCGGTTGCCCCACACCACCAGCGGGCGGTAGCCCTCGGCGACCTCCTCGATCCGCTCGAACTGGTCGGACTGGCCGATCACGATCACCCCGTCGATCATCCCCGAGCCGATGAAGCGGTCGAGCCAGTCGGCGTCCTGCTCGGGCACGACCCGGCGCAGCATGAGGTCGTAGCCCTCGCGCGTCAGCTCGTCGGCGAGGTGGCCGAGAAGGGTCATGAAGAAGCTGTCGGAGATCTGCTGGCGGGTGTCGTGGCCCAAGGGGATGACGACGCCGATCACCCCGGTCTTCTGGCGGCGGAGGCCGCTCGCCATCTGGTTGGGGCGGAAGCCGTGCTCGCGCGCGAGGCCGACGATCTTCTCGCGGGTGCGGGGGTTGACGAGGCTGTTGCCCGAGAGCGCGCGGCTGACCGTGCCGGCCGAGACCCCGGCGAGCCGCGCGAGATCGGTGATGGTGCGCACCATCACGCGGGTATCGCGGTTCCCCGGGGTGTCGTCGCCGTCGGCCATGTCCTTGCCCCTCCCTAGCCGGGCACCAGCCCCTTGTCCCGGGGCCTTGCATGACCGGCGTCGACCCGCAGCGTAGCGAGCGCGCCCGCCAGCATCAAGCCGCCACCGAGCAGCAGGACGTTGCGCGGATCGCTGCCGAGCAGCGGGCCGTAGATCAGCGGCATGGTGAGGGTCTGGATCAGCATGGGGATGACGATGAACAGGTTGAAGATCCCCATGTAGATGCCGTTGCGCGCCGGGGGGATGCAGTCGGCGAGCATCACGTAGGTGTTGCCCATCATCCCCGCCCAACCGAGTCCGATGCCGATCATCAGCACGAACAGCCCCGCCGGGGTCGCGGCGCTCGGGATCAGCAGCATCGCGATCCCCGAGGCGGCGAGGCACACCGCGTGGGTGCGCCGCGCCCCGAAGCCGCGCACCACCGGGATGAGCGCCAGCGCGCCGAGGAAGGCGATGAAGTTGTAGAACGCGCCCGCCTGCTGGGCGGTGAGCGTCGCCGCGCGGAAGGCGGCGCTGGCGTGATCGGCGGTGCCGTAGACCGAGCGCCCGACCGCGAAGGTGATGTACTGCCAATAGGCGAACATCGCATACCACTGGCACAGCATCGCGCCCGCGAGCTGGCGCATCGGGCGCGGCATCTCGGCCAGCGCGTCGCGGATCTCGGCAAGGGTGGCGCGGGCGGTCAGCGGCTTCTCCGCCAGCTCGGCATGCTCCGCGGCGTCGAGCGGCAGTTCGGGCACGCGCAGCACCGACCACAGGATCGTCGAGAGCGACAGGATCGCCCCGATCACGAAGGCGATCCGCACGATCACCGGGATGCCGTTCGCGTCCAGAACGTCGCGCGCGACGAAGGCGGTGAGCAGGCTGGGCGCGAGGTAGGAGAGCGTCTGGGCGAGCCCCGTGAAGGCGCTCTGCGTCAGGAACCCCACCGAGCGCTGCCCGGGCGCGAGCCGGTCGGCGACATAGGCGCGGTAGGGCTCCATCGTGATGTTGTTGCCCGCATCGAGGATCCACAGCAGCGAGGCGGCCATCCACAGCGCCGAGGAATGCGGCATGGCGAAGAGCGCGAGAGTGCAGATCACCGCGCCGACGAGGAAATAGGGCGTGCGCCGCCCGAGCCGGGTGTTGGTCCGGTCGCTCATCGCACCGACGATCGGCTGGATGATGAGGCCCGTCATCGGCCCCGCCAGCCACAGCAGCGGCATGGTCGCCTCGTCCGCGCCGAGGAAGCCGTAGATCGGCCCCATGTTGGCCTGCTGCAACCCGAAGGAGAATTGCAGGCCGAAGAAGCCGATGTTCATCTCGATGATTCGCGCCAGCGACAGCCGCGGCTTTTCCGACATGCAGGGCCTCTCCATCCTCGTCTACGCGCCTGTATAACCGGCGCTGTGGCTTACAGGTGACATGTTTCGCGGGATGATGCAAACGATTGCAAGAATCCGGTTGCAATCGTTTGCAAGATGAGTAGGCCATGCTCGTCAGCGCCCCCAGAAGCGCGAGAATGAAATGGAGAGAGCCATGAAAATGCGTCACGCGCTTTATGCCGGTGCAGCCCTGTCGGGGATGCTCGCCGCCGCCACCCCCGCCTTTGCGCAGGATTCCGCCGACGCCCCCGCCGCCGAGGCGCAGGGCGAGGAAATCATCGTCACCGCTGTCGCCCGCGGCCAGAACCGCATCGAAAGCTCGGTCTCGGTCAGCACCATCGGCGCCGAGGCGATCGCGAACCTCAACGCCCCCTCCTCGGCCGACCTCATTCGCCAGATCCCCGGCATCCGCTCGGAAGCCTCGGGCGGCGAGGGCAACGCCAACATCGCGGTGCGCGGCATCCCGGTCTCGACCGGCGGCGCGCGCTACATCCAGCTCCAGGAGGACGGGCTCCCCATCCTCGAGTTCGGCGACATCATCTTTGGCAATGCCGACAACTTCCTGCGCGCCGACCGCAACGTCGCCCGCGTCGAAGCGGTGCGCGGCGGCTCGGCCTCGACCTTCGCCTCGAACGCGCCGGGCGCGGTCATCAACTTCATCTCCAAGACCGGCGAGCAGGAAGGCGGCGCGATCCAGGGCAGCGTCGGCCTCGACTTCGAGAGCTACCGCCTCGATTTCGACTACGGCGCGCCGCTGGGCGAAGACCTCTCGTTCCACGTCGGCGGCTTCTACCGCACCGGCGAGGGTCCGCGCGACATCGGCTACAACGGCTATGACGGTGGCCAGATCAAGGCCAACATCACCAAGAGCTTCGACAAGGGCTACATCCGCCTCTATGCCAAGTATCTCGACGACAAGACCCCGACCATCCTGCCCCAGCCGGTGCGGGTGACGGGCACCAACGGCAACCCCAACTACCAGGCGATTGCCGGCTTCGACCCGCGCCGCGACTCGCTCTACAGCCCCTTCCTCACGCCTGCGCAGTCATTGGACGGCAACAACAACCCGGCGAGCTACGACTTCCGCGACGGCCTTTCCGTCAAGAGCCTCGCCTTCGGCCTCGAGAGCGAGGTCGAGGTCGCCGACGGCTGGACGCTCACCAACCGCTTCCGCTTCGCCGACAATTCGGGGAGCTTCCAGTCGCCCTTCCCGGCGGGTGTCGGCTCGGCGCAGTCGATCGCCAACGGCATCGGCGGCGCGGGATCGAGCATCGTCTTCGCCACCGGCCCGAATGCCGGACAGGTCGCCAACCCCGCGACCATCGGCGGCAATGGCCTTCTCGCCAATGTCGTGGTGTTCAACGTCCGGCTCAACAGCCTCGACAACACCACCAACGACTTCCGCGTGAACAAGGAGTTCGCGCTCGGCGGCGGCACGGCCAACTTCACCACCGGCTTCTACCTCTCGCGCCAGACCATCGACACCGACTGGCTGTGGACGAGCCACGTCCAGACCGTCGAGGGCAATGGCCGGTCGGTGCTGGTCGACATCCGCAATTCCGGCGGCACCCGCCTGACCCAGAACGGCCAGACCGCCTACAGCGCGAGCTTCTTCGGCAATTGCTGCCGCCGCTCCTACGATGTCGACTATTCGACCTACGCGCCCTTCGCCTCGCTCTCGGTGAACCTTGATCGCCTGACGCTCGACGCCTCGGTGCGCTACGACTTCGGCGATGCGAGCGGCACCATCGCGGGTTCGGACACGGGCTTCGGCAACGGCATCGGCAGCTTCGACTTCGACCGCAACGGCACGATCAGCCCGGCAGAAGCCCAGACCGCGGTGATCCCCGGCAGCGCGCGTCCGGTGAACTACAATTTCGACTACTTCAGCTTCTCGCTGGGGGCGAACTACCTCCTCACCGACGATCTCGGCATCTTCGCGCGCTATTCGCAGGGCGGCCGCCACACCGCCGACCGTTCGCTGTTCTCGCCGGCGGTCAGCACCACCGACGGCAGCCTTCCGGGGGGTGACGCGGGCGTGATCGCGCGGGTCGACCAGCTCGAGACCGGGCTCAAGTACCAGTCGGGCGGGCTCGCGGTCTACGCGACGGGCTTCTACGCCAAGACCAAGGAGACCAACGTCGAGCTTGCGCCCATCGAGCTGTTCGACAGCACCTACGAAGCCTACGGGGTCGAGCTTGAGGGCTCGTATCGCACCGGCCCGTTCTCGCTGACGGCGGGCGCGACCTGGACCGATGCCGAGATCAAGGACGCGCTCGACGCGACCACCATCGGCAACACCCCGCGGCGGCAGGCGGACCTCGTCTATCAAGCCACCGCGCAATACGAGCAGGGGCCCTTCACCGTGGGCGCCAACGTGGTCGGCACCACCGACAGCTACACGCAGGATTCGAACCAGCTGAAGCTGCCCGCCTACACGCAGGTCAACGCCTTCCTCGCCTTCCGCCCGATCGAGCGGGTCGAGCTCGGCCTCAACGCCACCAACCTCTTCAACGTGGTCGGCTACACCGAGGCGGAAGAGGGTTCGATCCCCGCCAACGGCTTCGTGCGCGCGCGCTCGATCGCGGGGCGGACGGTGCTGGCCTCGGTGCGCTTCGACTTCTGAGGCCGCGACATCCTTGGGGCCGGCTGCCGCTCCCCTGGCGGTCGGCCCCATCCCTTTACTGCCTTCGCAACGGGATCATCTGCGCAAATGACCAGCGCCTGGACAGCCGAACACCTGCGCACGATTGCGCCGGGCGCGGGCGGAACGATCCCGCCGCTGCGCGAGGGTGAGCGAGGGGGCCTCGCGGCGGGGAGATTGTACTGGGACATGTGGCCGGTGCAGGACGCGGCCGGGCGGCAGGCGGTGATCGCGGGCCGCGAGCTGTGGATGGCGCTGACCGCGCCCGACCGCGGCGATCCGGCGCTGCGGCATTTCGAGGCGAAGATCCACTGGCTCGAGGCGCGGGACGGCGCGTGGCACGACCGCGGGCCGGTGCTGCCCGACTTCGCGGTTCCCTATGAGCGCGAGTGGGCCGGATCGGCGCTGTATGACGGGGGCGTCGTGACCCTGTTCTTCACCGCCGCCGGCGACGCCGCGCGGCCCGGCGGCTACCGGCAGGAGCTGTGGTTCGCCGAAGCGCGGATCGGCGCCGACGGCTGGCCGGAAGGCTGGTCGCAGCCCGCCCCGCTCGTCGCGGGCTACGGCGCGCACTACATGCCCGCCGACGCGCACGAGGGCGAACCCGGCGCAATCAAGGCCTTTCGCGACCCCTCCTATTTCCGCGACCCCGCCGACGGAGCCGAGTGGATCGCCTTCACCGCCTCGCTGGCCGGATCGGCGAGCGCCTTCAACGGCGCCTTCGGGTTAGCCCGCCGCCAGCCCGGCATTGGGTGGGTCCTGACCCCCCCTTGCCTCCATGCAGAGGGCGTCAACAACGAGCTGGAGCGTGCCCATCTGGTGTTTCACGTGAAACATTACTACGCCTTCTGGTCGACGCAGACGGCGACCTTCGCGCCCGGTCTGCGCCATGCACCGGGAGGGCTCTACGGGATGGTGGCGGACAGCATGGCGGGCCCCTGGCGGCCCCTCAACGGCACCGGGCTGGTGCTCGCCAACCCCGCCGACGCGCCGCAGCAGACCTACAGCTGGTATGTCGACGCGGACCTGAGGGTGTCGAGCTTCGTCGACGTTCTCCCCGACGGCAGCTTCGGCGGCGTCCCCGCGCCGCTGCTGAGGCTGGCGCTCGACGGCGAGCGAGCGGGTCTCGCCGGATGATGCTCGGGGGGATCGAGGCGGGGGGGACGAAGTTCGTGCTCGCCGTAGGAACCTCGCCGGATTCCGTCCTTGCGCGCCACGTCATTCCCACGCACGACCCTGCGACGACCCTCGCCGAGGCGGCCGCGTGGTTCGCGGGGCGCGGCATCGGCGCGCTGGGGATCGGCTGCTTCGGACCCGTCGAACTCGACCCCCGCAGCGAACGCTGGGGCTTCATCACCACCACCCCCAAGCCGGGCTGGGCCGACTGCGACGTGGCCGGATACATGGCCGCGGCGCTCGGGGTGCCGGTCGGCTTCGACACCGACGTCAACGCCGCCGCGCTCGCCGAGCACCGTGCCGCGGGGGGCGGGGCGGGGAGCCTCGCCTACCTCACGATCGGCACCGGGATCGGCGGCGGGCTGGTGCTCGAAGGGCGCCCGGTCCACGGCATCGCCCACCCTGAAGTCGGCCACATCTACCCCCGCCGTCACCCGCAGGACGTTGATTTTGCAGGAGTATGCCCGCACCACGGCGACTGCCTCGAGGGCCTCGCCGCCGGCCCCGCTATCCTCGCACGCTGGGGCGCCTCGCTCTCGGACCTGCCCGAGGACCACCCCGGCCATGCGATCATCGCCGACTACGTGGCACAGGCCTGCCACCTGCTCTTCGCGACCACGGCGGTCGGCGAGGTGGTGATCGGCGGCGGGGTCGCGCAGACCCCCGGCCTCGCCCGCCGCGTCGCCGCGCGCGCCCGCGAGCTCGACGCGGGCTATCTCCCCGGCGGCGCGCGCCACGCGGTGATCCGCCCGCGCCTCGGCGGGGACTCGGGGATCGTCGGCGCCCTCCTGCTCGCGCAAGGCACCGCGGGGGCTTGAGCCTGCGCGTGTTCCCCGCGATAGGTGGCGGGGGACGAACGAGGGAGGGCCCGCCGATGATCCGCATAGTGCTCGCGCTGCTGGCGTTGGCGGGGCTCGCCGCCCCTCTGGCGGCGCAGGATCGGGGCCGCCTCGTCGAGTTCGAGCACGTCGCCGCCGCGGGCCTTCCAGAGCAGCGCATCACCCTCTGGCTGCCCCCCGGCTACGACAAGGGCCGCAAGCGCTACCCGGTGCTCTACATGCACGACGGGCACAACCTGTTCGACGTGAAGAACAGCAACTTCAACAAGATCTGGGCCGCCGACACAGCGATGCTGGCGGCGATGACAACCGGCAAGGTCGAGCCCCACATCATCGTCGGCATCTGGGCGCCGGGGCCGGACCGCTACCGGCAATACCTGCCGAAGAGCGCCTACGACGCGGCCCCGCCGGCGCTCAAGGCGCAGATGGATGCCTTCGCCAGCGGGGCGATCGTCTCGGACCGCTACCTCGACTGGATCGCCGGGCCGCTCAAGGCGTGGGTCGACGCCCGCTATCGCACCCGCACCGGGCGCGACGACACCGCGATCGTCGGCTCGAGCATGGGCGGGCTGATGAGCTGCTACGCCTTCCTCGAGAAGCCGCAGGTGTTCGGCCGCGCGGGCTGCGTCTCCTCGCACTGGCCGGCGGTCGATCCACGCGCCGTCGCGGGGGAGGACAGCGGGGTCAAGCAGCTGTGGGACGGCTGGTTCGCCGCGCGTCTCGGCAAGCCGGACGGGCGGCGGGTGTGGATGGACCACGGCACCGCGACGCTCGACCAGTTCTACGCGCCCTACCAAGAGGTCGTCGATGCGCGCTTCGCCGCGGCGGGCTGGCGGAAGGGCCGCGACTGGGAGAGCCGGGTCTACGAGGGCGCCGAGCACGAGGAGAACGCCTGGGCGGCAAGGTTGCCCGAGATTTTCGGGTGGCTGCTGAGGAAGTGAGGACCTCAAGTCCCTCCCCGTCCTGAAAGGATGGGGAGGGACTGTTTAGCGCAGCCCGTAGGCCTCGCGGGCGAGCTTTTCGATCACCGCCTTGTCCGGCGCGCCCTTGGGGGAGACCCACGAGCCCCCGACGCACAGCACCGGATCGAACGCCAGCCACTCCGGCGCATTCTCCAGGCTGATCCCGCCCGTCGGGCAGAACCGGCATTGGCCGAAGGGCGCGGCGAGCGCCTTCAAAGCGGGGAGCCCCCCCGCCGCCATCGCCGGGAAGAACTTGAACCGGTCGAGCCCGAGGTCGAGCCCGCGCATGATGTCGCCCGCATTGGCGATGCCGGGGAGGAAGGGCACGCCGCTCGCGATCGCCGCCTTGCCGAGGCTTTCCGTAAGGCCCGGGGAGACGATGAACTCCGAGCCCGCCTCGAGCGCCGCGTCGAGCTCGCGCGGGTTGGTGACGGTGCCCGCCCCGACGATCGCGCCCTCGACCTCTTTCATCGCCCGGATCGCGCCGAGCGCCGCGGGCGTGCGCAGGGTGACTTCGAGCACGCGCAGGCCCCCCGCGACCAGCGCCTCGGCCAGCGGGACGGCGTGGGCCTCGTCTTCGATGACGATCACCGGGATGACCGGCGCAGTGCGCATGATGGTGTCGATGGTCATCACAGGTCTCCGGTGGCGAGCATCGCGCTCGCGCCTTGTTCGGCGCCGTCGGCAAAGCGGCGGAACATCCCGAACAGCTCGCGGCCCGTGCCGATCTCGGCGCGGGGGTCGGGCGCGGGTTCGCGGCTGGCGAGGTCGGCGGTGGTCGAGAGCTCGCCGGTCGCGGCGCTGACGCGGACGATGTCGCCGTCGCGCAGCCGCGACAGCGGCCCGCCGCCGAGCGCCTCGGGCGTGCAGTGGATCGCCGCGGGGACCTTGCCCGAGGCGCCCGACATCCGCCCGTCGGTGACCAGCGCGACCTTGTGCCCGCGGTCCTGGAGCACGCCCAAGGGCGGGGTGAGCTTGTGGAGTTCCGGCATCCCGTTGGCCCGGGGCCCCTGGAAGCGGACCACCACCACGACGTCGCGGTCCAATTCGCCCGCCTTGAAGGCGGCGGCGACGGCGGCCTGGTCCTCGAAAACGCGGCACGGCGCCTCGACCGTCCAGCGTGTCTCCTCGACCGCCGAGGTCTTGAAGCAGGCGCGCCCGAGATTGCCTTCGAGAAGGCGCATCCCGCCGTCCGCCTTGAAGGGGTTGCTGACGGGGCGGAGCATACTATCGTCTCCTGAAGGGCCGACCTCGCGCCAGACGAGTTCGTCGCCCTCCAGCCCCGGCTCCTTCGCGTAGTCGGCGAACCCGCCGCGCCCCACGGTGAGGATATCGGGATGGGCGAGACCGGCTTCGAGCAGCTCGCCGATCACGAAGCCCATGCCGCCCGCCATGTGGAAGTGGTTCACGTCGCCCGAGCCATTGGGATAGATCTGGGCGATCAGCGGGACCGCGCTCGACAGCTCGGAAAGGTCGTTCCAGTCGAGGATCACCCCGGCGGCGCGCGCCATCGCGGGGAGGTGGATCGCGTGGTTGGTCGAGCCGCCGGTCGCGAGCAGGCCCACGGCCGCGTTGACGATCGCCTTCTCGTCGACGCAGTGGCCGAGCGGGCGATAGTCGTTGCCGCCCGGCCCGATCTCGGCGACCCGGTGGACGGCGGCGCGGTCCAATGCCTGCCGCAGCTTGGTGCCGGGGTTGATGAAGGCGCTGTTGGGGATGTGCAGCCCCATCATCTCCATCATCATCTGGTTCGAATTCGCCGTGCCGAAGAAGGTGCAGGTGCCCGCCGAATGGTAGCTCGCCATCTCGCTCGCGAGCAGTTCGGCGCGGGTCGCTTTCCCTTCCGCATAGAGCTGGCGGACGCGCTGCTTCTCCTTGTTGGGGATGCCGGTCGGCATCGGCCCGCCGGGGACGAAGATGGTGGGCAGGTGCCCGAACCTGAGGGCGCCGATCAGGAGGCCCGGCACGATCTTGTCGCAGATGCCGAGCATCAGCGCGCCCTCGTACATCGCGTGGCTGAGCGCGACCGCGGTGCCGAGCGCGATCACGTCGCGGCTGAACAGCGAGAGCTCCATGCCGGTCTCGCCCTGCGTCACCCCGTCGCACATCGCCGGGACGCCGCCCGCGACCTGCGCCGTCGCGCCGACCTCGCGGGCGTAGATCTTGAGGCGCTCGGGGTAGCGGTAATAGGGCGCGTGGGCCGAGAGCATGTCGTTGTAGGCGGTGACGATGCCGATGTTGGGGCCGTGCGCGGCGACCAGCGCGGACTTGTCCTCCTCGGTCCCGGCATAGGCGTGGGCGAGGTTCGAGCACGAGACCGCCGGGCGCTTGCCGAGGCTGTCGGCCTCGCGCGCGATGAGGTCGAGATAGGCTTGCCGGGTGCGCTGCGAGTTTTCGATCACCCGCTGGGTCACCCGGTGGAGGGTGTCGTTGAGGGGCTTACTCATGCCAGGTCACTCCGTCCCTTTCGGCGAGCGCGATCGCCGCGCTCGGGCCCCAGGTCCCTGCGGTGTAGGTCTTGGGGGTGAGGCCGTCCGCCTCCCAGCCGGCACGGATCGCGTCGACCCATTCCCACTGCGCCTCGACCTCGTCGCGTCGCACGAACAGGGTCTGGTCGCCCTCAACCAGATCAAGCAGCAGGCGTTCGTAAGCGATGCGCCGCACCGCGCCGGTGAAGGCGTCGGGCATGGCGATGTTGAGCGGCACCTGTCGCAGGCGGATGCCTTCGCGGTCCAATCCCGGCACCTTGGCCATCAGCGAGAGGGTGATGTTCTCCTCGGGCTGGATGCCGATGACGAGGCGGTTGGGCTGCATGGTCGCGCCGCGCCCGGCGAAGATCGAGTGCGGCACGCAGGCGAACTGGATCACGATCTCGGTGACGCGCCGCGGCATCCGCTTGCCGGTGCGCAGGTAGAAGGGCACGCCCTTCCAGCGCCAGTTGTCGACATGGGCCTTGATCGCGACGAAGGTCTCGGTGTCGGAGGGCTTGCCGAGCTCCTCGTCATAGCCCGGCACCGCCGAGCCGTTGATCGCGCCTGCGCGGTATTGCCCGGTGACGGTCTCGTTCGCGGCGACCTTCCTGAGCGCGCGCAGCACCTTGACCTTCTCGTCGCGCACCGCGGTCGCGTCGAAATGCGCGGGCGGCTCCATCGCGACGAGCGCGAGCAGCTGGAGCATGTGGTTCTGCACCATGTCGCGGATCGCGCCGGCATCGTCGTAGAAGGCGACCCGGCCCTCGAGCCCGACGGTCTCGGCGACGGTGATCTGCACGTGGTCGATGTGGGCCGCGTTCCACAGCGGCTCGAACATCAGGTTCGCAAAGCGCAGCGCGAGCAGGTTCTGCACCGTCTCCTTGCCGAGATAGTGGTCGATCCGGAAGATGCGGCTCTCGGGGAAGGCCCCGGCGACCGCGTCGTTGATCTCGCGGCTGGAGGCGAGGTCGGTGCCCAGGGGCTTCTCGAGGCACATCCGCACGGTCTCGCCCGTCAGCCCCGCGGACTGGAGGCCCTTGATGGTCGGGCCGAACAGGCTCGGCGCGGTCGAGAGGAAGATCGCGAGGCCGCGCGCGGGCGTGCCGACCTTCTCCGCCAGCGCCGCATAGCCCTCGGTCGCGGTCGCATCGAGGGTCTGGTAGGAGAGGCGGTTCATGAACTCCGCCATCCGTCCGCGGCGCTCGGCGGGGAGGTATTTCTCGAGCGCGGCGCGGGCGAAGTTGCGATACTCGCCGTCGCTCATCTCGCTGCGCGCGGTGCCGATGATCCTGAGGTCGGGGGCGAGGAGGCCGTCGGCGTCGAGCGCGAAGAGGCTCGGCAGCAGCATGCGCTGGGCAAGGTCGCCGGTGGCCCCGAACAGCAGCAGACGGTCAGCGGTGAAGCCCATGGCGATGCCCCTTTTTGCGTCGCGCCCTACCTAGGCGCGCAGGGGCATAATCGCCAGTGCGCGCATACTTATTCAAGTTGGTTGCGTTGGCGCTGCGCCACCGGCAGGTGGCCGGAGGATCAGGCGGGCTTCCGTGCGAACACTCCGAAGCCGGCGATGATCGCGTAGCACGCCGCCGGCAGCACAAGCGCGAAGGCGAGGCTCGTCGCGTCGGCGAGCGCGCCGTAGAGCGGCGGGATGATCGCGCCGCCGCAGATCGCGACGTTGATGATACCTGATCCGTCCGCCGCGCGCGGGCCCAGCTTCTCGCAGGCGAGGGAGAAGATCGTCGGGAACATGATCGCGTTCATCAGGCCGACCGCGAGCAGCGAGTAGCCCGCGACAACCCCGGTGGAGTTGGCCGAGATCGCGATGAGCGAGATCGCCCCTGCGGCAACAGTCGCCAGCAGCAGCCCGGGGCTCACCATCCGCAGCACCGCCGAGCCGATGAAGCGCCCGACCAGCGCCCCGCCCCAGTAGAGCGAAATCAGCTTGCCCGCCTCCTGCTCGGGGATGCCGAGCACCTGAGGCTGCATGAGGTAGTTGACGATGAAGCTGCCGATCGCGACCTCGGCCCCCACATAGAGGAAGATCGATGCTGCTCCGTAGCCGAACCGCGGGCGCTTCAGAAGCGCAAGACCGTCGGCGAGGCTGGTCTGCTCGTGTCGCTCGCCCTTGAGGCGGTTGCGGAACAGCCAGACGACGCCCGCGACCACGGCAAGCGCGGCGGCGAGGCCGAGGTAGCCGTTGACGATCGCCTGGCTCTCGGCGGTGCGATAAGCGGCGAGCTCGGCGCCCGACAGCTCGGCGGCGGTGACGGTGGCGAGGCTGCCGAGGATCAGGATCGCGCCGACATAGGGGAAGATCGTTGTCCCCAGCGAGTTGAACGCCTGCGCGAAGGTCAGGCGGCTGTGCGTCGTGCGCTCGGGTCCAAGGAGGCTGATCAGCGGATTGGCGACGATCTGCACCA
This sequence comes from Erythrobacter sp. NE805, assembly GCF_046452355.1. Lineage (NCBI taxonomy): Bacteria > Pseudomonadati > Pseudomonadota > Alphaproteobacteria > Sphingomonadales > Erythrobacteraceae > Erythrobacter > Erythrobacter sp. NE805. Next base: position 412,771 of record NZ_JBKFDI010000001.1, on the reverse strand, counting down.
GCACAACGCCGGTCGCGAGAATGAAGTAGGCGAGCAGGAACATCGGGAAGAGCGCGGTCTGGCTCGCCGGGATGAAGAGCAGGCACCCCGCCATCATCGTCACCAGCCCCGCCACCGCGCCCCTCATGTAGCCGAGCCGCTTGACCAGCCGCGCGCCCGGAATGCCGATCACCGCATAGGCGATGAAGAAGCAGAACTGCACGAGGCTCGCCTCGAAGAAGTTGAGCGTGAACAGCTCCTTCAGCTTCGGGATGATCACGTCGTTCAGCGAGGTGATCCCGCCGAAGATGAAGAACAGCGCGAAGACGAAGTAGTTGAGCCCCGGCGCGTCGACCTGCGGCGTTTCCTCGCCCGCGATCCGTCCGAAATCCCCCGCGGTGCTGCCGCCCGGTGCCAAAGCCATGCCTGATCCCTCTCCCCGCCGCGCGGGTTCACCCCGCGTGCCTTCTCTTGCGAACGTTCACAATCCGCCCGCTGCTGTCAACCTGCAAGACTGTCGCCCGCTTTTCCAGTGCGAATAGGAATGCAGGCGCGACTTGCGCACCGCTATCGACAGGCCGTAGAGACGTGCGCCATGAGCGGGAGCACGCGCAGACGGCCGACATCCTTCGATGTGGCGGAGCGGGCCGGCGTCAGCCAGCCGACCGTCAGCCGTGCCCTCTCGGGCTCTCCCGCCATCGCCGAAGCGACCCGCCGCAAGGTCATCGAGGCCGCCGAGGCATTGGGCTATTTCGTCGACGAGCGCGCCGCGCGGCTGCGCCGGGGCTCGACGGGCACGCTCGCGGTGGTGGTGATCTGCCGCGAGGGGGACAGCGCGGGCAGCATCAATCCCTTCGCCTATGCCCTGCTCGGCAGCGTCTGCGTCGCCGCCTCGGAGCGCGGCTTCGAGACGCTGGTGAGCTTCCAGGCGCGCGAGGGCGAGTTCTTCGGCCACTACCAGGAACAGGGCCGCGCCGACGGGCTCGTGGTGATCGGCACCACCATGAACCAGGCGGCGTGGGAGCACTTCCGCGGGCTCGAGGCCGGGGATCGCCGTGTCGCCTATTGGGGCTCGCCCTTCGACGAATTGGACTGGGTGCGCTCGGACAACCGCGCCGCCGGAAGGCTGGCTGTCGAGCACCTGCTGGCGGCAGGCTACCGGCGCCCCTGCTTCCTCGGCGCGCTGAACACCCCGCAGGTGCAGTTCACCGAGCGTTACGAGGGCTATGCCGAGGGGATGCGGGCGGCGGGGCTCGAGCCGTGCCTCGCCCCGACCGTCAATGCCGCGACCCGCGAGGAGGAAGGCCGCCGCGCCGCCCGCCGCTTGATCGAGCGCGGGGAAGAGGTCGACGCGATCTTCGCCGCCTGCGACGCGATGGCGCTCGGCGCGCTCGAGACCTTCGCCGCCGCCGACATGGCGGTGCCGGGCGACATCGGGGTGATGGGCTTCGACGACCTCGTCGCCGGCCGCTTCAGCCGCCCGCCGCTCACCACCATCGCCCCCGACCCCGCCGAAGCCGGCGCCGCGCTGGTCGAGGCGGTGCTGGGCGAGGACAGCACCACCCGCCGCCGCGTCCCCGTCCGCCTGATCCGGCGGGGCAGCACCGCGCGCTGAAATCCTCCCCTTCACGGGACGAGGAGCACCGCAGGTGGTGGAGGGGCGCGCGCGGCTTCCCGCAAGACCCGTCCAAGCCGGGCGAAAACGCGCCCAGACCCCGGTTACACCCCCTCCAGACCCCTTCCAGACCCCCGCCATAACGCCGTTTTTCGCGATGTTTCACGTGAAACACCGCATCGGCGGGATCACCCGTGCGCGCCGAACTCGTTGGCGATGGCGGTGCTGATGCGGAGGCTCAATTCATGCGCCCGGGCGATCGGCGTCATGAAGTCGCGCTCGTAGGCGCCGTAGCCCTCCTCACCGCCGTCGGGGTAGTCGGAGGGCTCGTCGAGCGGGAAATCGCGCGGGCCGGGGACGCGCACCGGGAAGGCGCGGCGGAGCTGGGCGAGGGCCTCGTCGACGCGCAAAGTCAGAACCATTTCAACGACATCGCGGCGGCTGATGTCGTTGGCGCGGCTGAAGGCGGGGACCGCGACGACCTTCAGGAACATGTGCTGGAGCAGCGCCAGCCGCAGCGCCTGGAGCACCCCGATGCGCCGCCGCACGTGCTCGCGCGCCTCGCGGTCGGCATCCTCGTCGGGCACGAGGTCGAGTAACCTGTGGAATTGCAAGGCATCTATCCGAAGGCGCGAGGCGAGGCGGCGGAACACCCCGGTCCGGTCGTCGCCGACCAGATACTCCGCGAGCGCCCCGCAGGGCCCCGCGAGGTGGTCCTCGGTCCCGCGATAGGTCCGGCTCGCCCAATAGGCCGAGTTGAAGAGCTCCCCGAAAGCCGCGACCGTCTTGATGCTGGCGAGCGCATTGGCCGCCCGCACGAGCCGCAGGAGCTGCCGCCCGCGCGCGGATTCTCCAAGCAATTGAGCGAGTTCCTCGCGGTTCCCGTCCGCCGCGCTGCCGATCCCGGCGATCACGTTGACGGGGTAGCCGAGCTGCTGGAGGATCGCGTTGTGCGGGATCGCGCGGATCTGGCGCAGGCTCATCTCGCGGTCGGCGTTGATGTCGCTCTGGCGGCGCGAGACGCGGCTGCCGGTTGGATTGAGCAGCCCCAATCCAAACGCCGTCACCGCCCGCGCATAGGTGCGGCTCGCGAGGTGCTCGCCCTGGTGCTCCTTGACCGCGCGGTAGAAGTCGAGGCTCAAGTCGGTGCGGTGGTAGAAGGGGTCCGCGGGCGCGGCGAGATCGGCCTCGGCAGGGCGCGCCTCGGCGATGCGGGAGAGGGTGGCGAGGGCGAGCTCGGGGGTGGCGAAGAACAGGTAGCCGTCGCCCCCCTGGAAGCTCACCTCGGGCTCGAGGCGGATGCCCGCCCGAGCAAAACGCCTGCGCGCCCAAGGGGATAGCGGCCATTCGAGGCGGTCGGCGAAAGAGGCCGGATGCGCCCCGCGGCCCATGCTCTCGCCGTGGGTGTTGAAGACCAGCGCGGCAAGGCCGCCCATTCCGTTCGCCGCCATCGCCTCGGCGAGCCGCCCCTGGAGGCGCTCGATCGCGAGGGCGGCGGGGACCTGCCCGACGAAGCGCCCCGCGTCGGAGAACCCGGTCTGCACCGCCACCCGGCCCCGCGCGCGGGCGTAGGCGCGGTAGGCGGGCTCGGCGAGGAGCGCGTCGAGGAACCGGCCGCCGTGCTCCAGCGCGGTCTCGGTCTCGAACAGGGGCGAGACGTCGACCTTGCCCTCGACCCCGAACAGCTTGGCGAAATAGAGCGCGGCGAGCACCGTGGCGGGCTGTTCGCACTCGGCCACCAGCATGCGGATCGGCGCGTCGGCATCAATGTGCTTGAGGATCTGGGCCATCGCCAGAAACTGGCGGATCGCGGTCGAGCTCTCGGTGGCGAGCGCGGCGAAATTGGTGCGAAGCGGCTTCGCTTCCTCGACCAGCCGGCGCAGCGTCGCGATCGCGCCCTTGCTGGCGAGATCGATCGCCTCATGGTCCCCGAGGCGGCGGCGCACCGCGTTGTGGAGCTGCTTGGCGTTCACCCGGAAGTGGATCCAGCCCATGCCGAGCCCATCGGCGCGCATCGCGGCGGCGAGGGTGAGGAGGCCGATGGCGCGCTCGGCAGGCGCGCTCTCGGCTTCGCCTTCGAGCGCGGCGATGAGCCGGGCGAGCGAGAGGAGGTTGTCCTCGCCGTGCTCGGTCAGGCGATTGGCGGCGGCGGCGAGCGCCTCGGCGCTCGAGAGGTCGCCCGCGAAGTCCTCCGCCCGCGCCGCGGCGAAGGCGGCGGCGGGCTTCAGGCGCGCGAGCAGCGGATGCGCGGGATCGAGCGCCTCGAGCGAAGCGGTGTAGCGCGCGAGGCGCTCGGCTTTCTCCTGCAATCTGAAGGCGATCGAGGTGTGCCAGCCAATGTCGGTGCGCCCGTCCATGTCGTAGCCGACCCAGCTGGCGAAGCGGAACGGCACCGGGCGGAGGCTGCGCCATTCGTCGGGCCAGCGCTCCCGGGCCTCGGCGAAGAGGCGGGCGACGATCAGGTCGCGGGCGTCCTGCGCGCGGGCCATCGCCGCCATCGCCGCGCGGTGCTCGTGCTCGAGCGTGACGGCGGTGCGGGTCGGCGGGACGGCGCAGACCGTATCGTCGACCTCGCCCGCCGCCGAGGCGGCGAGCGCCACCGCCTCGGCCTGCGCGGGCGCGAGGAGGAAGGTCGGGTGCGCGGTGAAGACCGCGTGGAGCTGCGGGTGCTGCCAGCGCGCGGCGAAACCGGCGAAGTCCTCCTCCTCGGCAGCGCGGCCGGTTTCAGGCGGCGCGGCGAGCAGCTTGCGCAGCCGCTTGGCGCGCGACTTCAGCCCCTCGCATTCGAGCTGGGCCACGAGGCTGCTCAGGTCGTCGAGCGAAATCTCGCCCCCCTCGAGCGCGCGCGACAGGTCGAGCGAGAGCTGGAACACCGGGTTGAACAGCGGAGTCTCCCGCGTGCGCTGATGAAGCTCGCCGAGGCGGTTCTCGAGGTCAGCAACGGTCTTCACGCGCCCGCTCCGTGCTCGGAGGCGAAGGCTGCGGCGGCGCCGAACAGGCCGGGTTGGGGGTGGACGATGAGCTTGACCGGGATCGAGCCCATCAGCCCTTCGAAGCGCCCCTTGGCCTTGAACCGCGCCGAGAAGCCGGAAGCGAGCAGGGTGTCGCGGATGCGGTATCCGAGGCCCCCGGCGATGCACACGCCCGCAAAGCCCCCCTGCGCCAGCGCGAGGTCGCCCGCGACCGAGCCGAGCGCGAGGCAGAAGCGGTCGACTGCGGCGGCGGCGAGGCTGTCCTCGCCGCTGGTGCCGAGGTTCCAGATCTCGATCGCATCGCGCTCGGGCACGGTGCGGTGCTCGAGCGCGGCCAGGGCCTGGTAGATGTCGACGATCCCCGGCCCCGCGACCACCCGCTCGACCGAGACGCGGTTGTGGCGGCGGCGCAGGCGGGCGAGGATCGCATCCTCGATGGTGTCGAGCGGCGCGAAGTCGATGTGGCCGCCCTCGGTCGCCTGCACGCGGTAATGGTCGCCCGAGCGGTAGAGGTGCGCGACGCCGAGCCCGGTGCCCGGCCCGATCACGCTGATCGTGCCCTCGCGCCCGAGAGGCGCATCGGGCCCGGCGAGATGCAGGAACTGGCTGTCGTCGGCGCGCGCCACGGCGTGGGCGACGGCGGCGAAGTCGTTAACGAGGGTGTAGTCGGTCACCCCCAGCTTCTCGGGGATCAGCGCCGGGCGGATGATCCAAGGGTTGTTGGTGAAGCGGATCACCGGGTTGGGCTTGCCCGGACTGCCGACCGGCCCGGCGATGGCGATGCTCACCGCCGGGGGGAGGGTGCCGCCCTTGCGCTCGCGAAAGGACTCCCACGCGGTCTGGAAGCTGGCGTGGTCGGCGGTGTGGAGCGTCTCGGGCGCGTCGAGCGCGATCGCCCCGTCGGCGCCGATGTTGGCAATCGCGAAGCGGGCATGGGTGCCGCCGATATCGACCACCACCAGATCGCGCGCCATGCTTGTATTCCCCTCGTCCGTCCTGAGCGAGGGATTAGCCTAGCAGGCGGCGCGCGGGAATCCCACGCGCCGCATATGTATTCAACCTCAGCGGGCAGCGACGCCCATCTCCGCGAGCAGGCGGTCCGCCCCGTCGACCTTCTCCATCGTCCACAGCATGAAGCGGCTGTCGACGTGGATCGTGCGGTTGATCGCGGGATCGTACATCCAGTCCGAGACCACCCCCTCGATCGTGCCGTCGAAGGCGAGGCCGACGAACTCGCCGCGCGCGTTCAGCGTCGAGGAGCCCGAGTTGCCGTTGGTGATGTCGACCGTCGACATGAAGTCCACCGGCAGGGTGCCGAGCGCGGGCGCGACGTAGCTGCCGTAGTCCTTGGCCTTGATCAGCGCGATCATCTTGTCCGGCGCATCGAACTCGCCGCGGCCGGTGTGCTTGGCGAGGAGCCCCTCGGCGGTGGTGAAGGGAGTCCAGACCTGGCCGTCGAGCGTCTTGCCGGTCACCTTGCCGTAGGTGAAGCGCAGCGAGCCGTTGGCGTCGGGGTACATCGCCTTGCCCTGCGAGGCGGCATGGGCGAGGCGCGCTTCCATCACCTTCGCGCGGGCCTTCTGGACCTTGCCCGACCGCTCCTTGTCGGCGGCCTCGGCGGCCATTGCCTCGTCATAGGTGGCGACCGCAAGCTGGATGAAGGGATCGCTCGACGCCTTGAAGTCGGCCGGGGTCTTGCCCATCCACTCGAGCCGCCTGGCGGTGGTGCCGAGCTCGCTCGCGGCATAGAGCGAGGCGGGGTCGCGGCCTTCCATGAAAGCATCGAAGCTCTTGATGCGGCTCTCGGCGGGAAGCTGGCGGTATTCGGCGATACCGTCCGCCCACAGCGCCTGGTCGATCGCCTGGACGTAACGCCGCTCGATGATCTGCATGCGCTGGGTCATGAAGGCCCTGTCGCGCTCCTGGAAGCCCGGCTCGCGGTCCTTGTCGGGCTTGGCCTGCTCGTTCGCCCAGCGGTAGAGCGTGCGCGCCGCGGCGTAGAGCTGGCCGCGGCCGAGCATCCCCTTGCGCACCTCGGCGAGGGCCGAGGCGTTGCTCTCCTCGACCAGCCTGTCGAGCTCGGCCAGCGCCGCGCCATAAAGCGCCTCGCGCTTGGGATCGGCCTTGATCCACGCGCGGAAGGCCGCCTCGTCGGCCTCCTTGCGGGCGACCAGCGAGATCGCATCCGCGCCCGCAAGCTGACCGGCGATCTTCTTCTCGTAGTTCTCGGTGCCCTGAAGCGTCGCGGCATAGGCGATCCTCGCGGCCTGGTTGCCGGCGGTCAATTCGTCGATCCGGTCGCCGTATTCGGCGAGCATGCGCTGCTGGTAGGGGTAGAGCGCCTCGTAGGTGAACTTGGCCTCCGCCGCGGTGCGCAGGCGCTCGGTGGTGCCGGGGAAGCCCGCGACCATCACGAAGTCGCCTGCCTTCACGCCCTCCTTGGCGATCGGCAGGAAGGCCTTGGGCTTGAAGGGCACGTTGTCCTTGCTGAACGGCGCCGAGGAGCCGTCGGGCGCGACATAGGCGCGGTAGAAGGAGAAGTCGCCGGTGTGGCGCGGCCACATCCAGTTGTCCTTCTCGCCGCCGAAATTGCCTACGCCCTGCGCGGGCGCATAGACGAGGCGCACGTCCTTGATCTCGAGCTGCTGCTGGAGCCAATATTGTGCCCCGCCGAAATAGGCGCGCACGTCGCAGCGGCGGTTGGCCTGCTGCTCGCAGGCGGTGATCAGCGCGGCGCGGTTCGCCTGGAGCCGGTCGTAGCGCGCGCGGCCGTCGAGCTTCTCGGTGCCCTTGAGCATGTCCTTGGTGACGTCGCGCAGGTCCTCGATCACGTAGATCCGGCTGCCCGGCGCGGCGGGGAGCTCATCGGCGAGGGTCGTCGCGAGGAAGCCGTCGGTGAGGTAGTCCTTCTCGGGCGAGGAATTGTACTGGAGCGAGCCGACCACGCAGTGATGGTTGGTCGCGACGAGGCCCTGCGGCGAGAGGAACGCGGCCGAGCAGCCGCCCAGCGAGGCGATCGCGGTGAGCGGCGGGCGCTGGAGGTCGCCCAGGGTCTTGGCGTCGAGCTCGAGGCCGGCGGCCTTCATCGGCTCGGCGATCGCGCCGGTCTGGCTCGGCAGCCACATGCCCTCGTCGGCCATCGCGGCGTGCGGCAGGGTGGCGATCAGGGCCGAGGCCCCGGCCAGCAGGAACTTCTTCATCGGGCAGCTTACCTCTCGCGAAGGATGCCTCCGGACACTCGCGGCCGGCCGGCATCGGTGTTGACGCGCCCCTCGGCGCATGGCGGGGCTGTTAGGCCATGTGACCGCGCGCCGGAAGTGGCGATTGGGCAACATCACCGCGGGGCGGGCTCGCGGGATTGAGCACCAGCAGCAGCCGCGCTCCCCCGTCCGTCCCGGCGATCGGCGGGGAGCGGTGGATCACTGGATTACCGGTCGCGAGCTTGCCCTTGAAGAGCCCGACATCGAAGGGGGCGAGACGATGGATGCGCCGCGGTTCGCCACCGGCGGCGAGGCGGGCCGCATCCTCGTCCGCAAGCCAGTGCGTTCCCTCGCCGACATAGGTGGTGATGAGCCGGGCGGTGACGTAGTCCGCATGGAACTTGCGGCAGGAGTCGGTGCGTACCACCTCGAGCCGCAGCTCGAGAAGGGCAAGGTCCATCGCGGCGCAGAACAGGCGACCGAGGTGGGCGGCGTCCTCGGCGAGCACGTGGTGCAGGGCCGCGCCACCGCCGAAGCCGCCCGAAGCGAGCTCGCGCAGCAGCCGTGTGCCGAGCGAAGCGGGATCGCCGATGAAGCGCAGGTCCTTCGGCTCGCCCGCGACGAGCGGGGCGAAATCGGCGAAAGGGGCGCGCTGCCACACCGCGAGGTTGCAGCCCTCGTCACGGATCGCGCTCAGGACGGAAGGGTCGCCCGAGAGGCGGGAACGGGATTCGGCGAGCAGGGTCATGAGGCGGTCGCTATGCTGATGAGTGATGTTGTAACATCGCATTATCAGCGGGCATCCCTCCGCGCAACAGGCGCGCGCGAAAGGCTCTTGCGAGTGATTATCATCTCGGCCAATAGGCTTGCCCGAGCCATTTCGCGCACAAGGATACCTTCCCCGATGAACAGCACGCTCAAACTCTGGACCCAGCTTGGCCTCGGCACCGCGCTCGCGGGCGGGCTGCTCGCCGCGTGCAGCGGCGGCGGCGAGGCGGGCGGCGAGGCCGGGGGCGAGGGCGCGACGAGCCAGCCCGAGGCGGCTGCCACCGCCGGTGAAGGCGAGGGCGGGTCCGGGGAGGGTGAAGGCGGCGGCGCGGCGGCCGGCGGCGAAGGCGAGGGCGGGGTCGCGGTCGCCGATGCAGCCAAGGACCCGGTCGCTTACGGCATCGCCCTCGCGGTGGCCGAGGCCCATGTCGCCGCCGCGAAGGACGCCTATGCCGCGGGCAAGAAGGACGCCGCCGCCGAGATGTTCGCCCACCCGGTGAGCGAGGTGCTGCTCGACATGGACCCGGTCTTCACGCAGCTCGGCGTCGCCGACGTCAAGCCGCTGTTCTCGGCCGCCTCGGACGCGGCCCTCGCCGGCAAGAGCGTCGCCGAGGTCAATGCCGCCTATGACAAGATCATCGCCGCCCTGCGCGCCGCTGCGCAGAAGGCCCCCGCCGGGGGCACCCGGGGCAAGGTCGCGACCGGCGTCATCGCCGACATGATCGAACGCGCGAGCGCGATGTACCGCCGGCTCGCCAAGGACGCCGCCTACGAGCCCTACCTCGACGGCTACGGTTTCTCGCGGGTCGCGGCGAGCCAGTTCGCCGCCTCGGGCGCGGCGATCAAGGCCGAGAACCCCGCGGCCCATGCCCGCATCGCCGAGGCGCTGGCGCTGCTCGCCAAGGCCTATCCGGGTGCCGCACGCCCGGCCAAGCTGCCGGTCGAGGCGGGGGCCCTTTCGGGGGCCTCGGCGAAGGTCATGCTCGCCGCCGGAAGCTGACCTCAGGGCCCCGGCCGGATGCGACCGGCCGAGGTGCTGGCGGCTTGTTTTTGCCGCATTCCCCTGTAGGTTTGCAGGTGCCGCGCGGGCTGCGGCGCGGGCACGTCCGGGGGGGAAATTGTCGAGCGATCAGCATCACCGCGCCGTCTGGACGTACCCCGCGCGCTGGCTCGCCTCGGCCGCCGCTGTGGCGCTCGCCGGCGCCGCGCTGCCCGCCGCCGCCCAGCAGGCGCCGCCCGCGCCGGTGCGCATCGCCCCGCCGACCCGCAGCGACCTCGCCCCGCCCGAATTGCGCAGTGAGGAGCGGCCCGTCACGCTCACCATCGACGGCGATTTCGAGCGGCCCGCCTGCGCGCTCGACCGGCCCGAGTTCGCCGGCATCCGCTTCACCGTCAGGGGCGCCCGGTTCCTCGGGCTGGAGCGCGTTCCCGGCCTTTCGCTCGATGCGGCGTGGCGCAGCTATGAGGGGCGCGAGTTGCCCGTCTCGGTGCTCTGCGACATCCGCGCCGAGGCCAATGCGCTGCTGCGCCGCCAGGGCTATCTGGCAACGGTCGAGATCCCCGAGCAGAACCTCGCCGACGGCACGCCCGATTTCCGCGTCGTGTTCGGCCGCCTCACCGCGGTGCGGGTGCGCGGCGATGCGGGGCCCTCGGGCAAGCTCGTCGCGGCCTATCTCGAGAAGCTGACGCAGCAGGACGTCTTCAACACCGACGCGGCCGAGCGCTACCTGCTGCTCGCCGACGACATCCCCGGCCTCAGCGTGCGCCTCTCGCTGCGCCCGGCGGCGGGCGGCCAGCCGGGCGACCTCGTCGGCGAGATCGCTGTGCTGCGCGAGCGCGGGAGCCTCGATCTCAACCTCCAGAACCTCGGCTCGCGCGCGCTCGGCCGCTTCGGCGGGGTGCTGCGCGGCGAGCTCTACGGGCTCACCGGACTCGGCGACCGGACCACCGTCTCGGCCTTCTCGACGCTCGATTTCGCCGAGCAGCAGACCCTCCAGCTCGGCCACGAGTTCCGCGTGGGCGGGGAGGGGCTGCGGCTCGGCGGGCAGTTCACCTGGAGCACCGCCGACCCCTCGGTGGGGATCGCGGGTTTCAGCGTCTCCTCGGAGACCACCTTCGCCACCGCCTATGCGAGCTTCCCGCTGGTCCGGCGCCGCGCGCACAGCCTGACCGCCGAAGCGGGCTTCGACCTTGTCGACCAGGACGTGACCGTCAACGCCATCCCGCTCACCCGCGACCGGGTGCGCATGGGCTACCTGCGGCTCGGCGGCACCGCGAGCGACCGGGACTCGGTGCTGCGCGCGGCCGGCTACAGCCCTTTCGAGCCGCGCTGGCGGGTGCATTACGGGATCGAGGCGCGGCAGGGCTTCGACGTGCTCGGCGCGAGCCCCGATTGCCGGCCGAACCTCGTCGCCTGCCTGATCGGCGGCAAGGCCGCGCCGAGCCGGATCGAGGCCGATCCCACGCCGACGCTCGCGCGGATCACCGGCGGCGCCGAGTTCCGCCCCGAGCCGCGCCTGACGCTGGCGCTCGACACCACCGTGCAGCTCACGGGCGACGCGCTCCCGGCCTTCGAGGAGCTCGCCGCGGGCAACTTCACCACCGGGCGCGGCTATGATCCGGGCGTGGTGCTCGGCGACAGCGGGGTGCTCGGCACCTTCGAGCTGCGCTACGGCTCGCTCGCCCCGAAGGGCGAGGCGGCGGTGGCGCTCCAGCCCTATGCCTTCACCGACCTCGCCTTCGTCTGGAACGAGGACCCGAGCCGCCGCGCCGCCAATCCCGACCGGCTGTGGTCGGCGGGCGCGGGCCTGCGCGCGGCGTGGGGCGGGGGGATCCAGAGCGACCTGATCGTCGCCGTCCCGCTCACCACCCCCGACCTTGCCGCCAGCCGCGGCGACGTGCGTATCCTGTTCACGCTGACCGCTCGCCTCATTCCGTGGAGACGTTGAGATGACCCCTCCGCTGCCTGCCAACCGTGTGCGCATGCTGGCCGGCTGCGCCAGCACCGCGCTGGCGCTCTCGCTCGCGCTCGCCGCGAGCGGGGCCGGGGCGCAGGGCATCAACGCCCAGAGCAATGTCGTCGTCGGCTCGGCGGAGATCTATTCCTACGAGAACGGCGGCGGCACTCAGACCACCCAGATCGATGTCTACGATCCGACGGTGGTGATCGACTGGACGCCGCTCGTCGATGCGCTCGGCAACACGCTCGAATTCCTGCCCGCAGGCAACGAGGCGATCTTCCAGAACGGCTTCGGGGTCAGCGACTTCGCGGTGCTCAACCGCATCCTCCCCGACGCCAATGGCGCGCCCGTCGTCATCAACGGCGCGGTGATCTCGCGCATCCGCGACTTCAGCTCGAGCCTCAGGACCGCCCAGCCGATGACCAGCCCGGGCGTCGCGCCCGGCGGCTTCGTCGCCTTTTATTCACCGACCGGCTTCCTGATCGGCAGCACCGCGAGCTTCGACGTCGGCCAGCTGATGCTGACGACGCTCGCGCCCGACCCCCAGGCCTTCGGCGGGTTCCGCGCGGGCGAGACCCTCGCCCTGACCGGCGCGGCCGGCTCGCGGGCGCGGATCAGCATCGCGCCCGGCGCGCAGATCACCGCCAGCGCCGATAATGCCTTCTTCGCGGTCGTCGCGGCCGACGTGAAGATGGAGGGCATCGCGCACGTCAACGGCAGCCACGCCTATGTCGCGGGCGAGGTCGTTAACCTGCGCCTTTCGAACGGGCTGTTCGACATCGAGGTGCCGGTCGGCACCGCGGCAAGCGGCAACGTGCTCACCCTCGACGGAACGATCGGCGGCCCCGCGAGCAGCGGCGCACCGGGCGACAACCGCGTGATCTACGGCGTCGCTGCGGCGCAAAACGATCCCATCTCGATGCTCTTCAGCGGCAACCTCGGCTTCGAGCCCGCGCAGTCCGCCGATATCGTCAACGGCGAGATCATCCTCGCCGCCAACCACAACGTCGCGGGCCGCACCGTGGCGGGCGGTGCGATCGACCAGGGGCTCGACGCGCGCTTCGATGCCAAGGCCGGGACGAGCTCGGTCAGGGCCGACATCTTCATCGACAACGTCACCGCGACCAGCAGCCTGATGGCGGTCGGCACGCATCTTACACGGCTCAGCGCCTCGGGCGCCAATGCGAGCGTCGCGGGCAACCTGCTGCTCGCCGGCGGCGGGGCGGCCGAGGTGCGCCTCGGGGTCGGGCGGAGCTTGACCGTGGGCGGCGACCTGCTGGTCGCCTCCGACGCCTTCGGGGTGAGCAGCGTCAACCTCGCGCTGCCGAGCGATGCCGATGCCGAGGCCGGGGCGGCGCTGGTCGAGGCGCGCGCGGGCGCCACGCTCGACATCGCCGGGGCGCTGCGGATCAGCGCCGATGCCACCGCCGGCGCCAATCTCGCCAGCGGGGCGGCGGGCTCGGCGCAGGGCGGCAGCGCGCGGCTGGTCGCCGACGGCGCAAGCGTCACCACCGGCAAGGGCGCGACCCTCTCGGCCGAGGCGATCGGTGCCACCGTGCAGTTCGGCGAGCGCGAGGGCGTGCTGCGCGGCGGGCTTGCCGAATTGAGCGCGCAGGGGCTTGCCGAGGTCACCATCAACGGCACGCTGGTGCTCACCGCCGACGCCTATCATCGCAGCTTCGGTGCCCAGCTCCCCGGCGCGGTCTACGGCGGCACCGCGCGGCTCGACAACGGGAGCAGCAGGGTCGCGATCACCGGCGACGCCTTCCTCACCGCCTCGGCCAGCGCGGCCGGGACCGAGAGCGACGCCGACGGCGCTCTTGCTGATGCGGGCGAGGCGCGGGTGATCGTCGACGGGGACGGGCTGACGCGCGTCGGCGGCCTCCTCTCGCTCTCCGCCAACGCGCGGGGCGGCTACAACTACGGCCGTGTCGGCGGCGAGGCGCTCGGCGGGGTGGCGCTCGCGGTGACGCGCGGCGGCGGCCGGCTCGACGTGACCGGCGCCTTCGCCGCCAATGCCGAGGCCGAGGGCGGCTTCGGCCTCAGCGGCGGCGCCGGCTCCGGCGGGGTGGCGGGCGCGATCGCCGAGACCGGTCGCATCGACCTGCGCGGCACGGCGAGCGCGATCGCCAAGGGAACCGGCGGGTTCGGCTACTTCTCGGGCGGTGGAAACGGCGGCGCGGGCACCGGCGGCACTGCGCTGTTTCGGGCCGAGGGCACGCTCACCCAGACGGCGGCGCTGATCGTCGGCGTGTCGGCGATCGCCAATGCCGACGGGCTCGGCGGCGAGGCCGCACAGACCGACGGCACCACGCGCGGCGGACGCGGCGGCGACGGGCGCGGCGGCAGCGCCTCGCGCATCAACCAAGCCGACGCGAACTTCGTCGGCGGGGCCTACATCCTCGCGGGCGGCGACAACGGCACGCTCACCACCGGCGCGCTCACCAGCGCCTCGGCACGCGGGCTCGGCGGCGCGGGCGGCGGCTATTCGACCTACGATCCCTCGCAAGGCCCCGAGGATGCGGGCGACGGAGGCGATGGCTTCGGCGGCACCGCGCAGGTCGGCACCGCCCTCTTCGGGACCGACGGCTCGCTCGGCGCCGGCCTCGCTCGCTTTTCGGGCGTGGTCGTCGATGTCGAGGGCAGCGGCGGCAATGGCGGGCGCGAGGGTGGCGACGGCTTCTTCCTCGGCACCGGCTTCGGCCTTGCGGGCAACGGCACCGGCGGCGATGCGCTGCTGACCGCGAATGCGGGCCGGGTCGAGAGCTCGAGCATCGACCTTCGCGCGCCGGGCGTCGCCGGCTTCTCGCGCAATGGCGGCACTGGACAGGGCGGCCGGGCGATCATCTCGGGCTCGGCGGGCGGCACGATCGCGGCGTCGAGCGCCTTCCTCGACGCGGCCGGCTTCGGCGGCTTCGGCGACGGCGGCGCGGGCGGCGAGGGGCGCGGCGGCGAGACCGCAATCCTGCTCGACGGCGTGAACGCGACCTTCGATGGCATCACCGCGCTCACCGCGATCGGCTCGGGCGGGTTCGGCACGGGCGGCAAGGGGGGCGACGGCACCGGGGGCACGGTCTTCGTCGGCCAGCGCAGCAGCACGCGCGGCAGCGGCACCTTCCGCTCGCTCGCCAGCCTCGAGGCGCACGGCATCGGCGGCGGGGGAGGCGCCGATTCCACCGGCGGCACCGGCCGGGGCGGCTCCGCGGCGGTTGAGGCGCTGGCCGGCAGCACGCTCACCTTCAACGCCCTCTCGGTCTCCGCTAGCGGCGCGGGCGGCGAGCGCGAAGGCCTCGGCCTCGTGAACCGCGGCGGCGACGGCGTCGGCGGCAGCGCGACGATCCGCAGCGCCGGCAGCGGGAGCCGGATCATCGTCGAGACCAACGCGCTCGGCCAGTTCGCGGACCAGCTGAACGGCGGCGCGCTGCTCGCGGCGCTGGGCCTCGGCGGGGACAGCAACGGCGGGAACGGCGTCGGCGGCGCGGGCACCGGCGGCACGTTCCTCCTGCGCGCGGAGCAGGGCGGCGCGGTGACCCTGCCGCAGACGCCGTTCAGCGACCAGGGCAGTCCGGGCGCGATCCGCCTTACCGCCTCCGGCCTCGGCGGCGGCTCGCTGGTGGGCGGCGGCGCGGGCGGCGCGGGCACCGGCGGCAGCGGCGCGATCGAAGCCGCGGGCGGGACCATCGGCATGGGCGCGACCCGCTTCGCGGTCTACGGCGAGGGCGGGTCGAGCCTCGACAGCGCGCTGGCGATAGCCGGCGGCAGCGGCACCGGCGGCCTGCGCGCAATCCGGGTGAGCGACGGCGGCACGCTTACCGGAGAATTCTCCGAGGGCCGCGCGGGCGGCTTCGGCGGCAGCGGCACCGGCGGGGCGAACGGCGGCCGGGCAGCGGCCGGGCGCAGCCTCGTCGACATTGCGGGCGGCACCTTCAACATCGTCGGCAAGTTCCTGTGGGTCGACAGCACCACCGGCGGCAGCGGCGCGATCGGCGGCGATGCCGATGCGCGCGAGGCGGGCGGCCCCGAGGTCGCCTTCCGCGCTGACGGCGCGACCATCACCTTCACCCCCGACGCGCGCAGCGGCGAACGCGGCCTCGACATCGGCTCGCGCCTCGTCGGCGGCAATGGCGCGAGCGCGGGCGGGAATGCCTTCGGCGGGCAGGCGCTCATCGAGATCCGCGGCTCGACCCTCACCAATGGCAACCTCAGGCTCGAGAACACCGCAACCGGCGGCAATGGCGGCGGGCGCAGCGGCGGCAGCGGGGGCAATGCCGCCGTCGCGCGCGCCGATGTGACCGTAACCGGATCGACCCTCGGCCTGTCGGGCAGCAACATCGTGACCGCCACCGCGCGCGGCGGCGCGGGCTTCACAGGCGGGATCGGCGGCAGCACGCAGGCGCCCGGCGGCGGGAGCGTCAACGTCACCTTCGACACCTCGAGCGTCACGATAGCCGCGGCAGGGTCCGACCCGAGCGGCCTCGTGATCGGCGCCCGCGGCCTGGGCGGCGCCGGGAGCACGACCGGAGCAGGGAACAGCCGCGCTGCCAACCTTACGCTCACCGGCGGGAGCCTCTCGGTCGGCACCCTGCTGATCGATTCCCTTGCCTTGAGCGTGCCCGGCGACGCCAGTCCCGGGGGTAACGCCACCAGCAGCACGGCCCGCCTCGCGCTCGGCGGCGGCGCGCAGCTCACCGCCGACACGATCGGCTTGCGGGCCGATGCCTCGACCTCGCCGGGCGGGCGCAGCACCGCGGGCGAGGCGCTGGTCGACCTCCTCGCCGGTTCGCCCGCGCAACTTACCGCCGGCGAGCTCTCGCTCTCGGCCAATGCGCAGGGCGCCGGGCCGAACGCGGGCGAGAACATCGCCGGACGTTTCGCCGTGACCGCTTCGAGCGGCACGCTCGACCTTGCGCGCCTGAGCGCCGCCGCGCTCGGCGACGCCCTGCCGGACGCGCCTGTCGCCTCGCAGCTTTCGGCGAGCGGCGGGTCGATCCGCGTCTCGGGCGCGCTCACCGCCAATGCGCTCGGCGACATCACGCTCGCCGCCGCACAGGGCGGCGTCATCGGCAACCTTGCCGCGAGCGGAAATGCGACCACGCTCGAGGTGACCGCGGCGGGCACGATCCGCACGCTCGGCGACGGCAGCAGCGGGAGCGGGATCGGCGGGCAGTCGATTACCCTCCTCGCGGGCCGCTCGTTGCTGCTCGGCGGGAGCCTTGTGGGCCGGGGCGGCGCGGTCACGCTCACCGCCAATCGCGGCGGGGGGCCGGGGGTGTCGCAGCCCGGCAGCGCGGTCATCACGATGGCGCAGGGCAGCCGCATCGACGCCGGCGCCGGCACGGTCACCATGCGCCTTCTCGACGGGGGGAGCGATCCCCAGCGCGCGAGCGGCGCGATCACGCTCGCCGGGATTGCGGCGGGCCGCATCGACGTGCGCAACCTCGCGACCGCCAGCGGCACCGACATCCGCATGCTCGCAGACGGCGTCCTCACCGCCTCGGGCAGCGGGCGCGCGATCGACCTCGCCTCGCTCGGCGGCGAGGTGATCAACCTCGCGGGCGACGCCGGGCTCGTCCTGACCGGCGGCGGGCATTACGGCATCTTCGCCGCGACCCCCACCGGCTCGCAGATCGGCAGCTTCGCGAACTACGCGCGGCGCTACAATGTCGGCAATGCCGCGGCCTACGACACGCTCAACCCGGGCGGCAACTTCACCGCCTTCCGCCTCGCGCCGGTGCTGACGATCACCGCCAACGATGCGAGCCGCTTCTACGGCAACGCCAACCCGGCCTTCACCGCGAGCTTCGCGGGCTTCCAGCCGGGCGACGGCGTGAGCGACCTTTCGGGGGCGCCGGAGTTCAGCACCGCGGCGACGGCGACCTCCGGCATTGGGCAATACGCGATCACCGTCGCGCTCGGCACGCTGATGAGCGAGCAGGGCTATCAGTTCGCAATCGCGCCGGGCGGGACGCTGACCGTGACCCCGCGCCCGATCACGATCACGGCGAACAACCTCTCGCGGGTCTACGGCAACGCCAACCCGGCGCTGACCTTCACCGTCGGCGGCGAGGGCCTCGTCAACGGTGACCAGCTGAGCGGCGCGCTGGCCACCACCGCGGGGGCGACGACGGGCGTCGGCAATGTCGCGATCACCCAGGGGACGCTCGCGGCGAGCCAGAACTACGCGGTGACCTTCGTCGACGGCGTGCTCTCGATCACCGCCCGGCCGATCACGATCACAGCGAACAGCTTAAGCCGCATTTACGGCAACGCCAACCCGGCGCTGACCTTCACCGTCGGCGGCGACGGGCTCGTCAACGGCGACCAGCTCACCGGCGCGCTGGCGACCACCGCGGGGGCGACGACCGGCGTCGGCAACGTCGCGATCACCCGCGGGACGCTTGCCGCGGGCAACAACTACGCCGTGACCTTCGTCAACGGGCAGCTCACCATCACCCCGCGTGCAATCACCGTCACCGCCGACAACCTCGCCAAGCTGCTCGGCCTGATCGACCCGGCGCTCACCTTCGCCGTCTCCGGCGACGGGCTGGTGAACGGCGACCAGCTCTCGGGGAGCCTCACCCGCGATCCCGGCGAGCGGGTCGGCACCTTCGCGATCCGCCAGGGGTCGCTTGCCGCCGGGCCGAACTACACGCTCACCTATGTCGACGGGACGCTGACCATCGACCCGCCGCCGACTCCGCCGGGCTTCGACAACCCGACGACCGTGCTCGACCCGGTCGACGAGGGCGAGGAGGAACCGGGCGAGGACCCCCAAACCAGCGACGACGAGGCCTTCGGGATCGACTTCCCGGTGCAGCCCGAGGCCGGGCTGATCGGGAGCGACAGCCTGCTCGACGATCCGGTGGCGAGCGGCAACGATTCGCTGGTCACCACCACGCCGGGCCAGAACGGGGGGGAGCAGTAGCATGGCCCGCCTCCAGCATCTCGCCGTCGCCGGCCTCGCGTTAGGCCTCGCCGCCACGGCCCTGCCTGCCGCGGCACAGGGCGCGAAGGCCACGTCGGGCTCCGAGCGGGTCAGTCTGCGCGATACCTTCCCGGTCGGCTCCAACGGGCTGTGCGAGGCGCAGATCCTTGCGGCCGAGCCCGGTGCCGGGGTGCTCGACCGGCGCTACTCGGTGATCTGCCGCGATGCCGCCGCGCCGGTCGGGACTGTCTGGGTGGTGCACGGCGCGGCCGCCGCCGCTGCGCCCGGGCGCTTCGCCGGCGCGGGCGCAAGCTGCACGCCGTCCGGCGCTCTGTCGCTGGCGGGGGTGAAGGACGCCCAGCGCCTCACCTGCGCGACCGAGGGCAGCGTGATCCGCACCGACCTGCTGCTCGCCCGGCGCGGGGGGCAGACCATCGCGGTCGCGGGCATGTCGGCCTATGCCAGGGCGCTCGAATTCGCGCTCGCCTCGGTGGCGAGCGACCGCGTCGTCGCCGGCGATGTCGAGATCCCGCTCACCAGCGCGACCGACGACCTCGCCTTCGCCCGCCAGCAGGCCGAGGCGATCGCCGCCGACCAGGCGCTTGCCGAGGCCTATCGCCGCGGCAATGCCGGCAATTTCGCCGAGGCCGCCGAGTTCTTCGCGGTCTCCGCGGGCGCGCTGACCGGCCCGCTCGAGGCCGAGGCACGGCTCAACCAGGCGCTCCAGCAGTCGAACCTCGGCAACCATGCCGAAGCCGCGCGCCTCTTTGCCGCCGCCCGGCCCGGGAGCGCCGCAAGCCCCGTGCTTGCCCGGCTCTACCGCAACTACCTCGCAATGGACGCGCTGAACCAGCGCCGCCCGGAGGCCGCGCTCGCCGCGCTTGACGCGCCGCTGGCCAGTGATTTCGGCGATGTCGAGGAGCTGCGCGCCCTCCGGATCGGCCCGGCGCTCGCGGTCCAGCTGGCGAGCGAGGGCGAGCGGATGACCAGCGCCTATTCGGCGAACCTCACCCCGCGCGAGCGCGCGCAGCTGCTCGACGGGCAGAGCGCCTATCTGAAGGCGACCGCGCTGCGCCTGCTCGGCCGCGCCGAGGCGTCCGCGGCCCTGCTCGGCCAGGCCGAGGCGGTGCTCGGCGGCGTGCGGCAGGGCCGCGTGGTGTCGATCGGCTGGCTGCGCGCGCAGGTGCTCGGCGAGCTCGCCGAGGCCGCCGAGCGCGCGGGGCGCCCCGCCGATGCGGAGGCGCTGCACGGCCGCGCGGTGGCGCTGCTCGCGGCGACCTATCCGGCCTCGCCCGCCTACGACAGCGCGCGGGCGCTGCTCGCCGGGTTCTACGCCCGCGCCGACCGCAAGGCCGAGGCGCTGGCGCTTTACCGCGACATCGTGAGCGACGCGCAGGGCCGTCCGCTGCCCTCGCTGCGCGGGCTGCTCGCGCCCTATTTCGAGCTGCTGCTGGCGAACGGTGCAAGCGATGCGGGCGCCGCCGACCTGTTCGCCGCCAGCCAGCTCCTCCAGCGCCCCGGCCTCGCCCAGACCCAGGCGGTGCTCGCCCGCGAGCTGTCCGCCGGGACCGACGAGGCGGCGCAGCTGTTCCGTTCGAGCACCAATCTCGGCCGCGCCATCGAGCAGCAGCGCCTCGCCCTGCTCGAACTGCGCAGCGCCGCGCCGAACGGGAGCGACCCCGCCGCCGCCATCGCCGCGCGCGAAAGCGAGCTCGGCCTGCTCCGGCAGCAGCAGGCCGAGGTGCTCCAGAAGCTCGCCGCCTATCCGCGCTACCGCGCCGTCACCGGCAGCGCGATTCCGCTCGCCGACCTCCAGGCGAGCCTGCGCGAGGGCGAGGCCTACGTGAAGCTGGTGACGCTCGACGCGGCGGCCTACGTCATCTACGTCACGCCGACGACCGCGCGGGCCTGGCGCGCCGATGCGACGCCGAAGCAGCTCGACAGCCTCGTCACCGCGATCCGCGAGAGCATCGCGATTGTAGAGGGCGGGCAGGTGCTCACCTATCCCTTCGACCTCGCCAAGGCGCGCGAGCTTTACGTGCGCCTGTTCGCCCCCGTCGGCGAGGAGCTGCCGAAGGTCCGCCATCTCGTCTTCGAGCCCGACGGCGCGCTGCTCAGGCTGCCGATCAACCTGCTCGTCACCGACGATGCGAGCGTTGCCGCCTACGCGGCGCGGATGAAGGCCAAGGGCGCCGACGAATACGACTTCCGGGGCACGAAGTGGCTGGGGCGGGGGACGCAGATCAGCACCTCGGTCGCGGCCTCGGCGTTCCGCGACGTGCGCGCGGCGCGGCCCTCGGGCGGCACGCGCGCCTATCTCGGGCTCGGCGAGAACGCGCCCGGCGCGGGCCTGGCGGCGAGCGACGGCGAGCGGTGCGCCTGGTCGCCGAACATCTGGGCGAACCCGATCAAGGCCAAGGAGCTGCGCGAGGCGGCGGCGAAGTTCGGCGACACCGCACGGGTGCTGACCGGGCCGGCCTTCACCGACGTGGCGATCGAGAGCCTGCCCGAGCTGAGGCAATACCGCATCCTCCACTTCGCCACCCACGGCCTCGTCACCGCGCCCCAGCCCGGCTGCCCGCCGCGCCCGGCGCTGCTGACGAGCTTCGCGCAAGCGGCAGGGTCAGACGGCCTCCTCAGCTTCGCCGAGATCTTCGGCCTGAGGCTAGATGCCGATCTCGTGATCCTCTCGGCCTGCGACACCGCAGGCAGCGCCACGCTGGGCGCGACCCGCGAGGCGGGGGTGACGAGTGGCGGGGAGTTCGCGCTCGACGGGCTGGTGCGCGCCTTCGTCGGCGCGGGCGGGCGCACCGTGCTCGCGAGCCACTGGCCGGTGCCCGACGACTTCGACGCCACGGGCCGCCTGATCGGCGGGCTGTTCGCCGCCGACGGGCGCGCGACGGCCGAGGCGCTGATGACCTCGCAGACCGCGCTGATGGACGACGCCGAGACCTCGCACCCCTTCTACTGGTCGGCCTTCGCGGTCGTCGGCGACGGCGCGGCGCGCCTCACCCGCTGATGGCGGCAGGCGAGGCCGACAAGCAGCCCGGCTGGCTCGCGCGCGGCTGGCGCAATGTCCGCGCGGCGGGGACCGTGCAACTCGCCGCGACCCTCGTGGTGCTCGGGTTTGCGGTGTGCATCGCGCGCTTCAGCTGGGTGCTGCCGGGCGGCGAGGTTGCGACCCCGCTGACCAGCGAGGCCGAGCGCGCCTTCTATGACCTGCGCGCCTACTACGCCGCCGACCTCGTCGAGCAGGACCAGCGGCTGGTGCTGGTGGTCTATACCGACCAGACGCTCATCAACGCCCGCAAGCGCTCGCCGCTCGACCGCGGGCTGCTGGCGCGCGCGCTCAGGAACCTCGATGCGATGGGCGCCAAGGCGATCGGCATCGACATCCTTTTCGACCAGCCACAGGACGAGGACGAGGAACTGATCGCCACGCTGCGCGCGATGCGGACTCCGGTCGCGGTCGCCTATGCCAATGTCGCCACCAACGAGGACGACGTGGTCTACGAGCAGCAGGCCTTCCTCGATGCCTTCCAGGCGCGGCTCGCGGGGAGCCGCGCGGTGCCCGCCAGCATCCGGCTCGACAACACCTTCGGCGCGACCCGCGTCTGGCCGAGGATCGTGCCCGGCCTGCCGTCCCTCCTCGGCCGCGCGATGCTCGCCGAGGCGGGCGAGCCTGCGCCGGGCTTCGCGGCTTACGAGGGCGCCATCGACTACCGCCGTCCCAAGTTCGTCGACGCGCCGCTGTTCGCCTCGCTCCAGATCGACCTTTTCGCCGATCCCGACCCCGAGGTGCTCCCCTTTCTCGCCGAGCAGGTCAGGGGCAAATACGTGCTGCTCGGCGGCGACATCGTCGATTACGACCGGGTCGAGACGACCTTCACCTCGATCAACGGCGAGACGCCCGCGGGGATCGCGGTCCATGCCGACATCATCGCCCAGATGCTCGACGGACGGCGGCTGGAGCCGATCCCGGCTTGGGTGATCTGGGCGATGGCCGTGCTGGTGGTGCTGACCGCCGTGCTCACCGCGCTGCTCGAATGGCGCGCACGGCGGCTCGCCCCGGTGCTGGCGCTGCTGCTGGCGGCCTTCGTCGGCATCCCGATCGCGCTGCAGTTCGCCAATGTCGACACCTACGGGCTCCCGGCCTTCGGCTGGCTGATCGGCTGGATCACCGCCTTCACCGCCGTCACCACCGCGGCGCGCGCGGCGGGAGCGGTGCAGCGCAACTTCGCGACCGGGGCCTTGGGCAAATACATCCCGCGCGACATTGCCGAGGCGATCATCGCCAGGCCCGAACTCCTTTCGCTCGGGGGCGAGAAGCGCGAGATCTTCGTGCTGTTCAGCGACCTCGAGGGCTTCACCGCGATGAGCCACGCGATCCCGCCGGAGACCGTCGCGAGGCTCCTCAACCGCTATCTCGACAGCCTCAGCCAGGTGGTGCTCGACCACGGCGGGGTGATCGACAAGTTCGTCGCCGACGCGGTGGTCGCCTTCTGGGGCGCGCCGATCGCGCGCGCCGACGACGGCGAGCGCGCGGCGCGCGCGGCGCTGGCGATCCGCGAGGCGGGCGAGGCCTTCCGCCGCGAGGTCGCCGCGATGGACCCTTCGCTCCCCGCGATCGGGCGCACCCGCGTCGGGCTCCATTACGGCGAGGCGGTGGTCGGCAATTTCGGCGGGGCGACGCGCATCCAGTACACCGCGCTCGGGGATTCGATGAACACCGCCTCGCGGCTCGAGGCGGCGAACAAGGCGCTGGGGACTTCGGTGCTGGCGAGCCGCGAGTTCGTCGCGGCGGCAGGCAGCGACGTCTGGCGCGCGATGGGCCGGGTGCGGCTGCGCGGGCGGGCGCAGGCGGTCGACCTCTTCGAGGCGGTGCCGGACTTCCCGGAGGAGGACCGCGCCGCGCTCGCCGAGGCCTGCGCGCTCGCCGCCGGCGCGCCCGGCAGGGCAATCGACATCGCCCGCGACGTCGCCAGTCGTCATGCGGAGGATTCGGCGCTACAGTCGCTCGTCGAGAGGTTGCAGCACATCGATGGGGAAGGGACCTATGTTCTCAGCTAGTTTCAAGCGCGTGGCGACGGCGGCGGCGCTGGTTCTCGCCCTGCCGGGCGCGGCGCTCGCCGGGGTGGTGGTCAAGTCCACCGGGCCCTCGGCGGGCAAGTACCCGGTCGGCACCAAGCTCGACGACGACGTGCGCATCACCCTGAAGGACGGCGACGCGGTGACCGTGCTCACCGCGCAGGGCACCCGCATCATCCGCGGCGCGGGCAGCTTCCGCGTCGGCGACCGCCCGCAGGTCGCCTCGGACCGCTTCGCCGCGCTGACCCGCAAGCGCGCGGCGACCCGGGTCCGCACCGGGGCGGTGCGCGACGGGCTCGACGGCGAGGTGACCAACCCGAGCCTGTGGTATGTCGACATCACCCGCTCGGGCACGGTGTGCCTCTACGACCTCGCCACGGTGCGCCTGTGGCGGCCCGCGACCGAGGGCACCGCGACCTACCGCATCTCCGCCGATGCCGAGGGCGAGGCCCATGCCGACGTGACCTTCGACGACACCGTCACCGTCGCCGCGCTCGACCCGGCGCGCCTGCCGGTGCGCGAGGGCACGCACTACATGGTGACCGGCCCGGACGGCAGGACCACCGCGCATCTCGACTTCGTGGCGCTGGTCGGCGATTTCGAGGCGCCCGACGCGCTCGCCGAGGCGCTGATCGCGCGCGGCTGCACCTTGCAGCTCGAGACGCTCGCCAATGCCTTCGAGCAGAGCGCCGCGGCGGGGATGGACTGAACGGCAACAGGGCACGCGGCACGCGGCAAAAGCCATTGATTGCCTGTTGCATCGCGGGGCCACATTGGGAACAAGGTGGGGCGCGTGATCGGGCGCGGGGAGTCGGCGCAAGGGGCGCTTCCCCCGCCCGGCACCGCGCCCGTCGCGTCGGACGGCAGGGGTCGAAGCCGGAGCATCTCGGGGGTTAGGGGATGAGGGGAAAACTGGCGAGACGCGTCGCGGGCCTGCTGGCAAGGCCGGGGGCGCTGCGCGTGCTGGCGGTGATCGGCCTCGCCGCGCTCTACCCCGCTGCCGGCGCGATCGGCAATCCTGTCTTCGAGGGCGTCGCCACCTGCGCCGGATCGACCTGCCACGGCCGCGCCGAGGGCAATGGCGCGGTGGTCCGGCAGGACGAAATCGCGACCTGGCAGGAGCCGTCCTCGCCCTCGGGCGCGCACTCGCGTGCCTATGCCGTGCTTGGCGGGCGGCGGGGTCAGCAGATCGCGGCGAGCCTCGGCCTCGGCAATGCCCAGAGTGCACCCGCCTGCCTCGGTTGCCACGCGACCAACGCGCCCGCCGCAAGCCGGGGGGCGCGCTTCAAGCTCACCGACGGGGTTGGCTGCGAGAGCTGCCACGGCGCGAGCGGCGGCGCGTGGCTCGCCGAGCACTACGCCCTGCCCGCCACTCACGCCGGAAACGTCGCCGCAGGGCTGACCCCGCTCGAGATCCCCAAGGTGCGCGCGAGCGTGTGCCTCGACTGCCATTTCGGTTCTTCCAAGCCCGGGCAGTTCGTCACCCACGCGATGATGGCCGCCGGCCACCCGCGCATCTCCTTCGAGCTCGACCTGTTCAGCGCATTGCAGCAGCACCACGACATCGATGCCGATTACACGCGCCGCAAGGGATCGCCGGATTCGGTGCGCTTC
Organism: Erythrobacter sp. NE805; assembly: GCF_046452355.1. Lineage (NCBI taxonomy): Bacteria > Pseudomonadati > Pseudomonadota > Alphaproteobacteria > Sphingomonadales > Erythrobacteraceae > Erythrobacter > Erythrobacter sp. NE805. The sequence continues at coordinate 387,650 of NZ_JBKFDI010000001.1, read as the reverse complement.
TGGGCGGTGGGTCAGGCCGAGGCGGTGCGCCGCTCGACCAGCCTGTTTGCCCAGCCCAAATTCGCCTACGAGGGCGCCTTCCCGCAGTTCACCTTCCTCGATTGCCACTCGTGTCACCGCCAGATCACCGACGGGCCGCAGAGGAAGCTCACCTTCGAGACCAATCCCGGTCGCCCGATTCCCTTCGGCAACCCGCCTTTCAACGACGAGAACATGATCATGCTGCAAGCCGTCGCGGGCGCGCTGGTGCCGGGTGAGGCGGCCGCGTTCCGGTCGGCCGCGCGCGACTTCCACAAGGCCTTCGGGGCCGGCCCCGCCGAGGCGCGCGCCGCAGCCCAGACGCTCGCCGCGCGGGCTGGCGCGCTGTCCGATGCGCTGGGCGCGCGCGGCTATGCGGGGAGCGATGGCTTCACGGTGATCGGCATCATCGCCGGCGAGGCGACCGCGCCGCGCTTCACCGACTATGCCGGATCGGTGCAGGCGGTGATGGCGATCGACACGCTCCTCAACGCTATCGTGCGCGAGGGCCGGGTGACTCAGGGCGCCGCCGCCGGCATCCGCGCCGACATCGCCCGCGCCTACAAGGCGGTCGAGGAGCCCAACGCCTACCGCCCCGCCGATTTCCGCGCCGCATTGAAGTCCGCCGCGGGGGCGATCGGGCGGCTGCAATGATGCGATCCGCATTCCTGAGGGGGCTGCTCGCAGCTGCGCTGCTCGCGACCGCCGGATGCGGCGGCGGGGGCAGCTCCGGCGGCGGGACGACGCCTCCCCCAAGCGGCGGTGGTGGCGGAGGCGGCTCGAGCCCGGTCTACACCCAGCCCGCCGTGATCGGACTGAGCTCGGCCGACGTCGGCAGGATCGTCGCGCAGGCCGCCACCCAGGCCGAGGCCGACCGCACCCCGGCCGTCATCACCGTCATCGACCGGGTCGGCAACGTCCTTGCGATCTTCCGCATGACCGGCGCGCCCGTCACCCAGAAGATCCCCAATGCGCCCAACGGCAACAACCTCGACCTGCAAGGCGCGAGCGTACCGGCCGAGACCGCGGCGATCGCCAAGGCGCTGACCGCGGCCTATTTCTCGAGCCAGGGCAATGCCTTCTCGAGCCGCACGGCAGGCGGGATCATCCAGGAGACCTTCCCCAAGGCGCCTTCGACCGGCGGCCTGGAGAGCGGGGCGCTGTTCTCGGTGCAGTTCAGCCAGCTGCCCTGCTCGGACATCTCGGCGCGCTTCGTGGCGGGACAGGGCGCGACCCCGGGGCCCAAGCGCTCGGCGATCGGCTTTGCCGCCGATGCGGGCGGCTTCCCGCTCTACCGCGACGGCGTGCTGATCGGCGCGGTGGGCGTCGCGGCGGACCCGGACTACGGCTTCGACACCAATGTCCTCGACTTCGACAACCTCCCCGACGAGCGGATCGCGCTCGCGGCGACGGTCGGCTTCGAGGCGGCGGAGGACATCCGCGCCGACAAGATCGCGCTCGACGGCACGCTGCTGCGCTACAGCGACATCGCCTACAACCAGCTCTCCGCGAGCGTCCTCACCGCGACCTATGCGAATGTCGCCCCGCGGCTCGGCAATCTGGCGCCGCTGAGGGGCTATTACGACGGCACCGCGCTGCTCGCCGGGACGGCCTATGGGAGCGAGGCCTCGGGGGTGCGCCCGGCGCGCTCCACCGAGTTCGCCAACCCGGACGCCTATGTCGTCAGCGACGGGGCGGGCAACAACCGCTTCCCGATCCGGGCCGGCACCGACGCCGCCGAGGTCGGCCAGCCGCTCACCGAGGCCGAGGTGCGCACGATCTTCGAGGAAAGCTTCGCGGTGCTCTCGCGCACCCGCTCGCAGGTCAGGAAGCCGGTCGGCTCGCGCGCCGAGATGACGCTGGTGATGGTCGATACCCGCGGCGAGGTGCTGGGGATCATCCGTTCGCCCGACGCGCTGGTCGACGCGATCGACGCGACCACCCAGAAGGCGCGCAGCGTGACCTTCTTCTCGAACGCGCGGGCCGACGACGATCTGCTCGCCGCGGGCGATCCGCGGATTTCGGCTTTCGTCACCGCGACCCGCACCTTCGCCAGCGATCCGGCGGTGCTCGACGGCAAGTACGCCTTCTCCAACCGCTCGCTCGGCAATATCGCGCGGCCCTACTTCCCCGACGGCCAGTTCGGCACCGCACCGGGCCCGCTGTCGCGCCCGATCGACCAGTGGTCGATCTTCTCGACCGGACTCCAGTCGACCCTCGTGGTGCCGAGCATCGTCGAGCACCTCCAGTTCATCGCCGGCGCGCGGCCAAGCGATGTGCCGCGCGGGCGCTGCACGAGCCTGCCGGACGCGAGCCCCAACGGCAGCCGCATCCGCAACGGGATCACGCTGTTTCCCGGCGCAGTGCCGATCTACCGCGGCAACGTGCTGGTCGGTGGCATCGGAGCCTCGGGCGACGGGATCGACCAGAACGACCTCGTGCCCTTCCTCGGGCTCTACAACGCCGGGGTGAAGCTCGGGACAGGGATCGGCAATGCGCCCGCCTCGATCCGCGCCGACCGCATTGCGGTGCCGGTGAACGGCACGCCGGTGCGGCTGAGATATGTGAACTGCCCCTTCGCGCCGTTCCTCGACACGACGCAGCAAAACGTCTGCCAGGGACTGTAGATGAGCTGGCTGCTTCCCGCCTCGCTGCTCGTGCTCCAAGCCGCGCCGGTGCCCGAGGAGACGCCGCCGCCGAGTCCGCCTCCAGGCGAGGAGCAGCCGCAGCCGGGCGACTGGGAGAAGGACATCCCCCCCGTCGATCCGCAGATCATCGAGGGGCGCGAGCGGCCCGGCTACACTGCGCCGCTGCCCGACAAGATCGAGCAGGATAACCCCGGCGCGGTCCGCGCACCCCCGCCGCAGGCCTTTCCCGCCGAGCAGATCCCCATCCCCGACCGCTGGCGGCTCATCCAGAGCCTTGGCCTCGTGAAGGAGAACCTCCTCGATCCCTATCACCAGAACACCCTCAAGGGCGACCGCCCGATCGACCGCAAGAAGGTGCCGTGGCTGCCGATCACCGGTGACGACTGGTTCTTCGTCGCCAACGTGATCTCGGACACGGTCTACGAGCCGCGCAGCTTCCCGATCCCCGTCGGCGTCCAGACCACCGAGGACCCCGACCGCAACGACGTGTTCGGCAGCTCGTTCAGCCAGGTCTTCAGCCAGACCTTCCTCGCGGGCTTCGCGCTCCTCAAGGGCTCGACCACCTATGCCCCGCCCACGGTCGAGTACCGTGTCACGCTCGCCTACAACGTCAATTACGTCGACGTGCCGGAGCGGCGGGTGCTGTTCGTCGAGCCCTCGAAGCCCAGCCACCGGCTCGACCACTTCCTCGGCGTGCAGGAAGCCTTCGTCGACTACCACTTCGCGCGCTTCGACACCGAAAGGTTCGATTTCATCTCGGCGCGCGCCGGCATCCAGACTTTCCAGTCGGACTTCCGCGGCTTCCTGTTCAATGACCAGCAACTGGGCGTACGCGTCTTCGGATCGCGCGACAACAACCGCTTCCAGTTCAACCTCGGCGCCTTCTGGCGGCTCGAGAAGGACACCAATTCGGGGCTCAACTCGGTCGTTCAGGCCCCGCGCGACGATTATGTCTTCGTCGTCAACGCCTATCGCCAGGACTTCCTGATCCCGGCGCTGACGAGCGAGTTCACCGTCGTCTACAACCGCAACCGCGAGGCCGACGAGATCGAGGTCGACGACAACGGCTTCCCGGTTCGCCCGGCGCTGATCGGGAGCTTGCGGGGGCGCGACTACGACGTGGTCTATCTCGGCTACGGGGTCGACGGGCGCATCGGGCGCATCAACCTCACCGGCATGGCCTATTGGGCGCTGGGCGAGGACCGCAACTCCTTCTTCACCGACCGCCCCGCCGACATCAATGCGCAGTTCGTGGCGCTGGAGGCGAGCTACGACCGCGACTGGGCGCGCTTCCGCCTCTCGGGCGCCTATGCGAGCGGCGACAAGAACCCGGACGACGACAAGGAAACCGGCTTCGACGCGATCTTCGAGAACCCGGTATTCGCGGGCGCGGACACCTCCTACTGGATTCGTCAGACCATCCCCTTTGCCGGCGGCGGGCGCGCGATCGGGGTGAACGGGCGCAACGGCCTCCTCAACTCGCTGCGCAGCTCCAAGGAGCAAGGGCAGTCGAACTTCAACAACCCGGGCCTGATCCTCGTCGGTGCGGGCGCAGATTTCGACCTCACGCCGGAGCTGCGCGTCTCGGCCAATGCGAACCACCTGTGGTTCGCCGACACCGCGAGCCTCGAGGCGATCCGCAACCAGCCGAACATCGACCGCGAGATCGGCTATGACCTCTCGGCCTCGGCGATCTGGCGGCCCCACGCCAACCAGAACATCGTCTTCCGCCTCTCGGCTGCCACCCTGCTCGCGGGTGAGGGTTTCCGCGAGCAGTTCACCTCGCGCGGGGGTGGACGCGAATATGTCTCGATCCTTGCGAACGTGGTGCTGACCTACTGATGCTGTCCTCCGGCCGCCCCTTCCTGAGCCGTCTCGCCCTGATCGCGGGGGCGCTGTTCCTCGGCCTTGCGCTGTTCGCAGGGAGCCCGATGGCGGCGGACAAGGAGAAGCCGGTCAAGCGCGACTACAGCCGCGTCATCGCCCCGCCCGCGCCGCAGCGGCAGTCGGTGGCGGAGATGGAAGCCAAGTCGGAAGGGTGCAACACCTGCCACGTCAAGACCGACGCGCCGACCATGCACATGACCCCGGCGGTGCGATTGGGCTGCACCGATTGCCACGGCGGCGACGCGACCATCCGCGGCAATTCCGAGCTGCCCCACGACCACCCCGACTACGTCGCCGCGCGCGACAGGGCGCACGTGCTGCCGAAATACCCCAAGTCGTGGCACTGGCCGTCCTCGGCGAACCCCACGCGCTCCTACGCGCTTCTCAACAAGGAGGGGCCGGAATTCATCAAGTTCATCAACCCCTCCGACTACCGCGTCGCGCGCGACGCCTGCGGGGCGTGCCACATCCAGGCGATCGAGGCGGCGGAACGCTCGATCATGGCGTCGGGCGCGATGCTGTGGGGCGGGGCGAGCTACAACAACGGGATCCTGCCCTACAAGAACTACCTCCTCGGCGAGGCCTATACGCGCGAGGGCAAGCCGGCGAAGATCACCTCGCCCGGTGCCGGGCCGGGGGGCAAGCTCTCGCACGACCAGGTCGCGCGCGGGGTGCTCGCCGAGATGTATCCGCTGCCGACCTGGCACGTCGTCCCGCCGGGCGACATCTTCCGCGTCTTCGAGCGCGGCGGGCGCAACATCAACACCCAGTTCGCCGAGGTCGGCCTGCCGAGCCCGACGGGTCAGATCCAGCGCCTCGAGGAGCCGGGCCGCCCCGATCTCAAGCAGTCGAACCGCGGGCCGGGCACGGGTCTCAGGGTCTCGATCCCGGTGCTCAACGTCCACAAGACGCGGCTCAACGATCCCTTCACGTGGTTCATGGGGACCAACGACCAGCCGGGCGACTACCGCCACTCGGGCTGCGCCTCCTGCCACGTGGTCTACGCCAACGACCGCGAGCCGCGCCACTCGCTGATCTATGCGCAGTACGGGCGCGACGGGCAGACGATCAGCGCCGACCCGACGATCGCCGCGAAGATCGAGCACGCGGCGGGCTATGGCGAGAAGACCGAGGGTCATGGCGCGGTCAAGCAGCCGGGCCACAAGGCGGAGGACGGGCACGATCACGCCAAAGATGATGGCGCCCTCAAGACCCCCGATGGTCAGGTGAAGGAGAAGGGCCACCCGCTGAGCCACGTCTTCACCCGCGCGATTCCCACCAGCCAGTGCATGAACTGCCACATGCACCAGCCCAACATCTTCCTGAATTCCTTCCTCGGCTACACCATGTGGGACTACGAAAGCGACGCGCCGGCGATGTGGCCGAAGCAGCAGAAATACCCGACCGCCAAGGAGGTGCGCGAGGTCACCGACCGCAACCCCGAAGGCGCCGCGCCCAAGGGCAACTGGTCCGACCTCGACTTCCTGCGCAACGTCTATGATCTGAACCCGACGCTCAAGGACACCCAGTTCGCCGACTACCACGGCCACGGCTGGAACTTCCGCGCGATCTTCAAGCGCGACCGCGAGGGGAACCTCCTCGATGCCGAGGGCAAGATCGTCGATCCCGACGATCCCGAAAAGTGGCGCAAGCAGGGCGAGGGCAAGTTCGTGCCCCCCGGCGTCAATCCGGGCAAGGCGGTGCACCTCATGGACATTCACGCCGAGATCGGGATGCAATGCGCCGACTGCCACTTCGAGCAGGACAGCCACGGCAACGGCCTCATCTATGGCGAGGTCGCGAACGCGATCGAGATCACCTGCAAGGACTGCCACGGCACCGCCGACGCCTATCCCACGCTGCGCACCAGCGGCCCGGCCGCGCCGCCCGAGGGGCATGACCTCAGCCTGCTGCGTAACCCCGACGGCAAGCGCCGCTTCGAGTGGATGGAGGGGGCGGACGGGCGGCGCAAGCTCGTCCAGCGCTCGCTCGTCGATCCGAGCCTCGAATGGGAGATGAGCCTCGTCAAGGACTCGGTCGATCCTTCGACCCCCGCCTTCAACGCCAAGGCCGCGCGCGCGAAGCTGATGAGCCGCTACGGCGCGGAGACCGGCACCTTCGAATTCGGCACCGGCATCGCGGAAGGCGACCGCGCGCACCGCGAGCCGGAAATGGCCTGCTTCACCTGCCACCTGTCATGGACGACGAGCTGCGGCGGCTGCCACCTCCCGATCGAGGCCAACTGGAAGACCAAGATCCACAAGTTCGACGGCGGCGAGACGCGCAACTTCGCAACCTACAATCCGCAGGTCGCGCGCGACGAGATGTTCCAGCTCGGCAAGCACATGACCACCAAGGGCGGTCAGGTCGCACCGGTGCGCTCGTCCTCGGCGCTGGTGCTGTCATCGACCAATACCAACCGCGAGCGGATCTACGTCCAGCAGCCGCCGATCAGCGCGATCGGCTTCTCCTCGCAGGCCTTCGCGCCGCATTTCCCGCATACGGTGCGCAAGACCGAGACCAAGACCTGCACCGATTGCCACCTCTCGGCGAAGGACGACAACAACGCGATCATGGCGCAGCTCCTCTTGCTGGGCACCAATTACGTGAACTTCGTCGGCCTCAACGCGTGGACCGGCCTCGAGGGCGGCTTCCAGGCGACCCGCGTCACCGAATACGACGAGCCGCAGGCGGTGATCGGCTCCTACCTCCACCGCTATGCCTATCCCGATTACTGGGGGCTCCACGTCAACCAGAACGGGCGCGAGCTGAAGAACTGGGTGCGGGGCAAGACCTTCAACAAGAACCTGTCGGGCGAAACCCATCCGATGGAGGAATTCGCCAACGTCCACGAGGCGACCGGCGACCGCGTCGGCTGTCTGCAATTGCGCGGCGAATACATGTATGTCGCCGAAGGCAAGGGCGGCTTCATGGTCTATGACGTCGCCTCGATCGCCAACAAGGGCTTCTCGGAGCGGATCATCAAGGGACCGTTCTCCGCGCTCGGCCATGACACCCACGTCAAGACCACCAACGCCACCTGCATGGCGCTGCCCACCAACCAGCCGATCGCGCCGGCCCGCAATACCGAACAGATGCGCGAGATGAACCAGGAGCAGGCCTTCAAGCCGATCTACAACTACGCCGCCATCACCGATGCGGTGGAGGGGCTGATCCTCGTCAACGTCAACACCATGGCGGACGGCGAATTCCGCAACAACAAGCTCGCCCGCAAAGTCTATGCCGACGGCAAGACCGCGTGGAACCCCGGCGGGGTGCTGAGCGGCGCGCGGCATATCGTGCTGGCGGGCGAGGTTGCCTACATCACCGCTGACAAGGGCCTCGTGGTGGTCGATCTCGCCGATCCCGACACGCCGAAGCTCGCCGCGGTGCGCCCGCTCACCGACGCGCGGGCGAGCGCGGTGCAGTTCCGCTACCTCTGGGTGACGGACGCGGAAGGGGTGAAGCTGTTCGACATCACCAGCTTGCGCAACCCCGTCGCCGTGCCCGAGGCCACCGTATCGCTCGCCGACGCGCGCCGGCTCTACATTGCGCGCACCTACGCCTATGTCGCGGCGAAGCAGGACGGCCTCGTGATCCTCAACGTCACCAACCCGCGCGCACCGAAGGTCTACCAGAAGGTGACGCTCGGGGGGCAGCTCAACGATGCCGAGGACGTGATCGTCGCCTCGACCAACGCCTCGCTGTTCGCCTATGTCGCGGACGGGCGGAACGGGATGAAGGTGCTGCAACTCACCAGCCCCGAAAGCCAGCGCAATTTCTACGGCTTCAGCCCCGCGCCCATGCCGGAGCTGATCGCCTGGGCGAAGACGCCGACGCCCGCCATCGCGCTCTCCAAGGGCCTCGACCGCGACCGCGCGGTGGACGAGACCGGCGGGCAGATCGCGGTATTCGGCCGGCTCGGCTCGCGGCCCTTCACCCGGGAGGAGATGGAGCGCCTGTTCATGACCCGCTCGGGCGTGCCGTGGAAGGTCTCGGACGAGGTCGACATGAAGCGCTGGGTGGGCGTCGCCCCGCCGAGCCCGCTGAGGGCCGCGCGCTAGGGCCTAGCCGCGCTCGGCGAACATCCCGGCGATCATCGGCTGGAGCCCGGCGTGGTAGCGTTCCAGCACCTGCCAGTCGCCGACCCGCTCGTAGTGCGAGACGAGGGCTCTCCCGTCCCAGCGGTGGAGCGCATAGGCGGGGTGCTCGGTGGTGATGAGCTCGCGCCCATCGGGCACCGCGGGGTCGATGGGGGCGAGGTCGAGCGCGACCAACGGCGCGATCGAGGGGGTGACGCCCAAGGGAATGCCCACGAAGCGCGTGACGATCTGGCGGTGGAGATGGCCGCAATGCACCGCGAGCACCTGTGACTGCCCCTCCAGCACCGCGGCGAGACGGGCGATCCACGGCTCGTCCGGCGCGGGGTCCATCCAGTCGATCCCGACAGCGACCGGGGGGTGGTGCATGAAGATCAGCGTCGGCGCATCGGGTGCCTCGGCGAGACGCGCGGCGAGCCAGCGCGCCCGGGCCTCGCAGAAGGCGCCGCCGTGGCGGCCCTCTTCGAGCGTGTCGAGGCAGATCACCCTGAGGCCCAGCCGTGTCTTCACCGAATAGTGCAGGAACCCGTCCGCTGCCGGGACGACCTGCGGGAAGGCCCCGGCGAACCCTTCGCGGCTGTCGTGATTGCCGACCAGCGGCAGCACCGGGCAGGGGCAGTCCGCCAGCAGCGCGGTGACCTTGGCGAAACTTGCGGCGTCCCCGCGGTCGGTGATGTCGCCCGAAAGCACCAGCAGGTCGGGCCGGTTCGGCCCGGCGAACAGCCGCTCGAGCACCGCGCGGAAGCGGACGAGGTTGAGCTCCGCGTCGCCGTCGTCGGCCGCGAAGCCGATATGGATGTCGGTAAGCTGCGCGATCAGGACGGCGTTGCGCTCTGCGGTGGCTCCCATCCTAGCTCCCCCAACCCTTCTTCGGTGCCTTGGCCATCTTGACGGCGGCGGGTTTCACGGCGGGGGCTGGCGGGGGGCGGTAGTGGGGGGAGGGGCCCTTCGGCTGCCACTGGCCCGCAGGCACGTGGTAGGCGTGGCACATCGCACAGTCGGAGGGGACGATCTTCTTCGTCTTCACCGCGCTCGCGCCCAAGTGGCACGAACGGCAGCTCTTGAGGTCGGGCAGCAGCAGGTCGCTCGCCGCCTTGGAGGTGTCGGCGGCGTGGCAGTCGGTGCATTTCTGCGCCTTGTGCGCCTCGTGGTTGAAATAGCCCGCAGTGAGGAACCGGTCGGGGAGGTTGACCGGCATGAGGTCGGCCTGCCCGGTCGGGCCGGTGGTCGGCAGGTGGCACTCGGTGCACACCCCGCCGACCGACAGCGCGCGCGAAATGCCGACATAGGCGCGCACCGGGCGGCCGAAATCGGCGCGATAGGGCGAGGCGCTCCCCAGCTGCCCCGGGCGCTGGCGGCCCGGAGCAAGCGCGGGGCGCGGGCCGGTGCTGATCCTGGCGAGGTCCTCGGCAAGGTGCTTGAGGCTGCCGTGGCGCAGCTTGGTGAAGCCGCCCCCGGCGATGCGGCCCGAGACGAGCGAGTGACACGCCTCGCAGGCCTGCTCCATCTCGACCGGCTTGAAGCCGATCTTGTCGCCGGTCAGCACGTGGCAGTCCTTGCAGTCGAGCGGCTTGCCATAGCGGCCAAGGCTCACCGCCATGCGCGCCGCCCCGCCGCGGGCGTTCATGTGGACGTCGTGCGGGAACTTGAGGCCCGATCGCTCGACCGGCGGCGTGCCCCACGCCGCGCGCACCGGCTTCGCCGCGCCGAAGCTCGCGAAGTAGAGCGGGCGGAACTGCGGGTGGGCCTTGCCGAAATCGTGCGCATTGGCGAGTGCCGTGTCGGTCAGCCGCGTGTCGAGCTTCGAGTGGCAATTGCCGCAGAACGCCTCGTCGCCCGGCTTCTGGCGGACCTCGCCCTCGTGCTCGGAGTGGCAGGCAACGCAGCCGAGCGGACCTTCCTTGCCGAGCGCCGCGCCGATCCGCCACTGGATCGCGTCGCCCGGCGACAATTCCGGCATCCCCCGCGCGAGCCGCGACTTTGCCGCGTGGTCGCCGGTCTCCTCGTGACACGCAAGGCAGGTCTCGTCCTGCACGCTTTCGAAGGCGTTCACATGGCAGCTTTCGCAGTTCTGCTCGAGGCTGTGGTGCTTCAGGGACAGCGCGCCCGAGGTCCACGCGCTGTCGAGCAGCACCGTGCCCGGGTTCCTGCCCGTCGGGTCGGGCTTGACGGGGGTGCGCAACAGGTGGCTCGCGACCGGCACCATCAGCAGCAGGAGGAGAATCGCGGAGGCGAAAATCCAGCTCATCGCCCGCTTCGACGGCAGCACGCTCGCGAGCGCGAAGCCGCGCAGGGCGTCGGCCTTGCCCTCCTCCTCGGCGACCTGGCGGATGGTGATGGCGATGCGCTCGCCCTCCCGCGCCACCGCCAGCCGCGCCGAGCCGAGCGCAATCTCGCCGCCGATGCGCGGGTCGATGGCGCCTTCGCTCGCTACCACCCCGTCGAGCCCGAAGCCGAGCGTGCCGAGCGCCGTCACCGCGACTGTCCCGCCGGCCGCCGCGTCGATGCGGATATGATGCTGCTCGACGGCGAGGTCGGGCAGGTGGATGTCGTTCTCCGCCGCGCGGCCGACCGTCAGGCTCGACGCCTCGCTCACCCGCTCGCGCTGGATGGCGCGGCCGCTGGCGGTCATGTCGATGGTGCGGATCAGGAAGGTCATCGCGCCGCGCTCACCAGTAGTAGAACACGCTGATGACGTGAGCGGCGAGCGCGGCGATCAGGGCGAGGGTCAGGGGGATGTGCAGGAACAGCCACACCTCGAGCAGCGCGCGGATGCGCAAGCTGCCGCGAATCTGGCCGAGCTGGGCGAGCCTGCGTTCGAGCAGCGCGCGCACCCGCTCCTCGGCCTCGGAGGTGCCGAGCATCCCGGCGCGCGCCCGCGCGGTCGCGCAGCCCGGATAGCGCGCCGTCAGCCGCGCCAGCGCGCCCCCGGCGAAGGGGCTCTGCCTGAGCGCCGCGAGCACGAGGTCCGCCTCGCCGCGCGCCAGCGGCTGCGCGGCGCTCTCGAGCTGGCGGTCGATCGCGGTGAGCGCGTCGAGCATCTGCGCCCGCGTCATCTCCCTGCGGTTGTCGGAAAGGCGCGCCGGGAGGATCGCGTAGGCGGTCACCCCGTAGATGCCGGTGGCGATCACCAGCAGCATCAGCACATAGGCGAGGGTGTGGACGTTCCACCCGATCTGGAAGCCGGTGTGGAGCGTGCCCACCACAACCAGCGACAGGCCGAGATAGACATGGGCGCTGGTCCAGGCCTTGAGGCTCCACGCGCCGGGGTTGATGCGGCGCTTCCTCACGCCCAGCAGCGAAAGCCAGATGATGAGGCCAAGCCCGATCGTGCCCAGCGTATAGCCGTACCACGTGCCGCCATTGGGCCGCGGCTGCTGGTCGATCAGCGCATAGCCGAGCGCCGCGGTGGCGCTCAGCGCGAGCGCGATCCACAGCCAGCGGAAGCCCTTGTGCGCGAGGAAGCCGACGTGCCCCGAATCCCGCCGCTTCTCGTCCTCGCGGAGGCGCTCGCGTGCCGCGCCGGCGCTCATTCCTCGTCCTCGGCGAGCTTGGTGTAGGTCAGGAACTTTTCGGGGCTGACGCGGATCGCCGCACCGGTCGGGCAGGCGCGCACGCAGGCGGGGCCGCCGTCGATCCCGGCGCACATGTCGCACTTCACCGCGAGCTTGGCCTCGGGGAGGCTCTGCTTCTTCGCCTCGGCCTTGCGCCAGCCATAGGGCGCCTCGCCCGGGCCGGGGCCCTTGCCGAACAGCATCCACTGGAGGAGGCTCGGCTTTTTCGGGGGCTTGGCGTCCATGCGGATCACGCCGTAGGGGCAGTTCCTCTGGCAGTTGCCGCAGCCGATGCAGGTCTCGTCGATGAACACCTCGCCGTCGGGCCCGCGCTTGATCGCGTTGGGCGGGCAGTCGGCCATGCAATGCGGGTGCTCGCAGTGGCGGCACGAGGTCGGCACGTGGAGATGGGCATAGGTGCGCCCCGCCTCGCGGTCCAATCGCGAGAGCCCGTCGTGGCTGTCGGCGCAGGCCTTCTCGCAATTGTCGCAGCCGATGCACAGCTTCTCGTCGATCAGCAACACGTCGGTCGCCTCGCCGATGCCGTTGTCGACGAGGAACTGCGCGGTCTGCGAATAGAGGTCGACCGCGCCCGAGAAGCCGTCCTTGCGGCTCTCGATGAAGGCATTGGTGGCGCGCCGCGCGCTCATTTCGCCGAGCGCGCGCTCGCGCAGGCCCGGGTTGCGGCCCAAGAAGTCGAGGAAGGCCTCGCCCGGCAGGCGGATCACCTCGGAGCGGATCGCTGCCTTGACCGTCGCGGTGCGCGCCGAGCCGTCGATCACCGCCATCTCGCCGAAATAGGAGCCTGCGGGGAGGTAGGAGAGGAACACCGGGCGCGTCCCCACCTGCTTCTCGACGATCATCGAGCCCGAGCGCACGATGTAGACGTCCTTGTCCTCGGCACCCTCGCGCACGATCACCTGGCCTGCGCGCGCGGGCACCAGCTCGGCGCTGGCGACCAGCGGGGCGACGTCGGCCTTGGTGATGCCGGGGCCGAACATCTGGAGCAGCTGACGCTCGATCGAGATCGTCCCCACCGCCCGCGCCGCCCCCGGCGAGGTGGCGAGCAGCTTCAGCGCCGCCATGCGCGGCAGCTCGAGCGCGATGACGGGCTCGGCGGCGCGGATTGTCGCCCCGCGGCGGCGACCCGAGATGAGGCCCACCTCGCCGAAGATCGATCCCTGCTCGATGCCGACCGTGATCGACGGGTCGGCCGGGTTGACCTCGACCGCGACCGAGCCTTCGGCGATCGCGAACATCGAGGAGCCGGGATCGTTGCGGCGGAAGATCACCTCGCCCGGCTCGTAGGCGTGGGCGGTCGAATCGAGCATCAGCTCGCGCAGCTGGAGCACCGAGAGATCGGCGAGGATCGCGACGTTGCCCCCGAACACCGACAGCCATTCATCGACGCTGCGATTGCCGGGAAGCCCGGCGAACTTCGCGGCAAGGATCGGCTCGTCGGCGGGCTTCAAGTCGCGGTTCCCGGCGAGGAACTCGATGACGTCGTAGCCCTGGTTCATGCAGTGCTTGATGAGCGGGTATCCCGCGAGCGCGCCGATCACGTGGATGCCGGGCGTGGTCGTCTCGAATTCGGGCGAGAGCTTGGGGAAGGCGCCGGGCTCGGGGCTGGAGAATGCGATCCCCATCGCCTCGACGAAGCCGCGCGGGGGCTGCGAGCCGGTGCGGGCGATGATGCGATCGCAGCGGATCGCCTCCTGCCCGTCGCGGGTGTTGAGGAGCAGCTCGCCGTCTCTGACCTCGGCGGGCTCGGTCTCGCGCCGCACGGTCAGCCGCCCCTCGCGCTCGGCCTCTTCCAGCAGCGCGACGTTCGCCGCCTTGGCGCGGGCGAAATCGGCGCTGCGGTTCAATATGGTGACGACGTTTCTCTGCGCCGGATCGGCGGCGAGGCCCAAGGCGTTCTCGATCCCCGCGTCGCCCGAGCCGATCACGGTGATGTGCTCGTCGAAATACTCGCCCGGATCGTCGAGCTGGTACTGGATCAGCGGCGAATCCGCCCCCGGGCAGCGCAGCCGGTTGGGGTTGCCCTGCGTGCCGATGGCGAGCACGATCGTCGCCGCCGCGACGACCTCGCCGCCCCTCAGGTGGATGCGGAAGTCGCCCTTCTGTCCTTCGACCTTCACGACCTCGGCATTGAGCTTCACGTTGACCTTGTGCCCGGCGATCTGCTCGTCCCAGATCCCGAGGATCGTCTCGCGCTTGCCCGCCTCGAAGTCGATGTCGCTGCGCAGCACCAGGTTCGCGGGCGTCGCCATGACGTGCTTGCCCTTCTGGTACTTGTAGATCGTGTCCGAGAGGTGGTCGGTCTTCTCGAGGAGGATGTGGCTCATGCCCCGCGCCGCCGCCCGCGCGGCCGCGCTCAGCCCTGCCGGGCCCGATCCCACGATGGCGACCTGGAACACCCCCGTCACCTATCCAAACCCCTCTTCGCGGATAGATTGTTGCCCCGGCACCTTAAGCGAAAGCGCGCCCGATGCCAGAGCGAATTGCCCGGGAAACGGCGGGATGCTAGCGGCTTGGCGCATGGCAGGCGAACAGACAGGAACGGGTGCGGCGAGCGGCTCGCGCGCGGGTTGGATCATGCTCGGCGCGGCGCTGCTGCTCGCGGCGGGATCGATCGGCTACAACGTGATGGGGGCGGGCGAGGCGGCCCTCGCGCCCGAAGCCGCAGGCGAGGGCGCTCCCTCGATCGAGACCCTGCGCGCCCGGGCCGAGGCCTCGGCGAACGACGCCGGGCCGTGGAGCGACCTCGCTTTCGCCTACTTCCAGGCCGAGCGCTTCGACGAGGCCGCCGCCGCCTACCGCCGCGCCCTCGCCATCGCGCCCGGCGAGGCGGTGCTGTGGTCGGCGCTCGGGGAGAGCCTCGTGCTGGCGAGCAAGCGCGATCCGCTCCCGCCCGAGGCCTTGCAGGCCTTCGAGAAGGCGGTTGCGCTCGACCCCGAGGATGCGCGGGCGCGCTACTTCCTCGCCGCGAAGAAGGACATCGACAAGGACCACGAGGGCGCCATCGCCGCCTGGCTCGATCTCCTCGCCGACAGCCCGCGAGGGGCGCCGTGGGAGGCGGACCTGGTGCGCACCATCGAGCAGGTCGGGCAGATGAACGCGATCGAGGTCAAGAGCCGCATCGCCGCCGCCCAAGGCGCGCGCAAGCCCGCGCTGCTCGCCCCCGGCTCGGGCAGCGTCGCGGGCGAGAGCGCCTCGCCCGCGCTGCGCGGTCCGAGCGCCGCCGACGTCGCGGCGGCGAGCCGGATGAAGCCCTCCGAACAACGCCAGATGGCCGAGGGCATGGTCGCCCAGCTCGAGGAGCGGCTGAAGTCGCAGCCGACAAACCTCGACGGCTGGGTGATGCTGATCCGCAGCCGCATGACGCTGGGCGAGCCCGCCAAGGCCAAGGCGGCGCTCGAGGCGGCGGTGAAGGCCAATCCTGGCGCGGCGGCGCAGCTTCGCGAGCAGGCGGCGGCGCTGGGGGTGAAGTAGGTCAGCTCCAGCCGGTCCGCCCGCTCCACTTAAGGGCCAGCGCGTCGAGCGCATCGAGCGCGGCGTCGAGCTCGTGCCCGCGTTCGGTCAGTGAGTAGGTGACCTTGGGCGGGATCGTCGGCTCGTGATGACGATCGATGATCCCTAAGCCTTCAAGCATCCGCAGCCGCTCGGTCAGCACCTTGGCCGAGATGCTCGGCATCTGTTTCTTGAGCTGGCCGAAGCGCATCGGCCCACGGTTCTTCAGCAGCCACAGGATGTAGGTGGTCCAGGGCCCGCTGAGGATCGTCACCAGCCCGTGCAGCGGGCAATCCATGGAGCTGTAACGCGGCAGATCGACCAGTTTGTCGGTTACGTCGGGCATACTAGTTACTTTCAGGTACCTACTTGCTCAAAGTAACCGATAGCATATTGGCGGCTCCGGCACACCCCCCTTCCGTGCCCGATCCCATGGAGACACAACATGAAGCTCTTCTACAGCCCCGGCTCCTGCGCCATGTCGCCGCACATCGTCCTCAGCGAAGCGGGTGCGACTTACACGCTCGAGCGGGTCGATCTCGCGACCAAGACCACCGAGAGCGGCCAGCCGCTCAGCGCGATCAACCCGCAGGACGCAGTGCCCGTGTTGCTGCTCGGCGAAGGCGAGACGCTCACCGAGGGCGCCGCGATCGTCCAGTACGTCGCCGACCGGCACCCCGAGGCCGGCCTGCTCCCGCCCGCCGGAACCCTCGCGCGCGCCAAGGTGCAGCAATGGCTGAACTACATCGCCACCGAGATGCACAAGGCCCACGTGCCGCTCTTCAAGGCCGATTATCCGCAAGTCTCGAAGGACCTCGCCATCGCCAGCGTCAAGCGGGCCTACGACTTCGTCGCGGCCGCCCTCGCCGACCGGCCCTATCTGACCGGCGAAACTTTCACGGTCGCCGACGCCTACCTCTTTACCATCGTGAATTGGCACAACTTCATCGGTCTCGACCTCGCGCCCTGGCCGGTGCTGGTCGCCTATCAGGAGCGGATCGCCGCCCGTCCGGCGGTGAGGAAGGCGATGGCCGAGGAAGGCCTGATCGCAGCCTAGCCGGGTCGGTCGAAGCGACCCCGTCCTGGAAGCGTCCGGGGCGGGGCGCCGATCACACCACCCCGAAGGCCAGCATCGCGTCGGCGACCTTCTTGAAGCCGGCGATGTTCGCGCCCTTCACGTAGTCGATGTAGCCGCCACCCTGGTCGCCGTAGCGGATGCAGGCCTGGTGGATGCCGGACATGATGTCCTTGAGCATCTGCTGGAGCTCCTCCTCCTTCCACGAGCGGCGTTCGGAGTTCTGGCTCATCTCGAGGCCCGAGACCGCGACCCCGCCGGCATTCGACGCCTTGCCGGGGGCGTAGAGCAGCCGCGCCGCCTTGAAGACGTGCACCCCGTCGAGGTCGGTCGGCATGTTCGCGCCCTCGGCGACCGCGCGGCAGCCGTTGGCGACGAGCGTCTTCGCATCCTCGCCCAGCAATTCGTTCTGCGTCGCGCAGGGCAGGGCGACGTCGCAGGGCACGCCCCACGGCGTCCGGCCGGCGTGGAAGGTGGCGCCGGGGAAGGCCGCCACATAGTCCTCGATCCGGCCGCGGCGGTGGGTCTTGTGGGTCTTCACCCAGTCGATCTTCTCCTGCCCGATGCCGTCGGGGTCATGGATGAAGCCGCCGCTGTCGGAGAGGGTCACGACCTTGCCGCCGAGCTGGACGATCTTCTCCGCCGCATGGGTCGCGACATTGCCGCTCCCCGAGATCACGGCGGTCTTGCCCGCGAGGCTCTCGCCCTTCGTCGCGAGCATCTCGGCGAGAAAATAGACCGCGCCGTAGCCGGTCGCCTCGGTGCGGATCAGACTGCCGCCCCATTCGAGGCCCTTGCCGGTCAGCACCCCGGTGAAGTTGCCGGTGATGCGCTTGTACTGGCCGAACATGTAGCCGATCTCGCGCGCGCCCACCCCGATGTCGCCCGCCGGGACATCGACGTCGGCGCCGATGTGGCGGTAGAGCTCGGTCATGAAGGACTGGCAGAAGCGCATGATCTCGCGCTCGGACTTGCCCTTGGGGTTGAAGTTGGCGCCGCCCTTGCCGCCGCCCATCGGCAGGCCCGTGAGCGCGTTCTTGAAGGTCTGCTCGAAGGCGAGGAACTTCAATACGCTCTCGTTGACCGCTGGGTGGAAGCGGATGCCGCCCTTGTAGGGGCCGATCGCGTTGTTGTTCTGGACGCGCCAGCCGCGCTGGACGCGGATGTTGCCGGCATCGTCCTCCCAGCACACGCGGAACGAGACGACGCGGTCGGGCTCGGCGATGCGGCGCAGGATCTGCTGTTCGTGGTACGCGGCCTTGTCGGCGATGAAGGCGAAGATGTCCTCGGCCACTTCCTGCACCGCCTGGACGAATTCGTCCTGGTGCGGATTGCGGCGCTTCACCCCTTCCATGAACTGGTGGAGGTCGACGTGTCCGTTGCTCATGCTGGTGTTCCCCTCGCTGGGCCGCGCCCGGCGGGGACTATCTGCGTAAAGCCGCAGACTGACAAGGCGTGTCGGCCCGGCGTCAGATCGCGGAGCTGAAGCGGCGCGGGGCGGCGGCGCGGTAGCTGTCGAACAGCGCGGCGATCACCCGCGCATAGGGGAGGCCCTCGGGGAGGATCTCCAGCCGCTCGCCCTCGAGCCGCGCGAGGCCAGCCGCGAGGAAGGGCGCGAGCCGCTCGGTCACCTCGGCGAGGAGGTCGGGGGCGATCGCCGCCGCGTCGCGGCACAGCAGCGCCTCGATCACCGCGCCCCGCCGCTGGTCCTCGGGCGAGCGGGCGATGCCGTGGCTGGCCGAGAGCCGCCCCTCGTCCGAAAGCTGGCGGTAACGCCCGGTGTGCTTCTCGTTCTGGGCGAGGAGCTGCGGAAAGCCGCTCACCGCGCTCGCCCCGAGGCCGATCAGCACCTCGGCCGTGTCGTCGGTGAAGCCCTGGAAGTTGCGGCGGAGCGTGCCCTGCCGCACCGCGCGCGCCATCGGGTCATGGGGGAGCGCGAAGTGGTCGAAGCCGACCCGCGCATAGCCCGCGCCGACCAGCGTGTCGTGCGCCTGCGCGGCCATCGCGAAGCGCGCCGCCGCGCCGGGGAGCGCGCCTTCCGGAATCATCGTCTGGCGCGGCACGAGGTGCGGCACATGGGCATAGCCGAACACCGCGACCCGGTCCGCGCCGAGCTTGCGGGTCATCTCGAGGCTGTCCTCGAGGTCGGCCTCGCTCTGGTGGGGGAGGCCGTACATCAGGTCGAAGTTCAAGGAGGTGACGCCCGCGCCGCGGAGCCAGTCGACGCTGCGGCAGATCATCGTCAGCGACTGCTCGCGCCCGATCGCCTTCTGGCAGTGGACCGCGAAGGTCTGCACCCCGAGGCTCGCCCGGCTCACGCGCACGCCGCTCAGCACGCTCGCCCAGTCGGAGGTGAGGCTCCTCGGATCGAGCTCGATCGCAATCGCGGGCGAGCCCATCGGAAAATGCGCGTGGAGCGCCTCGATCAACGCGAGGAATTCGCCGGTCTCGATGGCATTGGGGCTGCCCCCGCCGAAGGCGACGCGGCGCACGCGGGCGGTCTGGGGGAGGAGGCTCGCGACGGTCGCGATCTCCTGGTGGAGCGCGGCGAGGTAGGCCTCGACCCGCGCGCGCTTGCCCGACTTGCCGGTGTTGCAGCCGCAGTAGAAGCAGATCTGCTCGCAGAACGGGATGTGGAGGTAGAGCGAGACGTCGCCGGTGGCCGACGCGATGGCGCGCTCGATGGAACCCTCTTCCAGCGCGCCGAAATCGGCGGCGGTCGGGTAGCTGGTGTAGCGCGGCACGGGGGTGGCGAGCAGCTCGGGGTGATAGGTCCACATCGGTGTCGGGCGCTCCTTCGTCGCGGCAGACCGCCCGCGCCGCCTCCGTGCCCGGCCACCGATGAAACCATCAGGCTTTTGTGGCCGGGCGTGGAGGCGGGACGGGTGGTCTGCGGCTCGCGATAGCGAACCTCGTCAGGGCACGTCTTTGCGCGAGATCAATTTGCCGGATTTGTCTTCGCGGCAGGTGCCGGCGTGGCAGCCTTTGGGGTGGCAGGCCGGGTCCTCGACAGGGGCCTTGCGGCGCAGAGGAATGCTGATCGTGCCCCCGTTGCACAGCGCCGCCGTCAGCGCGGCGGGGCCGTGCTGCGCGGGCAGCGGGCCGATCATCACCGGCACCAGCGCGGCCAGCGCAAGGGGGAGCGCGGCGAGGCTCACGGCAACTCCTCCTCGTCGATCAGGATGCGGCTCGCCGCGCCGTCCATGTCCTCGTATTGCCCGGCGCGCATCGACCACATGAAGGCGGCGAGGCCCGCAAGTCCCATGCCGAGCGCGATGGGGATGAGGAAGGCAAGGCCGGTCATGCGCGGGCACTCCGGGCAAGGCGCAGCGAGTTGGCGACCACCGCAAGCGAGGAGAGCGACATGGCGATCGCGGCCACAAGCGGGGTGACGAGCCCGAACAGCGCCAGCGGGACTGCGAGCATGTTGTAGGCAATCGAGAAGGCGAAGTTCTCGCGCACGATCCGCATGGTCTTGCGCGCGACTTTCACGGCCAGCGCGACGGGCATCAGCGTGTCGCCGATGAACACTGCGTCGGCGGCCTGCTGGCTCGCATCGGACGCGGTGCCCGGCGCGATCGAGGCGTGCGCGGCGGCGAGCGCGGGGCCATCGTTGAGGCCATCGCCGACCATCAGCGGGCGGCGGCCGGTTGCCTTGAGGGCTTCCAGGACCGCAAGCTTGTCCTGCGGGCTTGCGCCTGCCTGCGCCTCGAGGCCGAGCGCGCTCGCCACGGCAGCGACCGGTGCGGCGCGGTCGCCCGAGAGGATGCTGGCACCAAGGCCCTCGCCCGCCAGCGCGGCGATGGCGGCGGCGGCATCGGGACGCAGCGGATCGGCGAAGGGGATGATCCGGCGGGTCTCACCGATGCGCAGGCAGGTGGCAAGGAGGGGGCCCTCGGCTTCGCCTTCGGGAACCGGCCCTTCGAGCTTCTCCAGGGCGACCGCAAACCCGTTCCAGCGGCCCGTGAGGCCCTGCCCGCCGACTTCGCGAATGTCGTCCACGCTCGCGGGGTGGACGCCCTCGGGCAGCAGGGCGGCGACAAGGCCGCGGCTCAGCGGGTGGCGGCTCGCCTGGGCGAGGCCAAGGGCGATGCTGCGCGCTTCTGCGTCGAGGCTCCGGATATCTGCGCGGGGCTCGCCTAGGGTGAGCGTGCCGGTCTTGTCGAACAGCGCGACATCGCACTCGGCGAGGCGTTCGAGGGCGCTCCCGTCCTTGACCAGCAACCCGCGCCGCAGCAGCACGCCGCTCGCCACGACCTGCGCGGCGGGCACGGCGAGGCCCATCGCGCAGGGGCAGGTGATGATCAGCACCGCGATGGCGATGGTGAGCGAGGCGTGCCACCCCGCCCCTGCGATCATCCAGCCCGCGAAGGCGAGCGCCGCAAGGCTGTGCACCACCGGTGCATAGAGCCGCGACGCGCGGTCGGCGATGCGCACGTAGTGGCTGCGCGACTGGCCCGCCTCGTCCATCAGCCGCGCGATCTCGGCGATGGCGGTGTCCTCGGCGACATGGGTGAGGCGCACCCTGAGCGGCGCGGCGAGGTTGATCGCGCCCGCGTGCACCAGCGCGCCCGGCCCGACCGGCTCCGGCGCGCTCTCCCCGGTGAGCATCGCATTGTCGAGCGCGCTCGTGCCCTCCACCACCTCCCCGTCGGCGGCGAGCGCCTCCCCGGCGGCGACCAGCACCAGCATCCCGGGCGCGAGGTCCTTGGCGGCAACCCGGCGGGTGGTGCCGTCCGGGGCGATGACGCTCGCGCTCTTGCCCATTCGGCCGAGCAGCGCGCCGATGCCTGCGCGCGTGCGGGTGCGCATCTCGGCATCGAGCGCGCGGCCCGCCAGCAGGAAGAACAGCAGCATCACGGCGCTGTCGAAGAAGGCGTGCGCGCCCCCGGTGATCGTCTCGTAGAGGCTGAGGCACGTCGCGAGGATCACGCCGATGCTGATCGGCACGTCCATGTTGGTGCGTCGATGCTTCAGCGCCATCCACGCGCTCGCGAAGAAGGGCCGCCCCGCATAGGCGATCACCGGCAGGGCGATCACCGCCGAGAGCCAGTGGAACAGCGCGCGGGTCGAGCCCTCCGCGCCGGACCAGACGCTGACCGAGAGCAGCATCACGTTCATCATCCCGAACCCCGCGACCCCCAGGGCGCGGGTGAGGCGCCTGCGCTCGGCGGCCTCGCTGCCGGTCGGTCCGAGCAGGTCGGCGTCGGCGACCGGCTGGGACTCGAACCCGATCTCGAGCAGCGCAGCGGCGAGGGCCCCCTCGTCGAGCGCGGGGTCATGGGTGATCGCGACGCGCCGCGCCGAGAGATTGGCGCGCGCAGCGGCGATGCCGGCGAGCTTCGGGAGCTCGCGCTCGATCTTGCCGATGCAGCCGGCGCATTTCATGCCGGGCACGGTCAGCCGGGTGGTCGCGAGCGGGCGCGGCGCCTCGGCGAGGGGGGAGGGCTCGACGAGCCGCAGGGCGGAGGCGTTCATGGGAGGGCGCTTTCGCCGGCCCAGGCCTTGCCCTCGGCGCGGATCGCCATGCGCAGCTGCCAGCGGCCCGGGGCGAGCGGCTGGTCCGAGACCCAGCGCGCCTTGCCCGCGGGCGAGAAGGTCAGCGGCGTTGCCTCGCGCGCGCCCAGCGGTCGCTCGGCAGTGCCGGTGATCGACGCGCCCGCAGGCACGGCGATGGTCTCGACGACCACCCGCCCGTCGCTCGCGCGGCGGTGCGGGACCGCCTGCCAGCCGAGCGCCTTCGAGGCCGCCGCCTGCTTCAGCCAGCCATTGTAGTGCTGGCTCGCGACGTAGGAATTGTCGACCACCGTGCCGTGGAAGCTCTCCACCGCCATCGTCGCCATCGTCAGGTTGACCGCGATGACGACTGCAAAGCCGCCGACGAAGATCGCCGCCATGTGCTTGCCCGTGAGGTTGCTGGTCTGGCGCATCATTGCTCTCCGGGCATGGCGAAGGTGGCGGCGACGCGGGCGGTCTCGTGCTGTTCGTCGCGGCTGGTGAGGCGGAAGGCGAAGTCGTGCGCGCGCATCCCGCTCGGCAGCATCACGTAGGCGCGCATCACCTTGGTCGCGTTGGCGGGGACCGTGACGCGCTGGAGGGGCGCGGCGTTCTCGAGGCTCACCGCCTCGGTCCACAACACCGCGCCCGGAGGCAGGCCTTCGAGCGCGAGGTCCATCGCGCGGGGGCGGGCTTCCATGTTCCTCAGGCGCAGGGTGTAGGCGTTCCTCACCGAGCCGTCCTTCAGCAGCATGAAGGGCGGGTTGCGGTCGGGGGCCACGGTGAGGCCGGTATGCGTGCGGGTGCCGAGCGCGAAGAGCAGGCCTGCGCCGATTGCGCTCCACACGCCGAGGTAGACGAGGGTCCGGGGGCGCAGCAGCGCCTTCCACGCCGGGGTCGGCGGAGCGCCCGCCGCCTCGGCCTCGCATTGCTCGAGCGTCGCGTAGTCGATGAGGCCGCGCGGACGCCCGACCTCCTTCATCACCCGGTCGCAGGCATCGATGCACAGGCCGCAGGTGATGCAGCCGATCTGCTGCCCGTCGCGGATGTCGATGCCGGTCGGGCAGACCGCGACGCACAGCTGGCAGTCGATGCAGTCGCCGTAGGCATCGGGGTGCTTCGCCGCCTTCTTGAGGCTCCCGCGCTGCTCGCCGCGCCAGTCCTTGTAGGTGACGATCAGGCTCTTCTCGTCGAGCATCGCGGTCTGGATGCGCGGCCAGGGGCACATGTAGACGCACACCTGCTCGCGCATGAAGCCGCCGAGCCAGAAGGTCGTGCCGGTGAGGATCGCGACGGTCGCGTAGGCGACGGGGTTCGCGGTGCCGTGCCAGAAGTCATACGTGAGCGTCGGCGCGTCGGCGAAATACATGATCCACGCGCCGCCGGTCCAGAAGGCAATTCCGAGGTAGACGCTCCACTTCGCGAGGCGGCGGGCGGTCTTCGCGGCGTCCCATGGCGCCCTGTCGAGCCGCGCGCGGGCGTTGCGGTCGCCGTCGAAGAAGCGGTCGACGTGCTGGAAGAGGTCGGTCCAGACGGTCTGCGGGCAGGCGTAGCCGCACCACGCGCGCCCGACCGCGGAGGTGACGAGGAACAGGCCGATCCCCGCCATGATCAGGAGGCCCGCGACGAAGTAGAACTCGTGCGGCCAGATCTCGATGTCGAACATGTAGAAGCGGCGATTGGCGAGGTCGACGAGCACGGCCTGGTCGGGCGCATAGGGGCCGCGGTCCCAGCGGATCCACGGCGTCGCGTAGTAGATGAGCAGGGTGATCGCCATCACCGCCCATTTGAAGCGCCGGAAGGGCCCGTCGATGCGCTTGTTGTGGACCGTGCGGCCCTTCTCGTAGAGCGCGCTGCCCATGAAGCCGGCGTCAGGCTGCGGCGCCGGCTTCGGGGCAGGCGCGGGGTCGGAGGGGGTCCCGAGCGCCGCCGCCCAGTCGCGCCCCAAGCCTTCTGGCTTGGGCGCGCTGTCGGGAGCAGGGCGCTCGGGGGCTTCGATGTCAGCCATCGGTCCTCGCCTTGGGTGCGGGGGCTGCCGCGGTTGCGGCGGCAGGGGTCGCGGGGGCGGCGGGCGCCGGATCCTGCCCGCCGCCGCGCGAGTGCACGTAGGCCGCGAGCATCTTGATCGTGACGGGATCGAGCCGGTCCTTCCACGCCGGCATGACGCCGTGGCGGGGGGCGGTGACCTGGCGCTTCACGTCGGCCGCGGTGCCGCCGAACAGCCAGATCGCATCATTGAGCGCGGGCACGCCCATCGCCGGCATCCCGCCGCCGGTCGCGCCGTGGCAGGCCGCGCAATTGTCGGCGAAGAGCTGCGCTCCCGTGGCATTCCCCTTGGCCTTGCCGGAGAGCGAGAGCACGTGCGCGGCGACCGCGTCGATCTCGGCGGGCTTCAGCAGACCAGCGAAGGCCGGCATGAGGTTCACCCGCGTTGCGGGGTTCGCGTCCCAGCGCACGCCATTGGTGAGCGTCGTCTCGATGTCGGTGAGCGTGCCGCCCCACAGCCAATCGTCGTCGTTGAGGTTGGGGTAGCCCGCAGAGCCCGCCGCGCCCGCGCCGTGACAGGCCGCGCAATTGACCTTGAAGGCCGCCGCCCCGCCCGCGATCGCCGCCTGCATCAGCTGCGGGTTGGCGGGGAGCGCCTCGATCGGGGTCGCGGCGATCTGGGCGCGCACCCCGGCACGCGCGGCCTCGGCGGCGCGCATCTCGGCGGCGAGGTCGCCGCGGCTCGACCAGCCGAGCGTGCCCGACGTCGCGCGGTCGAGCAGCGGCCAGGCGGGGTAGAGCACCACGTAGACGAGCGCGAAGGCGATCGTCGCGTAAAAGGTGTAGAGCCACCAGCGCGGCAGCGGGGTGTTGAGCTCCTCGATGCCGTCCCATTCGTGGCCGACGGTCTCGGTGCCGGTGGGCTCGTCGATGCGTTTAGTCATG
Source organism: Erythrobacter sp. NE805 (assembly GCF_046452355.1). Lineage (NCBI taxonomy): Bacteria > Pseudomonadati > Pseudomonadota > Alphaproteobacteria > Sphingomonadales > Erythrobacteraceae > Erythrobacter > Erythrobacter sp. NE805. Next base: position 362,428 of record NZ_JBKFDI010000001.1, on the reverse strand, counting down.
GCTGTCATCCCGGAAGATCGAAAGCTTGGCGTCGGTGCGGTAGGCGCGCGCGCCGGGGCGGAAGTGCCACAGGCACAGCACCAGATAGAGCACCAGGATCATCGCCAGCGCATAGCTGTCGGCGAAGTGGCGAAGGGCGGTGTAGAGGCTCATCGGCCCTTCTCCCCCCCATTACTGCCTTGCGTCAGCTGTTCCTGCGCCGCGGCGCTGTTCACGTCGACGAGGGTGCCGAGCATCTGGAGGTAGGCGACCAGCGCATCCATCTCCGTGACGCGGGTGGGATCGCCGTCGAAGTCGCGGATCTGCGCCTTGGGGTAGCGCTTGGCGAGATCGCCCGCGTCGGCATTGGGATCGGCCTGCGCCTTGAGGTCAGCCGCGGCGCTGGCGAGGTCCTTGTCGGTGTAGGGCACGCCCACGTCGCGCAGGGTCGCAAGGCTCGCGGCCGGATCGGCGACCTTCAGCTCGGTCTCGGCGAGGAAGGCGTAGCTCGGCATGATGCTCTCGGGCACCACCGCGCGCGGGGCCTTCAGGTGGTCGACATGCCAGGCGTCCGAATACTTGCCCCCGACCCGCGCGAGGTCCGGACCGGTGCGCTTGCTGCCCCACTGGAACGGATGGTCGTACATCGATTCGGCGGCGAGCGAGTAGTGGCCGTAGCGCTCGACCTCGTCCCGGAAGGGCCGGATCATCTGGCTGTGGCAGACGTAGCAGCCCTCGCGGATGTAGATGTCGCGCCCGGCCTGCTCGAGCGGGGTGTAGGGGCGCATCCCCTCGACCTTCTCGATCGTGTTGTCGATCCAGAACATCGGCGCGATCTCGACGATCCCCCCCACCGCCACCACCGCGAGCGTGGCGGCGGCGAGCAGGGTGACGTTGCGTTCGAGCTTCTTGTGACCCTCGAAGGCGCCGGGTTGTGCAGTGTTGTTGCTCATGGTTCGGGTTTCCTGCTGAGCGGTCATTCGGCGGGTTCGGCAACAAGGCCGCGTGCGGGGAGGGGGACGTCAGCGCTGTAATCATGCGCGGTCTCGCCCATCGGGGCTTCCTCGCGCAGCTTGCCGGCGATGGTCATGGCGATGTTGTAGGCCATGATGAGCGCACCGGAGAGGTACATGAGGCCCCCCACGCCGCGCAGCACGTACATCGGGTGGAGCGCCGCGACGGTGTCGACGAAGCTGTTCACGAGGTACCCGTCCGCGCCGTATTCGCGCCACATCAGGCCTTGGGTGATCCCCGCGACCCACATCGAGGCGGCGTAGAAGACGATGCCGAGCGTCGCGAGCCAGAAGTGCCAGTTGATCATCCGCAAGCTGTAGAGCCGCTCGCGGTTCCACAGGCGCGGCGTCAGGTAGTAGACGCAGGCGAAGGTGATCATCCCGTTCCACCCCAGTGCGCCGGAGTGCACGTGGCCGATCGTCCAGTCGGTGTAGTGCGACAGCGAGTTCACCGCCTTGATCGAGAGCATCGGCCCCTCGAAGGTGCTCATCCCGTAGAAGGCGAGCGCGAGGACCATCATGCGGATGATCGGATCGGTGCGCACCTTGTCCCACGCGCCGTTCAAGGTCATCAGCCCGTTGATCATCCCGCCCCACGACGGCATCCACAGCATCACCGAGAACACCATGCCGAGCGTCTGCGCCCAGTCGGGGAGCGCGGTGTAGTGGAGGTGGTGCGGGCCCGCCCAGATGTAGAGGAAGATCAGCGACCAGAAGTGGATGATCGACAGGCGGTAGGAGTAAACGGGGCGCCCGGCCTGCTTGGGCACGAAGTAGTACATCATCGCCAGGAACCCGGCGGTGAGGAAGAAGCCCACCGCATTGTGGCCGTACCACCACTGCGTCAACGCATCCTGCACGCCCGAGAACAGGCTGTAGCTCTTGGCGCCCAGAAAGCTCACCGGCACCGCGAGGTTGTTGACCACGTGGAGCATCGCGATCGTCAGGATGAAGGCGAGGAAGAACCAGTTGGCGACGTAGATGTGCGGCTCGTGGCGCTTCAGGATCGTGCCGACGAAGACCGCGGCATAGGCGAGCCACACGATCGTCAGCCACAGGTCGACATACCATTCGGGCTCGGCATATTCGCGGCCCTGTCCGATCCCGAGTACGTAGCCGGTCGCGGCCAGCACGATGAACAGCTGGTAGCCCCAGAACACGAAGCGCGCCGTGCCCGGCAGCGCGAGCGTGGTGCGGCAGGTGCGCTGGACGATGTAGAAGCTCGTCGCGATCAGCGCGTTGCCGCCGAAGGCGAAGATCACAGCTGAAGTGTGCAGCGGGCGGATCCGGCCGAAGTTGAGGTAGGGCTCGAAGTTCAATTGCGGGAAGGCGAGCTGGGCGGCGATGAACACGCCGACGAGCAGGCCCACGACGCCCCAGAACATCGTTGCGATCACGCCCCAGCGGATCACGTCGTCGTCGTAGCGGGCGGGCCCCGGGGGCATCCGGAAGATGCTCTGGGCGCGCGCCACGGGGTCGTAGGTGGTGAGCGTCGCGACGATCAGGACCACGGCGACGAGCGCCACGATCCCCATCTGGATGGCGAAGCCCTTGTCGGGGGTGAGCGCGATGGCAGCGATGCTGGCGATGAGGACAAGCGTCCACACCCCCAGCCGCCTGAGGACTGTTTCCATGATGTTTTATCCCTTCCGTCGGTGCGATCCCTACATCGCCCCCGGGTCTTCAGTGTTTGAGCGAAATCAAATCCGGGTCAGTTTTTGGGCTTGTCTCCGCCGCTCTGCCGGGGCGCTGGCTGCGTGCGTCCGGCGATCCTCGCCAGCGCGCCCACATCGCTGAGCGCGACCTTCGAGCGTCCTTCGGTCGCCACCAGTCCCGCCTCGCGCAGCTCGGTGAGCTGGCGGCTGACGGTCTCGATGGTGAGGCCGAGCGAGTCGCCGATGTCCCTGCGGCTCATCGGCAGCGCGAAGGCGCATTCGCCCTCGGTCTGCCCGGTCAGCCGCTCGGCCATCGAGACGAGGAAGTCGGCGATCCGCGCGGCGGCCGACTTGTGTCCCATCTGCATCATCCGGGTGCGCGAGCGGTGCAGCGCCTGAAGGCTCCGGGTCAGCACCGAGCGGAGCACCGCCGGGTCGCCCTGGGCTGCATCGAGGAAGCGCTCGGCGGGGAAGATCACGAGGTCGCAGGGCGTCAGCGCGACGAGTCGGAAGTCTCCGTCCGACTGGCGCAGCACCGAGACGAGGTCGCCCGCGAAGTGGAAGGCGAGCACCTGGCCGCTGGCGATCGGGCCGGGCGTGGCGGTGGGCGCGGCGACCAGCTTGGCCGAGCCGCTCGCGATCCACACCAGCCGGTCCTCGGCCGGGTCGGGGGCGAGCTGGGCCCCGCGCGCGAGATGGTCGGCAACGCCGATCGCGCAGAGCCGGTCGGCAGTGCGCGCGTCGCCCGTGCCTTCAGGCAGCGCGGCGCGGAACGTGGCAAAGCCGAACTGGACCGATGCGGGGCTGAGTGTCGCCATGATGGATGCGGCCATGGGCCGGCCGGATGCAAAGGTCTTTGATCCCGATCAATGAGGCCCCGGCGCCGCCGCGACTATCCGAAGGCCACAGGCAGCAACCATCCTGGGCCGCATGGGCGCGGCCACTGCTTGCCGAAGAGGACGGGAAAATGAAGACGTTGATGATGATCGGCGGCGCCGTGCTGGCGCTTGCCGCGACCCCGGCGCTTGCCCAGGAGGCGGGCGACACGGATACCGGCCGCGCCGGACACGTGCAGGTCAAGCTGCTCGGCACCTACGTGGCGCCCGACGGCAAGATCACCAAGATCAACCGGAACGTGCCGAACCTTCCGGCGAGCACCCAGACCGAGGCGAACGACAATGTGACGCCGACCGTGGCGATCGAGTATTTCCTCACCGACAACATCTCGCTCGAGACCATCGCGGGGATGACCCAGCACGACGTCGATACGGTGGCGGGGCTGCCCGCGGGGGCGGAGCTCGTCTCGAACGCCAAGCTGATCCCGGCGACGCTGACCGCGAAGTATCACTTCGATCTCGGGCCAAAAGCTGGCGGTGTGAAGCCCTACGTGGGCGCGGGTCCGGCCTATTTCCTGTGGGTGAGCGACAAGCCGGGCGCCGCGACCCGGCCGCTCGGGGTGACCCGCACCGATTTCTCGAACGAGTTCGGCGTGGCGCTCCAGGCGGGGGTCGACGTGGCGCTCAACGACAAGGGGCTGAGCTTCAGCCTCGATGCCAAGCGCTACTTCATCGACACCACCGCGCGCTGGTATGCCGGCAATGCGCTGGTGATCGAGACGAAGCACAAGCTCGATCCCTGGCTGCTGAGCGCAGGCCTCGCCTACCGCTTCTGACCGTACCCTTTCGGTCGGAAGGAACCCCGCCGGCGAGCGCGAGCCGGCGGGGTTTTCTTGTGCCTGCCGCAGGGTGGGGTCGAGACGGCTTCACACCCCCTCCACACCCCTGTTACACCCCCTCCAGACCCCCGCTTGGCCCCCTCCAGAAAGGCAAAAAACGCGATGTTTCACGTGAAACATCGCGCTTTCGGGGAGGAGCTCAGAAGTTGTAGCGGGTCGAGAACATCACGCGCCGCAGGTCCCCGGTCCGCCCGTCCTCGAGGCTGCGTTCGGCATAGAGGACCTCGATCCCGACATCGAGCGGATCGACCGGCGTCCAGATGATGTTGGCGAGCGCGTTCCAGCTTTCGTCGGTGACCTGGCGGCTGGTGAGCACGACCGGGTTGTCGGCCTTGAAGTAGGATCCCGCGAGGGTGGATCTCACCCGGCCGCCCCAGTGGTGCTGGTAGGCGGCGAAGCCCGAGAGGGTGAAGATCGGGTCGAGCTTGCCCGCCTGGGTGAGCGCGGCATCGTTGACGATGTTGAGCCCGATGTAGCGCCCGAGGCCGTCGCCCGCGGTCGCCATGAACCTGAGGTCGTCCTTGGCGCCGACCTTGATCTTGCCCGACAGGCTCATCCCCCAGGCCAGCGCGCTGTCGCTGCCGGTGCCGAAATCGTCGTTCGAAATCCGCAGGTTACGGACGATCGCGGCGGCCGAGAGCGAGCCCCATTTCTTGTTGAGGTTGTAGCGCGCGACCATGTCGGGGAAGGTGTCGTCCCCGGCCGCGATGCGTGCCCCGGTGCGGGTGGTGACGGTCGTCTCGGGCTGCTCGAGGGCGATCTGCCAGCCGTTCTTGCTCCACCGGATCTGCGGCTGGCGGTCGAACACGGTGCCCGGGGTTACGCCAATGAAATCAAGGCTGTCGGGCAGGGCCGCGACGTTCTGGAAGGTCGACCACGCCTGGCCGAACATCCAGTTGTCATAGGTGATGAAGGCCTGCCTGAGGCGCGGGACATAGGAATTGGTGGTCCGCTCGTCCCCTCCGTCGGTGACGTTGAAATCGAGCTCGATCTGGGAGTTGAGCGTATGCTCGGTCCCCACGTCCGTGGCGGTCTTGAGGATGAAGCGGGTCTGGCGCGCGGAATAGTCCGTGTCGTAGCCCGAGGCGGTCCCGCCGACCGGGATCAATGCCGGGATCAGGAAGTCGCGCCCGATGCTCCCGTCGGGCATCTGCCCCCCGCTGGTGCTCTGGACAAGCGCGTCGAGCTTGACGTAGCCCGAATAGGAGACCGTGGTCTTGCCGACGCGAAAACCCTTGTCTTCCTGAGCCTTGGGCACCGCGATCTGCTGCGCGAGCGCGGCCTGGCGGTCCTTGAGGTCGCGGGTCGCGGCGAGGAGGGCGGCGCCCTGCTCGCGCACCGCGTCCTGCTCGGCGCGCATCACGGCATCGTCGGCGGCGTGGCTGGCCTTCTCGGCATCGAGCCGGGCGATTAGGCCCTCGACGAGCGCCTCGAGCCGGTCGAGCCGCGCATCGACGCTCGCCTCCTTCGCCTGCGCCAGCGCCGGGCTCGCCGTCAGCACGCTCGCCGCCAGCAATGCCGCGCGCCAGGCGCACCGCCCCCTCGTGTGTCCCATGTCTCTCTCCCGTTTTATCCGATCCCCGGGGCGGGAGAATGACCCCGGCAGGCCAGGCGCGACAGCTAGCCAAACGTCGTAAGACCTTTGTCTGAGGGCGCGGGGCTGATAGCCTGTTGTAAAACAGGGCCAGGATACAGGGAGAGTCGAGATGATCCACGCCGTCGAGCGGCCCAAGGCGGCCACGCCCACGCACTGCACCCCCGAGCAATATGCGCAGATGTACCGCGCCTCGCTCGAGACGCCGGACGCCTTCTGGCTCAGCCAGGCGCAGCGGCTCGTCTGGACGCGGGCGCCGACGAAGGGCGGGGACTGGTCCTATGATCCGGTGGCGATCAGGTGGTTCGAAGACGGGCAGCTCAACCTCTGCCACAACGCCGTGGACCGGCACCTGCCCGCGCACGCCGACACGACCGCGCTGATCTTCGAGCCCGACGATCCAGCGGGCGAGACGAGGAAGCTCACCTATGGCGAGCTTCATCGCGAGGTCATCCGCATGGCCAATGCGCTGAAATCGCTGGGCGTGGCCAAGGGCGACCGGGTCACGATCTACATGCCGATGATCCTTGAGGGCGTCGTCGCGATGCTCGCCTGCGCAAGGCTCGGCGCGGTGCACTCGGTGGTGTTCGGCGGCTTCTCTCCCGAGGCGCTGGCGGGCCGGATCGAAGACTGCGGCAGCCGCTTCGTCGTCACCGCCGACGAGGGGCTGCGCGGCGGCAAGCACATTCCGCTGAAAGCCAATGTCGATGCCGCGCTCGGCCTCGCCGCGCACCAGACGCCGGTCGACGGGGTGCTGGTGATCCGCCACACCGGCGGCGCCATCGCGATGCAGGAGGGCCGCGACCACTGGCTCGAGGACCTCGCCAGCGATGCCGACGTCCCCTGCGCGGTGATGGACGCCGAGGACCCGCTGTTCATCCTCTACACCTCCGGTTCGACCGGCAAGCCCAAGGGCGTGCTCCACACCACCGGCGGCTACGGGGTGTGGACCGCGACGACCTTCCACTACATCTTCGACTATCAGCCGGGCGAGGTGTTCTGGTGCACCGCCGATATCGGCTGGGTCACGGGGCACTCCTATGTCGTCTACGGCCCGCTGATGAACGCGGCGACCGCCGTCGTGTTCGAAGGCGTGCCAAACTACCCCGATCACGGGCGCTTCTGGGACGTGGTCGACAAGCATCAGGTCAACATCATCTACACCGCCCCCACCGCCATCCGTGCGCTGATGCGCGAGGGCGACCACCACGTCACCAGCCGCAGCCGCGCCTCGCTGCGCCTGCTCGGCTCGGTCGGCGAGCCGATCAACCCCGAGGCGTGGCGCTGGTATTTCGACGTCGTGGGCGAGGGCCGCTGCCCCGTCATCGACACCTGGTGGCAGACCGAAACCGGCGGCTGCATGATCACCACGCTGCCCGGCGCGCACGACATGAAGCCGGGGAGCGCGGGGCTTCCGTTCTTCGGCATCCGCCCGCAGCTGGTCGACAACGAGGGCGGGGTGCTCGAGGGCGCGGCCGAGGGCAACCTGTGCATCACCCATAGCTGGCCCGGTCAGGCGCGCACCGTCTACGGCGATCACGAGCGCTTCGTGCAGACCTATTTCAGCACCTATGCCGGCAAATACTTCACCGGCGACGGCTGCAAGCGCGACGAGGACGGCTACTACTGGATCACTGGCCGGGTCGACGATGTCATCAACGTCTCCGGGCACCGCATGGGCACGGCGGAAGTCGAGAGCGCGCTGGTGCTCCACCCCAAGGTCGCCGAGGCCGCCGTGGTCGGCTATCCGCACGACATAAAGGGGCAGGGGATCTACTGCTACGTCACCCTCAATGTCGGCGAGGAGGGGACCGAAGCGCTGCTCGCCGAGCTGAAGGCGCATGTCAGGAAGGAGATCGGCCCGATCGCCACGCCCGACATCATCCATTTCACCGATGGCCTGCCGAAGACCCGCTCGGGCAAGATCATGCGCCGCATCCTGAGGAAGATTGCCGAGAACGAGTTCGGCGCGTTGGGCGATACCTCGACGCTCGCCGATCCCTCGCTGGTCGAGCGGCTGATCGAGGGGCGCCAGAACAGGTAGTGGCTTCGCGCATCGTCATCGCCGACGACCACCCGCTGTTCCGCAGCGCGCTGGCGCATGCGGTCGGGAAGGTGTGGGAGGGGTTCGCGATCATCGAGGCCAGCTCCGCCGCCGAAGCGCGCGCGGTGCTGGCCGAGGGGGCGGTGGAGGCCCTGCTTCTTGACCTGCACATGGCGGATTCGAGCGGGCTCAGCGTGCTGATGGACCTGCGGCAGGACCATCCGGCGCTCCCCATCGTCATCGTCTCGGCCTCCGAGGAACCGCGCGTTGCGGCCGCCGCGGCGCAGCTCGGGGCGGCGGGGTTCATCCCCAAGTCGGCGAGCCTCGAGGCGATCCGCGAGGGGCTGGCGGCGGTGAAGCGCGGCGACGGGTGGTTCCCGGACACCGGCGCGGAGGCGGACGACGATCTCGCGCGCATCGCCAGCCTGACGCCGGCCCAGCGGCGCATCCTCGGCGCGATCCGGCAGGGCCTCCTCAACAAGCAGATCGCCTACGAGCTCGCGATCAGCGAGGCGACCGTGAAGGCACATATCACCGCGCTGATGCGCAAGCTCGGGGTCGCCAGCCGCACCCAGGCGGTGCTGCTCGCGGCCAAGCTCGACGTCGATCAGCCGGTCGCCGACTCCGCGAGGGCCTGACGCCCGGCTCCCTGCGCGAGCGCGGTCGCGATCAGTGCGCGCAGGGCGGCGGGGGAGGACGGTTTCAAGAGCCGGTTCGCCCCCATCCGCGCCGCCGCCGCCTCGGTCTCCTCCGAGCCCTCGGCGGTGAGCAGGATCCCCGGCGGGCGGCTGCCCCAGGCCTCGCACAGGGCGGCATAGGTCGCATCGCCCCGCTCCGCCCCGTCGAGGCGATAGTCCATGATCGCGACCTGCGGCGCATCGGGTGCGAGCGCGCGCGCTTCGGCAAGGCTCGCCGCGCAGGTAACATCGAGGCCCCACTTGCCGAGCAGCGCCGCGGTGGCGGTGAGCGCGGCTGGGTCGTTGTCGACCACCAGCACCCGCGCCGCGCCGAAGCCGCCCGAGCTGCGCGCCGGGGCGGGCAGCGCCGTCGCCGCCGCCGCGCGGCGGAGCACCGGCAGGGCTAAGGCGAAGCGGCTCCCGCGCCCCGGCGCCGAGGTGGTCTCGATGTCTACCTCGAGCAGCCGCGCCGCGCGCCGGACGATGGCAAGGCCCAGCCCCAGCCCCTCGCGGTCGGTCGAGGCGCCGCGCTCGAACTCGCCGAAGATGCGCTCGATGTCGGCGGGCGCGATGCCGCGGCCGGTGTCGTGGATCGCGATCACGGCCTCCCCGCCGCGCCGCCGCACGCCGATCAGGACTCCGCCGCGCGCGGTGTAGCGCACCGCGTTGCTGAGGAGATTGCGCAGCACGGCGGTGAGCAGCGCGCGGTCGGCCATCACCCAGACGCTCGTCCGCACCCGCCGCAGCCGCAGCCCCTTGGCCTGCGCCTGGAGCACGAATTCGCGCGCGACGTCCTCGAACAGCTGGTCGAGAGCGATCGGCTCGGGCGCGGGGACGACCGCGCCGCTGTCGAGCTTGGAGATTTCGAGCAGCACCCGGATCAACCGGTCGGCGGCGACGATCGAGCCGTCGAGATCGGCGACCAGCCGTTCGAGCGCGGGCGCGCCCGCCACCTCCTCGCCCAGCGCCGAGGCGAACAGGCGCGCGGCGTTGAGGGGCTGGATGAGGTCATGGCTGGCGGCGGCAAGGAAGCGGGTCTTGGAGCGCGTCGCCTCGGCGAGCGCGGCGTTGGCGGCGCTCAGCTGGCGGGTGCGTTCGGCGACCTTCTCCTCCAAGGCCTGTTCTGCGCGGCGGTCCAATGTGATGTCGGTGTAGGAGGTGGTGTAGCCGCCCCCCGGCGTCGGCGCGCCGACGATCCGCAGCACCCGGCCATCATGCTGGACGCGCTCGATGCGGTGTTCGGTCCCGGCGCGCATATAGGCGAGGCGGCGCGCGACCTGCTCGTCGATTTCGGCCTCGGAGAGGTGCCCGCGTGCGAGGTTGAAGCGGATGAGGTCGGCAATCGGGGTGCCGACGCTGACGAGCCGGTCGGGGAGGTCGAAGATTTCCTGATAGCGGCTGTTCCACGCCACGAGGCGCATCTCGCTGTCCACCAGTGCGACGCCCTGATCGATGCTCTCGATCGCGGTCTGGAGCAGCTCGCCCGAAAAGTTGAGGCGCCGCCGGGTCTCGTCGAACATGGCGACGACCTCGGGGAGCGGGATCGGGTCGCCGCCCGCCCAGGAGCCGACCAGCATCCGCGCCGAGGAGGTCCCGATGACGCCCGAGATGACCCGCTCGGCCAGCTCCAGCACCGCCGCGCCCGCGGGATCGCCGTTCTTCATCTGGAGCGCGGCGAGGGCGGTGTCGGCGCGCTCCCGGCCGACGAACTGGGCAAGCAGTGCGCGCACGTCGCCGACACGCTTGGTGGTGGCGTGGCGCGGGAGCTCGCCGGGCATCGGGGTGCCGACGAAGGCCGCGGCCTGCGCCTGGTCGAGCAGCGAAGGCCGCACGAGGCCCGAGACCAGCCAGTAGAGCGCGGCATTGACCCCGAGGCTGAGGATCACGCCCGAGACCAGCGGGTCCGGGTGGATGGAGAAGGGCGGCGGCGTGCCGTTCGCGGCCGGAAGGATCAGCAGCGCGAGCCACAGCGCGAAGCCGCAGGTGAGACCGGCGAGCATCCCCGCCCGGTTGCCGTGCTGGCTCAGGATCCCGAGCACCAGCCCCGGCGCGAATTGCGCGGCCGCGGCGAAGGCGAGGGTGCCGAGCCCGGCGAGGTCGGACACGCCCGCAAAGCCGCGGTAGAAGGCATAGGCGGCGCCGAGCAGCGCGGCGATGGTCAGGCGGCGGATCAGCAGCAGCCGCCGCGCGATCCGGCTGCGGTCGCCGCGCCCCGCCAGCGCCCGGCGCAGCAGCAGCGGCGCGAGCAGGTCGTTGGTGATCATGATCGACAGTGCCACGCATTCGACGACGATCATCCCGGTGGCCGCCGAGAAGCCGCCGAGGAACACCAGCACCGCAAGCCACGGGTGGTCCGAAGCGAGGGGCAGGGCGAGGACGATGGTGTCGGGCGCGGTGCCGGCGGGGAGCAGCGCCTGTCCGGCGAGGACGATCGGGACGATCACCGCGGCATTCACCGCGAGGTAGGCGGGCAGCACCCAGCGCATCGCGGGAGTGGCGCGCTCGCCCGGAGCCTCGACGAAGCTCATGTGGAACTGGCGCGGCAGGCACAGGATTGCCGCCCCGGCGAGCAGGGTGAGCACCGCGAAGCGCGCGTCGAGCTGGCCGGGGGCGAGGAGCGCGGGCGGCGCGGCGGGGCTCGCGAGAGCGCCGTCCCCTGCCAGCAGGACCAGCGCAAGCGCGCCCACCGCCAGCAGCGCGGCGAGCTTGACCACCGCCTCGAGCGCGATGGTGAGGACGAGGCCGGCGTTCTCCCCCGCCCGGTCGGCCCGGCGCGAGCCGAACAGGATCGCGAAGAGGCCCATCAGCGCCGCGACGATCAGCACCAGCGTGTCGGCCGGGACCCGGCTTCTGAGCTCCGGTCCCAGCAGCAGCAGCGTCGTCCCCACCGATTGCAGCTGGAGCGCCATGTAGGGGAGCGTGCCGAGGGTCGCGATCACCGTCACCAGCGCGGCGAGGCTGGCGCTCTTGCCGTAGCGGGCCGAGAGGAAGTCGGCGATCGAGGTCGAGTGCTGGGCCTTGGCCTGCGCGAGGATGCGGCGGACGACGCCGAAGCCGAGGGTGAAGACGAGGATCGGCCCGAGGTAGATCGGCAGGTAGTCGAGCCCCGCGCTCGCCGCGGTGCCGACCCCGCCGAAGAAGGTCCAGCTGGTGCAGTAGACCGCGAGACTGAGGCCGTAGACGCTTCCCGCGTACGGCCCTGCGCGACCCTCGCCCGCGCCCCGCCGGTCGCGCCAGGAGGCGATCCAGAACAGCGCGCCGAGGTAGAATGTGGCGGCCACCAGGGCCGCGCCGAGCATCATGCGCCTCTCCCCTCTCCCGCCAGACAAGCTAACCCATGGCTGGGCATATGCAAAGGGGCGGCACCTCGCGGCGCCGCCCCTCCGTGCGACCTTCCCGGTGTCACTCGTCGATATTGCGCCGGAACGTCTCGGGGAGGAACAGCAGGCCCACGACCACGGTCAGCACGCAGATCCCGATCGGGTACCAGAGGCCATAGTAGATGTCCCCGGTCGCCGCGACCATCGCGAAGGCGGTGGTCGGCAGGAAGCCGCCGAACCAGCCGTTGCCGATGTGGTAGGGAAGGCTCATCGCGGTGTAGCGGATGCGGGTCGGGAAAAGCTCGACCAGCAGCGCGGCGATGGGCCCGTAGACCATCGTCACCAGCAGCACGAGGTAGGTGAGCACCGCGATCACCACCGGGGTCTTGATCGCCGCCGGGTCGGCCTTGGCGGGGTAGCCCGCCGCGACCAGCGCCGCCTTGACCTCGTCCTGGAAGGCGGTGATCGCCGCCTTGCGTTCCTCGCCGCTCACCTTGGCCGGGTCGGGCGCGGTGAAGGTCTGCGCGCCCACCTTGATCTGCGCGATGCTGCCCGCCTGCGCCTCGACCGCGGTGTAGCTCACCGCCCCCTTGGCGAGGAAGGACTTGGCGATGTCGCAGCTCTTGGCGTCGAACTTGTTCTTGCCGACGGGGTCGAACTGCACCGAGCAATCGGCGTCGTTGACGATCACGCTGACCGGCGCATTGGCCTGGGCATGGGCGAGCGCCGGGTTCGCTGCCTCGGTCAGCAGGTGGAACGCCGGGAAGTAGGTCGCCGCCGCCAGCGCGCAGCCGGAAAGGATGATCTTCTTGCGTCCGATCCGGTCCGACAGCCAGCCGAAGACCACGAAGAACGGCGTGCCGATGGCGAGCGCGGTCGCGATCAGGATGTTGGTGGTGGCGCCGTCGACCATCAACATCTTCTCGAGGAAAAACAGCGCGTAGAATTGGCCCGTGTACCACACCACCGCCTGCCCCGCGACCGCGCCGAGCAGCGCGACGAGGGCGAAGCGGCCGTTCTTCCAGTTGCCGAAGGCCTCGGAAATCGGCGCCTTCGAATTGGTGCCCTCTTCCTTCATCTTCTGGAAGACCGGGCTTTCCTGGAGCTGCATCCGGATCCACATCGACACGCCGAGCAGCACTGCCGAGACGAGGAACGGCACGCGCCAGCCCCATTCCTTGAAGGCCTCCTCGCCGATCGCCGTGCGGGTCCCGATCACCACCAGCAGCGCCGCGAACAGGCCGAGCGTCGCGGTGGTCTGGATGAAGCTCGTGTAGAGCCCGCGCTTGTCGTTGGGCGCGTGCTCGGCCACGTAGGTCGCTGCGCCCCCGTATTCGCCGCCCAGCGCCAGGCCCTGCACCAGCCGCAGCAGCACCAGCATCAGCGGCGCCGCGACCCCGATGCTCGCATAGGAGGGCAGCACGCCGACGGTGAAGGTCGCAAAGCCCATCAGGCCCATCGTCACGAGGAAGGTGTACTTGCGCCCGACGAGGTCGCCGAGCCGGCCGAACACCAGCGCGCCGAAGGGCCTGACCGCGAAGCCCGCCGCGAAGGCCGCGAGCGCGAAGATGAAGCCGGTGGTCTCGTTCACCCCCGAGAAGAACTGCGAGGAGATGATCGTCGCCAGAAGGCCGTAGAGGTAGAAGTCATACCATTCGAACACCGTGCCCAGCGACGAGGCGAGGATGACGCGTTTCTCCGTCCCCGTCGCCGCGTGGTGCTTGGGCAGGGCGCCATCAAAGGTCGTCGCCATAGTCCGTCTCCCGCTGTTGCGCTCGATCCTTGAGCTGGCATTCGATGATGCCGCGCCTGTCGAGGATTGCAAAGTCGCGCGGATCGGGGCCGGGGAACAGCTAGACCTTGGTCGGATGGCCGTGGGGGGGCCGGCTACTCGGCGATGGGCGAGAAGGTGAGGCGCAGTTCGGCGCCCTCGAGCACCAGCTGCCGCCCGTCGAGCGTGGTGGCGTAACGCGAAGCCTCCCCGAGGCCCTTGGCGAGCTGGTCGCCGAAGGAGGGCTGGGGGCAGAGCATCTTGGTGCTCGCGACCGGACCGAAGCTGATCGGTCCGGCCCCTGCGCGGGGCTTGCCCGCGGTCCAGCTCGCGCGGCCGCGGTTGCAATCGAGCTGCACCTGCGCCTCGCCGCCTTCCTTGAGGGTGATCGTGTGGCGGCGCTGCACCGCCGGGGTGAGGGTAGTGGTGCTCCCCGGGGTGTCGATCGTCGCCAGCTGCCACTTGGTGCCGGTCAGCGGATGGGCCTCGGGAATGGTCATGCAGCCTCCCAGCATCAGAGTGGCGGCGACAGCGAGAATGGCGGACTTCATCGCGGGCATCTCCCCAATCGGACCAGCCCTCTCATTTACCGCGCGAATCCTGAACGCAGGCAATCCGGCGCGCGCCAACGAAAAGGCCGCCGGAGCGCAAACTCCGGCGGCCCCTGTGCCCCTTGCGGGGAAGGATCAGGCCTCGCGGGTGCCCGACAGCGGCATGGCGCCGAAGGCCCCGGCGTTGACCGAGCCGGTCAGCGTGTCGCCGTCGATGGTCGCTTCGCAATCGAGGGTCATCGGCATCGGCACGACCATGTTCATCTTCCACTTGATCGTGTTGCCCTCTACCGTGCCCCCGGCGATGTCCATCGAGCCGAGGCTGCCGACCAGCGAGCCCGAAAAGGTGTCGCCGTCGGGAACGACGGTCAGCGTGCCGGTCTGGTCGCCCATCGGGCTCTTGACGACGGTCTTGTAGGTACCTGCAACAGACATATCCAACTCCCTTGGTTCGTGTGCGGACCTCAGGCGACCCGGCACTTCGGCGGCGTTATTGACATGGGTGTCAGCGCGCTTCAACCGGAATTCGGCTGAAGCGCGCTGACGACGCGTCGCTTATTCGCTCTCCATCTCGCGCTGTTCGATCGGCAGGCCGAGCGGTTCGAGCTGGGCGCGGACCTTGCTGGCGTCGCCGACCACCACCCAGACGAACTTGTCGGTGTCGAGCGCCGCGCGCGCGGCCTCGTCGAGGCCTGCGGCGGTCTGCGCGCGGTAGATGTCGGCGAGCTTCTCCTGGTAGTCGTCCGGACGGCCGTAGAGCGCATTGCCCTGCATCGCGCCGAGCACCGCCGGCGAGGTCTCGAAGCGGCCCGGCAGCGCGCCGACTTCCGAGGCGATGTTGCGGTCGAGCTCCTCGGGGGTGACGCCCTTGACGGTCAGGAACTCCTTGGTCTCGCGGATCATTTCGGCGAGCGAGTCCCCGGTGCGGTCGGCCTGCACGGGGGCGGAGATTGCATAGACCACCGCCTTCTCGCGCGCCTGGGTCGCGCCGCGCACGCCGTAGCTCCAGCCCTTGGTCTCGCGCAGGTTCATGTTGAGCCGCGCGAGGAAGTTGCCGCCGAGCGAATTGTTGGCGGCGTTGAAGGCGATGAAGGCCGGATCGCCCGCCTTGAGGGGCGTGATCTGCGCCCCGGTGATGACGCTCTGCGGCGAGTTGGGGCGGTTCACCAGGATGATGCGGTTGCCCTTCGCGGCCGGGTTGGCGGCGAACTGCTTGGCGCCCTTGGGCGCGCTCGGCGCCTGCCAGTCGCCGAAGGCGGCGTTGAGCGCGGCGACCACCTCGGCGAGCGGCTTGTCGGAGATCACGAAGACCTCGCCGTTGTCGGGGCGGATCCAGCGGTCCTTGAAGCCGACGAGGTCGTCGCGGGTGATGCCTCCGACGCTCTGGACGGTGCTCACCCCTCCATAGGGGCTGGTGCCGAACAGCTCGGGCGTGAGGGTGCGCTGGGCGATGCCCTGCGGCGACTTCATCGACTGGCGGATGCCGGTCAGCGTCTGGGCGCGGACGCGCTCGAGGTCGTCGGGGTTGAAGGCGGGCTCGCGCATCACCTGGCGCATCAGGTCGAGCGAAGGAGCGAGGTTGGCGGTCAGCGCCGAGAGCGTGAAGGTCGAACGGTCGTCGCTGTTCCCGGCCGAGATCGTCGCGCCCAGCCGCTCGCTCGCCTCGGCGATCTGCTGCGACGTGAGCGTGGCGGTGCCCTCGTCGAACAGGGCGAGCGCGAGGCCGGAGAGCCCCGCCTTAGCGGCCGGATCGGAGGCGCCGCCGGCGTCGAAGCTCATCGTAACGTAGGTCGCCGGCACGGCAGTGCGACGGGCGTAGGTGACCTTCATGCCGTTCGCCAAAGTGGCGCGCTCGATCGCCGGGAAGTCGAGCTTGGCCTCGCCGCCGATCGCCGGCTTGGGACGCTCGAGGCTGACCTTGATCGTCTCGGCAACCCGGTCGCGCTCGGAGGCGTTTTCGTCCGCCCCGCCGACCGAGGCGGCTTCCTCGTAGCTCGCGTCGCGCGCGCCCGGTTCGAGCACCACGGTCATCGCCGGACGGGTCATCCACCGCGCCATCGCCGCCTTGATGTCCGCCGGCTTGAGGCTGGCGAGCGTCTCGAACTCCTTGGCGTAGAAGGCGGGGTTGCCGGCCAGCACCTTGCCCTCGGCGAGGGTCTGGGCCTTGCCGGTGAAGCCGCCGACCTGCTCGAGCCCGCGGATCGTGCGGGCGAGATAGCTCGTCACTGCGCGGCGCACCTCGTCCTCGGTCGGGCCTTCGGAGATGAGGCGCTGGACCTCGGCGTCCATGCGGCTCTCGAGCGCGGCAAGATCCCCGCCGGGGGCGAGGGTCGCGCTGACGCTGAGGATGCCGATGCGCTGGAAGGTCGAGTTGCCCGCCGAGACATTGACCGCGATGGGATCGTTGCGCACCAGCTTCTCGTCGAGCCGGCTCGAGGAGAGCCCGCCGAGGATCGAGGCGCCGACGTCGAGCGCGATGCGGTCCTTGCCGGTGATGCCCTCGACCGGCCAGTAGCGGGTCACGCTGGTGGCGGCGACCTGGTCCTTGAAGGTCTTGCGCACCGGCGCGGGCAAGGTCGGGACGGCGGCCTGCGCCGGATCGTTCACCGGACCTGCCGCGATCGTGCCGAAATACTTCTCGACCAGCGGCTTCGCTTCGGCCGCGGAGATGTCGCCAGCGAGCACGAGGGTCGCGTTGTTGGGGCCGTAGTTCTCCCGGAACCATGCCTGGACGTCGGCCATCGAGGCCGAATCGAGGTCGGCCATCGAGCCGATCGTGTCGTGGTGGTAGGGATGGCCTTCGGGGAAGAGCGTGGCGAGGACGTCGTAATAGACGAGCCCGCCCGGCTCGTTGTCGCCCTGGCGCTTCTCGTTCTGCACCACGCCGCGCTGGTTATCGAGCTTCTCCTGCGTCACCGCGCCGAGCAGGTAGCCCATGCGGTCGCTCTCGAGCCACAGCGCGCGCTCCAATGCGGGGCGGGGGACGGTCTGGAAGTAGTTGGTGCGGTCGAACCAGGTCGTGCCGTTGTAGTCGGTCGCGCCCATTTCGGCGAGGTACTGGAAGTAGTCCTGCGGCGCGTTTTCCGAGCCGTTGAACATCAGGTGCTCGAAGAGGTGCGCGAAGCCGGTCTTGCCCTTGGGTTCGTCCTTCGAGCCGACATTGTACCACACCGCGACGCCCACGACCGGCGCCTTGCGGTCCTCGTGGACGAGCACGGTGAGGCCGTTCGCCAGCTTGAACTCCTGATAGGGGATCTGCACCTGCTTCACCAGCGAGGGGAGGTCGGCGGTCGCCTGCGGGCCCGCGGGCGCGTCGGCCTTGGCGGCGGGGGCGGGCTTGGCCTCGGCGAGCGCCGGGGAGAAGGGTGCAGCCAGCGCGAGCGCGAGGGCCGAGAGACTGGCAGCGGCGAAACGATTAGTCATGAAGGATGGCTCCGGTGAGTGGGATCGAGCGAAGGAATTCGCGGCTCAGCGCGCGTTGGTGACGATGGTCCTGCGCGGCTTGCTGGCTTTCGCCAGCAGATCATCGCGCCAGAAGTGCACGGGCTTCAGCCGGTGTTCGACGAACAGCTTCATCTGGTCGGTGTAATGCGGACTGCGCGGCCGGGTCGTGGCGGCGCCGAAAGGCTGGATCGAGCGCGAGACAACCCGTTGGCCGGGCGTCCATTCCACCCACATGATGAAGCTGTCGCCGTGCTTCATGTTGAGCCGCCCGTCGGGATCGACGTCCCAGGTGGTCGCCGCGCGCAGGGTGTCCGAGCCGCCGTCCATCGGCAGGTCGACCGTGCCCTGCCGCAGGCGCACCAGCTCGCCGAGCGGCGGGTCGAGGCGGCCGAAATGGGTCATCAGGTGATCGGCTGCGGCTTGCAGCTTCTCGGGCACGTCGGGGAAGGGCTTGTTCGAATAGTCGGCCGCCATGAAGTCGCGGATCACCAGCATCGCGAGGGCATCGGCGGGGCCCTTGCCGTCGGCGGTGAAGTCCCAGCCGAGCAGCAGGTCGCGCGCCTTCGCCAGCTCGCCGTCCGCCTTCATGCGCCCAAGTTCGTCCCACAGCCGCGCGACATAGCCCTCGCGGGCATAGCCGGTGTCGTACTTGATCTTTTCGAGCGCCGCGCGGTCGAGCGTGCCGCTGGCCGAGAGCAGCGCGTAGGCGCGCCGCGAGCGGTTGGTCTGCTTCAATTCGATCCCTAGCACCGGCGAGAAGCTCGCCGGATCGAGGTCGCTGCCCTTGCCCGCGGCGGTGAAGGGGGTGTTGTTGGAGTTGTAGACCCACCCGCTCGCCGGGTTCACGATCCTGGGGATCGCGGCATAGGGCACCGCGCCCTGCCAGATCAGGTCCGACCGGTCGCCGGGGAGCACCGAGCGCCAGTCGGCTTTCACGTCCTGCGGCCGGTTGGGGATCGCGGCGTTGTAGATGTAGGCGATCGTGCCGGTCTCGTCGGCATAGACGAAGTTGGTCGAGGGGATCGCAAGCCGCGCGATCTGCGCCTCCCATTCGGCGAAGCTCTTGGCCTTGCCGAGGTGGTAATAGGCATCGAGCTGGCCGAGCTTGCCGATCCCGCCGTAGCGCACCGCGAAGGCGCCGTCCTTGTTGCGGATCACCGGGCCGTGCACCGAACGCAGCACCTCGCGGCGGATCGGCAGGACGAGCGGGCCCACCTTGACCGGGAGGATCACCGTCCTGCTCTCGAGCGGCATCCACTTGCCGTCGAGCCGGTAGCGCGTGCCGCTCGCGTCGAGCTCGAGCTTGTAGATGTCGATCATGTCGGGGGTGTTGACCGTGTTGGTCCAGCCGAGATGCTCGTTGTGCCCCATCACCGGGAAGGGCACGCCGGGGAAGGTCGATCCGGCGAGGTGCCAGCCCTCGCCGCTCTCGATCACCAGTTCGTACCAGGCGACGCCGCCGCGGTAGGGCTGGTGCGAGTTGGAGATCAGCGTGGTCGTCCCGCCGCCCTTGGCGGGCGCGACCGCGAAGGCGTTGGAGCCGAGGTGCTCCGCCTCTTCGCCGGTCGGCAGCACCCGCGCGCGCGCCTGCTTTGCCGCAGGCGCGGGAGTAGGCTCGCCTACCGGCGCGGCGCCTTCGAGCGGCGGGCGCGGGAAGCCGGGAATGTCGGGCCCATGCTCGCGGCGCAGCAGCTCGCCCGCCACGAGCGGTCCGATCACGCTGTCGAGGCCGAAGAAGAACGGCTGGCGCAGCGCGAAGCCGGTGGCGATGTCGGTGCCGTCGATGGGGAACAGGTTCGCGAGCTTGACCTCGCCCGGGTGGTCCTCGGCGTATTGGTTTAGACCCGCGGCATAGGCCTCGTAGACCGCGCGGGTCCTTGCGGGGAGCTTGGGATATTCGCGCTCCGCTGTGCCGCGCGCGTCGATCAGGTGGTAGACGTAGTCGACCTTCGCCCCCTCCTCGCCGGCGATCGCGCCATAGCGCCCGCGGCTCATCGCGACCGTATCCTGGAGGGTGAAGAAGTCGTCCTCGGCATGGGCGATGGCGACGCCGAAGGCCGTGTCGGCGTCGGTCCTGCCCGAGATGTGCGGGACGCCCCATTCGTCGCGGATGATCTCGGCGCGGTAGGTTCCGCCCGGTGCGCCCGCGGCGGTTCGCGCGAAGAACGGCTCCCAGTTCGCGAGCGCCGCCACGGCCAGCACGAGCACCCCCAGCAGCGCAATCGCGCCGCGCTTCACCCAGATCATGCGGAAATCTCTCTCTCGTCCCTTGGGCGCGTCATCGCGCGGGCGGCGGGCGAGGTCAAGCCGCGAGCCCGCCTGCAAGGACCCTCTTGCCTTGCAGCGCGAAGGAACCCACCTAGTCGGCTAATACACCTCGGGCACAGAATTTCGGCGGGGTGGGGCTTGTGTTGCCAATCTGCAACACTACTTGGATGCGGCAACCATTGGAGGGGTTGGAACCGATGAATCTCGAGAAGTTCACCGACCGGGCAAAGGGCTTCCTGCAAGCCGCGCAGACGGTCGCGATCCGCATGAACCACCAGCGCATCACCCCGCTGCACATCGCCAAGGCGCTGCTCGAGGACAGCGAGGGCATGGCCGCCGGGCTGATCCAGCGCGCGGGCGGGCAGGCGCCGCTCGCCGCGACCGCGGTGGACGCCGGCCTGTCGAAGATCCCGGCGGTGACCGGCTCGGGCGCACAGGCCACGCCGGGCCTCGACAACGATGCCGTCCGGGTGCTCGATCAGGCCGAGCAGCTCGCCGAGAAGGCAGGGGATTCCTACGTCACCGTAGAGCGTCTCTTGACCGCGCTTACCCTCGTCCAGACCCCTGCCAGCCAGGCTCTAGCCGCCGCGAAGGTCACCCCACAGGCCCTCAATACCGCCATCGAACAGCTCAGAGGCGGCAAAAAAGCCGATTCCGCGGGCGCCGAGAGCACCTACGACGCGATGCAGAAATTCGCCCGCGACCTCACCAAGGCGGCGCGCGAGGGCAAGCTCGATCCGGTGATCGGCCGCGACGAGGAAATCCGCCGCACCATCCAGATCCTCGCGCGGCGGACCAAGAACAACCCCGCGCTGATCGGCGAGCCCGGCACCGGCAAGACCGCGATTGCCGAAGGATTGGCCCTGCGCATTGCCAACGGCGACGTCCCCGACAGCCTCAAGGGCCGCACCCTCATGAGCCTCGACATGGGCGCGCTGATCGCCGGGGCGAAATATCGCGGCGAGTTCGAGGAGCGGCTGAAGTCGGTGCTCGACGAGGTCAAGCACGCCGAGGGGCAGATCATTCTTTTCATTGATGAAATGCACACCCTGATCGGGGCGGGTGCCTCGGAAGGCTCGATGGATGCCTCGAACCTCCTGAAGCCTGCCCTGTCGCGTGGCGAACTCCACTGCATCGGCGCGACCACGCTCGACGAGTACCAGAAATACGTCGAGAAGGACCCCGCGCTCCAGCGGCGCTTCCAGCCGGTCTACATTCAGGAGCCGACGGTCGAGGACACCATCTCGATCCTGCGCGGCATCAAGGACAAGTACGAGCTCCACCACGGCGTGCGCATCACCGACGGCGCGATCGTCGCCGCGGCGAAGCTGTCCGACCGCTACATCCAGAACCGCTTCCTGCCCGACAAGGCCATCGACCTGATGGACGAGGCCGCCTCGCGCATCCGCATGGAGGTGGAGAGCAAGCCCGAGGAGATCGAGGGCCTCGACCGGCGGATCATCCAATTGAAGATCGAGGAACAGGCGCTCCAGAAGGAGACCGACCAGAACTCGAAGGACCGCTTGGTCGCCCTGCGCGAGGATCTTGCCAATCTCGAACAGCAATCGGCCGAGCTCACCACCCGCTGGCAGAACGAGCGCGACAAGATCGCTGCCGAAGGGCGCATCAAGGAAGCGCTTGACGCCGCGCGACTGGAGCTTGAGCAGGCCCAGCGCGAGGGCGATCTCGCCAAGGCGGGGGAGCTGTCCTACGGGCGCATCCCCGAGCTCGAGAAGCAGCTCGCCGAAGCGCAGGGTCAGGCCGCCAATGCGATGCTGCGCGAGGAGGTGACCGAGGAGGACATCGCCGGGGTCGTCAGCCGCTGGACGGGCGTTCCGGTCGACAAGATGATGGAGGGCGAGCGCGAGAAGCTCCTCCAGATGGAGCAAATTCTCGGCAAGCGCGTCATCGGCCAGTCGCAGGCGATCGAGGCGGTCTCCAAGGCCGTCCGCCGCGCGCGCGCAGGTCTCCAGGACCCGGGGCGGCCGCTGGGCTCGTTCCTGTTCCTCGGCCCCACGGGTGTCGGCAAGACCGAGCTCACCAAGGCGCTCGCCGGCTTCCTGTTCGACGACGACAGCGCGATGGTCCGCATCGACATGAGCGAATTCATGGAGAAGCACGCCGTCGCCCGCCTGATCGGCGCGCCTCCGGGCTATGTCGGCTACGAGGAGGGCGGGGTGCTGACCGAGGCGGTGCGCCGCCGGCCTTATCAGGTGGTGCTGTTCGACGAGGTCGAAAAGGCGCACCAGGACGTCTTCAACGTGCTGCTCCAGGTGCTCGACGATGGCCGCCTGACCGACGGGCAGGGCCGCGTGGTGGACTTCGCCAACACGCTGATCATCCTGACCAGCAACCTCGGCAGCCAGTACCTTGCGAACCTCCCCGACGGGGCAGAGGTGGCCTCGGTCGAGAAGGACGTCATGGACGTGGTCCGCGCCCACTTCCGGCCCGAGTTCCTCAACCGCCTCGACGAGATCATCCTGTTCCACCGCCTCGGGCAGGAGCACATGGCGCCGATCGTCGAAATCCAGGTCGGCCGGGTGCAGAAGCTGCTCGCCGACCGCAAGATCAGGCTCGACCTCACCGATGCGGCGCTGCGCTGGCTCGGGCGGGTGGGCTATGACCCGGTCTATGGCGCAAGGCCGCTGAAGCGCGCGGTGCAGCGCTATCTTCAAGACCCGCTTGCCGAGATGCTGCTCGAGGGGCGTCTGCCCGACGGCAGCACCCTCAGGATCGACGAGGGTGACGGGGCGCTGGCAATGTCGGTCGCCTGAGCCCCGAACGACCGTGTGAGGCGGAAGGCCCCGGGTGTTCCGGGGCCTTCCCTGTTTTCGGCATCCGGCCGCGACGGGCGACTCGCGCCCCGCCTTTTGCGGCCATGCGAGAGCGCGCAATAAAGGAACAACAAAGCGCCATATTCACAAAGCATACCGTTTTGTTGCGCAGTTCCTCGGTTATGAATGCATATTCATAAAGTTGAAATATAATTTTGTTGCGCAAGCTTCGCTGCCTTGTCGGCTGAATGTGGGATTAACGCAACACCCCCGGAAAAAGGTTGGGACCGGAGCGGGGCCGCTTTGACACGGCGGCTACGTCATTGCACAAAACCGGCACAGCGGGGACTGAACGCGGTAATCTTTGGCGCTACGGCCGGCCACACAGGGGAATCCTGTGGCAGGCTCCGCGCCCTTGCCGTTGCGTCTCCGGTTTGGGCAACTGGAGTGACCATGAAGAAATTTCACAGCAATTCGATCAAGGCGCTGGCCTTCTCGGCCTCGGCGCTCGCATTCGTGATCGCCGGCCCCGTCTTTGCGCAGGACAAGGGCCAGGAAGCCGAGCAGAAGAAGGAGCCTTCGGGCGTCGTCACCGATGGCGAGGAAGAAAAGGTCGACGTCTCGACCGACGCCACCGGCCGCACCCAGCCGCAGGGCGGTATCGTCGTCACCGGTTCGCGTATCGTCAAGGACACCTACACCTCGATCTCGCCGCTCCAGGTGCTCTCGACCGAGAACCTCCAGGCCGTCGGCGCCTTCGATCCGGCGCAGATCCTGCAGCGCTCGGAAGCTGCCGCCGGTCAGCAGATCGACGCGACCTTCAACGGCTTCGTGCTCAACAACGGCCCGGGTTCGCAGACCCTCAACCTGCGCGGCCTCGGCGCCGACCGCACGCTGATCCTCGTGAACGGCCGCCGCCTCGCGCCCTCGGGTGCGGAAGGTGCGCCGGCGAACCCGTCGATCAACCTGATCCCGGCCTCGCTCGTCGACCGTTACGACATCCTCACCGACGGCGCTTCGTCGGTCTACGGTTCGGACGCGGTCGCAGGCGTGGTCAACGTCATCCTGCGCAAGAATTTCGACGGCCTCGAAATCCAGGCCAACGGCGACCTCAATCCGCAGGGCGCGGGCGAGGACTACAGCATCTCGGGCGCGTGGGGCTTCAACACCGATCGCGCCGTGTTCGGCATCGGGGTCGAGTACCAGAAGCGCGATCTCGTTCGCTTCCGCGACCGTGACTTCCTCGTCGGCTGCGACGCGCATCGCGAAATCGACCAGAACGGCAATATCCGCACGCTCGGCATCCGCGACAGCGCGCTGATCCGCCGCAACTCGGGCGGTGCGATCACCGCCAAGGACAGCGAGTGCAAGATCGGCGGTCTTTCCGGCCGTATCTTCATCGACAACAGCCGCGTCGGTTCGGTCTACTACAAGCCCGGTGCCGGCAACGTGCTTCCCGACTTCTCGGAGAACACCGGCCTCGGCAACCGCGAAGTCGACTTCAACGGCGACGGTCGCCGTGACGTCGATTTCCAGGACTACAACAACAACTCGAACAACAACCCCGAGACGCTGGATACGACCTTCATCTCGGGACAGGAGCTGATCAACGGCTTTGCCTATGGTGAATACACCTTCGAGGGCGACGCCAACATCACGCCCTTCTTCGAGGCGCAGTTCACCCGCGCGGAAATCTCGGCCCCGAACACCGGCCAGCCGCAGATCTTCCCCTTCGTGCCTGACCTCAACCCGTTCAACCCCTGCAACATCGCGACCAACCCGAACGGGTCGCGCATCAATCCGAACGGCGTCGACTGCCGGGCCGCGGACAACGCCTTCCAGCGTCGTCTGAACCCCAACGTCTTCGCGGGCAACACCCGTCCGCTGTCGACCGGCTTCTCGCTGCCGGTGCAGCCGATCGTCGGCATCCGCGGCGACCGCAACAACTACGAGGTCACGCAGGAACAGTACCGCGGCGTCCTCGGTGTGCGCGGCGACCTGCCCTTCATCGGTTCCAGCTGGACCTTCGAGGTGGCGGGCACCTATTCGCGCTCGGTCGGCAAGTCGACCCGCGACGGCGTGCGTGAGGACCGCCTCGCGCTGGCGCTCGGTCTCGACCCGACGGCGGATTACAACCGCGACGGCATCGTCGACAACGACGGTGACGGCATCGCTGACGACTACGACAACAACCTGCCGGTCTACGGCTTCTTCGGCGATTCCCAGTGGATCGGCGTCTGCAACGGCGCGCGTCTGGCGAACCCGAGCAAGGCCGCGCCCGACCTCCTGCAGGGCTGCACCCCGGTCAACATGTTCTCGCAGAGCCTGCAGGGCGCCTTCGTCGGCGACATCAGCGCGGCCGAGCGGGCCTACATCTTCGACAAGCGTCGCTTCGACACCACCTACGAGCAGACCATGCTGTCGGCCTACGTGACCGGCGACCTGTTCGAGCTTCCCGCCGGCCCGGTCGGCGTGGTGCTCGGCGGTGAATGGCGCGAGGACAAGATCCAGTCGGATCCGAACTTCCAGGCGTCGAACGGCCTGTTCTTCGGCTTCTTCGCCGACGCCGGTGCGTCGGGTTCGAAGTGGATCCGCGAGCTCTACGGCGAAATCGAAGCGCCGCTGATGGCCGGCAAGCCGCTGGTGGAAGAACTGACGGTCAAGGCCGCCGGCCGTATCACCGACGAGGAGTTTTACGGCACCAACGGCACCTTCGCGCTCGGCGCGGGCTGGCGCCCGGTCGCCCCGCTGCTGGTGAAGTTCAACTACGGGACCTCGTTCCGTGCGCCGAACCTGCGCGAGAACTTCCTGCGCTCGCAGTCGGGCTTCCTCACCCTGACCGATCCCTGCGCCGTGCCGAACGCCGCGTTCGACCCGGCCGTGGGCTACATCGCCTCGCAGGATCCGCGTGACCAGCAGACGCTCGCCAACTGCCGCCGCGAAGGCCGCGATCCGACCCGCGTCGGTATCGATGCCCAGGGTCTGAACACCCTCACCACCTCGAGCGTGGAGATCACCTCGGGCGGCTCGCTGGACATCGATCCGGAAACCTCGCGCTCGATCACCACGGGCTTCGCGTTCGAGGAAGACTGGGCGAGCGGCTTTAGCTTCGCCTTCAACTTCAACTACTACGACATCAAGTTGAAGCAGTCGATCATCGAGCCGAGCGCGCAGTTCATCCTCAATGACTGCTACACCCGCGACGATAACACCCGCAGCCCGTTCTGCGACCGCATCACGGTCTCGGGCATCGATCGTCGCCTCGTGTCGGACGTGTTCCAGGGCTTCCTCAACCTCGACCAGGAATCGGTCCGCGGCATCGACCTCAACGCGACCTTCGGTTACCCGGTGATGATCGGTCAGGACGAGATCAAGCTCTCGCTCAACCTGACCGCGAACCACCTGATCGAGCGTTCGAGCACCTTCACCAACGACAATGGTGACGTCGACACCGAGGATTTCGCTGGCGAGTTCGGCTTCCCGAGCTGGATCGGTCGCGCGACCTTCGCGGCGAACTGGAACGACTTCACCCTGACCTGGCAGACCCGCTACATCGGCGCGGTGGCTCAGGATCCGGACGGGGTCGATCCGTTCTCGGATGCCTTCGGCTTCGGTCCGAACGGTCAGCCCACCACCGGCTTCTTCGGCGATACCTGTCTCGGCGGCGGTTCGCGCACCGGCACGACCCCCAACGGGGTCGTCGCGGGCGACAACATCTACTGCCGCGACGTCGGGTTCACCGGCGAGTACTTCGAGCATGCCGTCTCGCTGCGCTGGGACAACGGCGATTTCCGCATCATCGCCGGTGTGACCAACCTGTTTGACCGCAAGCCGCCGCTGGTCGACAGCAGCGAAGTGCTGGCCATCGCCAATGCCGCGATCGGTAACGGTTACGATCTCGACGGCCGCGAGTTCTTCGCTCAGGTGCTGTACCGCTTCTGATCGACGAATGGCCTGAATGACAAAGGAAGTGCGGCCTCGCGGTATTGACCGAGGGGCCGCATTTCCCGTTTAATGACGGCGGTAATCGGTCCGCGCCGCCCCCTTCCTCAAGGCGCACCACGGCCGACGTCGCCTGCTGGTCTCAACCTCGTGTCCCCGGGAAACGCTCGCAATATGAAACACCTCAAAGCCACGCTCGCCGCCGCCCTCGTCGGCGCTTCCGCACTCGGCCTCGTTGCTGCCGCGCCCCAGAGCGCCGAGGCGCAGGGGAGCGTGCCCATCGACGTCTGGGCGCTGCGCGACGTCGTCAACGCGGTCCAGATCTCGCCCGATGGCAAGCACCTGCTGGTCCACAAGGTCGAGAGCAAGGAGGGCGAATACATCCTCGAGATCTACGACACCGCCGACCTGTCGAAGCCGCTGCGCCGCCTCAATGCCGATCCGATGGAGATCGTCAGCGCACAGTGGGTGAGCAACGACGTGATCTTCGGCGCGGCCTGGCAGGTCAACCGCAAGACCGTGAAGGGCCCCGAGGACGACGTCCGCGACTACAAGACCTACGCCTACAGCCTCTCGGCCAACAAGTTCAGCAACGTCGACGGCAATTTCAGCATCGTCAACCTGCTGCCCAACGATCCCGATCACGTGCTGGTCGCGACCGGGGCGATCGTCGCCGACGGCACCGGGGTCGATCCCTACGCCGCGGTGCGGCCGCGCTCCTACTACAAGTTCGACCTCAGGAACGGCACCCGTTCGCTGGTGCTGCGCGGCGGGGGCAAGATCCCCTATGTCTCGACCTGGGATGACGAGGGCAATCCGCGCTACACCGAAATCCAGGACCTCGGCGCGGGCAAGATCATCTCCTACTACCGCAAGCCGGGCGACAGCGACTGGACCAAGCTCAACGAACTCGACCTCAACGATCCCAAGAACCTCTACCGCATCCTCGGCGGCTTCGTCGGCGTTGCCGGCTTCGATCCCAAGGACCCCAATATCGGGTACCTGATCGACAACCTCAACGGCGAGGACAAGGCGGCGCTCTACGAGTTCGACTTCACCACCGGCAAGGTCGGCAAGAAGCTGTTCCAGGCCGAGGATTCGGACGTGATGGGCATCCAGCTGAGCTCGATCCCCGGCACCAGCAAGCTCGTCGCGGCGCGCTACCCGGGCGCAAAGATGGAGCGGCACTGGTTCGACGAGGAGGAGAAGGCGCTCTACGAGGCGCTCGAGCAGCAGATCCCCTACGCCTGGCAGGTCTCGATCGCGAGCCGCTCGCTCGACGGCAAATCGATGGTCGTCACCAACCGCGGCCCGCACGATCCGGGTTCGTTCTGGCTGGTCAAGGACGGCAAGCTCGCCAAGCTCGGCAGCCGCAACCCGCTGCTCAACCCCGACCAGCTCGCCGACGTGAAGTATATCCGCTACCCGGCGCGCGACGGGCTGATGATCCCGGGCTGGATCACCATCCCAAAGGGCAAGCCGCCGTTCCCGCTGATCGTGCAGCACAATGGCGGTCCGCAGGTCAACGGCATGGTCGGCTACGACGAGTGGGGCCAGATGCTCGCCAATGCGGGCTACATGGTGTTCCACCCCGACCAGCGCATCTCGGTGGGCTGGGGCCAGAAGCACTTCGACGCGGGCTACGGCGAGCACGGCGGCAAGATGCAGGACGACAAGGACGACGGGGTGAAATACCTCATCGACCAGGGTCTCGTCGATCCGAACCGCGTGGCCTTCTTCGGCTGGTCCTACGGCGGCTACGCGGCGCTCGTCTCGCTGAGCCGCGAGCCGCAGCTCTACCAGTGTGCGATCGCCGGCGCGGCGGTGGCCAACCCCGAGAAGCAGTATCTCGGCCGCCGCAACGCCGACCTCAAGGCACTGGACGAGTGGGAACGCCGCCGCGGGACGATCGGGATCAATCCGATGAACGAGATTGCCAAGGTCAACATCCCGCTGCTGATGATCCACGGCAACGTCGATCGCCGCGTCCAGTATTACCACTTCAAGGAGTACCAGAAGGCCTTCGAGGCGGCCGGCAAGACCGGGGAGTTCGTGACGCTCGAGGGCGCGGACCACTTCTACAACACGCTGATGTTCAACCACCAGCAGCAGCTCTACACCAAGATGCTCGACTATCTGGCCAACGACTGCGGGCCCGGCGGGTTGTAAGCCGGGCGAGCCCCTGCCAACGAGAAAGGGCCCGGCCAGCGATGGCCGGGCCCTTTGCCTGTCCGCGCGACCCAGGGCGCCGCGGCCGGCATCCGCGCCGACATCGCGCCGCGATTGCATAAGTCGCCGCCGGGAGCGATAAGGCTGTCGCTCTGAGGCGAGGCACGGGGCTTGCGAAGCAGCGAGAGGAGTATTGCGGCGATGTTCCGGTCCAACCTGATGATCGCAGGCTGCCTGACGGCGGCCCTCGCTGCGGGAGCTGCCTTCGCTCAGGATCAACGCGAAGTTCCTGCAGCGCTCAAGGAGGTGCTCGACTGCCGAGCCATCGCAGAGCGCGAGGCGCGCCTTGATTGTTACGACAAGCAAGTGAGCCTGCTCGAAGCTGCGCGGACGCGTGACGACCTCATCGTGGTCGACCGGGAACAGGTGCAGGAGGCCAAGCGTGGTCTCTTCGGCCTCACGCTGCCGCAATTGAAGCTGTTCTCGCGAGGTGGCGAGGAAGAGGTAAGCGAGGTCGAAAGCACCATCGCTGCCATCCGATACGATCCCGCCGGCAAGTTCGTCTTCATCCTGAAGGACGGAGCGAAATGGGTCCAATCCGACACGCGCGTCGTCAGACCCAAGGTCGGCGATACCATCCGTATCCGCAAAGCCGCGATGGGCAGCTTCCTCGCCAACATCAATGGTGCAACGGCCATTCGCGTGCGCCGCGAGAACTGACGGCCAGAGCACGGCTCAGGTGGGGCACCCTGGCAGGGCCGGAGCAGCTTGAAGGTAAGGTAGTCTCGCGAGCGAAAGCTCGCTCGGGCGTACGTGGGCGGGAGCCTGCGGCTGTCGCCGTGCCTGCCGCGCAGCAGGCGATCCGCCATGGCCTCAGTCCAAAGAAGATGGGGCGGGAGATCGCTCTCCCGCCCCATCCCTATGCGCGTTTCGGTCTAACGTCCGAGGATCAGAACCGGACGGTAGCCGAAGCCGAGAAGTAGCGACCGAGCGGATCGTACAGCGTCGGGTAGGTGTTCGACTGCTGGCCGTTCCCGCCCTGCTGGTTCGACGCGATCGGCTGGAAGCCCTTGTTGAAGAGGTTCCGCACGCCGAAGTTGAACGTCAGGTTGTCGTTCACGTCGATCCCGGCGGTCAGGTCGAAGTAGTTGGCGCTCCGCAGACGCTCGACGGCGTAGAGCGTGTTCCGATCCTCGTCGGTCGACGAGCCGATGTAGCGCCACTGCAGCGAGAGGAAGCCCGGCCCGTCACGATAGGTCGTGCGCAGCGTGTGCTTCCAGTCCGGAGTCGGGGCGAAGGACACGGTCCGCGAACACACGCGGCCGAAGCGGCCGGCGCACTCGTTGACCGGCGTCACGCCAGCAACCGCGACATAGTCGAGGGTCATGAGGTAGGTGCCGTTGAAGGCGAATTCGAGCTGAGCGTCGTTGCCCGACGCCAGACCGAAGCCCAGCGGAACCTTCAACCGGGCAGCCACGTCGATCCCGTCGGTCTTCAACGAACCGGCATTGCGGTTGAAGTTGACGAACTGCTGGAACTCGCCGTTGGGCGAACGGGTGAACAGGCTGCAGAAATCGTCGATCCCCTGCAGCAAGCAGCCATTGGCAATGTTCTGGTTGCCGACGGTGCCGATGTAGTCCTTGATCTCGATGTTGTAGTAATCGACGGTCAGGGAGAAGTTGCGGAAGAAGTCAGGAGTGAATGCACCGCCGACGGTCCAGGTCGTCGCGCGCTCTTCCGACAGGTTCGGGTTCCCGCCGACGAGGCCGGGGAAGGACGTGCCACCCGTGCTGTAGTTCGTGCCGACCACCGATGCCGGAACGCCCGAGGCGATGCAGCGCGTGCGCAGCGTGCCGGTGGCGGCCGCAGCCGTCTGGCAGGGGTCGACCGCGCCGTCGAAGCTGACGGTCTGACCACCGAACAGTTCGTTGATGCTCGGCCCGCGAATGGCGCGCTGGTAGTTGCCGCGGAACAGGAGGCCGGCGCCCGGCTCCCAGGTCGATCCGACCGCATAGGTCCACACGCTGCCCACGCCGTTCGAGTAGTCCGAGAAACGGGCCGCGCCGTTGACCTCGAGCCGTTCGAAGAACGGACGGTCAGCCAGCAGCGGAACGTTGAGTTCGGCGAAGAGCTCGGTCAGGTTGTAGGCACCGGTGGTCGGGTTGCCGGCGTTGAAGCCGCCGACGTCGCCCGAGGCGAGGAAGGTGTCCGGCTGGAACTTCGCGGCCTCGCGGCGATGCTCGACGCCGAAGGCGAGACCGATGCCGCCCGCGCCGAGATCGGCGAGATCGTTGTTGGTGATGACCGCCGAAGCCACCTGGGTGCTGGCCTGCGTCAGGTTGGTCGCCGAGATCGACAGGTACTCTGCCGCCTCTGCGCTCACCTTGTTCTCGCCGTAGACGTTGGCGGGGACGCAGCCGTTGGCCCGCGCAGCAGCATCGGCGCAGACCAGAGTGCCGCCCGCAACCGGGGTGACGCTGATCGTGCCGTTGGGAGCCCGGAAGGCCGTCCGCGTGGAGGCGAGGAACGCCGACAGCTGGATGTTGCCTTCCTGCACCTGCGAGTTGCGGGTCCGCGAGTACGAGTAGTACGCGTCGTAATCCCAGCTGCCGGTGATGTTGCCCTTCACGCCGGCGAGCACGCGGTAGGCGTTGCGATCGTCGGCCTGGTTGCGCGAACCGGTTTCGAGGAAGCGGCGACCATAGGCGCCCGAGCTCACGTAGCCGTCACCATCGGTATCCAGCGCTTGCAGCGCAGCCTGCGTGGCGCTGCCGAGGAACGGCGAGTACACGTGGATCGCGAAAGCGGAGCCGAGCGAACCGCCGCGGAACGGCGTGGTGTTGCCGATCGGGGTCGCCGCGAGTTCGGTGTCGACGCGGTTGTTCGCGAAGGTGGCTTCGATGTAGGTCGTCAGGTGGCTGGAGACCTCGTAGTCGGCCTTGGCATAGCCGATGATGCGCTTCTGCGGGACCTGCAGGTAGTTGACCGGACCGAAGTTGTAGAGGTCGGTGTTCGCATTGTAGAGAACCGCGTTGCCGTTCTGGTCGAAGCGAACCGCGTCATTGGCGCCGTTGCTGAGACCGAGGCGCTGCGCAAGGCCAGTAATGCCCACGCGGAAGGACGGGATCAGCGACGAACCGCCGGGGATCAGCGTGCGACCGCCCTGACCGTTGCTGACGTCCGAGAACGAAACGCGGGTCGCGGCCCGGTCGCCGGCAAAAACCGACTCACGCCGGTTGTAGCCGACGTGGAGCACCACGTTACCGCGGCCGTCGGCGAAGTTCGCGCCGATCGTCGCATCGATGTTGTAGCGCTTGCCGTCGCCCTGCTCCGAGATGTCGAGGTTCGAATTGACCTCGACGCCTTCGAAGTCCTTCTTGAGGACGAAGTTGACCACGCCCGCGATCGCGTCCGACCCGTAAACGGCCGACGCGCCGCCGGTGACGACGTCGACGCGCTCGATCAGCGAGGCGGGGATCGTGTTGAGGTCGACCGTCTGGTCGGTGCCGAAGTTGATGTAGCGACGCCCGTCGACGAGCACGAGGGTGCGCTGCGTGCCGATACCGCGAAGGTCGACCGAGGCGATCCCGCCACCCGGGTTGTTCGAGACGCCGGTCGTCGCGGGGACGATCTGCGGAAGATCGTTGAGAACTTCTTCGACGTTGACGGTCTGCTGGATCTGGAACTCTTCCGCTCCGATCACGGCAACGGGGCTCGAGGCATCGAGTTCAGGGCGCGCGAGGCGCGAACCGGTCACGACGATGGTGCTGGTGGGCGCTTCGGCTTCCGATTCGACGGATGCGTTGGTGTCCTGCGCGAAAGCGGGCGTTGCCATCAGTGCGATGCTCAGCGCCGCGCTGGCTACGCCAAGCTTCAGACTGCCTGTCTTTGTCATCTGGTCATTTCCTCTGTTAAACATCGTGAAGAAAGCAGCGCAGGCGCCTGCAAGGGGCTTGAGCGGGCGTGTCTTCACGATAAGCGGATGGACGGGCTCTTCCGATCGGCCCTCCTGGAGTGTCCAAATCGCCCAAACCCAGCAACAAAGGAAGGTCAGGTTACTAATCCAGGTCATAAACTCGGGATATGTAACCTATTTGCCACAGATTATACTCGCCCGTATCGGAGCCGCGCCTGCCTAGCAGTGTTGCTGTGGCGCAACAGGCAGACATACGAAAAAAGCGGCGGGACCTCTGGGGGCCCCGCCGCTCGGGTATTCGGAGGATGCAGCCTCAGGCGATCACAGCTTGAGGCGGATACCGGCGTAGTAACGACGGCCGAACACGTCGTAGACGTCTGCGGCCGTATCCGAGCCGGTGACGTTGCCGGGAATCTGCGTGAGGATGTTCGGAGCCTTGTTGTCGAGCAGGTTGTCGACGCCGACGAAGAACTCGTACTTGTCGCCGGCGAAGAAGTTGAGCTGCGAGTCAAGGTAGAACTCCGCACCGACCTTGTAGGCGCGCGGCCCGTCGAACTGGTCATCGACATAGGACGCGCCGATGAACGTGCCGGTGAAGGTCAGACGCAGGTCGTCGTTCTGGTAGGCGGCATTCGCGGTGAAGCGATCCTTCGCGGTGCCGATCTCGCCGTCCGAACGATCGGGATCCTCCGTGGGCAGCGAGAAGAAGTCGTACCGGATCACGTGGGTGTAGGCCCCGCGCAGGGTCAGCCGGTCGTTTTCGGTCAGGCCCAGCGGGGTGAACCACTGTGCCGTCACGTCGACGCCCGAGGTCTTGAGCACCGCCGCATTGACCGACAGCGCGTTGATCAGGTCGATCGAGCCGGGGCTGTTGACTGCGCTGCCGGTCGCACGGCGCGTGATCAGCGAGCAGAAGGTCTGGTTGTTCTGCCCGTAGCACTGGTCGAGCGTGAACTGCCGCGGGAAGCCCGAGATCACGTCGCTGATGCGGTAGTTGTAGTAGTCGGCCGTGATCGTGAGGTTGCGCAGCGAATCGATCGAACGCGGGTTGATGACCACGCCCGCCGTGTAGGACCGCGCGGTTTCCTCGTTCAGATCGGGATTGCCGCCGTCGAAGCCGGAGATCCCCTGAAGGTCCGCCTGGTTCAGCGTGAACACGCCGTTCGCCGCGATGTTGGCCGCAACGCCCGGGGCCGCACGGCAGGCATCGCCCAGAACGCCGCCGCCCGACGCGCCGATGCCGACGCAGGGATCCTGCAGGCCGCTCGGGAAGGTCTGCGACAGGCCGGAGAACAGCTCGCCCACGTTCGGCGCGCGCACCGCGTCGGCGACAGTGCCGCGGAAGCGGATGTCCTCGATCGGCTGCCAGGTGCCGGTGATGTTCCAGCTGTAGACCGTGCCCACCGTCGAGTAGTCGGAGATGCGGCCCGCGAAGTTGAAGTCGAGCGACTGGAAGAACGGCTTGTCGGCGAGCACCGGCACGCGGATTTCGGCGTAGGCCTCCTTCACGTCGAACGAGCCGCGCGTGTCGGGCAGCACGTTGCCGCCGTTGAGGCCGGCATTGGTGAGCGCGTCGTTGTCGGAGAAGGACGATTCCTTGCGGTATTCAGCCCCGACCGCGAGGCCGAGCGGGCCTGCCGGAAGATCGATCAGCGTACCCGACAGGTTGGCCTGCACCACCTGCTGCTCGATGCCGGTCTGGTAGGTTCCCTGTGCGGCGATGTAGTTCACCGCAGCCTGCGAGACATTCCCGGCCCCGAAGATATTGGCGGGGGCACAGCCGTTGGCCCGCGCTTCCGCGCTGATGCAGATCGCCTCGCCGGCGATCCCGTTGCCGTTCTCGTCACCCACCTCGCTGCGGACGGCGAGCGCGTCGCGGAAGTTCGGGATGTTGACCTGCCCCGAGGACGTCTGGTTCTCGGTGACCTTGCCGTAGTTGTAGCTGATGTCCCAGTTGAAGCGGTTGTCGAACAGGCCGCCCTCGAGACCCACCACGAAGCGGTAGAAGTTGCGTTCGGTCGTGCCGCTGCGCGGGCCGAACTCGGAAAGCCGACGCTGGAAGCCGATGTCGCGCAGACCGTCGCCGTTGGTGTCGACCGCCTGGTCGCGGATCGCCTGCGGTACGAGCGGGTTGGCGACGATGACGCCGAACTCGCCGGGATCCAGCGTTCCGTTGCCGTTGAGGTCGACGTTTGCGCGGTTCTCGATGTTGTACCCGGCACCGCTCGGGAACACCCCGTTGGCGCCGCCCGAATCGAGCGCGAAGGGCTCGATGATGCGCGACGAGGAGGTGTTGTTGAACGTGCCTTCGAAGAAGAAGTCCACGTCGTTCGCGACTTCGTATGTGCCGCGCGCGGCGAAGGTGTAGCGCGTGACGGGCACCGCGAGGGTGCGGAACTCCTGACGGTTGAAGCCCGTCGGCCCGACGCCGGTGCCGATGCTCGGCACGGCCGCCGCGGCTTCGTTCTGCGGCGTGGTCGGATCGTCGGCGATCGCCGGACGCCCGCTGTTGCAGGTCGCGCCATTGGTGATGATGCAGGGCTGAAGCACACCGTTCGGCCCGTAGGTGAAGGTGTACAAGGAACCGATCACCTCTCCGGCATCATTGCGGCGCTGGCCGGTGATGAAGCTGCCCTGCGGGGTGAAGCCCGAGAAGAAGGGCGCGCTCGATTCGCCGAAGTTGCCCCCGGTGTAGAGGCCGTCGATGTCGTCGACGCGGGTGTTGGCGCGCTGGTTCGAACGCAGACCGTCTTCCTTGGAATAGCCGAAGTGGACCATGATGTTGCCGCGGCCGTCGGCGATGTTCGCACCCGCGGTGACGTTCGCCTGGAGGCGGTTGGAATCGCCACGCTCGGTAAGGCCGTACTGTGCGTTGGCTTCGAGACCTTCGAAGTCCGTGCGGTAGATGAAGTTCACCACGCCCGCGACCGCGTCCGAACCGTAGAGCGACGAGGCGCCTCCGGTGAGGATGTCGACCTGCTGGATGAACTGGGTCGGGATGACGTTGAGGTCGACCGTGGCCGAGCCCGCAAGGCTCGATACGACGCGGCGGCCGTTGATCAGCACCAGGGTGCGGTCCGAACCGAGGTCGCGCAGGTCGATCGTCGCGACGCCCGTCCCCGAGGTGAGGAAGGCCGAGTTGGTGCGGCTCAGGGTCGGGGTGCCGAACACCGGGTTCTCGAGCAGCAGTTCCTGGATGTTGACGACACCCGAGTCCTGGATGAGCTGCTGGTTGACGACCTGGAGCGGGGCGGGCGAGGTCGCCTCGGGCGACGCGATGCGCGAGCCTGTGACAACAATGCCGCGTTCGGCAGCCGCGCCTTCGTCCCCGGCCTCCTCGGCGGTCTGATCCTGCCCGAGTGCAGGGCTGGCCGCCAAGGCGACGCTCAGCGCCGCTCCCGCCACGCCCAGCTTGAGACTGGCAAACTTTGTCATTGGGAAACGTCCTCCGATATCTTTTCTGGGGGCACGGATCACCGCGTGATCCATGGATCATGCGCATGGCAGGCCGGGACGGACGCGCTCCCTAATCGAGATTAGAGAAATCGGCGGACGGCTGTCGGAGAGCGGATTATCAAGACATGTGTCTCAAAAGGCACATATCTTCCAGCCTGCATCATTTGATACATAAGCAAGTTGGGATCGGCCCGGCGGTTGAATCCGCGAAGGCCCATCCCCGAGGGAGCAGCATCGCCATGCCATCGAACCGAAGCCGCGCGCTCGGCGCTCTTGCCGCCCTTCTCCTCGTTCCGGGGGGCGCTGCATGGGCGCAGGACGGGCCCGACCAGGGCGGTGCGGCCAAGGCGGTGTTCGCCTGCCGCGCAATTGCCAGCGAGGCCGAACGGCTTGCCTGCTACGACCGCGAGGTCGGCGCGCTCGAGGAGGCGGAGAAGGCCGAGCGGGTGGTGATTGTCGAGCAGGCCGAGATCAGGGAGGCGCGCCGCGGGTTGTTCGGCTTCACGCTCCCCAAGATCGGCCTGTTCGGCAAGCGCGACGGCACCGAGGCCGAAGAGATCGACCGCGTCGAGGAGCCGCTCGCGAGCTTCGGCTTCGACGCCTCGGGGCGCGCGACCTTCACGCTCGCGAACGGGGCCAAGTGGCTCCAGATCGACAACCAGGCGGTGCTCGGCACGCCAAAGCCGGGCGACGTGGTCCGCATCGAGAGCGCCGCGCTCGGCAGCTACCGGGCGAGCATCGGCGGGCGGCGCGCGATCCGGGTGCGGCGCGTGGGCTGAGCCCCTGGCACAACGGGCACGACACCTCCTTTCTCACGCTTGATTTGCCCCGTCGCCTTCAATAGGCGGGGGGCAAGCGAGTGGCGAAGCGCAACCGATTTCGCCCTGCGCGGGCCTTCACCGGTCCGATTTGGAGGAGAGATTCATGGCAACTGCTTACATTGTCGAAGCCGTCCGCACTGCCGGCGGCCGCCGCGGCGGGCGTCTCGCCGGGGTGCACCCGGTGGACCTGCTGGCAAAGTCGCTCGACGCGATCGTCGAGCGCTCCGGGATCGATCCCAAGGCGATCGACGATGTGGTGACCGGCTGCGTCAGCCAGGCCGGCGAGCAGGCGCTCCAGGTCGGGCGCATGGGCGTGCTCGCCTCGAAGCTGCTCCCGCAGTCGACCCCGGCGGTGACCATCGACCGCCAGTGCGGCTCCAGCCAGCAGGCGATCCAGTTCGCCGCGCAGGCGGTGATGAGCGGCACGCAGGACGTGGTGATCGCGAGCGGCGTCGAGAGCATGACCCGCGTGCCGATGGGCTCGAACGTCACGCTCCACGCCAAGGAAGGCCTGCTCAGCAAGGCGGAAGGCATCGAGGCGAAGTTCCCCGGCATCAACTTCAGCCAGTTCATGGGCGCCGAGATGATCGTCAGGAAGCACGGCTTTTCCAAGGACGACCTCGACCGCTTCGCGCTTTCGAGCCACGAGAAGGCGATCGCCGCGACCCAGGGCGGGGCCTTCGAGCGCGAGATCGTCGCGGTCGAGATCGAGACCCCCGAAGGCACCCAGATGCACACCGTCGACGAGGGCATCCGCTTCGACGCCACGCTCGAGGGCATTTCCGGCGTCAAGCTGCTTTCCCCCGACGGGGCGATCACCGCGGCCTCCTCGAGCCAGATCTGCGACGGCTCCTCGGCGGTGCTGGTGGTCAGCGAGGCGGCGCTGAAGGCCCACGGCCTCACGCCGCTGGCGCGCATTCACAACCTCACCGTCACCGCGGGCGATCCGGTCATCATGCTCGAAGAGCCGCTCTTCGCGACCGACAAGGCGCTCCAGCGCGCGGGCCTGACCATCGACGACATCGACCTGTTCGAAGTCAACGAGGCCTTCGCCTCGGTCCCGCTCGCCTGGCTCAAGCACACCGGGGCGGACCCCGAAAAGCTCAACGTCAACGGCGGCGCGATCGCGCTCGGCCACCCGCTCGGCGCGAGCGGCACCAAGCTGATGGCGACCCTCGTCCATGCCCTGCGCGCGCGGGGCAAGAAGTACGGCCTCCAGACGATGTGCGAAGGCGGCGGGGTCGCCAACGTCACGATCATCGAGGCGCTCTGATCTTTACACTCTGAGAGGAAAGACAATGGAAGTCAGCAGCAATACCCCCGCGGTCGTCACCGGCGGTGCCTCGGGCCTCGGCGCGGCGACCGCGCGCGCGCTCGCCGCGAAGGGCGCGAAAGTCGCGATCTTCGACATGAACGAGGAGAAGGGCAACGCCATCGCGGCCGAGCTCGGCGGCGTGTTCTGCAAGGTCAACGTGACCAGCGACGCGGACGTCGACGCCGGTTTCGCAAGGGCCCGCGAGGCCCACGGGCAGGAGCGCATCCTCGTCAACTGCGCCGGCATCGGCAATGCGATCAAGACCGCCAGCCGCTCGAAGGAAGACGGCTCGATCAAGCACTTCCCGATCAGCGCCTTCGACTTCGTGATCCAGGTGAACCTGATCGGCACCTTCCGCTGCATCGCCAAGTCGGCCGCCGGGATGCTGACCCTCGACCCGCTCGACGAGTTCGGCGAGCGCGGGGCGATCGTCAACACCGCGAGCGTCGCGGGCGAGGACGGGCAGATCGGCCAGGCCGCCTACTCGGCCTCGAAGGCGGGGGTGATCGGCATGACGCTCCCCATCGCGCGCGACCTCATGAACGAGGGGATCCGCGTCAACACCATCCTGCCGGGCATCTTCGACACCCCGCTGCTCGCCGCCGCGCCGCAAAACGTGCGCGACGCGCTGGCCGCCTCGGTGCCGTTCCCCAAGCGGCTCGGCATCCCCACCGAATATGCCAAGCTCGCCATGTGCATGATCGAGACCGGCTACTTCAACGGCGAGGACGTGCGCCTCGACGGCGCCATTCGTATGGCCCCGCGCTGATGGCGAGGCGTGGCCGCATGGCGCCGCGCTAAGTCACGGAATAGTGAGCGATAGAGCCGCCCGCGCCCGCCCGGCCCGGGCGGCTTCTTCGTGGATCAGGGCCTCGTCCCGCCCCGTAGCCAGCCGGTCACCGCGTAGCGTCGGCGCGGCGCGAAGGGGGCGAGAATGGTGACGCTGTGCGGCTGCGGCACGGAAAACAGGTTGATCGCGTTGAAGCTCGGCACCAGCGCCTCGGCTGCCGCGACGCCGGGCTGGTGGAACGCGAGCAGGCCGCCCCAGTCGGCGCTCCAGTCCTTCGTCAGGTTCATCACATAGGCCGCCTTGCGGTGCTTGCCGGCCACCGCGTCGTCGTGAGCGGTGAGGAAGTGCCCCGGTCCATAGGCCGTCGCCTGCGCGTCGGCGAAGGCGATGGCGGGCTCGCCGGTCACCGCCTGAAGGAAGGCAAGTCCTTCTCCTTGCGAGAGAAATCGGGCGAAATCCGCGAGCAGCGTGCCCGCCGCGAGGCGCTCGCGCTCGGCGTCGGGGACGCGGATCGTCTCGTAGCAGAACTGGAACTCGTAGCGCGCCTTGGCTTGGATCGCCTGTTCGAGCTCGCGGCGCTTCGCCTCCGGAAGGCCGGCCTGCGTCGCGCGGTCGAGCTCGAAGAGCTTCTCGCCCGCGTTGAACACCAGCTTCCACGCCTCGGCCTTCTTGAGGAAGGCGAGCAGCGCCTCGGCATCCTCGGCGACGAGGAAGCCGGGGATGTGGAGCCGCCCGCTGGCCCGGTATTCCTCGTGCAGGCCTGCCGGGTCGAGCCTCGGGTCGATGCGGAAGGTGTGCCCTGTCATCCCCGCTGCGGTTAGCCGAGGATCGCCGGGCGGTCAAAGCGGGCGATGTTTCACGTGAAACATCGCCGGAAAGCCGGGGCAAGGCAGGGTCTCGAGGGGGTGTGGAGGGGGCTAGTGGGGGTGTGGAGGGGGTCTGGGCCCCCGCAAGCCCCCGGCAAGCGCAGCCCGGACAAGCCCACGCTTTTGCGGGGGTTCCCTTTTGGCCCAAGCATGGCATCACGTGAGCCGCACCAGGAGAGGGACCCCATGAGCCAGTACACCCAGATCATCGTCGAGAAGAGCGACGGCATCGCCACCATCACCCTCAACCGCCCCGAGAAGATGAACGCCTATACCCGCACCATGGGCGAGGAGATCATCGCGGCGATGGACGACATCGACGCCGACGACGCCGTGCGCGCGGTGATCTTCACCGGCAGCGGCGAGAAAGCCTTCTGCGCCGGCGCGGACCTCACACCTGAGGGCGGCGGGCAGGTGTTCTCGAGCGGCGATACCGTCGACACCCTCTCCGACCCGCGGGTGCGCGACGGCGGGGGGCTGCTGACGCTCCGTCTGTTCGAATCCAGGAAGCCGCTGATCTCCGCCTGCAACGGCGTCGCGGTCGGCGTCGGCGCGACGATGCAGCTCGCGATGGACATCCGCCTTGCCAGCTCGACCGCGCGCTACGGCTTCGTCTTCGCCCGGCGCGGGATCGTGCCGGAAGCCGCCTCGAGCTGGTTCCTGCCGCGCATCGTCGGCATCAGCCAGGCGCTCGAGTGGTGCTACACCGGCCGCATCTTCGATGCCGAGGAGGCGCGGGCGGGCGGCCTCGTGCGCTCGGTCCACGCGCCGGATGACCTGCTCCACGCCGCACAATCGCTCGCCCGCGAGATCGCGGAG
The DNA here is from genome assembly GCF_046452355.1 of Erythrobacter sp. NE805. Lineage (NCBI taxonomy): Bacteria > Pseudomonadati > Pseudomonadota > Alphaproteobacteria > Sphingomonadales > Erythrobacteraceae > Erythrobacter > Erythrobacter sp. NE805. The sequence continues at coordinate 321,509 of NZ_JBKFDI010000001.1, read as the reverse complement.
AACACCTCGGCGATCTCGGTCGCCATGACCCGGGCGATGATGTGGCGCCTCGCCGCCGCCGATCACCCGATGGAGGCGCACAAGATCGACAGCCGCGCGATCTACCGCCTCTCGCGCGGCGCCGATGCCAAGGAGGGGATCGCGAGCTTCCTCGAGAAGCGTGCGCCGATGTATCCCGGCAAGGTCAGCGCCGATATGCCCGACTTCTACCCCTGGTGGGACGAACGCCCCTATGAGTGATGCGCCGGAGGGGGCGGGGGACGGCGGCGGCGAGCTCGCGGCGTTCCTGCCCTACCAGCTCTCGGTCGCCTCCAACGCGGTGAGCAGCCTCATCGCCGAGCGCTATCGCAAGCGCTTCGGCCTCAAGATCGCCGAGTGGCGGGTGATGGCGGTGCTCGGCGATGCGGAGGCGGCGGGGGGCAGCCTCACCCAGCGCGACCTCACCGCGGCGACGCTGATGGACAAGGTCGCGGTCAACCGCGCGGTCAAGGTGCTCGAGGAGCGCGGGCTGGTCGCGCGCGCGCCCAATCCCGGCGACGGACGCTCGCACCTCCTGGTGCTGACCGGCGAGGGGCGGGGCATCCACGGCGAGGTCATGCCGCTCGCCCGCGCCACCGAGGCCGACCTCCTCGCCGGGTTCGCTCCGCAAGAGGAGGCGCAGCTGCGCCGGCTGCTCGCGGCGCTGCGCGAGCGGGCGACGGCGCTCGGGGAGCGATTGCGCGAGGGGCCGGGGCAGGGGTGAACCCCGCCCCGGGCCCTTCGGCGGGCTCGTTTTCGCTCCTCCCCTCCCGCTCGCGGGAGGGGCCGGGGGTGGGCTTGGCCGCGCGCGGCGCATGATCCCTGTCCCACCCCTAGCCCCTCCCGCAAGCGGGAGGGGAACCGGAGAGGCAGGCCCGCCACGGCGCGATGCCCTCGGGCGTTCGCGCCGGCGCCGGTGTCACCCCATCGCGTTCGAGTTGACGAGGTTGTCCGAGATCGAACAGGCCGCGGGGCCGAGGATGACCACGAAGAGCGTGGGCAGAATGAACACGATCAGCGGCACGGTCATGATCGCCGGCAGACGCGCGGCCTTTTCCTCGGCGCGCATCATGCGCTCGTTGCGGAACTCGGCCGACAGGACGCGCAGCGCGCTGGCGAGCGGGGTACCGTAGCGCTCGGTCTGGATCATGGTCGTCACCACGCCCTTCACCGCTTCCAGATTGACGCGGTAGGCGAGGTTGTTGAACGCCATCTTGCGCTCGTTGAGGAAGCTCAATTCGATCGCGGTCAGGGCGAATTCGTCGCCGAGTTCGGGATAGGCGCGGCCCAGTTCCTTGGCGACGCGGTTGAAGGCAGCGTCGACCGTGAGACCGGCCTCGGCGCAGATCACGAGCAGGTCGAGCGCGTCGGGAAGGCCCTTCTGGATCTCCTTCGTGCGCTTCACCGCCTTGTTCTTGAGGTAGATTTCCGGGCCCTTGTAGGACAGGAACACGGTCATCGCGAAGGCGAAGAGGCGCGTCATCGGGCCCCAGTCGGGCCAGAAGTTCACGACATAGATGAGCAGGCCCATCACCCCGCCGAGCACGAGCGGCGCGATCGCGCGCGCGCCGATGATGATGACGGCCAGTTCCTTGTTGCGGTAGCCCGCGTGCGCCAGCTTCTGCTGGATGATCCGGATCTGGCTTTCCTGGAGGACGTTGAGCCTGCCGAGGCTGTCCTTGACCCGGTCGGTGGTGTCGGTGCGGCGCACGAGGCTGGTGCGCTTCTTGGTCGCCGAGGTGACGATCCCCGCCTTCAGCTGCTCGCGCCGGGCCTCCAGCGCCTTGACGCGCTTCGCCATCGGGTCCTTGATCGTGACCGCGGCATAGATCGCGAGCACCACCGCGAAGGCGGCGAGGCCGGCGAGCACGGACCCGACGACGATCACGTCGAAGCCGAGAACCATCGGACCCTGGGGCTGGTTGATCATGGCCTGTCTCCCCGCCTCAGATCTCGAAGTTGATCATCTTGGACATCATCCACACGCCGATGCCCATCCACACGCCCGCACCGAGCCCCGCGACGATCAGGCGGTCGTCCTCGAAGAACTTGCCCATGTAACCCGGGTTGATGAACATGATCGCGCCGAAGACGAGGAAGGGCAGCGAGCCGACGATGTAGGCCGAGGCCTTGGATTCGGAGCTCATCGCCTTGATCTTGAGCTTCATCTGCGCGCGCTGGCGCAGCACGTTGGCGAGGTTCGAGAGCGTCTCGGCGAGGTTGCCCCCGGTCTCGCGCTGGATCGCGAGGGTGATGGTGAAGAAGTTGAACTCCGGGATGCCGAGCTTGTCGCCGGTGTCCTGGAGCGCGTCCTCCATCGTCTTGCCGACCTTGATGCGGTCGATGATCGTCTTGAACTCCGCGCCGACCGGTCCGGGGACCTCGGTGGCGACGATGCCGAGCGTCTCGGTGACGGGCAGGCCCGAGCGCAGGCCGCGCACGAGCAGCTCGATGCCGTCGGGGAACTTGGAGATGAACTGGTTGGTGCGCTTGTTGATGAGGCGGCCCACCCACCAGTGCGGGAGGCCCGCGCCGACGAGCGCACCGACGCCGAGCGCGAGCAGCGGGGCGCCGGCAAAGACGAACACCACCGCCGCCATGCCGATGCCGAGGCCGAGCGAGGCGTAGATGTACTGGCTCACCGTCCAGCTCTTGCCGGTGCGATTGAGCCGCACCGCGAGCGCCTCCATCCGCGAGCCCGAGCCGGCGACGCGGTAGGTCTTGGGCTTGCGCGCGGCGATGGCGCGCTTGAACTGCGCGTCGACCTTGGCATCGAGGCTCTCGGAATGGCGGTAGCGCACCGCCTGCATGCGGCGCTTCTGGGCCTTGGCGACGCCCGATCCGGCGAACACCGTGTAGCCGAGGACGAGCACGGCGAAGATCGTCAGCGTGATGATCAGGGTCTGGAGAAAATCCATGCTCGCGTGTTCCTGCCTCGTTCAGGCTCGCCCGCGGCGGCGGGGCGGCCTGCGCGCCGCCCCGCCGCCGCCGCGCGGCCTCATTCCGCCGTTTCGGCGGGCGCCTTGTTCTTCTTGGCGACCAGCGCCTTCAAGTCGAAGCCGCCGAGCAGCGACTTCTTCTCAGGCCCGCCCGCGTGGCCCTCGTCGACGCTCACGCCCATCACGCGCTCGGCGATCTGGCGGATCGCCGCGGTCGCCTTGCTCGAGCGGTTGGCATCGACGAACACCTGGCCGAGCTTGGCCGCGTTCGAGGCCGCCTTGATGTCGTAGGGCACCACGAAATCGACCTTGCGCTCGATCGAGGCCTCGAAGTCGGCCTTGCTGATCTCGGCGACGCCGGGCTGGACCTTGTTGGCGACGATCATCGGATGCGCGTGGCTGGCATTGGCCTTGAGCCACGACAGCAGCCGGATCGTGTCGCGCGCCGAGGCGAGGGTGAGCTCGCAGGTCAGCACCACGAGGTTCACGTCCGCCAGCAGCTGCGGGAAGTTGATGAGCATGTTGCGCGGCAGGTCGATGACCGTCATCTCGAAGGCCTGGCGGAACTCGTCCTCGAGCTGCACGAAGGCGCTGCCGTCGGTCATCAGCGGCTGGTTGATCGGGGCCTCGGCCGAGAGGATCGACAGGTTGTCCCCGGCGCGCACCATCGCGCGCTCGATGAACAAGGGGTCGATGCGGCTCGGGTTCTCGATCGCGTCGGTGAGGCCGCGGCCCGGCTCGAGGTCGAGCGCGAGCGCGCCGGTCCCGAAATGCACGTCGAGGTCGAGCAGCGCGGTCGGCGCCTTGTGCTGTTCGGAGAACAGCCACGCGAGCGAGGTCGCGAGCGTCGAGGCGCCCACGCCCCCGCGGGTGCCCACGACGGCGGTCGAGATGTGGCGCTTGGCCGCGTCCGCGTCGCCCGCCTTGGGGCTCATGAACACCGCGAGCGCCTGGTTAAGCGCGTCATGCACCTGCTGGGGCGACAGGGGCTTCAGCAGGTAGTCGTGGATCCCGCTCGAGAGCAGGTCGCGGTAGAGGCGCACGTCGTTGACCTGGCCGATGGCGATCACCACCGTCCCCGGCTCGCACACCTCGGCGAGGGCGTTGATGTCGTTCAATGGATCGCCGCTTTCCGACAGGTCGACCACGAGGATCGCCGGCGAGGCGCTCACCGAGAGCGACTGGACTGCGTTGCGCAGGCCGCCCTTGTTGCACTTCTCCGGCTGCCAGCCGAGCTCGATCACCACCGGACGCAGCACGTCGAGCGCGCTGTCGTCGCAGATATAGGCCGAGAAGGGGTCGCGGTTGCCGGGCAGGCCCGATTTCCAGGGTGCATTCATGGCTCAGTTACCTCCCCCGCCGTTCGCGCCGGCTTCCTTGAGTTCGCCCGCACCGGTCGGCGTCTTGTCGCGATAGGTCGAGATCGCCTTGTTCGAGGTCGCGATCACCGTCTCGCCCGAGCCCTTCTTGCCTTCGAGCAGGTCCTGCGGATCGGCGACCATCGCGGCGAGGTTGCTGTTGATCGCGCAGCCGAAATTGGGGCTGAGGCCGCTCGAATAGTTCATGTCGGACTTGGCCGACCAGTCGGGGCAGCCCGGGACGCTCGCGCTCGAGCGGGTGATGACGATGCGTGCCTGGCCCGGCTGGAGATAGCCCGGCGTGACCGGCGCGGCGTCGGCGAGCATCAGCCCGTAGCGGCCCGCAAGGTCGCGCACCGCGTTCGCCACCGCCGGGTTCTGGCCCGGGTTCTCGACCGCGATCCGGTCGCCGTAGCGCAGGTTCAGCGTCTCGAACCAGCCGGCGATGCGCTGCTGCTCGGAGATCGGCAGGCCGCCCGGGGTGGTCGCCACGTCGAGCGTCATGTTGCTGCGCTCGACCACCGGCTGCTTGACCGAATAGAGCGAGGTGTTCTGGGGCATCCCGCCGCAGCCGGCGAGGCCGAGGCCCAGCATCAGCGCGAGGGCGAGCCGCATTTGTCGTGCATCGTGCATCGTCGTCACCTTTCTCATGTCAGAGGCTGAAGCCGGGCGCCGCGGCGACGCTGGCGGACTTCTCCCCGCGACGGGACTTCTTCTCCGCGCGGCGCGGCTTTTCCGGGGCCGAGGGAATGATCGCGGCCGGATCGGCGGCGCTCACCTTGGGCTCAGGGGCGTCCCCGTCGGCGGCGCGGGGGAGGGGGCGCTGCTCGCCCGACTTGCCCGCGTTGTTCTGGTAGCCGAGCAGCTGCTCGAACTCGTTGGCCGAGTGGAAGCCGTCGGTCGGCAGCTTGATGTCCTTCGCGTCGACGGGCTTCACGAGATAGGGGGTGACGATGATCACCAGCTCGGTCTCGCCCTTGCGGAAGCTGCGGCTGCGGAACAGGTTGCCGAGGATCGGCACGTCGCCCACGCCCGGTGCCTTGTCGAGCTGGTTCTGCGAGTTGGCGCTCATCAGCCCGGCGATCATGAAGCTCTGGCCCGAGCCGAGCTCGACCGTCGTCTCGGTGCGCCGGGTGGTCAGCGCGGGGACCTGGAAGCCGTTGAGCGACACCGCACCCTGCGCCGAAAGCTCGGAGACCTCGGGGCGCACCCGCATCGAGATGCGGCCGTTGGAGAGCACCGTCGGGGTGTAGGCGAGGCTCACGCCGAACTCGCGGAACTCGACCGTCACCTGCCCGAGCTGGCCTTGCGAGACCGGGATCGGGAATTCGCCGCCCGCGAGGAAGGTCGCGGTCTCGCCCGACAGCGCGGTGAGGGTCGGCTCGGTGATGGTGGTGACGAGGCCGAGCCGTTCGGACAGGTCGAGCGCGCCGAGCATGTCGATGCCGAACAGCCGCCCGAGGCCCGACAGCGTCGTGCCGCCGTTGCTGTTCACGCCGGTGCCGAGCAGGTCCTGGGTGACCGGCTTGCCGGTGTCGTCGAACAGCGGCAGGCCATTGGAGCCGATCACGGGCACGGTGATGGTCGGGTTCTGGATGCCGTTGCCGCTCGCGAAGGGCCCGGCGAGGCCCGACTTGCCGGTGACGATCGAGCGGCCCGTGCCGACCCCGAAGCGGAAGCCGCCGGTGGTGTCGAAGCTCTGGAGGTTGCCGCCGATCTCGCGCAGCAGGCTGCGGCTGACCTCGGCGATCTTGACCTGGAGGCTGACCTGGAGCGGGGTCGCGGTGCGCAGCCGGCTGATGACGTTGGCGTCCTTGCCGAGGAAGGCGGTGACGAGGCGCTCGGCCTCGGCGGCGTCCTCGGGGGCGCCGACGGTGCCGGTCAGGAGCACGGTGCTGGTGCCCATCGTCGAGACCGAGATCTTGGCGTCGGGCATCGCCATCGCCAGCATCTGGTCGAGGCTGCCGATGTTCGAGCCGACCCGGATGTTGGCCGAGAAGATCACGTCGCCGGCCGCGTTGCTGGCATAGACCGTGGTCTCGCCGCCGGCCTTGCCGAACACGTAGAGCTGGCGCTGCGACTTGACCTGGACGTCGGCGACCTGATCGTTGGCGACGAACACGTCGGTCATGCTGCCGGGCACCGTCACCAGCTCGCCCTTGCCGATCGACAGGACGATTTCCTGCGACGGGCGGACGACCTGCTGCGCGACCGCGGTCGCGGCCGGCATCGCCGCCATCGGCACCGCGGCGAGCGCGGCCACCAGCAGCTTGGTCTTGAACTTGCGTGTCATGGGATGACCCCCCTGGGATGTGGTCGGCATGGTCTTGGTCGTCGTCGTCATCAGAAGGCGAGGGTGGAACCGGCGGCGGGCAGGGTCTGCCCGGCCTTGCGCACCCCGGTGGCCTGGCCCGAGAGGATCGCGCCGGTCCTGGCGCTGACCTTCTCCTCGGAGGTTTCCTTGCCGCGGGTCACCCGCACGCTCGGCCCGGTGTAGACCTTGACTGCGCCGCCGCTGGCCGCCGGCTGGGCCGGAGCAGCGAAGTATTGCGGCGCGGCAGGACGTGCCGAACCCTTCGGCGGCGGCGGAGCGGAACGCTGGAAACGCGACACATCGCCACCGGTCGAAAAGGTGGTGCCCTTGTCCATCGGCTGGCCGGCGGCGGCCTTGAGCAGCTTCTCCTCCTGCTCGGGCGTCGCACCCGCCGGGATCTGCACGCTGCCCGAGGCGAGCGCCTTTTCCAGATCGGCCGGGTTGTCCGAGATCGAGCGCAGCGCCAGGCTGATCTGGCCGATCGTCTGGGCGACCGCGATCTTCTCGGCGATCTTCGGGGTGACCTCGAGCGTCACGGTGCGGAATTCCTGCACCACGGTCTTGCCGTTCTCGTCGGTGGTCTTCTCGGTGGTCTGGTCGGTGGCGAGCACGCGCAGGTTGCGCAGCACGGTTTCGGCTACCTTGAAAGACGGGCCTTCATCGGCGTCGGACTGCTGGGTGAGCACGAGGTCGACGCGGTCGCCCGCGAATACGAAGCCCGCGACCCCGGTGGTGGCCGAGACCGGCACCGTCACGGCGCGCATCCCCGGCCCGAGCGCGGCGGCGAGGAAGCCGCGGTCGCCCGGCGAGACGAGCGCGCCCTGCGTGACCGGCTCGCCGGCGGTGATCGGATAGCGCACCACGGTGCCGAGCAGCTTGTTCATGTCGGCCTCGCCGTCGAGGAAGTAGGCGTCCTGCACCAGCTCCTTGGGCCAGGGCTGGAAGCCCAGCGCATCGGCGGTGATGATCGTGCCCGCGGGCAGGGCGCGCTTGGCGACGAGCACGCGGGGGCCGGTCGGGACCGCGGCCTCGGCCTGGGGAGCAGAGCCTCCGGCGAACATGCTGCGCGCAGCGATGGCCGTGCCGATCGCGATGATCAGCGCACCGAGCAGCAGAACCAGCTTCTTCCTATCCATGGCTCAAATAGCCCCCTCGTAGTCGCCCCAATTGGTTAGCGGGCAGGTATGGTTGCGTGGCGTAAGGCTTGAACGGTTAAGATCGGGTTATGCGACGAAAGCGAACCCTCGTGCCCGCTCAGGCCGCCAGCGTGCCGGCGGGCAGGTAGTTGATCGCGAGCGTCCACAGCGCGCCGAACGCGATCGCCACGCCATATGGCACCGCGATGCGGTCGCGCTGGCGGCGCGCGACGTGCCAGAACACCAGCATCACCGTGAGGATGCCCCCGGCGATCGACATGATCAGCAGCAACTGCATGTATTCGTAGAAGGGCACCCACAGCGCGAGCGCGGTGAGCAGCTTGACGTCGCCGCCGCCCATGATCCGGAAACGGAACATCGCCGCGAAGACCGCGAAGGCGCCGACCGCAATGCCGAGTTGCAGCGCGACGTCGGGCCACAGGGCAAGGCCCTGCGACCACCAGAAGGCCGGCGCGCCGAGCGCGATCGCGAGGTTCAGCCAGTTGTCGATCTGGCGGCGGCGGATATCGGTGAAGGCCGCCACCAGCAGCGCGATTGCCAAGGCGATCAGCAGACCGTAGGAAATGGAACTCATCGAACGCGTGCCCCCGTTAGGCCGCGCGGACATTCGGGCGGCCGTTCCTTCTTGGGACACTCGTACAGATCATGACTTACCAAATAGTAACCACGTTCGGCGGCCCGCGATGACGGCGGCGAGCACTGTCGCGGCGATCGACCGCCGCGCGATTCCCCCCGCCGCGCGCGAGAGCACCTGGGAGGCCGCGGACGGCCACACAGTGCGCCGCATCGACTGGCCGGGCGCGGCGCCGGCCCCGCGCGGATCGATCCTGTTCCTCCCCGGGCGCGGCGACTTCTACGAGAAATATCTCGAGACGCTCGAGGAATGGCACCGCGCCGGGTGGCGGGTGACCGCCTCGGACTGGCGCGGGCAGGCGGGCTCGGGGCGGCTCGGCAAGGACGCGGTGACGGGCCATGTCGAGGACTTCGCGGTGTGGATCGACGATCTCGCGCTGCTGTGGGAGCGCTGGACCCGCGAGACCCCGGGGCCGCACGTTCTCGCCGCGCATTCGATGGGCGGGCACCTCGTGCTGCGCGCGCTGGTGGCGAAGCGCATCGCACCCGACGCCGTCGTGCTGAGCGCGCCCATGACCGGGATCGCCGGGCCGCCGCTGCCGCTCGGCTTCCTCCACGGCCTCGCCCGCGCGATGTGCCGCGTCGGCGACCCGGCGCGGCCCGCGTGGAAGTGGAGCGAGAAGCCCGGCGAGCTCCCGGCCGCGCGCGCCAATCTCCTCACCCACGATCCCGAGCGCTACGCCGACGAGCAATGGTGGCGCGAGGCGCGGCCCGAGCTCGTCATGGGCCCGGGCAGCTGGCGCTGGGTCGAGCGCGCCTATGCCTCCTGGATCCTGCTCGAGGCGCCCGGCGCGCTCGAGAGCGTGACCGCGCCGGTGCTGGTGATCTCGACCTCGGCCGACAAGCTGGTGAGCCACCCCGCCAACCTTGCCGCCGCGCGCCGCCTCCCCCGGGGCGAACTCCTCGCGCTCGGCGAGGAGGCCGCCCACGAGGTGCTGCGCGAGGTCGACGCGGTGCGAGGGCCGATCATGGCGCGGATCGCGGCGTTTCTCGACCGGGTGGCACCCGCTCCGAGATGATCCACGATATCGCCGTGATCGGGGCGGGGATGGCGGGGGCGAGCATCGCCGCCGAGCTCGCCCGCGAGGCCTCCGTGCTCCTGCTCGAGGCCGAGGATGCGCCCGGCTACCACGCCACCGGGCGCTCGGCGGCGTTCTGGGAGGAGTGCTACGGCGGCCCCGCCATCACCCCGCTGACCCGCGCCTCGGGGCCGTTCCTCGCGGAACACGGCTTCCTCACCCCGCGCGGCGCGCTCTATGTCGGGCGCGCCGGTGACCGCGCCGCGATGGAGGCTTTCCGCGCGAGCTACGAGGGCACCGGGGTGCGGATGGAGCGCCTCGCGCCTGCGGCGCTCGGCGAACGCGTGCCCGGCATCCGGCCCGAATGGAGCGAGGCGCTCCACCAGCCGGCCTGCGCCGACATCGACGTCGCGGGGCTCCACCAGCATTACCTGCGCGAAGCGCGGCGCGCCGGGGCCGCGCTCGTCACCCGCGCCCGAGTCGCGGGGCTCGCGCGGGCGGGCGGCGTGTGGACCATCGCCGCCGCGCACGGCGAGACCTTCCGCGCCGCGCGGATCGTCAATGCCGCGGGCGCCTGGGCGGACGAAATCGCGCGCCTCGCCGGGGTGCGCCCCGTCGGGATCGCCCCGCTGCGCCGCACCGTCGCGGTGCTGCGCGTCGATCCGCCCGCGCCCGCCGACCTGCCGCTGGTGCTCGACATCAAGGGCGGCTTCTACTTCAAGCCCGACGCCGGGCGCCTGTGGCTCTCCCCGCACGACGAGGTCCCCTCCGAGCCCTGCGACGCCGCGCCCGAGGAGCTCGACGTCGCGCTCGCGATCGACCGCTTCCAGAGCGTCACCGACTGGCGCATCGCCGCGCTCGAGCATCGCTGGGCGGGGCTCAGGAGCTTCGCCCCCGATCGCCTGCCGGTCTATGGCGCCGACCCCGGGGAGCCGTCGTTCTTCTGGTTCGCAGGCCAGGGTGGCTTCGGCATCCAGACCGCGCCGGCCGCCGCGCGCCTCGCCCGCCAGCTGATCCTGGGGGAGTGGCCAGACGCGGTGACCGCCGGGATCGACCCCGCGGCCTACGCCCCCGCGCGCTTCGCCGCCGCGCCGCTCCCGCAATCGGCCTAGGCAGCGCCGCCTGCTTCTGGCATTTTCCTAACCGGCATTAGCCACAAGGGAGAGAGCCGATGGCGCACAGCTTCGAGATCACCAGGGACAAGGCCGGCGAATACCGCGTGAAGTTCAAGTACAATTCGGAAGTGATGTTCACCACCGAGGGCTATTCGAGCAAAGCGAGCGCGCAGAACGCGATCGATTCGATCAAGACAAACGGCCCTGCCGCCGAGGTGGTCGACAACAGCTGAGGCTCACCCCCTCGTCATTGCGAGCGAAGCGAAGCAATCGATGGCCTGAGGTTCCCGCGTGCGGTGTGGCTCGTCCATGGATTGCCGCGTCGCCTTCGGCTCCTCGCAATGACGACTTCGTGGACCTAATGCCCGAAAGCCGACCGCGCATCCCCCTGCCGCGCCGCCTCCTCGCTCGCGAGGGCGTCGGCGCGTTCGTTCTCGGGGTGGCCGGAGTGGCCCTTGACCCATTCCCACGCGACCTTGTGCGGCCGCGCGGCGGCGATCAGTTCGCGCCACAGGTCCTCGTTCACCACCGGCTTCTTCGCCGCGTTGATCCAGCCCTTCTTCTGCCAGCCGAAGATCCACTTGGTCATCCCGTCGATGACGTAGCGGCTGTCGGTGTGGACCGTCACCGCGCAGGGCTCCTTGAGCGCCGACAGGCCGCGCAGCACCGCGGTCATCTCCATGCGGTTGTTGGTGGTGCGCGGCTCGCCGCCGACGAGCTCCTTCTCGTGCGCCCCGCTCCTGAGGATCGCGGCCCAGCCGCCCGGACCCGGGTTGCCCTTGCACGCCCCGTCGGTGAAGATGTCGACCTGTCTCATGTCGGCGAGCCCCTAGGCCGGGCGGGGGGCGTCAGGCAAGCAGCCCCGCGCCTTCGCGGTCGTAGAAGGCCCAGCGCGCGGCGAACTGCATCGGGTCCTTGCGGGTGACGAGCGCGTCGTCGGGGGTGTCGAGCCAGTCCTCGGCGCGGCTCGCGACGAACCTCAGGCACGCGCCCTTGGCGACCTCGGCGAAGAGCGCGCGCTCGGCGGCATCGAGCGGGCGCACCGACTGGTAGCCCGCGATGAGCGCGCTGCCGATCGCGGGGTCGTAGGTATTGGCGGCATCGAAGCTCCACGCCGCGTGGCTCACCGCGAGGTCGAGCACCATCGGCCCGGTGCAGGCGAAGTAGAAGTCGATCAGCCCCGTGACCTTCGGCCCAAGCATCAGCACGTTGTCGGGAAAGAGGTCGGTGTGGGTCTGGGAGACCGGGAGCGCCGACAGGTCGAGCGCGGCGGCCGCGCGGGCGTGGTCCAGCATCGCCGGAAGCCCTGCGTCGATTGTCGCCAGCCGCTCGGCCCCGCAGGCGTCGAGGATCGCGGCGCTGGCGGCGAAGTCCATCGCGTTGGCGCGGGCGCTCGGGAAATCCCGCGCGGCGAGGTGGAGGTTCGCGAGCACCGCGCCGACCGCGCGCGCCTGCGCCGGGGTGGGCCGCGTCGGCGAAACGCCGGGCAGGAACTCGATCAGGGCGGCGGCCTTGCCCTCGACCATCCGCCACGATCCCCCCGCGCGGTCGTGCATCGTGCGCGGCACCGGGCAGCCCTTGCCCGCAAGGTGATCGAGCAGCCCGAGGAAATAGGGCAGGTCCGCATAGTCGATCCGCCGCTCGTAGAGCGTCAGGATGAAGCGCGTGCCGCTGCCAGCGCTTCCGGTCGTCTCGACCAGCCAGTTGGAGTTGGAAACCCCTTCGGCGATTCCCTTGGCAGAGACCAGCTCGCCGACGTCGTATTCGCCGATCAGCCGCGCGAGGTCCTCGGCCCCGAGGTGGGTGTAGACCGCCACGCCTGAGCCCCCCTTGCGCCTATTCGGTGAGCTGGCGGGGGAGCTTGAAGACCATCTTCTCGACCGTCGCGGTGATCTCGCGCTCGGCGATGGTGCGGTGCCGGGCGAGCGCGGCGACCACCTCGCGCACCAGGATCTCGGGCGCCGAGGCCCCGGCGGTCAGCCCGAGCGTCGTCACCCCGTCGAGCCAGGCGAAGTCGATCTCCGAGGCGCGCTGGATCAGCTTGGCGGGCGTGCCCAGCCGCTCCGACACCTCGACGAGCCGCAGCGAGTTCGAGGAATTGGGCGCGCCGATCACCAGCACGAGGTCGCAGTCCTGCGCGAGTTCCTTGACCGCCGCCTGACGGTTCGAGGTCGCATAGCAGATGTCCTCCGCGCGCGGGCCGGAGATGTTGGGATAGCGCCACTCCAATGCCTCGATGACCTCGCGGGTGTCGTCGACCGACAGCGTCGTCTGGGTGAGGTAGGCCAATTCCTCGTCCGAATCGAAGGGGAGCTTGTCGACGTCCTCGATCGTCTCGACGAGGGTCATCTGCCCCGGCTCGACCTGGCCCATCGTGCCGATCACCTCGGGGTGGCCCTCGTGGCCGATGAAGATGATGTGGCGCCCCTTCTCGATCTGGCGCTCGGCCTGGCGGTGAATCTTGCTGACCAGCGGGCAGGTGGCGTCGACATAGAGGAGGTTGCGGCGCCGTGCCTCGGCCGGGACCGCCTTGGGCACGCCGTGGGCGCTGAACACCACCGGCGCATCGTCGGGCACCTCGTCCAGCTCCTTGACGAAGATCGCGCCCTTGGCCTTGAGCTGCTCCACCACGTATTTGTTGTGGACGATCTCGTGGCGCACATAGACCGGCGAGCCATAGCGCTCGAGCGCGCGCTCGACGATCTCGATCGCCCGGTCGACCCCGGCGCAGAAGCCGCGCGGGGCGGCGATCAGCAGGTTGAGGGGCGGCAGCGCGGCCGCGGGAGTGTCGGTGGTCTGAAAGGGCGCGTTCATGTTGCTCCCCCTAGCGCTTTCCGCCCGTCCTCGCTAGGGCGCACGGGATCGGATATACGAGGACGGCTCCACAATGATGCTTCGCGCACGCGCCCTGATTGCCCTTCCCGCGGTTGCCGCGCTGTCCGCCTGCTCGAACAAGGGCGAGCTCGTGATCGACGAGGGCGTCGGCATCTCGAGCGTGCTGACCACCTGCCCCTCGGTCGGCATACCCGACTTCACCGGCGACATCACCACCTTCCGCATCCCCGGCGACACCACCACCGCGAGCCTCGACGTCAGCGCCTCGATGACCAACCTGCGCGCGACCTGCAACGACACCGGCGAGAAGGTCTATTCCGAGGCGAGCTTCACCGTGAACGCCCGCCGCGCCGACACCAGCGGGGCGCGGACCGTCGCGCTGCCCTATTTCGTGACCGTGCTCCAGGCGGGCAACGCGGTGATCTCCAAGCGCGTCGGCACCGTCACCCTTTCCTTCGCCGACGGGCAGGAGCGCGCAAGCGCCACTGCCAAGGCGGCGAGCTTCGTCAACCGCGCCGATGCCTCGCTGCCCGAGGACATCCGCCAGCGCATCACGAGGCGACGCCGCGCGGGCGATCAGGAGGCCGCGCTCGACCCGCTCGCCGAGCCCGAGGTCAAGGCCGCGATCGCCCGCACCCGTTTCGAGATGCTGGTCGGCTTCCAGCTGACCGAGGAGCAGCTGCGCTACAACGTGACGCGCTGATGGTTGCGGGGGCGCCTCCGCGCCCCCGTCCTCGGTGCGTTTCAAGCCCGGCGGGCTTGAGCACCTGCGGCTCGCGCGTGTGCGCTCGCGGCGCCTTCGGCACCGAGGAGTGCCACGCGCTCGCTTTGCAGTCGCTCCTCTCCTCACCGTCGTCCCGGGCTTGACCCGGGGCCTCGCTTCCTTCTTTGCACGCGCGAACAAACGCGCCTGACGCTAGAGAACACGCATGACCCAACCCAAGACCCTTTACGCCGCCCACGCGGCGCTGATCGAGCAGGTGCTGACCGAACTGGTCGCCGAGGGGACGCTCCCCGCCGGCACCTCCTTCGCCAATGTCACATTGGAGCCGCCGCGCGATCCCGCACACGGCGACCTTGCGACCAACGCCGCGATGGTCCTCGCCAAGCCCGCCGGCCTCAACCCGCGCGCGCTCGCCGAGGCGATCACCGCCAAGCTCGCGAGCCGCCCTGGCATCGCGGGTGCCGCAATCGCCGGTCCCGGCTTCATCAACCTGCGGCTCGCCCCCGAGGCCTGGCTCGCCGAGCTGCGCGCCATCGCCTCCCTCGGCACCGACTACGGCCGCTCGGACATGGGCGAGGGCCGGGTGGTCAACATCGAATATGTCTCGGCCAACCCCACCGGCCCGATGCACATGGGCCATTGCCGCGGTGCGGTGGTCGGCGATGCGCTCGCCGGGCTGCTCGAATTCGCCGGGCACCGGGTCATCAAGGAATACTACGTCAACGACGCGGGCGCGCAGGTCGACGTGCTCGCCCGCTCGGTGCACCTGCGCTACCGCGAGGCGCTCGGGGCAAGCGTGACGATCCCCGAGGGGCTTTACCCCGGCGAATACCTCGTGCCCGTCGGCCAGCAGCTCGCCGCCGAGTTCGGCGAGGCCTACGCCGCTGCGCCCGAGAGCGACTGGCTGCCGCTGTTCCGCACTCGCGCGGTCACGGCGATGATGGACATGATCCGCGCGGACCTCGCGACGGTCGGGATTCAGCACGACCTCTTCTCCTCCGAGGCCGAATTGCAGGCCTCGGGCAAGGTCGATGCGGCGGAGAAGTGGCTGCGCGAACACGACCTCGTCTATGACGGCGTGCTCGAGGCGCCCAAGGGCAAGGCCCCCCCTGAGGACTGGGAGCCGGTCTCGCTGCCGCTGTTCCGCTCGACGAGGTTCGGGGACGACCAGGACCGGCCGATCAAGAAGTCGAACGGCGCGTGGACCTATTTCGGCGCGGACCTCGCCTATCACTTCCAGAAGGCCCAGACCGCCGATGCGCTCGTCGACATCTGGGGGGCGGACCATGCCGGGACGGTGAAGCGCATCAAGGCCGCGGTCGCCGCGCTGACCAGCGCCGATGGCGGGGCGCCCAAGCCCTTCGAGGTCAAGCTCGTGCAGATGGTGCAGCTGATGAAGGGCGGGCAGCCCTTCAAGATGTCGAAGCGCGCGGGCAACTTCGTGACGCTCGCCGACATGGTCGAGCTGGTGGGCAAGGACGTGGTGCGCTTCACCATGCTGACGAGGAAGCCCGACGCGCAGATGGATTTCGACTTCGACAAGGTGGTCGAGGCCTCGAAGGACAACCCGGTCTTCTACGTCCAATATGCCCACGCCCGCATCCGCTCGACGTTGCGCAAGGCGGCGGAGATGGGGATCGTGCCCTCCGACGCGGCGCTCGACCGGCTGGGCGCGGAGGAGCTCGCGCTCGTCGCCCGCGCCGCGCAATTCCCGCGCGAGATCGAACTGGCCGCCCGTGCCCGCGAGCCGCATCGCATCGCCTTTTACCTCAACGACCTCGCCGGGGACCTCCATTCCTACTGGAACCTCGGTAACGACCGCCCCGAGAAGCGCTTCATCGTGGAACAGGACCGCGACCTGACCGCGGCGAGGCTTTTCCTCGGGGACGCGATCGGGCAGGTTATTCGCGGCGGTCTCGGCGTGCTCGGCGTCGCGGCGGTCGAGAGCATGTGACCCGCCTGCCGGGAACAGCAGCAAGGGTGCCGGTATGATCGAGGCCGAATACGAGGATATCCCGGAGGACGGCGGCGAGCTTGACCTCGCCGACACCGACAGCCTGCCGTGGCTCGAATCCGACGAGGAGGACGAGGAGGCGGGCGGCATCGACACCTGGCAGATCGTCGGCTTCGTCGGACTGCTGCTGGCATTGGGCGCGGCGGTGGTCGGGGGGGTGTGGTTCTTCTCGAACCGCATGGCGGCGAGCGAGGTGGTCGCGGACGGCAGCGTGATCGAAGCGCCCGAGGGCCCGATCAAGCAGCGCCCCGAGAATCCGGGCGGCAAGGAATTCGCCGGCACCGGCAATGTCGCGCCCGTGGTGGGCGAGGGCGGTCAGCGCCCTGCGGTGGTCGCCGAGACCCCGCCGCTGCCGAGCGTCCCCGGCGCGGCCCCGTCGCCCACGCCCGCGAAGGGCGCGCCGGGCAGCAAGCTCGTCCCCGTGACCGCGCCCTCCGCGGCGCCCGCGCCCGCCGTGCCCGGCACCGGGGTCCAGCTCGCCGCCTACGGCACCCGCGCCCGCGCCGAGCAGGGGTGGAGCGACATCGCCCGCCGCACCGAGGTGCTCAAGGGCGTGAAATACCGCATCGTCGAGGGCAAGGTCGACATCGGCACGGTCTACCGCTTGCAGGCGGTCGCGGGCAGCCGGGCCGAGGCGACCCGCCTGTGCGCCGCGCTCAAGGCCGACGGGATCGACTGCCAGGTGAAATAGCGGGTGGCCCAGCCGGCCGGAACCGGGGCTTATCCCCGTTCCACACCCCTTCCACCCCTTGCTCACACCCCCGCCAAGTGCGACTCTGGGGGCATGATTCCGGCGATCTTCGGTCTTTCCGGCCCCGAGCTCACCCCCGACGAGCGCGCCTTCTTCCGCGAGGCCGACCCGGCGGGCTACATCCTGTTCGGGCGCAACTGCGTCGACCCCGCGCAGCTCAGGGCACTGACCGACGACCTCCGCAACATCCACGGCCGCGAACGCCTGCTCGTCTCGATCGACCAGGAAGGCGGCCGCGTCGCGCGCCTCAGGCCCCCCGGCTGGTCGCCCTATCCGGCGGGGCAGGCCTTCGACCGGCTCTACCAGGTCGCCCCGGCGAGCGCGATCGAGGCCGCCCGCGTCGGCGCCCGGGCGATGGCACTCGAGCTCTCGGCGATGGGAATCAACGTCGACTACCACCCGCCGCTCGACCTGAGGGTCCCGGGCGCGCACGACGTGATCGGCGACCGCTCGCTCGGCGAGGACCCGGTGCAGGTCGCCGCGCTCGGCCGCGCGATCCTCGAGGGCCTTGCGGAGGGCGGGGTGACGGGCTGCATCAAGCACATGCCCGGCCACGGCCGCACCGATGTCGACACCCACAAGGCGATGCCGACCGTCACCGCTTCGCCTGCGGAGCTCGAGGCCGACCTCGCGCCCTTCAAAACGCTGCGTCATGCGCCGATCGGCATGACCGGGCACCTCCTCTTCACCGCCTGGGACGCCGAGAACCCCGCGACCCTCTCGCCGACGATCATCCGCGACGTGATCCGGGGGAGCATCGGCTTCGACGGCCTGCTGCTTACCGACGACATCGACATGGAGGCCTTGGGCGGGACGATCCCCGAACGCGCCGCGCGCGCCCATGCGGCGGGCTGCGACATCGTCCTCAACTGCTGGGCGAAGATGCCCGACATGGCCGGCATCTGCGAGGTCCTCCCCGCCATGTCCGAGGCGACCGCCGCGCGGCTCGACCGCGCCCTCGCGGGCACGCGCATCGCCGATGCGCTCGCGGGCGAGCACCACGAACTCCTCGCCAAGCGCGACGCGCTGCTGGCGCTCGCCGCATGAACGCGCCCGAGCCGCCCTTCATGTTCCCGCCGGAGCGCGCCGACGCCGACGCGCTCTATCTCGAGCTCGGCGCGTGGGAGGGTCCGCTCGACCTGCTGCTCGACCTCGCGCGGCGGCAGAAGGTCGACCTCCGCCAGATCTCGATCCTCGCGCTGGTCGACCAGTATCTGAACTATATCGAGACCGCCGGGGCGCTGAAGCTCGAGGTGGCCGCAGACTACCTCGTGATGGCCGCCTGGCTCGCCTACCTCAAGTCGGCGATGCTGCTGCCCAAGGCCGAGCAGGAGGACCCGAGCCCGGAGGAACTCGCGCTCCGGCTGCAACTGCGGCTCCAGCGATTGGGCGCGATGCGCGAGGCCGCTGCCCGGCTGATGGGCCGCGACCGGATCGGCCGCGACGTCTTCCTGCGCGGCGCGCCAGAGGGCCTGCGCACCGACCGCAAGACTGTCTGGCGCTCCGACCTGTTCAGCCTCATCCAGGCCTACGGACAGGTCAAGGCGCGTACCGCCCCGCGCATCTACCACGTCGCCAACCGCCCGGTGATGACGCTCGATTCCGCCCTCGAGCGGGTCTCGGCAATGCTCGGTGTGACGCTCGAGTGGATGGAGATCCGCGACTTCCTGCCGCCCCACGCCTCGCCCGAACTGCGGCGCTCGGCGCTCGCCTCCTCCTTCGTCGCCGCGCTCGAACTCGCCAAGCGCGGGCGGGCCGAGATCGCGCAGGACGGGGCCTTCGCCCCCCTGCGCATCCGCCGCTTGAAGGACGCCGCCGCGGCATGAGCGAGGAACCCGGCACCCTCGAACGCGCTGTCGAGGCAACGCTGTTCGCCGCCGAGGAGCCGCTCGGCCTCGAGGCGCTGGCCGCGCATCTCGGCGGGCTCGACCCGGCCGAGGTGCGCGCGGCGTTGGCCTCGCTCAAGGCGCGCTACCGCAAACGCGGCGTCCACCTCGTCGAGCGCGGAGGGCGCTGGCACTTCGAGACCGCACCCGATCTCGCCCACCTGCTGCGCCGCGAGAAGGAGCAGGTGCGCCGCCTCAGCCGCGCCGCGACCGAGGTGCTCGCGATCATCGCCTATCACGAGCCGGTCAGCCGCGCCGAGATCGAATCGATCCGCGGGGTGCAGACCAGCGCGGGGACATTGGACGTGCTGATGGAGGCGGGCTGGGTGAAGCCCGCCGGGCGCCGCGAGGTGCCGGGGCGCCCGGTGATCTACGCGACGACGCCCACCTTCCTCGACCATTTCGGCCTCGCATCCCGCCGCGACCTGCCCGGCATCGACGAGTTGCGGGCCGCGGGCCTGCTCGATCCGGTCGACGAGGCGCTCGAGGCGCAGATGCGCTTCGACCCCGACGATGCGCCCGACGAAAGCGACGCCGAGAGCGACGAGAATCTGGCGGACTGACTCGCATTTGCCCTCCGCTTGGCCTAAATGGTCCGCGTAACGCCCGCCGGGTCATGTTCCGGTCACATGGCCCGTGCAAGGCCGGCGCCGCACTTCAGGAGTTCAAGTCTATGGGTATGGGATCGATCTGGCACTGGCTCATCGTGTTGGTGATCGTCATGGTGCTGTTCGGGCGCGGCCGCATCTCGGAGATGATGGGCGATTTCGGCAAGGGCATCTCGAGCTTCAAGAAGGGCCTCAACGAGACCGACGAGGCGCCCAAGCCCTCGGCCCGGATCGAGGCCCCGGCGCCCGTCGAGGCCTCGGTGGTAACCCCCGCCGCCGAGAAGACCGACGGCACCGGCGCCTGATCCGTCGCCGGCCTGAAGCAGGGCACCCCCCATGTTCGATGTCGGCGCCGGAGAGCTGCTGGTCATCCTGATCGTCGCCGCGGTGGTGATCGGGCCCAAGGACCTGCCGCTCGCGATGCGCACCGCGGGCCGCTGGATCGGCAAGATGCGGCGCATCTCGGCTCATTTCCGCTCGGGGATCGACGCGATGGTGCGCGAGGCCGAGCTCGAGGAAATGGAGAAGAAGTGGAAGGCGCAGAACGAGGAGATCATGCGCCGCTCCGCCGCCCTGACCGCCGAGGCAAGCGCCGGGAGCACCTCCGCGAGCGCCGCCCACGCCCCGGTGATGACCGGGCCTCCCGTGGCCGAGGTGATGCTGCCCGCCCAGATCCCCGCCGATCCGCCCGCGGCGCCCGCGCCTGAAGCGCCGGACACGCCGCGCCCGGCCACCGGGACCACCGGCGATGTTTGAGATCCGCGACCTCGACGAGACCCGCGCGCCGCTGCTCGACCACCTGATCGAGCTGCGCACCCGCGTCATCCGCGCGCTGCTCGCGCTGCTGGTCGGCTTCGGGATCTGCCTGTTCTTCGCCGACGAGATCCTCGGCCTCCTGGTCTTTCCCCTTAAGCAGGCCTTCCCCGAGGGGAAGGGCCAGCTGATCTTCACCCAGCTTCCCGAGGTGTTCTTCGTCGAATTGAAGGTCGCGCTGTTCGGCGGCTTCGTGCTGAGCTTCCCGGTGATCGCCAACCAGCTGTGGGCCTTCGTCGCGCCGGGGCTCTACGCGCGCGAGAAGAAGGCCTTCCTGCCGTTCCTCTTCGCCACCCCGGTGCTGTTCAGCGCGGGGGCCTCGCTCGCCTATTTCATCGTCATGCCGACCGCCTTCAAGTTCTTCCTCGGCTTCGGCGGGCAGGCGGGCGGGCTCGAGGTCCAGGCGCTGCCGAGCGCGGGCGAGTATCTCAACCTCGTGATGCAGTTCATCCTCGGCTTCGGGGTGACCTTCCTCTTGCCGGTGCTGCTGCTGCTGCTCCACCGCGCCGGGATCGTCACGCGCGAGCAGATGGTGGCGGCGCGGCGCTACGTGATCGTGGTGATCTTCGTGATCGCCGCGATCGTCACCCCGCCGGACCCGGGCTCGCAGATCATCCTCGCGGTGCCGCTGCTGCTGCTGTTCGAGGCCTCGCTGGTGCTGATGCGCCTCCAGGACAAGGCCGTCGCCGCCGACAAGGCCGCGCGCGAGGCGGAAGAGGCGCAGGCCGCGGCGGCGGAGTAGTCCAGTCCCTTCCCGTTGCGCAGCAATGGGCGAACGGGGAGGGACGGGATCAGTCTTCCCCCCGCACCTTCGCCCCGCCGATCCACACCTCGAGCACCCTGACCCGGCGGATGTCCTCGGGGGAGGCGAGCAGGGGGTCGCGGTCGAGGAACAGGAAGTCCGCGCGCTCGCCGGGCACCAGCCGGCCAAAGCGCCCTTCCGCGTAGCCCGCATAGGCGGCGTCGGCGGTGAAGCCGGCGAGCGCCTGTTCGCGGGTCACCGTCTCCTGCGGAAACCACCCGCCGAAGGGCTGTCCGGCGGCGTCGGTGCGGCTGATCGCGGCGGCCATCCCGGCCCAGGGGTCGGCAGGCTCGACCGGCGCGTCCGAGCCGAACGCCAGCCGCCCGCCCGCCTTGAGCACCGAGCGCCACGGATAGGCCCCCGCGAGCCGGTCGGGGCCCAATCGCGCCTCGGCCATCAGCCGGTCGGAGGTCTGGTGGAGCGGCTGCATCGAGGCGATCGTCCCTTGCTTGCCCATCCGCGCGATGTCGGCGGGGTCGATGATCTGCGCGTGCTCGATCCGCCAGCGCCGGTCGCCGGTGTAGCTCTCGGCAAGCTCCTCGATCGCGCCGAGCACCTCGGCATTGGCGGCATCGCCGATCGCGTGGACGGCGGTCTGAAACCCGCTCATCGCCGCGCGGCTCATCAGGTTCCTGAGCTGGGTGGGGCTGAGCAGCGGCAGGCCGTGGGTGGCATGGTCGTCGGCATAGGGCGCCTTCAGCAGCGCCCCCCGCGAGCCGAGGGCACCGTCGAGGTAGAGATTTATCCCGCCCATCCTGAGGCGGTCGCCGTAGAGCCAGCCGGTCGGTTCCGCCCCGGCGATCAGTTCGAGGGTATCGATCGAATCCGCATAGGCCATGATGCGGATTTGCAAGCGCCCGGTGTCCCCCGCGCGGCGGAAGGTCGCCCAGTCGGCGGGCGGCGTGCCCATGTCGGCGACCGCGGTGACGCCCTTCGCCAGCAGCACGTCCTGCGCCTTGGCCAGTGCGAGGTCACGGTCCTGCGGGCGGGGCGGGGGGACAACCTTGTCGACGAGGGCCGTGGCAAGGTCGACGAACACGCCCTCGGGATTGCCCTTGGCATTGCGGATGATCTTCCCGCCCGTGGGATCGGCGGTCTTCGCGGTGACGCCTGCGGCCCGGATCGCTGCGCTGTTGCCCCAGGTGGCATGGCCGTCGACCCGCTGCAGCCACACCGGGCGGTCGGCGACCACCGCGTCGAGCTCGGCGGCGGTGGGGAAGCGGCCGAGGCCCCACTTCTCCTGGTTCCAGCCGCGCCCGAGGATCCACGGGCGGCCCGGGTTGGCTTCCGCGAAGGCCTTGATCTTCGCCAGCGCATCCGCGAGCGAGGTCGTGTCCGACAGGTCGAGCGTCAGCGCGGCGAAGCCGATGTCCATCACGTGGACGTGGGCGTCGATCATCCCGGGTACCATCACCCGCCCCTTGCCATCGAGCCGGTAGTCGACCGAGGGGCGCTTCTCGCCGCGGGCGAGCACCTGCGTCACCTTGCCCTCCTCGTCGAACACGAGCCCGGTGAAGCGCAGCACCTTGCCGTCGGTGCCGATCGTCACCCCCTCGACATTGTCGACCAGCGTGTCGGCGCAGGCGGGGCTCGCCAGCGCGAGAGCGGAGACGGCGGCGAGGGCGAGCAGGGCGGGGCGCATGGCGGTCCTTGGGATCGGTGACATGCCCGAGGTGCTAGAGCCTTCACGCCCGCTTGCCAACTTTGCCCCCCGCACAGAAAAGCTTGTCACCAGCAACATTGCCCTCGCGCCTGCGAGGCTCTATCCGCGGCCCCCATGTCGACCCAGCCCGCCTCCACGCGCCCCACCGGGGCGAGCGCCTCCCCGGCCGATCTCACCCTCGACGACGTCCGCGCCGCCGCCGTGCGGATCGCAGGCGCGGTGGTCGACACGCCGATGCTGCGCTCGATCACCCTGTCGGAGATCACCGGCGCGGACATCTGGCTGAAGTTCGAGAACCTCCAGTTCACCGCCGCCTACAAGGAGCGCGGGGCGCTGAACGCGCTCCTCCAGCTGACCGAGGAACAGCGCGCGCGCGGCGTCATCGCCGCCTCGGCGGGCAACCACTCGCAGGGCCTCTCCTACCACGGCACGCGCCTCGGCGTTCCCGTCACCATCGTCATGCCCAAGTCCACGCCGACGGTGAAGGTGATGCAGACCGAGAGCGTCGGCGGCAAGGTGCTGCTCGAGGGCGAGACCTTCGACGAGGCCTATGCCCATGCGCGGCGGCTCGAGGGCGAGCTCGGCCTCACCTTCGTCCACCCCTTCGACGATCCGCACGTCGCGGCCGGTGCGGGGACGGTGGCGCTCGAGATGCTCGCCACCAAGCCCGATCTCGACTGCATCGTCACCCCGATCGGCGGGGGCGGGCTCATCTCGGGGATGTCGACCGTCGCCAAGGGGATCAACCCGGCGATCGAGGTGGTCGGCGTGCAGGCCGCGCTGTTCCCCTCGATGTTCGACCGGATCAAGGGCGCGAACCTGCCCTGCGGCGGGGACACGCTGGCCGAGGGCATCGCCGTCAAGCAGCCGGGCGACTTCACCTCCAAGGTGATCGCCGAGCGGGTCGATGATATCCTGCTGGTCGACGAGCCTGCGCTCGAAAAGGCGGTCGCACTGCTGCTCCAGATCGAGAAGACCGTTGTCGAAGGCGCGGGCGCGGCGGGGCTGGCCGCGGTGCTCAGGAACCCGGCGCGTTTTGCCGGCAAGTCGATCGGCCTCGTGCTGTGCGGCGGCAATATCGACACGCGCCTGCTCGCCAACGTTCTCCTGCGCGATCTTGCCCGGCAGGGCCGCCTCGCGCGCCTCAGGATCACGCTCCAGGACCGTCCGGGCGCGCTGTTCCGCGTCATGCGCCTGTTCAACGAGCACAACGTCAACATCATCGAGATCTACCACCAGCGGATCTTCACCACCCTGCCGGCCAAGGGCCTCATCACCGACATCGAATGCGAGGCGCGCGACGCCGAGCAGGTCGAGCGGCTGGTCGAAGGCCTGCGCGCGCAGGGCTACACGGTGCAGCTCGTCGAACTCGGCTGATCGCGGCTGACGCCGCTCGTCATTCCAGCAACTTAGCTCCGGATCGGAGCCGCTTTTGCGGCGTCCTGCGCACGCCTGCGCAGATTTCGCGACATTTTCATGGTTAAGGGACTTTTACCGGGGCGAGAGTGCGGGCATAAGATTTTCTTAACACTTCCAGCCACGCTCGTTCTCGCGCGATAAGGACAGGCCCCACCCGTGACGGCACCGATCCGCTTCCCCCGGTTCTTCGTGACCAGCCCCGCCCCGTGCCCCTATCTGCCGGGCAGGAGCGAGCGGAAGGTGTTCACCGAATTGAAGGGCCCGCACGCGGATCAGCTGAACGAGGCGCTCGGCCGGATCGGCTTCCGCCGCAGCCAGACGGTCGCCTACCGCCCCTCCTGCCTCGACTGCCAGGCCTGCGTCTCGGTCCGCGTGGTCGCCGGCAAGTTCAAGCCTTCGGCCACGCAGAAGCGCGAGTTGAAGCGCCATTCCGACCTCGTCGTCACCGAGTGCCGCCCCTGGGCGACCGACGAGCAGTTCGCGCTGCTCGCCCGCTACCTCGGCGCGCGCCACCCCGACGGCGGGATGTCGGCGATGGACGAGCTCGACTATGCCGACATGATCGAGCACACGCCGGTCAGCACGGTCGTCACCGAATATCGCGAGCCCGACGTCAATGGCCGCTCCGGCCGCCTCGTCGGCGCCTGCCTCACCGACCGTCAGGCGGACGGGCTGTCGATGATCTACTCTTTCTACGAGCCGGATCACGCGCATCGCGCCGGCCTCGGCAATTTTATTATCCTCGATCATATCCGCCGCGCGGCGGCTGAGGCATTGCCCTACGTCTATCTCGGATACTGGGTCGAAGGCTCCCCGCGCATGCAATACAAGGTTCGCTACCGCCCGCTCGAGCGGCTGACCCGCGAGGGCTGGCAGCTCATGGAGGAGCGCGAGCAGCACCGGCTGATCGCACAGGCGACCGCGCCGCGCAGGGCCCAAGATGATACCCGGCTGGTGGGCGCGCGGGGCAAGGATGGCCAGCCTGTCAAGTTCCCGGCCAGCTGAGGCCCGTCGGCGGCTCGCGCTCCGCCTCGCCATTCTCGCAGCACTGGGTCACACCGCGCTCCTCCTAGGCGCGGTGCCCGCTGCCGCGCAGTCGGAGGGACCCGCGCAAGCCGGCCGCGAGGCGCCCGAGGAGGAGTCCGCTCCGCCCGCTCCCGTCGCGGTGGAGCCACCCCCCGCGCCCGTCCCGGATTCGCTCGACGACCTGATCCCCGAAAGCGCGCTCGCCAATCCCGAGGGCTGGGCCGCCGGCGGGGTCGAGGGCGCGCCGCCGCCCGAGGTGCCGGGCCAGCCGCTCGCCGACGACGCGCTCGCCGCCGGAGCCGCGCCGCCGCCGCCCGATCCCTCGCTCGACGCCGTGTTCGCCGATTTCGCGCTCGAGGACATCGCCCCTCTCCCCTCCGATCCCGAGGCCGAGGCATTGGCGGCGATCGAAGCCCCGGTGCTCGGGACCCTGCCCGAGCTCGCCGAGACGCGGGTCAGCTCGACGCTGGTGCTCGCGCTTCCCGCGGCGCCGGAAGCCTTCCCCGAGAAGGAGGACTTCGTCGACCGCTTCCGCGACCTGTCGACGCTGCGCGAGCTCGACGACGGCGAGGAGGCCGCTCCGCAGGTCGCCGCCCGCGCCCGCGCCGACGAGGAGCTGCTCGGCGACATCCTGCGCACCTATGGCTACTATTCGGGCGAGGTGGTCCGCCAGCTTTCCGGCGGGCGGCGCGAGGGCGTCGCTGCCGCGCAGGCGCCCGACGCCAGCGAGACCGACGCCGAGGCCGCCGCGCGCGAGCCCTCGGTGCGCTTCGACATCATCCCCGGCCCGCGCTACGCCTTCGGCCGGATCGACCTCGGCGCGCTGCCGCTGCTGCGCGAGCCCGATGCGACGAAGCTCACCGATGCCTTCGGCATCCGCACCGGCGACCCGCTCTACGCCGACCGTATCGTCGAGCAGGAGCTCGAGCTGCGCGTCGCGCTCGGCGAGACCGGCTATCCCTTCGCCGAGGTCGGCGAGCCCGAGCTGCTGATCGATCATGCCCGCACCGAGGGCGACCTGAAGATCGACGTCCAGCCCAAGGGCAAGTACGTGTTCGGCGGTGTGGTCAGCAACGATCCGCGCTTCCTCTCGAGCAGGCACCTGGGGCGCATCGCGCGCTTCGATCCGGGCGACGTCTACCAGCAGAGCCTCGAGACCGACCTCAGGCGCGCGATCCTCGCGACGGGCCTCGTCTCGAGCGTGACGCTCACCCCGCGCGAGACGAAGCCGCCGGTCGGCGACCAGCCGGGCGAGGTGGCGATCGATGTCGCGCTCGAACGCGCGCCGGTGCGCACCATCGCCGGGGCGATCGGCTACGGCAGCGAGGACGGCTTCAAGCTCGAGGGGCGCTGGGAGCACCGCAACCTCTTCCCGCCCGAGGGTGCGCTGCGCCTGCGCGGGATCATCGGCACCCGCGAGGCGCTCGCCAGCGTCGGCGTCAGGCGCAATAACTTCCGCGGGCGCGACCAGGTGCTGACCGCCGACCTCTACGCCTCGGACATCAACACACTCGCCGTGGACTCGCGCGGCTTCGGGTTGCGCACGGCCTTCGAGAAGGTCTCGAACCTGCTGTTCCAGAAGCCTCTGAGCTTCCAGGTCGGGGGCGAGCTGCTCTACACCGACGAACGCAACCGCCGCGCGCGCTCCGCCCCCGTCGTGCAGCCGCGCCGGGCGTATCTGATCGGCGGGCTGTTCGGCTCGGTGACGCTCGACGGCAGCGACGACCTGCTCGATCCCACCAAGGGCTACCGCGCCACCCTGTTCCTCGCTCCCGAGGTGTCGCGCTCGCAAGGGACGCAGAGCTTCTACCTGCGCGCGCAAGGAGATGCGAGCTACTACAAGTCGTTCGGCGGCGTGACGCTCGCGGGGCGGGTGCGGGCGGCGACGATCCAGGGCGCGGAAATCGAGGACGTCGCGCCCTCGCGGCGGCTCTATGCGGGCGGCGGGGCCTCGGTGCGCGGCTACGGCTTCCAGGGCGTCGGCCCGCGCGATGCGGTCGGCAACCCCACCGGCGGCGCCTCGCTGGTCGAGGCCGCAATCGAGGCGCGCATCCCCACGCCGCTGTTCGGCGGCGCGGTCGAGGTCGTGCCCTTCGTCGACGCGGGCTCGGTCTCGCGCGGCTCGACCCCCGACTTCGGCACGATTCGCTACGGGGCGGGGGTGGGTCTCAGGTACAAGACCAGCTTCGGCCCGATCCGTGTCGATGTCGCCGCGCCCTTGAACCCCACCACCTTCGACAGCCCGGTGGTGGTCTATGTCAGCCTCGGGCAGGCGTTCTGATGGCCGAGGGGGCGCAGGAGGAGCCGGTGGTGACGGTGGCCGAGACCCCGCGCAGCCGCGCCCGCCGTCGCTGGGGCAAGCGGCTCGGCTGGGCGCTGGCGATCCTGCTGACGCCGCTGCTGCTGGTCACCGCCTTCTTCGCCACCCCGATCGGCAAGCGCTTCATCGCCGACCAGATCGCCGCCGTCGCCCCCGCTTCCGGCCTGCGCTTCACCGTCGGCCGGATCGAGGGGGACCTCTACGGCAAGGCCCGGTTGCGCAATGTCGTGGTGAGCGACCCCAAGGGGTCCTTCCTCACCATTCCCGAGGTCGACCTGGACTGGCGGCCGCTCAACTGGCTGTGGAGCGGGCTCGACATCCGCGAAGTGACCGCGCGCCGCGGCCGCCTGACGCGCCTGCCCGAGCTCCTCCCCGGCGACCCCGATGCGCCGCTGCTCCCCGATTTCGACATCCGGGTCGACAGGCTGGTGATCGACGACCTGACCATCGCGAGGGGCCTCGCCACGCCGCGCGACGAGCGGGTCGATGCCGCCGCGCGGATCGACATAAGGAAGGGCCGCGCGCTGGTCGACGCCAAGGCGCGGCTCGGGGCGGAGGACCGCTTCGCCCTGCTGCTCGACGCCGAGCCCGACGGCGATCGCTTCGAGCTTGCCGGCGACGCACGCGCGCCTGCCGGGGGCGTGCTCGCGGGTCTGGCAGGCCTGCGGGAGGGCTACAGCGCCCGCATCGTCGGCGACGGGACCTGGGCCAAGTGGCGCGGCGCGATGGTCGCGCGGGGGATAGGCGCGCAGGGCGAGCCCGTCGCCGCCTTCCGGATCAGCAACGACGCGGGCAAATACGGCGTCCTCGGCCGGTTGCGGGCAGGCCTCGGGAACGAGACCCTCGTCGCCCGCGGACTGGGTGAGAGCACCGCGCTCGCCGCCGCCTTCACGCTCGAGAATTCGGTGGTCGAGGGCCGCGCCGCCGCGGTCTCCCCCGCGCTCGACGCGCGCGCCGGGGGCGTGGTCGACCTCGCCGACAACGTGATCAACGGCGCGCGCCTGCGCCTCGCCCTGCGCGATCCCGAGCTGTTCGGAGAGAGCCTGCGCCTCGAGAACGCGCGCGCCGCGGCCAACCTCACCGGCGCCTTCGACGACCTCGTGATCCGGCACGAGCTTGCGGTCGGCCGCCTCGTCGCGCCCGGTGTCACCGCCACCGGCCTGACGCAAGAGGGCAGCGCGCGCTACGCGGGCGGGGTGCTCAGCCTCCCGCTCGCGCTCGCCGCCGAGCGGGTCACCACCGGCAACGCCTTCGCCGACCCGCGCCTCGTCAAGGGCCGGGCGAGCGGCCTGCTCACCTACGACCTGAACCGCCAGCAACTCGCCGCCGACCGCACCCGGATCACCTTCCCGGGGCTTGAGGGCACGCTCAGCTTGCGCGGCGATATCCCCGCGGGCGCCTATGCCGTCGCCGGGCCGATCACCGCGAGCCGCCTCAAGGTCGAGGGCGCGGGCGAGGTCACGGCCAACGCCAAGATCCTCGCCAAGTTCGGACCCCGGGTGCCGTGGAGCCTGCGCGCCAACCTGGCCGGCGTGCTATCCCGCATCGGCAATGACAGCATCCGCACAATCGCCGGCGAGCAGATCCGCTTCAAGGGCGAGCTCGGCATGGGCGCGGGCCAGCCGATCATCTTCCGCAACACCACCGTCACCGCCCCACGCCTCACCGCCCGCCTCGACAGCCGCGTCGTGACCGGCGGCGGGGTGACCCGCACCGTGCTCGCCGGGAGCGGACGGCAGGCCGACTACGGCCCGTTCCGTTTCGACGCCGAGATCGCCGCCGACGGTCCGCGCGCGGTGCTGGTGCTTGCCGATCCCTATCCGGCCGCGGGCCTCAAGGACGTGCGCATCGCGCTCGCGCCGAGCGAGGAGGGCTTCGGGCTCGACGTGGCGGGGCAATCGCTGCTCGGGCCGTTCGACGGCGCGCTCGAGCTGATCCTGCCCGAGAACGCGCCGACCCGCATCGCCATCGAGCGGCTCGAGGTCTATCGCACCAACGTCACCGGCGAGGTGCGGCTCGAGGAGGCGGGGCCGGCGGGCGACCTCAGGCTCGCAGGCGGCGGCATCGACGGCACCATCGGCTTCCGCCCGCAGCCCGGCAACGCCACCGGCTTCGCGGTCGACCTGCGCGCCCGCAACGCCACCTTCGGCGGCGCCACGCCGATCAGCATCACCCGTGCCGACATCACCGCCACCGGGCGCATCGGCGAGGGCAACACCACGGTCAATGCCGACCTCGCGGCCTCGGGCTTCGACTATGGCGGCCTCAGCGTCGCGAGCCTCACCGCCAAGGCCGCCATCACCAACGGCCGCGGCAAGGTAACGGGCAGCCTCGCGGGCCGCCGCGCCGACCGCCTCGCGGTCAATTTCGACGCCGACGTCAGCCCCAGCCGGATCGCGGCCGTCGCGCGCGGGCTCTACGGCAATGGCGAGATCACCATGCCGCGCCGCGCGGTCCTCACCGCGCGCGAGGACGGCGGGTGGAGCCTCGCGCCAACCCAGATCGGCTATGGCGGCGGCTTCGCAATCGCTTCGGGCACCTTCGGGGGCGGGGAGACCGCGGTGCAGATGAAGCTCTCGCAGATGCCGCTGCGCCTGCTCGACCTCGCCGGCACCGACTACGGCTTCGGCGGGCGCCTCACCGGGGTGATCGACTACCGCCAGGCGGGCCGCACCCCGGCGACGGCGCGCGCGCGCGGGCGGATCGACCGCTTCAGCCGCGCGGGGCTAGTGCTGTCCTCGAAGCCGGTGGGCGTGCTCGGCGTCATCGACCTCAATCCCCAGCGCCTCACCGCCGCGATGCGCCTGTTCGAGGGTGCGGACCGGCGCGGCGATGTCTCGCTGGCGATCACCGGGCTCAGCCCGGACGGCGGGCTCGCCGAAAGGCTCAACCGCGGGCGGCTCGACGCGCGCCTCGGCTTCGAGGGCGCGGCGGAGACGCTGTGGCGGCTCGCCGCGATCGAGGTCTTCGACCTTGCCGGCCCGGTCAGGATCGCCGCGCGCGCGACCGGCACGCTCGCCGATCCGCGGATCGTCGGCAACCTCGCGAGCGACGACCTCACGGTGCAGAGCGCGCTGACCGGCACGCGCGTGACCAAGGTCGCCGCGCGCGGGCGTTTCGCGGGCTCGCGGCTCGAGCTGACGCGTTTCGCCGGAGAGACCGCGGGCGGGGGCCGGGTGAGCGGCAGCGGCACGGTCGACCTCGCCGGGCTGAGCGCCACCCGCGGCCCGAGCCTCGACCTGCGCGCCGCGGCGACCCGCGCGCGGCTGCTCAACGCCAACGGGCTCGAGGCGACCATCACGGGGCCGCTGCGGATCGTCTCCAACGGCCTCGGCGGCACCATTGCCGGGCGCGTGACGCTCGACCGCGCGCGCTGGGCGCTGGGCCGCGCGAACGAGGACCGCGCGCTGCCGCGCATCGCCACCCGCGAGATCAATGGCGAGCGCGCGCGCACCCAGGTCTCGGCGCGCGATGCGGCGTGGCGCTACCTCGTCAACGCCGCCGCGCCGAACCGCGTCGCGGTCGAGGGGCTGGGGCTCGACAGCGAGTGGGGCGTCGACATCGCGCTGCGCGGCACGGTCGCCGAGCCGCGCATCGGCGGCCAGGCGCGGCTGGTGAAGGGCGACTACACCTTCGCGGGCACCCGCTTCGAGCTGACCCGCGGGCGCATCCAGTTCGACGTGAACGAAGCGATCAACCCGCGCCTCGACGTCCTCGCAGAGACGAGCAAGAACGGCACCAATGTCGATATCGCGATCACCGGCAATGCGCTCACCCCGGCGATCACCTTCTCCTCCGACCCGGAGCTTCCCGAGGAGGAGATCCTCGCGCGGCTGCTGTTCGGCGGCTCGGTGACCTCGCTCTCGGCGACCGACGCGGTGCAGCTCGCCGCGGCGCTCGCCTCCTTGCAGGGCGGGGGCGGGGGGCTCGACCCGATCGGCAAGCTCAGGCGCTCGATCGGCCTCGATCAGCTGCGGATCGTCACCGCCGACCCGCTGACCGGGCGGCAGACGGGGATCGCGATCGGCAAGAACATCACCCGCGACATCTATGTCGAGCTCGTCACCGACGGGCGCGGCTACAGCGCGACGCAGGTCGAATACCGGATCACGAGCTGGCTGGCCCTGCTGGGGACGGTGTCGACGATCGGGCGGGATTCGGTGCTGGTGCAGGTCAGCCGGGATTATTGAGCCTTTGCTCCCCCTCCCGCTTGCGGGAGGGGGCCGGGGGGTGGGCTTCCTTCCACCCGGTCAGGCGAGATAAAGCTCCGCCTCGGCCATCCGCCGCCGCGTGAGCCCCTTCATCACCCGCCCGCCCGCACGCACCCAGCGGCCGAACTCGCGCGCGGCGCCCTTGGAGTCGCCCATGATGTGCTTCCGCGTAAGGGTAGCGCGGGCAATCGCCCCGGTGTTGTAGTGAAAGCTGACGAGCGCATCGAACTGGTTCTGGGTGGTGGGCGCGTCGCCGATCGCCGCTGCGACCTCGTCGGCGAACCGGGCGAGGTCCTCCTCGAGCCGCTGGTCGCACTGCGCCTGCGTCCAGCGCGTGCCTTGCCGGATGCGCCCGCCGTGGAATGTGTCGCGGCCCGTGGCGCCCCAGCCGATCGTCCACGGCGGGCCGCCGGTGGCAGGGTCGGGATAGGCGTCGACCATCCCGTCGGTGTGGAGCTGCGCGCAGCCCTCGAAGCGCTGGATGAGAGCGATCCCGGCGGCGCCGACGCGGCGCGGCAGGGGCGGGGCGGGGGTGTCGGGCATGGGCGGCCTCCGTCGATCGGCTGAGGCCGGGGGATTGAGCACGCTTTTGGCGAGTAGGAAAATGGAATCTTGCGGGCAGGTGACAAGAGCTCTTGACTGACAAGCATTCTTGTCTGTAAAGAGCTCTTGTCAGAAGCCAAGTTGATACGAACCTCGGCAAGGCGGCTTCTGAATGCACCTTATCAACTTGCGCGCCGGAACACCGTGGAAAACCGTCTGAAGCACCACCGCGAGGCGAAAGGCTGGAGCCAGGGCGAACTCGCCCGCCGCCTCGGCGTGTCGCGCCAGACGATCAACGCGGTCGAGACCGACAAGTACGACCCGTCCCTGCCCCTCGCGCTGCGCATGGCCCGCCTGTTCGGCCTCGCGGTGCCCGACCTGTTCATCGACACCTGGGAGCCCGAAGATGATGACGATTGAGGACAAGACCCCCGGCACCCCCAAGTGGGTGCGCAAGCTGCTGATCCCCGGCCTGATCGGGGCAGTGGCGGGGTTTGCCGCGAGCACCGGGACGCTGGCCTTCCTCGACAGCGGCGCGGTCGGCGGGATCGGCGAATCCGCGACCGTCGCCGTGCTGGTGGGGATGCTCTACGCGCTGATCGGCCTCGGCATGGGGGTCGGCGTTGCCAACCCGCGGATCGGGGCGCGCTTCCTCAATGTCGAGGACGAGGACGAGCTGCGCGAGCAGAAGCGGATGCTCGGGCTCTCGGGGCTGGCGATGCTGCTGTGGGGCGCGGCCCTGATCGCGCTCGCGCTCGCCGCGCCCGGCGGTCCGGTGCCCGCCGCGGTCGCGCTGGCGATCGGTGCGGGCGGGCTGGTGAGCGGGTCGCTCCTCTCGGTCGCGGTCTACCGCGCCTGCGACGAGCTGATGCGCGCAGTCAATCTCGAGGCGGGCGCGCTGAGCTACGGCCTCGTGCTGCTGGTCGCGGGCGGCTGGGCGATGCTCGCGCACCTCGGCTATGCCGCCGCGCCCGCGCCGCTCGATCTTCTCACCCTGCTCTACGTGCTGGTGCTGCTCGCGAGCTTCATCGTCGTCGGCCGCCGCGGGATGCTCGCCCCGCGCTGAGCCCGGATGCGAGAAGGGGCGCCCGCCGGCCGGCGGGCGCCCCTTCCTTGTGCCTCGGATGAGCGATCAGAAGCGCCAGGTCGCGGTCCCGCGCACCACCTGCGCATCGGCGTTCGAGCGGCCGATCGTGGTGTCGAACCCGGCGGAGACGGTCAGCGGACCCGTCCCGAAGGTCGCGCTCGCACCGACCTCGCCCCAGGTCTGGTCGGCGGTCCGGAGCGCGAAGTTCGCGTTCGGCCCCGTGCCCTGCACGAAGTTGGCGCCGAGCAGCTGCGGGCCGTCCTCGAACTCCCAGACGAGCTGGGCGACCGCGTTGATGCTCGCCATCCGGCCCTTGAGGTCATAGTCGAAGCCGAAGCGCGCCTGGGTGCTCTTGAACGTCTCCCGGTCCACCGCCAGCGCGAGCGTCCCGCCGGTCTCGCGCAGGGTCGTGAGGTCGACGCTGGCATAGCGCGCCTCGATGCCGGGCGAGATCGTGCCGATCCCGGTCGCAAGGTCATAGGAGATTCCGAGCGCGCCCGACACCAGAAGGTCGTCCGAACGCGACGTCAGCGTCTGGGAGGCGCCGAGGAACTGCACCGTGCGCCGCGTGTCGAAGCCCATCGTGCCCATGCTGAACTGGCCGTCGATCACCGGACCGCGTGCGAACCTGTGGCGCAGGTAGAGCGAGGCGGCATAGGTGTCGCTCTCCACGCGCTGGCCGAGCGGCGTGTCGGCATCGAGCGTGCCGTAGAAGCCGGACAGGCCCAGCATCGTGCTCTCGCCAGGGTAGAACTCGATACCGCCGGCGATGACATACCCGTCCATGTCGGAGCGCTGGGTGAAGCCCGGAAGCTGCCCGATGTCGCCGGTGACGTAGCCGCCCGAGAGGAAAATCGCGACGTTCTCGGGCAGGTTCGTCTCGTTGAGCTCGGTGTCCTCGGCGCCCTCCTGCATCGCCATCAGCGCCCCGCCGAGCGGCTGGCCTGTCGGCGCGAGGCTCATCTGCGCAAGCTCGAGCGGCCGGCCGGTGATGGCGACCTTGCCGCCGGCCCGATCCTTGTCGGCCTCGCGCAGGCGCGCATCGTTGAGGTTCTGGAGCGTGTTCACCGTCTGCGCCGCCATCGAGCGCACCGCCTGCTCGTTGACCGGGGCGAGGCCATTGAAGGTCGCGCGGATCGTGTCGACGCTCGCGAAGTCGAGCCCGTAGAGCCCCGCGAGCGCCTCGTTCGCGCGATTCTGGTCGAGCAGCTGGGCGTAGGCCGCCTGCACCGGGTTGCCGGTCTCGATCACCGTGGTGTAGCTCGCCGCCTGGATGGTCATCAGCACCGCGTTCGCCTGGTAGGTGAAGCGCTGGCTGAGGATCGGGGTGAGGTTGCCCGGGGTGAAGGTGCCGGTCACGCCGCCGGTGGCGGTGAGGATCGTGAACTGGCGGCCGAGGCCGTTGACCTGCCCGGTGATCCCGCTGCCGACCGAGACGATGCCGCCCACATTGGCCGCGCCGGTCACCGCGAGGCGGTCCGAGCTCGCCCCGTTCACGTCGATGTGCAGAAGGCTCGCCGAGGACAGGACGAGGTTGCCGGTGAGCGACAGCGTGCCGAGCGTCCCGATGGTGTTCGGGGCGATGGTCCCGGCGATGCTGGTCAGGAAGGGGGCGCTTATGTTGCCGGTGCCCTGCAGCAGGCCCGTCGCCAGCAGGTAATCGCCCGAGGAGACGAGGGCGCCGGTGACGGTCATCGTTCCGCCGCGCTGGGTCACGTCGTTGAGCGCGGCGAGGCGCCCCGCGGCGGCGATGTTGAGCCCGGCCGCGCCGGTCAGCGTCAGGCGATCGATGGTGATGCTGCTGCCGAGGCGCGTCGTGCCGGCATTGCTCAGCGTCACGTCGAAGTAGCGCGGCAGCACCCCCTCGAGCCGGTTGCCGGGGGTGTTGTTCGGCACGAAGTTGGTCGCGCCGGGGAGCCCGTTGGCGATCGTCGCGGCGGGGAGGGCGAGCGCGGGGTTCTGCGGCGCCGGCGCGCTCCCGCCGGCGCCCGCCACGGATGGCGCGCCGGTGCCGATCGGGTCGGCGGTGAAGGTGAGCGTGCCGGTCCGCTGGTCCTCGCACTCGCTGAAGGTCCGGGTCTGGAAGCAAATCTGGCCGAACTTGCCCGCGGTCCCGTTGTTCTGCTCGCCGAGCTGGGTCGGCACGCCGTTGATCGGCTGGCCGTCGGGGCCGAGGATGAAATAGGCCGGGTCCTGCAACGAGACCCAGCGCGAGGCGTCCTCCCAGTTGCCGTCGCCGGCCTTGGCGCTGACATAGCGGTAGGGGTTGTTGGCCGCGATCCAGTCCCAGTAGAGGTAGAGCGGCTGGTAGAAGCTCACCACCCCGTAGCTGTTGTCCGGCTGGCCGTTGAAGAAGGACGGGAAGCCACCCGAGAGCACGCCGATCACCAGTTGGCGGCTGAACGCCTGGTCGAGGATCAACGGGCCGCCGGAATCGCCGCCCGCGGTGATGCCTTCGCGGGGGAGGCCATTGTCGCGGAAGGCGTTGAAGTCGAAGCGGCTGGCGGTGGCGGTGCCGCGCGCCGGATCGTCGAAATCGAGGAAGTAGAGGTTCTGGGTCAGGCGCGGGTCGCTGCCGCCGAACAGGAAGGTCTCGAAGTTGACGAGCGAGGTCAGCGCGCCGAGCCAGTTCTCTGCGACCCGGCGCCGGAAGTCGATGCCCTGGTTGCCGCTCGTGCCCGTGCCGTTGCCGCCGTAGCCCGACAGCGCGACGTGATAGCCGGTGCCGGAGGCCGCGGTGATCTGGCCGGGTGCCGGCAGCGGCGAGAACAGCAGCGACCAGGTCGGGATGTTGCGCGCCGGGGTGTCGAGCGCGGCGATCGCGATGTCGCCGTAGAGGAACCCGTTCGCCGCCGGTTCGAGCGACAGCGGGTTATAGGCGACGCCCTCGGCGGTGTAGAAGTTCTCCGCCGCGCTGGTGGTGTTCGCCGCGCGGCCCTGCGTCGCCGATCCGAACAGCCAGTTGCGCAGCGGCGAGGTGCCGACCGGCGCACCGGGAAGGGTGGAATTGTTCGAGGCGTTGAAGCCGAAACCGATCGCCTGCCCGCCCGAGGCCGAACCGTAGGCGTTCGCCGGAAGGTCGTTCACGCAATGCGCCGCGAACAGCACGGTGCGCGGGTTGATGAGCGATCCGGTGCACAAGCCGAGCGAAAGATTGGTGCCCGCGCCGCTCGGAACGACCATCTGCCCGACCCCGGTGATGTTGACCGGGTCGCGCGCCGTGGTCGGGGTACCGGGAAGCGCGATGAGGATCGCGGGATCGGGCTCGCGCGGGGCGGGGACGCGGGTCGCGGCCCAGGTGCGGCTCTGGCGCTCGAGCGCGACGTCGGCGGCATCGGCGAGGAGGCGCGCGGTCTGCGCCTGCGCATCGAAGCCCGCGTCTGCGTCGTCGGCAAGCGGCGCGGGGCCTTCCTTGACCTTCAGTTCCTCGGCGTGGGCGGCAGCATGGCCGAGCGCCAGGCCGAGCATCGCGACACCCGTCAGCAACGCCGGACGCGGCCGGCGGTCGTTCTTTGTCATGGTCATCGTTCCTGCGAAAAGAGAGGCCGGACGAGAGGCGTTGCTCCCGCGGCGATGACCGGCAACCTACCCGGCGCGCGGACCGGTTCAAGGGGTGGAGCGGATTTCCCGGGGCCGTGGCATTCCTGCACCATATCCGGGGGTTAGCAGCGACGAGCCGAGCGATTTCTGCCTCATTTGACATGATCGCAGCAGTGCCCGCGAGATGCAGAAGGGGGCGGGAAGACAGCTCTTCCCGCCCCCTCGGCAGCTCCGGATCCCGGTGCGATTACATCGAGTAGTACATGTCGAACTCGACCGGGCAGGGCGTGGTCTCGGTGCGGATCACCTCTTCCCACTTGAGTTCCATGTAGGCCTCGATCTGGTCCTTGGTGAACACGTCGCCCTTGAGCAGGAACTCGTGGTCGGCCGCGAGCGAGTCGAGCGCCTCGCGGAGCGAGCCGCACACGGTCGGCACCTCGGCGAGCTCCGCCGGGGGCAGGTCGTAGAGGTTCTTGTCCATCGCCTCGCCCGGGTGGATCTTGTTCTCGATCCCGTCGAGACCCGCCATCAGCAGCGCGGCATAGGCGAGGTAGGGGTTGGCGAGCGCGTCGGGGAAGCGGAACTCGACGCGCTTGGCCTTGTCGCCCGCACCATAGGGGATGCGGCACGAGGCCGAGCGGTTGCGCGCCGAATAAGCCAGCAGCACCGGCGCCTCGAAGCCCGGCACCAGGCGCTTGTAGCTGTTGGTGGTCGGGTTGGTGAAGGCATTGAGCGCCTTGGCGTGCTTGATGACGCCGCCGATGTAGTAGAGGCACATTTCCGACAGGCCCGCGTATTCGTTGCCCGCGAACATCGGCTTGCCGTCCTTCCAGATCGACATGTGGGTGTGCATGCCCGAGCCGTTATCGGCCTTGATCGGCTTGGGCATGAAGGTCGCCGTCTTGCCGTAGGCGTGGGCGACCTGGTGCACGACGTACTTGTAGATCTGCATGCGGTCGGCGGTCTGCACCAGCGTGCCGAAGGTCAGGCCGAGCTCGTGCTGGGCGGCGGCGACTTCGTGGTGGTGCTTGTCGCAGGGCAGGCCCATCTCGAGCATGGTCGAGACCATCTCGGCGCGGATGTCGACGGCGCTGTCGACCGGCGCGACCGGGAAGTAGCCGCCCTTGGCGCGCGGGCGGTGGCCCATGTTGCCGGCGTCGTATTCCTTGGCGGTGTTGGTCGGCAGCTCGATATCGTCGATCGAGAAGCCCGAGCCGGCGTAACCGTCCTCGAAGCGCACATCGTCGAACATGAAGAACTCGGCCTCGGGACCGACATAGACCGTGTCACCGATGCCGGTCGATTTGAGGTAGGCCTCGGCGCGCTTGGCGGTGGTGCGCGGGTCGCGCGAGTACCAGTCGCCGGTCGAGGGCTCGACGATGTCGCAGTTGATGATCAGCATCGGGGTGGCGCTGAAGGGATCGACCCAGGTCTCGGTGAGATCGGGCTTGAGGATCATGTCGCTCTCGTTGATGACCTTCCAGCCGGCGATCGACGAACCGTCGAACATCAGGCCGTCCTCGAGTTCGTCCTCGCCCATGACGCCTGCGACCATGGTGAGGTGCTGCCACTTGCCCTTGGGATCGGTGAAGCGCAGGTCGACCCACTCGATTTCCTCGTCCTTGATTTTCTGCAGGACTTCTTTCGCTTTCGACATTGGTACTTTGCCTCCGGATGTGATGAGGATTGTTCTTGGCCCGCCCGCCCCCGTGGCCGGCAGGGAAAAGGGGAAAAATCAGATCGCGTCGTCGTTGGTCTCGCCGGTGCGGATCCTGAGCGCGCTCTCGATCGCGGTGACGAAGATCTTGCCGTCGCCGATCCGGCCGGTCTGCGCGGCGGCGGCGATCGCTTCCACGACGCGCTCGGTCTGGTCGTCGGCGACCACCACCTCGAGCTTCACCTTGGGCAGGAAGTCGACGACATATTCGGCGCCGCGATAGAGTTCGGTGTGGCCCTTCTGACGGCCGAAGCCCTTGGCCTCGGTCACGGTGATCCCGGACACCCCGATCTCGTGCAGCGCCTCCTTCACCTCGTCGAGCTTGAAGGGTTTGATGATCGCCTCGATCTTCTTCACGTCGTCCCCATCCGCGCCTGGCTGATTTGCTGCGCCGATTCTTAACAAGAATCGTGCCAAGCCATAAGGTGGTGGCTGCATACGATCCTTGCCGCGCGGAGATTCGCGAGGGTGGATGTGTTTCGCCGATGGCGGGCGGTTAGCAAGATTATGGTGCGGCGCGCAATGGGTGCACAGCCATTGATCTGGCTTTGCCTATATTTTAAGCAGAACCGCTCGCCCTCAGGCGCAAACCCGTAGTCTCGGGTAGGCCGCACATGATGTTGAGGTTCTGGATCGCGGCCCCGCTCGCACCCTTGCCGAGATTGTCGAGCCGGGCGATCAGGCGGACCTGGGTCTCGTCGGCGTTGGCGTACAGGTGGAGCGACATCGTGTCGTCCGCGGAGCCCTCGTCCCTGTGCAGCAGTTCCTCGGTCGAGCCAGCCTCGGCGAAAGTCACGAGCGGGCCATTCGCGGCGAATTCCGCGAGGCATTCCCGCATCTTGCCGACCCGACCCGCACCGGGGATCGCGGCGAGCGGCAGCGGCACGTCGACCAGCATCCCGCGGAACGCCGGGACCACAGCGGGGGAGAAAACCGGCGGATGGGCGAGGCCTGCGAATTTCCGCATCTCGGGCAGGTGCTTGTGCCCCATGCTCAATCCGTAGGCACGGAAGGCGATGTCGGGATCGCTCTCGAAGCGCTCGATCAGCGTGTTTCCGCCCCCGGAATAGCCGCTCACCGCGTTAACCGTGTAGGGCCAGTCGGCGGGGAGCAGCCCGGCACGCACCAGCGGGGCGACCAATCCGAGGAAGCCCGTGGGATAGCACCCCGGGTTGCTCACGAATTGGGCAGCGGCGATGGTCTCGCGCCCGATGAGCTCGGGAAATCCGTAGGTCCAGCCCTCCGCCACCCGGTGCGCCGAGGAGGCGTCGATGATGCGGGTGCCCGATCCTTGGGCAAGCCGCACCGCCTCCTTCGCAGCCTCGTCGGGGAGGCAAAGGATCGCGATGTCGGCGGCATGCAGCGCGTCGCGGCGGGCGGTCTCGTCCTTGCGCTGGGAATCGTCGAGAAGGATCAGCGCGAACTCGTCGCGGCCCGCGAGCCGCTCGCGGATTTCGAGCCCGGTGGTGCCTGCGGCCCCGTCGATGAACAGCCGGATCGCCACCGGCGTCAGGCTTCTGCCGGGGCGAGGTCGCTCGCCCGGCACCAGCCCGAGGGGCCTTGCGGTCCCGGGCAGCCCCACACCCATTCGCCTGCGACGTCGAGCAGCTCGAAGCGGCTTCCGGCGGGGAGCGTCGCGAACACCTCGGCATCGGCGCGCGGGGTGAGCCGCAGGCCCGCGCCGCCTGCGCCGACCCTGCGCTCATGCGGGATCACGTAATGCGCCGCGAGGTGCGTGCCGGCGAGCGCGATATGCGCGAGGTCGCCGCGGAGCGGCAGGGTGCCGGGCGCAGGCTTCTCGACCGGGCCCGCGAGGCCCAGCACGCCCGTCGGCACGGCATATTCCCTGTTGTCGCGCGTGGCGCTCATCGCTGCTTCCGTCGGCCTTTCCGGTGCCGCTGCGTCCTCTCCCCTTGAGCGCAACGTGGCAGGCCCGTTAGCGGCAACCGGCCCCTAGAGCAAGTCAGGCCCCATACCGGGCGCGGATCGCGTGCCATGCCGCGCGCAGGCCGAGCCCCCGTCCGCCGCGGGCGCGGCCAGGCTTGGGGGAGGGGGACCAGGCGAAGGTGTCGAAGTGCACCCAATCGATCCCCTCGCCGACGAAGCGGTCGAGGAACAGCCCGGCGACGCTCGCCCCGGCAAAAGGGGTCGCCGAGGAGTTCGCCATGTCGGCGACGTCGGAGGCGAGGTATTCGCGGTAGCTCTCGGGGAGCGGCAGGCGCCAGGCCGGGTCGTCGTGCGCCTTGCCGGCGGCGAGGAAGGCCTCGGCGGTCTCGTCGCGGCGCGCGAAGAGGGCGGGAAGGTCGGGCCCCAGCGCAACCCGCGCAGCGCCCGTCAGTGTCGCGAAATCGACAATCAGATCAGGGCTTTCCTCCGAGGCGCGGGTGAGCGCGTCGCCGAGGATCAGGCGCCCTTCCGCATCGGTATTGTCGATCTCGACCGTCAGCCCCTTGCGGCTGCGCAGGATGTCGCCGGGCCGGAAGGCGCTCCCCGAGATGGCGTTTTCCACTGCCGGAACAAGGAGATGCAGCCGCACCTTGAGCCGCGCCTCCATCACCAGCCCGGCGAGCGCGATGGCGTGGGCGGCGCCCCCCATGTCCTTCTTCATCAGCCGCATGCCCGAGGGCGGCTTGATGTCGAGCCCGCCGCTGTCGAAGCACACCCCCTTGCCGACCACCGCCAGCACCGGGTGCGTAGGATCGCCCCAGGTCAAATGCATCAGCCGCGGCGCGTGGTGGCGGGCCGCCGCACGGCCGACGGCGTGGACCATCGGGTAGTCCTGTTCGAGGGCATCGCCGCGGATCACCGCGAGGTCCGCCTTGTAGGACTTCGCAAGCCGCTCGCACTCGGCCTCGAGCGCGGCGGGGCCCATGTCCTCGGGCGGCGCGTTGACGAGGTCGCGCACCAGCATTTCCGCTTGCGCTTCAGCCACTTGAGCCTCGATCTGCGCCACCTG
Organism: Erythrobacter sp. NE805; assembly: GCF_046452355.1. Lineage (NCBI taxonomy): Bacteria > Pseudomonadati > Pseudomonadota > Alphaproteobacteria > Sphingomonadales > Erythrobacteraceae > Erythrobacter > Erythrobacter sp. NE805. The sequence goes on along the minus strand of NZ_JBKFDI010000001.1, from coordinate 280,041 downwards.
CGCAGTCAGCAGGACCCGCGCCCCCACGCTCTTGTCCTCGCTCTTGTAGCGCGCATAGCGGTATTGCCCGGTGATCCAACCGAACATCGCCGCACCTGGCTCGGCATTGGCGAGGCGGTAGACCCCCTCGGGCAGCTCGTCGGCGAGCTTGGCGAGGCACCAGGCGGTGAGGCTCTCGGGGTTCGCGACCCCGGCCACCACGAAGAAAGAATCCCCTTCCGGAACAATCGCATACTGGCCCGCGGCGCCCTCGAACTTGTGCGCCGCCAGCGCCGCCCGCTGGCCCGCCGAGAGCCCCTTGGCAAACCCCTCGAACCCCTCCTTGGCGACGAGGTGGATGGCGACGGCGTCCTCGCCGCGGTCGGGTCGGATCAGGGCTTTGGCTTCGTGCATCCCTGTTCCATAATCGCGCCCATGCCGATGTCACCAGCGGATTCGGCCGGGACCGGAGGAGCCGACGATGTTTCACGTGAAACCTGCCGAAACGGGCGTGCAGGCGGGGGTCTGGAGGGGGGCTGAGGGGGGTCTGGAGCGGGCTAACCGGGGTCTGGGGCCCGGCAAGCGCGGGCTGGGCGCCATGTGGACGGCAACGGTGTCGCTCGCGCTCGTCGCCGCCTGCTCCGGCTCGGAGGAGTCTGCCGCGAGCACCGCCGCCACCACGACGGCCAGCGCCACTCCACCGGCCTCACCCGCTCCGCCGAGCCCCGCGCCCGGCAAGGTGGCGTTCGAGGACAACGAGACCAAGGGCACCGGAGACACCGCGCCCAGCCGCGACTTCGCCTATTCCTGGCCCGCCGCAGTCGCCGCCGTCCCGGAACTCGCCGCTCGCTTCACCGCCGAGCGCGACCGGCTCCTCGCCGAGCAGAAATCCGACTGGCAGGCCGCGCTCAAGGAATTCGCCGACGAGAACTGCGGCGGCTGCGTCAATCGCGAATTCGCCAAGACGTGGGAAGTGGTCGCCGACATCCCCGGCTTCCTCTCGCTGTCGCAGAGCTTCAGCGAATATTCGGGCGGCGCGCACGGCAATTACGGCTCGGGCGGGCTCGTCTGGGACCGCGCGGCGAAGCAGGCGCTTAGCCCCGAGGACCTGTTCGTCTCGGAGAAGGCGCTCCAGGACGTGCTCGGCACCCGCTGGTGCAAGACCCTTGCCGCGGAACGCCGCAAGCGCTTCGGCGCGGACCCGGGCGACGACAGCGTCTTCCCCTGCCCGCCGGTCAAGGACCTGACGCTGCTGCTCGGCTCGAAATCGAAGACGCACTTCGACCGCATCGGCCTCATCGCCGATCCTTACGTGGCGGGCTCCTATGCGGAAGGGGCATACGAGATCACGCTGCCGGTCACCGCCGAGGTGCTCACCGCGGTAAAGCCCCGCTACCGCAACGCCTTCGCACGCGGCGAGTAGCAATCCGGGCGCGCCATCGCTATATGCGGGCGATGCACGACTACCAACTCGTCGACGGCGATACGACCGTCTACCGTGACGGCTCGATCAAACTCCACACCCCCGAGGGGTTCGAGGGGATGAGGAAGGCCGGGCGCCTCGCCGCCGAAATCCTCGATGCCTGCGTCGAGCTGGTGAAGCCCGGCGTCACCACCGGGGCCATCGACGATGCGATCCGCGGCATGATGCTCGATGCGGGCGCGGTCCCCGCGACATTGGGCTACCGCGGCTATGCCCATTCCTCCTGCATCTCGATCAACCACGTGATCTGCCACGGCATTCCGGGCGACAAGGTGCTGAAGGACGGCGACATCCTCAACATCGACGTAACCCCGCTGGTCGACGGCTGGCACGGCGACACCTCGCGGATGTTTTACGCCGGCGAGCCGACGCTCAAGGCGCGGCGGCTGGTCGAGGTGACCTATGAGTGCCTGATGCTCGGCATCGCGGCGGCCAAGCCGGGCGCGCGCCTCGGCGATATCGGCGCGGCGATCGAGGCCCACGCGGCGCAATACCGCTACGGCGTGGTCCGCGAGTTCTGCGGCCACGGCCTCGGACGCCTGTTCCACGACGCCCCCGAGGTCGTCCACGCCGCCCGCGCAGGGACGGGGCCGGAGCTGAAGCCGGGCATGTTCTTCACCATCGAGCCGATGATCAACCTCGGCAAGCCCTGGGCCAAGGTGCTGGGCGACGGCTGGACCGCGGTGACGCGCGACAAGTCGCTCTCCGCCCAGTTCGAGCACTCGATCGCGATCACCGAGACCGGGAACGAGATCTTCACCAAGAGCCCGACCGGGCGGGACTGCCCGCCTTACTGATGCCGACGCCGCAATCGCAATTGGCTGAGCGGTTAGCCGATCAATTCGGCTTGTCTGCTATTCGGTTTCGGCATTTCGACAGCCTCGTGCTTGCTGACGGTCCGGTTCTGAAGCTATTCGTCCCACGTTTGCGGCGGATGCTGGGTGGGCGGGCTCGCGATCGCATGATTGACGGGGAACTGCTGTTTGTGCCCCGGCTTGCTTTGAAGGCTATGCGCGCCGGTTCGGAAAGGTTCGAAGCTCCTGATCTCGTGTGCGGTTGCCCTATCGCCAATTTCCCTTGGCTGATGGGACATGCCGGCAAGAACGATGCGGGTGCTGACCCGCGACTGATTGTGGATTTGCGCCAACTGGTGTCTCTCCTGCCGGACGACGAACCAAGTTGGCGGGCTTTATTCGGGGCGGACGTATTTGCACGGCCGAGACTTGAGACGACAGTTCCGCTTGTCGCCTACCTCAGAGAGTCGTCTCCATCTCCCCGGGCATGACCCGGGGCCTCACATCGATTCGTCATTGCGAGGAGCCGAAGGCGACGCGGCAATCCATGGACCACCGTTGCATCTGATTGCGACCTCCCGGCCATGGATTGCTTCGCTTCGCTCGCAATGACGAGGAAGGGAGCCTAACCCTCCCGCGCCGCCCGGATCGCTGCCCCCGCCGCAAACGGCGCGACGGCCACCAGCGCCAGGCTGATCGCGCCGACGAAGCCGAGGCTTGCGGCGTCCTGGCGGGCCAGTGCTCCCGCGCCGAAAATCAGGATGGGCAGCGCCAGCGGGATCAGCATCAGGCCGGAGAGCGCCGCGCCTGCCCGCAGCGATGCGGTGAGGGCGGCGATCATCAACCCGATGGCGGCAAGGCCCGGCGTGCCCGCGACGAGCCCGAGCAGCAGCAGGCGGAAGGTCTCGCCCTCGATCTTGAGGAGCGCGGCGGCGGGGAAGGTCGCGAGCAGGAGGGGCGGGCCGAAGCTCAGCCAGTGGGCGAGGAGGCGGACGGCCATCATCGCCTCCTCGGCAAGGCCGCGCAGGCGCAGCTGGTCGAAAAACCCGAGGTCGATGTCGCGCGCCACCAGCTTTTCCAAGGGCAGGATCGCGGCCAGAAGCGCGGCGATCCACACCACCCCGCCGCCTGTCCTCGCGAGGAGGTTGGCGTCGGGGCCGACCGCGAAGGGGAAGAGCATCGCCACCGCGACGAAGAACACCGTGGGCAGCGCCGCCCCGCTCCCGGTGAAGGGGAAGAACTGCGCGAGGTCGCGGCGGAGGATGGCCGCGATCACGCCTCCTCTCCCACCGGGGCGAAATCCTCGATGGCGAAGCGCGTCATGCCGGGGACATCGAGCGGCTGGTGCGAGGCGATCAGCGCGATCCCGCCGACCTCGCAATGGTCGCGGACGAGGTCGCTCACCAGCGCCTGCGAGGCCGTATCGAGGCCCGACAGAGGCTCGTCGAGCAGCCAGATTTGGGCAGACTGCCCCAGCACCCGGGCGAGCGCGGCGCGCTTCCTCTGCCCGGTCGAGAGGTAGCGCACCGGCACCTCGGCGAGCGTGTCGAGCCTGAGGCGCGCCATGATCGCGGGTGCGCCCTCCGCGCGGTCGCAGCCGAACCAGAAGGCGAGCGCACGGCCCAGCGGCAGGTCGGGATCGAGCCCGCTGCGCTCGTCGAGGAGGGCGAGAGCGCCCTCGCGCCGGACCTCGCCCGCATAGGGCCGCGTCAGACCGGAGAGAGCGCGGATCAGCGTCGTCTTGCCCGCGCCGTTCGCGCCGGTCACGTGGGCCGCCTCGCCCGGCCGGAGCGCGAAAGTCAGCCGCCGGAACAGCAGCCGCTCGCCGCGGCGGCAGGCGAGGTTCTCGGCGGCGAGCAGGGGCGGCGAGGCTTGCATTGCCTGCCCGCGTTAGGGAAAAGGCCTCGCCTAAACAAGCGACCCCTCACCCGGAGCCTCCCCATGTCCGTTCCCGAACTCACCCCCGACCAGACCGCCGCGCTGCTCGCCGCCCACTCGGAATGGACCCTTACGCGCGAGGGCAAGGCGATCGCGCGCACCTTCCGCTTCAAGGATTTCTCCGAGGCCTGGGGCTTCATGAGCCGCGTCGCCTTGCTGGCCGAGGTGCAGGACCACCACCCCGAGTGGTTCAACGTCTACAACCGGGTCGAGGTGACGCTGACCACGCATGATGCGGGCGGCCTGTCGGCGCGCGATGCGCGGATGGCGGCGGCGATGGACGGGCTTCTTTAGCACTTGGTCCCACTCGCCCCGAGCTTGTCGAAGGGCCTGTTACCGCATCCTTCGACAAGCTCGGGATGAGCGAGTGCGGGCTTACTGCCCCAGCGGCCGCAGGCTGTTCCTGAGCTGCTTCCTCACCCGCCCCGGCATCCAGCGCTTGGCGAAGGCCATGCGCTTGCTCGTCTCGCCCACGAAATAGTCGAGCTTCGTGCCGTGCACCGCCTCCCACACCGCCTGCGCGACGTGGCTGACGGGGGTGATCTCGAGCCCCGCTGCGGTCACCCGCTGGCGGATTGTCTCGTTCGACTTGCGGTTGCCCGTGCCGGCGAGCAGCGGGGTGTCGATGAAGGAGGGGCACACCGAGGCGACGGTGATGCCATCGGGCGCCCATTCGGCATCGAGGCTTTCGGTCACCGCGCGCACCCCGAACTTGGTGGCGCAATAGACGCTCATCCCGCCCGATCCGGCGATCCCGGCGGCGCTCGCCATGTTGACCAGGGCCGAGCCCGGTGCGCTCGCCTTGAGGTAGGGATAGACCGCCTGCGCGCCGTAGAGCACGCCCTTCAGATTGATGTCGAGGCAGCGATCGATCTCCTCGGGGTCGAGCTCGGACAGCGATCCCCCGGTGCCGATCCCGGCATTGTTGACCAGCGCGTCGATCCGCCCGCCCGCGGCGGAGGCGAAGGCGGCGAGCGCCTCGTCCCAGCCCTTGCGATCGCGCACGTCGAGCCGGCCCTGCCATTTCGCGCCGCCCTCGATCAGCGCGAGCGTCTCGGCCATCCCGGCCTCGTTGATGTCGGCGACCCCCACGAACCAGCCCTTGGCGGCGAAGTGCAACGCCGTCGCGCGCCCGATGCCCGAGCCGCCGCCGGTGATGAAGATGGAGCGCTGTGCCACTGTGTGATCCCCTCGAATTGCTGTTTGCAACCCGTCTAGTGCGCACTGACAGGCCTGTCAGCAACCTTGTCGCGCTGCGGCCCTGCCGGGGCAGCGGGCCTCATCCCGCCGCGCCCGGCCCGCCTGTCGCGGGGCTGCCGGCACAGGACGCCGGAAGCGGGTGGAGCCGCAGCGCCTCGGCGGCATCGCGCGGATGAAGGCTGGGGATGCCCGCCTCCCAGACGAAGCGCGGATCGCGCCCGAGCGGCGCGCGCGGTGCCTCTGGCGTCCGCCAGACATTGCCCTTCCCGAGCGTCAACCCCGTCACCGGACCGCGCAGCTGCGCAAGCAGGAACCCGTCCTCGCGCTTGACCCCTACGGCATCGATCATCGTCTCGAGCGGGACCGGGGCATCCCTTACGCCATTGAGGTAGGCGCTCGCGCGGTTGCCCGCGATCAGCACGCCCGAGGATTGCCGCCCGTCCTTCGCCGGCAGGACCGCGATCCAGCTCGCCCGCCCCTTGACCGTGCCGTGCACCACGTTGCCCTCGATCAGGGCGCCCTCGGCGCCGTAGAGCGCCATGCCGTGCTGTGCTCCGGCGAGCACGAGGTTGCAGCGCACCGTCACGCCGCGCCAGTGCCCGTCGAAGATCGAGATTCCCTGCCAGCCGTAGATGTCGGTGCGGGCCTCGCGCCGGCTCTCGGTGTCGGCCAGCCCGCGGATGCAGACGTTGCCGGTAATCTCGACCGGCCCGAACCTCGCTTTCGGACCGGGGGCGGCGCCCTGCATGCAATCGGGGTGGAGCGGTCCCGTGACGGGCCACTGGTTGGTGATCACGTTGCCGCGGATCAGGATGTCCCGCCCCGAGAACTGGATGCCGTCGATCGCGATGCCGTCGATGGCATTGCCGGCGATCAGCACACGCCGCGCCTGGTAAACGCTGACCGCCGTTCCGACATCATGGAGGCGGCTGTCCTTCAGGGTCACGCAATCGCCGGCGAGGATGACGCCGGAGGGCGCCTCCTTTTCGAAGACATCAGGCGGCGTCGCGGCGATGGCGCGAAGCGACGAGACCGCGAGGTCTTCGAGCAGGATGTTGTCGGCCCGCGGCGCACCGGGCGCATGGAGGGTGACGAGATGGCTCCGCCCGGGCAAAGCCTGCGCGGCGGCGATGGCGATGCCGCGCACGACGAAATGGGACGCGCCCGAAAGGTCGAGGCTCGCAAGGCGCGGCGTCGCTCCCGGGGCCGCGGCGATGGTCACAAAGCCGCTGTTGACGAGGCCGGAGAGGTCGACATCTCCATAGTCGCCGCTCGCCAGGAGCAGGGTGTCGCCGGCCCGCAACCGCGCGCCGGGACGCGCCTGGAGTCGCGCTGCCGGCGCGCGGCCGAGAAGCCCCGCCGCGAGCCGGTCGAGGCGGCCGATGCTCCGGCGGCTCTCGCCGATCAGGCCCGCGGCGACGAGGTGGTCGAAATCGCGCCAGGGACGCGCGCGGCTGCCGTCGCCCGCAGGGCTGCCGCGCACCGGATCGACATGGAAGACCCGGCCTGTCGTCGGCGCGCTCGTGCTGCAGGCAACGAGCGGGACGCTGTCGAAGGCAAGGTCCGGGGCGCGCAGACGTGCCACCACAACCAGCGCCGGCCCGGCGATAAGGAGAATTGCCAGGGCGCCGAGCGCCGCGCGGCGCCTTCCCCGAAGCGGTCGCGCAAGATCGCTGTCCCTGCCCTCGGATGCGACTGACATGGCGCAGTCGTATCGAGTGCGGGATCGGTGGTCAAACGCTCGATCGGCATGCCTGCGAGACCGATCGCCGCTCGCGACGAGCGCGCAGTCGGCAGCCGGGGAGAGCTCGGACCGGAACCTGATCGGCTCAGTGTCGGTCCGGTGCAGCCATGCCTTCCCGCACCGTCACATCGCCGGGTTCGCGTAAAAATGCCACGTGAAGATCGCCATCGCCCCCCTGTGCGGCGACCAGCCCTCGGCGAGCGCGCGGGTGGCCTTCTCCGCCGGGCGCTCTTCCAGCCCCAGCAGCCGCTTCACCCCCTCCTGCACCGCGAGGTCGCCGGCGGGCCAGATGTCGGGGCGGCCTTCGGCGAAGAGCAGGTAGATCTCCGCCGACCAGCGGCCGATGCCCTTGATGCGGGTGAGGAGCGCGATGGCCGCCTCATCGTCCTCCGGCAGCCGCGCGAAGTCGAGCTCGCCCGCCGCGACCAGTTCGCACAGCGAGCGCGCGTAGCCCTGTTTCTGGCGCGACAATCCGCAGGCGCGCAAGGTGTCGAAGTCGCGCTCCAGCAGGCACGCGGGCGTGAAGCCCTCGCCGAGTTCCGCCTCGAGCTTGCGCCACATCGAGGCGGCGGCCGCGACCGAGACCTGCTGGCCGACGATGGTGCGCAGCATGGTGACGAAGCCGCGGTCGCGGATGCGCGGCTCGGGATAGCCCACGCGCTCCAGCGCCGCCGCCACCGCCGGCTCGCGCGCCGCAAGGATATCCAGATCGCCGCGCAATTTTTCGGCCGCCAATCCCACTCGCAATTTCCTTATCTTGCACTGGCCCCCAGAGTGCCTTAGCAGCCCGCACACACTCTCACGAGCGCAGCCTCTTGCGCCCCATAGCCGAAAAGGAACACCGATCCATGCCCAGACTGGTCGTCACCAATCGCGAAGGCGCCACCAGCGAGATCACCGTCGAGGACGGTCTCACCGTGATGGAAGCGATCCGCGACAATGGCTTCGACGAGCTGCTGGCGCTGTGCGGCGGGTGCTGTTCCTGCGCGACCTGCCACGTGGTCGTCGACCCGGAATTCGCCGACAAGCTGCCGAAGATGAGCGAGGACGAGGACGACCTGCTCGAATCTTCCGATCACCGCGTCGCGACCAGCCGCCTGTCGTGCCAGATCCCCTTCACCGCCGAGCTCGACGGGCTGCACGTCACCATCGCTCCGGAAGATTGATTTCCGGGGGCGGGGCCGAGGGTGTTGCGACTTGGACGCTGACCTCGCCCGCTTCCTGCGCGACGAGCTGGGGGTTGCGCCCGAGGGCTCCGGGGCGGGGCCGTGGACGGTGCGCGGGCCCGTGTGGCTGTGGCAGGGCGCAGACGGCGCGCCGGCCAAGGGCTCGTGGTATTTCCTCACCGTGAGCGGCGAGACCGCGCAGGCGATCCGCGCCGCCGCGAGCAAGGCCGACGCCTGGGGCTCGGTGCGGATCGCGGCGACCATCGGCGGCACCACCTGGCGCACCTCGCTGTTCCCGAGCAAGGCGCACGGCGGCTGGCTGCTGCCGCTCAAGGCCGCGGTGCGCAAGGCGGAGAAGATCGCCGAGGGGGCGGAAGTCGAGGCGCAGCTGGCGCTGGCGTGACTGTCGCCGTTGCCCAGAATGCACGTTTTTTCGTCATTGCGAGGAGCGTAGCGACGCGGCAATCCATCGACTGCCGTCGGTCACGAGCGCGATGCCGGGTCCATGGATTGCTTCGCCTGCGGCTCGCAATGACGATAAGGGGGGATCACACCTCCTCGCCTTGATCATTGCCCCGCGCCGCCGCAGCGCCTAACTCTTGCCCCATGAACATCACCCGGCCCTTCGGCGACACGCTCGCGCTTATCGGCAACACCCCGCTCGTCCGCCTCGCGGGCCCCTCGGCAGAGGCGGGCTGCGACATCTGGGGGAAGTGCGAATTCGCCAACCCCGGCGCCTCGGTGAAGGACCGCGCGGCGCTCTGGATCATCCGCGATGCCGAAAGCCGGGGCGAGTTGAAGCCCGGCGGCACGGTGGTCGAGGGGACGGCGGGCAACACCGGGATCGGCGTCGCGCTGGTCGCCAACGCGCGCGGCTACCGGACGATCATCGTCATGCCCGACAACCAATCCAAGGAGAAGATGGACACCCTGCGGGCATTGGGCGCCGAGCTTGTGCTGGTGCCGCCGACCAAGTTCTCCGACGCCGGGCATTTCGTCCACACCTCGCGCCGCCTCGCCGAGGAGACGCCGGGGGCGGTCTGGGCCAACCAGTTCGACAACATCGCCAACCGCCGCGCCCATATCGAGGGCACGGCCCCGGAGATCTGGGAGCAGACCGGGGGTCGGATCGACGGCTTCACCTGCGCGGCGGGCACCGGCGGGACGATCGCGGGGGTGGGCCTCGGCCTCAAGGCCTTCGACGAGACCATCCGCATCGCGCTCACCGACCCGCACGGCGCTGCGCTCTACAACTACTATGCCCACGGCGAATTGCGCGCCGAAGGCTCCTCGGTCGCCGAGGGGATCGGGCAGGGGCGGATCACCGCCAACCTCGAAGGCGCGCCGATCGACACCCAGTTCCGCATCGCCGACGAGGAGGGCCTTGTCTGGGTCGAGCGGCTCCTGAAGGAAGAGGGCCTGTGCCTCGGCCTCTCCTCGGGGATCAATGTCGCCGGGGCCGTGGCGCTCGGCCGGCAGCTGGTCGCCGAGGGCCGCGCGAACCCGCAGGTGGTGACGATCCTGTGCGACACGGGCTTCCGCTACCTCTCGACGCTCTACAACCCCGAGTGGCTCGCGGCGAAGGGCCTGCCGGTGTTCGACTGGCTGGCGCGCACGCCGTCGGCCGTGGGAGCCGCCGCGTGAGCCGGCTCTCCCTGCGCGAGCGGCTGCTCAGGATGAACCAGCGCAGCCTGTTCCACCGCGTCGGCGATCCGGCTGCGACCGCGCCGCAGATCGCCGAGGAGGAACTCACCGCCGCGGTCAACGCGCGCGGCGAGGCGGTGCAGCGGCTGCAGGTGGGGATGTTCGGGATTGGCGCGATGGTGCTGCTCGTCGGCCTTGCGAGCATCATCGGCGGGCAGGCCGACAAGACCGACCGGCTCGCCGTGCCCGAGGCCGCGCCGACCACCGAGCCGGGCGCCCCGGCGGCGCAGAACAACCCGCTCGCGGACGCGGGCGTGGTCCCCGACATCGCCGCCGAGCCGAGCCCCTCGCCGAGCCCCAAGCCGCTCGACCTGCCCCCGCCGCCGGGCTCCGCGGGCAATGTCGCGCCGGCGCAATAGCCTGATCGCGGCGGTCGCGGCGCTGGCGCTCGCGGGCTGCGACGGGGCATCCGGCGACGCGGCAGCCACGGGCGGGGCGGGCGAGCAGCGGCCGAAGCTCGGGCTGATGAGCAGCCTGCCGCTCACCTGGCCGCTCGGCGCCGAGGTCGGCGCGATCGCGGCCGGGACGGTCGAGACGCCGTGGCAGGGCAAGGCGCTCGGGCAGGACTACGCGCTCGTCCCCCTTGACACCCTCGCGCCCATTCCGGGCCTATCCCCGAGCGACCCGCCGACCGATCCGCTGGCGGGTCTCACCCGGCTCGCGGTGATCCAGCCGCGCGGGCTCTCGCCGCGCGACAACGTCGCGCTCGACGACTGGGTGCGGGCCGGGGGGCACCTGCTGCTGGTGCTCGATCCGGTGCTGACCGGAGACTACGACCTGCCCTTGGGCGACCCGCGCCGCCCGACCGAACCCGCGCTGATCCCGCCGGTGGTGAAGCGCTGGGGCTTCGACATCACCCTGCCCGAGGACGACAGCGTCGCGGGCAATCACCGCGTCGACGCGCTTCCCGACGGAAGCCCGGTGCCGCTCGCCTTTCCGGGGCTCGTCTCGGTGACCCCTGCGCTCGCCGGGGCCTGCCTCGGCCACGGCAGCGCGGGCGCGACCTGCCCGGTCGGCAAGGGGCGGGTGACGCTGATCGCCGACGCCGCGCTGTTCGAGCACGCCGACATCGGCGGCGAGGGCAGCCCGGCGCTGCGTGCGGTGGTGCGCGCGGCGGTCGAGTAGGCGCTTTCGGGGAAATCGCGGGAGGGCAGGACTCGCTTGGCCCGAATCCCCACGGGAAATCGCGGGAACGCGCCCGAATGTCCCTGTTTGTTCTGCAATTGGGAGCGTCTGGTTCACTTAGTTCATGCGGTGCACGCCTTGCACGAAACTCATCCAACATAAGAAAATCATATATTTACCCACTTATCCCGCGTTTTCCCGCAAAAAACCCTTTCATCCCCGCGCCTTCCCCGATATGACCGGGGTCCATCAGACATGCCTGTAATGTCTAGCGCGCCGCTCACCGGGTCGGCGCGACCGTCCGCGCGCCTGCGGGCGGGGCGGGGGAGGCGTGTCCGGGGGAATTTCGAGTGCGTCATTCGCGCGGGGGCCGGTGAGGGGCACCGCCAGGGGTCAGAGGGGATTGCAGGCACGTGTCTGCTTTTGTGGGATATAGCGGTCAGGCCTTCTCGCCCTCGGGCGACAAGGGTCGCTTCGTCCTGCCTTCCGCCTTCCGCAAGGCGGTGAAGGAGAGCTCGGGCAGCCGCGTCCTGTGCCTCGCCGCCCACGACCGCTTCGACTGCCTCGTCGGCTTCGGCCTGTCGCGCACCGAGAAGCTCCACGAGCAGCTCGAGCGCGAGGAAGAGCGCGCGATCCGCTTAGGCCAGCACGATTTCGACCGCGACGTGCGCGCCCAGCAGTTGTTCGGCTTCGAGCAGCTCCCCTTCGACGAGAGCGGCCGCTTCGTCATGCCCGAACACCTGCGCGACCTCGGCAAGGTCGGCGATGGGCTCTACTTCCAGGGTGCGGGCGATTTCTTCTTCGTCTGGAACCCGGCCGAACTTGCGCTGATGGGCCCCGAGTGGAAGGGCGCGCAGGCGAGCTGCGCCAAGCTCGTCGCCGCCGCGCGGAAGGGAGCTTCGGAATGACTCCCGAACTTTCCGGCGCTCCGCACATTCCCGTCCTGCTCGAGGAAGTCGTCGCTGCCCTCCAGCCGCGCCCCGGCATGACCATCGTCGATGCGACCTTCGGCGCGGGCGGCTATTCGATCGCCCTGCTCGAGGCGGGCGCGCGGGTCTATGCCTTCGACCGCGATCCTCACGCGATTGCGGAGGGTGCGGTCTACGAGGCCGACTACGGCGGCCGTCTGTCGCTCCACCCGCAGCGCTTCTCGATGATGTATCACGAGCTGCGCCGCATGGGCGTTCCCAAGGTCGATGCCGTGGTCATGGACATCGGCGTCTCCTCGATGCAGCTCGACCAGGGGGACCGCGGCTTTGCCTTCATGCGCGACGGCCCGCTCGACATGCGCATGAGCCAGGCGGGCGAGAGCGCGGCGGACTTCCTCAACACCGCCGACGAGGCGGCGATCGCCGACGTGCTCTACCGCTACGGTGATGAGCGCCAGTCGCGCCGCGTCGCCCGCGCGATCGTCGCCGCGCGCCCGCTCGCGACCACCGGCGAGCTCGCCCGCGTGGTGCGCCGCGCGCTCGGGTACAAGCCGCACGACAAGAAGGACCCCGCGACCCGCACCTTCCAGGCGGTGCGCATCCATGTGAACGACGAGCTCGGCGAGCTCGAGGCCGGGCTCGCGGCTGCCGAGGCGCTGCTGGTGCCGGGTGGGGTGCTCGCGGTGGTCAGCTTCCACAGCCTCGAGGACCGGATCGTCAAGCAGTTCCTCAAGGCCGCCTCGGGCGCGGGCCGCGCGGTATCGCGCCACCTGCCCGGGGAAATCCCCGGTGCCCCGCCCACCTTTGCGCAGGTTTCCAAGGCTATCCGCCCCTCCGAGGCCGAGATCGCCCGCAACCCCCGCGCCCGTTCGTCCACCCTGCGCCATGCCGTCCGCACCGGCGCGCCTGCGAGGAGCCTCGCCGCATGATGAACAGCTCACAGGCCCGTTCGCTGGGCTGGGCCGCCGTGCTGGCGGTCTGCCTCGCGCTCGTCACGGTGCTCAGCTTCAAGGTTCACGCGGTCAAGAGCGAGGTGCTGCTCGCCGAGCGCCAGCTGATTGCGCTCAAGCGCGAGAAGCTGCTGCTCGAGACCGAGTTCGAGACCCGCGCCAGCCAGCGCCAGCTCGCCGAGTGGAACCAGGTCGAGTTCGGCTACGGCGCCCCGCGCGCCGGGCAGTTCCTCGACGGCGAGCGCCAGCTCGCGAGCCTCGGCGAGGTGCGCGGGCCCGATGCGCCGAACCCGATCCGCCTCGCGCGGGCCGAGGACGAGGCCGGTGAGGTCGCCGCGGGCGACGCGCCGATGCGCTCGCCGGTGTCGGGCGCCAAGGTGACGCTCGCCGCCGCGGACGGCGACAAGGGCGCGACCGCGGTTTTCGCCCAGGCCTTCGGCGACTTCCTGATCGAGGCCTCGCCGATCCGTCCGGCCAAGGCCGAGACCCCGCGCGTCGCCAAGCCGCTCGCCGGCAAGGGGCTCGCGGAATGAACATGATGGCGGTCCGCTCCGCCGCCTTCGCCGCGCCCCGGACCCCGCTCGCCGCGCCCTTCGCCGTCCCCGCACCCGCGCCGGTGATCCCCGCCGGGCGCCTGCCGAGCCTCACCCTGCGCAGCCAGCTGCTGTGGGCGGCCAAGGTGCGGCTGCTGTGGCTGATCGGCGGCTTCGCGGCGGTGGCGCTGATCGCCTGCCTGCGCATCGCGGTGCTCGGCTTCGGCGGGCAGGCTCCGCAGCAGGCGAGCCTCGCCGACGCGCTGGTTCCCCCGCGCGGCGAGATCACCGATCGCAACGGCGCCCCGCTGGCGCGCGCCTTCCCGGCCTACGCCCTGTGGTTCGAGCCTTCCGCGATGGGCGACAACGGCAGCCCGCTGGTGCATTCGCCCGCCGAGGTCGCCGCGCGCCTCAAGGCGATCTTCCCCGATATCGACGAGGCGCGGATGGCGAAGCGCCTCGCCTCGGGCAAGCCCGGCTACCTGCGCCGCCGCATCCTTCCCGAGGAGGCCAACAAGGTCTTCGCATTGGGCGAAATCGCGCTCGAGATCCCGCGCGAGACCGACCGATACTACCCGCAGGGCTCGCTCGCCGCGCACGTGCTCGGCTACGTCGTCGAAGACGAGGGCGGCAAGACCGGGATGGAGCAGGTGCTCGAGGCGCAGCTCAGCCATCCCGACAAGCGCACGAAGCCGGTCGCGCTGTCGATCGACGTGCGCGTGCAGGGTGCGCTCGAGGACGAACTGCGGCGCGGGATGCTCGCCACCAACGCGATCGGTGCGGCGGGCATCGTTCTCGATGTCGACACCGGCGAGGTCATGGCGATGGCGAGCCTTCCCGACTTCGATCCCAACGTCGCCGGGGCCTCCGGGCCGGTCAACGTCTTCAACCGCGCCACCAACGGCGTCTTCGAACTCGGCTCGACCTTCAAGCCGATCAGCGTCGCCGCGGCGATGGACGCGGGCGTGGTGCGCGACCTGTCGAAGCCCTGGGACGCGAGCCCGGTGCAGGTCGGCAGCCGCGCGATCAAGGACCTGCACTCGCACGGCAGCGTCCTCAACGTGCCGCAGGCGCTGGTCTATTCCTCGAACACCGTGACCGCGCGGGTCGCCGACGCGATGGGCCCGGAACGCTTGCGCCGCGCGATGATTGACCTCGGCATGGACCGCCGTCCGTTCATCGAACTGCCCGCCAAGGGCAAGCCGCTGTGGCCGAAGGGCGAGTGGAGCCGCGTCACCAACATGACCGTCGGCTTCGGCCACGGCCTTGCGGTCACCCCGCTGCACCTCGCGAGCGCCTATGCCGCGATGGTCAACGGCGGGATCTGGCGCCCGGCGACGCTGATGAAGCGCGCGCCCGCCGATGTGCCGCGTGGGCGCCGGGTGTTCAAGGAATCGACCTCCTCGCGGATGCGCCAGATGCTGCGCATGATCTCGCTCTACGGCACCGGCAAGAGCGCCGACGCCCCCGGCTACCGGGTCGGCGGCAAGACCGGCTCGGCCGAAAAGGCGGGCGTGGGCGGCTACAACAAGACCGCGCTGGTCTCCTCCTTCGCCGCCGCCTTCCCGATGGACGCGCCGCGCTATGTCGTGGTGGTGGTGGTCGACGAGCCCAAGGGCACGATGGCCTCGAGCTTCCAGCGCACCGCCGCCTTCACCTCGGCGCCGATCGTCGGCAAGCTGGTGCCGCGCATCGGTCCGCTGCTCGGCGTCCAGCCTGACGAAACGCGCGACGTCGACATTTCGGACCTGCGCTACCTCGTCGACCGCGGGGGCGAGGCGGAATGAGGTTGGGCGAGCTGCTGAGGGGCGCGGGGCTGGCGGGCGAGAGCGATGCTGCGGTCACCGGCTTCGCCATCGATCACCGCAAGGTCGCGCCCGGCACCGTGTTCGGCGCCTTCCAGGGCGCCGCCGTCAACGGCGAGGACTTCATCCCCGCGGCGATCGAGGCAGGCGCAATCGCGGTCGTCGCCCGGCCCGAGGCGCGAGTCGAAGGCGCGCTGCACGTCGCCGACCCGGTCCCGCGCCGCGCCTTCGCGCGCCTCGCGGCGGGCTTCTTCGCGCCTTACCCTGCGAGCATCGTCGCGGTGACGGGAACCAACGGCAAGACCTCCACGGTGGAGATGACCCGCCAGATCTGGCGCATGGCGGGCGAGCGCGCGGCGAGCATCGGGACGCTGGGCGTCACCACGCCCGACGGCAGCGTCTCGACCGGGCTCACCACCCCCGACATCGTCACCTTCCTCGCCAACATGGCGGGCCTTGCGCGCGAGGGCGTCACCCATGTCGCCTACGAGGCCTCGAGCCACGGTCTCGACCAGTATCGCAACGAGGGGCTGACGGTGGCGGCTTCGGCCTTCACCAATTTCAGCCGCGACCACCTCGACTACCACGGCTCGATGGAGGCCTATTTCGCGGCCAAGATGCGGCTGTTCACCGAGGTCGTGGCGCCCGGCAGCCCGGCGGTGATCCATGATGCAGGCGACGGGTCGGAGTGGACCGCGAAGGCCATCGCCGCAGCCGAGGCGCGCGGCCTCAAGGTGCTGACGGTCGGCGAGGGCGGGGCCTTCCTCAGGCTGACCGCGCGCGAACCCGGGCAGTTGGGGCAGCTTCTTCACATCGAACATGAAGGCGAGACCCGGAAGGTGGGCCTTCCCCTGATCGGCGCCTATCAGGCCGCCAACGCGCTGGTTGCAGCGGGGCTCGCCATGGCGACCGGGGTTTCGCCGAGCGCCACCTTCGACGCGCTGACCCGCCTCCAGCCGGTGCGGGGCCGCCTCGAGCGCGCGGCGCTCAACGCGGCGGGCGCGCCGGCCTATGTCGACTATGCCCACACCCCCGACGCTCTCGAGGCGGCGATTGCCGCGCTCCGCCCGCACGTGGCCGAGGGCGGCAAGCTGATCGTCGTCTTCGGCGCGGGCGGGGACCGCGATGCGGGCAAGCGCCCGGAGATGGGCGCGGTCGCCGCGCGCGCCGCCGATCTGGTGATCGTGACCGACGACAATCCGCGCTCCGAGGACCCCGCGAGCATCCGCGCGCAGGTCATCGCGGGCGCCGGAGCCAACGCGCGCGACATCGGCGACCGCCGCGCCGCGATCGCCGCCGCAATTGGGGAAGCCGGCCCTCGCGACATTGTGCTGATCGCGGGGAAGGGCCACGAGCAGGGTCAGATATTCGGGTCTGGAGAAACGATGCGGATCGAAGCATTCGACGATGTCGAGGTGGCGCGGCACTGCGCCGGGAGCGCCCCCAAGTGAACGCCCCGCTCGCTCATCCCATGCTCCACCAATGGCCCGTCACCGCGCGTGACGCGCTCCCCCTTGCGCTGTGGACCGCTGCCGAGATCGAGGCCGCCACAGGCGGAATCGCCAGCCACGACTTCCAGGCCTCGGGCGTCGAGATGGACTCGCGCGACGTCAAGCCCGGCGACGTCTTCGTGGCGCTGAAGGGCGAGGCGATGGACGGGCACCGCTTCGTCGAGGCGGCGATGGCGAAGGGCGCGGTCGCGGCGATCGTCGACCGGCCCGTCGACGTCCCGCACGTGCTCGTGAAGGACACGACGCAGGCGCTCCACGACCTCGCCCACGCCGCACGCGACCGGGCGGTGGAGGCGGTGCGGATCGGGATCACCGGCTCGGTCGGCAAGACCGGGGTGAAGGAGGCGATCTTCGCCTGCCTCGACCGCGCCAGCCGCGGCGCGGCGCATCGCTCGGTGCGCTCCTACAACAACCATGTCGGCGTGCCGCTGAGCCTCGCCCGGATGCCCGCGCGCACGAAGTTCGGCGTGTTCGAGATGGGCATGAACCACGCGGGCGAAATCGCGCCGCTCGCCGCCCACGCGCGGCCCCACGTGGCGCTCATCACCACGATCGCACCCGCACATATCGAGAACCTCGGCAGCCTCGAGGCGATCGCGGATGAAAAGGCGCAGATCTACACCGGACTCGTCCCCGGCGGGGTCGCCATCGTCCCGGCCGACAGCGAGTGGGCCGAACGGCTCGCCGGCCATGCGCGGGCCTGCGGGGCCAAGGTCGTGACCTTCGGGCGCTCTGCCAATGCCGACGTCCGTCTGCTCGACGCGATTCCGGCGGCGGGCGGCGGCTCGCTGGTCACCGCCGACCTCGGCGACCGGCGCATCTGCTACCAGCTAGCCGAGCCCGGCGAGCACTGGATCGTCAACTCGCTGGGCGTGATCGCGGCGGTGCGCGCGGCGGGCGGGGACCTTGCCAGCGCGGGCCTCGCGCTCGCCGAGATGGGCGGGCTAAAGGGCCGCGGCGCGCGCCACACCATCGCGGCGGCGGGCGGCACCGCGCTGCTGATCGACGAGAGCTACAACGCCAACCCCGCCTCGATGCGCGCGACCTTGAAGGCGCTCGCCGCCACCACCGCCACCCGCCGCATCGCGGTGCTGGGCAGCATGAAGGAACTCGGCGACTTTGCCGAGGCCTTCCACCGCCAGCTCGCCGCCCCGCTCGCCGAGGCGAATGTCGATCACGCGATCCTCGTGGGCGACGAGATGCGGGCGCTCGCGGACGAGTTGGGGAAAGGTGGAAATCCCTCGCTTGGCAAGCCCCCCTCCTTCGCGCATTGCGAAACGCCTGCCGAAGCGATCGCGGCGCTCGGCCGGTTCGGTCTCGCGGGGGGGGATGCGGTGCTGGTGAAGGGGTCCAATTCGGTCGGATTGGGCAGGCTTGTGGCACATTACACCGAGGCCGTGCGCGCGGGAGGCTGACGCCCGCCTCGCCGCGGGCACCAAAGGAAGACTGAATGCTCTATCTGCTTGCCGAGTGGCTTGGCTTCGAAGGCATCCTCAACCTGGTGCGCTACCAGAGCTTCCGCGCGGGGGCGACCCTGATGACCGCGCTCTTCATCGGCCTCCTTATCGGTCCGCGCTTCATCAACCTCTTGCGCGTGCGGCAGGGCAAGGGCCAGCCGATCCGCCTCGACGGCCCGCAGTCGCACCTCGCCAAGCGCGGCACGCCGACGATGGGCGGGCTGATGATCCTCGTCTCGCTGACGCTCTCGCTGCTGATCTGGATGAACCTCGCGAGCCCCTTTGTCTGGGCGTGCTTCGCTGTCACCATCGGCTTCGGGATCATCGGCTTCCTCGACGATTACGACAAGGTCGCCAAGAACAGCCACGCCGGCGTGCCCGGGCGGGTGCGGCTCGCGGCCGAGTTCGTGGTCGCAGGGATCGCCGCCTGGCTGATCGTCAGCCAGATCAACACCAACCTCTATCTGCCTTTCCTGACGGGCGTGAGCATCCCGCTGGGCCCGGCCTACTACGTCTTTGCCGCCTTCGTGATCGTCGGCGCGGGCAATGCGGTGAACCTCACCGACGGCTTGGACGGCCTTGCGATCATGCCTGTCATCATCGCCGCGGGCACCTTCGCGATCATCTGCTACCTTGCGGGCCGGGCCGACTATTCCGCCTATCTCGGCATCCCGCACGTTCCGGGTGCAGGGGACCTGGCGATCTTCTGCGCCGCGATCATGGGCGCGGGGCTCGCCTTCCTGTGGTTCAACGCGCCGCCCGCCGCGGTGTTCATGGGCGACACCGGCAGCCTTGCCCTCGGCGGCGCGCTCGGCGCGATCGCGGTCGCCTCGCACCACGAGGTCGTGCTCGCGATCGTCGGCGGCCTCTTCGTGCTCGAGGCTGTGAGCGTGATCGTCCAGGTGTTCTGGTTCAAGCGCACCGGGCGCCGCGTCTTCAAGATGGCGCCGATCCACCACCACTTCGAGCAGCTCGGCTGGAGCGAGAGCAAGGTCGTGATCCGCTTCTGGATCATCGCCATCGTGCTCGCGCTGATCGGCCTTTCGACGCTGAAGCTCAGGTAGGGCGCGCGGCGTGATCATCTCCCCCGTCTTCAAGGGCAGGCGCTTCGCGGTGCTCGGCCTCGCGCGCTCCGGCGCGGCGGCGGCCGAGGCGCTGCTCGCGAGCGGGGCGGAGGTGATCGCGTGGGATCGCCAGCCGCACGCGCGCGCACCCTTCGAGGGGCGCTGCCGGCTGATCGACCCGCTGGAGCTCGACCTCACCGGCTTTGCGGGCGTGGTTGTCTCGCCGGGGGTGCCATTGAACACCCATCCGATCGGCCCGCACGTGTGGCAATACGGCCTGCCGGTGATCGGGGACATCGAGCTTTTCGCGATGGCCCGCGCGAGCCTTCCTGAGCACAAGGTGGTCGGCATCACCGGCACCAACGGCAAGTCGACCACGACCGCACTGGTCCACCACATCCTCAAGACTGCCGGGGTGCCCAGCGTGATGGGCGGCAACATCGGCGACCCGATCCTGGGGCAGGCGCCCTTACCCGAGGGCGGGGTCTACGTGCTCGAATTGTCGAGCTTCCAGATCGACCTCACCTTCACGCTCGACTGCGACGTCGCGGCGCTGACCAACATCACCCCCGACCACCTCGACCGCTACGCCGACTTCGCGGCCTATGCCGCGGCGAAGGAGCGGCTGTTCCAGATGCAGCAGACCGGCACGGCGATCGTCTGCGACGAGGACGAGCCCACCACTGCGATCGCCGAGGGACTGGAGACGGCGGGCAAGCCGCTGGTGCGGGTGAAGAGCGCTGATCTCGCGGCGGCGGGGCTCGCCGAGGGTCGCTCGCCCTTGCTGGCGGGGCCGCACAACGCCCAGAACGCCGCGGTCGCGGTGGCGATCTGCCGCGAGCTGGGGCTGACCGACGCGCAGATCGGGCAGGGCCTCGCCACCTATCGCGGGCTGCCGCACCGCATGGAGCGGGTCTGCGAGGCGAAGGGCGTCGTCTACATCAACGACAGCAAGGCGACCAACGCCGCCTCCGCCGCCCCGGCGCTCGCGGCCTTCCCGCCCGATCCGGCGATCAGCGGCGGTGCGCCCCGCATCCACTGGATCGTCGGCGGGCTGCCCAAGGAGGACGGCCTCGGCGCCTGTGCCGACCACCTCGGCAACGTCGCCGCCGCCTACACCGTGGGCGAGGCCGGGCCGATGTTCGCCGACCTCCTCGAAGGGCGGGTCAAGGTCGAGCGCTGCGAGCTCATCAGCGAGGCGGTGCGCCGCGCCGAGGAGGTCGCCCGCCCCGGCGAGGTGGTGCTGCTCTCGCCCGCCTGCGCCTCCTACGACCAGTTCCGCGACTACGAGAAGCGCGGCCACCACTTCCGCCAGATGGTCGGCGTCATCACCGGCTGCGAGACCTGCGATGAAGTCGCGGGCACCGGGAACACCCTCGCGTGAGCGCGCCCTACACCCCCGCCGTTCGCGGCCCCGGCAACTTCCTCCCGCCCGTCCCTGTCCAGCGCCGCTGGCGCGATGGCTTGCGCGTCTGGTGGCGCGAGATCGACAAGGTGCTGCTGGCGCTGATCCTCGTGCTGATGGGCATCGGCCTCGTCGCGGTCGCCGCGGCGTCACCGGCGAGCGCCGACCAGCTCTCGACCGCCAAGGAGCGGCTCGACGGCTTCATGTTCTTCAAGCGCCACATCGTGTTCCAGCTGATGGGCCTTGCGGTGATGACCGGGCTCAGCTTCCTCGACCGCGACCAGGCGCGCCGGCTCGGCATCCTGGTGGGCGCGGTGATGCTCGCGCTGCTGTTCGTCGTGCCCTTCATCGGCGAGGAGAAGAACGGCGCGCGGCGCTGGATCAACGTGGGCATGAGCCTCCAGCCGTCGGAATTCCTCAAGCCCGGCTTCGCGATCATCTGCGCCTGGGTGCTGAGCTGGAAGGTGCGCGATCCGCACCTGCCGGTGATCGTCTACGTCACCGGCTTCTTCGGCCTGATCGCCGCGCTGCTGATGCTTCAGCCGAACCTCGGCGACGCGATCCTGTTCGGCGGGATCTGGCTCGTGATGGTGCTGCTCGCCGGGATGCCGTGGCAGCGCATCGCCGGGCTGGGCGGGCTCGGCATCGTCGGCCTCACGCTCGCCTACATGTTCTACGACAACGCCCGCCACCGCATCGACGGCTTCCTCGGCGGGGGCACCGCCTTCGACCAGGTCGACCTCGCCCAGCGCACCATCACCGCCGGGGGCTGGACCGGCACCGGCCTGTGGCTCGGCATCCGCAAGATGAACCTCCCCGAGGCGCACACGGACTATATCTTCTCGGTGATCGGCGAGGAGTTCGGCCTCGTGATGTGCGCGGTGATCGTGCTCGTCTACTGCGCGCTGGTGATGCGCGCGCTCACCCGGCTGGTGGGCGAGGACAACCTCTTCGCGCTGCTCGCGGGCGCGGGGCTCATCACCCAGTTCGGCGGTCAGGCTTTCATCAACATCCTCGTGAACCTGAAGCTCTTTCCCTCCAAGGGGATGACCCTGCCGCTGATCTCCTACGGCGGTTCATCGACACTGGCGGTGTGCTTCACGCTTGGGCTATTGCTGGCGATCACCCGGCGCAACCCGTTCCTCGCCCGCGAGGGCGGCAGCTTGCGCGACCTGATCGAACGCAAGGAAGAACGTCCATGACGAGCGAACCGAGGAGCGGCGCCACCCGGCACTACGTGCTGGCGGCAGGGGGCACCGGCGGGCACCTGATCCCCGCCTTCGCGCTGGCGACCGAGCTGCACCACCGGGGGCACCACGTCGCCCTCATTACCGACGAGCGCGGGGCGATGCTGCCGGGCAAGCCCAAGTTCCTGCCCGCCCACGTGCTGCCCGCCGGGCGCTTCGGCAAGAACCCATTGGGCTGGCTCGGCGGGGTGCGCGCGGTGCTCGAGGGGCGGTCGATGGCGCTGCGGCTGTTCGAGAGCTTCGCGCCTTCCGCGATCGTCGGCTTCGGCGGCTACCCGGCGCTTCCGGCGCTGCTCGCCGCCATTTCGGCCAAGCTGCCGAGCATCGTCCACGAGCAGAACGCGGTGCTCGGCCGGGTCAACCGCCTGCTCGCAGGCCGCGTCGACGCGATCGCCACCTCCTACGACGAGGTCGACCGGCTGAAGGCGAAGCACGCCGCCAAGGTCCACCTCACCGGCAACCCGGTGCGCGCCGAGGTGCTCGCGCTG
This sequence comes from Erythrobacter sp. NE805, assembly GCF_046452355.1. Taxonomy (NCBI): domain Bacteria; kingdom Pseudomonadati; phylum Pseudomonadota; class Alphaproteobacteria; order Sphingomonadales; family Erythrobacteraceae; genus Erythrobacter; species Erythrobacter sp. NE805. Next base: position 257,519 of record NZ_JBKFDI010000001.1, on the reverse strand, counting down.
CGCGAACAGGACTTCCCCGCCTTCACCGAGGAGAGCCTGCTGCGCATCCTCGTCACCGGCGGTTCGCAGGGCGCGAGCATCCTCTCGCAGGTGGTGCCCGATGGCCTCGCCATGCTTCCCCCGGCGCTGCGCCAGCGGCTCCAGGTCACCCAGCAGTGCCGCCCCGAGGACCTCGAGGCGGTACGCAAGCGCTATGCCGAGCACGACATTCCCGCCGAACTCGGCACCTATTTCGAGGACATGCACGAGCGCCTCGCCGACGCGCACCTGTTCATCGGTCGTGCGGGCGCATCGACCATCGCCGAACTGACCGCGGTGGGCCGGCCCGCGATCCTCGTGCCCCTGCCCATCGCCACCGACGACCACCAGGCGGTCAACACCCGCGAGATGGTCAAGGCCGGGGGCGCGCGGATGATCCGGCAGGAGGCCTTCCAGCCCAAGGAGCTCGCCAAGCAGATCCAGGCGATGGCGATGAACCCGCAGAGCCTCGCCAACGCCGCGCACTGCGCCTTCAACTGCGGGCGGCCCGAGGCGGCGAAGGCGCTCGCCGACCTCGTCGAGAGCATGAGCGGCGTCGACCTCATGGACGTGATCCGCGTCGACGCGGGTGCGCCGGCAGCGGCTGCGGCGCGCCCCTCGACCAGCTCGGCGCGCAAGGCGGCGAAGGAGCAGGCCGACCAATGAAGGGCGTGGGCACCGACATCGGCATCATCCACTTCGTCGGCATCGGCGGGATCGGCATGTCCGGCATCGCCGAGGTGATGCACAACCTCGGCTACAAGGTGCAGGGCTCCGACATCGCCGAGGGGGCGAGCGTCGAGCGCCTGCGCGCGCGCGGGATCACCGTCCATGTCGGCCACCGCGCCGAGAATGTCGCGGGCGTGGCGGTGGTTGTCACCTCGACCGCGGTGCGCCGCACCAACCCCGAAGTCGCCGCCGCGCTCGAGGCGCGCGTCCCCGTGGTGCGCCGCGCCGAGATGCTCGCCGAGCTGATGCGTCTCAAATCCACTGTCGCGGTGGCGGGGACCCACGGCAAGACCACCACCACTTCGATGATCGCGACCCTGCTCGACGCCGGGGGGATCGATCCCACCGTCATCAACGGCGGGATCATCGAGCAATATGGCTCCAACGCGCGCCTCGGCGATAGCGACTGGATGGTGGTCGAGGCCGACGAAAGCGACGGGAGCTTCCTGCGCCTCGACGGCACCATCGCGGTCGTCACCAACATCGATCCCGAGCACCTCGATCACTACGGCGACTTTGACGGGGTGAAGCGCGCCTTCGTCGAGTTCATCCACAACGTGCCCTTCTACGGCGCGGCGGTGCTGTGCGTCGATCACCCGGTGGTGCAGGCGGTGATCGGCGCGGTGCGCGACCGCAAGGTCGTGACCTACGGCTTCTCGCTCCAGGCCGATATCTGCGGCGTCAACGTCCGTTCCGAGGACGGAGGCAACGCCTTCGACGTGATCGTCCGCCAGCGCGGTCTCGAGGATCGCCGCATCGAGGGTGTGCACCTGCCGATGCCCGGCCGTCACAACGTCCAGAACGCGCTCGCGGCGATCGCCGTCGCGATCGAGATGGGCTGCTCGGACGAGGTGATCCGCACCGGCTTTGCCCGCTTCGGCGGGGTGCGGCGGCGCTTCACCCGCGTGGGGTCCGTCGAGCTTGCGGGCGGCAAGGTCACCGTGATCGACGACTACGCCCACCACCCGGTCGAGATCCGCGCCGTGCTCGCCGCCGCGCGCGAGGCGGTGTCCTCGGGCGGGCGGGTGATCGCGGTCGCCCAGCCGCACCGCTACACCCGCCTCCAGTCGCTCATGGACGAGTTCCAGTCCTGCTTCGACGACGCCGACATCGCCTATGTCGCCCCGGTCTACCCGGCGGGCGAGGAGCCGATCGAGGGGGTCGATCACGCCGCGCTGGTCGCCGGGATGAAGGCCCGCGGCCACCGCGCCGCGCGCGAGATCGCCGGGGCTGACGCGCTCGCCGAGACGCTTGCCGGGGAAGTCCAGCCGGGCGACCTCGTCGTCTGCCTCGGCGCGGGCGACATCACCCGCTGGGCCGCGGGCCTCGCGCCTGCGATTACCGCGAGGCGGGAGGCCGAGGCCGCGTGAACCAGCCGGGCGACACCTTCATCGGCGGCACCGGCATGGCCCCGACCTGCGCGGTCGAGGGCGCCGTCGCCGCGCCGGTGCCCTTGGACGGCATCCGCGGCAAGCTCACCTGCAAGGCCCCGCTCGCGCCCTACACCTGGTTCAAGACCGGCGGACCCGCCGACTGGCTGTTCGAGCCCGCTGACCTCGAGGACCTCAAGATGTTCCTCGAACGGCTCGAGGGCGAGATCCCGGTCATGGCGCTGGGCCTCGGCTCCAACATGATCGTGAGGGACGGCGGGGTGCCCGGCGTGGTGGTGCGGCTCGGCAAGACCTTTGCGGGCGTCGAACGCAGCGGCGAACTGGAACTCACCTGCGGCGGCGGAGCGAGCGGTATCCTCGTCGCCTCCAAGGCGCGGGACGCCGGGATCGCCGGCTGCGAGTTCATGCGCGGCATCCCCGGCACCGTCGGCGGCTTCGTGCGGATGAACGGCGGGGCCTATGGGCGCGAAGTCGCCGACGTGCTGGTCGACTGCGCGGTGATCCTTCCGGACGGGACCTTCGTGACGCTCACCGCCGCCGAACTGGACTACGGCTACCGCCATTCCGCGCTCCCCGAGGGTGCGATCGTCGTCTCGGCGCGCTTCCGCGGGGCTCCGGGCGACCCCGCGGCGATCGGCGTCGAGATGGACCGCATCGCCGCCGCGCGCGAGGCCAGCCAGCCGCTGCGCACCAAGACCGGCGGCTCGACCTTCAAGAACCCCGACCCCGCGGTCTCGGGCGGGCGCAAGGCCTGGCAGCTGGTCGACGAGGCCGGGTGCCGGGGCCTCAAGCTCGGCGGGGCGCAGGTCTCGGAAAAGCACACCAACTTCCTCCTCAACACCGGCGATGCCACCAGCGCCGACATCGAGGGGCTGGGCGAGCTGGTGCGCGACAAGGTCTACGCCGCGACCGGGGTGAGCCTCGAATGGGAAATCCAGCGGGTGGGGCGGCCGTGATGGTTCACTCCAACACCGTTCGGGCTGAGCCTGTCGAAGCCCTGCGCTTCTCTTCTGACCCGGTGCTTAAGAAGGACGGCCCTTCGACAAGCTCAGGGCGAACGGATCTGTTCAATGTTTGACAAACCCCTCCACGTCGCGGTCCTGATGGGCGGCTGGGCGAACGAGCGGCAGGTCTCGCTGACCAGCGGCGCGGGCGTCGCCGACGCGCTCGAGAGCAAGGGGCACCGTGTCACCCGCATCGACATGGGGCGCGACGTTGCGCTCAGGCTCCACGAGGCCAGACCCGACGTCGTCTTCAACGCGCTCCATGGCGTGCCCGGCGAGGACGGGACGGTGCAGGGGATGCTCGACCTGATGGGCCTCGCCTACACCCACTCGGGCCTCGCCACCTCGGTGATCGCGATCGACAAGCAGCTCACCAAGCAGGCGCTCGTCCCCCACGGCATTCCCATGCCGGGCGGGCGGATCGTCACGCGCGAGGAGCTCTACCAGCGCGACCCGCTGCCGCGGCCCTATGTGCTGAAGCCCGTCAACGAGGGCTCCTCGGTGGGCGTCGCGATCGTCACCGCCGACAGCAATGTCGGCAACCCGATCAATCCGGACGCGACCGGCCCGTGGCAGGAGTTCGCCGAACTGCTCGCCGAGCCTTTCATCAAGGGCCGCGAACTCACCGCCGCCGTGCTCGACGGCCCCGACGGCCCGCGCGCATTGGGTGTCACCGAATTGATCGTCGCCAACGGCTTCTACGATTACGAGAACAAGTACACCGCCGGGCGCACCGAGCACATCTTCCCCGCCAGGCTCCCGCCCGAAATCACCGCCCTGTGCGAGGCCTATGCGGTCAAGGCCCATCAGGTTCTCGGTTGCCACGGCACCAGCCGCACCGACTTCCGCTGGGACGAGGAGCAGGGCGAGGACGGGCTGTTCGTGCTCGAGACCAACACCCAGCCGGGCATGACGCCCCTGAGCCTCGTCCCGGAGCAGGCGGCGGGTTGCGGCATTTCCTATGCCGACCTCGTCGAGATGCTGTGCGCCGAGGCCCTCAGGGTCCACGCCCTCAAGCGGAAGGGAGGCGGCGATGGCGCAGCAGATCCGGCGTAACGGCACTCCCGGGGTGCGCCGTGCCGCAAGGGCACAGAGCCGCGCGGTCACCGCCCGCAAGGCGCGCGGCTCGGCGAGCGGCGTCGTCGACAAGGCGATGGGCGTGCTGCCCTTCACCGAGGAACAGTGGAGCCGCATCTGGCTCGCCGCGATCATCGGCGGCACGGTCGCGGTGGCCTTCGTCATCGCCAGCCTCGCCGGCGTCCCCGCGCTCGCGCAGGCGCAGGTCGCGAAGATCGCCGCCGATGCGGGCTTCGAAGTGCGCCACGTGCGCGTGACCGGCACGGCCCGCATGGACGAGCAGCAGGTCTATGCCCGCGCGCTCGCCACCCGCAACCAGGCGATGCCCGACGTCGACATCGCAGCCCTACGCGAGGAGCTGCGCGCGCTGCCGTGGGTGAAGGACGCGCGGGTCTCGATCCAGCTCCCCCACACCCTTGCCATCGACATCGTCGAGCGCGAGCCCCATGCGGTGCTCGAGAAGCCCGACCGGCTGGTGCTGATCGACGCGACCGGGGTCGAGCTGGAGCCGATCGCCGCCGACAAGGCCAAGGGGATGCTGCGGCTCGCCGGGCCCGGCGCCGGGCGGCAGGCAAAGGCGCTCGAGAGCCTGCTCGCCGCCGCCCCCGCGCTCGCCCCCAAGGTCGAGGCGGCGGAGTGGGTCGGCAACCGCCGCTGGAACCTCACCTTCACGACCGGCCAGATGCTCGCGCTTCCCGAGGGCGAGGTCGAGGCGGCGACCGCGCTCGTCAAGTTCGCGCGCCTCGACGGCAAGAACAGGCTGCTCGGCGGCAAGGTGCTCGCCTTCGACATGAGGACGCCGCCGCGGCTCTACCTGCGCCTGCCCGACGCGGTGGGCAAGCCCAAGGACGTCGCCGCCAAGCCCGAGGGCGAAGGAGACCCGACCTGATGGCGTCCAAGGCAGCCCCCCAGCGCCGTCTCGCGCGCACCTATGCCGCGGTCAATATCGGCAGCTTCCGCATCTCGGCGATGATCATGGGCGAGACCGAAACCGGCGAGTTGCAGGTCCTGGGCTCCGGCCACCGTGCGAGCGCGGGGATCAGGCGCGGCTACGTCACCGACATGACCGCCGCCGCCCACGCCATTCGCGACGCGGTCGAGCGCGCCGAACGGAGCGCCGGAACCCCGGTGCGCTCGGTGTGGATCGCCTGCGCGGGGGCGGGGCTTGCCAGCAACGTCGTCTCGGTCGACATCGAGATCGGCGGGCGGCGGATCGAGGACGAGGACGTAGAGCAGCTGCTGATCGAGGCGCAGGACATGATCCAGCCCGACGGTCGCCGCGTGCTCCACGCCCAGCCTGCGCATTACACATTGGACGGCGCCCACGGGGTCGCCAATCCGCGCGGGCTTCATGCCGAGCGGCTCGGCGTCGACATCCACGTGATGCTCGCCGACGGCGCGCCGGTGCGGAACCTCACCGAGGCGGTGCAGAACGCGCATCTCGAGGTCGAGGGCGTGGTCGCCGCGCCGCTCGCCGCGGGGCACGCCTGCCTGACGGTCGAGGAGCGCGAGCTCGGCGTGGCGCTGGTCGAGATCGGGGCGGACATCACCAATGTCGCGGTCTTCGCAGGGGGTATGCTCCTCGGTCTCCACGCCGTGCCGATGGGCTCCGGGGCGATCACCGACGCGATCGCCTCGAGCTTCGGCATCCGCCGCTCGCAGGCCGAGCGGCTGAAATGCGTCGCGGGCTCGGCGATCGCCAGCCCCTCCGATCACCGCGAGCTGATCCCGGTCAGTCCGCCGGGCGAGGGCGGGGACGGCGCGCCCGTCGGGCCGCTCGCGCGCGGGGCGGACGACAAGAACCGGATCGTGCGCGCCGAGCTCGTCGCGGTGGTGACCCAGCAGCTCGGCGTGCTCACCGCGGAGGTCGGCAAGGCGCTGAAGGCGATCGGCTTTTCGGGCAGCCGTGCGGGCCAGGTGGTGCTCACCGGCGGCGGCGCGGAACTCGCCGGGATGGCGGACTTCATGCAGGGCGCGCTCGGCCAGCCGGTGCGGTTGGGCCGCCCGCCGCAGCTCACCGGCATGCCCGAGGCACATCATGCGCCCGGCTTCGCGACGCTTGCCGGCCTGTGCCTTTACGCCGCCGACGACCCGGTCGACATCCGCAAGGTCGGCGCCGGGCGGGGCGGGGTGTACCGCGCCTTCAACCGCGAGGCGGGCTGGTGGGCGCTGGTGATGCGCCTGTTCCGGGCGCTCAAGGAGTATTTCTGAGCCGCCACGCCCCTGTGGCGACGAGTCGGCAAGGCGCACCCCATGCTGTGGATAAGGGCTTTGCCGCTATAAAATGATGACACCGATTCTGTCAGAGACGCTATAAGCGGGGGAAGAGGATGACAAAGTCGCGACCCCGCGCCTGGAGGACCAGCCCATGAGCATCAATATCGGACCCGCGGCCAGCGACGACCTGCGCCCCCGCATCACCGTCATCGGGATCGGCGGGGCCGGCGGCAATGCGATCGCCAACATGATCGCGGCCGAGATCGAGGGCGTGGAGTTCATCGTCGCCAACACCGATGCGCAGGCGCTCAGCACCTCGCCGGCGGAGAAGCGCATCCAGCTCGGGCCCGACATCACCGGCGGCCTCGGCGCGGGCGCCCGCCCCGAAGTCGGCAAGGCTGCCGCCGAGGAGACCGTCGCCGAGATCGAGCGCGCGCTCGAGGGCGTCAACATGTGCTTCATCGCCGCGGGGATGGGCGGGGGCACCGGTACCGGCGCCGCGCCGGTGATCGCGGAGGCCGCGCGGCGCATGGGCGTGCTGACCGTCGGGGTCGTCACCAAGCCGTTCCTCTTCGAAGGCACCCGCCGGATGCGCGCCGCGGAGGCCGGCATCGACGAGCTCCAGCGCCACGTCGACACGCTGATCGTCATCCCGAACCAGAACCTGTTCCTCGTCGCCAAGGCCGAGACCACCTTCAAGGAGGCCTTTCAGCTCGCCGACGAGGTGCTCCAGCAGGGCGTGCGCTCGATCACCGACCTGATGGTCATGCCCGGCCTCATCAACCTCGACTTCGCCGACGTGCGCTCGGTGATGAGCGAGATGGGCAAGGCGATGATGGGCACCGGCGAGGGCGAGGGCGAGAACCGTGCACTTGACGCCGCCGAACAGGCGATCGCCAACCCGCTGCTCGACGGCGTGAGCATGGCGGGCGCCAAGGGCGTCATCATCTCGATCATCGGGGGCGAGGACATGCGCCTGCTCGAAGTCGACGAGGCGGCGAACCACATCCGCGAACTCGTCGACGAGGACGCGAACATCATCTGGGGCTCGGCCTTCAACCCCGATCTCAAGGGCAAGATCCGCGTCTCGGTGGTCGCCACCGGGATCGAGCAGGGCGCGGTCGGCGCAATCGACCGTTCGCAGCACGTCTCGCTCGGCGGCGCGCGTGCGCCCAAGCGCCCGGTGCTCGAGCTGTCGGAGGACGAGGGGCTTGCCCCCGCGCCCGAGCCCTATGCTCCCGCGGCCGTCGCGGCGCCGGCCCATGTGGCGGCCACGCCGACCTTCGACCTCGGCGCAGTGCCGGTCGTCGCCGATGACGAGGAAGACACGCTCGACCTCGCCGAGGAGGCGGAGGACGAGAGCTACGGGTCGGCGGCGCCTTTCGAGCTGACCGGCATGCAGGCCGGCGACGATTACGGCGAGGAATACGAGGACGATGTCGACGAGATCGTCGATCCGCTCGCTGGCCTGCGCAATGCCGAGGACGCGCCTTCGGGCTACGGCTACGGCGCCGGCGCGGCAGCGGAGGATGACGACGCGCTCGACCTCGACGACAGCTATGCCGCCTATGGCGATCCCGCCGCGACGCCGCGCCACCCGGTGCAGGACGATCTCCTCGCCAGCGCCGACCGGCTCGCGGCGGAGGATCGCCCCGTCGAGGCGCGGCTCGGCGGCGGTCGCCGTCGCGGCCTGCTCGGCGGCGGGGGCGGCGATGCGGGCAGTGCCGGCGGCGGGGCGACGTCGGGCAGCACCCTGTTCGAACGCATGGCCAACCTCTCGCGCAGCACCGCGCGGGACGGCGATGACGAGGACGAAGGCGACGAGGGCGACGACGGCCCGGCGCTCAGCATCCCGCGCTTCCTCGGTCGGCAGAACAACCAGTAACCGGCGCAGGCGCCCGCCGCCGTCCGGCGCGCAGGCGCCCCTGCTGGCCGCAAGGTCGCGCCGTGCCTCTGGCGGGCAGCGGCCGAAAAGATAGAGCACGAGCGATGGTGTCGCGCCTTCCCGCAATTGCCTTCCTCGCCCTGACCGCGGCGCTGCTGCCGGTGACCGGCGCCGCGGCGCAGGACACGGAGGCGCGCGAGGTCGTCCAGCAGCTTCCCAGCCCCGAAGTCCAGCGCCTCAACCGTGCCCTCGTCGCGCTCGCCAAGGCGCCGCGCGATCGCGACACCCTGCTCGAGGCGGGGCAGGCGGCGCTCGGCGTCAGCGATCTCGAGGCGGCGATCGGCTTCTTCGGCCGGGCCGCCGAGATCGATCCCGGGCACCCCGGCGTCGCCCAGGGGCTCGGTTCCGTCTACCTGCGATCGGGCCGGGCGGGCGAGGCGCTGGTGCAGTTCGACCGCGCGCTCGCCGCGGGGGCGGACGAGCGCGCCCTTATCACCGACCGCGCGCTGACTCTCGACCTCGTCGGCGAGCAGGTCGCCGCACAGGCCGCCTACACCCGCGCGCTCGAGCTCGATCCGGGCGACGACGAGGCGCGGCGGCGGCTCGCAGTCAGCTACGCGATCGCCGGCAACCGCGCGCGCTTCGAGGAGACGCTGCGCCCGCTGCTCGACCGCCGCGACATGGCCGCGCAGCGCGCCCGCGCCTTCGGGCTCGCGATCCTCGGCGATGCCGACCGGGCGACCGCGATCGTCGAGCAGGTCATGCCGCGCGACCTCGCGACGCGGCTGGTGCCCTATTTCGGCTACATGCCGCGCCTCACCAAGCCGCAGCAGGCGGCGGCGGCGAACCTCGGGATCTTCCCGCGTGCCGCCGATATCGGGCGCGATGATCCGCGGCTGGCGCGCTTTGCCGCCGAGGAGCGCGGCGAGAGCCGGCTCGCGCCCTCCGGCCCGCCGCTCGGCGCGCGGCCCGCCCCGGCGCCCGCGCAGGCGGGTGGCAAGGGCAAGGCCCCGGCGCGCACCGCGACCGTCACACCCGTCGCCGTTTCGGCCGCACCGACCCCGCGCGTCGCCGACGCCTTCGCCGATCTCGGCGCGCCGACGCCCGACGCCCGGGCGGGCGCCGACGCGGTCGACATCTCGCGAATCGAGGTGCGGCGCGAGGCCCCGCCGGTGACTGCGGCCTCCCCCGCTGCCGACAAGGCCAAGACCGCCGAAAAGGCCAAGTCCAAGGCCAAGGAGCCGCCCAAGCCCAAGCATCCCAGCCGCATCTGGGTGCAGGTCGCCGCGGGCCGCAAGCTCGACGCGCTCGCCTTCGACTGGAAGCGCCTCTCCAAGGAAGGCGGCAAGACGCTCGCCGGCCAGAAGGCCTGGACCGCGAAGTGGGGCCAGACCACTCGCCTGCTCGCCGGCCCTTACCCGAGCCGCGACAAGGCCGAGGCGGCCGTGCGCGAACTCAAGAAGAAGGGGCTCGACGTGTTCCTCTGGCTCAGCGGGGAAGGCGAGGAAGTTCAACCGCTTAAGTGAAGCCCTTCGGGCGCCCTCCAGCTTCTGTGCACAGGCTTTGCACAGCTCTGTCCAATTCTCCCCAGCCGCTCCAGCCCATGTGATTGCCAAGCCCCCCGCTTCGCGTCCAATCCTCGCCCCGATGGTTCCCCGACCCACGCCCCAACGAAAGCCCGGCGATGAGAGCTGCTGACATGGACTATGCCGCCGAGGATGATGCCGCCCCCGTGGAGATGCTCGCCAGCCTCTTCGCCGCGCGCGGGTGGCCCTGCGAGATGGTCTCCGACGACGAGATGACCGGCGAGGTCCAGGGCAGCTGGGCCAATTACCAGCTGCGCGCGATCTGGCGCGCGGAGGACAGCGTCCTCCAGTTCCTGTGCCTCCCCGACATCCGCGTCACCGACGACAAGCGCCCCGCCGCCTACGAGCTGCTCTGCCTCGTCAACGAGCAGATGTGGCTGGGGCATTTCGACATCTGGTCGAACGGCGACGTCCTGCTCTACCGCCACGGCGCGATGCTCGGCGATCACGGGCGCCTCAGCCTCGACATGGCGCAGGCGCTGGTCGAGAGCGCGATCGACGAATGCGACCGCTTCTATCCCGCCTTCCAGTTCGTGCTGTGGGGCGGCAAGTCCCCCCGCGCCGCGCTCGATGCGGCGATGGTCGACGCGGCGGGCGAGGCCTGATACGCCGCCTCCCGCAATGTTCGGACACCTCCTCATCATCGGTTGCGGCAACATGGGCGGGGCGATGCTCGCCGGGTGGCTGGCAGCGGGCGAGCCTGCTGCGCGGTTCAGCGTGCTTGATCCCGCGCTGGCCGAGGCGCTCGGGGGCGTCACGCTCCACCGCAGCGCCGACGACGTGCCGGGCCATCACGACGCGGTGCTGCTCGGCTTCAAGCCGCAGCAGCTCGCCGCGCTCGGGCCGGGGCTTCAGGGGCTGACCCAAGGCCGCATCGTCCACTCGCTCCTCGCCGGGATCACGCTCGACCAGCTTGTGGCCGCCTTTCCCGGTGCGGGCGCGCACGTGCGGGTGATGCCCAACCTCGCCGCCGCGATCCGCAAGTCGCCGGTGATCCTCAGCGAGCGCGGCCTTGACGCTGGCGCCCGCAGCGCCTGCTTCGCGCTGTTCGACGCGCTGGGCAGTGCCGTCTGGCTCGAGGACGAGGCGCAGTTCGATCTCGTCACCGCGCTGGCGGGCTCGGGACCGGGCTTCGTCTACCGCTTCATCGACGCGCTCGCGGGGGCGGCGAGCGACCTCGGCCTCGACGCACCCACCGCCGCGCGGCTCGCGCTGGCGACGGTCGAGGGCGCCGCGGCGCTCGCAGCGGCCTCGGACGCGGACCCGGCGACACTCGCCGACCGCGTCGCCAGCCCCGGCGGCATGACCCGCGAGGGGCTGAACGTGCTCGACGAGCAACAGGCGCTGCGCAGGCTGCTCGCCGCAACCCTTGCCGCAACCCGCGACAAGGGCGCCGCGCTGTCGCGCACAGTGCAATATTAACAGCGATTAAGCTGCCAATTCCGCGAGATTTGCGCGTCCGGTTTCGCTTGAAATGCGCCCCCGAAACACCGATATTCGCCCGTGGAGAGCGCGGCTTTTCGCGCTCCGACATGGAAAGGCTAAGGGTTTCACAATGGCTGACTGGAAAGACACCTCGCGCAATGCGCAGCCGCTGGGCTCCGTGCCTCGCGCCGGGGGCGATGTCGCCGGCCGCGTGAGCTACGACGAGGGCCTGCGTTCGCACATGCTCTCGATTTACAACTACATGACCTCGGGCGTGCTGCTGACCGGCATCGTGGCGCTGCTGTTCGTCAACTCGCCGCTGTTCGCGCTGGCGTTCAACGTGGTCGAGACCCCCGGCGGCGCCTTCGCGCAGCCGACCGGCCTCGGCTGGCTGATTACGCTCTCGCCGCTCGCGGTGATGCTGTTCTGGTGGTTCGGTGCCGCGCGCGCCAGCACCGGGGCGCTCCAGGTCGCGTTCTGGGCCTTCACGGTCCTGTTCGGCCTGTCGCTCTCGACGATCTTCGTGACCTACACCGGCGCCTCGATCGCGACCGCCTTCTTCGCCGCCGCGGCGGCCTTCGCGGGCCTGTCGCTGTTCGGCTACACCACCAAGAAGGACATCTCGGCCTGGGGCAGCTTCCTCATCATGGGCCTGGTCGGCCTGATCGCGGCGAGCATCATCAACATCTTCGTCGCTTCCGGTCCGCTGTCCTTCGTCATCAGCGTGCTCGGCGTGCTGATCTTCGCGGGTCTGACCGCGTGGGACACGCAGCGCCTGAAGGATGAATACCAGTACGTGCGCGGCACCGAAATGGCGGGCCGGGCGGTGATCTTCGGGGCGCTCAACCTCTACCTCGATTTCATCAACCTGTTCCTCCACCTGCTGCGCCTGCTCGGCAACCGCGAGTAAGCGGCGGCACGTCGGGCCTCGACCCGGCGCAAGAGTGTTGAAATCTCGGATGCCCGGGGGCCTCGCTGGCTCCCGGGCATTTGCTTTGCGGCCCCGCGCGGCTATCGCGGCGCTTCAGGCTGGAGCAAGCCGGAGGCGCCCACCCTCGCACTCCGGCAGCGTCCCGCCGGGAGCAGGAGAGGTGTTTCGATGAGCGCGTTGTCCCCCAAGCCGGCCGCGGCCGCCGTGTCCCCGGGCCGCCCCCCGCTGGGCCTGGTGATCACCAGCCTCGCCGGAGCGGCGCTGCTCGCGGGCTGTGCCGCCAAGGCGCCCCCGCCGCCGCCGCCTCCCCCGCCGCCGCCGGCCCCGCCGCCGCAGGTGGTCGAGGCGGTGCCCTACCGCCCGCTCCCGCCGGGGGGCGCGCATTACGTCATGACCATGCCCTCGCGCGGGCCCGACGGGCAGCGCATCACGGTCAATTCGAACCTGTCCGACGACCAGCTGGTCTGGAACCTGCGCTCGGCCTGGAACGTCGCGGCGCTCAACTGCCTCGGGCCGGAGTACGAGCCGATCCTGACCGGCTACCGGACCTTTCTCGCCCGGAACACGCGATCGCTGAAGGCGGTCAACGACCGGATCGAGAAGATCTACACCAGCCGACACAAGGCGCGCCGCGATGCGATGGTGGCGCGCGACGGTTACACCACGCAGGTCTACAACTTCTTCGCCGAGCCCGCCGCGCGCGCCGGGTTCTGCCGCGCGGCGCTCGACATGGCGAACCGCGCCCTCGCCGCACCGCCGACCGATCCACTCGCCTTCGCCCGCGCGAACTTCGCCGGGCTGCTCCAGCCCTTCGAGCAGTTCTTCGACGAATACGAGGCCTATCAGCAGGCCTCGGCGGCGTGGGACGCGAAGTGGGGCGCGCTCTACGGTGCCTCGCAGCCCGGCTGGGTGGCGGTGCAGCAGGCGCGCGCGGGGCTCGCCACTGCGCCCGCGCAGGTCCCGGCGCAGACCGTGATCGATCCCGAGACCGGCCTGCCGGTCCCGGTCATCCCGGTTCGCGAAGGGGTCACCGCGCAGCCCGTGGTGCAGCCGATCGCGCCCAAGCCCGCGCCTTCGCCTGCGACGAAACCGGGGAACTAGACGGCCGCGCAACGGGGCGCAAAATGCCCGTTGCATGGGCCCGCGCTTCCCGCTAATGCGCGCGCTCGCCCGCTCCCCGACGGGGCCCTGCGGGCGCGAAAACCTGGAACGGGGCCGTAGCTCAGATGGGAGAGCGCGTCGTTCGCAATGACGAGGTCAGGGGTTCGATCCCCCTCGGCTCCACCAGCTTTTCGTGACTCGCGACTGTCCGGGGGACAGTCGCGGCCGAAAAGCTCCCAAGCGAAGCGCGGGAGCGGTCGCCGCGAAGAGCAACCTTTCGCACCCTCCATTTACACACCTTGCCGTCAGCCGCGCCTGACGCTAACCCTGCCGACGCGTTTCGGTAACGGGAATGCGGTGCGATTCCGCAGCTGTCCCTGCAACTGTAAGCGGCGAGTATGCGGCGCGCGCGCTCCTTCGGGGGTGCAGCCACTGGGGCCGACCAGGCCCTGGGAAGGTGAGCGCCGGGTATGACGACCCGCGAGCCAGGAGACCGACCGGGGCGTGTCGCTCTTTGCCCGGCTCAGGGATTGGCCAGGCGCGGAAACAGACTTTCGTTGTGAGCGACATCGCTGGGCTGCGCTGGGGGCAACCTCTCGCGGCCACCATGTTGCTTGTGACGGGAGGAATCCGTGAAGAATTCGACATTGTGGTACAGGGTCGCGGTGGCGGCGCTGGTGTGGGGCGTGCCTGCCGCGGCCCAGGAGCGGACCGAGGAGGACGACCTCGCCGAGGTCTATCCCACCGCCTCGCCTGCCCCCATCCTCGTCAGCGCCAGCAGGGCGGGAAGCACCCCGCTGCGCGCGTTCACCGGCTCGGTGAGCGTCCTCACCCCTGAACAGCTCGAACAGCGCCAGACCCGCGACATCGCCGACGTGCTGCGCGATGTCCCGGGCGTCGCGGTCGCGGGCGTGGCGGGGCAGACCCAGATCCGCCTGCGCGGGTCCGAGGGCAACCACGTGCTTGTGCTGGTCGACGGGATCGAGGTCTCCGATCCCTTCGCCGGCGAGTTCGACATCGGCACCCTCTCCGCCGACATCGGCGCGCGCCTCGAGGTGCTGCGCGGGCCGCAGTCGGCGCTCTACGGCTCGGACGCGATCGGCGGCGTGGTCGCCTACGAGACCGCGCGCGGGAGCAGCCTCGAAGGCCTCGCCGGGCGGATCGAGGGCGGGACGCAAGGCACCGTCAACGGCGCCGCGCGCTACGGCGCGTCGGGCAACGGCTGGGACGCGGCGCTCTCCGCCGTCGTCGTCAGCACCGACGGCCAGCCCAACGCGCGCGGCGGCTCGCGGGACATCGGGCGCGACAGCTACACGCTGGCGGGCAAGGGGAGCCTCGCGGTGAGCGAGAACCTCGCCCTGCGCGCCGCGGCCCGCTTCATCCGCACCGAGGGCCGCTTCAACGACAGCGACTTCGACACGGCGAGCCCGACCTTCGGCTTCACCATCGACAGCCCCGGCACCCGCTTCACCAACGAGGCGGTCTATGCCTTGGTGGGCGCGAAGCTCGACACGCTGGACGGACGCTGGACGCATGACCTCTCCGCCCAGATTGCGGACGTCACCCGCGACAGCTACGGCGCCCTCGGCCGCTCCTCGGGCAGCGAGGGCGACCGCGTCAAGGCCTCCTACGTCAGCGCCTTCGACGCCGGGAGCGGGCACCGCCTGACGCTCGCCGCCGACTACGAGCGCGAGGGCTTCCGCAACACCACGCCGGGCGGCTTCGCCTTCACCGGCAAGCGGCGGATCGAGCAGGTCGGGATCGTCGGCGAGTATCGCTATTCGGGCGAACGGCTCGACCTTTCGGGCGCGGTCCGCCACGACATCAACGACCTGTTCCGCGACGCGACCACCTACCGGGTGGGCGCAGGCTACCGGGTGACGGACAGCACCCGCCTGCGCGCGGCGGCCGGATCGGGGGTCAAGAACCCCGGCTTCTTCGAGCTCTACGGCTTCGTCGACGGCCGCTTCATCGGCAATGCGGCGCTGCGGCCCGAGAAGTCGGAGGGCTGGGAGGTCGGGATCGACCAGCAGCTGGGCGACAGCGCCAGCGTGGCGGTGACCTGGTTCGACAGCGAACTGAAGGGCGAGATCTTCACCACCTTCCCGCCGCCGAACTTCATCGCCACCCCCGCCAACCGCACCACCACGAGCGAGCAGCGCGGGGTGGAAGTCTCGCTCGCGGCAAGGCTCGCCGAGCAATGGAGCCTCGATGCGGCCTATTCCTACCTCGATGCCGAGGAGAACGGCCGCGAGGAGGTGCGCCGCCCCCGCCACATCGCCAGCGGGGCGCTCACCTGGAGCGCGCCGGGCGATGCCGCCTCGGCGAGCCTCGTGGTGCGCTACAACGGCCGCGCGCTCGACGATGCCTTCACCGATCCGAGCTTCGTGCCGGTGCGGGTGCGGCTCGGCGACTACACCCTCGTCAACCTCAATGCGCGGGTGAAGCTCACCGAGGGGATCAGCGGCTTCGCCCGGGTCGAGAACCTGCTGGGCGAGACCTACGAGCAGGTGTTCAGCTTCGTCTCCCCCGGCCGCTCGGCCGCCGTGGGCGTCGAGGCGCGGTTCTGAAAGGGAGATGACGTCATGACGGATACTGTGAAATCGCTCGCCCCGCTGGCGCTTCCCGCCATCCTCGCCGCGACCACCCTGTCGGGCAGCCTGGTCATCGCCTGCATGATGCCCTTCGCCGCCGTCGCCGCCATCGCCGCGCTGGCGATGGAACGGCGGCAGGGGATCGGGGCGGTCGTGCTGTGCTGGCTCGGCAACCAGGCGCTCGGCTTCGGGCTGCTCGGCTTCCCATGGGACGGGCCGACTTTCGCCGCCGGGCTGTCGCTGCTGGGGGCGAGCCTCATCGCCTTCGGCGCCGTGCGCCGGCTCGGCGGGCGGGGCGGGCCGCTGCTCGCCTTCCTCGCGGCCTTCGTCGCCTTCGAGGCGAGTCTCTTCGCCTATGCGCTGGCCTTCGGCGACGTGGCGATGTTCGCGCCCCACATCGTCGGCCTCGTTGCGCTCAACGACGCGCTGTGGTTCGCCGGGCTGTGGCTCGGCTGGCAGGTCCTCGCCCGCATCCCGGCCCTTGCCGTCCGGCAGGCCCGATGAGCGAGGGCCTGCGGATCGTCTCGCTGCTCCCCAGCGCCACCGAGATCGCGGTGGCGCTGGGATTGCAGGAGAACCTCGTCGGCCGCTCGCACGAATGCGACTTCCCCCCTGCGGTGAAGGCGCTGCCGGTGTGCACCTCGACCAAGCTGGAGAAGGGCCTCAGCTCGCGCGCGATCGAGGACCGGGTGAAGGCGATCGTCGAGAAGGGGCTGTCGGTCTACGATGTCGATGCCCCGCTGCTCAAGTCGCTCAGGCCCGACGTGATCCTCACCCAGGCGCAATGCGCGGTCTGCGCGGTGACGCCCGCCGATCTCGAGGAGGCGCTGGCGAGCTGGGTGGGAACGCCGCCCAGGCTCGTCTCGCTCGCGCCCGACGACCTGTCCGACGTGTTCGGCGATTTCGCGCGGGTGGCCGAGGCAGCAGGCGTGCCCGAGCGTGCGCCGGCCGCTATCGCCCGGATGCGCGAGGGGATCGCCACGCGCCCCACGCTGCCGCAGGGGAGCCCGCGGATGCTCGCGGTCGAGTGGATCGAGCCGCTGATGGTCGCGGGCAACTGGGTGCCGGAACTGGTTGCGGCGGCCGGCGCCGAGCCGCTGCTCGCTGCGCCGGGCGTCCACTCGCACTGGATCGAGGCCGATGCGGTCGTCGCTGCCGATCCCGACGTCATCGCCTTCATGCCCTGCGGTTACCAGCTCGCCCAGACCCTCCCCGAGGCGCGCGCGCTGCTGGCCGGGGAGCCATGGCGAAGCCTCAGGGCGGTGCGCGAGGGGCGGGTCTTCGCGGTCGACGGCCACCACCTCTTCAACCGTCCGGGCCCGCGGCTGGCGGAGAGCGCCGAGGTGCTCGCCTGCCTCGTCCACGCGCCGGACGATATCCCGGAGCGGCTCCAGCCTTTCATCGCAAGGCTCTAGCCAGGCTCCGTTCGCCTCGAGCGCAGTCGAGAGGCCTCCCGGCGGTGTCTCGACTGCGCTCGACACGAACGGAACGCGCGGGATTGCCATTCCCCTCGCATTCGCAGCAGGAATTCCCTATGCGCGCGCCATGCATTTCCTCGACCAGGCCAAGATCTACGTGAAGTCCGGCGGAGGCGGCCCCGGGGCCGTCTCGTTCCGCCGCGAGAAATATGTCGAATACGGCGGACCCGACGGCGGCAACGGCGGGCGCGGCGGCGACATCGTCTTCGAGGCCGTGGCCGGGCTCAACACCCTCATCGACTTCCGCTACTCGCAGCACTTCAAGGCGCCGCGCGGCGGCCACGGCATGGGCAAGGACCGCACCGGCGCCTCGGCCGAGCCGCTGGTGATCAAGGTGCCGGTGGGCACGCAGATCCTCTCCGAGGACAAGGAGGAGGTGCTCGCCGATTTCACCGAGGTCGGTCAGCGGGTGGTCTTCCTCGAGGGCGGGATGGGCGGGCGCGGCAATGCCTCCTACAAGACCTCGACCAACCGCGCGCCCCGCCAGCACCAGCCGGGAATGCCCGGCGAGGAGATGTGGGTGTGGCTGCGATTGAAGCTGCTCGCCGACGTGGGGCTGGTGGGTCTTCCGAACGCGGGCAAGTCGACCTTCATCAACGCCGTCTCCAACGCGCAGGCCAAGGTCGGCGACTATGCCTTCACCACGCTCGTCCCGAAGCTCGGTGTCGTGCGCCACAAGGGCCGCGAATTCGTGCTCGCCGACATCCCCGGCCTGATCGAGGGTGCGGCGGAAGGGGTCGGGATCGGCGACCGCTTCCTCGGGCATATCGAGCGCTGCCGGGTGCTGATCCACCTCATCGACATCACTGGCACCGACGACGCCGATCCTGCCGAGGCCATGCGCATCGTCGAGGAGGAGCTCGCCGCCTATGGCGACAAGGAGCACACGCGGCTGGACGAGAAGCCGCGGCTGGTGGTGCTGAACAAGCTCGACCTTGCCGATGCCGAACTGGTCGAGGGGTTCCGCGGCGAACTGCTCGCGGCGGGTGCGGAGCAGGTCTTCGCCGTTTCGGGCGCGACCGGCGCGGGCATCCCCGAACTGCTGGACGCCGTGCTCGCCTACCTTCCCGATCGCACTGCCACCGAGACCAAGGCGGTGGAGATCGAGGACGACGGCGACGCGCCCGCGTGGTCGCCGCTCTGAGGGCAGGATGCTGACGCGTCTCGCCGACATCGCCGCCGCGCGGCGGATCGTGGTCAAGATCGGCTCCGCGCTGCTGGTCGGCGGCGGGCAGGCGCGCGAGGCTTGGCTGACCCGGATGGCGGGCGACCTTGCGGCGCTGCGGCAGGCGGGCGCGCAGATCATTGTCGTGAGTTCCGGCGCGATCGCGCTGGGCGCGGCGCGGCTCGGGCTGGCGAAGGGCGGGCGCGGGAGCCTCGCCGACGCGCAGGCCGCTGCCGCCGTGGGCCAGATCGCGCTCGCCGACCTGTGGAGCCGCGCGCTGGGGGCCGAGGGGATCACCGCCGCGCAGATGCTCCTGACGCTCGGCGACCTCGAGGACCGCCGCCGCTATCTCAATGCCGCCGCGACGCTCGACCGGCTGCTGGAGGCGGGCACCATCCCCGTCATCAACGAGAACGACTCCGTCGCCACCGAGGAAATCCGCTTCGGCGACAATGACCGCCTCGCCGCGCGGGTGGCGCAGGCGGCCAATGCCGACCTCGTGCTGCTGCTCTCGGACGTCGACGGACTCTACGACCGCGACCCGCGCGAGGCGGGCGCCGCGCTGATCCCGGTCGTCGAGGCCGTCACGCCCGAGGTGATGGCGATGGCAAGCGGCGCCTCGTCCTCGGGACTCGGTTCGGGAGGGATGGTCTCGAAGCTCCAGGCCGCGCAGATCGCGACCCGGGCGGGGATCGCGCTCGGGATCCTCAACGGCACGCACGAGGCGCCGATTGCCCGCGCGCTCGCCGAGGGGACGGGGACGCTGTTTCTCCCCGTGCGCTCCGACAGCGCGCGCAAGGCGTGGCTCGGCGGGCGGCTCGCGCCGGCGGGCGAGCTGCGCGTCGACAAGGGCTGTGCCGAGGCGCTGAAGGGCGGGGCGAGCCTGCTCGCGGCGGGGGTCGTGGGCGTGTCCGGCAGCTTCCGGCGCGGCGATCTCGTCAGCGTGCTGTCGATGCGCGGCGAGCGGCTCGCACAGGGGCTCGCCGAATACGACGCCGCCGAAGTCCAACTGATCGCCGGCAAGCGCGCCGAGGACCAGGCCGATCGCTTGGGCTATAGCCCACGCTCCTGCGTGATCCACCGCGACCACATGGTCCTGCTGTGAGCATTCTGGCGATCACCGGCGCGACCGGTTTCGTGGGGAGCGCAGTGCTCGCCGACGCGCTGGCCGAGGGTCACACGGTGCGCGCGCTCGCCCGCCGCGAACAGCCCCTACGCGAGGGCGTCACGTGGTTGGGCGGCGATCTCGGCGACGAGGCGGCGCTGGCCGCGCTGGTCGAAGGGGCCGACGCGGTGATTCATGTCGCGGGGCTGACCAACACGCCCGACACCGCGCAGTTCGACATCGCCAACGTCACCGGCACCGCCAACGTCATCGCCGCAATGCAGGGCGCGAAGCTCGTGCGGCTGGTGTTCGTCTCCTCGCTCTCCGCGCGCGAGCCGCAGCTGTCGGCCTATGGCGCCTCCAAGGCCCGCGCCGAGGCGCTGGTCGAGGCCTCGGAGCTCGACTGGACGACGGTGCGGCCGCCCGCCGTCTACGGCCCGCGCGACATCGACATGCTCGACCTGTTCCGCGCCGCGAAGTGGGGCGTGGTGCCGCTGCCGCCGGGGGGTGCGACCTCGATCATCCATGCCGATGATCTCGCCGCGCTGCTGGTCGTCCTTGCCGCGTCCTCAAGTAGCGAAGCGGTAGGACCGGCAAGCAAGAAAGTCTACGAGCCCGACGACGGGCGCGAGGGCGGTTGGAGCCACAAGGAGCTCGCGCAGGCGATCGGGCGGGCGGTGGGCCGGCGCTCGGTCCTCGCGCCGCACCTGCCGCGCGCCCTGCTCGACCTCGCCGCCGCCGCCGACCGCCTCGCGCGGGGCGACCGGGCGAAGCTCACCCCCGACCGGGTCGGCTACATGGCCCATCCCAACTGGGTATCGCGCTTCGACAGGAAGCCGCCGCCCGGCCTGTGGCAGCCCCGCATCGCGGGCGAGGAGGGGCTGAAGGCAACCGCCGCGTGGTACGCCCGCGAAGGGTGGCTCTAGGCCGCAAGCCTCACAGGAACGGCTCTTCGCCCGGCTTGTGGATGCCGCACTCGGTCTTGTCCCAGCCCTTCCAGCGGCCCGAGCGCGGGTCTTCGCCCGGGGCGACCTGCGAGGTGCAGGGCGAGCAGCCGATCGAGGGATAGCCCTGCGCGATCAGCGGGTGGCGGGGGAGGTCGTGCTGGATGAAATAGCCCTCGATCTGGCCCGCGTCCCAGTCGATCAGCGGGTTGATCTTGAGCCGCCCCTGCGCATCCGAGGTGTCGATCTCGAAGCGCGGCAGGTTGGCGCGGGTCCTGGCTTGGAAGGCCTTGCGCCCGGTGAAGCTCGCATCATAGGCCGCGAGCGCCTTCTCAAGCGGCCGCACCTTGCGGATCTCACAGCACCCGTCGGGATCGTAGGACCACCTGAGGCCGGTCTCGTCCCTCTTCGCGAGGTCCTCCGGGTCGGGGGTCAGCACCACGAGGTTGAGGCCGAGCAGACGGACGAGCGCGTCACGATAGGCCAGCGTCTCGGCGAAGTGCTTGCCGGTGTCGAGGAACAGCACCGGCACCTTGGGGTCGACTTCGGCGACGAGGTGCAGCAGCACCGCGCTCTCCGCGCCAAAGCTCGAGACCACCGCGAGATCGCCCGCGAGCCGGTCGCGGATCACGCTTTCGAGCATCTCCTGCGTCGAGGAGCCGCGGAACAGGTTGTTGAGCCGCACCGCGTCGTGCTCGGTGAAGCGCGGGGCGAGGTCGAGCACGTCGGGCGTGTGCGCGATCATGCCGATCTTGGCGATGGGCACATCAGGCTTCATGGCGCTTCTCCGGAATGGTGCGTCGGGCATCGGCGGCTCTCTGGTAGACATTCTCCCACGTCGCGAAGGCGCGGGCCGCGTCCTCCTCGTCGAGGCGCTTGTCGGGGGCGAAGCTGTCGAAGCCGCAGCGGCGCATATGCGAGAGCTGGTCGATCAGCACCTGGCCGACCGCGCGCAGCTCGCCAGTGTAGCCCGCCTCGCGCAGGATGCGTGCCGCGGAATAGCCGCGCCCGTCCCCGAAGCTCGGGAAGTTGACCTCGACCAGTGCCAAGCGGTCTATGAACGGCAGCAGGACCCGCGCGTCGTCGCCCGGCTCGATCCGTACGGCGGTGGCATTGGTCTGATCGCAGCATGAATCGACGGTGACGGTCGCGTGGTCGACCGGCTCGTCATCGCGGAAGCGGAACTGCACCTCGTCGGGGCTCGCCCCCAGATTGTCAGCCATAGAGCACCTCCTTGAACGGCTCCATGCCGATCCGGCGGTAGGTATCGAGGAAGCGCTCCCCCTCGGTTCGTGCGGCGAGGTAGACGTCGGTCACCTTCTCGACCGCGGCGATCACGCCGTCCTCGTCGAAGCCGGGGCCGGTGATCTTGGCGAGGCTGACGTCCTCGGCCTCCGAGCCGCCGAGGGAGAGCTGGTAGTTCTCCACGCCCTTCTTGTCGACGCCGAGGATGCCGATGTGGCCCGCGTGGTGGTGCCCGCAGGCATTGATGCAGCCGGAGATCTTGAGCTTCAACTCGCCGACCACCTCGGTGCGGCCCGTCTCGGCGAAGCGCTCGGAGATGCGCTGGGCGAGCGGGATCGAGCGGGCGTTGGCGAGCGAGCAGTAGTCGAGGCCCGGGCAGGCGATGATGTCCTCGATCGTGTCCATGTTAGGCGCGCCCAGTCCGGCTTCGTCGAGCGCGGTCCACACCGCGTGGAGATCGGCGATGCGCACGTGGGGCAGCAGCAGGTTCTGCGTGTGCATGACCCGGAGCTCGTCGAAGGAGTATTCGCGCGCGAGCCGCGCCACGACGCGCATCTGCTCGGCGGTGGCATCGCCGGGGATGCCGCCCGCGGGCTTGAGGCTGATGACCGCCGAGACGTAGCCCGGCGCCTTGTGGGCGTGGGTGTTGCGGCGGACCCACTGGCCGAAGACGCTGCCCTGACCACCGTTTGCTTCGAGCATAGTCGAGAGGCTGGGTGTCTCGACTGACGACAGAATGTCGGCAGCCTGCCCTGAGCCTGCCGAAGGGCTCGACAGGAACGGGGGAGGGGTGAAGTGCGCCGCGATGCGCGCGAGCTCCTCGCGCGGGGGCTCGACGCCGACCGAGAGCAGGTGCGCGAATTCCTCCTCGACCTGGCGGATGTATTCGGCGGCGCCGAGCTCGTGGACGAGGATCTTGATCCGCGCCTTGTACTTGTTGTCGCGCCGGCCGTAGCGGTTGTAGACGCGAAGGCACGCCTCGGCATAGGTGATGAACTGGTCGATCGGCACGAAGTCGCGGATCAGCGGTGCGATCATCGGGGTGCGGCCCATGCCGCCGCCGGCGTAGAACTCGGCCCCGATCTCCTCGCCGCGCTTGACGATCCGCACGCCGATGTCGTGGAGCCGCATCGCCGCGCGGTCCTTTTCCGACGCGATCACGGCGATCTTGAACTTGCGGGGGAGGTAGGTGAACTCCGGGTGGAAGCTCGACCACTGGCGCATCAGCTCGGCATAGGGGCGCGGGTCCACCACCTCGTCGGCCGCGGCGCCCGCGAAGTGGTCGGCGCTGATGTTGCGGATGCAGTTGCCGCTGGTCTGAATCGCGTGCATCTCGACCGTTGCAAGCTCGGCGAGGATGTCGGCGGCGTCCTCGAGCCTGATCCAGTTGTACTGGATGTTCTGCCGGGTGGTGAAATGCCCGTAGCCGCGGTCATACTTGTCGGCGATGTCGGCGAGCTTTTCGAGCTGCACCGAATTGAGCGTCCCGTAGGGGATCGCGACGCGCAGCATATAGGCGTGGAGCTGGAGGTAGAGCCCGTTCATCAGCCGCAGCGGCTTGAACTGGTCCTCGGTCAGCTTGCCCTCGAGGCGGCGGCGCGCCTGGTCGCGGAACTCTTCCACGCGGGCATCGACCATCGCCTGGTCATAGGAATCGTAACGGTACATCAGCGGGTTCCAGTGAGAACGGGGAGGCGCTCGGTGCCGAGGATGGTGCCGAGCTCCTTCAGGGTCTTGCCGGCGACCGGCACTTCCTTGTGCGCGGCGCGGATCGCGCCGAAGGCGGCTTGCGTCGCCGGATCGTCGTAGCCGGCAGGGGTCGGATAGCCGACCTCGACCAGCAGGTCCCACTCACCGTCGGCAGCCGGGTTGGCGATCAGGCGGTAGGAGGTGAACAGGCCCTGCTCGACCGCCTTGGCGTCCATCGCGAACCAGTTGAGGAAAATGAACGAGGTAAGGTTGGCGCGCTCGCCGGGGAGGGCCTTGAGGCGGGTCCACTCGACGACCATCGTGGCGCGCGCTTCGGCGGGCGCGGGGGCCTCCTGCGCGGCGGCGGGCACGGCGGCGAAAGCGAAGGCGGAAGCGACCGTGATCGACGGGGTGCGCATCAGATCACCCAGTCCCAGCCGGTCTTCTCGGCGGTCGGCACGGCGAGGTCGCGCCGCACGGTCGGGCCGAGCGCGCGCACCCGGTCCTTGATATGCGCGGGGCGCACGTGGCCCGCCGCGTCGATGCTCGCGTCGATCGCATAGGCGGCGTTGACCCGGCGCGCGGCTTCCTCGCGGGCGAGGATCTCCGCGGCCTCGTCACCCACGTCGACGGCGTCGTCGACGAACAGCGACCAGCCCGAGCCGGTCCACCAGGTCACCGCGCCCGAGCGCAGGTCGTTGCCGGTGAGGATCTTCATCGCGCCGCCTCCCAGGCCGTCGCGGCGAGGGCGACATCATCGCGCGCGGTCACCTCGCCGATGACGATCAGCGCGGGGCTCTTCACGCCATGCGCCGCGACCAGCTCGGGCAAGCCCGCCAGCAATCCGCGCAGCACGCGCATTTCGGGGCGCGCGGCGTTCTCGATCACGGCGACCGGCATCTCGGGGGCGAGGCCGTCGGCCATCAGCTTCTCGGCGATCTGCGGAGCGGTCGAGACGCCCATGTAGATCACCAGCGTGCGGCCCTTGCCGGCGAGGCCCGACCAGTCCTGCTCGGCGAGGCCCTTGCACTGGCCGGCGACGAAGGAGACGATGCTCGAGGCCTCGCGGTGGGTGAGCGCGATGTGCGACGCGGCGGCCGCGCCGTTCGCGGCGCTGATGCCGGGGACCACCTCGACCGCCACCCCGGCGGCGCGCGCGGCCTCGGCTTCCTCGCCGCCGCGCCCGAAGATGAAGGGATCGCCGCCCTTCAAACGCACCACGACGTGTCCGGCGCGCGCCTCGCGCACCAGCAGCGCGTTGATCTCGTCCTGCGGCATGGTGTGACGGGCGCGCCGCTTGGCGACCGAGATCAGCCGCGCTTGCGGAGGGGCAAGGCCGAGGATGTCGGGCCCGACCAGACCGTCATGGACGATCACCTCCGCGCGCTCGATCAGGCGCGCGGCGCGCAGGGTCAGGAGGTCCACCGGACCCGGCCCCGCGCCGACGAGAAAGATTGTGCCAGTCTGCATGGGGAGCAGATGGGCCAGCCGGGCGAGCGGTGCCAGCGAGAATGGATTGCCCCGTGCGAAGCGCAGCTATTGGGGGGGCGGAGCGCCCCTTTCCTCGAGCACCGCGATGATGCGGTCGACCGCTTCGCTACGCCTGAGGTGGAGATCGCGCTGCGGATAGGGGAGCGCGATCCCGTTCTCCTTGAACAGCGTCCACAGCAGCTTCAGCACCTCGCTTCGGACATTGCCGACGCCCTCCTCGGGATCGTCGATCCAGCAGTGGATGGTGAAGTTCACCGCATTGTCGCCGAAGCCGCTCCACCACACGCTCGGCGCGGGCTTGAGCAGCACGCGCTTGGCCTTGCGCGCGGCCTCGAGCATCAGCTTCTCGGCGAGCGCCATGTCCGCATCGTAGCTCACGCCCACCGGCACCTGGATGCGCACGTTCCGCGAGGAATAGGACCAGTTCTCGACCTGCGCGGTCATCAGATTCTCGTTCGGAATCAGGTATTCGCGCTCGTCGCGGGTAGTGACCGAGACGGCGCGGATGCCGATCTTGCGGATCTGGCCGAAGGTCTGCTGCCCGGTCTGGTCGGCGACCGCGATGACGTCGCCGGGCTTGATCGACTTGTCCATCAGCAGGATGATGCCGGAGATGAGGTTGCCGAAGGTCTTCTGCAGCCCGAAGCCGATCGCGAGGCCGAAGGCGCCGGAGAAGACGGTCAGCGCGGTGAGATCGACGCCGATGAGGTCGACCCCGATCAGGAAGGCGGTCACCCAGATGACGATGGTGGCGATCTTCTCGGCGAGGACTTGCTGGGTGCCGTCGAGCCGGGTTGCGCGCCGCAAGGCCGCGCGGGTCAGGCGCGTGGCGAGCATCGCGAGGCCGATGGCGAGCAGGATCGCGGCGATCGCGAAGATCACGTCGAAGGCCGAGACGCGGTATTGGCCGAGCTCGAAGGCGAAGGCGTCGAGCCGGTCGGCGATCCCGCCGATGGTACGCGAGTGCTCGGCAAGGTCCTCGCGCAGGAGGTCCGCGCCCGCGACCTTCTCGCCCGGCGGCGTCACCCGAGCTGCCCGAGCGCGGTCGCGAGGTCGGCGATCAGGTCGTCCGGGTCCTCGAGCCCGATCGAGAGCCGCAGCGCCGGCCGTCCGCCCGTGGGGCAGGGCATGATGCTGCGATAGGTGCGGGGGGCAATCGGCAGGGCGAGGCTCTCGAACCCGCCCCAGGAATAGCCGTTGCCGAACAGCCGGAGCGCGTCCGAGACCCGCGCCGAGGCGGCCGGGTCGTCGCTTGCCAGCACGAAGGAGAACAGCCCGCAGCCGCCCGTGAAGTCGCGCTGCCAGAGCGCGTGGCCGGGGTGCGAGGGAAGCAGCGGGCAGAGCACCTCGGCGACCTGCGGCTGGGCCTCGAGCCACTCGGCCACCCGCAGCGCCGAGCGGGTCTGCGCCGCGAGCCGGACGCCCATCGTCCTCAGGCCCCGCGCCGCGAGCGCGGCATCGTCGGGCGAGACCACCTGCCCGAGTTCCTGCGAGGTGCGACGCAGCGCCGTGTACCAGCGCTTGCCCGCGCTCGCCGAGCCCATCATCAGGTCCGAGTGGCCGCCGACGTGCTTGGAGAGGCTCATCATCACGATGTCGCAGCCTTGCGTCAGCCCCGCGAACCCGAGCGGGCTCGCCCAGGTGTTGTCGAGGAGGGTCACCGCACCGCGCCCGCGGGCGATGGCAGCGAGCGCGGGCACGTCGCTGACCTCGAAGGTCAGGCTGCCGGGGCTTTCGAGCCACACCGCCTTGACCGGGCGGTCGAAGAGTTCGGCGAAGGCCTCGACGTCGCGCGGGTCGAAGAAGGTCGTCTCCACCCCGAGCCGGGCGAGCAGCCCCAGTGCCATGCTGCGCGTCGGGTCATAGGCGTTGTCGCTCATCAGCAGGCGGTCGCCGGGCGTCAGGACCGCGAGCATGCAGCCGAGGATCGCCGCGACGCCGCTCGGGTAGAGGACCGTGCCGTGGGCGCCGGGCTCGAGCTCGGTGAGCGCCTCGGCGAGCGCCCACTGGGTCGGCGCGCCGCGGCGGCCGTAGAAGAACTGGCCGTCGGCATTGTTCTTCCCCGCCGCCTGGCGCTCGGCATCGGTGGCGTAGAGGTGGGTCGAGGCACGCCAGACGGGCGGGTTGACCACCGGCCCGGTCCACTCCCTGCGCCGCCCGCCGTGGACGAGCCGGGTGGCGGGCTTAAGGGGCTTGCCGTCCTCGCCGCCGCTCATGCTTCGGCTCCTTGCGCCTTGGGGGTGGCGGGGTCTGCGCCCCATTCGCTCCAGCTGCCGTCGTAGAGCGCGGTGTCCTCCTTGCCGAGGAGGTGCAGGGCGAAGAGCAGCACCGACGCGGTCACCCCACTGCCGCAGGTGGTGGTGACGGGCCGGTCGAGGTCGATCCCCGCTTCCATGAAGAGCCTGCGCAGGTCCTCGGGCGCCTTCCACGTCCCGTCGGGGTGGAACAGCGCGGTGTAGGGGAGGTTGAGCGCCCCCGGGATGCGGCCGTTGGGCATCGCGTGGACCGGGTCGAGGCCGGTGCCGTAGACCCGGTCGGCGCCGCGCGCGTCGAGCACCTGTTCCGCGCGGCTGCTCAGGTTGGCGAGCATCTCCGCCTTGCTGCGCACGGCGCGAGCCGCGCTCAGGCTCGCCGGAGCGGCGGGGGCGATCTCGGGCGCGCCGCTCTCCAGCGGCCGGCCCTCCGCGCGCCACTTGCCGAACCCGCCGTCGAGGATCGCGACCTCCGTCCAGCCGCTCGCAGTGAGGACGAACCACGCGCGGGCGGCGGTGCGGATCGCGCTGTCGTCGTAGAGCACGATCGCGTCGCCCGGCGCGATGCCGAGGCCGGCGAGGCGCGCGGCGAGCTGCGCGGGCGTCGGCACCGCATAGGGCACCGGCGAGGCGGCGTCGAAGAGGCTCGCGAGATCGAGGAAGCGCGCGGCCGGAATGTGCCCCGCAGCGAACTCCGCGGCGGCGTCGCGCGCGGCGGCGGGGAGGTGATAGGAGGCGTCGAGCACGGCGAGGCCGGGCGCATCGCGGTGCGCGGCGAGCCACTCGGTCGTGACGAGCGGGGAGGGGAGCGTGGTCATCGCCGACGACCCTAGCGCGCGCGGCGCGCGCCTGCAAAGCCCCGCGCGCGTCAGGCCGCGGCGGAGGCGGGCGGAACCGCGATCCCCTGCGCGACGAGGCCGGCGATGCCGCCCGGCCCCTGGTCGAGCGGGATCGGATGTACGCGGCCGCTCGGGCTACGCGGGCCGATCACGAAGCTGCGGGTGATCGCGCTCTGGCCCTCGCCCTCGAGCGTCACGTGGACCAGCGGCACGAACACCGGCTTGGTGCCCTGCCGCAGCGGCCGGATCGCGGAGAGGGGGAGCTGCACCTCGCCCATGATGCTGCGCGCCTGGTGCGGGCCGATCCGCTCGATCGCGCCGAGCGCCTGCGCGGCGCCGGCCGAGGGGCCGTTGCTCCCGGTCGCCGCGGCGCTCGCCCGGGCGCAGACGAGCTGCACCCCGGTCACGAGGTTGCCGACCGCCCGCCCGGAACGGTTGGCGATGGTGAGGCGGTAGCCCAAGGTGAACATCATCAGGCTGCGGGTCGCGCCGGTGACCTCGAGGCCGAGGTGGAGATCGGCGAGGTCGGGCAGCGCCTCGCTCTCCTCGACGACAGAAGGCTCGGCGAGGCGCAGCACCTTGGGCTTGCGACGCCGCACCAGTGCGACGAGCCCGCCGAGCAGCGCCAGCGCGCCGAGCCCGCCGGCGGCGAAGGGCCACCAGCCGGGGAGCGCGGGGAGGATACGCACGGGCGCGGTTTCACGGCTGTCGGCGGGCGCGGGGAGCGGCAGGGGTGCCGCGCCCGAAGCCGCAGGCGAGGGCGCCGCCTCGAGGGTGGGAGCGGGCAGGGGATCGGCGGGGGAGGGGGCGCTCGCGCCCGCCTGCGGCGGGCTCTCGCGGGTGGGGGCAAGGGCCGGAGCGGCGCGCGGCGGGAGAGGGGCGGGCGCGGTGTCGATCACGGGGCGCGGCGCGATGGTGGGCGCGGGAGCGGGGGCGGCGCTCGGGGTGGACGTCGGGCGCGCGGTCGGGACGGGGCGGGGCGGGATCGCGACCCCCGCGCGCTCGTCGGCGGGGCCGGCGGGGGCTTGGGTGGGCCCCGGCGGGAGGCTGAAGGTGCCGCTGCTCTGCTGTGCCGCCAGCCCCTCGGGGAGCAGCAGGGCGGCCGCGAGTGCGCAGGACTTGGCGAGGCCCTGCCGCAGCCTCCGCCGACGCTGCGGCCGGGGCGCTTGGCCCGGGGTGTGCGGAGCGGGGCGGGAGGGCAGGCGGGTCATGGGGCGACGGGTCCGGTGGTCGGCTCGGGTGGGGCGCTCGCAAGGAAGCGGGACTGAGTGCCGGAAGTTGGGTGAACCGGCGCTGTCCAACATAGGGCGCGAGGCCGGCCCGCGTCCAGCTTGCGGCTTGCGCGCCGCGCCCGATCGGGGCAACAGCGCGGCATGGAAAGCACACCCCCCTCCAACAGACCGCAGCCGCAGTTCCTCGGCCGCGACACCCCGCTCCCCGCCTCGCCGGAGGAGGCGGTGCTCGACTACGTGCCCAACCCGCGGCCCGGCCTCACCTACCTCGTGCGCTTCGTCAGCCCCGAATTCACCTCGCTGTGCCCGGTCACGAACCAGCCCGATTTCGCGCATCTCGTCATCGACTACGTGCCCAGCGAGACCATCGTCGAGAGCAAGAGCCTCAAGCTGTTCCTTGGTTCCTTCAGGAATCACAACGGCTTCCACGAGGACGTGACGGTCGGCATCGGGGTCCGCCTGTTCGAGGAGATGCGCCCCCAATGGCTGCGCATCGGCGGCTACTGGTATCCGCGCGGGGGCATCCCGATCGACGTGTTCTGGCAGTCGGGGCCGCCGCCCAAGGACCTGTGGCTGCCGGATCAGGGCGTGCCCTCCTACCGCGGCCGCGGCTGAGCCGCGCCAAGCGATGTTTCACGTGAAACATCGCCAGCAGGGGGCCTCTGGACGGGGTCTGAACCGGGTCTAGAGGGGGTCTAGCGCGCCTCTGAACCGAGCAAGGCGCCAGCTGGACCGCGCTCGCCCGGGCCTGCGAAACGCGCCGCTCAGAGCCCCGGCGCGCTCAGCTCGAGCTGGACGAACTTGGGCACGCTCTTGTTCGCCTCGCGCCACTTGGCGAGCGGGAAGGCCCCCGCGCCCAATGCCGCGAGCGGAATGCCCGCCTCGGCGAGCGAATAGGGCGAGATGCGGTGCCGGGTCATGAACCCGCCGCTGCCGTCGGCGATGAGGTGGGTCTCGAACTTCAAGCCCTGGCTGTTCTCGGTCGCGTTCACCACCTTGCTCACCACCAGCTGCCCGTGGCCGAGATCGAGCACCACGTCGGTGCCGACCGGCACCCCGGCAAGGCCGGTGATCCGCGCGCCGGTCTTAGAGAGGTTCCGCAAGATCACGTCGTAATAGTGGTCCTCGTGGATCAGCCCGACCTTGCGGAAGATGGTGATCCGCTCCGAGCGGTGGCGCGGCGGGCCGCTGGGCTTGAACTCGGCGTCCTCCGCCTCGAAACGGGCGAGCACCTGTTCCTGCGTCATCGGCCGCGAGTAGATGAAGCCCTGCACGAGGTCCGCGCCGCGCGCGCGCACGAGTTCGAGCTCGTCCATCGCCTCGACCCCCTCGGCGACCGTCTCCATCCCCAGAGCCTTGGCGAGCGCGACGATCGCGGCGATGATCGCGGGGTTGATGTCGCCGTTCTCGGTGCAGCCGCGCACGAAGCTCTGGTCGATCTTGATCTTGTCGAAATGGCCGTGCTTCAGATAGCCCAATGAGGAGTAGCCCGTCCCGAAGTCGTCGAGCGCGAAGCGCACCCCGATCTTCTTCAATTCGCGGAACAGCGCGTCGACCTCCTCGAGATCGCCCACGAAGACGCTCTCGGTGATCTCGAGCTCGAGCCGCCCGGCGGGCAGGCCCGAGGCCTGGAGCGCGCCCACCACCGCCTTGCGGAAGCCGGGGCGCACGAACTGCTTGGCCGAGACGTTGACCGCGACGCGGATCGTCTCGGGCCAGGCGACCGCGTCGATGCAGGCCTGCCGCAGCGCCGTCTCGCCGAGGCGGATGATGAGGTCGTCGTTCTCGGCGATCGGGATGAAGTGCGCCGGGCTGATGTCGCCCTCTTCCTCGTCGTGCCAGCGCAGCAGCGCCTCGAAGCACTTGACCTCGTTGGTTTCGGGATCGACGAGCGGCTGGTAGGCGAGCTTCAGCGCGTTCTTGTCGACCGCGTCGCGCAGCCGGTCGCCGAGCAGCGCGCTCTTCGAGGCGGCATCGCGCAGCTGGCTGGTGAAGAAGCAGAAGGTGCCCGCGCGGGTCTCCTTGGCCGAATAGAGCGCCATGTCGGCCGCGCTCGTCAGCTCGGCGGCCTCGACCCCGTCATAAGGCGCGACGGCAATGCCCACCGAGGTGCCGATGATCGCCCGCCGCCCGTGGATCTGGTAGGGCTGCGAGAGCGACTGGACGATGCGGTTGGCGAGCTCGCCGAGGGTGCCGCGGTCGTCCATGTCGGGCAGCAGCACCTGGAACTCGTCGCCGCCGAGCCGCCCGACCTCGCCGGCCTGGCCGACGATCGCGGAGAGGCGCTGCGCGACCTGCTTCAAGAGCTCGTCGCCCGCCGGGTGGCCCATCGTGTCGTTGACCTGCTTGAAACGGTCGAGGTCGACCATCATCAGCGCGCAGGAGCGCTTGCTGGCGCGGAAGGCGGCGAGCATCGCGGCGAGCCGCTCGCCGAGCTTGCGGCGGTTGGCGAGCCCGGTCAGCTCGTCGACCTGCGACTGACGCGCGACCTGGGTCTCGTAGGCATATTGCGCCGAGATATCGACCGCGCTGCCGCGGAAGCCCTGGAAATTGCCCTTGGCATCGATCAGCGCGCGGCCGTTGAGGCGCCACCAGCGGGTCGCGCCGCGCGCCGTCGGCACGGCGACGATCTGCTCGTCGAGCTTGGAGCGGGCCTTCAACTTGAAGGCGAGGCTGCGCTGCGGGCTGGCGCTGCCTTCCTCCTCGACATCGAGGAACACGCGGGTGAGCGGGGTGCCGATCAGGCTCTCGGCCTCGGCGCCGAGGTCGGCGAGCGCGCGCTGCGAGAGGAAGGTCAGGCGGTCCTCGGCGTCGGTCGCCCAGAACATCCCGATGCCCAGCTCCTCGACCTCGCCGAGCACGACGTTGCGCTCGGGCCGCGGGGCGGCCTCGCGCTTCTCGGGCGCGGGGGCCTTCCTGTCGCCTGCGGATTTGCGAAAGCCAAGCGGCATCTCTTGTCCTCGTCGGGGGGCAGCCGGGTAGACGCGCCCCTAGGATCGCCCCATAGTCCCGCCTTGGTTGACAAAGCGTTAGCCGCCAGCCTCGGGCCGGGCCAAGGGGCGAGAGGGGACGCGTGGAACCCTTTGGCGCTTGCCGTGTTATCGCAGGGTGCACCGTCCGTGGCATATTCTTGCTCGGAGGGCGCGCGTCGTGCAATTTTGCTGCCAGAACCGCCAAGCGTCGGGACCGCGCCCGCGAGTTTTGCCTGCATCTGGGGGGACGAGGCTATTCCTGTCACCACTCTGTCGGCGACCACGCCCGCTGCCGTGACCAACCCGGTGCGCACCCGCGCCGACTGGGAGGCGATGCGCGCCGCCGCGCTCGCCGATCCGGGCGGTTTCCATGGCGACATCGCCGCGCGCAACATGCACTGGTTTGTCGCCGATGTCGGCGCCGCGGGGGCATGGCTCGCGCGGGGCGAGGACGGGCGCTGGTCGGGGTGGGACGCGCGCGATGGCGCGCCGGTGTCGCCCGACCTGCCGGCGGATTTCACGCCGTGGCACACTGGCTTCGACGGGAGCCACCCGCCGCACTGGCGCTGGTTCGTCGGCGGGCGCACCAACGCGGCCTTCTCCGAGCTCGACCGCCACGTGCTCGCCGGCCACGGGGCCGAGGCGGCGCTGGTCTTCGAGGGCGATCGCTGGGACATGAGCGCCAACGGCGGCAAGGGCGCGCCGATCGACTGCTTCACGATCAGCCGCAAGCGGCTGCTGCTCGAGGTCGCCAAGTGCGCGGTGGCGCTGGAGGCGCTGGGGTTGAAGCCCGGCGACCGCATGGCATTGAACATGCCGAGCATCGTGCCGCAGATCTACTGGACCGAGGCGGCCAAGCGCATGGGGGTGGTCTACACCGCGGTGTTCGGCGGCTTCTCCGACAAGACCCTCTCGGACCGCATCGCTGACACCGGCGCGCGGGTGATCGTGACGAGCGACGGCAGCTACCGCAACGCGCAGGTCGCGGCCTTCAAGAACGCCTATACCGATCCGGCGCTCGACAATTTCGTGCCGGTGACGACGGCGCTGGAGATCCTCGGCGGGCTCGATCTGGAATTGCCGGGCGAGGACCACGCGACGATCCTCGCCGCGGTGCGCGAGGCGCTCGCCGGGGAGATCACGGTCGACCGCTCGGACGTGATGCGCGGCGTGGGCCGGGCGCTGATCCAGCTGGGCGCCGAGGGGCGCATCACCTCCGCCGACGCGGCGCGGGTGCGGATCGCGATCGCCTCGAGCCTCGTGACCCTGCCGCCGCGGGTCGAGGCGGTGATCGTGTGCCGCCACACCAACCAGCCCGACATGATCTGGCGCGAGGAGCGCGACCGCTGGAGCCACGAGCTGACCGACGCGGCGCTCGGCACCGTGCTCGAGAAGGCGCGGGGCGCGGGCTTCGCCGTGCAGGGCGAGGCCGAGCTGATGGCGCTGCCCGACGCCGATTTCGTCCGCGCGATCTGGGCCTCCTCGAAGCCCATGCCGGTCGACGCCGACTACCCGATGTTCTTCATCTACACCTCGGGGAGCACCGGCAAGCCCAAGGGGATCGTCCACTCGCACGGCTATGCCGCGGGCGTCGCCGAGACGATGAGGGCGAGCTTCGATGCGCGGGCCGGGGACACGCTGTTCGTGGTCGCCGATCCGGGCTGGATCACCGGCCAGAGCTACCTGATCTGCGCGCCGCTGATGACGCGGGTGACCTCGCTGGTGAGCGAAGGCTCGCCGGTCTTCCCCCACGCGGGCCGCTTCGCCTCGATGATCGAGCGGCACAATGTCCGCATCTTCAAGGCCGGGGTGACCTTCCTCAAGTCGGTGATGTCCGACCCCGACAACCTCGCCGAGCTCGAACGCTACGACATGAGCGGCCTGCGCGTGGCGACCTTCTGCGCCGAGCCTGTCTCCCCGTCGGTGCAGGCCTTCGGGATGGAGCACGTCACCCCCCGCTATATCAATTCCTACTGGGCGACCGAGCACGGCGGGATCGCGTGGACGCATATGTTCGCCAACGACGACTTCCCGCTGCGCGCCGACGCCCACGCCTATCCGCTGCCGTGGATCGTCGGCGACGTCTGGGTCGAGGACGAGGACGCTCCGGCAGTCGGCGAGGCGCCCTTCGCGCGCTCGGACGAGGGCGGCGTCGCATGGCGCCGCGCCGCGACCGGCGAGAAGGGCGAGGTCGTCATCGCCGCGCCCTACCCCTATCTCGCGCGCACGATCTGGGGCGACATCGCGGGCTTCGAGGTTTCCGATGGCCGCGTCGATCCCGCCTGGCGCGGCGACGCGGCGCGCTGGGAGGAGGGCTACTGGCGCCGCTGGAAGGGCGCATGGGCCTACACCCAGGGCGACTTCGCGATTGCGCACGCCGACGGCTCCTTCTCCTTCCACGGGCGCTCGGACGACGTCATCAACGTCTCGGGCCACCGCATGGGCACCGAGGAGATCGAGGGCGCCGTGCTGCGCGACAAGGCGCTCGCGCCGGATTCGCCGGTCGGCAACGTGCTGGTGGTCGGCGCGCCGCACCGCGAGAAGGGGCTGACCCCGCTCGCCTTCGTCGTGCCGGTCGCGGGGAGGAAACTCACGCACGAGGACAAGCGCCGGCTGTTCGACCTCGTGCGCACCGAGAAGGGCGCGGTGGCGGTCCCGGCGGACTTCATCGAGGTCTCGCAATTCCCCGAGACCCGCTCGGGCAAGTACATGCGCCGCATGGTCCGCGCGCTGGTGGTCGGCGAGGATGTCGGCGACGTCACGACGCTCAGGAACCCCGAGGCTCTCGACGAACTGAAGCGCGTGATCGCCGACTGGCAGCGCAAGCAGCGCATGGCCGACGAGCAGGCGCTGTTCGACCGCCACCGCTACTTCCTCGTGCAGTACAACACCGTTGCCCCGGGCAAGCAGGTCGCGACAGTCACCGTCACCAACCCGCCGGTCAATGCGCTGAACGAGCGCGCGATCGACGAGCTGGTGCTGGTCACCTCGACCCTCGCGCGCGATCCGAACGTCGTCGCGGTGGTCTTCACCGGCGAGGGCACCTCGTCCTTTGTGGCGGGCGCCGACATCCGTCAGATGCTCGAGGAGATCCACTCGGTCGAGGAGGCGATGGTCCTCCCCAACAACGCGCACCTTGCCTTCCGCACCATGGAGAGCATGGGCAAGCCCTGCGTTGCGGCGGTGCAGGGGGTGGCGCTGGGCGGCGGCATGGAGTTCGCGCTCGCCTGCCACTACCGCGTCGCCGAGCCGGTGGCGCGCTTCGGCCAGCCGGAAATCCGGCTGCGGCTGCTCCCCGGCTATGGCGGCACCCAGCGCCTGCCGCGCCTGCTCGCCGACCGGCGCGGGACGGAGGGCGTGCGCGATGCGCTCGACCTCATCCTCGGCGGGCGGAGCATCACGGCGGAGCAGGCGGTGGAGATTGGCGTCGTCGACGCGCTGGTCGAGGGGGCGGAGGATGCCCTTTCGGCGGCCCATGCGGCGGTGCGGGATTTCGTGAAGCATGGGGAGGAGAGCGCGCTCGGCTTTGCCTTCGCGGAACGGCAGAAGGCGGTGGCGCGCTGGGAGGAGGCATCGGACGTGAGCCTCGATGCGGTGCTCGCGGACGATTTCCTCCAGCGCATCCTCCGGCAGCTCGACTGGGCGGGCCGCGCCAAGGCGGGCGAGCGCGCATTGGAAGCGGTGCGCACCGGGCTCGAACAGGGCATCACCGCGGGCACGGCGCGCGAGGCGCGGCTCTTCGCGGAAGCCATCGTCGATCCCGAGGGCGGCAAGACCGGCATCCGCCAGTTCATCGACAAGGTCGCGCCCCCGCTCCCCGTCCGCCGCGACGGGGTGTGGATCGACGCCGAGCACGAGATGCGCAGCGCAACGCTCGAAGCGGCGGGCGACCTCCTCCCCGTCGGCGCACCCTTCTTCCCGGGCGTCACCCCGATCCCGCCCTACCAGTATGCCTTCGGCATCGCCCGCGATCCCGACACCGGCCAGCCCCGTTTCGGACCTCCCGCGAGCCACGAGAAGGAGCTGATCGTCACAACCCCCGAGCCCGCGCCCAACGAGGCGCTGCTCTACATGCTGACCAGCGAGGTCAACTTCAACGACATCTGGGCGCTCACCGGCATCCCCGTCTCGCCCTTCGACGCGCACGAGGAGGACGTGCAGATCACCGGCTCGGGCGGGATCGCGCTGGTCGCGGCATTGGGTTCCGAGACGCGGGCGCAGGGGCGGATCAAGGTCGGCGATCTGGTGACGGTCTATTCGGGGACCAACGACCTCTTGAGCCCGCTGGTCGGCAACGACCCGATGTATGCGGATTTCTCGATCCAGGGCTACGAGACCGAGACCGGGAGCCATGCGCAGTTCCTGACGGTGCAGGCCCCGCAGATGCACAAGGTGCCGCCGGACCTGACGCTCGAGCAGGCGGGGAGCTACGTGCTCAACTTGGGCACCATCGCGCGCTGCCTGTTCACGACCTTGCAAATCGCGCCGGGGCGGACGCTGTTTGTCGAGGGCGCGGCGACGGGGACGGGGCTGGATGCGCTGCGCTCGTCGGTGCGGACCGGGTTGCAGGTGACGGGCCTCGTGTCCTCGGAGGAGCGCGCGCGCTTCATCACCGGGGTGCAGGGCGCGGTGGGGGCGATCAACCGCAAGGACCCTGCGCTCGCCAGCCTGTTCACCGTTGTGCCCGAGGACAAGGCGGAGGCCATCGCCTGGGAGGCCGCGGGCGCGCCGCTGATCGAGGAATACCGGAAGCTCAACGGCGGCAAGCTCGCCGACTACGTTGTCAGCCATGCGGGCGAAACCGCCTTCCCGCGTTCGTTCCAGCTGCTGGCCGAGGGCGGCACGCTCGCCTTCTACGGGGCTTCGTCCGGCTACCACTTCAGCTTCATGGGCAAGCCGGGGACGGCCTCGCCCGAGGAGATGCTCCGCCGCGCGGCCCTGCGCGGGGGCGAGGCGGTGCTGATCTTCTACGGGCCGGGCTCCTCGGAGCTGCTTGACGAGACCGGGCTCCAGATGATCGAGGCCGCGCGCCGCTTCAACGCCCGCTCGGTGATCGCCACCACCACCGACGGGCAGCGCGAATTCCTGCAATCGCTCGGGCTCGAAGACGCGATCGAGGGGATCGTCAGCCTCGAAGCCATCCGCCGCCGCGAGGGGGCGAACTTCCACTGGCCCGACACCATGCCGCGCCTGCCCGACGCCAAGGCCGACATCGAGGTCTTCAAGGCGGCGGTGCGCGACTACCAGGACCGGGTGATGAAGCCCTTCGGCTCGGCGGTGGGCAAGATCCTGCGCTCGCCCGACAACCCGCGCGGCAGCCCGGACCTCGTCTTCGAGCGGGCCGGGCAGGACACGCTCGGCATCTCGACCTCGCTCGTAAAGCCCTTCACGGGCCGCGTGATCTTCGCCGAGGACCTCAGCGGCTGCCGCTTCACCTTCTACGCGCCGCAGGTCTGGACCCGGCAGCGGCGCATCTACATGCCGACCGCCAACATCTTCGGCACGCACCTGTGCAACGCCTACGAGGTCGCGCGGATGAACGACATGATCGCCGCTGGCCTCCTCGAGGTGACCGAGCCCGAGGTGGTCGCGTGGAACGGCCTGCCGGAAGCGCACCAGGCGATGTGGGACAACCGGCACACCGGCTCGACCTATGTCGTCAACCACGCGCTCCCCGAACTCGGCCTCAGGAGCCGCGACGCCCTGTTGGAAGCGTGGGCTGCGTCGCAAGCGGGCGGGGAACCGAAAGCCTGATGCCGCATTGCCATCGTTGAAACGTTCTTAGCGCTCCTCCCCAGGGTTTTGAACGAAACTGTCCGCGAAGTGCCGCTTCGCCGCAATTCCGTGAGGAGAGAGCTTATGGCCAAGTCCAAAGTCGCTGCCGCCGCGCCCGCCTTGCAGGGCGATGTCCCGGGGCGCCTCGCGGGCAAGATCGCCGTCGTCACCGGCGCGGCGGGCAATCTCGGCGGGCACATCTGCCGCCACTACCTCGCCGAGGGCGCGACCGTGGTGATGACGGGCCGCACGCCCGAGCGCACCGAGGCGGCAGCCGAGGCGCTGCTCAAGGCTACGGGCGCGGACCCGGCGCGGGTCGCGACCGTGGCATTGGACGGCGGCGACCTCGCCTCGGTGCGGGCGGGGATCGCGGAGGTGGTCAAGCAGTTCGGCCGCATCGACATCCTCGTCAACAACGCCGGGAGCGCCGGGCCCAAGCAGCCGATCGAGAACCTGCCGCTGTCGGCGGAGGAACTGTCGGCGCTTCGGAAGACGGGCTCGACCGACGGCGAGACCGTGCCCGACGCGCTCAGGAACATCTTCGGCGTCGCCTTCAACGTCGCGCGCGTAGCGGCCGAGCACATTCCCGAAGGCGGCTCGATCATCAACGTCTCGACGATCTTCAGCCGCACGCCCTACTACGCGCGGGCGGCCTATGTCGTCCCCAAGGCGGCGATGAACGCGTGGAGCCGCGAATTGTCGCTCGAACTCGGGCCGAAAGGAATCCGCGTCAACCTCGTCTACCCCGGCCCGATCGAGAGCGAGCGGATCCGCACCGTCTTCGCCGCGATGGACACCGCGCGCGGCGACGAGCAGGGGACGACCGCGAAGCAGTTCTTCGACATGATGAGCCTCGAGCGCGCGACCGGCGGGAACGACAAGGCCAAGACCTTCCCGACGCCGACCGACATCGCCACCACCTGCGTGTTCCTCGGCTCGGACGAGAGCGCGGCCTATAACGGCCACGATTTCGAGGTCACCCACGGGATGACGGTGCGCAAAGAGGAGCGCGCGACCTATCTCGCGCGGCCGACGATGCGCTCGATGGACGGCACCGGCCTTGCCGTGCTGATCGCCGCGGGGGACGACTGGGAGGAGGCGCTCGAGATCGCGCAGGTGCAGCTCGCCTGCGGGGCGCAGGTCCTGCTCGGCCTGCCGCGCGCCGCCGACGTCGCCATCGCCGAGAAGCGCTGCGCAGCGATGGGCCTCTCGGACAAGCTCAGCATCACCCGCTTCAGCCGCAAGGACGCAGGCGGCATGGAGGCCGCGCTCGAGGACTACACGAAGCAGGGCACGCCCGTCAGCGGCGCGCTGTTCCTGCCCGCGCTGGCGGCGGACGAACTCAAGGGCAAGCTCACCGAGGCCGAGGATGGCGTGGTCGAGGCGCTGATGGACGCCGAGCTCGCGGGCAACATGGCGCTCGCGCGGACCATGAGCCGCTACTGGAAGCGCCACGACAACCTCCTCCAGCCGCCGCGCTTCGTCTTCGTCAGCCACAAGAGCG
Source organism: Erythrobacter sp. NE805 (assembly GCF_046452355.1). Lineage (NCBI taxonomy): Bacteria > Pseudomonadati > Pseudomonadota > Alphaproteobacteria > Sphingomonadales > Erythrobacteraceae > Erythrobacter > Erythrobacter sp. NE805. Next base: position 217,870 of record NZ_JBKFDI010000001.1, on the reverse strand, counting down.
ACGGTAACGGCAATATCTACAACCACATCCAGCGCGCCGCGACCGAGCAGCTGATTCGCATCTGGCGTGACGAGAGCGCGATCGACACCGCCCACGGCCGCCGCCGGCAGGCGGAGTGGGGCAACCAGATCGTGCGCTTCACCAACAGCGAGGCCGAGAACATCCGCTTCACCGCGGGCCACGCGGCGCGCATCCTGCTGAAGGAGAGCAAGCTCGGCGAGATCACGCTCTACGTCCCCGGCAATATCGGCGAGGCGACCGGGGCGCGCAAGGCGATGCCGGGATTCAGCGAGAACATCACCGGGCTGCACCTCGGCAAGGTCGCGCTGATCACCGGCGGCTCGGCCGGGATCGGCGGACAGGTCGCGCGCTTGCTCGCGCTCGCGGGCGGCAAGGTGATGATGGTCGCCCGGCGCGAGAGCGAACTCGCGGTCGCCCGCGCGCGGATCGTCAGCGAACTCGAGGACATCGGTTTCGCCGGGGTCGAGCGCCGGGTGCAGACCCTCGCCAATGTCGACGTCAGCAATTTCGAGAGCCTCAAGGGCGCGGTCGATGCGACGCTCAAGGCCTTCGGGCGGATCGACTACCTCATCAACAACGCCGGGGTGGCAGGCGCGGAGGACATGGTCGTCGACATGAGCGTCGATGCCTGGAACTACACGCTCGATGCGAACCTCGTGTCGAACTACTTCCTGATGCACCACGTCGCCCCGCTGATGAAGGCGCAGGGCTCGGGCTACATCCTCAACGTCTCGTCCTATTTCGGCGGCGAGAAGTATCTCGCGGTCGCCTATCCCAACCGCGCCGACTACGCGGTGTCCAAGGCCGGGCAGCGCGCGATGGTCGAGAGCATGGCGCGCTATCTCGGCCCCGAGGTGCAGTTCAACGCGATCGCGCCGGGGCCGGTCGACGGCGACCGCCTGTCGGGCACCGGCGGCAAGCCCGGGCTGTTCGAGCGGCGCGGCAAGCTGATCCTCGCAAACAAGCGCCTCAACGCCGTCCACGCCGCCGCGATCAAGGCGATCCGGCGCGGGGTGCGCGTGGAGGCGGTGCTGGCGCGGCTCGCGCGCAACGACACGGTCAAGATGAGCCACGACACCAACAACCCGCGCGAGCTGCGCGAGCTGGCGCTCGCCTGCGCGCGCGAGGGGGACGGGACCTGCACCTGGGACCAGTATCTCCTCACGCCCGCCATCGCCGCCGCGCTGGTGAGCCGCCTGCGCCAGGCCGGCCTGTTCCTCGACGCGCCCGAGTGGAACGACCGACCCTCGTCCGAGGACAGCGACTGGCTGCTGCGCGTGCCCCCGGAGGATGCGCCCTTCCTCCCCGCCGACAAGATCGCGGTCGAGGCCAAGAAGGTCGGCACCGGGGTGCTCTCCAAGCTCTATCTCGGCAAGATGCCGACCGAGCACGACGTCGCGCAGGCGACGGTCTTCTTCCTCGCCGACCGCGCCGTGTCGGGCGAGACCTTCATGCCCTCGGGCGGCCTCAGCGTGGAACGCTCGACCACCGAGCGCGAGCTGTTCGGCTCGCCCAAGCAGGAACGCCTCGACCAGATGCGGGGCAAGACGGTGTGGATCATCGGCGAGCACCTCGCCGACTATCTCGCCGAGACAGCGCGCGCCTTCATCGAGGACTGCCATGCGGCGAACGTGGTGGTGATAACCCGCACGCCCGAGGCTTTCGAGGCGATCAAGGCCCAGCTCGAGCCCGAGACCGCCGAGGCGCTGACCTCGCTGGTCAAGACGACCGACATCGAAGCCGCGATGGACGAGGCGCTGGTCGCGTGGGGCAAGCCGACCACCATCCTCTCGACCCCGATGTCCGCGCTGCCGGCCAAGCTGTTCGACACCGACGATCCGCTCACCCCTGAGGAGTTCCGCACGGTCGTGGCCGACAACCTCACCCACCACTTCCGCGTCTCGCGCCGCGCCTCGCTCTACGACGATTGCCAGCTGGTGCTGACCAGCCCCGACGTGCCGATGGGGGACAAGAGCCCGGCCTTCGCGCTCGCGAACTTCATCAAGACGACGCTCCACGCCTTCACCGCGACGCTCGCCGTGGAGAACGAGCGGCTCGTCCACGATGTGCCGGTCAACCAGATCAACCTCACCCGCCGCGTGCAGTCGGAGGAGCCGCGCGATCTCGACGAGCATCTCGAGGAGGTGCGCCGCTTCGCCCGCGCGGTGCTGCTGGTCGGCGCGCCGCTGCCCGATGCGGAGGATTCGCGCTACCGTGCGCGGATCTATCGCGGCATGTCGATGACGGTGTGATACAAGCCCAACCCGTGATCCAGTACCTGCCCTTCGAGAAGCCGATCGAGGCGCTCGACAAGCACGCCGCCGAGCTCGCTGCCCATGCCGAGGGCACCGAGGAGGCGCGGATGCTCGCGACCCGGGCGGCGAAGCTGCTCGAAAACACCTATGCGCGTCTCTCGCCGTGGCAGCGCACCCTCGTCGCGCGGCACCCGCAAAGGCCGCGTTTCGAGCGGCTGGTGGCCGGGCTGTTCTCCGAGTTCCTGCCGATCGCCGGCGACCGGGTGTTCGGCGAGGACCAGGCGATCATCGGCGGCTTTGCCACCTTTGAGGGCCGCCGCGTGATGGTGATCGGCCACGTCAAGGGCGAGGACACGCCCGGGCGCCTGCGGCACAATTTCGGCATGGCCCGGCCCGAGGGCTACAGGAAGGCAATCCGCCTGATGGAGCTCGCCGACCGCTTCGGCCTGCCGGTGGTGACGCTGGTCGACACGCCGGGCGCCTTCCCCGGCGTCGATGCCGAGGCGCGCGGGCAGGCCGAGGCGATCGCCCGCTCGACCGAGGCGTGCCTCGCCCTCGGCGTGCCGCTCGTCGCGGTGATCGTCGGCGAGGGCGGCTCGGGCGGCGCGGTGGCGCTCGCCGCGGCGAACCGCGTGCTGATGTTCGAGCACGCGGTCTATTCGGTGATCAGCCCTGAGGGCTGCGCCTCGATCCTGTGGCGCAGCGCCGCTGAGGCCGAGAGCGCCGCCGAGGCGATGAAGGTGACCGCGGCGGACCTCCTCAAGCTGGGCGTCATCCACCGCATCGTCTACGAGCCGCGCGGCGGCGCGCACCGCGATCCGGCCGAGACGGTCAAACGCCTCGCACTCGCGCTGCGCGCCGAGCTCGGCAGCCTCGCCGCGCTCACTCCGGACGAGCTGCGCCGCGAGCGCGAGGAGTTCTTCCTCAAGCAAGGCTGACGGCTCCCGACCGGTTGAGCCGGCGACCGCGATTGTGTACGCCGCCGGCGCTGGCTGTGGGGGAGGGGTGCATGACATTCGGAATGCTGCTGCGTGGTATGGCGCCGATCCTGCTGGCCGCGGCCCTCTTCGGCGGGCCGGTCGGAGCGGCGCCCGCCATCGTGCCGGTCGGACCGGACGCGCTTGTCGCTTTCGACACGCCTGTCCCGCTGCGGCTGGGAGGCCGCGTTCGCGCCGAGGCAGAGGGTTTCACCAGCGCATGGCCGGGGACCTATGTCGAGGCGCGCTTCGTCGGCACGCAGGTCCTTGTCGGCCCGTTTGCCGGTCGCTCGCGCTGGCGCGTCTTCGTCGACGGCGCCGACCTCGGTCTGATCGACGCGCGGATCGGGCCGGTCTTCGTGGTCGGCGGGCTCGCCGCGGGCGAGCATCTCCTGCGTCTCGAGCGGATCGACGAGGACCGCTACGCCAATGTCCAGCTGCTCGGCGTGTCCGTCCCGCGCGATGCGCGGGTCCTGCCGCCCGGGCCGGGGCGCCCTGACCAGATCGAATTCATCGGCGATTCCTTCATGACCGGATTCGGGCTCTCCGCCGGCAAGGCTGCGTGCACGGACGAGGAGGTCTGGGAGACGACCGACACGAGCCGCGCCTGGCCCGTGCTCGTCGCCAAGGCACTGGGCGCGGATTACGCGGTCAACGCCTATTCCGGCGCCGGACTGGTCCGCAACTTCGTCTATCAGGCGGGCAAGCCGACCATGCAGAAGCTCTACCTGCGAACGCTTCCCGAGACCGTCGAGCCCTGGCGCCGCCCTGCCACGTGGCGTCCGCGCACGATCATCGTCGCGCTGGGCGAGAATGACCTGTCGGAGCCCTTCCTTCCGCGCGAGGCGCTGGCCGACAGCGACACGGTGACGCGCGCGCTGGCGCCCGCCCTAGCCCGCTTCGCTCGGGGCTTGCGCAAGGCCAATCCGGGCGCGCGCATTCTCCTGCTCGACTACGGCTATGGACCCGTCCGGGAAGCCCACGCGGCGGCCTATGCGCGCCTGTCCGCCCGCGATCGTGCGGCGGTGCGCCTCGTCACCATGGAGCGCGACTTCGCGCTGAGCGGCTGCTTCGCGCATCTCGATGCGGCCGACAATCGCCGGGTCGCCGCCCGGGTGCTCGCGGCCCTCGGCGCGAACAGGGCGTCGCCGGATCGAGGCGGGGAGGGGACAACGGGGGTGCTGGTGCCGGCTGCAGGGATCGAACCCGCGGCCCCCTGATTACAAATCAGGTGCTCTACCATCTGAGCTAAGCCGGCTTTCCGGCTTGCGCCCTAATGCCAATCCGTCCTGCCCTCAAGTAGCGAAGCGGTAGGGCACCTATAACGCGCCGAAAGTCCACCCTTCCGTGCGGGCGACTGCGGGGGTCAGCGCAGGCGGGTGCCACAGATCGCGATTGCCGTGCACCCGGCGCAGCCAGGCGGCGGTGAGGAGGGCGTCGGAGGCGTGGTCGCCGATCGCGCCGCTGCCCGCGACCGGCGGCGAGCCGAGCGCATCGAGCGCATCGTTCAGGGCCTCGAAGGTGCGGATCTTCGTCGCCGCCCCCGTCACCCCGCCGAGCCGCGCGGCCATCGAGGTGTAGATCTCCGTGACCACCGAGCCCTCCGGGGGCAGCGGGTCGACGGGCCACACCGGCACGCGCCCGGCGAGGCGGTGGAGCATCCGCATCCCCGTCAGGCTCGACTTGCCGACCTGCGCGGCGCCGACGAGGTTGAAGTTGCTCACCGGCCGCACGCCCTGCGCGCGCTGCGCGGCCTCGGCGATGCGGAAGCGGCCCTCGCGGCTCGCGGCGCCGGGGAGGAGGAAGCGGTCGCCCTCGGCGCCTGCGCCGTGGCGGAAGTAGCGCGCGGCCTCGGGGTGGGCGAGGAGGCCTCCCGCCTCGAGATGCGGGTCGGCGGCGCACAGGCGGTCGATCAGCGCCCACAGCCCGCGCGCGTCGGGGGGCGAGGCATCCCAGCCGGGGAAGAAGGCACCCGCGTCGTGGAACGGCAGCGAGAGGCCGAGGTCGAGCCCGACGAGCGTCGCCCCCGGGAGGTCGAGCAGCAGCGCGAGCACCTCCGCGCGCGCCCAGCCGCGGGGATCGGGCGGCGCGACCAGCACCGGCGCTCCGCCCTCCGCGAGCGCGACCGCGACCGCGATCCCCTTCTGGCGCGCGCCCCTGGCTCCCGACCAGTCGACCGCGAGGAAGTGGGTGAAGCGGGTCAAGCAACCAACCCCGTTCGCCCTGAGCTTGTCGAAGGGCCGTCCTTCTTCCGGCCGCTCGCGCGGAAGAAAGTGCGGGGCTTCGACAAGCTCAGCCCGAACGGAATCGATCGACGAGGCAGCGTCACCCCCGCTCGGCCCTGAGCATGTCCCAGTAGTCGAGACGCTTCCTGATCTCGCGCTCGAAGCCGCGCTCCACCGGTGCGTAGAACTGCGCCGGTTCCATTCCTTCCGGCCAGTAGTTGTCGCCCGAGAAGCCGTCCGCCGCCTCGTGGTCGTAGGTGTAGCCCGCGCCGTAGCCGAGGTCCTTCATCAGCTTCGTCGGCGCGTTGAGGATGTTGGCGGGCGGGGCGAGGCTCCCCGTCTCTTTTGCTGCCTTCCACGCGGTCTTCTGCGCCACATAGGCGGCGTTCGACTTCGGCGCCGTCGCGAGGTAGAGGCACGCCTGCACCAGCGCCAGCTCTCCCTCGGGCGAGCCGAGGAAGCGGTAGGCCTCCATCGCCGCCATGCATTGCGGGAGCGCCTGGGGATCGGCGAGGCCGATGTCCTCGACCGCCATGCGCACCAGCCGCCGCGCGAGGAACAGCGGCTCCTCGCCCGCCACCAGCATCCGCGCCAGCCAGTAGAGCGCCGCCTGCGGATCGCTCCCGCGTACCGACTTGTGGAGCGCGGAAATGAGGTTGTAGTGCCCGTCCCGGTCCTTGTCGTAGACCGCCACGCGGCGCTGCAAAAAGGCCCCGAGACCCGCAGGGTCGAGGGCCCCCTCGAGCCGCGCCGCGTAGAGCGTCTCGGCCTGCCCGAGGAGGAAGCGCCCGTCGCCGTCGGCCTGCGCGATCAGCGCCGCGCGCGCTTGCGGATCGAGGGGGAGGGGGCCCTCCAGCGCCTCCGCCTTGGCGAGCAGCGCCTCGAGCGCGGCCTCGTCGAGCCGGTTCAGCACCAGCACCTGCGCGCGGCTCAGCAGCGCGGCGTTGAGGGCGAAGCTCGGGTTCTCGGTGGTCGCGCCGACCAGCGTCACCGTCCCGCGCTCCACGAAGGGGAGGAAGCCGTCCTGCTGGGCGCGGTTGAAGCGGTGGATCTCGTCCACGAACAGCAGCGTGCGCTTGCCCGCCTTCGCCATTGTCTCGGCCTCGGCGAAGGCCTGCTTGAGGTCGGCGACCCCGGAGAACACCGCGCTGATCGCGGCGTAGCGCATCCCCACCGCCTCGGCGAGGAGGCGCGCGATGCTGGTCTTGCCCGTCCCCGGCGGGCCCCACAGGATCATGCTCGCAAGGCGCCCCGCCGCGACCATCCGTCCGATCGCGCCCTCGGGCCCGGTGAGGTGCTCCTGCCCGACCACCTCGGCGAGGGTCCGCGGCCGCAGCCGGTCGGCGAGCGGGGCGCCAGAGTCCTCTGGCGCTGCCGGAGCATGGTCGCGCGGGCCCCCGGGGGCGTCTTGTCCGAACAGGTCAGCCATTCGTCGGTCGTGATAGGCCGCCCGGCGGAAAAGGGAACCGTCCCTGGCGCGCGCGCTTGCAACGATAGGTCTGCGATATATCTTGGATGTATCTTACGACTCTGACGGAGGAGATGCGCATGACCTGGAACAGATATGGCCGCGGCAACGGCTGGGACAAGCTCGGCGAGGCGATCGCGGCGCTGGCGATGAACGGCAACGTGAACTTCGGCCCCGGGCCGGGCGTCAAGATGCGCTGGCGCTACGACAGCGAGGACACCGAGCGCGAGGGCGGCGAGGAGGCACGCGGCGAGCGCGGCCGGCGTGGTCGGCGCGGGCGGATGTTCGGTCAGGGCGAATTGCGCCTCGTCCTGCTCGCGCTGATCGCCGAGGAGCCCCGCCACGGCTACGAGCTCATCAAGGAGATCGAGGAGCTGACCGGCGGCGCCTATGCGCCGAGCCCGGGCGCGGTCTACCCGACGCTCCAGCTGCTTGAGGACGAGGGCGCGATCGAGGAAGCCGAGGCCGAGGGCGCCAAGAAGCCCTTCGCCGCGACCCAGCAGGGCCGTGAGGAGCTCGAGGCGCGCAAGGACGAGGTCGAGGGCCTGATGCGCCGCCTCGGCCGCCACGGCGAGCAGACCACCCACGTGCGCTCCTCCGACATGTTCCGCGCGATGGGCAACCTCGCCAGCGTGCTCAAGAACCGCGCGCGGGCCGGCAAGCTCGACGAGCGCACGATCGGCGAGATCGTCGACATGATCGACGAGATGGCCAAGCGCATCGAGCGCCTTTGACGTTACGGCATCCGCTGTTGCAGCGGATGCACGAAAGGCCTATCCTCTCCCCCGTTCGGGTCGCGCCGGATCGGGGGAGGGAAACGCTCTTGGCGACAGTTACCGAAGGCCGCATGCACGCGCCGGTCCACCTGTGGATGGTCGGCACCGTGACCCTGCTGTTCAACAGCATGGGGATCATCAGCTATCTCTCGACCAAGCTCGGCAAGCTCGAGGAGATGGGCATGACCCCGAGCCAGATCGCCTTCATGGAAAGCTATCCCGCGTGGGCCACCGCCGTCTGGGCGATGGGGGTGTGGGGCGCATTTGCGGGATCGGTGCTGCTGCTGCTCCGCTCGAGGTGGGCGGTGCCGGCGATGGCGATCGCGCTTGCGGGGCTGATCGGCGTGACGATGGCCGAGACCGTGATCCTCGATGTGCCGGCCGACATGGCCACGCCGCCCGGGCTCAAGGTCTCGATCTGGGCCGTGACGCTGTTCCTGCTGTTCTACGCGGTCCGGATGAGGAAGGCCGGGGTGCTGCGCTGACGCCCTCAAGCAGCGAGGCGGCAGGGTGACAAGAACGCCTCCCTAGGCCGCCTTCCTGCCGCGCCGTTCCTCGACCAGCTGGAGATAGGTGTCGGCGACCACCGCGTTGATTGCCTCCCAGCCGAACTCGCAGGCGCGCGTCTCGCCGGCCGCGCCGTGGCCCGAGCGCAGCGCCCGGTCGGCGCAATAGGGCGCGAGCGCCGCGGCGAAGGCGGCGGCGTCGGCCTTGATGCTGCCCGAGGGCGCGACCAGCCGCCCGGTGACCCCGTCGGCGACGAGGCTCGCGCTGCCGGTTGCCCCGGCGGCGACCACGGGAAGCCCGCTCGCCATCGCCTCGAGCGTGACGTTGCCGAAGGTCTCGGTGACCGAGGGGTTGAAGAACACGTCCCCGCTGGCGAGCGCCTGGCCGAGGCCCTCGCCGGTCCGGAAGCCCGCGAAGATTCCGCCCGGCAGGTTCGCCTCGAACCACGCGCGCGCCGGCCCGTCGCCGATCACCAGCACCTTGTGCGGAACGCCCTGCTCGCGCAGGGCGGCGATGGTCTCGGCGAAGACGTCGAGGCCCTTTTCCATCACCAGCCGGCCGAGGAAGACGATCGCGACGTCCTCGTCGGCGAGGCCGAGCTCGCGGCGCCATTCGGGGTCGCGGCGGGCGGAAGAGAAGATCGTGCGGTCCACACCGCGGCTCCACAACCCGATGCGGTGGTGCATGCCCATCGCGGCGAGCTCGTCGATCATCGACTGCGAGGGCGCGACGAGGGCGTCGCAGCGGTTGTAGAAGCGCTTCAGCAGCTTGACGATCACCGGCTCGAGAAAGGCCATGTTGTAGTAGCGCGGGTAGGTCTCGAAGCGGGTGTGGACGCTGGCGAGCACCGGGACGCCGCGCGCGCGGGCCCACTTGAGCGCGGCGTGGCCCGAGGGGTCGGGCGAGGAGAGGTGGACGATGTCGGGCGCGAAGGCCGCGAGGTCGCGGCGCACCGCAGGCCCGAGCCCCGTCGGCAGGCGGTATTCGCCGCGGCCCTTCACCGGCATCGGCACGTTGGGCAGCCCGACGAGATCGCCGGTCGGGGGGAAATCGGGATTGGCGACCTTGGGCGAGTAGACGCGCACCTTCGCCCCGCGTGCCAGCAGCGAGCCCACGAGCCGGTTGAGGGCCTGGTTAGCCCCGTCGCGGGTGTAGTTGTAATTGCCGCTGAACAGGGCGACGCGGAGGTTGGCGATGTCCATGAGGCCGCCCGTTTAGGCGAGCCCGGGGGAATTTGCGAGAGGGAGGTTGCGCGAGAGCCCAAGTCCCTCCCCGTTCGCTTGCGAATGGGGAGGTGGCATCGCGAAGCGATGACGGAGGGGTCATGCGGCGCCGGAGGATTACCCCTCCGTCAGCCGCCTGCGGCGTCTGCCATCCTTCGACAGGCTCAGGACAGCCCCTCCTCATCCCTTCGGGACGGGGAGGGGCGATCGACCTTTCCCCTTTCGTCATTGACTTGTCGCCGCGCCTCTCTACAGCGGCCGACGGGCCACGCGGTCCCAACGCCGCGCGTGCTCTCTGCAAGGAGAGAATACATGACTGACTACGTTCGCGGGCTCGCGCATGAGCCTTCGCTGAAGCCTGAGCGCCCCTTCTTTTCCTCGGGCCCTACGGCAAAATTCCCCGGCTGGTCGCTGGACAAGCTTAAGACCGAATCGCTCGGCCGCTCGCACCGTTCGAGCATCGGCAAGGCGCGCCTCAAATACGCGCTCGATCTCAGCCGCGAACTGCTCGGCATTCCTGATGACTATCTGATCGGCATCATGCCGGCCTCGGACACCGGGGCGATCGAGGCCGCGATGTGGTCGATGCTCGATCCCGCGAGGCCCGTGACGGTCGCGGCGTGGGAGAGCTTCGGCAATGTCTGGATCCAGGACGCGGTGAAGCAGCTGAAGCTGCCGAACCTGCAGGTCCTGACCGCCGACTATGGTGCAATCCCCGACCTCACCACCATCCCGCAGAGGAACGACGTGGTGTTCACCTGGAACGGCACGACTTCGGGCGCGCGCATTCCGAACACCGACTGGCTCGAGAAGGGCCGCGAGGGCGTGACGATCAACGACGCCACCAGCGCAATCTTCGCGATGGAGATGGACTGGGCCAAGCTCGATGCGACGACCTATTCGTGGCAGAAGGTGATGGGCTCGGAAGCCCAGCACGGGATGCTGATCCTCAGCCCCAAGGCGGTCGAGCGGATCGAGAGCTACGACCCGGCCTGGCCGCTCCCCAAGCTGTTCCGCATGAAGAAGGGCGCCAAGCTCAACCGCGGGATCTTCGAGGGCGAGACGATCAACACCCCCTCGATGCTGGCGACCGAGGACTACATCGCCGCGCTCGAATGGGGCAAGGCGATCGGCGGGCGCAAGGCGCTGATCGAGCGGGCCAATGCCAATGCGGCGCTGGTCAAGGACTGGATCGAGGCGACCCCGTGGCTGCGCAACATGGCGAGCGACCCGGCGCTCCAGACCAACACCGGCGTGTGCATGGTCTTCCAGGGCGACTGGTACGAGAGCCTCTCCGACGAGGACAAGGCGGGCGTTCCCAAGAAGATCGTCAAGCTGCTCGAGGAGCGCAACGTCGGCTTCGACTTCAACGGCTACCGCGACGCGCCGCCGAGCTTGCGCATCTGGTGCGGCTCCACGGTCGAGCAGGAGGACATCAAGCGCCTGCTGCCGTGGATCGAGTGGGCCTACGAGAAGGTCAAGAACGGCTGATTTGCCGGCCTTTCGCACTCACCCCTCCTCCGTTCGTGCTGAGCTTGTCGAAGCACTGCCTTTTTTCTGATGCCGCGCTGCCTTCCAAATGAAGTGCAGCCCTTCGACAGGCTCAGGGCGAACGGGTCTTCTTTTCCGTGGAAGGAAATCTCCATGACCAAGCCCAAAGTTCTCATCAGCGACAAGATGGACCCCAACGCCGCGCGCATCTTCGAGGAGCGCGGCTGCGATGTCGATGTCATCACCGGGGAGACCCCCGATGAGCTCGCCGCGCGCATCCATGAATATCACGGCCTCGCGATCCGCTCCTCGACCAAGGTCACCAAGGCGATCCTCGATGCCGCGCCCAACTTGAAGGTGATCGGCCGCGCCGGCATCGGGGTGGACAATGTCGATATCCCCTACGCCAGCTCCAAGGGCGTGGTGGTGATGAACACCCCCTTCGGCAACTCGATCACCACCGCCGAACACGCCATCGCGCTGATGTTCGCGCTCGCCCGGCAGATCCCGGAAGCGAACGCCCAGACCCAGGCGGGCAAGTGGCCCAAGAGCGGGTTCATGGGCGTCGAGGTGACGGGCAAGACCCTCGGCCTGATCGGCGCTGGCAACATCGGCTCGATCGTGGCGAGCCGCGCATTGGGCCTCCGGATGAAGGTGATCGCCTATGATCCCTTCCTCACCGAGGAGCGCGCGATCGAGCTCGGCATTGAGAAGGTCGACCTCGACACGCTGCTCAGCCGCGCCGACTTCGTGACGCTCCACACCCCGCTCACCGAGGAGACCCGCAACATCCTCAGCCGCGAGCGGCTCGAGAACGCCAAGAAGGGCATCCGCGTCATCAATTGCGCGCGCGGCGGCCTGATCGACGAGGCGGCGCTGAAGGAATGCCTCGAGAGCGGCCAGGTCGCGGGCGCGGCGCTGGACGTTTTCGAGGTCGAGCCTCCGGCCGCCGACCACCCGCTGTTCGGCGCGCCCAACTTCATCTGCACGCCGCACCTCGGGGCCTCGACCAACGAGGCGCAGGTCAACGTCGCACTCCAGGTCGCCGAGCAGATGGCGGACTATCTCGTCAACGGCGGCGTGACCAATGCGCTCAACGTGCCGTCGCTCTCCGCCGAGGAAGCCCCCAAGCTCAAGCCCTACATGACGCTCGCCGAGAAGCTCGGCAGCCTCGTCGGCCAGCTCGCCCACGGCAACCTCACCCAGATCGGGGTCGAGCGTGAGGGCGCGGCGGCCGAACTCAATGGCAAGCCGATCACCGCCGCCGTGCTCGCGGGCTTCATGCGCCGCTATTCGGACACGGTGAACATGGTCAACGCGCCCTTCCTCGCCAAGGAGCGCGGGCTTGCCGTGAGCGAGGTGCGCCACGAACGCGAGGGCGCGTTCAACACGCTGGTGCGCGTCACCGTCGAGACCGCGCAGGGCCCCCGCTCGGTCGCCGGCACGCTGTTCGGCACCGAGGCGCCGCGGCTGGTCGAGATCTTCGGCATCGGCATCGAGGCCGAGCTCTCGGGCCACATGCTCTACATCGTCAACGACGACAAGCCGGGCTTCATCGGCCGCATCGGCACGCTGCTCGGCGACCACGGGATCAACATCGGCACCTTCAACCTCGGCCGCCGCGAGGCCGGCGGGGAAGCGGTGCTGCTGTTGAGCCTCGACGAGGCGCTGACCCCCGAGGTGATCGCCGAGGCCGAGAAGGTCGAGGGCGTCAAGACGGTCAAGGCGCTGACGTTCTGAGTTCGGCGCGGGCCCACCCCCGGCCCCTCCCGCAAGCGGGAGGGGAGACGAAAGCGCAACCCGGTCCCCCTCCCGCTTGCGGGAGGGGTTAGGGGTGGGTGTCTCTTTTCTCCCGTTCGCCCTGAGCTTGTCGAAGGGCCGCACATCTTATAGCGCCGCGGTGCAGAAGAAGTGCCGTGCTTCGACAGGCTCAGCACGAACGGAAGTGTGATCAATTGACCAAGCCCAACGACCTCCTCCCCGAAGGCCTCGAGGACCGCCTGCCCCCCGAGGCCGCGCGGATCACGGCTGCCATGCGCGCCGCGCTCGACGTGCTCGCCGCGCATGGCTACGACCGGGTGCGCCCGCCGCTGCTCGAGTTCGAGGCCTCGCTTGCCGGGAGGATGGCGGGCGTCACGGTCGGCGAGAGCAGTGCGATGTTCCGCTTCGTCGATCCCGCTTCGCTGCGCACCCTCGCGCTGCGCTCCGACATGACCCCGCAGGTCGGGCGCATCGCCGCGACCAGCCTCGCCGCCGCCCCGCGTCCGCTCAGGCTCGCCTATTGCGGCGACACGGTGGTCATCAAGGCGAGCCAGCTCGACCCCGCGCGCGAGCGGCTGCAACTGGGCGCCGAGCTGATCGGCGCGGATTCGGTCGCCGCCGCGAGCGAGGCGGTGATGCTCGCGGTCGAGGCGCTGAAGGCCGCGGGGCTGACCGGCATCGCGGTCGATTTCACCCTGCCGGACCTCGTCGACACGCTTGCGGCGAAGACCTTCCCGCTCGCGCCCGAGCAGATCGAGGCGGTGCGCCGCGAGCTCGACACCAAGGACGCGGGCGGATTGAAGGCCGCGGGCGGGTCGGCCTACCTGCCGCTGCTCTATGCGACCGGGCCCTTCGAGGGGGCGCTCGCTTCGCTTCGCGCGGTCGATGCGGGCGGGGCGCTCAAGTCGCGGCTCGACGCGCTCGAGCAGATCGCGGCGGCCGTCGGCGACGCGGCGACGATCACCCTCGACCCGACCGAGCGCCACGGCTTCGAATACCAGTCGTGGTTCGGCTTCACGCTCTACGCCGAAGGCCTGCGCCGCGCGGCGGGGCGGGGCGGCACCTACCGCATCGCCGGGAGCGAGGAGCCCGCGACCGGCTTCACCCTCTACCTCGACCGCCTTGCCGAGATCGCCCCCCAGCCCGAGCCGGTGCGCACCTGCTACCTGCCCCTGGGTCACGACCGGGCGGTGGCGGCGCGCCTGAGGTTCGAAGGCTGGCGCACCCTCGCCCAGCTCGCCGCGGGCGAGGACCCGCAGATGCTCGGCTGCGGCTACGTGCTGGAAGGAGAAGAGCCGGTCGCGCTCTGACCTGCAAGGACGGAGCCTCGTCGCCGGCGGCCCCTTCCCGAGGCTCCGACCTACGGAGATTCACCTAAGTGCCCGCACGGCTTATTCTGGGGCTTCGTGCTAGCATCGCGCGATGAATGCCCACGCTCAGCCCCTCTCCGACGAAACCCCAGATTGCAAGCGCAGCCTGGGGCGAGCGGTGCTCGGGATTCGCAGCAGCCTCGCCACGACAGCGAACACTTTCCTTGTGGAGATCGCCGATCTGTCCCTTCGCGGCGCGGGCATCGTCACCCCGCGCCCGCTCGAAGTCGCGCAAGCCGTCTGGCTCGACCTCGGGAGGATCAAGGTCTTCGGCGAGGTCAAGTGGTGCCGCGGGAGCCATGCGGGTATCGAGTTCGAGGAGGCCTTGCCCAAGGCGGTGGTGCTGAACCTGCGCGGCGAGGTGGTCGATGCGATGGAGCTTGCCAAGGCGGAGGCCCGGATGGCCGCGCGCGACTGGGTGGTGGGCATGGGGGGCTACCGCTCGCGGGCGGAGCGTCTCGCCGAGGTTCTCGGCTGGGGTGGCGGGGCGCGCCGCGCTTCCGGCGCACGCGGCGACACGCAGCATGGCAAGGTGGGTGGCTGGTTCACGCTGCGGCGGCGGCGCGGGGAGACTGTGCCCCGGATGATGTTCAGGATCACGCTCGCCTCGGTGGTGACGGGGGGGCTGGCGGGCGTGCTGAGTGCAATGCTGTTCTGAGGTTCGGACGCAGCGCCGGGCCTTTTCAGGATATCGTCGCCCCGGACGCAGGGCCCGGGGCGACGCCCCCCAACGGGTTCAGCCCAGCACCTTCTTCAGCCACGCATCCATCACCGCAGTCGCGGGATAGTTGCTTTGGCCGAGCTTGCGATTGATCTCCATGTGGCCGCGCAGGCCCTCGCCGGGGAAGCCCGCGACCTCGGCCTTGGTGCCCGCGCGCCTGAGCGCCGCGGCGAGCGCGTTCGATTGCGCGATCGCGTCGGGGCGCTGGACGTGGAGCAGCAGGAAGGCGGGCGCGTTGGGTGCAGCCGCCTGGAGAGTCGGCGAAAGCGCCTTCTGGCGCGCCAGGTCGGTGCCGAAGGCCTGGACATAGGTCGGCGCCATCATCTTCGGCCCCGCCGCCAACTGCTCCGCGACGTCATAGGCCGCGCCGTCGTTGGGGATCACCCCGTCGATGTCCGCGAAGGACAGGCCCGCGGCCTTGAGATAACGCTCGTCGGTCCCCACCAGCGCGACGAGATGCGCGCCCGCCGAGTGACCGGTCAGCACCACGCGGGTCGGATCGATGCCGAGGCTCTCGGCGCGCTTCAGCAGGTGCGCGAGCGCGGCGGCGACGTCGCGCGCCTGCTCCTCGACGGTGTTGCGCGGCACCAGCCGGTAGTCGATCGAGGCGAAGGCATAGCCCTGTTCGAGCATATGCGCCGGGAGCGCGCGCGAGGTGGCGTTGTTCTTCGAGCCGCGCTTCCAACCGCCGCCGTGGACGAACAGGACGAGGGGAGCCTTCTTCGCGCCCTCGGGCACCCACAGGTCCAATGCCTGGAGGCTGTCGGGGCCGTAGGCGAGGGTCTGCGTCGGCGGGGTCGCGGGTCCTTGCGCGCCCATCCCCCCGCCGCCGCGCTGGCGCAGGCGCTGCTCGATCCGCTGGCGCAGCTCGCTCCGGCACCCGTCCGAGAGCTCGCCCGCCTTCTCGCGCAGGCAGGAGCGCATCTGCGTCCGGTCCGTGCCGCACAGCCGCACGATCTCGGCGCGGCACTCGGGCGGGAGGCGCCCGCCCCCGCCGCGCTGCTGCTGGGCGAGGATCGGGGTGGCGAGCACGCCGAGCGCGGCGGCGGCGGTGAGAAGCGTGGCGGGGGTCTTCATGGGCAGGCTCCTTGGCGGCAGGGTCGTTCCCCAAGCAACGCGCGCTCGCGCCAAACCCTTCGCGCGGGAGGCCCCTCACCGCGCTTGCCCTTGGCGCGGCGAACGCCTAGGCCCCCCGGGTTTTGTCGAGCCGCTAGCAAAGGACCAGCATGGCCAACGTCACCGTGATCGGCGCCCAGTGGGGCGATGAGGGCAAGGGCAAGATCGTCGACTGGCTGGCGAGCCGCGCCGACGTGGTCGTGCGCTTCCAGGGCGGGCACAACGCCGGCCACACCCTCGTGATCGACGGCAAGACCTACAAGCTCTCGCTGCTCCCCTCCGGCATCGTCTCGGGGACGCTCTCGGTGATCGGCAACGGCGTGGTGCTCGACCCCTGGGCGCTGCGCGACGAGGTCGCCAAGGTCGAGGGGCAGGGGGTATCCGTCACCGACGAGAACCTCGCGATCGCCGACAATTGCCCGCTGATCCTGCCGCTCCACCGCGATCTTGACGCGCTCAGGGAGACGGCGGCGGGCAAGGGCAAGATCGGCACCACCGGGCGCGGGATCGGCCCGGCCTACGAGGACAAGGTCGGCCGGCGGGCGATCCGGGTGTGCGACCTTGCGCACCTCGACACATTGGAGCCGCAGCTCGACCGCCTGTGCGCCCACCACGACGCGCTGCGCGCCGGCTTCGGCCAGCCCCCGGTCGACCGCGCCGCGCTGCTGGAAGAGCTGCGCGAGATCGCCCCCTTCGTGCTGCGCTTCGCACAGCCGGTGTGGAAGCGCCTCAAGAAGGTCCGCCGCGCCGGGGCCAAGATCCTGTTCGAGGGCGCGCAGGGGGTGCTGCTCGACGTCGATCACGGCACCTATCCCTTCGTCACCTCGTCGAACACGGTGAGCGGCACCGCGGCGTCGGGCAGCGGCCTCGGCCCCAATTCGACCGGCTTCGTGCTCGGCATCGTCAAGGCCTACACCACCCGCGTCGGCTCGGGCCCCTTCCCGACGGAACTCGAGGACGAGGTCGGCCAGCGCCTCGGCGAGCGCGGCCACGAATTCGGCACCGTCACCGGCCGCAAGCGCCGGGTCGGCTGGTTCGATGCCGTGCTCGTGCGCCAGTCCTGCGCGATCAGCGGCGTCACCGGCATCGCGCTCACCAAGATCGACGTGCTCGACGGGCTCGAGAAGGTCGCGATCTGCACCGGCTATCGCCTGCGCGGCAAGGTCTACGACTACCTCCCCAGCCACGCCGCCGACCAGGCCGAATGCGAGCCGATCTACGAGGAAATGCCCGGCTGGCACGAGAGCACCGCGGGCGCGCGCTCCTATGCCGACCTTCCGGCCAACGCGATCAAGTACATCCAGCGCATCCAGGAGCTGATCGAATGCCCCGTCGCGCTCGTCTCGACCTCGCCGGAGCGCGACGACACGATCCTGATGCGCGATCCCTTCGTCGACTAGGAGGCCTCCGATGCAGATCGCGTTCCTGCCCTTCGCCCACATGACCCAGCTCGACATGACCGGCCCGGCGCAGTTCCTCGCGCGCCTGCCGGGGGCGAGCGTGCATTACGTCTCGCACAGCCTCGACCCGCTGCCCACCGACGCGGGGTTCTCTATCGTCCCCACCATCACCTATGCGGACATCCCTGCGCCCGACATCATCTGCGTGCCGGGCGGCGTCGGCGTCGCGAGCGTGATGAACGACGACGCCGCGATGGCATGGCTGCGGCAGGCGGGCAGCACCGCCACCTGGGTCACCAGCGTGTGCACCGGGGCGCTGATCCTCGGCGCGGCAGGGCTGCTCAGGGGATACCGGGCGACCACCCACTGGGCCTGGCACCACCACCTCGCGCGCTTCGGCGCCGAGCCCGTCCACGCCCGCACCGTGATCGATCGCAACCGCGTGACCGGCGGCGGGGTGACAGCGGGGATCGATTTCGCGCTGACCCTGATCGCTCAGATCGCCGGGGAAGAGGTCGCCAGGGCGCTCCAGCTCGGCTTCGAATATGACCCTGCGCCGCCCTTCGACGCGGGCTCTCCCGCGAAGGCCGGACCCGAGCTCGTCGCGCGCTATGCCGAGGCGGCTGCGGCCCGTGCGCGGGGCCGCGAGGAGGAACTGGTGAAGGCGGCCGAGCGGCTGGGGTTCGGCGCCTGAGCCCGATCCTCCGGGCGAGGAGCAATGCGGATTGATCGCCCGTCCCCCGCCGGGGTAGGCTTGCCCGCGTGACCCGCCTCGCAATCCTCCCGCTCCTGCTGCTCGCCGCCTGCGCCGCGCCGCAGCCCGAGCAGGCGCAGGGCCCAGCCGCGCAGCCCCCGCTCGCCCGCGAGGCGGCGCGGATCATCCCCGCGCCGCGCTTCGCCAAGGTCGACTACCTGATTGTCGACAAGTCCGAGCGGCTGATGGTCGCCTATGCCGGCGGCCAGCCGGTCAGGGCCTGGCGGGGCTTGCAGTTCGGCGACCAGCCGCAGGGCCACAAGCGCTTCGAGGGCGACGAGCGCACGCCCGAGGGGCGCTACGTGATCGAGGGGCGCAATCCGGGGAGCGCCTATCATTTGAGCCTCAAGCTCTCCTACCCCAACGCCGAGGACCGCGCCTATGCCGCGCGGCAGGGCCGCTCGCCGGGGGGCGACATCTTCCTCCACGGCCAGCCCAATGCCCTGCCGACGGGGCGGATGCCGGGCGACTGGACCGACGGCTGCATCGCGCTCTCGAACGCCGAGATCGAGGAGCTGTGGCGCATCGTCCCCGACGGCACGGCGATCGAGATCAGGCCCTGATCGCGCCCATCAGCCAGGGCCCGCGCGCATGAATTTCGAGTGAGGAACCACCCGCACTGCGGCAGGCGGGCTGGACAGGACTATCCGA
The DNA here is from genome assembly GCF_046452355.1 of Erythrobacter sp. NE805. NCBI lineage: Bacteria > Pseudomonadati > Pseudomonadota > Alphaproteobacteria > Sphingomonadales > Erythrobacteraceae > Erythrobacter > Erythrobacter sp. NE805. Next base: position 199,154 of record NZ_JBKFDI010000001.1, on the reverse strand, counting down.
AAACCAGCACGCTCTTGGGCATGCCGAGGAAGTATTCGACTTCCATGTCGGCATCGGGGAAGTAGCGCTTGAATTCAGGCTTCCGCAGCAGCTGCGTCTGGTCGAACATCCATACCGAACTTGCATCGGACATGAGTGCAAAGGGCGATGCACGCACAAGCAACCGGCCCCAGCTGCGCGGAAGCCAGTGAATGAAGGGCAGCCCGAAATGCAGTTCGAGCGGGAAGCCATAGGCCGGGGTCTGCACCACGAACCTCTTCCCGACGCGGGCGATCTCCGAGACCAGCCGCGCCCTGTTTTCGAGCGGCACGTGTTCGATCACGGAATTGCAGATCACCACGTCGGCAGTGCCATCCGCCTCGGGAATGGTGTGGCCATCATAAATATGGGTTTCGATATAGTCGGTCCGGTTCTGCAGGCCCATCTGCATGCGTCCGGCGCTGATATTGTAGATGATCACGCGGGCCGGCTTGAGGATGTCGCCGACCGACTTCCAGAAGGTGAGCGATCCGCCGACGTCGATCACCACGCCGCCATTGATCTCCGGAAACCGCTTCAGGATGCGTTCTGCACGCTTCTTGCGAAACCAGGTTTGGGCAGGGTGGACGGCTTTTGACCAGGCGCTCATGAGCGCGATGGTTAGCTTCGATCAGGTGGGGAGTCTATCCTGGTTTTGAAAATTTTCGGGACGGATCTGCCGCTCGTCGGTCCGGTCGGGAACGCGCTTGTCCCGCGACGCGCGACTGCGACGCGGCGATGCGGAGGAGCGAAGCGCAAGCGCGCGTCATCTCCAACATTTGCTTGCTATGATCCGTTTTTGTTCTATTCTCGTTCCAACATTGCTGGAGTCGAGTCGATGCTCAACCACGCTTCTGCTGCCGAAGATTTCGCCTATGGCTGCGCCGATGACGGGGCCGGGCTCCCCGCGCGGGTCGCGATTTTCGGGGAGCACGAGGGGCTCCGCCGCCAGATCGCCGCCGATCTCGGCGGGGCCGGGTTCCAGAGCATCGACGGGGGCGGCCTGCGCGCGCTGCTCGAAGGGCCGATCGCGCTGCTCGGCGATGTGGTGGTGGTCGATTGCGCGGTCACCGGCTCGCGCGGGATGGACGCGATGATGCTGGCAGGCCTCGCCCGGCTCGACATGCGGATCGCGCGCTCGGGGGCAAAGCTGATCGTCGGCACCAACCTCGAAGGTCTCGACGATGTCTTCGCCGTGCTCGACCAGTCCAACCCGCAGATCCTCGTGTCGCCGAGCCGCGCCGAGCGGGTGATCGCGGTCGGCCGGGTGATGGGCGAGGCGGGCGCGGCGCGGCTGCGCGAAATGGCCGAGGAGGACCGCGTCGCGCTGCTGCGCCTCTCGCAGCAGGTCGAGGCGATCGCCCATTCGCTCGACCGCATCGGCCACACCGCGGGCGAGCGCGGGGCCTTCAGCGGCCTCGGGCACGAGACGGCGCGCCTCGAATCGGCCGCCGCGAGCGGGTTTGCCCCGGCGCGCCCGGCGCTCCCCGATCCGCAGGTGGTGCGCCAGATCATCGCCAACCGCCAGGCGCGCACCCGCTTCTTCGATCCGGCGCTGTTCGGCGATCCGGCGTGGGACATGCTGCTGGACCTGACCGCCGCGCACGGCGAGGGCGTGCAGGTCTCGGTGACCTCGCTGTGCATCGCCGCCGGGGTTCCGGCGACGACGGCGCTCCGCTGGCTCACCCAGATGGTCGAGAGCGGCATCTTCGTGCGCGTTCCCGACCCGGCCGACCGTCGCCGCGCCTTCATCGCGCTGAGCGACAAGGCCATCGCCGCGATGTCCGGCTACTTCGCGAGCCTGCGCACTCCGGTGCTCCAGGCGGCTTAGGTTTTCCGAAGCGGCGCAGGGGTTCGTCCTCTCGCCAGGGCAGATGCCGCCCTAAGGGAGCGCCCTTCTTCTCCTCTCCCCCGGGGGAGGGGCCGGGGGTGGGGGCTCCGCCCCCGCGCGTCGCGACTCCTCTTACCGTGCCCGCTAGCCGCCCGGCGCCACCGGCCGCCAGCGCAGGACCAGCGTGAGGCCGGGGGCAGCGTCGCCCTCGCCTTCAGGGGCGGTGGGCGCAGCCTCCTGCTCGCCCGCGCCAGACCCGGCCTTGCCCGCTCCAGACCCCGCCTTGACCCCATCCAGACCCCCTTCAGCCCCCCCCTCGCGGGGATGTTTCGCGTGAAACATCCGCCGCTCGGCATCGGCGCGGGCCCTTGCGAGGATCGCGGCGGGCACCTCCCCATCGATCAGGATCAGGTCCGCCTCGCCCAGCCAGCGGGCTTGCCTGAGGGTCAGGTCCTCAGGGTCGGCGCGGGTGAGGATCACCTCGCGAAGCTCCCCCGTCGGAGCGCTGTCCGCGCCCGCGATCCAGCCTGCAACCCGCTGGAAAGCCTCGGGATCGAGCGGATCGAGCGGTCCGCCCTCCCGCAAGCCGGCATCCACCGCCCGCCGCCGCGCCAGCCCCTCGGGGAAACGCCGCCGGAGCGCAGGCCGCGCCGCCTCGAGCGCCCGGGCGAGCGCCCCGAGCGTTTCGGGCAGCACCCGCTCGAGCCGCAGCCGCACGTGCTTCGCCAGCCCCGCCGAGGCCCCCCCGGTCCCGATCGCCACCAGCAGCGGGTCGCGGTCGAGGATCGAAGGCGTTGTAAAGTCGCATAATTCCGGCCGGTCGACGACGTTGACCAGCATCCCCGCACAGCGCGCATTGATCGCCGCCGCCTCGCAGGCAAGTCGGTCCTCGAAGGCGATGAAGGCGAGCCGCACCCCCTCGTCAACCGCCCGCGCAAAGTCCTCGACCACCACGCCCCCGGCGCGTTCGACGAGCCGCCGCTTGGGCTCCGCCGCGGGCCCGTCACCGAGCACAAGCACCTGTTGTCCCGCGACCTTGTGGAACAGCGGCAGGCTCGCGATGCCGCTCATGACGGTGTCAGACGAGCCATTCCGGCACGCGCTCGGCGTCCATGATCGCGCCCGCCTCGATACGGTCCGCGACGACCGCGAAGCGGTCGCCGTCGACCAGCACCTCGGCGACGAAGCCGCGCGAATTGTAGGACGAGGCCATCGTCGCGCCGTAAGCGCCCGCGGTGCGGAACACCGCGAGGTCGCCCGCCTCCAACAGGTCGCACTCGCGGCCCATCGCGAAGGTGTCGCCGGTCTCGCAGATCGGACCGACGATGTTGGCCGTCATCCGGTCGCCCCTTGGGCTCACCGCCTCGAAGTGGTGGTAGGCGCCGTAGAGGGCAGGACGTGCGAGGTCGTTCATGGCGGCGTCGACGATCACGAAGGGATCGTTGATCCCGCGCTTCACCCGCACCACCCGGGTCAGCAACACCCCTGCATTGCCCGCGATCACCCGGCCCGGCTCGAAGATCAGCTTGACCCCCCAGTCCCGCGTCACCCGCGCGACCATCGCGCCGTAGGCGGCGGGCTCGGGCAGCACTTCGCCGACGCGATAGGGCACGCCGAGGCCCCCGCCGAGGTCGACATGGGTGATCGCGTGCCCCGCCCCGCGCAGCGCCTCGACCAGCGCGCCGAGCTTGCCGAAAGCCGCTTCGAGGGGTGCAAGATCAGCGAGTTGGCTGCCGATATGCACCGCCACCCCGCGCAGGTTGATCCCCGGCAGGCGCGACAGCGACCCGAAGATCTGCCCCGCCTCGCCGATGGGCACGCCGAACTTGTTGTCGGCCTTGCCGGTCGAGATCTTGTCGTGCGTGCCCGCGTCGACGTCCGGGTTGATGCGCAGCGCGCACAGCGCCGTCAGCCCGCGCGCGGCGGCGAGTTCGGCGAGCTCGACGCCTTCCTCCTCGCTCTCGATGTTGAACTGGCCGATGCCCGCCTCGAGCGCCGCGACCATCTCGGCCGCGGTCTTGCCGACCCCGGAGAAGACGATCATCTCGGGCGCGATCCCCGCGGCGAGCGCGCGGCGCATCTCGCCCACCGAGACGACGTCCGCGCCCATCCCCTGCCGCCCCAGCACCTTCAGCACCGCGAGGTTGGGGTTGGACTTGACCGCGAAGGCGATGAGCTTGTCGGGCACCGCCGCCAGCGCCTCGGCGAAGACCCGCGCGTGGCGCTCCAGCGTGGCGCGCGAATAGACGTAGACCGGCGTGCCGACCGCCGCCGCGATGTCCGGCAGCGGCACGTCCTCGGCGTGCATCACGCCGTCCCTGAGAGTGAAATGGTCCATGCAGCGGGGGCTCTATTCAGGAGGGAGGTCGAAGGGGTCGTCCTGGCGCTCCTCGGAGCGGCGGCGCAGTTCGACCGAGCGTTCGGGGGCGGCGAGCGCGTCGCGGCGCAGGAGCTCGTCGGAGCTGGGTTTCTCGGCTGCGCCATAGGGGGCCGGCGGCAGCTCGGCGCCCTTGGGCGGGGTGAGCGGTGTCTGGGTCCCGCAGCCTGCGGCGAGGAGGCAAAGCCCGAGGGCAGCAGCGATGCGCATCATTCCTCCATTCCCAGGCTGGCGCGCGCGGCGGCGACCTGCTGGCGTACCTGATCGGGCGCGGTCCCGCCATAGGAGGCCCGCGCCGCGACCGAGGCGTCGACGGAAAGGGCAGCATAGACGCTTTCCTCGATCCGCGCATCGATCGCCTTCAAGTCTTCGAGCGGCAGCTGGTCGAGCGCGATGCCTCGGTTTTCAGCGAGCTTGACCGCCGCGCCGGTGATGTGGTGCGCCTCGCGGAACGGGATGCCGGCCTGCCGCACCAGCCAGTCGGCAAGGTCGGTCGCGGTGGCATAGCCGAGTTCGGCGGCGGCGCGCATGCGGGCGGTGTTGAAGGTTGCGCCTTCGATCATCCCCGTCATCGCCGCGACCGAAAGCGCCATCAGCGAGGCGGCTTCGAAGACCGGCGGCTTGTCGTCCTGCATGTCCTTCGAATAGGCGAGCGGCAGGCCCTTCATGGTGATCATCAGGCTGGTGAGCGCCCCGATCACCCGCCCCGAATGCCCGCGCACCAGTTCGGCGGCGTCGGGGTTCTTCTTCTGCGGCATGATCGAGCTGCCGGTCGAGAGGCTGTCGGGCAGGCGGATGAAGCCGAAGGGCTGGCTCGCCCACAGGATCAGTTCCTCGGCAAGGCGCGAGAGGTGGAGCGCGGTGGCCGAGCAGCACCACAGGAAGTCCAGGGCGAAATCGCGGTCGGAGACGGCGTCCAAGGAGTTCGCGGTCGGGCGGTCGAAGCCGAGCGCGCGGGCTGTCGCCTCGCGGTCGACGGGAAAGCCGGTCCCGGCGAGCGCCGCCGAGCCGAGCGGGCACTCGTTCATCCGCACCCGCGCATCGGCGATCCGCGCGCGGTCACGCCGGAACATCTCGTAATAGGCCATGAGGTGGTGGCCGAGCGTCACCGGCTGCGCGGTCTGGAGGTGGGTGAAGCCGGGCATGATGCTGTCCGCGTGCTCGCCCGCGCGGGACACCAGCGCGCGCTGGAGCGCGGCGAGGCCCTCGTCCAATTGCACCATTGCGTCGCGCACCCACAGGCGGAAGTCGGTCGCGACCTGGTCGTTGCGGCTCCTCGCGGTGTGGAGCCGCCCGGCGACCGGACCGATCAGCTCGGCGAGCCGGGCCTCCGTCGTCATGTGGATGTCCTCGCGGTCCCAGTCCTCGGGAACGCCGTCGGCCGCGTATTCCGCCGCGACCCGGTCGAGCCCGGCAGCGATCGCCGCGGCATCCTCGGCTGCGACGATCCCCGCCGCCCCGAGCATCGCCACGTGCGCCTTGCTCGCCGCGATATCCTGCCGCCACAGCGCCTTGTCGAAGGGGATCGAGGCGTTGATTTCGCGCATGATCGCGCTAGGGCCGTCGGCGAAGCGGCCGCCCCACATGGCGTTGGTCGCAGCGCCGTCGATGGAGCCTGTCATGTCCCGCTTGTCGCTCATTACTGCCCTGATGGTCCTCGTTCTGGCGGGATGCGATAGGCCCGAGGGCGCGCCGACGCAACCGGGCGCTGAGGCGGGCGCATCATCGGCCAAGGTGGACCGCAGCAAGGCCGGAACGCCGCTCCCGGCGCTCGCCTTCAAGGACCCGGCGGGCAGGACCCTCGACCTCGGCGCACAGGACGGGCCGGTGCTCATCAACCTGTGGGCGACATGGTGCGCCCCTTGCGTCAAGGAGATGCCGCAGCTCGACGCGCTGGCGGGCGAGCTCGAGGGCGAGGTCAAGGTGCTGACCGTCAGCCAGGACGTGCGCGGGCCTGAGGTGGTGACGCCGTTCTTCGCCAAGGGCGGCTACCGCAAGCTCGAACCCTGGCTCGACCCCGAGACCGAGCTCGCCGCGCAGTTCACCCCCGAGGGGGTGCTGCCGCTCACCATCCTGTTCGACGCGAGCGGCAAGGAGGTGCTGCGCGTGGCGGGGGGCTACGACTGGGGCAGCCCCGAGGCGGCCAAGCTGATCCGCGACGCGCTCTCGGCCAAGGCCTCGTAGTCGGGCGGGGCGAGCCCGAGCGGGGCGAGCGGGAAGCCGAACAGCCCGCTCATCAGCTGCGCCTGGATGCCGCGCGCCGGCCAGTGGCGCGAGAGCGGGGCGAGCACCCGGTCGCGGATCGCGGGAAGCCAGCGCGAATCCGACTGGTAGAGCGGGGTGAAGAGCTTCGTCACCCACTGGTAGAGCCACACGTGGTCGCGCCGCCACCCGGCCGCGAGGCGCAGGCCCTCGGCGAGCGTGCGGCCCTCGGCAAGGCCGCGCGCGAGGCTCCACGCGTCGAGCAGCGCCATGTTCGCGCCTTGCCCGAGCTGCGGGCTCGCCGAGTGCCAGGCGTCGCCGATCGCGATCATCCGCTCCTTCACGGGACGCGGGTGGGTGCGATGGGCATAGCGCGCGAAGGTGAGCTGGCGGCGGTCGGTGATCCGCGCGAGCAGGCCCTCGAGCGCGGGCCAAAGGCGCAGCACCTCGGCCTTCCAGTCCGCGAGCGGGGTCGCCTGCCAGGCGGCATGGTCCTCGGCCTTGAGCGACCAGAAAAAGGCCACCTCCTGCGTGCCCACCTCCGGCCGGGTGCCGATCGGGAGCACGCCCGCCATTTGGGCGGCGCGGCGATAGCGCTGTTCGAGGAGGTTGCCCGCGAAGGGGTCGCCCGGCACGAAGGGGAGGCTTGCCCACAGCGCGCCGAAGGGGAGCACGCCCTTGGGCGCTGGGTCAAAGCCGGTGCGCCAGCCGCTCGCGTCGACGACGAGGTCGAAGGCTGCGCTCGGTGGGCGGTCGGTGAAGGTCAGGCGGCGGCCCTCGTGGGTGCAGGTGCTGCCCGTCACCGCGTGGCCGGCGTGGATCGCGATCCCCTCCTGCGCGAGCGCCGCCGCGTGGAGCACGTCGAACAGGCTCGCGCGGTGGATGCCGAGGCCGAAGGCGCCGGGGAGGCCGAGCGCGGCATAGGGCGCGTCGAGCACGCAGGCGCCGTGCTCCTCGATGCCCCGGAGCGCGTCGATCCGCGCCCCGCGGAGCACCACCGCCTCGGCAAGCCCCAGTTCGGCGAGGACCGCGAGGCCCGTCGGCTGGATCATCAGCCCCGAGCCGACCGGGCCGGGCGCAGCGAACTGGTCGAAGATGGCGATCGCGTGCCCCTGCCGCGCGAGCAGCAGCCCCGCCGCGAGTCCCGCCGGCCCGCACCCGATGATCGCCACATTGAGCCGATCCATGCTGCGCCCCTCACAGCCGCGGCGTCGCGCGCCGCGCGTCTTCCTCGATACCGAGGCGCTAGAGCGGCACCAGTGAATTTCGTGCAAAGACTCGCGAGTTAAGCGCCGAGACGCCGCCCGATCGCCTGCCCCATGCGCAGCGGATCGCCGGCCACGAGGCCCTCGAGCCATTCCACCCGGCCGGGCTCGAACAGCAGCACGACCGTTGAGCCGAGGTGGAAGCGGCCCATCTCGTCCCCGGCGGCAAAGGCGTGGCCTGCGCCCGCGAAGTCCTCGTGGACCGGGGCGGCGGCATGGGTGCGGAAGGCGTTGGGCCAGACGGTGTCGATCCCGGCGACGATCATCGCGCCGACCATGACGCTCGCGAAGTGCCCGTCAGGCCCGTCGAAGCGGCAGGAGAGGCGCTCGTTGCGGGCGAACAGCCGGTTGACACCCCCGGCGGTCGCGACGTTCACCGAGTAGAGGTCGCCGGGGATGTAGCTGGTCCGGGCGAGGGTGCCCGCGGCGGGCATGTGGACGCGGTGATAGTCCTTCGGCGACAGGTAGACGGTGATGAACCGCCCCCCCTCGAAGCGCGCCGCCTCCGCCGCATCGCAGCCGAGGATCTCGGCGACCGCGTAATCGCGTCCCTTGGCCTGGATGATCCGGCCGCCGGTGATCGGCCCCAATTGGCTGATCGCTCCGTCGGCGGGGGAGAGGATGAACTCCCGCGCGTCGGCGAGCGGGCGGGCGCCGGGCTTCAGCTCGCGGGTAAAGAAGTCGTTGAAGCTGGCGAACTCCCCGATACCCCGGGCGGCCTCGGAGAGGTCGACGCCGTAGGCCGCGACGAAGCGGCGGATCAGCGCGTCGCGCAGCCACGGCGTCTCGCTCGCGGCGAGGCGCCCGGCGAGGCGCGAGAGGGCGTGCTGGGGCAGGACGTGCTGGAGCGCGATGAAGGCGGCGGACATGCAGGCGGCGCTAGCCACCGGCGGCGCGGCGCGCAAGCACGCAGGGTCAGAGGATCGCGGTCTGCCCGCCGTCGACCTTGATTGCGCTTCCCGTGATGAAGCCCGCGCGCGGGGAGGCGAGGAAGGCGGCGATGTCGCCGAACTCCTCGGGCCGCCCGAGCCGCCCCGCCGGGATCGCCGCGATCGAGCGCGCGGTGACCTGCTCGGCGGCAAGGCCCTGTCCCGCCGCCATCGCCGCGTGGAGGCTGGTCAGGCGGTCGGTCGCGATCTGGCCGGGGAGGAGGAGGTTCACCGTCACGCCGTCGGCAGCGACCTCGGCGGCAAGCGTCTTGCACCACGAGGCGAGCATCGCGCGCACCGCGTTGGAGAGCACGAGGCCGGGGATCGGGGTGAGGAGGCTCGTCGAGGCGATCGCGAGAATGCGCCCGAAGCCGCTCGCGCGCATCTCCGGCAGGAAGGTCTGCGCGAGCGCGAGCTGGGCGTTGAACATCCGGTCCATGACGCGTGCGAAATCCGCCGGGGTGGTGCCCGCCGCCCCGCCCGTCGGCGGGCCACCGCTGTTGAGCACGAGGATGTCCGGAGAGACGCCGCGCGCCCGCACCGCGGCGATGATCGCCTGCGGGGCCGCCGGGTCGTCGAGGTCGGCGACGAGATCGACTTCGCCCGAGCGCGCGACGGTGAGCACCTCGGCCCCCTCCGCTCCGAGCGCCTCGGCGACCGCGCGCCCGAGCCCCTTGCTAGCCCCGAGCACCAGCGCCGCCTTGCCGGCCAGTTGCAGATCCATGCCGCGTCTCCTCGCAATCCTTGCGCAACTGCTTGGCACGGCGCTCGGCGAGACGGAAGAGGGCAGCGCGTCAGGCCATGTGGGCGAGGATGTCGGCGCTGAGGCGCTCGGCGTGGGTGACGAACAGCCCGTGCGGCGCGCCCGCATAGACCTCGAGCCTCGCCCCGGCGATCCCCTGTGCGGTGCGGCGCCCGGTCAGATCGAGCGGCGCCGAGGCATCGCGGTCGCCCTGGATCACGAGCGTCGGGCAGGCGATCCGGGCGAGATCGGGCCTCACGTCCGCCTCGGCGAAGGCGCGCGCCGAGGCGAGCACCGCCGGAAGGTCGACATCGGCCATCATCCGCGCCAGCCAGTCGGTCGTCTGCGGCGAGGTCTCGGGCGTGACGAAAGGCGCCTTGTTCTCCTCCACCCAGCGCGGGAAATCCTCCGCCATCCGCGCCCGCGCCGCGGCGAGGAGCTCGGCCGGGATACCGTCGGGATTGTCGGGCGAACGGGTGAGGCAGGGGGTGGTCGGCGCGACCAGCACCAGCCGGCGCACCGCGCCAGCCCCGGCCCGCGCGCAGAAGCGCACCGCCTCGGCGCCGCCCATCGAGTGTCCGACCAGCGTGATCTCCTCGAGCCCCAGCGCCTCCACCACCCGCGCGACGTCGTCGGCGAGGGTGTCGAGATCGTAGCCCCCGCCCGCGAGCGCCGAGCGGCCGTGGCCGCGCCGGTCGAAGGCGATGCAGCGCACCCCGCGCGCGGCGAGGTCGACGAACTGCCGGTGCCACATCCCGCTGTGGAGCGCCCACGCATGGAGGAACAGCACCGGCGCCCCGCTGCCCCACGAGCGGGCGAAGAGCCGCGTCCCGTCGCGCGCGGTGACGAAGCCACCGTCGTCGCGGGCCCGGGCGGGCAAGGTCGCCGCGGCGCGCGCGGGTGGCATGGGGCCGAGGCCCGCGCAGGCCCCCGCCGCCACCGCCGTGCTCAAGACGTCTCTCCGGATCATCGCTGCCTCCTCCTTGTGCCGAGAGCGCCCTTGTGCGCAGGCCGCGATCGCCCTGGCGATTACCCGCGAGGTAATGGCGCCGCCGCGCCCGGGTGCTAGGAGGCGACATGGCCAGTCACGCCGCCAGCTTCGGATCGCGCCTCAGGGACTGGCGCTCGCGCCGCCGGATGAGCCAGCTCGCCCTCGCGCTCGAGAGCGAAATCTCGGCGCGCCACCTCTCCTTCCTCGAGACCGGCCGGGCCTGCCCGAGCCGCGCGATGGTGCTGCGCATCGCCGAGACGCTCGGCCTGCCGCTGCGCGAGCGCAACCTGATGCTCGCAAGCGCCGGATTCGCGCCGGTCTACGGCGGCCATGCCCTGTCCGACCCTGCCCTGCAGCCCGCCGCCGAGGCGGTCCGGCTCGTGCTCGCCGGCCACATGCCCTTCCCGGCGCTGGCGATCGACCGGCACTGGAACCTGATCGAGGCCAATGCCGCGCTGGCCTGCTACCTCGCGGGCGTCGCCCCCGCGCTGCTGGCCCCGCCGGTCAATGTCCTCAAGCTCTCGCTCCACCCCGAGGGTCTGGGCGCGCGGATCGTCAACCATGGCGCGTGGCGCGCGCATGTGCTGGCGCGGCTGGCGCGGACCTTCGAGCGATCGGGCGATGCGGGGATCGGGGCGCTGATCGACGAGATCGAGCGCCTGCCCCGCCCGCCCCGCAGGCCGGAGCGCGCGGCAGGCGGCGAGGGCGGCATCCTCCTGCCGGTGGAGCTCGAGACCGCGGCGGGCCGAATCGCGATGTTCAGCACCACCACGGTGTTCGGATCGCCGCTAGACGTGACGCTCGACGAGATCGCGATCGAGACCTTCTTCCCCGCCGATCCCTTGTCGCGCGAACGGATGATCGCGCTCGCCGCGGCGTCCTCGGGCTGAGGCGCCGCGCGCCGCCTTGTGCGCTGGTGGGCGGTGACGGGCTCGAACCGCCGACCCTCTCGGTGTAAACGAGATGCTCTACCAACTGAGCTAACCGCCCCGCCTGAGCGGGCTGGGGCGAGGTAGGCGGCGGCGGCGCGGGGGTCAAGCGGGCTCACGTGGGCCTGCCCCCGGAAGCGCCAAGCTGCTAGAATGGCGCCATGATCATCGAGACCGAGCTCAATGACGGCACGCCGGTGTGCATCCGTCGGGTACGGCGCGAGGACGAGGCGCGTCTCAGGGAGGGCATCGCGCGCCTCTCGCCGCAGTCGCGCTACCTCAGGTTCTTCTCCGGGATGCGCGAGGCCCCGCCGCAGGTGCTGCGCGCGCTGGCGAGCCCCGACGGGCACGACCACCTCGCCTGGGGGGCGCTGCGCACCGACCTCGCGGGGACCCCGGCGCTCGGGGTGGTGCACGCCTTCCGCGACGCCGACGCGCCCGAAAGCGCGGAGTATTCGGTCGCGGTGGTCGACGAGTATCACGGCCGCGGGCTCGCCCGGCTGCTGACCGCAGTACTGCTGCTCGACTGCGCGCGCGAGGGGCTTGCCCAGTTCACCGTCCACATCCTCCCCGAGAACCGTCCGGCGCTGGCGCTGGCGCGCTCGCTCGGCGCGGAAGGCGCGGGCTTCGAGGGCGGAGTCTCGGTGCTCGAGATCGACATCGCCGAGGCGCTCGCGGCATTGCGGGCCGAGAGCGACGTGCCGGGGCTCGCGGCGGTGTTCGACCAGTTCGGCCGCGAGGCCCTAGGCGCGGGCGACGGCGCGGGCTAGGGCGCTCCCATGACACGCCCCACCATCCTCGTTCTCGGCACCGGCGGCACGATCGCGGGTGCGGGCAGTGGCGGGACCGGCGTGGCCTATCGCCCCGGCGGCGTCGCGCTCGAAAGCCTCGTCGCGCACCTCGGCGCGCTGGGGCTCGCGGCCGATCTGGTGCCCGAGGAGATCGCGCGGATCGGCTCGCAGGACATCGGCTGGGCCGAGTGGCAGGCGCTCCACGGCGCCTGCACCCGCGCGCTTGCCGACCCGCGGATCGCCGGGGTGATCATCGCCCACGGCACCGACACCGCGGAGGAGACCGCGCTGTTGCTCGACCTCACGCTGCCAGCGACCAAGCCGGTGGTGCTGGTCGGCGCGATGCGTCCGGCCGACGCGGTCGGGGCCGACGGGATGCGCAACTTCGCCAACGCGGTGAAGGTCGCGGGCGACCGCCACGCGGCGGGGCGGGGCGTGATGCTGGTGATGGGTGACGCGGTGCTCGCCGCGCGCGACGCCCGCAAGGCCGCGACCAGCAGCATCGACGCGTTCCGCAGCTTTCCCCGCGGCCCCCTCGCAAGGGTCACGCCCGCGAGCCTTGACTGGTTCGGCCCGCCGCACCGCCCCGGCGCGGCGGCGCGCTATCCCTTCCCGGCGGAGCTTCCGCGGGTCGCGATCCTCACCGCCGGCGCGGGGATGGACGCGCGGCCCGTCGAGGCCTTGCTGGGGATCGGCGCGCGCGGGATCGTGCTCGCCGGGATGGGGCAGGGCAACGCCCCCGCGGTGGTGCTGGAGGCCCTCGCCCGCTGCGCTGCCTCGGGCGTGCCGGTGGTGCGCGCGACGCGGGTCGACGAGGGGCTGGTCGATCGCAATGTCGAGGTCGCGGACGATGCGCTCGGCCTCGTCGCCGCGCGCGCGCTCGGCCCGGCCAAGGCGCGCGTGCTGCTGATGGTGCTGATCGCGAACGGGATCACCGACCCGCAGGCCGTGCAGGCGGCTTTCGACGCGGGCTAGCTCAGCCGGTCACCCGGTAGAGCGCGAGCGTGCAGCCGGGGACCGGCGCCAGCGGGAAGGTCGTGCGCGCCCATGCCGAGCGTGCCGGGTCGGCGACGAGCACGAGGTCGACCTGCCATTCCGCGAGGAAGGCGCGGCTCGCCGCGGCGTCGAGCCGCCCGGCGAGCATGTTGCGCGGTGCCATCATCGTCGCGAGGCCGCCGAGCGCTCCGGCGCGCGCGGCGAAGGCATCGTCGCCGAGCACGAGGATGCGCGCCCCCGGCTCGGCGCGGGTGCAGTCCGCAAGGGTCCGCACGTCCGCGGGTGCATCGAAGTCTGCCCAACGCCCGGCGGCGAGGCCGCCCGCGCGCGCGGATTGCACCACCTGCCCGGCGACCAGCACCGCCGCCGCGAGCAGCGCCGCGGCGCAGGCGAGCTGGCCCGCGAGCCTACGCTGGGCAAGCCGCTGGCCTTGCGCGGCGCCCCAGCACGCCGCCGCGAGGAACGCGGTCCAGAAGAACAGGCTGAAATAGCGCTGTTCGAGATAGCCCGTCAGCACCTGCGGCGCGAGCATTACCGCGGCGGCTGCGGCGGCGGCGGCGAGGGTCCACAGGCGCGCGTCACCCTTGGGGCGGCCCCCGGCGAGCGCCGCGACCCCCGCCGGAGCGGCGCAGAACGCCGCTGCCGCCAGCCCCATCGGGCTCGCCAGCAAGCCCGCTCCGGTCCAGGCGCAGGTGAGCACGTTGGCGGCGATCTTGACGGCGAGAGCGAGCGGCGCCCCGGCGACCGGGGCCTGCGCCTCCGGCCACCAGTCGGTGACATAGGCGGCAAGGTCGAGCGAAGTCGCAATCCCCGCATTGTCCGTGGCGAACGGCGTGCCGAAGCGTATCAGCGAGTGGACGATCCACGGCGAGACGGCGATCGCCGAGGCGGCGAGCGCCGCGAGCGTGCGCGTGCTCGAGCGGGTCCGCCACGCGATCGCCCCGGCAGTCAGGAGCGGCAGCAGCAGCGCGTCGAAGCGGTTGAGGAGCGCCAGGCCTGCGAGAAAGCCGATCCCCGCCGCGCGCGCCGCGCCGAGCCGCCCGCCGTCCAGCAGTCCGAGCAGGATCAGCGCGCACAGCAGCAAATGCAGCGGGATCGTGCGCCCCGCGCTCATCTCGATGAGCAACATGTTGGGGCCGAGCAGCAGCACCAGCGCCGCCCCGAGCCCCAGCCACGGCGCCTCGGTCACGGCCCGCCCGATCCGCTCCGAGACGAGCGCGAAGCCGGCGAAGCTCGCGAAGGCGAGATACAGCCCGGAGCGCGCGCCCGTCCCGAACAGGGCGTCGACAAGCGCGATCAGCACCGGCGTGAGCGGCGGGAAGCTCGCCGAATAGGGCGAGGCGCTGGCGTAGCTGCGCCAGTGGGTGAAGCGGTAGAAGTCGGCGCCGACGCTCTGCGCGAGCTCGTAGAGCGCCCAGGAATCGGGCGAATAGGGCGGGGCGGCGATGACGCTCGCGAGCAGCGGCGCTAGGACCAGCAGGAGGACGAGGAGCGGCCCCAGCCAGCCCGCCGGGGCGCGCACGGCGTCGTCGGGGGTGTGCCCGCCGGTCGCGGCGACCACGGTCTCGCGCAGCAGGGCGAGCATCGAGGCAAGACCGCCGATCTTGGTCGGCACCTTGCCGTCCTCGGGATATCGCCGCGCCACCGGCACCTGCGCGACCTTCATGCCGAGCTGTCCGGCGCGCACGGTGAGGTAGAAGAGCAGGTTGTAGACCTGGAACTCGTCGCGGAACGGGCGCACGCCGGGGTGGGTGAGGTAGCGCGCGGAGTAGGCGCGGAAGCCGTTGGTGGTGTCGGTGAACCAGTGCCGCCCGGCAAGGCTCAGCAGCGGCGCGTGGATCAGCCGGTTGGCGATGGTCCGCTCGAGCGGGGTGTTTTCCGCGACGCCCCCCGGCAGGTAGCGCGAGCCCTGGACGTAGTCGCAGCCCTCTTCGAGCTTCGCGACCATCGCGGCGATGGCCTCGACCCCGTCCTTGCCGTTGCCGTCGATGGTGACGATCCCGGCATAGCCCTCGCGCAGGGCGAAGGCGTAGGCCATGCGCAGCTGGGCGCTCAGCTTGCCGGGGCCGGTCTTGGTGAGCACCGCGCGCACCCCGGCCTGCGCGACGAACTCGTGGTCGAGCGAGCCGTCGGTAGATCCGCCGTCGGCGATGATGACGTCGACCGGCAGCCCCACGGCCTGGATGCGCAGGAGCTGCCCGCGGATTCGCTCGCCCTCGTTGATGACGGGGATGACGAGCGCGTGGGCGTGCCGGCGCGGGGCATAGCGCGCGGTCTCGTGCGCGGGGACCTGCCAGTCGGCATCGTCGAGGATGGGGCCGGGCTGCACCGTCATGCCGTCTTCCCCCTCGTCGGGCCGAACACGAGGAACTTGGACAGCGCGAAGTTGACGAGGAAGGACCCGCCCGCCCCGCAGGCGAGGATCGCCAGCGGCCATGCGCCCGCGAACATCCGGTCGAGCTGCGCGACGATCCCGACCCGCACCGCGAGCGTCGCAGCCGCGACGAGGGCGTAGAGCCCCGCCCGCCGCAGCGACAAGCCGCGCGGGCCCTTGCGGAAGCTCCAGCTCTGGTGGATCACGTAGTTGAGCGCGGCCGCCAGCGTGAAGCCGGTAGCGGCTGCGGCCCACAAGGGCAGGCCCAGCCAGCGGGCGAGCGCGAAGGCGATCGCGAGGTCGACCGCCACGCCGAGCACCGTGACCGCGAAGAAGCGCGCGAACTCGCTCATCGGCCCGCCTCCAGATAGCGCGCGATGCCCTCGGCGAGCGGGGGCAGGGCGGCGAAGGCGATGGCGGGGTGGACCTCGGCGGTGCAGGTCGCCGCTCCGAGCGCCGCGCCGTCGAGTTGTTCGAGCGTCAGGCGGGTGGGCGTGCCCGGTTCGACCGGCGCGACCAGCGCGAGGGTCGCAGCATTGCGGACGGCGTAACGCGGGAAGTCGGTCCAGCGATCCTCTGCGGGGCCGAGGGTGTCGGGCGAGGCCTCGGTGACGGTGAGCATCGCCCCGCGCCCGGTGGCGAAGGGCGGGCGGCGGGTCACGGTCAGCGCGGCGAGGCCGGCGGCAGGGGCGTCGACCTCGAGCACCAGCGTTCCGCCCGTCGGCGTGAGCACCCGGCACTTGGCAGGGGAGGGGCGCGGCGCGGCGACTTCGCGGCGCACCCACAGCACCTGTTGGCGCGAGCGCGCGATGGGCGTGTAGTTCGTGCGCAGCGCCCGGAAGAACGGCCAGTCGGCGCGCAGCAGCCAGCCCTCCCAGCCGCTGGAGTCGGGGGCGATGGTGGTGACGGCGGCGACCTTGCGCTCCGCCACCAGCGCGGTGAAGGCGGCGCGGTTGCGGGGGCCGAGCGCGTGGATCAGCGAGCCCACCGCGGCGGGGCTCTCGACCCCCGCGGCAATGTCGAGTGTCGAGGTGTAGACCGACAGCAGGCGGCGGTCCGCGGGCACGCCTTCGGCCTCCCACGCCGCGTTCAGGCGCCGCATCGCCGCGAGGTCCCGCGCTTCGGCGGGGGTCACGTGGAAGCCGAGCGCGGGGTCGTAGACGGTCCGGTCGGTGGCGGACCAGACGGTCGCGAGGTGGACAGCCTCGATCCCGATCATCCCGAGCGCCGCGAGGCCTGCGATAAGGCCCGGTCCTGCGGCGGCGCGGCGCAGCCACGGCTTGTCCCGACGCAGCAGAGCCCGCCCGCCGACAATCAGCGGCGCGCAGGCTCCGAGGACGAAGGTGATCGGGTTGTACTCCGGCCCGACATGGCCGCCGAGCTGCGGGACCAGCGCGGTGCCGAGCACGCTCGCGCCGACGAACACGAAGGCGCTCCCGCGCACCGGCGCGCTGCGCGCGCGCAGGCGCTGGAGCGCGGCCCACAGCACGCAGGCGGCGAGCACCACGAGGCTCGCGGCGGAGAGCGGATCGGCGTGTCGCAGGATGTTCGGGAGGTCGGCAGGGCCGAGGATGCGGGTGCTGCGCTCCCAGGGCGCGAAGAACCAGAACTGGTCGCCCGCGACGTCGCGGAAGTTGTAGGCGACCCACGGCCCCGGCGCGCCGTGGGTCACCGCGAGCAGGATCGCTCCCGCCGATGCGGCGGTCCCCGCGCCGAACGCCGCGAGCGTCCGCGCCAGCAGGCCGGGCCGGTGGTGGAGTGCCAGCGCCAGTCCCGCCGTCAGCGCGATGACCAGCGGAATGCCCGCGTCGTTCGACCACAGCAGCCCCGCTCCCGCCACCAGTCCGAGCAGCAGCCCGCCCGGCAGCGCCCGGCCCTCGCGCAGCACGGCGCGCACCAGCACGAGGTAGAACGGCAGCACCAGGAACGGCAGGAAACCCCGCAAGGGCCGCAGCGATACGCCGGGATCGAGTGTCGCGGGCCACGCCGGCCCGGCCACGCCCGCCGCCATCGGCCCCGCGTAGTAGAAGGCGAAAAGCAGCACCACCGCCGCCTGCCAGCGCTGCCTCGCCGGCACCGCGCGGATCATCCCGACCACGGCCCAGGCCGCCGCGAAAGCGCCTGCGGTCACCATCGCGTAAGCCGCCATCGTCGAGGCGAACAGCGTCTGGCCGAGCGCCGCGAAGACCGGCAGCAGGCTCAGCACCATCGTGATCCCGAGATAGGACTGGAACGCGCTCCCCAGCCGGTCCCCGGCTGCGAAGTGGTGCAGCGCGAACCACGTCTGCATCGCCCCGTCGAGCGAGTTGAGGCTGTGCTCGTAAAGCAGCGCCCCGCCGCGCAAGGCGAGGATCGTCGCGGCGAGCAGCGCCAGCACGAGGCCCCCGCGCACGCCCGGCCGCACACTCAAGCGGTCAGGCATGCTCATGCCCGAACACATGGCCCGAATGGAGCCCCGCGAACTCGGGCGCGGTGTCCCGCACCGCCTCGAGCAGGTCGTAGATATTGTCGATCTTGCCGCCGAGGATCGAGATCACCCGGCTCCCCTCGGGCTTCTGCTGGTAGAGGATCGGGCGCCCGTCGTCGGCCTCGTTCTTGATGAGAATCGTCTTCACCTCGTAGATCGAGGTGCGGTATTCGGCCTCCGCGAGGCACGGCAGATAGCGCCGGGCGTCGGCGCGCATGAAGGCGAAGCGGCTCTCGGGATCTTGCGCCGCGAAGTGCGCGTAAGGATCGCGCGCGGCCCCTTCGTCCGCCCAGCTCTCGTGCGGGGTGTAGCGCACATGGGTGAAGGAGTGGAGCGCCTCGGCCGGGTAGGGCATCGCCGAGAAGAACGGCCCGTCCATGACCGTGACCCCGACCTGCGCGAGCTCGCGCGGGGGCGCGATCAGCGCGAGTTCGGCGATCTCGTGCTTGAGCCGCGCCGGGGGCAGGCCCGCCCTGGCGAGCACGCGGTTGATCTGCGCATAGGTGACGTTGAAGGCATAGCGCGCGCTCACCTCGCTGCCGTCGGAGAGCGCCGCGACCACGCCTTCGGGGCGATCGGCAAGGCCCACGAGTTCGGTCGCCAGCCGAACCGCGATCCCCGCCTCGGCGAGCCGCGCGGCGACGAGGCGGCCGAGCACCTTGTGGTCGAAGGCGACCTCGTGGCAGGCGAACACGTCCTCGATCATGTCGGGGTCGAACAGCGCCTTCTGGCTCGGGGAGGCGGGCGCGATCGGCGCGCCCATGTCGCGGAACATGCGGTGGAACTTCTTGGCCGTAACCTTCGAGCGGCGCCGCGCGATGGCGTAGAGCATCTGGAAGTCGCCGACGATCGCCTCGGGGAAATCGGCGAGGAAGCGGCGGTGGAGCAGGGTCGACTTGACCGCGGTGGCCGCCGAGCGCGGGTAGTGGAAGCCGGTGTGCACCCGCGCCTGGTTGACCCGCGAGGCGCGGTCCATCAGCCGCTCGCCCGCCTCGACCACCAGCACCCGCGCCGCGATCGAGCGCAGGTAGAGCGCGAGGCAGCAGCCGTAGAAGCCGCCGCCGATCACGATGTAGTCGTAGCGGGTGGAGCCGGGTGCCGCCATCACGCCTCGCCGGGCGGCTGCGGGCGGACGTCGCGCGCGAGCTCGACATTGAGGTCGAAGGCGACCTGGTGGAACAGGTCGATGCGGTTGACCTCCTCGGGCACGAGGTCGCCCTTCAAGCGGCGCTGCTGCTTGAGCAGGTGTTGGAGGCCGAGGCTGAGCCCGAGGGTCGACATCCCCATGAACACCGCGCTCACCGCGAGCATCGCGTTGGTGGTGAGCCAGCCGGGCGCGAGGCTGTCGACCAGCAGCAGCGCGCCGACGATCCACGCGGCATAGGCAAGCCCGACCAGCGCGAGCAGGCTCGAGGAGATAGCCACGATGGTGAGGATCAGCGGGGTGAGGTGGACGAGCAGCGTCTGGAGCAGCTGCGCGCGGCGCCGCAGCCCGATGAAGGCGGTGCGGCTCGCGACGTTGCGCCGGGTCGCGAACCAGTCGACCGGGATGCGCGGATCGCGCGGGGGGAAGCGCAGCGCAAGGCGCGGCTCCTCGTGCGCAGCGAGCAGGTTGAGCAGCGTGCGCGGCGCGGCGATCGACTGGAAGTCGCTCGGATCGACGTTGAACCCGGCGACCTTGCCGAGGGCGATGAAGGGCCAGGCGAGCAGCCGCTTCACCGGGCGCTTCGGCGAGCGGTAGATCATTGTCACTGCGTCCGCCGCTTCGGCGTGGTCGAGGAAGGCGACAAGGTCGAGCGCGGCGATCTCGTCGAGGTTGCCGATCACCACGAGGTCGCCGATCGCTTCCTCGGCGGCGATCACCCGGCGGTCGTAGTATTCGACCCCGCGGCGCACGACGAAGAGGCGGCAGTTGGGCACCTCTTCGACGATCGCGAGGAAGGCCTCGCGCTGGGCCTCGCCGACCACGAGGATGATCTCGCGGTAGCGGTAGGCGCGGTCGAGGGTGTCGGCGACCGCGCGGATTGCGGCGAAGGTCGAGAGGCTCTCGTGGAGCTCGGAGAAGCACACCGAGACGACCACGTCCTCGCGCGGTTTCACGAACTGGCCGGGGTCGGGCTCACGCATCGATCGCCTCCGCCGCGCGGGCCGCCTGCGACAGGCGCGTCACCGCGGCGCGGACTTCGGCGAGGCCACCCTCGGGGCGCTTCATCTCGATCGACACGGCCCGCGCGTAGCCTGCCGCGGACAGGGCGTGCAGCACCGGCGCCAGCGTCGCCGGGTCGGCGGGGGCGGGGGCGAGGTGCGGCTCGCTGACGTGGACGTGCGACAGGCGCGGGGCGAGCGCGGGGAGCCGCGCGGCCAGCTCCGCGAAATCGCCGTTCATGTGCATCGCCCCGATGTCGAGGTGCGCGACCACAGCGGGGTGATCGACGAGCGCGACGAAGCCGAGCGCCGCCTCGAGGGTGGTGCAGAACTTGGTCCCGTAGGCCGCGGGGTTGGCCTCGATGCCGATGCGCGTGCCCGCGGCGACGGCGGTGTCGGCGAGCCTGCGGAACACCGCGGCCGCCTCGCCCACCGCCCTGTCCATCGCCAGCCCCTCGGGGACGCGGCGTTGCAGCGGCGAGCCGAACACGAGGTGCGGGATGCCGAACTCCCCGGCGAGGCGGATCGCGCGGGTCATGCCCGTCTCGAAGGCGGCGCGCGCCTCGGGGCCGCCGAACAGTGCAGCACCCTCGACGCCGAAGAGCAGCGACTGCATCGAGACGAGCGCGAGCCCTGCGTCCGCGATCTCGGCGAGGGCCTCGCGGGCGCTCGCCGCGTCGGGCACGAAGGGGTCGGCGGCGGCGTGGAAAAACAGCCCCGGCGCGATCTCGAGGCCGGTGAAGCCCGCCTCGGCGAGGATCGCATAGGCCGCGAGCCGCTCCCCGGGCGCCCAGGCGATGTTCGACATGGCGAGGATCATGCCGCCGCGCTCCTCGCCTGCGCGAAGAACGCCGCCAGCGCGTCGAGCGTGGCGGCGGCGGCGAACTGGTAGGGTCCTTGCGTGCCCCACAGGTCGGCGTGGCGGGTGCGCATGGCCTCGCGGTGGAGCGAGGCGGGGGTCTCGGGCATGGCACGGCCGGTGAGGCGCGCGTGGATCGTCGCGGCGGCGAGCGGCTCGGGGGCGAGGTGCAGATGCGAGAGCCCGGCTCCGAGCGCGATGCCGATGTCCTGCCACAGCCGGTCGATGGCGTAATACTGGTAGGTGGTCGCGCGGTTGTGGAACTGGGTCGCGGAGGCACCGCAGGCGGTCATCGCCTCCTCGAGCGCCCGCCGCCGCGAATCGGCATCGAACGCCGCGCGGTCGAGCCGCAGCAGGCCGGTTGCCGCGTCCGGGGCATAGAGCGCGCGCACCCAGCCGCCGAGGTCCGGCGCGAGTCCCTCCGCCAGCGCCTCCAGCTTCGTCTCGGCGAGCAGCGTGGGGACGGGGTTCAGCAGGTCGAAGAGGAAGTTCTTGCGCAGTCCCGCCCCGAACAGCGCGGGCAGGCGCACGATCAGGCTGCCGGGGAAGCGCTGCTCGACGAAAGCCTCGAGCGCGCGGCGGTGGCGGCCATAGGCGAGGCTCTGCTGGAAGGCCTGCGTCCCCTCGTCGTCGCCCCCCGCGAAGTCGGCGAGCACCGCGATCGAGGAAATCAGCACGAAACGCTCCGCGCGCACGCCATCGAGCCGGGCGATCAGCGCGTCGATCTGCGCCTTGTCGCGCTCCGGCGCGCGGTTCGCCTCGACCATCGATCCCGGCGCGGCGGCGCAGACCAGCGTCCCGAAGCTCTGCCCGGCGATCTCGGCGATGTTCGCGGAGTTGTAGCACGCCTCGAAGCGTGCCTGGCGCAGCAGCGCGCCGCCGACGAAGCCGGTGTGGCCGATCAGGCCGAGTGTGCCGTCGGGGGCGGGGGAGGGGCTCATGAGGTAACGACCCGGGGCTGCCTTGCTTGCGAGATCGAACCACGCGCGCCGCGCGGGCGCGACGGGCATGATCCGATCCGCCGCAGCTTAGTTGCCATTGTTATAGACAAGGTTAACCCGGCGCCGCGCGCGGCGGCCCTGCGCGAGGCGCAAGTATCGGTGTCGCCGCAGCCTCTCTTGGTTACCGCTCGCGGCGGAGCGGCGCGTGGCCCGGCGCTATGCGGCAGCGGGCGGCGGGACGAGGCCGATCGCCTGCATCACCGCCGCCTGCCCGAGCATTGCCACGAGCCAATAGGCCATCGCCGACACCATTCGCTTTCGCCCGAGACCGAAGGCGGCAAGGCTCACGCCGAGCACCGGCACGACGAAGCCGATCCAGATCACCACCGCGCTCCCCAGCGCCATCACCCAGGCCCCCGCCTCGCGCGGGGCGAGGATCAGCGCTCCGGCCAGGATCGCGGCGAGCCAGAACTCGGCGAGCGCGATCCCGGCCAGCGTCCCCCAGCCGGGCCGCGGCAGACAGAGCGCGGCCAGCCACCCTGCACCGATCGCGAGCCCCAGCAGCGTTGCGGCGGTGATCGGCACGATGTTGAGGAGGATGTAAATCATCCGCTCCCCTCACCCCCAGGGCGTGACAAGGTATTTCTCGCCGGTCTTCATCTGGCGGTAGTCGGTGATCGCCGGCTTCTCGAGCATCTGCTCGAGGTTGACCTTGGCCTTGTAGTGGCTCGCGAAGGTGGTGGTGAGGTTCGCCTGCACCCGGCTGCGCATCCGCACCACGGTCTCCAGCCCGGCGCGCTGGAGGAAGGGCGTGAGCAGCCAGCCGGCGACGCTCCAGTCGAGCCCGTAGGAGGGGGTGAGGATCGTCGGCGCGAGCTCGAGCCGGCCGTATATATACATCTTCTTGTGCTGGTTCGAGCCGTAGCGCGAGAACTCGGTCATGCGGCTGACCGCGACCTGCTCCATCGCCTTGAGCACCCCGTCCGAGGCCTGTCCGCCGCCGATCGGATCGAAGCCGAGGAAAGCGCCGGTCTCGGCGATCGCGGCGCGCAGGTCGGCCATGTAGGTGGGCGCGGAGGAGTTCACGACATACTCGGCCCCCTGCGATTTCAGCAATTCGGCATGATCGTCCTTGCGCACGATGTTGACGAGCTTCATCCCGTCCTCGAGGCAGATGCGGTTGAGCATCTGGCCGAGGTTGCTGGCAGCGGCCAAGTGAACGATCGCCGAATGGCCCTCCATCCGCGCGGTCTCGACGAAGCCCAGCGCGGTCATCGGGTTGACGAAGGAGGAGGCGCCGACCTCGGCGGAGTGGTCGCCGAGCGGCAGGCACATCATCGCATCGGCGAGGGCATATTGCGAGAAGGCGTGGCCCGGCACGCAGGCGACGCGCTGGCCCATCAGCGCCTTGGCCGCGTCGCTGTCGCCGGTCGCGATCACCGTGCCCGCACCCTCGTTGCCCGCCGGCAGGCGCTGGCCGTGGCGGGCCTTCTGGCCGGAGAGGAAGGGCTCGGGCATGGTCGCGACGACCTTGCCGGGGGCATATTCGGCGGTCTCGAAATCGGCCGCGCTGGTGAGGATCGCGAGATCGCTCGGGTTGATCGGCGCGGCCTCCATCTTCACCAGCACCTGGTTGCCCTTGGGCTCGTGGAACTGGCTCTCAGCTACCTCCAGCGTCAGCTTGCCGTCGGGTTGAAGCGTGGTGAAGAGCTGCTTTCCGGTGGTCATGGCGATCGTCTCCCTTGGTTGCCTGAAGGCCTAGGCATTCCGGTTGCGAATGGCAACGGGCGGCGGTCGCCCACCCCTGACCCCTCCCGCGGGCGGGAGGGGGACAGATCGCCGTTCGTCCTCCCCTCCCGCTTGCGGGAGGGGCCGGGGGTGGGCCCGTCAGGGATAGGTGGCCTCGACGAAATAGAGCCCGTGCGGCGGGGCGTTGAGCCCGAGCGCGCCCCGGTCGCGCGCCGCCAGCGCCTCGGCGATGCGGCGCTCCGGCCACGTCCCCGCGCCGACCAGCTTGAGGCAGCCCACCATCGAGCGCACCTGGTGGTGGAGGAAGGAGCGCGCTGCGGCGTGGATGTGGATTTCCTCGCCGACGCGCTCCACCCGCAGCTCGTCCAAGGCCTTCACCGGATCGGCGGCCTGGCAATGGACCGAGCGGAAGGTGGTGAAATCGTGCCGCCCGACCAGCGCCTGCGCGGCGCGGTGCATCGCTTGCGGATCGAGCGGCTGCGGCACGTGCCACGCCTTGTCGCGCATCAGCGTCAATGGCGCGCGGCGGTTGACGATGCGGTAGAGATAGCGCCGCCCGGTGCAGGAAAAGCGCGCGTGCCAGTCGTCGGGCACCACCTCGCATTGGATGACCGCGACCGGATCGGGGCGCAGCTGTGCGTTGAGCGCCGCCGTCAGCCGGAAGGGATCGAAGGGCTTTGCGATGTCCACGTGGCTGCGCATCGCCAGCGCGTGCACGCCCGCGTCCGTGCGGCCTGCCGAGTGCATCACGACGCTCTCGCCGGTGATCCGCTGGAGCGCATCCTCGACCGCCTGCTGCACGCTCGGCCCGTGGCTCTGGCGCTGGAGCCCGAAGAAGGGCGTCCCGTCGAACTCGAGGGTGAGGGCGAAGCGGGTCATCTCTTCACCTCGTCATTGCGAGGAGCCGAAGGCGACGCGGCAATCCGTGGCCTGCAACTGCGACGGAGGGCCAAGGCGATCCATGGATTGCTTCGCTGCGCTCGCAATGACGATCATAAGAGCACCGTCCCCGCCGCCACCGCCCGCCCGCGCAGAAATTCGGCGCGTTCGAGCACCGGCTTGCCCGCGCGTTGCAGCGTGAGGGGCCGGAGCGCGCCCGTCCCGCAGGCGATCGTGCAATCGTCATCCAGCACCGTCCCGGGCGCGCCCTCCGCCTCCACCACCTCGGCGAGCAGCAGCTTGACCCGCTCCTCGCCCAGTTCGAACCACGCGCCGGGGAAGGGGGCGAGGCCGCGCACCAGTCGCTCGATCGCTGCGGCGTCCTCGGCCCAGTCGATCTTGCCTTCCGCCTTGTCGATCTTGGGCGCATAGACGGCGAGCGCCTCGTCCTGCGGCTCGTGCGGGAAGGCGGCGAGGTCCGCCAGCACCTCGACCATCGCCGCCGCGCCCATCGCACCCAGCTCGCCGAACAGCTCGCCCGTGGTCTTGCGGCCGACCGGCGTGCGCACCTTGTGGAGCATCGGCCCGGTGTCGAGCCCGGCCTCCATCTGCATGATCGTCACGCCCGTCTCGGGATCGCCCGCCATCACCGCCCGGTGGATCGGCGCCGCCCCGCGCCAGCGCGGGAGCAGCGAGGCGTGGATGTTGAGGCAGCCGTGCGTCGGCGCATCGAGCACCGGCTGCGGCAGGATCAGCCCGTAGGCGGCCACCACCGCGACATCCGCTTCGAGTGCGGCGAAATCGGCTTGCGCCTCGGCATTCCTGAGCGACACCGGCGAGCGCACCTCGAGCCCCAGCCGCTCGGCCGCGACCTGCACGGGAGAGGGCATCAGCCTCTTGCCCCGCCCCGCCGGGCGCGGCGGCTGGGTGTAGACGCAGGCGATCTCGTGCCCCGCCTCGACCAGCGCGGCGAGGGCGGGCACCGCGAAATCGGGCGTTCCCATGAATACTACGCGCACGTCACCAGTCCCGTTTGCCCTGAGCTTGTCGAAGGGCCGTCCTTACTTCTATCCGCCGCAAAGAAAAGGGCGGGGCTTCGACAAGCTCAGCCCGAACGGGTAACGGGACAGCATGGCCTCACAGGAAATCGAAGCCCTCAGTTCCGCGCTCGCCCGCCTGCCGGGGTTCGGGCCGCGTTCCGCCCGGCGCGCGGTGCTGTGGCTCGTCAAGCACCGCGAAAGCGCGCTCCCCGCGCTGCTCGAGGCGCTCGCGGGCGTCGCCGAGACGCTGGTTGAGTGCCACGTCTGCGGCAATGTCGACACCCGCGACCCCTGCGGTATCTGCGCCGACCCGCGCCGCGACGCGCGGTCCCTGTGCGTGGTCGAGGAGGTCTCCGACGTCTGGGCGCTCGATCGCTCGCGGCTGTTCCCCGGACGCTACCACGTGCTCGGCGGGCGGCTCTCGGCATTGGACGGCATCGGCCCCGAGGACCTCGGCATCGCCAGCCTCCTCGCCCGCGTCGAGGCGGGCGGCATCGACGAGGTGGTGCTCGCGATGAACGCGACGCTCGAGGGCCAGACCACCGCGCATTACATCGCCGAGCGGCTCGAGGCCTTCCCGCTGCGCGTCACCCAGCTCGCCCACGGGTTGCCGGTGGGCGGCGAGCTCGACTACCTCGACGAGGGCACACTCGCGCAGGCTTTGCGGGCAAGAAGGCCGGTCGGATGAACCGAATCCAGCGCTTTTTCACCTGGCTTCTCGGCCCCGGGGTCGAACGGGAATCGCGCGAGTGGGCGTACGAATGCGGCCAGTGCGGTCACCGCGAGAGCGTGTGGGATATGGGCGGCATCCGCTACAAGGCGATCGGCGAAAGCTCCCACCGAGGCCGCTGCCCTGCCTGCGGCCACGTAGGAAAGCGCTGGCTGCGCCGATCACGCTGATCGGAGCATCGCGCTTGCCCCGAGGCGGCGCGGCCCCTATCTTGTCCCGCATGGCTATCCGCGAAATCCTCGAAGTGCCGGACCCCCGGCTCAAAGTCGTCTCGACCCCCGTCGAACCCCACGAGTTCGGCCCCGAGCTGAACCAGCTCGTCGAAGACATGTTCGAGACGATGTACGATGCCCCCGGCATCGGCCTCGCCGCGATCCAGGTCGGCGTGCCCAAGCGCGTGCTGGTGATCGACCTCCAGCCGGACGATCCCGACGCGCCGCCGGTCGAGTGCTCGCATGACGGTCACAAGCACACCCACCCGGCGACGAAGAAGGAGCCGCGGGTGTTCGTCAACCCGGTGATCCTCGACCCGGCCGAGGAGCTCTCGACCTACCAGGAGGGCTGCCTCTCGGTCCCCGAAATCTACGCCGACGTCGATCGTCCGGCGACCTGCCGCGTGCGCTACCAGGACTTGGACGGCAACACCCACGAGGAAGCACTCGAGGGGCTGATGGCGACCTGCCTCCAGCACGAGATGGACCACCTCGAGGGCATCCTGTTCATCGACCACCTCAGCCGCCTCAAGCGCGCGATGGTGCTCAAGAAGCTCGAGAAGATCCGCCGGGCGGCGTGATGTGCTTGCGCTCGCCCATCCGGGCGAGCGTCCTCGCTAGACGCGCAGCAAAGCTGCGCGCGCTGCGGCTCGGCCGCGTGGCCTCGCGGCCCTGCGCGCCGGTCCAGCGCCATCCTTTCACTTCCTTCGCCTCCCCGGGCTTGCCTGCCCCGGCGAAGGCCGGGGATCCGGGGCCCCGCTTCTCTTGTGGCGGAACCCTGCCCCGCCCGCGCCGGTAACCCGCGCATGATCGATGACCAGACCATGCTTGCCATCGCCACCCTCGTGGCGAAGCTGTTCGAACTCGGCGGCATCGGCGTCATCGTCATCGGCGCCCTCTACGCCGCCGGGGCCTTCGGCACCTCGCTCGTCACCCGCCCCGCCGAGGGCGAG
The DNA here is from genome assembly GCF_046452355.1 of Erythrobacter sp. NE805. Taxonomy (NCBI): domain Bacteria; kingdom Pseudomonadati; phylum Pseudomonadota; class Alphaproteobacteria; order Sphingomonadales; family Erythrobacteraceae; genus Erythrobacter; species Erythrobacter sp. NE805. The sequence goes on along the minus strand of NZ_JBKFDI010000001.1, from coordinate 171,734 downwards.
GACCGCGTCGCCGCCTTCCGCCGGATGCTCGGCCGCGCGATCCTCACCGGGCTCGAACTGCTCGTCGCCGCCGACATCATCCGCACTGTCGCGATCGACCCCACGCTCGAGAGCGTGCTCGTGCTCGGCATCATCGTCGTGATCCGCACCTTCCTCAGCTTCAGCCTTGAGGTCGAGATCGACGGGCGCTGGCCCTGGCAGAAGGAGCGCGCGCCCGAGCCGCCCGCGAAACACGGCGGGGGATAGCGGCGCGAAGCCACTGGCGTTCTCTTTTCGTTCCGTGTAGGATCGTGGCATGGACATCGCGATTCTTTCGTTCCTCGCCCTCGTGATCGGCGGCCTCGCCGGCTGGTTCGTCGGCTCGCGCCCGCTGGCCGACCTGCGCACCCGCCTCGCTGCCGCCGAGGCGGCCACGGCGTCGCAGGAGGCGGATTTCAAGCGCGCCATCGCCGAGCTGGGTGAGGCGCGGATCGAGGTCGCCGGGTTGAAGGAGCGCGCGGCGCAGGCCGATGGCCTGCTGGCGCGGCTCGACACCGTGCAGGCCGAGCGGGCGGGGCTGTCCGAACGTCTCGCCGCGCTCGAGAGCGCCTCGGCCGAACGCGAAAAAGCCTTCGCCGAGCAGAAGGCCGCGCTCCTCGCCGCGCAGGACAGCTTGCGCAAGGAGTTCGAGAACGCCGGCAGCCGTGTCTTGGAACAGGCGCAGAAGGCCTTTCTTGAGCGGGCCGAGGCGCGCTTCCGCCAGTCGGAGGAAGCGGGCGAGGCCAAGATCAGGGCGCTGCTCTCGCCGGTGGGCGAGAAGCTGGCGAATTACGAGAAACAGGTCGCCGAATTGGAGGCCAAGCGCACCGATGCCTTCGGTCAGCTCGCCGGCCTCATCCAGTCGATGCGCGTGGGCCAGGAGGAGGTGCGGCGCGAGGCGCAGCGGCTCGGCAATTCGCTCACCAACGCCCCCAAGGCACGCGGACGCTGGGGCGAGCGGGCGCTCCAGAACCTGCTCGAGCAATGCGGGCTCGCCCAGCACACCGACTTCGTCATGGAGCACTCGATCGACACCGAGGACGGGCGCCTGCGCCCCGACGCGATCATCAACGTGCCCGGTCAGAAGAAGCTGGTGGTCGATTCCAAGGTGTCGCTGAACGCTTACCAGGCCGCCTTCGAGGCCAATGACGAGGCCGAGCGCAAGCGCCATCTCGACCTCCACGCCAAGTCGATGCGCGGGCACGTGCAGACCCTCGGCGCCAAGAGCTACCAGAGCCAGTTCGAGGAAGCGCCCGACTACGTGATCATGTTCGTCCCCGGCGAGCATTTCGTCACCGCCGCGCTCGAGGCCGATCCCGAGCTGTGGGACTTCGCCTTCGAACGCCGCGTGCTGCTCGCGACGCCGACCAACCTCGTCGCCATCGCCCGCACCGTTGCGCAGGTGTGGCGGCAGGACGGGCTCGCCAAGGAGGCGCAGGCAATCGGCCGGATGGGCGCCGAGCTCTACGACCGCCTGCGCGTCGCCAGCGAGCACCTCAAGCGCGTCGGCGGCGGGCTCGAGACGGCGGTCAACAATTACAACAAGTTCGTCGGCTCCTTCGAGCGCAACGTGCTCACCTCGGGGCGGCGGCTCGCCGAGAAGGGGGTCGAGATCGGCAAGCAGGCGATCGACGAAGTCCCCTTGGTGGAAGCCGCGCCGCGCTATAATGCGGCCGACGGCGAGGCGGTGGCGACAGAGTACCCCGCGCTCGCGGTGGACAACGACGCAGCGGAGTAGGCATGAGCGGACAGGGGGCAGGCGCGGGCGGCAAGGTGTGGCACCTTGCGCAGATCAATATCGGAAAGCTGCTGGCGCCCGAGGGCGACGCGCGAGTGCAGCCCTTCTTCGACGCGCTGGAGCGCGTGAACGCCATCGCCGACGCCTCGCCGGGCTTCGTCTGGCGGCTCCAGGGCGACAGCGGCAACGCGACCGAATTCAGCGTCGCCTCGGACCCGTTGCTGCTGCTCAACATGTCGCTCTGGGAGAGCGCAGAGGCGCTGTTCGACTTCGTCTACCGCTCCGGCCACACCCCCGAGATGGCGCGGCGGCGCGAGTATTTCCACCGCTTCGAGGGCGCCTACCAGGCGCTGTGGTGGGTTGCGCAAGGGCATCGTCCCACCATCGACGAGGGCCTCTCGCGTCTGTGGATGCTCGACCGCTACGGCCCGACGCCGCAGGCCTTCACCTTCAAGGCGCGCTTCCCGCGGCCCGGCGAGCGCACCCCGCCGGTCGACATGCAGCCCGACCCTTGGTGCATCGGCACCGCGTGAGGGCGGCAGCGTGGAGCAGGTAGGCCTCGCCGACTGGCCGGAGGGGCTCGACTTCGCGCTGGCGGTCGTCCGCGACGACGCGGTCCCGCGGTTCGGCCTGCGGTTCGAGGCCTGTGAGGAAGACGGCCTCGGGCTGCACTTCGTGGCGATCGTGCGGACCGAGGCGGGCCTGTTCGCGCTCCGGCGCGGGGTCGGCGCACCGGCCCCGGGAACACAGGTATGGTGCGTCGCGGACGGCGCGCCCACGGCGGAACGGATCGCCGCCTTCTGCCGCGCCGTCGGGATCGACCAGAGCGAAGTCACCTGGCGCGCGCCGAGCGAAACGGTCCGAAACGACGGCGCCGCGACGCGGCCCGCGGAGGGCTGACGCAGCGCTTTCCTACCGCGCCGCGCGGTCGCATGATGCCGGCGGCTCCTTGGCATCGTCCGAACCCCCGCGAACCGGCCCCGGCTCGTTCTCGCTCGCGCAACCCGTGTCCGTCCGCCGCGCATGCGGAGGATCAAGGTCTTGAAAATCATCAGCAATGCCCTTGCCGACCAAGCGGACAGGGTGTCCGCTTTGTCCGCTTCAGGGCGCCACCGCCGCCAGCACTTCGTAGGCGAGCACCGCACCGGCGACCGCGGCGTTCAATGAATCGGCGCGGCCCTTCATCGGCATGGTGACGCGCAAATCGCAGGCGGCCTCGTAGTCGTCCGGCAGCCCCTGCGATTCGTTGCCGACGAGGATGAAGCACGGCGCCCGATAGGCCGCACCGCGGTAGGGCACAGCGTCCCGCAGCGAGGCGGCGGCGAGCTGGCCTTCCCCGGCGCGCAGCCACGGCAGGAATTCGTCCCACCGCGCCTGCGCAAGGCCGACGGTGAAGACCGCGCCCATGCTCGCGCGCACGGCCTCGGCGCTGAAGGGATCGGCGCAGTCGTCGATCAGGATCAGCCCCCCTGCGCCGACCGCGTCGCAGGTGCGCAGCATCGTGCCGAGGTTCCCCGGATCGCGCAGCGCCTGTGCGGCGAGCCAGATCGGCGCCGCCCCGCGGTCAAGCCCGGCGAGCGAGGTGTCCCACTCGTCGAACACTCCCGCCACGCTCTGGGCGTTCTCCTTGCCGGTGATCTTGGAGAGGATGTCGGGGGTGGTGGCGATCACCTCGCCGCCCTCGGCCAGCACCTCTGCCTCGAGCCGCGCGAGGAGGTCGTGGGGATCGCGCCCCTCGGCCATCACCAGCGTCCGCGGCACCCGCCCGCAGGCACGCGCATCCTCGAGCAGGCGCAGGCCCTCGACGAGGAACTGCCCCGCGCGCCGGCGGTGCTTCTTGTCGCGAAGCGAGCGCAGGTACTTGACCGTCGGATTGGAGAAGCCGGTGATGTGCTTGCGCATCGGAGGGAACCTATGCCGTTCGTGTCGAGCGAAGTCGAGACACCTGTACCACCGCCTCTCGACTGCGCTCGAGGCGAACGGAACCCGGCGCTAGTCCTCGCCGAAGCCGTCGGCGATCAGTCCGACGAGATCGGCGAGCACCGCCTCGGCGCCATCGCCCTCGACCGCCACCTCGACCGTGTCCCCCTTGGCCGCGCCGAGCATCATCAGTCCGAGGATCGACCCGCCTGCCGCGCTGTTGGGCGCCTTCGAGACGGTGACCTTCACGCCCTCCGGCAGCGCCGCGACCGCGCCGACGAACTTCGCGCTCGCCCGGGCGTGCAGCCCGCGGCGGTTGACGATGGTGACGTGTCGCCTTGCCTCCCCCACGGCGGCTGTCCTCAAGCCTTGGCCCGTGCGGGCGGCGTTTCCTGCCCGAGGAGTTCGCTGGCGATGGTGATGTAGTTGCGCCCGGCGGTCTGCGCGGCGTGGACCGCGGCGGTGACGTCCATGGCCTTCCTCGCCCCGGCGAGGCGGATCAGCATCGGCAGGTTGATCCCCGCGATCACCTCGACATGCCCCGCATCGAGCAGCGAGATCGCGAGGTTGGAAGGCGTGCCGCCGAACAGGTCGGTGAGGATGATGACCCCCGCGCCGCTGTCGACCGCCTGGATCGCGCCCGCGATGTCGGCGCGGCGTTGCTCCATGTCGTCATTGGGGCCGATGCACACCGTGACGATCCCGTCCTGCGGGCCGACCACGTGCTCCATGGCCTCGACAAACTGGTCCGCGAGGCGGCCATGGGTTACCAGGATCAAGCCGATCATGCGTGAAAAAGGGTCCGTTACCTGCCCGCCGGGGCGTGCCTTACGCGTTTCTAACTGAACCGGCAATGTGCCGCAGGCAACCTGACGAAAATGGCACGGCGCTGCTAGCGGCGATCCCCCTCGATCGCATCGGCCGCGCGCGAGCCCAGGTTGCGGTGGCGGACAGTGGGCGAAAATCCGGCGGCGCGCAAGGCCTGAGCCATGCTTTCGGCGGTGTAGACCGAGCGGTGTCTCCCCCCGGTACAGCCGAAGGCGACGTGGACATAGGGCTTGCCTTGCGCGGCATAGCGCGGGAGCAGCACCAGCAGCAGGTCGCGGATCCGCGCGAAGGCGTCGGCGAAGGCGGGGTCGCGGCGGATGTGCTCGCCGACCGCGGCGTCCTGCCCGGTCTGCTCGCGCAGCCCGGGCACCCAGTGCGGATTGTCGAGGAAGCGCATGTCGAAGACGAGGTCGGCGAGCGGCGGCATCCCGCGCGCGAAGCCGAAGCTCGAGAGCGTGAGCGTCAGCGCCGCGGCACTGTCGGCGGGGGCGAAGAGCTCGCGGATGCGCGCCTGCAGGTCGTTGCTGGTGAGCGCGGTGGTGTCGATCATCACGTCCGCCCAGCGGCGCAGCGGCTCGAGCAGCTCGCGCTCGGCGGCGATGCCCTCGAGCAGCGGGCGCCCGGCGGCGAGCGGGTGGCGGCGGCGGGTCTCGTTGAAGCGGCGCTCGAGCTCGCCCCCCGAGCAGTCGAGGAACAGGAAGGTGAGCGCGATGTCGGGCCGGGCGGCGAGGTCCTTCACCAGCGCGATCACGTCGGCCGGCACGAAGCCGCGGGTGCGCGAATCGAAGCCGATCGCGAGCGGCGCGCGCGCCTCGTCGGGCATGGTGACGAGGCGCTTGAGCATCCGCACCGGAAAGTTGTCGATGGTCTCCCAGCCCAGATCCTCGAGCACCGCGAGGACGGTCGACTTGCCCGCCCCCGAGAGCCCGGTGACGAGCAGGAGCTGGCGTCGCTCGGGGGTCTCAGGGGCGGGCGTGTCGCTCATGGCGCCTATTGTGACGCGCCGGGGCTGCGATGAAAAGCCGGTTCGAATACGAGGCCGTGGCAGCGCAGCGCCCAGACGGCGCGTGCGGCGGGGGCGATGGTGCCGGGCTCGAAGCCGAGCACCGGGACGGCAATCCCGGCGATGCGGCGGGTGGGGATCGGCAGCTCGGGGAGGCGTTCGGGAGAGGGGCCGCCGAGCGTCAGGAGCAGCGCGACCGGCGCGGGGGGCGCGAGGGGGAGGCTGACGAGGCCGACCCCGCGCACCTCGAGCAGCCCGCCGATGTTCGGCGGAGGCGAGGCGACCAGCGCGCCTTTCGCGGGCGTCAGGGTCACCGCATCGTCGCCGATCAGTCCGGCCCCGGCCTCGATCAGCGCCAGCGCGAGGCTCGACTTGCCGCTCCCCGGCGGGCCCTCGATCAGCAGCGCGCGGCCGTCGAGGGCAACGGCGCTCGCCGGGAAGACCAGCCCCTCGCTCACGGTGCGGCGGGCAGGGCGAGGCGCAGGCAGGCGCCCGAGGCCCCGTCGGCACGCGCATCGGCGGTGAGCGAACCGTCATGCGCCTCGGCGATGGCGCGGCCGATCGCGAGGCCGAGGCCGGAGTGGTTGCCGAAGCTCTCGCCCTCGGGCCGGTCGGAATGGAAGCGCCGGAACACGTCCTCGCGCCGCTCGGGGGCGATGCCGGGCCCCTCGTCGCAGACCTCGGTGACGACCCGGCCGTTCGCGCGGCGGATCGCGACGCTGACCGTGCCCTCGGGCGGGGAAAAGGAGACGGCGTTGTCGAGGAGGTTCTCGGCGACCCGTTCGAGCTGGGTCGGCACGCCGAGCACCTTGAGCCGCGCCCCGGGCGCCGCGTCGAGGCGCAGCTGCCGCCCGGCGTTCATCCCGCGATCCTCGCGGCTGCGGATGAGGTTGGCGAAGAGCTCGGCGAGATCGACGGTCTCGAGCTTGGCGCGGCTGATCTCGGCATCGACGCGGCTCGCGGCGGCGATCTCGGTGACGAGGCGGTCGATGCGGCGCACGTCGTGGGCGGCGATCTGGATGAGCTCGCTGCGCAGGGCCGGGTCCTCGACGCGGGGCAGGGTGTCGACCGCGCTGCGCAGCGAGGCGAGCGGGTTCTTGATCTCGTGCGCGACGTCGGCGGCGAAGCTGTCGACCGCGTCGATGCGGTGGCGCAGCGCGGTGGTCATGTCCGAGACCGCGCGGGCGAGCAGGCCGATCTCGTCGCGGCGCTGGGGGAGGCGCGGCACCTCGACCTCGCGGTCGCGGCCCTGCTTGACGCGCACGGCGGCGCGGGCGAGCAGGCGCAGCGGGGTAACGATCGTGCGCGCGAGGAACAGCGAGAGCAGCGCCGAGCAGGCCATCACCAGCAGCACCGCGAAGCCGAGGGTCGAGCGCGCCGCGCGCACGCTCTCGGTGATGTCGACGGCGTTGCGCACGGTAAGCAAGGTCGCGCCTTGCAGGCCCACCGGCACCGCGGCGGTGATGACGGGCGTGCCGTCGATCCAGTCGTAGAGGCGCACCTGCGAGAGGCCGAGCTCGCGCGCGCGGGCGAGCTCGGGCCAGGCATCGGCCTCCTGCGCCTCGGGCTCGGCATAGTCCTTGACCGGCTCGGCGGCGACGATGGTGTCGACGGTGCGGTCAAGCCAGCGGGCGAAGCGCTGCTCCCAGTCGTCGTCGGAGATGTCGTTGAAGCGGAAGGCGGGGTCCGCGAGCGCGAAGCTGTCGGCGGTGAGGCGGCCGCGCGCGTCGAACAGCCTGAGGCGCATGCGCTGTTCCTTGCCGATCTGGACGAGCAGCGCCTCCTGCCGCGCGCGGCTCGCGCCTGCCAATGCCTCGGCGGTGATCTGCGCCTCGATGCGCGCGAGCTTGAAGCGCTCGTTGACGAGCTGCGTGCGGTAGCTGTCGAGGTAGAACAGCCCGCCGCCGAGGAACACCAGCGGCAGGATGTTGACCGCGAGGATGCGGCCCGTGAGCGCGAAGCGTCCGCCCGCGCTGAGGTGCTCGCCGCTGCCCTTGGGCGCATCAGCCATCGGTGAAGCTGTAGCCCGCGCCGTAGAGCGTGTCGATCGCGTCGAAGGCCGGATCGACGAGCCGGAACTTGCGGCGCATCCGCTTGATGTGGCTGTCGACGGTGCGGTCGTCGACGAACACGTCGTCGGGGTAGGCGGCGTCCATCAGCTGGTTGCGGCTCTTGATGACCCCGGGGCGGATCGCGAGCGCCTCGAGGATCAGGAACTCGGTGACGGTGAGGCTGACGCTCTGGCCGCCCCAGGTGACCTGGTGGCGTGCCGGGTCCATGAACAGCCGCCCGCGGGTGAGGCTCGCGGGCTGGGGCTCTTCCGGGGAGGCGGCGGGCGCCGCGCCGGCGACGAGCGGCTCGGCGCGGCGCAGGATTGCGCGGATGCGGGCGATCAGCAGCCGCAGCGAGAAGGGCTTGGCGATGTAGTCGTCCGCGCCCAGCTCCAGCCCCGCCTCCTCGTCGCTCTCGTCGTCCTTGCTGGTGAGGAAGATCACCGGCAGCGCGGACTGGGCGCGCAGCCGGCGCAGCAGCTCCATCCCGTCCATCTTGGGCATCTTGATGTCGAAGACGGCGAGGTCGGGCGGATTGTCGAGCAGGGCTTTCAGCGCCGTCTCGCCATCGGAATAGAGGCGGGTCGCGAAGCCCTCGGCCTGGAGCGCGATCGAGACGGTGGTGAGGATGTTGCGATCATCGTCGACCAGCGCGATCTGGAGCTTGCGCGTTTCGGCCCCTGCGCCTTCGAGCGCGGCTTCGGTGGTGCTGCCCTCCATGCTCTCGTCTCCCGTCCGGCGGCGCGTGGCCGGGGCAGGGTTAGCGTGATCCTCGCAAGGCCGCAACGCCAGCGGGAAGGCGCAGCCCGCGAGAAGCTCACCTATGTCAGGCGTTTGCCGGTTTGACCTTGCGGCACGCGCGATTTAAGGGCTCACGCCGAGGGATATATCGGTTGTGGCAGTCCGCCGCGCCTGAGGTTGCATACGTATGCGCACCTGCTACGGGATGGAACCGGAAGGGGCGGATTCGCAGGCTCGACCGGTCGGCCCTTCCTCGTGAACCATGCCCTGCCGCCTTCGCCCGGAGACGCTACCTTGACCTCGCTCGCAACCCCGCTGGCCGCCCAGAACCTCGCCACCCGCGCGACGATCCACGCCAACCTCGGCACCGCCGCGCTGGTCGAGCACGCGCTCAAGAAGGGCGAGGGCCGGCTGACCAAGCACGGCGCGCTGCTGGTCGACACCGGCCGCTTCACCGGGCGCAGCGTCAAGGACAAGTACGTCGTGCGCGACGCCGAGACCGAAAACACGATCAACTGGGGCACGATCAACCAGCCGATGAGCGAGGCGCATTTCGCCGCGCTCAAGGCCGACTTCCTCGCCCATCTCGAAGGTCAGGAGGAGCTCTACGTCGCCGACCTGTTCGGCGGCTCGCAGCCCGAATACAGGGTCAACGTGCGCGTCATCAACCAGCTCGCCTGGCACAACCTGTTCATCCGCACCCTGCTGGTGCGCCCCACCGCCGAGGAACTCGCCGACTTCGTCCCCGAATACACGATCATCAACCTGCCGAGCTTCAAGGCGAACCCGGAGCGCCACGGCTGCCGCAGCGACACGGTGATCGCGGTGAGCTTCACCGAGAAGCTGATCCTCATCGGCAACACCGAATATTCGGGCGAGATGAAGAAGGGCGTATTCGGCCTCCTCAACTACCTCCTGCCCGCGCAGGGCGTGATGCCGATGCACTGCTCGGCCAATATCGGCGCCGACGGCAAGAGCGCGATCTTCTTCGGCCTGTCGGGCACCGGCAAGACCACGCTTTCGGCCGACGCCAGCCGCACCCTCATCGGCGACGACGAGCACGGCTGGTCGGACACCGCGGTCTTCAACTTCGAAGGCGGCTGCTATGCCAAGATGATCAACCTCTCGGCGGAAGGCGAGCCCGAGATCTACGCCACCACGAAGATGTTCGGCACGATCCTCGAGAACGTGACGATGGACGAGGAAAGTCGCGAGCTCGACTTCACCGACGGCAGCAAGACCGAGAACACCCGCGGCGCCTATCCGATCGAGTTCATCCCCAACACTTCCGAGAAGAACCTCGGCCCCGCGCCGTCCAATGTCATCATGCTCACCGCCGATGCCTTCGGCGTGCTGCCCCCGATCGCGCGGCTGACCGCCGACCAGGCGATGTACTACTTCCTCTCGGGCTACACCGCCAAGGTCGCGGGCACCGAGATCGGCGTGACCGAGCCCGAGGCGACCTTCTCGACCTGCTTCGGCGCCGCCTTCATGCCGCGCCACCCCTCGGTCTACGGCAACCTTTTGAAGGAGCGCATCGCCAAGGGCAACGTGCAGTGCTGGCTGGTCAACACCGGCTGGACCGGCGGCAAGTACGGCACCGGCAGCCGTATGCCGATCAAGGCGACCCGCGCGCTCCTGAACGCGGTGCTCGACGGCAAGATGGACGATGTCGAGTTCCGCCGCGATCCGAACTTCGGCTTCGAGGTGCCGGTCCATGTGCCGGTGCTCGCCGAGGCCGGGATCGACCAGACGATCCTCGACCCGCGCGCGACCTGGGCCGACAAGGCCGAGTACGATGCGACCGCGCAGAAGCTCGTCCAGCTCTTCATCGACAACTTCGCGCAGTTCGAGGCGCATGTCGACGAGGGCGTGCGCCAGGCCGCCCCGGCGCCCGCCGTCGCCGCCTGAACCTTTCACCGGTTGGAGAGGGGAGCCCCGCCCGGTCCTGAGACCGGAGCGGGGCTTTTTCGTTGATCTGTCGCACGGCTGAGGCACACTCCAGGGCGGACTCGGCTGCAAGGAGACACGGCCATGAGCATTCTCGACGGCATCCTCAGGAACATCGGCGGCGCGCCGGACGACGTGGCAAACCTCGCCCGGCAGCTCGGGATCGATCCCGCCATCGCCGAGCAGGCGATCGCGACGCTTGGGCGGACGCACCAGATGGACGGCGACACGGTGCAGCTCGCCGCCGAGAAGACCGGCCTCAGCCCCGAGATCCTGGGTCAGGTGGTCGCCGCGATCGGCGGGGAGGGCTCGCTGACGCAGTTCGCCGCGCTGATCGACCGCGACGGGGACGGCAACCCGGTGAACGACGCCCTCGGCATGGCCAAGGGGCTGTTCGGCGGGAGCTGAGCCTCAGCCCCCCGAGACCGCCACTTCGGGGGTCTCGACCGGCTCGGGGAGGTTTCTCAAGTCGACCTTCTCGCCGTCGGGCTTGTCGGCGATCGCGGCGATCAGCTGCTTCGCCCGCGCCGCCGCGCCGCCGCCGTGCGGGTTGGCCGCGACCGGCGCGAGGAAAATCCGCGCGATCTCGAGCTTGCCCTCGCCGATCAGCATCATCCCGGCATTGATCTGCAAGCCGTGGTCGAAGGGCGCGAGCACCGCCGCCCGCTCGAGCGCGGCGCGCGCGTTCTCGCTCGGCTCGACGCCGCGCTCGAGCTGAGCGCGGTAGAAATAGATCAGCGGCAGGGGGTGATCGTTCTCGATCGCGTTCAGCGCCATGAAGGGCTTGACCGCGGCGGCATAGGCGGCGCGCTTGTCCTCGGCCTCGCCGGCCTGGCGGAACAGCGCATAGCCCTTCTGGACGTAGGGGTTGGTGCGCGCCGGATCGAGCGCGATCGCCTTGTCCGCGGCGGCGATCGCGGCGGCATCGTTGCCCGCGTCGTATTCCGCCTCGGCGAGCGCGGCGAGCACCCCCGCATCCTCGGGGAAGCGCGCCGCGACGGTGCGCGCCTCGGCGACGATGGTCGCGGCCTCCGCCTCGTCGACCCCGCGCTGCGAGCGGATCTGGAGCGGCATGATCGCCGCCTCGCCCGCCGAGAGCTTGCGCAGGGTGATCGGGCTGCCGGTGGTGAGCTGTTCGGGCTTGAGCACGTAGGTGAACATCCGCGACTGGCGCGAATAGGCCCTGAGCTCCTTCTCGAGCACGTCAAGGTCGCCGAAGGCCTTCTCGCCCGCGGTCTTCTGGTCCATGCCGTCGACGAGGTTCTTCAGGTAGGCGCTCAGCTGAGGCTGCCGCTCCTTGTTGAACCTCAGGTAGTGATAGAACAGCCAGCTCTTGGCGTAGAAGCCGTCATAGCCCCTAACCTTCTTCTGCTCGTAGAGCGCCGGATCGAGCAGCTCGCGCACGTGGACCGGGTCGGCGAAGGCGAGGTCGCCGGCGCGGTGCTGGGCGGCCGATGAGCAGGGTTCCAACTTCCTAAGTGGTCCCCATCGCAACAACTCCGCCGCCCCTCCGCCCAGCCAGCGCGGCATGGCAAAGCGCTGCCGACGCAAGCCGGCTGTCTGTGATGGGCTTAAACATCGGGATCTTAGATCTTGCAGAAAGCCACAGGTTGACTTAGCCTATCGATCTCTAATGTAAGGAGAAAAAGTGATGAAATCTAGATTGCCAATCGCGGCGGCTGCTCTTGGGTTCTGCTGTTCTCCGCTCTCTGCTCAACAGCAGCCGCCGCCGCCGCCGCCTTCGCCATCGCCTGGGGATGAGCCGATCATTATCGTGACACCCAGCCCGCCTCGCCTGCCACAAGACCCAATTATTATCTTTTGCGAGCCGCCGGAGTGCGAGATCGTGGAAGTTCCCAACCCGTTTAGAAAACCGTGATTGAATTTCGATGCTTCACGTTGCTGCAACACATGATCGAAAGAATAAACATGTGAATGCAACTCTTTGGTGTGTTCGCTCGATCTCAATCCTAGAATCAACCTGGGTCTGGGGGGATTTTCAGCCCCCCAGAATTTAGCGTGTCCTCGAGATATTGCCAGATGCGGCTGACCACCACCGAGCCCTCGCCGACCGCGCTCGCGACGCGCTTGACCGAACCGCTGCGCACGTCGCCGACCGCAAAGATGCCGGGAGCGGTGGTGGCGTAGTCGTCGGTCTGCCCTGCCGCCGCGCCGGTGAGCACGAAACCCTTGGAATCGGTCGCGGCGAGGCCCGAGAGCCAGTGGGTGTTGGGTGCCGCGCCGATCATGATGAACAGCGCCCGTGTGTCGATCCGCCGCTCGCTCTCGCCGGTCCTGAGCGTGATCCCCTCGAGCCAGTGCTCGCCGTGGAGCGCGGTGACCTCGGAGTGGTAGTGGATCGTCACCCGCGGATCGGCCTCGAGCCGCTGCATCAGGTAGCTCGACATCGAGGCGGCGAGGCTCCCCGAGCGCACGACGAGGTGCACGTGGCTCGCGGCGCGGCTGAGGTACATCGCCGCCTGCCCGGCCGAGTTGCCGCCGCCGATCACCACCGCCTCGGTGCGCGAACAGAAGCGCGCCTCCATCTCGGTCGCCGAGTAGAACACCCCGGCGCCCTCGAGCGCCTCGAGATTGTCGATCGGCAGGCGGCGATACTGCACCCCGGTCGCGATCAGCACCGCGCGGGCGCACAGCTCGTCCCCGTCATCCAGTGTGAGGCAATAGGCCCCGTCCTCGCGCCGGCTCATCGCCTCGACGCGGCGCGGCATGACGAAGCGGGTGCCGAACTTCATCGCCTGCACCTGGCCCCGCCAGGTGAGGTCGGTGCCGCTGATGCCGGTCGGAAAGCCCATGTAGTTCTCGATCCGGCTTGACGTGCCCGCCTGTCCGCCGACGGCCGTGTCCTCGACCACCAGCGCCTCGATCCCCTCCGAGCCCGCATAGACCGCCGCCGCCACCCCCGCCGGGCCGCCGCCGACGATCACCAGATCGTAGGTGCGCCGCGAGCAGATATCGAGGTCGAGCCCCAAATATTGCGCGACCTTGCGCGGGGTCGGGTCCTCGAGCCGCTGGCCGGTGCCGATCAGCACTGCCGGCTCCTTGCCGACCACCGAGCACACCTCGAGCGTCTGCGCGTCGGTCGCGTCGAGGTCGAAGCTCTTGAAGGGAATGCGGTTCCTCGACAGGAAACGCTCGACCGCCTGGACGCGCGCATCGCGGTCGGCGCCGATCACCTTGACCGCGGCATTGCCGAGCTCGAACTGCTTGCGCCGCCGCGCCGCGAAGACGGTGATGAGGTGGTCGGACAATTCGGGCACGCGGCTCATCAGTTCGAGCATCGGCCCGCGCGGCGCCTCGATGACGCGGGTGTCCATACTCGCGCGCATCCTGAGGTAATTGGTGCCGCGGTTGAGGAAGGCGATCTCGCCCATGAACTGCGTCGGGCCGAGCGCCGACTTGAGCAGCCGCTCGCCGGTGTAGGGGTTCACGACCTCGATCTCGCCTTCAAGGATGTAGACGAATCGGTCCATCGGATCGCCGATGTCCATGACGATGGAGCCGGCGGGATAGAACTTCTCGCCCCCGATCGCGCAGATCGCATCGACATGGGCCGGCGCGAGCGGCACCCGGCGCATGGTTTCAAGGTCTTGTCCCAGCGTCTCCATGCAGTCTCCTAATGCGCGAAAGATTGCAAGATGGGGACGGGGTAGCGCTTTGGGAAGCGCGAGGATGTGCGGGGATTGCTGCTTTCGGCTTGGCGAAACCGGACCCCCCTCCTCTGAAGAGGAGGGGGCCTCCAGCATCACCCCTTCGCCTGCGCGATGTAGCGGCTGACCGTGTTCGCCATCACGCTCAAGGGCGCATTGCCGCCGAGCACGACGGCGGTGTTGAAGGCCTTGAGGTCGTATTTCGCGCCCAGCTCGGCCTCGGCGCGGGCGCGCTGGCGGACGATCTCGGAATGGCCGATCTTGTAGCCGCAGGCCTGCCCCGGCCAGGAGCAATAGCGGTCGACCTCGGAGGCGACCTCCTCGACCTTCGAGCCGTTCTCCTCGACGAAGAACTGGCGCCCCTGCTCGCGGGTCCAGCGCTTGGAATGAAGGCCGGTGTCGACCACCAGCCGGCAGGCGCGGAAGGCGAGGGACTGGAGGTATCCCAGCCGTCCGACCTTGAATTCGTCGTAGGCGCCCAATTCGTCGGCGAGCTGTTCGGCATAGAGCGCCCAGCCTTCGGAAAAGGCGTTGAAGGCGAGGATCGAGCGGATCAGCGGCAGGCGGTTCGAGAATTCGCCCTCCCAGACGTGGCCGGGGATGCTCTCGTGGAAGGTGAGGTCGGCGAGGTCATACTTGCGGTGAAGGTCGGTGGTCCTGAGGTTGATCCAGAACCGGCCCGGGATGCTGCCGTCCTTGCTCCCCGCGCCGCCATAGGCCCCCGGCGCGCCGGGCTCCTCGGCAAGCGCGATGCGGCGCACCTCCATGTTGGGATCGACGAGGGTGTTGAAGGCGCGCGGCATCTGCGCCCTGATCCACTTGAGGCGGTCATCGATAAAGGCGAGGATCTCGGCGCGGCCCGGATCGCCTTCCGCGAACCGGTAGCGCGGATCGGCCGAAAGCGCGCGCATCCGCTCGCCGACGCTGCCGTTGGTGTAGCCGATCTCCTTGAGGATCGCGTCCATCCGGGCGTGGAGGGCCTTCAGCTCCTCGCGGCCGCGGTGGTGGATCTCGTCGGGGGTGAGGCGGGTGGTGGTCGAGGCGCGGATCGCCCAGTCGTAATATTCCTCGCCGCGCGGCTGCGACCACACCCCGGCGAGGTCCTTCGCCACGCCGCGCTCGGTCCGCAGTTCCTCCAGCTGGCGTTCGAGTGCGGGGACGATCCCGCTGGCGACGATCCGCTCGGCCTGCGCGGCGGCGACGTCGCTGCCGTCGATCTTCGCTGCGGCGAGCGGGCCGGCGTAGCTTTCGCTCGCCGCCCTGATCGCCACGCCGATCTGCGCGATCGCCTTGTCGAGCAGGAAGGCGGGCGGCACCACGCCCAGCCCGCGCGCGGCGCGGATGCGTTCGCACTCGGCGTCGAGGATCGCGGGGACCTCGGCAAGGCGGTCCATGTAGGGGCCGATGTCGGCGGGGGTCTTCAGAGGCTGGGTCGCGCCGAAGAAGTTCGGCATGTCGATATAGCCGCCGACGTTCTGGATCACCGAATAGGGCGAGTTGCGCCAGCTGCCGACCGCGACCTCGCCATAGGGCAGGGCCATGCCCTCCAATGCGCGGGTGAAGGCGGTCTCGACCACCTCGAAGCCGATCTGCTGGTCGCTGGTCAGGCCCTCCTTCGGGTAGGCGCGCACCTCGGCGACGATGTCGCGGAGGGTTGCCTCGTAGGCGCTGCGCCCGGCCTCGCCGGTCGTCCCGAAGGTCGAGCGCCAGGCGGCGTATTCGCCGACGTCGACGCCGAGCCCGGTCGCGCGGCCCGGCTCGTGGGCGAGCATCCGGTAGGCGATCCGGTCGAGCGCGGCGTCGGGAGCGAGGCCCTTGATCGAGGCGCTGGCGGCGGCGGGCTCAGGGGTGTCCGCGGCGCAGGCCGGCAGCAGCGCAAGGGCGGAGACGCCGCCGATCCCCTTGAGGGTCTGGCGGCGGGTGACGGTGGGGGTGCTCTCTCTCATGCGAGCGGTTTGGCGATGGCCCACCCCCGAGTCAATCGCACCGGGCATCGCCGGTCAGTCGCGCAGCATACCGGGCATCGCCCCGCCCTCGGCCGCGAGCAGGTTGATCACCGCGTGGTGGAGCGCGATGTTCTGCTCGGCGGTGCCGGAGTAGTCGGTGAGGCCGAGCTCGCCCGCCAGTTCCTTGCGGTTCTCGTAGCTGGGATCGACCCCGACCACGGCCATCAGGTCGACGATCGAGGTGCGCCAGTTGCGTCCCTCGGCCCCCGGCATCCGGGCGATGCGCGCCTCCATCGCGGCCTGGCTGATCGGCTCGGGCTCGGCGGCGGCGGGAGCTGGCCGGGGTGCGGAGGGCGTGGCCATTGGCGCGGGGGCGGCGGGGTAGGGGTCGCCGGTGGGCTTGGCCTTCTCCTCGGCGTGGTCCCGGTCCGAATGCCAGATCGCGTTCTTGATCGACGCGAAGATACCCATCATAGCCTCCCTCGTGCGGTGCGCGGCGGCCTGTTGCCGCTTGTCCCACCGCCCTGTTCCGGCCAGCGAGGGAGCGCCTTAACGCATGATGGAGACCGTGCTGTCGATCGTGATGCTCGCCGCCCTCGCGCTGGTCGCCGGGGCGGTGGTGCTGTGGCGGCGCACCGGCGAGGTCAGGAACCCCGCGCTGATGGTGCTGCTCGCGGCGGTCGCGGTGGTCAACGTGCTGATCTGGACGCTGCCGACGAGGACCGGCGAGGCGCCGATCGACCAGGTCAAGGCCGCCGCCGGGGAAGGCTGAACGCGCTCCCCCGGCGACGCCATGATCGAGACCATCGACGCCGCAGGCGTCGCAAGGCCACGCGGCCGCCCCGCAGCGACGCGACCTTCAGGTCGCATGAGCGAGGATCGGCGCGCCCGGACGGGCGCGCCTCCTCATTCTGGTATCTTCCAGGTGATCGTCCCGGTGTAGCTTCCCGCGACGGGCTTGCCGGTATTGTCGCGCGCCGCCTCGAAGCGGGCGCGCTTGCTCACCAGCTGGCAGGTCGCCGCGTCGAGCGGGCCGTGGCCGGTCGAGCGGGTGATGGTGCAGCCCGTCACCTTGCCTGCCGCGTCGATCGCGAGGGTGAAGCGCGCGGTGCCCGCCATCTCCTCCATGATCCAGCGGGGCTTGTAGTCCGCGTTGGTCACCCAGCGCCCGGCATTGCCCTTGGGCCGCGCGCCGACGGGGTCGAACAGCGAGGGCGTGAAGGTCGGCGCGGGGATGCCGATCTCGCCCGTGCCGGTGCCGGACGTCTCGCCCGTGCCGAGGGGCACGGTGAAGTTCTCGCCGAGGGTGAACTCGGTGGGCGGCACGCTCGGACGCGGCGGGGCGAGGGGATCGAGCGTGGTGGTGCTCGTCGCCTTGGCCTCGGGCTGTGGCTTGTCGGGGGTCGGCGGCGGGGGCGGGGGCAGCACAGTCTCGGTGATCGTTTCGCCGATGAGCGGGGGGACCGGCGGTTCGGTCGCCACCGTCACCGCGAGCCCGACCACCATGAGCGCGCCGAGCGCCCCGGGGATGCCGAGCGCCCCGGCGAGGGCCGCGGGGTTGGGTCTTCGACTGGCAGAAGCGTAGTTCATGCAGACACTCCTCTCTCCATCACGTGGGAGCGGTGGCCGGAGCACCTGTCGCAAGCCGGACCTCCGGCCCGCTCGTCCGCGATGGTACTATGAAGACTGCTAGGGGCGAAGGGATTTCGCGTTGCAATTCAATACCGTATTTTTTTCAATCAATTCAGTTGAGAAGCGATTGCTGCTCGCGCCGGAGCGTGCATCGAACCACATCGGTGCCATGTACCGGTTGTTGTTCGGCGACGAGACGACTAGTCCTGTCGGCCAAATCAGAGGCGCTGGCCGCGGGAACGGCGAGAGGGGAGCCGGGAAATGAAAGTTGCTCCGACGACACGATCAGCCGTTCTTCTCGCCGCGGCCGCGCTGACGGGACACCTTCCCGCCCGCGCGCAGCAGCCCGATAACTATCTGCTCGAGCACGCGATCACGCAGGACCGTATCGCCGCTGCGGAGGAGGAACTCTCCGCCCTCCGGTTCGACCTCGAGTCGCTGTGGCAGACCGACCGTGCCGAGGCCTGTGCGACGATCCTGCCCGATTACCTGCGGCGCGTCGAAGCGCTTCTGGCGGACTACCGGAAATCCGAAAGGCTCGCCACGCGTCTCGCCCTCGAAGGCCCGCGTGCAGACGCCGCCCGGAAGGCGCAGGACATCGCCGCCGAGCTCGCGGAAGCGAAGACGCAGCTTCCGGCCCTGTGTGCCGCCGCGAAGAAGTGACCGGGCAGGCCGCCGCCCGGCCGGACCCGCCCGCCCGCGCGTGGCCCTCACACCGTCACTTGATCGGGCAGTCCGGCGAGAGGCGGAAGTCGAGGTAGTTGTCGACCGCGCGCATCAGCTCCTCGAGCTCGTTCTCGAAGAAGTGGTTGGCGCGCGGGATTTCCTCGTGGTGGATGGTGATGTGCTTCTGGGTGCGCAGCTTGTCGACGAGCTTCTGCACCGCGCCCGGCTGCACCACCGTGTCCGCCGCGCCCTGAAGGAAGATGCCGCTCGCCGGGCAGGGGGCGAGGAAGGAGAAGTCGTACATGTTGGCGGGCGGCGCGACCGAGATGAAGCCGCGCACTTCCGGGCGGCGCATCAGCAGCTGCATGCCGATCAGCGCGCCGAAGGAATAGCCCGCGATCCAGGTGCTCTGCGCCTCGGGATGGATCGACTGCACCCAGTCGAGCGCGCTCGCCGCGTCCGACAATTCGCCCACGCCGGAATCGAAGCTCCCCTGCGAGCGCCCGACGCCGCGGAAGTTGAAGCGCAGCGTCGCGAAGCCGCGGTCGGCGAAGGTCTTGTAGAGCCGCTGCACGATCCGGTCGTTCATCGTCCCGCCGCCTTCCGGGTGCGGGTGGAGGATCATCGCCACCGGCGCGCGCGGGCGCGGGGGCGGGGAGAAACGGCCTTCGAGGCGGCCTTCGGGGCCGGGAAAGATCACGGACGGCATCGGTTGACCCAATCGCAAACGAGGTGAGGCGGCGCCGGGTGGCGCTCGGCATTGCGCGCCTATATAGGCGCCGCCGAGCAATTCGCAATTTATTCGAGGAATGAGCCATCCCTGAACGGGTCTATCTCGACCACGCCGCGACCTCCCCCCTGCGCCCCGAGGCGAAGGCGGCGATGGAGGAGGGGTTCCGGCTATGGGCCAACCCCTCGAGCCCCCATGCCGAGGGGAGGAAGGCGCGCGCGGCACTCGAGGACGCGCGCGAGCGGATCAAGCGCGCGCTCGGCTGGGAGGGCGAGCTGATCTTCACCTCCGGGGCGAGCGAGGCGCTGTGGATCGCCCTCAACCGGGCGAAGGTGGAGCGCCGGATCGTCAGCGCGGTCGAGCATGACGCGGTGTTCCGCGCAGCGCCGGATGCCGAGGTGGTGCCGTTCGACCGGAAGAAGAAAGGCATCGATCTCGAAGCGCTCGGGGATTGCGCCGGTGCCTTGGTCGCGGTTCAACACCTCAATTCGGAGACCGGCACGGGACTTCTCCCCTTCGTGCGAAATGTCATTGGGGAGTGGGTCCACGAACGCGGGGGTCTTCTCCTCGTCGATTGCTCGCAAAGCGCGGGCAAGATCACGTTGCCGGACGCGGACATGCTCGTGATATCGGCGCACAAATTCGGCGGGCCGATCGGGACGGGTGCGCTGCTGGTGCGGGACTTCGCCATGCTCGAACCTGCGGGCGGACACGAGCGTGGCTATCGCCCGGGAACCGAGAACCTGCCCGGTGCTCTGGGCATGGCTGCCGCGCTGGAAGCCGGTGACCGGGATAGTTGGGCGACCACAACAGACCACCGATCCGCCTTCAAGGATGCGCTCTATCGCGATGGCGAAGTGCTCTCCCCGGGCTGGCAATGCTCGCACATCTTCGCCGTCGTCCACCCCAAGATGAGCGCGCAGGCCCTCCTCATCCGCCTCGACGCCATGGGCTTCGCCGTCTCGGCGGGGAGCGCGTGTTCTTCCGGCACGCTCAAGAAGAGCCGGGTGCTCGACGCCTTTGGCGTGCCCGACGACGTCGCCGCGCGGACGATCCGGGTGAGCCTCGGGTGGTCGACGACGCCGGAGGAGCTGGAGCGGTTTGCCGAGGCTTGGAGGTCGCTGTGCTAGTTCGTCATTGCGAGCGCAGCGAAGCAATCCATGGCCAGATCTTGCGGCCTGTCGCGATGGCGGTCCATGGATTGCCGCGTCGCCTTTGGCTCCTCGCAATGACGAGGGAAGAAGCATGATCTACCTCGACTACCAGGCCACCACCCCCCTCGCTCCGCAAGCGCGCGAGGCGATGTTGCGCTGGCTCGGCGGGCCTGACAGCGACACTTTCGGTAACCCGCATTCGCCGCACCGCATGGGCCGCATGGCCGCCGCCGCGATCGAGGCGGCGCGGGAGAACGTCGCCGCGCTGATGCCGCCGGGCGGGCGGGTGGTGTTCACCTCGGGCGCCACGGAAGCGCTCAACACCGTGCTGCTCGGGACCGGGGGCGACGTCCTCACCTTCGCCACCGAGCACGCCGCGGTGCTCGACTGCGCCCGCGCGGTCGCGGCGCAGGGGCGGCGCTTCACGGTGCTCCCGGTGCTCCTCGACGGGCGCGCGGACCTCGAAGCTCTGAAAGCCGCGATGACGCCGCAGGTCGGCCTTGTCGCGATCATGGCGGTCAACAACGAGATCGGGGTGGTGCATCCGCTCGAGGAGGCCATCGCCATCGCCCGCGCAGGCGGCGCGCAGGTGCTCGTCGATGCCGTCCAGGCCTTCGGCAGGGTGCCCCTAGACCCCTCCCAGGCCCCCCTTAGACCCCCTCTAGCCCCCGACTACATCGCCGTCTCGGCGCACAAGATCCACGGTCCCAAGGGTATCGGCGCGCTGTGGATCGGGCCGGACGCAGGCCCGCTCCAGCCCCTCCTTCACGGCGGCGGACAGGAGGCCAGCCTCCGGTCAGGCACCCTCTCGCCCGCCCTTTGCGCCGGCTTCGGAGTCGCTTGCCGGGCCGTCGACACGGAGCGCGAAATGTTTCACGTGAAACATTTGTGGAACGTCGCGCGGGAGGCCTTCGCGGACTGGGAACTGAACGGCAGCGCCGAACACCGCTGGCCCGGCAATCTGAACATCCGTCGGGAAGGCCTCGACGTCGCCCGGCTGATGAGCGACTGCCGCCAGGTCATGTTCTCCGCGGGATCGGCCTGCGCCAGCGGGTCGGGCCGGCCGAGCCACGTGCTGCGCGCGATCGGGCTCTCCGAGGCCCAGGCGAAGTCCTCTATCCGGCTCGGATTCGGGCGCTATACGAACGAGGACGACATCGTGGCCGCCGCCGCCGCGATCAACGCCGCCGCAAGGAGCCAGGCCTCGTGAGCATCACCGTCACCTTCGTCGATCCGCGGGGCAGGAGCGTCGCCGCGACCGCCGCGCCGGGCGACAATCTGCTGCGCGTCGGCCAGGCGGCAGGCCTCCCGCTCGAGGGGACCTGCGAGGGGCAGATGGCCTGCTCGACCTGCCACGTGATCGTCGCCGCCGAGTGGTTCGAGCGCCTGCCCCCGGCCTCGGAGGAGGAGGAGGACATGCTCGACTTCGCCGCCGGCGCGCGGCGCACCTCGCGGCTGTCCTGCCAGGTCGAACTGACGCCCGAACTCGACGGCCTCACCGTCAGCGTCCCTGCGGAGAGCAACGACCTCAGGCGGATGTAGCCCCGCCGCCGCGTCAGCCGTCCGCGCCTTCCATGTTGAGCGCGCTCATCAGCGCTTGCGCGAAGGCGGGGATATCGGCGGGCTTGCGGCTGGTGATGAGGTTGCCGTCGACCACTACCTCCTCGTCGACCACCGCCGCGCCGGCGTTCGAGAGGTCGGTGCGGATCGAGGGCCAGCCGGTTACCGTGTGCCCCTCGATGATGTCGGCCTCGGCGAGCAGCCAGGGCGCGTGGCAGATCGCCGCGATCGGCTTCTGCGCGGCGTCGAACTCGCGCACGATGTCGATGACCTTGTGCTCGGTGCGCAGCACGTCGGGGTTCATCTGCCCGCCGGGGAGCAGCAGGGCGTCGAAGTCCTCGGCATTGACCTGATCGAGCGTGCAGTCGACCGGCACGCTCTCGCCCCAGTCCTTCTGGTCCCAGCCGCGGATCTCGCCCCGCTTGAGGCTGGCGATGGTCACCTCGGCGCCGGCCTCGGCGAGGAGGTCGCGGGGCTGGACGAGTTCGGACTGCTCGAAGCCGTCGGTGGCGATGATGAGGACGCGCTGCATGGGGCTCTCCTGTCACGGGGTGTGACAGGGATAGCCGCCCGGCCCGGCGCGGGTTCCGCCGGGCGGGGCAGGGCGCGAGCGGCGCGCGGCGGGGCGTGACGGGACGGCTAGTCGGCGCGGTTGTTGGCGTAGAAGTCGTTGGCGACCAGCGCCGACTTGCTGTGCGCGTCGTAGGTGCGGTTCGCGTCGGCCTCGGAATAGCCCTGCGCGATCGCGCGCTTGTACATCGCGTAGTATTCGAAGGCCTGCGCGCACATCGTGTCGAGCTGCACGTCGCTCCCCGCGGCGAGCGCGCGGCTGCGGTAGTTCTGCTCGGTGAAGCCCGCGCAGGCCTCGGTCGCGGCGAGGTTGGGCTTGACCGGATAGGGCGCGTTCAGCGGCTCCTCGGCGGCGGGGGCGGGGGAGGCGGCGCCCTCCTCGGCCTCCATCTCGCGGATCGTCTCCTCGAGCATGGCGAGGGTCTCGCGCAGCGTCGAGAGGACGCTCGCGTCCATCCCTGCGGCCTCGCCCTGGGCGAGCATCGCCTTGGTCTCCTCGAGCTGCGCGCGCAATTCGCCCGCGCTCTGCGCCGCCGCGGGCGCTGCGCCCAGCAGGGCGAGCGCCGCCAACCAAGTGTATCGCATAGCCTTGTCTCTCCCCCCTGAAGCGCCCCGATGCACGCGTAACAGGAAGGAGCGGCGGGGGAAAGCCGGGTCGGCCCTCCCCCGCGCGGGGTCCTTGCGGTTACTGCGGATCGGGCGCGGCATCGGCGAGGCGGCGGCGCAGGACCCGCGCGCTCCACCACACCCCGCCGACCGGCACCGCGACCGTGAGCCCAAGGATCAGCACCGCGGCGAGGAAGCCGAGGATCGATCCGACGGAGGACAGCGCGCCCCTGACCGGCGCCATGAAGTCGCGCGCCGCCGCCCCGCCGGTCTCGTAGCGGACGGTGACGCGGCTGTAGGCGACGCGGCCCTGCATCTCCTTCATCCAGCTCCTCGCCTGGTCGATCTCCTCGTTGACGGCAGCGACCGAGCGTTCGGCTGCGATCAGGTCCTCGAGCTTGCCCTTGCGGGTGCGCAGCACCTCCTGGAGCCGGTCGCGCAGGGCGATGCGGGTGGCGAGCCGCGCCTCGGTGTCGACCATCTGCTTGGAGAGCTCCTCCGAGGCGATCTCGGCGGCGATCTGCGTGGCGCCGGCGTCCTCGGCCTCGTCCTCGAGCAGCGCGCCGAAGGCCCGCGCCTGGCGGGTGGCGACCGCCATCTGGAGCTCGCCCGTCACCTCGCCCTCTGCCTCGCCGGTCTTGGTCATGCCGGTGATCTGACAGATCGCGGGGCCCTGCTGCTCGCACAGGCTCGCGTGGCGGCGCTGGAGCGCGCCGATCGCGTCGGCGGGCAATTCCCAGCGGTAGTCGTAGGCATAGGCGAGCTGGGGGAGGGTGACGGGGAGCTTCTCGAGGCTCGGCAGGGTCTTGAAGGTGTCTGCCTGGCGTGTGGCGGCAGGTGGGGCAGCGGTTTCGGTCGCCGCCTCGGCAACGGTTGGATCGTCGGCCGGTTTGCTGCAGGCGGTGAGCATCAGGGCGGTCAGGGAAGCGGCGCAAATCAGGGTCTTACGCATGGGTCTCTCCTCGTGAAGCCGGACTGGTGGAGGCGCGACTCACGTGCTCCGCGTCGGCTTCGCCCCATTTGTGCCTTATTTTCGCCACAATCCAACCACAATTTCGCCTCATTCACGGTGGCGTGACGGCAGCGCCTTTATTTCGCAACCCTGTGGAAACCCCTCTCCCTCGGCGGCGCGCGGATTGGTAAGGGGGGGCATGGCCGCGCCCACCACCACCGACGAGCCCCCCGAAACCCCGGATGACGGCTTCGACGCGATCGTCGATGCGCCCTTCGATGCGGCGCTCTCCGAGCGCTATCTCGTCTATGCGCTCTCGACGATCACCGCGCGCTCGCTCCCGGACCTGCGCGACGGGCTGAAGCCCGTGCACCGCCGCCTGCTCTGGGCGATGCGGCAGCTGAAGCTCAACCCCAACGACGCCTTCAAGAAGTCCGCCCGCGTGGTCGGCGACGTGATCGGCAAGTACCACCCCCACGGCGACGCCTCGGTCTACGACGCGATGGTGCGCCTCGCGCAGGATTTCTCCCTGCGCTACCCGCTGGTCGAGGGGCAGGGGAACTTCGGCAATGTCGACGGGGACAACGCCGCCGCCTACCGCTACACCGAGGCCCGCCTGACCCGCACCGCGCTCGAGCTGATGGCGGGGCTCGACGAGGGCACGGTCGAGTTCCTCCCGACCTACAACGGCGAAGAGATCGAGCCCGAGATCTTCCCCGGCCTCTTCCCCAACCTCCTCGCCAACGGCGCGAGCGGGATCGCGGTGGGGATGGCGACGAGCATCCCCAGCCACAACGTCGCCGAGGTCATCGACGCGACGCTAGAGCTTATCGACAACCCCTCGGTGACCCACGAGCGGCTGATGGAGCTGTTCCACGGCCCCGACTTCGCGACCGGCGGCCACGTGATCGACAGCCCCGCCGTCATCTCCGAGGCCTACCGCACCGGGCGCGGCGCCTTCCGCCTGCGCGGCCGCTTCCGCGCGCCCGAGGCCAAGGACGAGGCCGACATCGCGGCGGGGATCGAGCGCCTCGGCGGCGGCCAGTGGCAGCTCGTCATCTCGGAGATCCCCTACCAGGTGCCCAAGGGCAAGCTCATCGAGCAGATCGCCCAGGCCATCGCCGACCGCAAGCTCCCCATCCTCGAGGACGTGCGCGACGAGAGCGACGAGGCGATCCGCATCGTGATCGTCCCCAAGAGCCGCAACGTCGATCCCGAGCTCCTCAAGGAGAGCCTGTTCAAGCTCACCGACCTCGAGACGCGCTTCAGCCTCAACATGAACGTCCTCGATGCGCGCCCCGGCTTCGGGCGCACGCCGATGGTGATGGGGCTGAAGGAGCTGCTCGAAAGCTGGACCTTCGCGCAGATCGACATCCTCCAGCGCCGCGCCAGGCACCGGCTCGAGAAGATCGCCGACCGGCTCGAGCTGGTGCGCGGCTACATCATCGCCTTTCTGAACCTCGACCGGGTGATCGAAATCATCCGCACCGAGGACGAGCCCAAGCCGGTGATGATGGCCGAGTTCGAGCTCACCGACCGGCAGGCCGAGGCAATCCTCAACATGCGGCTGCGCTCGCTCCGCAAGCTCGAGGAGATGCAATTGCGCAAGGAGCAGGACGAGCTTCTCGCCGAACAGGACGAGCTCGAGAAGCTCCTCGAAAGCCCGGCCCGCCAGCGCACCCGCCTCAAGAAGGACCTGCGCACCCTGCGCAAGGCCTATGCCGAGGACACCCCGCTCGGCCGCCGCCGCACGCTGATCGCCGAGGCCGCGCCGACGATCGCCTTCAGCATGGACGCGATGATCGAGAAGGCGCCGGTGACGGTGATCCTCAGCCAGAAGGGCTGGATCCGCGCGGCATCGGGCCACGTGCCGCTCGACCAGGAATTCAAGTACAAGGAGGGCGACGGCCTCGCCTTCATCTGCCACGCGCAGACCACCGACAAGCTGCTGCTCGCCGCCAGCGACGGACGGTTCTTCACGCTGGGCTGCGACAAGCTCCCCGGCGCGCGCGGCTTCGGCGAGCCGGTGCGCACCATGATCGACCTCGAGAGCGAGGCGAGCGTCTGCGCGATGATGGTCCACAAACCGGGCGGCAAGCTGCTGCTCGCCTCGAGCCACGGCAAGGGCTTCGTCGCGCTGCTCGACGAGCTCCTCGCCGAGACCCGCAAGGGGCGGCAGGTGGTCAACCTCAAGGACGGGGCGAAGCTCGCCGTGATCCGTCCCATCGGCGACACGCACGATCACGTCGCGGTGGTCGGCGACAACCGCAAGCTCGTGGTCTTCAACCTCGAGGAGCTGCCCGTCATGTCGCGCGGGCAGGGGGTGCAGCTCCAGCGCTACCGCGACGGCGGGCTGTCCGACGCGACCACCTTCGTCCTCGCCGACGGGCTCAGCTGGCAGATGGGCGGCTCGGGCGAGCGCACCCGCACCGAAACCGAAATCCGGATGTGGAAGGTCGCCCGCGGCGCCGCCGGGCGGATGCCGCCGCAGGGCTTCCCGAAGTCGGGCAAGTTCGGCTGAGGGTTTCGGGCCTGTCTAGCGACCCGCGTCGCTCGCCTGCGCGAGCTTGCCCGCGGCGGCCTCGGCGATCTGGTCGCGGCTGTAGAGCACCATCAGCTCGCCCTGCGGGCTCACCGCGAAGTGCTCCTTCCTGAGCCGCACCGGCCCCTGCGGGCCCTCGAGCACGATGGCGTCGGCGGCGAGGTCGACCGCCGTCAGCGTGCCGACCGAGCGGCCGCCGGCGGAGATCACCGCCGCGCCTTGCACGAGCTTCGCGTCGCGTTTCACGATCGCCTCGGCGATGCGCTCGTCCATCATCGCGTCGACGAGGTCGCGGGTTGCGTTGACGCTCTTGCCGCTCGGGCCGTCGAACAGGAGGTTGGTGGGGACCGGCGCCTTGTGCTTGCCGGTGTCGATCACCACCACCTGCGCGCCCGCCTCGGCGACCGTGCCGACGGGCTTGCCGTCGGCGCCGTAGATGGTGGTGCCG
Organism: Erythrobacter sp. NE805; assembly: GCF_046452355.1. Classification (NCBI taxonomy): domain Bacteria; kingdom Pseudomonadati; phylum Pseudomonadota; class Alphaproteobacteria; order Sphingomonadales; family Erythrobacteraceae; genus Erythrobacter; species Erythrobacter sp. NE805. Next base: position 145,011 of record NZ_JBKFDI010000001.1, on the reverse strand, counting down.
ACGTCCTGCGCGAGGGCGGCGGCGGAGGTGAAGGCCAGCGCGCCGGCGAGGCCTGCGCGGATCATCGGTATCATTGCGAAGTCGTCCCTTTGCTCGAGGCCCGCTGGCGCTCCGCCGATCCCGTGGCGCGGCCCGCGCAGCCTGTGGCCGAGTGCGGACCTATGTGTCCGCCGATGCAGGCGAATCTAAGCTGTGTGACTTACCTGAGACAACCCGTCCGACGGCACGCCACCGCGCATGATGCCCCGTTCAGCCCGAAGCAGGCGCGATAACCGCGATCACGCACCCGCGCGGGCGAGTTCCTCGGTGAGCAGCGTCTCGATGCGCGATTCCTCCGGGAAGTCCTCGGCGATCCAGCGCGCCTCGACCGCCTGGAGGATGCGCGCCACGGCCGGTCCCGCGGTGACGCCGCGGCGGACCACCGCGCCGCCCTTCAGGGGGAAGGCGGGAACCTCCCAGCCCTTGAGCGCCGCCGCCTCCGCCCCGCCGAGCAGCAGGCGGTCGATGGCGACCGGGGGCGTCAGGCGATAGGCGAGGCCCTTGGGATGCACCGCGTCCTCGGCGCGGCGCTCGGCGGCGGCGACGAGGCGGGCGCGCTGCGCCTTGGAGAGCCTGAGGCGCGCGGCGACGGTCTCGGCGACCTCGGGCGAGGGGGGGAGCAGCGCGGCGAGCCGCCGAACGGGATCGGGCGCGAAGCCCTGCGCGGCCTCGGCGGCGATGACGCGGCCGAGCAGCGCGACCTGCGGGGGGCAGGCTTCGGGCAGGATCACCCCGAGCACGCCGCGCGCGCGCATCCGGGCGATGGTCGCGTGGGGGTCGGGCAGGGCGAGCAGCGCGAGGAGTTCGGCGGCGATGCGCTCGCGGCTCAGGCCCTTGAGGGTGTGCGCAAGTTCGGCGCAGGCGTCCTCGGCCTCCGGGTCGAGGTCGGCGCCGAAGCGGGTCTGGAAGCGGTAGTAGCGCAGGATGCGCAGGTGATCCTCGGCGATCCGTGCGCGCGCCGCGCCGATGAAGCGCACCCGGCCCGCCGCGAGGTCGTCGCGGCCGCCGAAGAAGTCCTCGATGGCGAGGGTCTCGGGGTGGGCGTAGAGCGCGTTGATCGTGAAGTCGCGCCGCGCGGCATCCTCGCGCCATTCGGCCGCGAAGGCGATCGTCGCGCGCCGCCCGTCGGTGGCGATATCGCGGCGCAGGGTCGTGACTTCGACCGGGCCGTCCTTGAGGACTGCGGTCACGGTGCCGTGCTCGATGCCGGTCGGGACGGTGCGGATCCCGGCGCGCGCGCAGGCGGCGATCACCTCGGCGGGCAGGAGCGTGGTGGCGGCGTCAACATCGTTGACAGGAACGCCGAGCAGCCCGTCGCGCACCGCCCCGCCGACCCAGCGCAGGTTCTCCGCGCCGAGCGCCTCCGTGAGACGCGCGAGGCCTTCGCGGCGGGTCCATTCGGCAGATTGCAGCGACTTCAGAACCAACCCCGTTTACCCTGAGCTTGTCGAAGGGTCGTCCTTCAACCTCGATTCAGCGCTAGAAGAAAAGGCAGGGCTTCGACAAGCCTGCCCTGGGCCTGTTCAGGCCGAACGGACCGGGAGTTCGAGATCCTCCATCCGGATTCGTTTCGACAGGTTGGCGATGATCGCCGCGGTCACGCCCCAGATGCGGAAGCCCTGCCATTCCATCTCGAGATAGCGCCGCGTCGCGCCGCGCCAGAACACCGCGTTGGCGGTCCAGCTTGCCGGATCGAAGAGCAGGCCGAGCGGCGCCTCGAACCACGCCTCGACCTCGGTCGGGTTGGGCCTCAGCTCGAGCCCCGGCGGGACGAGGCCGACGACGGGCGTGACCAGGAAGCCGGTGCCGGTGTGGTAGATGTCGCTGGTGCCGATCACCTGCACGGCGGAGCGGGGGAGGGCGAGCTCCTCCTCGGCCTCGCGCAGGGCGGCGGTGACCGCGTCCTCGCCGGGATCGATCTTGCCGCCGGGGAAGGCGACCTGCCCGGGGTGGTCGCGCATCCCGCGGGGGCGCTGGGTGAGGATCACCTGCGGGTCGTCGGGCACATCGGTGATCGCGATCAGCACCGCGGCAGGGGTGGCGCGGCCGTCGGTGGCGAACTGCGCGTCGCTCAGCAGCCCCTCGACCTCGCGCGCATGGCCCTCGGCAAAGGCGCGGGCGAGCGCGTCGTGGAGGCTCGGCGGCGGCGGCGGCGTCATGGGAGGAGGCGGAAGCGCGCGCCCTTGCTGGCGACCTGCCAGCCGTTCGCCTCGGCGCCCTCGGCGAGCGCGATCTCGGCGAGCTGCGCCCAGGTCGAGCGGTTGAGGCGCGCCTCGCAGCCGCGCCGCGCCATGAGGTAGACGGCGGGGTTCTCCGCCTCGCCCTCGGCGCGCAGGGGGTGGTCGGGACCGGCGATCACGAGGTCGTCGGTGTTGAGCCGGAAGGCCAGCGCATCCTCGGCGCGCACGCAGTCGACGGCGATGAAGGCGGCGTCCTCGACCTCTATGCCGAGCTTCTCGAAGGGGGTGACGAGCCAGTGCTGCCCCGCGCCGTCGCGGGTCAAGAGGCTCGCGAAGGCGCGCACCATCGCCTCGCGGCGGATCGGCGCGCCCTCGTGGAACCACGTCCCGTCGGCGGCGATGCGCATGTGGCTCTCGCCCGCCTTCTCCGGGGTCCAGGTCTCGACCGGCGGGAGCTTGCGCTCCTCGACCAGCGCGGCGATCTGGGCGAGGGTCAGGCCGGCGAGATGCGGGGGCGGTTCATAGGGCATGAGATCCCAGGGGATGGCAGATGCGGACTGCGAGGTGAAGGGGGTAAGGCTACGCACCACCCCACGGGCCGAGCATCCCGTCGGCGGGCATGGCGGCAAGGCCGTGGCCGCGCGCGAGCAGGCGGTGCTGTTCATAGGGCCCCGGACAGCGCCACCCGCCGGTCATCGCCGCCGAGAAGCCCCAGCGGCCGTAATACTCGGCGTCACCGATCAGCACCTGCGGGAGTCCTTGCTGTCCTACCGCTTCGCTGCTTGAGGACAAGCGCCCGCCGGTCGCGGCGAGCCGCGCATCCTCGGCGATCATCGCGCTCATGAGGCCGATGCCGAAGCCCTCGCCCTGGCGCTCGGGGACCACCGCGACCGGCCCGACCATCACCAGCGGGACCTGGCCCTCCTTCGTCTGGAGCCCGATCGGCCAGCACTGGATCGTGCCGACCAGCATGTCGTCCTCGTCGAGGGCGGCGAGGCTCAGGCCCGGCAGCCAGTCCATCCCCGCCCGGATCCGGTAGGCGGTGCGCGCGAAGCGGTCGGGGCCGAAGGCGCGGTCGAGCACTTCCTCGACCATCGCCGGATCGACCGCCTCGAGCGGGATGATGGTGGCGCTCGCCGCGAGGGGGGAGGGGGTCGCCATCAGCGCGGGGTCAGCCTGAACAGCCGCGCGCCCTTGCCGTCCTCGGCGACATAGACCGCCCCGTCCGGCCCCTGCGCGAGCGCGCGCAGGCGCTTCTCGAAACCGTAGCGCGCCGCCTCGCGCGCGCTTTCCCCGTCGAGCGCGACGTCGACCAGCGCCTGCGAGCCGAGCCCTGCCATCAGCGCATGGCCCTGCCAGGCGGGGAAGAGCGCGCCCGAATAGATCAGCATGTCGCCCGGCGCGATCACCGGGGTCCAGCTCAGCGCGGGCTGGGCGAAACCGTCCGACGGCTCGTGATCGGGGATCGGGTCGCCGTTGTAGTGCTCGCCGTTCGAGCGCACCGGCCAGCCGTAATTCGCGCCGGGCTTGACGAGATTGAGCTCGTCGCCCCCCGCCGGGCCGTGCTCGACCTCCCACAGCCGCCCCGCCGCGTCCCAGTCGATCCCGAGGATATTGCGGTGCCCCATCGACCAGATCTCCGCCGAGACCCCGCCCTTGGCGGCAAGCGGATTGCCCGCGGCGGGCGTGCCGTCGGGATTGAGGCGCACGATCTTGCCGAGCGTCACCGCGGTGTCCTGCGCGGGGGCCATCTTCTGCCGCTCCCCGCTCGCGACGAAGAGATACTTGCCGTCGGGCGAGAAGGCGAGGCGGTGTGAATAGTGCCCGCGCCCCGTCACCTTGGGGGTCTGGCGCCAGATCACCGAGAAGCCCTCGAGCGCGCAGGCGGTCGGCTGCGGACACACCAGCTTCCCGCGTCCCACCGCCGCGCCGCGGGTGTCGCCCTCGCCGGCCTCGGCCCACGAGAGGTAGATCGTCCGCCCGCCCAAAGTCGCCGAAGTCTCCCCCGGCAGGAAGGCCACGTCGCCGAGGCCCCCCTGGCCGCCGTAGTCGACCGCGGGCACCCCGCTCACCGTGCCGACCGTGCCGGTGACGGTGTCGACGAACTTCAGCTTGCCCGATTTCTCGGTGACGAACAGGGTGGCGGTGCCAGGCGCGAAGGTGATGGCCCAGGGCTCCTCGAAGGTGCCGACCGCGCTCGTCCTGAAGGGCGTGGCGGGCCCGGTGGTGGCGACGATCTCGCCCTCGCTCCCGGCGGCGCTTTCCCCGGTTTCGGCGTTGGCACAGCTTGCCAGCAGCAGCGCTGGGGTCGAAAGAGCGGCGAGCAATCGGGCAGAACGGGTCATGCTAGGGGTCACTCCGGGTTCCAAGGTCGGGCGCGAGCGCGTCGTCATCGGGGTCGACGAGGCGGGCCGCGGTCCGCTCGCCGGGCCGGTGGTGGCCGCGGCGGTGGTGCTGGGGCGGGCGATACCGCCCGGGATCGACGATTCCAAGCGCCTTTCGCCCACCCGCCGCGCGAGCCTCGACAAGGCGCTGCGCGAGGGCTGCGACTGGGCCGTGGCGGTGGTCGAGCCTGAGGAGATCGACCGGGTCAACATCTTCATGGCGACGATGCTGGCGATGACCCGCGCGGTCGCCCGGCTGACCGAGGTGCTCGGCTGCGAGACGCAAGAGGTGCTGATCGACGGCAACCTCACCCCCCACGGCCGCTGCGAGGGCTGGTGCTGGCCCGCCCGCCCGATCGTCGGCGGCGACGCGCTCGAACCGTGCATCTCGGCCGCCTCGATCATCGCCAAGGAATGGCGCGACCGGCTGATGTGCGAATACGCCGAGGCCCACCCGCACTACGGCTGGGAGCGCAACAAGGGCTACGGCACGGCCGAGCACCTCGAGGCCTTGCGGCTGCACGGCCCCAGCCCCCTTCACCGCCGCAGCTTCGCGCCGGTCGCGCAACTGGTGCTGATCTAGGTCGCGATCCTCTTCGTCTCGTCACCCCAGCGAAAGCTGGGGCCTAGAGCCGCGCGGAGCAGCATTTGCGGCCCTACGTCCCAGCTTTCGCTGGGATGACAAGTTGAGGTGAACTGAGTCCTCCCCGCCACACCCCCACATCCGGAGTCCCCCAGCGCGGCGCGGACTCAACATCTTGTGCCGGACTCGTTTCGTTCCGCCGCCGCGCCCCGTCGCACACCAAACCCCGCGCGAAATGAGGGGCTTGACGCGGACTCCTCGAAGACTCATGCCTGTGGATAAATCAGCGGACATGACAGGCGAGGCTCCCGTGGCGAGTGTGATGGAAAAGGTGAAGACGCGCGCGAAACGCGTTGAGAAAGCGCAGGAAACCGCGCGCGCGTCCGCTCTTCCGCTGGGCCGCATCCTGCCGGGCGACTGCATCGCGGCGATGCGCTCGCTGCCCACCGCCTCGGTCGACCTCGTCTTCGCCGATCCGCCCTACAACCTCCAGCTCGGCGGCGACTTGAACCGCCCCGACGGCAGCCATGTCGATGCCGTGACCGATCACTGGGACCAGTTCGATTCCATGGCCGCCTACGACACGTTCACCCGCAAATGGCTGACCGAGGCGCGCCGTGTGCTCAAGCCCGACGGCGCGCTGTGGGTGATCGGCAGCTACCACAACATCTTCCGCGTCGGCTCGATCCTCCAGGACCTCGGTTTCTGGATCTTGAACGACATCGTCTGGCGCAAGACCAACCCCATGCCCAACTTCAAGGGCACGCGCTTCACCAACGCCCACGAGACGCTGATCTGGGCGAGCATGGGCGAGAAGGCGCGCTACCACTTCAACTACCGCGCGATGAAGACCCTGAACGACGAGCTCCAGATGCGCTCGGACTGGGTGCTGCCGATCTGCGCCGGGGGCGAGCGGTTGAAGGAGAACGGGAGGAAGGCGCACCCGACCCAGAAGCCCGAGGCGCTGCTCTACCGCGTGCTGCTGGCGACCACCGAGAAGGGCGACGTGGTGCTCGATCCCTTCTTCGGCACGGGCACGACCGGCGCGGTGGCGAAGCGGCTGGGGCGCGCGTGGATCGGCTGCGAGCGCGAGGATTTCTACCGCGCCGTCGCCGAGAAGCGCATCGCCCGCGAGCTGCCGCTCGACGAGAGCGCGCTGACCACGATGCAGTCGCCGCGCAGTGCGCCCAAGGTGGCCTTCGGCGCGGTGGTCGAGGCCGGGCTGATCCCGCCGGGCTCGCAGATCTTCGACCGCAAGCGCCGCTGGGTGGCGACGGTGCGCGCCGACGGCTCGCTCGACTGCGGCGGGCAGACGGGCTCGATCCACGGGCTCGGCAAGGACCTGCAAGGCGCGCCCTCGTGCAACGGCTGGACCTTCTGGCACTACGAGCAGGGCGGCGAGGTCCAGCCGATCGACGCCGCGCGCCAGCTTTACCTCCTCGCGGCGGAGGACTGACGGACGCGCGGCATGGACCAGAAGGTCTATATCCACCCGCTCACGCTCGTCTCCGGCCCGCAGGCGGTGGACGGCGCGGCGGTGCGATTGGGCGGCTCGATGGCCTATGCCCGCGAGTTCGCGCTGGTGGTGCGCGAGGGGGGTGAAGTTCGCGCGCGCTCTGTAGGAACGCCCGATGAAACCCGGGCGGCGATCGCGCGGCTTCCTTCAGGGCTCGCCGCACAAGCCGCGCGGCAATGGGACAACCTCACGCGGGTCCACCCTCCGCTCGAACTTGGAAGCCGCACGATCCGGCTCGATCAGCCGCAGGTGGTTGGCATCCTCAATGTGACCCCCGACAGCTTTTCCGACGGCGGCCAGCACGACGCCCTCGAGGCGGGGCGTGCCCACGCCGCCGCGATGCTGGAGGCAGGCGCGGCGATCATCGACATCGGCGGGGAGAGCACCCGCCCGGGCGCCGCGGCCACTTTCGAGGACGAGGAGATCGGCCGCATCCGCCCCGCTGTGGAATATTGCGCCGGAATGGGCGCCGCGATCAGCCTCGATACCCGCCGCGCGGGCGTGCTTGCTGCGGGGCTGGACGCGGGCGCGCATATGGCGAACGACGTTTCGGCGCTGCGCTATGACCCCCGCTCGATCGAGGTCGTCGCGGCGCGGGGCTGCCCGGTGATCCTGATGCACGCCCCCGGCGCGGGCGAGGATCTACACGCAGGCGGCACCTATACCGATGTGGTCAGCGAGGTGTTCGATTTCCTCGCCGCCGCGCGGGACCGGGCGGTGGCTGCGGGGATCGAAGAGAGCCGCATCATCCTCGATCCGGGCATCGGCTTCGGCAAGTCGCTCGCCGAGAACCTCAGCCTTATCAACGCCCTGCCGCTGTTCCACGCGCTCGGAAGCCCGCTCATGCTGGGCGCGAGCCGCAAGCGGATGATTGGCGCGCTGTCGAGCGAGGAGCCTGCCGACCGCCGGCTCGCGGGCTCGCTGGCGCTGGCGCTCAGGGGGATGGAGGCGGGCGTCCACCTGCTGCGGGTCCACGATGTCTCCGAGACGGTGCAGGCGCGGAACGTGTGGCGGGGGCTGCGGGACTCAGCTTTGACCGATTTCAGCACGCTCCCCGAGGCATGACCGCTGCGGCGAATGTTTCACGTGAAACATCGCCAAAACCGCCTCTGACGCCTCCTCCAAGCGGGGTCTGCACCGCACTTGGGCGGGGCTAAAGCGGGTCTAAGCGGGGGGGTAGAGGGGGTGTGGAGCCCGCCTGGCCTCACGCACCCCCGTTCCCGCGCCGCCTCAGCCCGGCGAGGCCGCGCTTCCTGCCAGCAAACCACCGTCGAGCGTCAGCTCCGCGCCGGTCATGTAGGCGCTCTCCTCGCTGGCGAGGAAGACGCACAGGGCGGCGACTTCCTCCGGCGTGCCGAAGCGCTTCAGCGGCGTGTCGGCGACCAGCGCCGCCATGTTCGCCTCGCGCTCCGGCCCTTGCCCGAGCATCGGCTCCCACATCCCGGTCAGCACCGCGGCGGGGTGGACCGAGTTGCAGCGCACCTGCCAGCCTTGCTGCGCGGCGTAGAGCGCCACGGACTTCGAGTGGTTGCGGATCGCCGCCTTCGACGCCGCATAGGCCGCCGCTCCCGGAATCCCCACCAGCCCCGACCGGGACGAGATGTTGATGATCGAGCCTCGCTGCCGCTCCCGCATCGCCCGCAGGGCATAGCGGCAGCCGAGGAAGGTGCCGTCGGTGTTGACCGCATGGACCGCGCGCCAGTCGGCAAGGCGCGCGTGCTCGGGATCGTGGGGGACCATGCCGCCCTCGAACCCGGTGATCCCGGCATTGTTGACGACCACGTCGGCGACCGGGTGGCGAGCGAAAAGCGCCTCCCAACCGGCCTCGGAGCGGACGTCGAGGTGAAGGTAATCGGCGCCGAGCGCGGCAGCCGACGCGCGGCCCGCCTCGTCATCGATGTCGGTGAGGAGGACGCGCGCGCCCTCGGCAATGAAGGCGGCGCAAATGGCGCGGCCGATGCCGCGGGCAGCGCCGGTGACGACGCAGAACGCGCCTTGAAGTCTGGGCATGGGGAAACCTCGGAGGATGGGAAGTGAACGTGAGGACGCGGGCACTGAGCCGCACCCGGTATCGCTGTTGCCGCCTTAGCGGTTACGCTTGTTCACTTGACCCACTCCTGCCTGAGGCGCGCGCCTTTGTCGCGGGCGGCGCGCGCTGTCAAGGCTCAGAGCGTGAAGCCGCCGTCCGATACGAGCACGTGGCCGGTGACGTTCGCCGCCCCGTCGCCGAGCAGGTAGAGGATGCTGTCGGCGATCTCGTCGGAGGAGGCGAAGCGGCCCGAAGGGGTGGTCTTGGCCATCGCCTTCAGCGTCGCCTCGCGGCCGATCGCGGCAACAGAGGCCTGGAAATCCGCGCCGCTTTCCCAAATCGCGGTGTCGACCCCGCCGGGCGCGATCGCGTTGACGCGGATACCTTTGCGCGCGTTCTCGGCCGCGGCGATGCGCGCCATGTGGGCGACTGCCGCCTTGGAGACGCCGTAAGGCCCGATCCCCGGCACCGGCTTGAGGCCGGTGGTGGAGGAGACCACCACGACGCTCCCCGCCTTGCCTTCCATCGCCCGCAAGGAATGGGCGAGCGTCAGGAACGCTCCGTCGAGATTGACCGCCATCACGCGGCGCCATTCGGCCAGCGAAACCGCCGAAATCGGGCCCCCTGACCCTATGCCAGCATTGACCACGGCATGGTCTAGACCGGCCAAGAGGGGGTCCAGACCAACCCAGAGCGCCTCGTCGGCGACGCTGCCGGTAATGCGGTGGACCTCGCAGCCGGGAAGATCGAGCGCATCGAGCCCCGCCCCGTCGACATCGACCAGCACCAGCTTGGTGGCACCCCGCGCCACGAGCGCCCTGGCACAGGCCGCGCCGATGCCCGAAGCCGCCCCGGTAACGAGCGCCGAGCGCCCCGCGAAATCGTTGATGATCGTCATGCGTCGCGCGCTAGGACGATCGGGCCGTCGCCTCAAGCCGCGTTGTCGATCCCGAGGTCGGAGAGCTTGCGGTAGAGGGTCGAGCGGCCGATGCCGAGCCTGCGCGCGACTTCGGTCATGCGTCCGCGGTAATGGCCGATGGCGAGGCGGATCACGTCGGCCTCGATCTCTTCCAGGGGGCGCAGGTTGCCGTCGGGGGTGTAGAGCGTGATGCCCACGCCCTCGTGGGCCGAGGTGACCGGGCCGAAGTCCTGCTCGCCGAGCATTTCCGACAATTGCGGGAAGCTGTCGGCGGTGAGCGAATTGCCCTCGCAATAGACCGCCGCGCGGAACAGCACCGATTGCAGCTGGCGGACATTGCCCGGCCAGTCATAGGCCGCGAGCAGCGCCAGCGCGCTCTCCGAGATCGAGAGGTGGTTCAAACCCGGCTGCTCGCCGATCCGGGCGAGGAAGTGGCGGGTGAGGGCGGGGATGTCGCCGGTGCGCTCGCGCAGGGGCGGCAGGTGGATGCGGGTCGCCGAGAGCTTCGCGGCGAGCCCCGCATCGAACTGGCCCGAGGCGAGCAGGCGGTCGAGCCCGACATTGCAGGTGACCAGCAGGCGCACGTCGACGCGGAAGCCGTAGCTCGCGCCGACCGGGCGGATGATCCCGCTCTCGAGCGCATCGGCGAGGCGCTGCTGGGTCGCGGGGGTGAGGCGGTCGATCTCGTCGAGGATCAGCGTGCCGCCGTCGCTATGCTGGAAGGCACCGATCTGGCGGTCGAAGGCGCCGGGGAAGGAACCGGGCTCGTGGCCGAACAGCACCGAATCGATCGAGCCGGGCGGGATCGAGGCGAGGTTGACGATCCTGAGCGGCTCCTTGGCGCGCGGGGAGGCGCCGTGCATCGCGCGCATCAGCATTTCCTTGCCCGTTCCGCTCTCGCCCTCGATGAGGACGTGGCCGTGCCCGCGCGCCGCCTTGGCGGCCTGGGCGAGCGCGGCGCGGAAGCTGGGCGCGGTGCCGATCATCGCGTCGAAATCGAGATGCGCGGCGATCTTCTCGGTAAGCGGGGCGAGCTCGTCGCGTGGGGCCTCGCGGGTGGTGACAGAGCGCAGCGCCTCCATCAGCCGGCCCGGGGAGACGGGCTTGACGAGATAGTCCGACGCGCCCGCGCGCATCGCCTCGACGGCGAGCAGCGGCGAGGCGCTGGTGGTCAGCATCAGGATGGGGAGCGCGGGCCGGCGCGACTTCAGCTCGGCGATCAGCGCGCAGGCATCGTCGCCCGGCACCCACTGGTCGAGCAGGATCGCGGAGAGCTGCATCCCCTCGCGGGTGCCGAGCATGGCGATGGCGGTCTCGGCATCGGGGGCGACGATGGTGCGCCACCCGTCGCGCGCGGCAATCGCGGTGATGAGCCGGCCCTGGGCGGGCTCGTCGTCGATCAGCATGACGATTCGCGCGTCCTGTTCGGCGTGGGGGAGGCTGTCCATCTCGGCCATCGGTGCTGCTGCTCGCTGTTCCCTCGTCCTCTTGGGGGCGGCGGCCCCCGATCCGACATCGGTCCTGCATAGGGGCGGCAGGTAAAGACGGGATTAAGACTGTGCCGCTGCGGGACAGTCGGGGAGAAATGCGCGGGCGGGGGACGGCGGCGTTCCTCTCACTAAAGGTGACTTGGAATCGCCTCGCAGCTTCGATACGTGAGCCGGCAGGGGGCAATCCGTCCCGACTTTTCTCAAGCCACGCGGCAACCAATCGCTCGCCCGAGCGTTCGGGGCCCAAGGGGAAACACAAGATGACTGTTCACGACATGGAAAAGGCCCAGGCCACCTACAGCGGCTTCATGGGCACGCTCAAATGGGCCGTCCCGGTGATCTTCGTGATCGCCTTCGCCGTCGTCGCGATGATCGCCAGCTGACGGCCCACACGTGAAGATCGCCATCCTGAAGGAGCGCGCCCCGGGCGAGACGCGCGTCGCCGCCACGCCGGAAACGGTGAAGAAGTTCGCTGCGCTCGGCCTTGCGGTCGCGGTCGAGGCGGGCGCGGGGGTCGTCTCCTCGTGTCCCGACGCCGCCTACGCTGAGGCCGGCGCGAGCGTCGGCACGGCCGCGGCGACGGTCAAGGATGCCGATATCGTGCTCGGCATCCAGGCGCCGGAGGTCAAGCTCCTGAAGGGCGCGAAGCCCGGGGCGTGGGTGGCGGCGCTGTTCGATCCCTTCGCGAAGAAGGACCTGGTCGAGGCCTATGCCGCCGCCGGCTTCGAGGCGCTGTCGATGGAGTTCATGCCGCGCATCACCCGCGCGCAGTCGATGGACGTGCTGTCCTCGCAGTCGAACCTCGCGGGCTACAAGGCGGTGCTGGCGGCGGCGGACGCCTATGGGCGCGCCTTCCCGATGATGATGACCGCGGCCGGCACGGTGCAGGCCGCGCGGGTGTTCATCATGGGCGTCGGCGTCGCGGGCCTCCAGGCGATCGCGACCGCACGGCGGCTGGGCGCGCAGGTCTCGGCGACCGACGTGCGCTCGGCGACCAAGGAGCAGATCCTCTCGCTCGGCGCCAAGCCGATCTTCGTCGAGAACGTCGCCGGGATCGAGGGCGAGGGCTCGGGCGGCTACGCGACCGAGATGAGCGAGGAATACCAGAAGGCGCAGGCCGAGCTGGTCTCCAGCCACATCGCCAAGCAGGACATCGTCATCACGACGGCTCTGATTCCGGGGCGCGCTGCCCCCAGGCTCATCACCGACGCGCAGATCGCGACGATGAAGCCCGGCAGCGTGATCTTCGACCTCGCGGTGGCGCAGGGCGGGAATGTCGAGGGCTCGGTGGCCGACGAGGTGGTGGTCCGCCACGGCGTCAGCATCATCGGCTATTCGAACACCCCCGCGCACCTCCCCGCCGACGCCTCGGCGCTGTTCGCGCGCAACCACTACAACTTCCTCAGCGCCTTCTGGGACAAGGAGCAGGGCAAGCCCGTGCTCGACGAGGAAATCGGCAATGCGATCCGGCTCACGCAGGGCGGCAAGGTCGTCAACGAACGGCTTCAGGGGGCCTGACCCGATGGACTTCATCTCAATTCTCAGCATCTTCGTGCTGGCCTGCTTCGTGGGCTATTACGTCGTCTGGTCGGTGACCCCGGCGCTGCACACGCCGCTGATGGCGGTGACCAACGCGATCTCCTCGGTGATCATCGTCGGCGCGCTGATCGCCAGCGCGGAGGCGAACAGCCCCATCGCCAAGTATCTCGGCCTGTTCGGCGTGGTGCTCGCGAGCATCAACATCTTCGGCGGCTTCGCGGTGACCGAGCGCATGCTCGCGATGTACAAGAAGAAGGAGAAGTAAGTCATGACCTTCTCGCTTCTCTCCGCCGCGGCCGCCCACGGCGGCGGCACGCCGGCCTGGGCGATGCTCGCCTATCTCGTCGCGGGCGTGTTCTTCATCCTCGCGCTGCGCGGGTTGTCGAGCCCCGCCACCTCGCGCACCGGCAACCGCAACGGCATGATCGGGATGGGAATCGCGGTCGCGACCACGCTCGTCACCCATGACATCGCCAATATCGCCGAAATCCTGATCGCGGTCGGCATCGGCGGCGCGATCGGCGTGGTGGTCGCGCGGCGCATCGCCATGACGCAGATGCCCGAACTGGTCGCGGGCTTCCACTCGCTGGTGGGCCTTGCGGCGGTCGTCGTCGGCTTCGGCGCGTGGCTCGATCCGCAGTCCTTCGGGATCGTCGACGGCGCGGGGCAGATCCTCGCGGTGAGCCGCATCGAACTCGGCCTCGGCATCGCCATCGGGGCGATCACCTTCTCCGGCTCGGTCATCGCCTTCATGAAGCTGTCGGGCCGGATGAGCGGCTCGCCGATCATGCTGCCGGGCCGGCACGTGATAAACCTCGGCACGCTCGCCGCAATCCTCGGTCTGATCGCGCTCTACACCGTCTCGCCGCAGGGCGCGGCGGGCGAGGGCTGGATGGTCATCGCGGTCGCGGTGCTCGCCTTCCTGATCGGCTTTCTGCTCATCATCCCGATCGGCGGCGCGGACATGCCGGTGGTCGTCTCGATGCTCAACTCCTACTCGGGCTGGGCCGCGGCGGCGATGGGCTTCACCCTCGGCAACACCGCGATGATCATCACCGGCGCGCTGGTCGGCTCCTCGGGGGCGATCCTCAGCTACATCATGTGCCGCGCGATGAACCGCAGCTTCCTCAGCGTGATCGCGGGCGGCTTCGGCGCCGACGCGGGTGCAGGCGGCGGAGCGGGAGGCGCGCGCGAGCAGCGGCCCTACAAGCAGGGCAGCGCCGAGGACGCCGCCTATATGCTCGAGCAGGCCGAGAAGGTCATCATCATCCCCGGCTACGGGATGGCGGTCGCCCAGGCCCAGCACGCGCTGCGCGAAATGGCCGACAAGCTCAAGGAAAAGGGCGTCGAGGTGAAGTACGCCATCCACCCCGTCGCGGGCCGCATGCCGGGGCACATGAACGTGCTCCTCGCCGAGGCCTCCGTGCCCTATGACGAGGTCTTCGAGCTCGAGGACATCAACTCCGAGTTCGCCCAGTGCGACGTCGCCTTCATCATCGGTGCGAACGACGTGGTGAACCCCGCCGCCAAGACCGACAAGTCCTCGCCGATCTTCGGGATGCCGGTGTTCGACGTCGACAAGGCCAAGCAGGTGTTCTTCATCAAGCGCTCGATGGGCGGGGTGGGCTATGCGGGCGTCGACAACGACGTGTTCTACATGAACCAGACCGTCATGCTGCTCGCCGACGCGAAGAAGATGGTCGAGGAAATCGTCAAGTCGCTCGACTGATCGCATCAACCCGAAAAGTGGGAACCGGTTTTCGGACAAGTTGATGCGACAACATAGAGATTCTTGATGCGGAAGCTCGTTATCGGACTGCTGCTGGTCGCGGTTCTGGGGGCGGGGGCGCTGTTCACCGGCCTCGCCAACCCGCTCGTGGCAATGCAGGTCAAGGGCGCGCTGGTCGAATCCGGCATCGGCGAGGAGCGCGCCGAATGCATGGCCGAGCGGATGGTCGACCGGCTCACCCTCGGCCAGCTGTGGAAACTGCGTCAGGGCATGGCCGCGCGAGGTGACGAGCCCGAGGAGGGCTACGGCCTCGGCGAACTCGTCAAGCGCCTGCGCCGCGTCGATGACGGCGAGGCGGTCGCGGTGCTCACCACCAGCGCGGGGCTTTGCGCACTGGGTATCGGGTGAATCCCTTGGCCCCTTCCCAAGGGGAAGGGAGAGAATCTTGCCATGCCGCCCCCCGATGCGCCACAACGGCGGCGGAGAGGGAGATTACCATGAACCGCATCGCTTTCGCCGCCGCGCTGTTCTGCACGGCCGCGCCGCTCGCCGCCGCAACCCACCGCGTCGCGCCCGGCGAGGGCGGGGCCGAGCGCTTGCAGGAGGCGCTGATCCTCGCCGCGCCGGGCGACACGATCGAACTGGGCGAGGGGCGCTTCACGCTCACCGACGGATTGAGCCTCGACGTCGACGGGGTGACGGTGCGCGGCGCGGGGATGGACCGGACCGTGCTAGACTTCACCGGCCAGCAGGGCGCGGGCGAGGGGCTGCTGGTCACCAGCGACAACGTCACGCTGCGGGACTTCGCGGTCGAGAACCCCAAGGGCGACGGGATCAAGTCGAAGGGCGCCGACAACATCGTCTACTCGGGCATCCGCGTCGAATGGACCGGCGGTCCGAAGGAGACCAACGGCGCCTACGGCATCTACCCGGTCGAGAGCACCGGGGTGCTGGTCGTCAACTCCAAGGTCTCGGGCGCGTCGGACGCGGGGATCTATGTCGGCCAGAGCCGCGACATCACGGTGCAGGACAACATCGTCACCTTCAACGTCGCGGGCATCGAGATCGAGAACAGCCGCAACGCGCTCGTCGCCAGCAACATCGCGAGCCGCAACACCGGGGGGCTGCTGGTGTTCGACCTCCCCGGCCTGCCGGTGATGGGCGGGGGCAACGTGATCCTGCGCGAGAACCTGGTGAAGGACAACGACACCCCCAACTTCGCGCCAAAGGGCAATATTGTCGCCTCCGTCCGGCGCGGGACGGGCGTGCTGGTGATGGCGAACGACGGCGTGCTGGTCGAGGGCAACGCCTTCGAGAACAACCCCACCGCCCACGTGATGGTGGTCGCCTATCTCCAGCCCTTCGACGATCCGCGCTACAACCCCTACGCGCGCAACGTGATCGTCGGCGAGAACGCCTTCGGGCGCGGCGGCGACGATCCGCAGCTCGAGGGCAAGGAGATGCTGCTCGCGGCCTTCGGCGGTGCGCTGCCCCCAGTGCTGTGGGACGGGATCGCCGAGGGGGACACGGGGCTGAGGATCGCCAGGGGCGTGTCCGGCTGGACGCTCGGCCTCACCAAGCCCGGCCAGAGCCTCGCCGAAGCGAAGCCCGGTCCGCTGACGCTCACCCCCGTCGCAAGTTGGACCTTCCCCGAGGTCGGCGCCCCCGCAGCGCTGGAGGCGCGGCTGAAGTGAGGCTCGCGGGCGCTCTCCTCGCGCTTTCGCTGGCGACGCTCGGCGGGGTGATGGCGAACGCGCGGCTCGCGGCGCCCCCGGTCGCCGACGCGGCGATCGCCGGGAGCGGCTTTCCGGCGAAGCTCTCGGACTACGGCTTCTTCACGCAAGCGAGGGAGCAGGTGCCGAACCTCGGCGTCCACCCCTATGCGCTCAATACCCCGCTGTGGTCCGACGGGGCGGAGAAGCTGCGCTTCATCTACCTGCCCGACGGCACGCAGCTGACTGCGGCCGGAGCGGGCCTGCTGCAATTCCCGGTGGGCGCCGCGATCATCAAGACCTTCGCTTTCGGCGAGGGCGCCGGGCGGCGGCTGATCGAGACCCGCGTGCTGCTCCACCGCGCCGAGGGCTGGGTGGCGCTCCCCTATCGCTGGAATGCCGAACAGACCGACGCGACGCTCGCGCTCGCCGGCGGGCGCGTGGACCTCACCACCCCGGCGGGTGAGGCAATCTCCTACGCGATCCCGAACAAGAACCAGTGCAAGACCTGCCATAGCAGGGACGGGCAGGTCATCCCGATCGGCCCCAAGGCGCGCAATCTTTCGGTCAAGTGGCTCGCCGAGATGGTGAAGCAGGGCGCGCTCGACCGGGTGCCGCAGGGGGCGGGCACCTTGCCGGTCTGGAGCGCACGCAAGGCCTCCGACCCGGCCGGGCCGCTCGCCCGCGCCTATCTCGATGCGAACTGCGCGCATTGCCACCAGCCCGGCGGCGGGGCGTCGAACTCGGGGCTCGACCTGCGCTGGGAGCAGGCGGACCCGCACGCGATCGGCATCATGAAGCGCCCGGTCGCCGCGGGGCGCGGGGCGGGGGGCAACGACTTCTCGATCGTCCCCGGCCACCCCGAGCAGTCGATCCTGCTCTACCGCATGGACAGCGCCGAGCCCGGCATCGCCATGCCCGAGCTCGGCAAGAGCAGCATCGACAGGGAGGGCGTCGCGGTGGTGCGGCGCTGGATTGCGGAGATGAGGCCGTGATGAAGTGGATTTGGCGCGGGCTTCTGGTGCTGGTCGCGGTGCTGGTGATCGCCTTCCTGATCTTCCGCACCCCCGACACCGACGCGGCCGCAATGCGCGCCAAGTACGGCGGGGCGCCCTCGCAGTTCGTCGACATCGGCGACGGCGTCACCGTCCACCTACGCGACGAGGGGCCGCGCGATGCGCCCGCGATCATCCTCCTCCACGGCTCCAACGCCGATCTCCACACCTGGGAGCCGTGGGCCGAGGCGCTCAAGGGGCGCTACCGGGTGATCCGCTTCGACCAGGTCGGCCACGGCCTCACCGGGCCGGACCCCAAGGACGACTACTCGACCGCCAACTACGTCGCCGACATCGGCGCAGTGGCGGACAGGCTGGGGGTGAAGACCTTCGTCCTCGGCGGCAATTCGATGGGCGGCAAGCACGCGCTCGCCTTCGCCATTGCCCACCCCGAGCGGCTCACCGGCCTCGTGCTGGTCGACGGCAGCGGCGGGCCGATGCTCAAGCTCGCCGCCAAGGACGAGAAGAAGGGCAGCGGCAACATCGGCTTCACGATCGCGCGGATGCCGGGGGTCAACCTGCTGGTCGAGCAGATCACCCCGCGCCCGCTGATCGCGCAGAGCCTCGAGCAGTCGGTGTCGGTCAAGTCGATCGTCACCCCGGCGATGGTCGACCGCTACTGGGAGCTGCTGCGTTATCCCGGCAACCGCCGCGCGACCCTCAAGCGCTTCAGCCAGCCCTACGACGCGCTTGCCGAGGGCGACATCGCAAAGGTCCGGGTGCCGACCCTCATCCTGTGGGGCGAGGAGGACCGGCTGATCCCGGTCGAGGCGGGGCGCTGGCTGGCGAAGACCCTGCCGAACAATACCCTCGTCACCTACCCCAAGATCGGCCACCTGCCGCAGGAGGAGGCGGCCGCGCAGACCCTCGCCGCGCTCGAACCGTGGCTTGTGGAACACGCCGCGCCGCCAAAGTCCCGACAACCTAGCCCATGAGCGCGCGCCCTCTGGACGCGAGGAACGCTTGCGCCCTAGAGCCGTTCGCATCCGCAACAGGAAAATGAAGGGGCGACGCCGCCTTGCGCAAACTCGGGATCATCGGCGGCATGAGCTGGGTGTCGACCGCCACCTATTACGACCGCATCAACCGCATCGTCCAGAAGCGCGCCGCCCCGATGGCGAGCGCCCCGCTGCTGATCGAGAGCCTCGACTTCTGCCAGCTCTACGCGCTCGTCGAGGAGCGCGACTGGCAGCGCGCCGGCACCGTCATCACCGAGAGCGCCAAGCGGCTCGAGGGGGCGGGGGCCGAGGGCCTCATCATCGGCGCGAACTCGATGCACCGCCTCTACGACGAAGTCGCCGCGGCGGTGAACATCCCGATCCTCCACATCGCCGAATATGTCGGCCTCGCGATGAAGCGGGCGGGCACGACCAGCGCCGCTCTGCTCGGCACGCGCAATGTCATGACCGAGAGCTTCTACAGGAAGCGCCTCGTCGCCCACGGGATCGACCTGCTCCCGCCGGACATGGCCTATGTCGAGATGCTCGACCGGATCATCTACGACGAGCTGATGGTCGGCAAGGTCACGCGGGATGCGGAGCGGCGGATGAAGACGATCATCACCAACACCGCGCAGGAAGGCGCGCAGGCGGTGGTGCTGGCCTGCACCGAGCTGGAGATGGTGGTCGACGTCGACGCGAACGTCCTGCCGATCTTCGACAGCACCCGCATCCACTGCGAGGCGGCGGCGAACTGGATCCTCGGGCAGGAAAGCGTCGCCTAGTGCTCGGTTCGTCGCGTTTTGCTCTTTTGTTGCATTGCACCCCTCGCAACATGGCCTTATCTGACCCGCGGACCCTGTCACCAGACAGGCTCCGGGCTCTCGGGTCGCACCGATGTGCCCGTGGGACCGCGCTCCTCCCCCCCAATCACCGGAGAGCGGTCCCATAACCCTGAGGCCCGCAGGTTTTCCCGCGCTCCCCACAAGGTTCCCGACCTGTTCCGGTTGAGCCGCGCCGCGCGCTCCCCTAATCGCTTCGCCGTGATGTTCCGCGCCCCCTATGCTGCCGATCCCGAGGCCCGCGTACTGCGCGAGTTCGGCGGTCCCTCCGAGGGCGAGCGCCGCGGCCCGCGCAGTGCCTTCCAGCGCGACCGCGATCGCATCATCCACTCGATGAGCTTCCGGCGGCTGAAGTCCAAGACCCAGGTGTTCATCGCCCCCGACGGCGACCATTACCGCACCCGCCTGACCCACAGCCTCGAGGTCGCGCAGATCGGCCGGGTGATCGCCCGCGCGCTGGGGCTCGACGAGGACCTCACCGAGGCGCTGTGTCTCGCCCACGATCTCGGCCACCCGCCCTTCGGCCATGCCGGCGAGGCCGCGCTGTCCGAGGCGATGGAGCGCCACGGCGGCTTCTGCCACAACGCGCAGGCGCTGCGCACGGTGATGCGGATCGAGTGCCCCTATCCCGAGCACGACGGGCTCGACCTCACCTGGGACCTGCTCGAGGGTCTCGCCAAGCACAACGGGCCCGTCGCAGCGCCGAACTGGGCGCTTGCCGAGCTCGATGCCGCCTTCCCGCTCGCGCTCGACACCTGGCCCTCGCTCGAGGCGCAGGTCGCGGCGATCGCCGACGACATCGCCTACGACAACCACGACATCGACGACGGGCTGCGCGCCGGGTTCCTCCAGCTCGACGACCTGCTCGCGCTCGATTTCCTCGCAGACCAGTGGCGGGCGGTCGAAAAGCGCTTTCCCCGCGCCTCCCGCGAGCGTCTGCTGCGCGAGATGGTGCGCGACCAGATCGGGTTGATGGTGAACGACGTGCTGGGGCACACCGCGCGCGAGGTGCGGGGCCTCGGTTCGGTCGCCGAGGTGCGCGCGGCGGGGCGCCGGCTCGCCGGCTTCTCGCCCGCGATGGCCGCGCAGGAGCGGCGCCTCAAGAGCTTCATGTACGAACGCCTCTACTATCACCCCGAACAGGTCGCCGCCGCCGAGCGCGCGCGCGACGTCGTCGCGCGACTGTTCGCGGCCTATGCCGAGGATGCGAGACTGATGCCCGAGGACTGGCAGGCGCGGCTTCCGGCCCGCGATCCGGAGCGTGCCCGGGTGATCGCGGACTTCATCGCCGGCATGAGCGACCGTTTCGCCATGCAGGCGGTCAGCCGGATCTACGGTTCGGCGCCGGAGGGGCTGATCAATGTATGAGCCGCGCGTGACCGGCCCGGTGCGGGTGGCGCTGGTCGGTGCGACCGGCCTTGTCGGGCGGCGGGTGATCGCAATCGCCAGCGCGGGCGACGAGGTGCGCATCCTCGGCATCGCCCGGCGCGAGGCGCCGCTGCCGCTCGGCGCGCGGATGGAGATGTTCGTCTCGGCGCCCGAGAAGTGGGGCGACGTGCTCGACGCAGTTCGCCCGCGCGCGCTGATCTGCGCGCTTGGGACGACGTGGAAGAAGGCGGGCCGCGACGAGGAGGCGTTCCGCGCGGTCGACCAGCATCTCGTGCTCGCCACCGCCGAGGCGGCGAAGCGTGCGGGCGTGCCCAACATGGTGCTGGTCAGCGCCGCCGGGGCCGACCCGCGCTCCAAGAGCTTCTACATGCGGGTCAAGGGCGAGACCGAGGAGGCGCTGACCCGGATCGGCTTCAAGCGGCTCGACATTCTCCACCCCGGCCTGCTCCGCGGCGAGCGGCAGGGCGACCTGCGCTTTGCCGAGCGCGCCGCCCTCATCGCCGCGCCGCTGATCGACCCGCTGCTGTCGGGATCGTGGGAGCGCTATCGCTCGGTCGATGCCGGGCTGGTCGCCGAGGCCGCGCTCGGCCTCGCGCTGCGCCGGGCGGGCGGGCGCTTTACCCACGACAACGAGGCGATGCGCCGCGCCGCGCGCGAATGGCGCCGGGTCGGCGAGAGCGGGGAGATGGCATGAACGGATGGGCTTTGGTGTTCAGCGCCACAAACACGCTGGCGCTCGTCGCATGGGCCATGCTGATCCTGCTGCCGCGCTGGCCCGCGCTGCTCTCGGCGGTGCTCTATCTCGGCGTCGGCATCCTGTGCTTGACCTATGCCACCGGTCTCATCGGTCTCCTCAGCGGCCTCATCCCCAATGCGGGAGGAGGCGGGGCGGACTTCTCGACCATCGCGGGGGTGCGCGCGATCTTCGCGAGTGATGCCGGGGTGGCGATCGGCTGGACGCACTACCTCGCCTTCGACCTCTTCGTCGGCCTGTGGATCGCGCGCGACGCGGACGCCAAGAACATCTCGCGCTTCCTCCAGGCGCCGATCCTGCTCGCGACCTTTCTCGCCGGCCCGCTGGGGCTCGGCCTGTGGCTGCTGATCCGCGAGCCTGCCGCGCGGCGCCAGGGGCGGTTCCGCTAGAACGAGGGCTGGACGAGGCCCGCGAGCGGGCTATTCTCCCGGGCAAAAAGGCCCCAGGGGAGAGACCGCCATGTCCGCAATCGCGCAGCACCAGTTCCTCACGATGGACCGCATCCTCACCCATTGGGCCGCCGCGCAGCCCGATGCGCCGGCGATCGAGGGCGGGGGGGAGACGATCAGCTACGGCGAGCTCGAGCGGCTCTCGCGCCAGATCATCGCCCTCCTCGCGGCGCGCGGCATCGCCCCGGGCGACCGGGTCGCGTTTCTCGGCAGGAACGTGCCCACCTACGGTCTCCTCTACTGCGCCTGCGCGCGCGCCGGGGTGGTGATCGCGCCGATCGGCTGGCGGCTCGCCCCGCGCGAGATCGCCTATATCCTCGCCGACACGGAAGCGAAGCTGCTAGTCGCCGCGCCCGACTTCATGGAGCTTGCCGCCAAGGCGATGGCCGAGCTCGCCAGCCCGCCGGAGCGCCTCGCCGACACGGCGATGCTCGAGGAGGCGCGCGCGCACGAGCCCGCGGCCTTCACCCCCTGCGGCGAGAACGATCCTGTCCTCCAGCTCTACACCAGCGGCACCACCGGTCATCCCAAGGGCGTGGTGCTCTCCAACGCCAACCTCACCCGGCTGCGCGTCGAGGGGATCGCGGCGGGGCTCACCTACTACACCGATTACCGGGCGGGCGACTGCATGATGGTGGCGATGCCGATCGCGCATATCGGCGGCACCGGCACCTTCAGCCTCGCGATCATCGCCGGCATCCGCTGCCGCTTCGAGAGCGAGTTCACTCCGGCGGGCGTGCTCGAGGCGATCGAGGCGGGGACCACCCACATGTTCCTCGTCCCCGCCGCGCTCCAGATGGTGATCCAGCATCCGCGCGCAGCCGAGACCGACTTCACGAACCTGCGCTACCTCATCTACGGCGCTGCGCCGATGCCGCTCGAGCTTTTGAAGCAGGCGGTCGTCACCATGCCCAACACCCAGTTCCTGCAAGCCTACGGCATGACCGAGACCACCGGCACGGTCTCCATCCTCCCGCCCGAGGACCACACCCTCGAGGGCAACCAGCGGATGCGCTCGGCCGGCAAGGCGCTGCCCGGGGTCGCAATCGAGGTGCGCGGGCCCGACAACAAGGAGGTGCCGCGCGGGGAGATCGGCGAGGTGTGCATCCGCTCGCCCTCGAACACCGCGGGCTACTGGAAGCTCCCCGAGGCGACCGCCAAGACCATCGACCCGGACGGTTGGCTCCACACCGGGGACGCGGGGGTGATGGACGCGGACGGCTATGTCTACATCCAGGACCGCATCAAGGACATGATCATCTCAGGGGGAGAGAACGTCTACCCCGCCGAGGTCGAGAGCGCGATCTACGGTCACCCGGCGGTCGCCGAGGTCGCGGTGATCGGCGTGCCGAGCGCCAAGTGGGGCGAGGAGGTCAAGGCCGTTGTGGTCGCGAAGCCCGGTGCCGAGGTCGACGCGGCCGACGTGATCGCCTGGGCGCGCGAGCGGATCGCCGCCTTCAAGGCGCCGAAGAGCGTCGACGTGATCTCGGTCATGCCGCGCAACGCCTCAGGCAAGATCCTGCGCCGCGAGTTGCGAGCGCCCTATTGGGAGGGGCAGGAACGGCAGGTCGGCTAGCGGCAGGTCTCGCAAGGTGAAGCAGCACGCGCCCGCCACCTCGCGCAACCGCGAGCCGATCGCGGAGGTGCTCGCGCGCGCGCTTCCGGCAAGCGGCACGGTGCTCGAGATCGCCAGCGGGACGGGCGAGCACGCGGCGTTCTTCGCGGCGAGGTTCCCGGCGCTCTCGTGGCAGCCGACCGACCCTTCCGAGGAGGCGCTCGCCTCGATCGCCGCCTATCGCGCGGACTATGCGGGGGACAATCTCGCGCCGCCGCTGCGGCTCGATGCCGCCGATCCGGAGGCATGGCCCATTGCTGAGGCAGCGGCGATCCTGTGCATCAACATGGTCCACATCAGCCCCTGGGAGGCGACCCTCGGGTTGTTCCGGGGGGCTGCGCGCTTGTTGGGCAGCAGCGACGGACCGCTGATCCTTTACGGCCCGTTTTGTGAGCAGGGGGTGGAGACCGCGCCCTCGAACCTCGCATTCGATCAGAGCCTTAAGGCGCGCAACCCCCTGTGGGGCCTGCGCGAGGCCGAGGCTCTCGATGCCGTCGCCGCGGCGCACGGAATGGCCCGGACAGCACGCCATGCGCTGCCAGCGAACAACATCATGCTGGTGTATGGAGCCGCCTAATCGATCGCGCGCTTGCCGGCGCGGCCGACCGACTTGATGTCCTCGCCCACGCCCTCGACGGTGTTGCAGGCGGCGGCGCCGAGGGTCAGCGCGGCGAGGGCGGCGGCGGCAAGCATCTGGCGAAGCATCAACGGGCATTCCCTTGCAGTGATCGAACCCGATCAATGCCGAGGAATGCCCGCGATTCTTACAGACCTTGCGGCGAGCCGAAGCGCACCTGCGCCGAAGTGCGCGTCAGATTTCCTTCTTCACCTCGCGCGAGGCCGACTGGAGGTCCTCGCCCGCACCTTCGACGGTGTTGCAGGCGGCGGTCGCAAGCGCGATGGCGCCGAGCGCGATGGTGGCGATGAGCTTGGGAGTGGTCATGTCAGGGTGCTCCTTTGTGCAAACCTGACAGCCTCAACCCGGCCTGCGCGCGCGAAGGTCCATGCTATTCGGCGGAATGCACCCGGGACCGGGCGAGTTGCCGTTCGCGCCAGGCGATGAGGAGGCCCGCCCCGATGATCAGCGGCGCGCCGAGCCACAGGCTCGCGGGCGCGGCGCGGTCGAAGATCGCATAGCCGTAGAAGCTCGCCCACAGCAGCGCGGTGTAGTCCATCAGCAGGATCACCGCCGCCGAGCCGAAGCGCAGCGAGGTCGTCAGCAGCATCTGCGCCGCCGCGCCGACGAGGCCCATGCCGAGGATCAGCGCCCAGGTCAGCGGATCGTGCGCGGCGATGACGAAGGGAAGGGCGAGGGCCGCGACCGGGGTAGTAAGCGCCGCGAACCAGAAGACGATGCTCCACGGGTTCTCGGTCGTGTTGAGGTCCTGAAGCTGGTAGCTGATGACGGCCACCATGAAGGGCGCGACGAGCCCGACCGCGATGCCGGCCACGGTCACGCCCTCGTGGAGGCCAGCGAAGGGCTGCATCACTACCAGCACGCCCGCAAAGCCCATCGCCACCGCGCCCCAGCGGTAGGGGCCGACCTTCTCGCCGAACAGCACGATGCCGATCAGCACCGCGAAAACCGGAGCGGTGAAGCCGAGCGTGGTCGCCTCGGCGAGCGGCAGCAGCAGCACCGCGCCATAGGTGAAGACCATGCCGAACAGCCCGCTCGCCGCGCGCCGCGCCTGCGCGCCGAGCCGCCGGGTCCTCAGCAGCGCGAGCTGGCCGGTGAGCGCGAGCCCCGCGCCGAGCAGCACGACGGTGAGCGCCTGGCGCCAGAAGATCAGCTCCATGAGGTGCGCGCCGCGCTCCCCTGCGAGCTTCACCAGCATGCCCATCGTCGCCAGCGCGAAGGCCGCCAGCAGCCGCACGAGCAGCGCGAGCAGGGGCCGGGGTCGGGCGATCGAGCCATCCATCGCCCCTCGCTTGGCCGAGCGCCGGGGATTGCGCAAGCCGTGGCGGGCTCTACATGCGGGGGCCATGGGCCTGATCGAACGATATGAATTGCTGAGCGATGCCGGTCAGGTGGCCGTCATCGGGGCGGGCCTGTGGGCGCTCGCGGCGGTCTTCGCGTTGATGGAATGGCGCCGCACCCGCCGCCGCAAGCGCGACCTCGCGCGGCTCGAGGCGATCGGCTGGGTGCCGTGGACCGGGCTGTTCATGCTCGCCGCGCTGCTCGGCGCAGGATGCCTCGCGATGAGCCTGCCCGTGGTGCTGAGGGGTTAGCCGCGAGGCTGTCCCGTCAGAGGCAGGCCTCGAGATACGCCTGGTCGAAGCCGAACTGGCGGGCCTTCTCCAGCGTATAGGGGCGCAGGCCCGAGCTCCGGAACTCGCCAAGGATCTTCCCGTCGTCGGTCTCGTCGAGATATTCGAACTTGAACAGCTCCTGCGTCACGATCACGTCGCCTTCCATCCCGATCACCTCGGTGATGTTGGTGGTGCGGCGAGACCCGTCGCGCAGGCGCTTGACCTGGACGATGAGGTCGACGGACTCGGCAATCTGGCGGCTGATGGCTTCCTTGGGGATCTTGATGTCGCCCATCAGGATCATGTTCTCCATACGGCCGAGGCACTCGCGCGGGGAGTTCGCGTGGAGCGTGCACATCGAGCCGTCGTGACCGGTGTTCATCGCCGCGAGGAGGTCGAAACACTCCGCGCCGCGAATTTCGCCGAGGATGATGCGGTCCGGGCGCATACGCAGCGCGTTCTTGACGAGGTCGCCGATGGTGATCGCGCCCTGGCCTTCGAGGTTCGGCGGGCGGGTTTCGAGCGGCAGCCAGTGCGGCTGCTGGAGGCGAAGTTCCGCCGCGTCTTCGATGGTCAGCACGCGCTCGCCCGGATCGATCATCTTGGACAGCGCGTTGAGCATGGTCGTCTTACCCGAACCCGTACCGCCCGAGATGACGATGTTCATTCGGCACGCGCCCGCGATCTTGAGCGCGGTCGCCATCTTGTCCGACATCGAGCCGAAGTCGCGCAGCATGTCGATGGTGATCGGCTTTTCGGAGAATTTGCGGATCGAGATCGCGGTGCCGCGCAGGCTGAGCGGGGGCACGATCACGTTCACACGCGAGCCGTCCTTGAGGCGGGCGTCGGCGAGCGGGGTGGTCTGGTCGACGCGGCGGCCGACCTGGTTGACGATGCGCTGCGCGATCTGGAACAGGTGCTGCTCGTCGCGGAAACGGATCGGGGCGAGCTGGAGCTTGCCCTTCTTTTCGATGTAGGTCTGGTCCGGCCCGTTGACCATGATGTCGGACACGTCGGGGTCGTTGAGCAGCTCTTCGAGCGGCCCGAATCCGAGCAGCTCGTCGATGAGCACCTTTTCCAGCGCGAACTGCTCGCGCCGGTTGAGGGTGACCTTGAGCTCGGCCAGCACCTCCATGATGATCGGGCGGAACTCCTCGGAGAGCTCCTCCTTGGAGAGGGTCGCGGCCGCTTCGGGATCGACGCGCTCGAGCAGGCGGGGGAGCACCTGTTCCTTGATCTTGTGGACGCTGGCCTCGAAGCCGCCGACCTCGGAATTGGCTTCGCTGACCGCGGCCATGCGCTCGTTGAGGCGGTCGATCGCCTCCGAGGTCGAGGCGGGGCGCGCGGCGGATTGCGAGGGGGCCGGGGCGGGCCGCGGCGGTGCAGGCTCGCCCGGGAGCGGCGGGAACTGCTCGCCGCCGCGCATGGGCACGCCGGAGCCCTTCATGGGCCGTGCGACGCCGAAGGCGGGCCGTGCGCCCGGCTTCATCCCGCCAGCATTGCCCTTCTTGCCGAATGCGCTCATTCCCAGCCCCCGCGGCTCTCAATCCATGAATCGGGCGACGCACGCCGCGCGGTGGGAAGCGCTTGGTGCATCTCGAAAAAAGCTGATTAAAAGGGAATGGTTGTTTTTTCCTAAACCTTGCCCCAGCGCCGGCCTTGCCGGGGGCGAGCGCCTCGGGGGCTTGCCGTTCGGAGCGGTGCGGCTAGAGGAGGGGCGGCGCAACTCCAGGGACACGAAGGCTTATGTGCGGCATCATCGGGATCGTGGGCGACAGGGCCGTGGCCGACCGGCTGGTCGACGGGTTGAGGCGCATGGAATACCGCGGCTACGACAGCGCCGGGATCTGCACACTCGACGGCGGGGCGCTGGTGCGGCGCCGCGCGGAGGGCCGGCTCGCCAACCTCGTCAGCGTGCTGGCCGACGACCCGGCGCCCGGCAGCGTGGGCATCGCCCACACCCGCTGGGCGACCCACGGCGCGCCGACCGCGAACAATGCTCACCCGCACGCGACGGGCGAAGTGGCGATCGTCCACAACGGGATCATCGAGAACTTCAAGGAGCTGCGCGCCGAGCTCGCCGCCAAGGGGCGGGTGTTCGAGAGCGAGACCGACAGCGAGGTGGTCGCGCACCTGATCTCCGAGGAAGTCGAGCACGGCGCCGATCCCGAGACCGCCGTGCGCGCCGTGCTGCCGCGGCTGCGCGGCGCCTTCGCGCTCGGCATCGCGTTCCGTTCGCATCCCGACCTGTTGATCGGCGCGCGGCTCGGCTCGCCGCTGGTGGTGGGCTACGGCGAGGGGGGCGCGGAGGCGGAGATGTATCTCGGCTCCGACGCGCTCGCGCTCGCCCCGCTCACCCAGCGGATCGCCTATCTCGAGGAAGGCGACTGGGTGGTGATCCGTCACGGTTCGGCTGACATCTTCGATGCTGCGAACAATCCGGTCACGCGCGAGATTCAGACCTCGGGCGCCTCGGCGGCGATGGTCGAGAAGGGCAATTACCGCCACTTCATGCAGAAGGAGATCTACGAGCAGCCCACCGTGGTGGCGCAGACGCTCGGCTCCTACCTGCGCCTGTCGGACAACTCGGTCGCGCTGCCGCAGATTGACTTCGACCTCTCCACCGTGCGCCGGTTGACGATCGTCGCCTGCGGAACCTCGTTCTACGCGGGGATGGTCGCGAAATACTGGTTCGAGCAATTCGCCCGCGTCCCGGTCGACATCGATGTCGCCTCCGAGTTCCGCTACCGCGAGCCGGTGCTCGAGGAGGGCGGGCTCGCGCTCTTCATCTCGCAGAGCGGCGAGACCGCAGACACGCTCGCGGCGCTCCGGCACTGCAAGGCCAACGGCCAGACCATCGGCGTGGTCGTCAACGTCCCGACCAGCACCATGGCACGCGAGGCCGATCTGCTGCTGCCCACCCATGCCGGGCCGGAGATCGGGGTCGCCTCGACCAAGGCCTTCACCTGCCAGCTCGCGGTGCTCGCCGCGCTCGCCGCGCACATGGCGGTGAGGAAGGGGCGCCTGTCGCGCGAGGAGGAAGCCGAGATCGTCCGTCACCTTCTCGAGACCCCTGCCGCACTCAACGCCGCGCTCGCGCATGACGACGACATCGCCGCGATGGCACACCTCGTCGCCCCGGCACGCGACGTGCTCTACCTGGGGCGCGGGCAGGACTATCCGCTGGCGCTCGAAGGGGCGCTCAAGCTCAAGGAAATCAGCTACATCCACGCCGAGGGCTATGCCGCGGGCGAGATGAAGCACGGGCCGATCGCGCTGATCGACGACGCCGTTCCGGTGGTCGTCATCGCCCCCTCCGGCCCGCTTTTCGAGAAGACCGTCTCGAACATGGAGGAGGTGCGCGCGCGGGGCGGGCAGGTGGTGCTGATCTCGGATGCCGCGGGGATCGCCGAGGCGGGCGCGGGGTGCATCGCGACCATCGAGATGCCGGTGGTCCACCCGCTGATCGCGCCGCTGGTCTATGCCGTGCCGGTGCAGCTGCTCGCCTATCACGTCGCGGTGCTGAAGGGCACCGACGTCGATCAGCCGCGCAACCTCGCCAAGTCGGTGACCGTCGAGTAGCCGGAGGCCTGGTCCGGAGCCCCGGAAAGCGGGCGAATCCGCGCTCTCCTTTACCGCAGCCTAACCATTCGCCGCTATGTTGACGGCGTGGCCAACAAACCCGCCTCCCCGCCTGCGACGGTTCCTGCCGTGCTGCCGATCGCCGACGTGCTCGGCCTGTCGCGCAATCCGGCCTTCGAACCGACGCGCCTGAGGGGGGACGAATTCGCCGGGGTGGCGCAGGCGAGCCGCCACCGGATGCTCGCCAATGCGCTGCTGGTGGCCTTCATCGCCGCGGCCTTCGCGCCGCTGATCGGGCTGGTCGTGGTCGGCCCCTGGGCGATCCTGCTGGGCTGCGTCTTGTGGCGCACGCGCCAGACCGACATGGAGCTGGTCGATCCTGCGAAGAGTGCCGGACCCCCCGAACTCGAACGCCGCCAGAACCTCAACGCCATCGCCGCCGCCCTGTGCTGGGTGGGAGCGCTGCTGCTGTTCCCGTGGCTGTCCGGCGGGGCGCAGGCGATCACCCTGCTGCTGATCATCCTCGTGCTGATGATCTCCTCGACCTTCGTCTTCTCGACCTCGCCGCTGAGCGTGCTCGTCTACAACGCCATCCTCGGCGTGGGCGTGGCGCTGAGCCTCGCGCTCGGCGCCGAATGGCAGGCGGCGGGCGGTGCGATCCTCTTCACCATCGCCAGCCTCGTCGCGACGATCGAGGTGCGCACCACCTTCGTGAAGGCGCGGCTCGCCGAGGCGGCGGTCGCCGAGAAGGAGGCGGTGGTCTCGCTGCTGCTGCGCGAGTTCGAGGAGAACGAGGCCGACTGGCTGTGGGAGATCGATCCCGCCCGCAAGCTGCGTTCGGTCTCGCCGCGGTTCGCCTATGCGCTCGGCCAGTCGCAGGCCGAGGTCGAGGGCAAGCCGCTGCTCGAGTTGATCGCCGGGCGCGGCTGGGCGAGCGGGCAGTTCCCGGCGAGCCTCCACGACCTCGCCGAGAAGCTCAAGAGCCGCGAGAACTTCTCGAACATGCTGGTGCAGGTTGCGATCCTCGGCGAGGAGCGGTGGTGGGAGCTTTCGGGCACCCCGGTGCGCGACGAGCAGGGGCGCTTCATCGGCTTCAGGGGCGTGGGCTCGGACGTGACCGAGCAGCGCAAGTCCTCCGAGAAGATCGCCTACCTCGCGCGGTTCGACACGCTCACCCAGCTGCCCAACCGCCTCCAGCTCACCGAGGCGCTGGGCGAGGCGCTGCGCTATGCCCAGCAGTGGCGCACCCGCTGCGCGCTGCTGATGGTCGACCTCGACCGCTTCAAGGCAGTCAACGATTCGCTCGGGCACATGACCGGCGACAAGCTGCTCGCGCAGGTCTCCGCTCGGCTCCAGACGCTGATGGGCGAGAACCAGCTGTGCGGGCGCCTCGGCGGGGACGAGTTCGCGATCGTGATCCGCGACGCGAGCGCGCCCGGTGTGGTCCGCGATCTCGCCGAGCGCGTGATCGAGCGCCTCTCCGAGCCCTACCAGGTCGATCACCACACGCTCTATGTCGGCGCCAGCGTCGGCTCGTCCGAGGGCCCGCGCGACGGGGCCACGGTCGAGGAGATGATGCGCAACGCCGACCTTGCGCTCTACCGCGCCAAGGATGCGGGCGGGGGCGAGCATTGCCGCTTCGAGCCGGTGCTCCATGCCTCGGCGGAAGAGCGCCGCCAGCTCGAGGTGGCGCTCCGCAAGGCGCTGGGCCGCGACGAGATGGAGCTCCACTATCAGCCCGTGGTCGATGCGCGCAGCGAGAGCGTGGTCAGCTTCGAGGCGCTGGTGCGCTGGAACAGCGCCGAGCACGGTTTCGTGAGCCCCGGCAAGTTCATCCCGCTTGCCGAGGACACCCGCCTGATCGTGCCGATCGGCCAGTGGGTGATGCGCAAGGCCTGCGAGGAGGCGCGCAACTGGCCCGAGCACGTCAAGGTCAACGTCAACGTCTCGCCCGAGCAGCTGCTCGAGCCGGGCTTCCACAGCGAGGTCGTCCAGGCGCTCGCCCATACCGGCCTCGCGCCCGAGCGGCTCGAGATCGAGGTGACCGAGAGCATCTTCCTGCGCGATGCGAGCATCGCGCGCTCGGCGCTCGAACAGGTGATGGCGCTGGGCTGTTCGGTCGCGCTCGACGATTTCGGGACCGGCTATTCCTCGCTCGGTTACCTCAGGAAGCTCAGGTTCTCGACGATCAAGGTCGATCGGACCTTCGTGCAGGGGGCGGCGCAGGGGAGCGCGGAAAGCCTCGCGATCATCAACGCCGTGGTGGCGATGGCGCGCAGCCTGCACATGACCACCACCGCCGAAGGGGTCGAGACGAGCGAGGAGGCCGAGCTGATCCGCAACCTCGGCTGCGACAAGATCCAGGGCTATTACTTCGGCCGCCCGATGCCTGCCGCCGATGCGCGGGCGCTGTTCCGGATGCTGCACACCCGCCGCGCCTGAGGCGCCTCAGGCGGTCGCGAAGCTCGCCAGCAGGCCTTCGAACAACCGCCGTCCGTCCGCACCGCCGAGCGCGGGCACCGCGGCCGGCTCGATCGCGCGCTCGGGGTGCGGCATCATGCCGAGCACCCGTCCGTTCGCGGACAGCACCCCGGCGATGTCGCGCGCCGAGCCGTTGCAGCCTTCCGCATAGCGGAACGCGACGCGCCCCTCGCCCTCGAGCCGGTCGAGCGTCTCGGCGTCGGCGAAGTAGTTGCCGTCATGATGCGCTACGGGAATGCGGATCGTCTCGCCTTCGCCATAGCCCGCGGTGAAGGGCGCGCTCGCGTTTGCGACCGTGAGCGCCACGGTGCGGCACACGAAGCGCTGCCCGGCATTGCGCAGCAGCGCGCCCGGCAGCAGCCGTGCTTCGGTCAGCACCTGGAAGCCGTTGCACACGCCGAGCACCGGCACGCCCCGCTCGGCCGCCGCCACCACGGCGCGCATGATCGGGCTGGTCGCCGCCATCGCGCCCGAGCGCAGGTAATCGCCGTAAGAGAACCCGCCCGGCAGCGCGATCAGGTCGAGCCGCTCGGGCAGGTCGGCATCGGCGTGCCAGACGCGGATCGCAGCGTTGCCCGACACCGCCTCGAGCGCCGTTGCCATGTCCCGGTCGCAGTTCGAGCCGGGGAAGGTGATGACCGCCGCCCGGAAGGCCATCAGCCGATACTCTCGACGGTGAAGCTCTCGATCACCGTGTTGGCGAGCAGCTTCTCGCACATCTGGCGGATCGTCGCCTCGTCGGTGCCCTCGGCAAGGTCGAGCTCGATCAGGCGGCCGATCCGCACGTCCTCGACCCCGGTGAAGCCGAGCCCCTCGAGCGCGTGGTGCACCGCGCGGCCCTGCGGATCGAGCACGCCGGGCTTCAACCTAACGAGGACGCGCACTTGCATGGCCACTTTGCTCCGTCATGTCTTCGGGTGGCGCCCCGGGCGCCGCGGAGCCGCTATAGCGTCCGGCGACGCGCACGCAATCGCCGACTTGGCACTTCTCGACCGCGCGGCGTGGCACGCTGGCGAGGCCGCGAGTGTCACATGACTGTCGTCAAGGACGCAGGTTTGTAACCTTGTTGCAACAGCTCCGGCAAGATAGTCAGGGAAGCTCGCTTCGGAGGGGACGAAGCGGCTCGGCGAACTCGCGCGAATCGTTGCGAAATGGCACCGCGCAGGTCCTCGACCACCTCCATCCGACAACAATAAAGGGGCTTGTCCGATGTCTCACCGCTTCTCCACCGTCCGCGCCGCACTGGCCGGCTCAACGATGCTCGCCGCGGCCGCCTTCGGGCTGGCCGCTCCCGCCGCCGCGCAGGACGCCGCCGCCGCCGACACGGCCGACGGCGGGCTCTCGACGATCATCGTCACCGCCAACCGCCGCGAGGAGAACCTCCAGGACGTGCCCGTCTCGGCCGACATCCTCGACCAGGAGCGCGTCACCGCGGTCTTCAGCGGCACCGCCGACATCACCGCGCTCGCCGGCACGGTCCCGGGCCTCAACGTCGAGAGCTCGAACGGCCGCGTCGCCCCGCGCTTCTACATCCGCGGCCTCGGCAACACCGACTTCGACCTTGCCGCCTCGCAGCCGGTCTCGGTGCTGCTCGATGACGTCGTGCTCGAGAACGTGACCCTCAAGAGCTTCCCGATCTTCGATGTCGAGCGGGTGGAAGTGCTGCGCGGGCCGCAGGGCACGCTGTTCGGCCGCAACACCCCCGCCGGCGCGGTGAAGATCACCAGCGTCAAGCCGAGCCACGAGACCTCGGCCAGCGCCTCGCTGTCCTTCGCCAGCCTCGACACGATCGGCCTTTCGGGTGCGGTCGGCGGCTCGATCGTCAAGGACGTGCTTGCCTTCCGCGCCTCGGCCCAGCTTCAGCGCCGCGGCGATTGGGTCGACAACGGCTTCACCGGCGATGCCAACGTGCTCGGCGGCTATGCCGACATCGCGGCGCGCGCCCAGCTGCTCTACACCCCGAGCGAGCGGGCGAGCTTCCTCGCCGCGGTCAACTTCCGCGACCTCGACGGTTCGACCACGATCTTCCGCGCCAACGTGCTGGGGCGGACCACCGCGCAGCCAAACAACACCAACAAGCTCAACAACAACTATGACCGTGGCACCGTCTTCTACGACGGCGGCGGCGGCAACCAGGCGAAATACCAGCAGTTCGGCGCGACCCTGACCGCGAGCTACGAGTTCGACGGCGCCACCCTGACCTCAATCACCAGCCACTGGACCAGCGAGGGCAATGGCCGCGGCGATATCGACGGCGGCAGCCTCACCCGCGGGCCGGGCTTCATTCCCTTCCCTTCGGACACGCAGGATTCGATCGACCTCAAGCAGACCACGCAGGAAGTGCGCCTCGCCTCGAACGGCGACGGCCCGCTCACCTGGCAGGTCGGCGGCTTCTACTTCAGCAGCAACTTCGATGTCGGCACGGTCGGCTTCAACTTCCCGCCGCGAGCCGTGGTCAACCACCAGAACGAGGCCTGGGCGCTGTTCGGGCAGGTGAGCTACCAGCTGACCGAGACCCTGCGCGCCACCGGCGGCATCCGCTACACCGACGACCAGAAGGACTTCTTCGTCAAGTCGGGCGCGGCGCGCCAGCCGCGCAGCGTGGGCGACAAGAACGTCGACTGGGATATCAGCCTCTTCGCCGACCTGTCGGAGGACGCGAGCGTCTATGCCAAGGCGGCGAACTCGTTCCGCGGGCCGACCATCCAGGGCCGCGACGTCGCCTTCTTCTCGGCGCCTTCGGTCGCCCAGTCGGAGAACATCACCTCCTACGAAGTCGGCTTCAAGACCGAGCTCGCCGATCGCCGCGTTCGCCTCAACGGGGCGGCCTACTACTACACCGTCGATGATCCGCAGTTCACCGCCGTGGGCGGCGCGGGCAACCTCGTCCGCCTGATCAACGCCGACAAGAGCACCGGCTGGGGCTTCGAATTCGACGGTGCCTTCCAGGTCACGCCGCGCCTTCTTGTCACCCTCGGCGTTGCCTACAACAACACCGAGATCGAGGACGCCACGCTCGAAGTGGGCGCCTGCCGCCAATGCACGATCACCGATCCGTTCCGATCGGTGAACAACCCGGACGGCAGCGTCAGCCGCTTCGCCCGGATCGACGGCAACCCCTTCCCCAACGCGCCCGAGTGGAGCGGCGACTTGACCGCGCGCTATTCGGTGCCGGTCGGCAAGTCGGGCGAGTTCTTCATCTTCACCGACTGGGTCTACCTCGGCGACACCAACTTCCTGCTCTACACCAGCCGCGAGTTCAACGCCTCCAGCCGCTTCGAAGGCGGTCTCAAGGTCGGCTACTCGGGCGGCAACGGGCAGTGGGAACTCGCCGCCTTCGCGCGCAACATCACCGACGAGGACAACGTGCTCGGGGTGATCGACTTCAACAACAACACCGCCTTCGTGAACGATCCGCGCGTGATCGGCGCGATGTTCAGCGTCAAGTACTGAGCCGGCGCTGCGTCTCCCTGAGCGGGGGACCCAGCCGATCACTTGGAAGGGCCGGCAGGAGGCGACCTGCCGGCCCTTCTTCTATTGCGGACCGGCGGCGGCCTCGGGGACGACGACGAAGGTGACCGCACCCTCCGGCACGAGGTAGCGCAAGGCGGTCTGGTGGAGGTCCTCGGGCGTGATCGCCGTCATCACCCCCGGCGCGGCGAGGAAGCGGTCAATCCGCTCGGGCTCGCTCTGCGCGCGCGCGGCGAGCGCCAGCCAGCCGCCGATGTCCTTGAGGATGTTGTTGTATTCCTCGACCCAGGGCTTGCGCGCGCGCGCGATCACGTCGGGATCGAGCGGGGCCTTCCTGAGGTCCGCGACCAACCCATCGATGGCGGCGCGCGCCTCTCCGACCTTGTCGGCGGCGACCGCGGCGGAGATCGTGAAAGTGCCGTAGCCGGGGTAATAGTGGCTGAGGGTCGACCCGGCCGAAGGCGAGTAGGCCTGCCCGAGCTTCTCGCGCAGCCGCTCGGTGAGTTCGAGCCGCACGATCCGCGCCAGCAGGTCGAGCCGCTGCGCCTCGGCGAAATCGCGGTCGTCGCGGGTCGGCCAGACCCACTGGAGCAGCGCCTGGTCGGGCTCGCCCTTGTGGGTGATGCGGTGCTCGCCCCGGGTGGCGGTGAAGCTGCGGGTGCGGCTTTCGGGCCGCGGGTTGAAGGCGGGCTCGCGCGGCGGAAGCGCGCCGAGGGTCGAGGCGACCGCGGCGATCGCCGCCGCCTCGTCGAGATCGCCGACCAGCGCGAGTTCGATCGCGCCCTTGGCCAGCCGGTCGCCGATCACCGCCTTCAGCCCCGAGAAGTCGAGCGCCATGTAAGCCTCGCGCGGCTGGAGGCTGAAGCGCGGGTCACGGTCCGAGAGGATCGCGCCGCTCACCGCGCCGAGCGCGCGGCCGGGCGTCGCATCGAGCGTCTCGAAGTAGTTTTCGATGCCCTTGCGGTAGCGCTCGACCCCCTCCGGCCGGTAGCCGGGGTCGGTCAGGGTCGCCGCCAGCACCTGCAATTGCAGCCCCAGATCGCGCGGGGTGGTGATCGCCGAGGCGGTGAAGGCGTCGATGCTGCTCGCCAGCTCGAAGCTGACATTGCGCCCGGCGAGGACGCTCGCCAGATCGTCCTGGCTGTGCTTGCCGAGCCCGCCCGCCACCAGCGAATCCGCAAGCGTGGTGGCGAGCGGCGTCTCGCGGGTGTTCATCAGGTCCCCGCCGTCGACCGCCAGCGCAAAGGCGACGCGGTCCTTGCGCACCTCGGTGTGCTTGAGCGTGAGGCGCAGGCCATTGGCGAAGGTGACGAAGCGGAAGCCGAGGCGCGGTTCCTGCGTGTCGGAGACGACCGTCCCCGCCGGGCCGAAATCGCTGTAGCCGAAAGCGAGCGGCCCGGTGTCGACGGGCGGGCTGACGGGGAGCGCCAGGCCTTCCGCGAAGGCCTCGCGCAGCGCCGCCTCGCCGCCGGCGGGCGCGGCGCGGCCCTCGAAGCGGATCAGCGGCTCCTCGAGCGGGGCGGCATCGGCGAGCAGCGCCTGCCACACCGCCTCGGGGGTGATGTCGGGGAGCATCCGCTCGAACTCGGCGAGGTTCCACTCGGGCGTGGTCGGCACGCGCTCGTCGCTCACCAGCGCGAGCGCCGCGCCCACGAAGACCGAATTGTTGCGCGTGTCCTTCGCCTTGACCGCGTTCTCCAGCCCCGTGCGGATGTTCGCGAGCTGCTCGTCCACCTCGGCGCGGGTGAAGCCGTGGGCCAGCGCCTGGTGGACCTCGCGCACCGCCGCCAGCACGCCCGGTCGCCAAGCGCCGTCGGCGGTGTTGACGTCGAGGCTGGTGATCCGCGCCTCCTCGAAGATGTCGCCCGAGCTGAAGCCCGCCGACTTGAAGGGCGCATCGGCCCCGCGCGCGAGACGGGCGAGGCGGCGGTTGACGATCGCGTAGCCGATGCCGCGCAGCCGCGCGGTGCGCCGGTTGGCGACGGTGTCGGGCTCGTCGCGCCACGGGGCGAGGCGGCTGATCGTCACGCTCTCGGCGAGCGCGGGATCGACGTGGATATCGGTGAGGCCCTTGCGGGCCACGTCGATCGGCCCGGCCTCGGGCTCGCGGGGGGTGGGGCCGGGGCGCCAGTCGGCAAAGCGCTCGCGGATCGCCGCCTCGACGACCTCCACCGGATAGTCGCCGACCACCACCAGCACAGCGTTGGCCGGGGTATAGGCGCGTTCGTAGAGCGCCCGGATCTGCGCCGCCGTGGCGCCTTCCAGCGTCGCCAGCGTGCCGATCGGCAGGCGCTCGGCATAGCGTGCGCCGGGGGCGAGGAAGGCGACATTGTCCTCGAAATTGCGCTGCTGGAACCCCGCCCGGTCGCGCCGCTCGGCGAGCACGACGCCGCGCTCGCGGGCCACGGCGTCCTCGGTGATGGTGAGCTCGCTCGCCGTCTCTCGCATCAGCCTGAGCGCCGTTCCCAGCAGCGCCTCGTCGTTGCGCGGCAGGTTGAGCATGTAGGTGATGTTCTCGAAGCCAGTCGAGGCATTGGTGTCGGCGCCGAAGGCCAGGCCCTCGCGCTCGAGCAGCTTGATCATCTCGCCCTCGGGAATGCCCCGGGAACCGTTGAAGGCCATGTGCTCGAGGAAGTGCGAGAGGCCGCGCTCGCTGTCGGTCTCCTCGAGCGCGCCCGAGCCGATGCGCAGGCGCACCAGCGCGGTGCCCGCGGGGGTGGCGTTGCGGCGGATGACGTAGCGCATCCCGTTGTCGAGCCGGCCGAAGGTGTAGCCGGGATCGACCGGCACGTCGCTCGCCTCGAAGGGCCAGGCGGGAGAGGGTGCAGGAGCGGGCGCCTCGCCTGCGGCTTCGGCGGGCGGCGCCTCCTGCGCCGCTATGGGTGCGGCGAGGGCGAGGGCCAGCGCGAGGCTGGCGGCGAGGGGGCGAAGGCGGGCGGCGGGAAGGTTGATCGGTCGCATGGCTGTGCCCGCGACTCTAGGCCCTCGTTCGCGCCTGTCAGCCTACTTCTTCAGGGGCGGCGGCCCGCGCAGGCGCGAGCGGGCGTGGGAGAGGTCGAAGACCTCGCCCGGGCCGTTGTCCTCGCCGTTCAGCAGGCCGAGGCGGCGGGCGACCTCGCGGTAGGCCTCCTCCTCGCCGCCGAGGTCGCGGCGGAAGCGGTCCTTGTCGAGCTTCTCGCCGGTCGTCATGTCCCACAGGCGGCAGCCGTCGGGGCTGATCTCGTCGGCGAGGATCACGCGGCTGTAGTCGCCGTCGTAGAGGCGGCCGAACTCGAGCTTGAAGTCGATCAGGCGAATGTCGATCGCGGCGAACATGCCGCACATGAAATCGTTGATGCGGATCGCCATCGAGGAGATGTCGTGCATCTCGTCGTTGCTGGCCCAGTTGAAGCAGGCGATGTGCTCCTCGGCCACCAGCGGATCGCCGAGCGCGTCGTCCTTGTAGTAGTATTCGATAAGGGTGTGCGGCAGCGGCTCGCCTTCCTCGATCCCGAGCCGCTTGCTGATCGAGCCGGCGGCGACATTGCGCACCACCACCTCGAGCGGGATGATCTCGACCTGGCGGATCAGCTGCTCGCGCATGTTGAGGCGGCGAATGAAGTGGGTGGGGATGCCGATGTGCGCAAGGCGGGTGAAGACGTGCTCGCTGATGCGATTGTTGATCACGCCCTTGCCGTTGATCGTGCCCTTCTTCTCCGCGTTGAAGGCGGTCGCGTCGTCCTTGAAGTACTGGATGAGCGTGCCGGGCTCGGGACCCTCGTAGAGGATCTTGGCCTTGCCTTCGTAGAGCTTGGTGCGGCGGGACATCGTCAGTTTCCCTTATCAGCGAATGGTGCCCGGGGGCGGATTTGAACCACCGACACGCGGATTTTCAATCCGCTGCTCTACCCCTGAGCTACCCGGGCATTCGCTGCGAGCGACGGGGAGGTGCCATTCGGCTGCCCCGGCGAGCAAATGAGAGCGGCCCTATGGCGAACGAGGTCGGGGTTGGCAAGAGGCTTTTATCGCCCTTTGCGCAGCTCCCCTCAGTCCGCTTCGCGCCAGTCCTCGCGGGCGAGTTCCTCGGGGTCGGCAGGCGGGCCGGGGACGGCGTAGCTGTCGGAGAACCAGCGCGCGAGGTCGCGGTCGCGGCAGCGCTCGGAGCAGAAGGGATGGTGGGCCGGGTGGCGCGGCTTGCGGCAGATCGGGCAGGGTTTCGAGGCGTTCGTCATGCGCCCAAAAGCTGGGCATGAGCGGCTTCGATGGCAAGAGCGGGATCGACCGCGATCCGCACCTCGCGGGCCGATCGCCGGGCGAGCTCTTCGAGCCACAAAGGCTTGAGCTTGGGCTTGAGCGCCGGGTGCACCGTCAGTTGCAGCACGCGGCCGGTCCCAGCATCCGCCGCCAGCTCCGCCCGGCGCAGCGCCATGCGCGCGGCCATGCCGAGCCGCGCGGTCGCGAATCGGTGCTGCAGAGATGGGCCGGTAAGCCGCGCGACCAGCTGGACGAAGCCGAAGCCGTTGATCGCGGTGCGCTCGTGCGGCCAGCCGGCCAGCGCCGCGGCGAGCGCCTCGTCGACCGCGCGGCGGTCCTCTTTGGCGGCGAGGGTGGGGAAGTCGATGCCGATGTTCCCGCCGCAGTCGAACCATGCCAGTGCGCGGGCAATCGCGGGGATCGCGGCGAGCGCCACCTCGCGCGGGGATCCGATGCCATCGATATCGATCACGGTCATCGCCGGGGTGACGCTGACGAGGACTTCGCCGCCCGCGAAGTCGAGGCTCGCCGAGGAGGCGGCGTGCCACACCTCCTCCCACAGGCCTGCGGGAAAGCGCCGGACGATGCGGCCCTCGGGCCACGCGGGATCGGTCGAGGGCCCGCCCGAGCCCGCCAACCGCGCCTGCGCCCGCTTCAGCCGCCCGCGCTCGGCAAGCGCGGCGCGGGTGATGACGAGGTCGAGCGTCTGGCCCTCGGTGACCTGCGGGGGGAGGTGGTCGACCAGCGCCTCGGTGCCGCTTTCCAGCAGCGCGACACCGCGCCGCGTGCCCTTGAGCTTGGCGGTGAGCTGGCCGGTGACGCGGTGACCCGCCGCGAGCTCGCCGGGCCAAATCACTCTGGACGCAAGCACGCGCTCGCCCTCGACCAGCAGGGCGCGCCGCTCGGCGATGCCCTCCTCGATGAGCCAGGTCACGGGCCCACCCCCAGCCCCTCCCGCAGGCGGGAGGGGAGCGGGTCGCGGCGATCCTCCCCTCCCGCCTGCGGGAGGGGTCGGGGGTGGGCCCGCGCCGTGCGACGCCTGATCCTACCCAATCGCGAACCCCGCCGCCTTGAGCAGCGCGCGGGTGTGGTAGAGCGGCAGGCCCATCACCCCCGAATGGCTGCCCCTGATCCACGCGATCAGGCCCTCGGCCGCGCCCTGGATCGCATAGCCGCCCGCCTTGCCGCGCCATTCGCCGCCGGCGAGATAGGCGGCGATCTCCTCCGAAGAGAGGCGCTTGAAGCACACCACCGTTTCGTCGAGCCGCTCGCGCAACGTGCCGTCGGGCGCGCGCAGCACGACGCTCGAGAGCACCTGGTGGCGCCGCCCGCTCATCAGCGCGAGGCAGGCACGCGCCTCGGCTTCGGTTTCGGTCTTGGGGAGGATGCGCCGCCCGACCGCGACCACCGTATCGCCCGCGAGCACGAAACCCGGCGCGTCCACCGCCAGCGCCTTCTCGCGGCCCATGCGCATGGCATAGCCGCGGGGGAGCTCGCCGGGGCGCGGGGTCTCGTCGATGTCGGCGGGCACCACGGCGTCGGGCGCGATGCCGAGCCGGGCGAGCAACTCGCGCCGCCGGGGCGAGGCCGAGGCCAATGTCAGGTGAAGCGAGCCCATCGCGCGGGCCCCGCGCCCTTACTGCGGGCCGGGGCCGCCGCGACCCGGCATGAAGCGGTAGGTGATGCGCGCCTTGGTGAGGTCGTAGGGGGTCAGTTCGCACAGCACCTCGTCGCCGACCAGCACGCGGATGCGGTTCTTGCGCATCTTGCCCGCGGTGTGGCCGAGAACTTCATGCCCGTTTTCAAGCTCCACCCGGAACATCGCATTGGGCAGCAGTTCGACCACGCGCCCGCGCATTTCGAGGAGTTCTTCCTTGGCCATGAAATTCCTTCGCATTGGGTGCGGCGCACAATACGCCCGTCGATACGGCGCTGCGCTTTAGCGATGCGGGAACCAAAAGGGAAGGCTCGTGCGTTAGGCGCAGGATCGGCGGGGATTTGTGCGGGTTCTGCGCGCGCATTCGCTTGCGTCGGGGCCGCCGAGGCTTCACCGCAGGCAGGTCCTCGAACGGGAGCGGCCAAAGGTCGCACCGCAAGAAGAACAGTCATCGAAGGGACCACATGAACCTCTCCCCCCTCTCCCGCACGATGCTGCGTGCTGGCACCTGCGCCCTCGGGATCGCGCTCGCGCTCCCCGCACTTGCCACCGAAGCCGGTGCGGGCGCCCAGCCGCAGCCCGAGCCCGCCGTCCCGGCCAGCGAGGAGGAGCCCGCCAGCGCCAGCGACGTGAGCGTTTCGCCAAACGAGATCGTGGTGCGTTCCGGGCGCATCAAGGGGCAACTGTTCGTCGAGCAGGCCCCGCTGCTGCAACTCGACGAGACCCAGATCGCCGCCGAGGGCGTGACCTCGATCACCGATCTCATCGCCCAGATCAGCGCGCGCACCGGATCGGCGCGCGGACGCGGCGGCGGGGGGCAGCCGGTGATTCTCGTCAACGGCATCCGCATCGGCTCGTTCCGCGAGTTCGCCAACTATCCGCCCGAGGCGCTCGCGCGGGTCGAGGTGTTCCCCGAGGAGGTCGCCCAGCGCTTCGGCTTTCCGCCCGATCGCCGGGTCATCAACCTGATCCTCAAGGACAATTACGCCAACCGCCAGATTGATCTCGAATACGAGATGCCGACGCGGGGCGGCTATGCGCGCAACGAACAGCAGCTCGGCCTGCTCCAGATCAAGGATGGCGGGCGGATCAACGCGAGCATCCAGGTCGAGGACACCAACCTCCTCACCGAGGCCGAACGCGGGATCGACCAGACCCCCGGCTCGGTCTCGGGCGTGCCCGGCGATCCCGAACAGGCGCGCTTCCGCAGCCTGCTCGCCGACACCTTCGGGGTCGAGGGGAACGTCTCCTGGGCCAAGGCGATCATCGACAGCGGCACCTCGCTCTCGGCCAATCTCAACTACCAGCGCGGCGAGAGCCGCAGCCTCGACGGGCTCAACACCGTGGTGCTGCGCCGCAATGCCGGCGATGCGGGCACGCTGAGGACCTTCGGCGAGGACACCCCGCTCGCGCGGCGCACCTCGAGCGACACGGTCTCGGCCGCGGGCTCGTTCAACAAGCCGGTCAATGCCTTCCGCCTGACAAGCACCTTCGACGCCTCGCTCGCTGAGACCGAGACCGAGATCGACCGGCGCCTCTCCGCGCAGCAGCTTGCGGTGTTCCAGAACGCGGCGCTCGCCGGGACGCTGGGCGTGACCGGCGACCTGCCGAACGACACCGCCAACGGCTTCGACGTCGCGCGCAGCCGGGTCATCACCGGCTCGACGCTGAACACGCTGCAAGGCCCGCTCGGCGAGCTTCCTGCGGGCGAGGTGCTGGCGACCTTCGACGTGCGGCTCGACTGGCAGCGCATCGAGAGTTCGGATACCCGCTCGGCCTTCGGCGCGAACCTCACGCGGCGCAACCTCTCTACCGGCGCGAACCTCGTGATCCCGCTCACCAGCCGGCGCGAGGAGTTCGCGGATGCGCTCGGCGACTTCACGCTCAACCTCCAGGCCGGGGTCGACGACCTCAGCGACTTCGGGGTGCTCGGCGACTGGAACGCGGGGCTGACGTGGAAGCCCTTCGACAAGCTCGACCTGTCGGCGACCTATATCTGGCGCGAGGTGGCGCCGGGGCTGACCGCGCTCGGCAATCCGCGGATCGTCAACCTCAACGTGCCGGTGTTCGACTTCGTGCGCGGCGAGACGGTGCTGGCGGACGTCACC
The DNA here is from genome assembly GCF_046452355.1 of Erythrobacter sp. NE805. Taxonomy (NCBI): domain Bacteria; kingdom Pseudomonadati; phylum Pseudomonadota; class Alphaproteobacteria; order Sphingomonadales; family Erythrobacteraceae; genus Erythrobacter; species Erythrobacter sp. NE805. The sequence goes on along the minus strand of NZ_JBKFDI010000001.1, from coordinate 102,067 downwards.
ACCGGGGGCAATCCGGACCTCCCGGCCGAGACCCAGCGCGACTGGAAGTTCGCCGCCAACTGGGAGCTGCCCTTCTGGGAGAACACCCGGCTGACGGTCGAGTACATCCGCAACCGTTCGAGCGACGTGGTGAGCGCCTTTCCGCAGATCACCTCGGAGATCGAGGCGGCGTTCCCCGGCCGCGTGACCCGTGATGCGAGCGGCCGGCTGATCGCGGTCGACCGGCGCTCGGTGAGCTTCGCGAAGACCAAGGCGGACCGCTTGCAGTTCACGCTCTCGACCAACGGCAGCATCGGCGCCCCCGCGGGCGGTCCGGGCGGCTTCGGCGGCCCAGGCGGCGGTGGCGGTGGCGGTGGCGGTGGCGGCGGTGGCCGGCCTGGCGGCGCACCGGCAGCGCCTGCGGCGGGCGCGGCCCCTGCGGCCCCGGCAGGTGCGGGCGGTCCCCCGGCAGGCGGCTTCGCGCCGAGCCCCGAGCAGCGCGCGCAGTTCATGGCCTTCCGCACCCGGCTGTGCGCCGAGGACGGCCTCGCTTTCCTCGAGAAGGTCGCCGCGGCGATCGACAGCGGACGGGACATTTCGGCGGAGTATCCGGGGATCGACGCGCAGCGGCTCGCGCCGATGCTCGCGCGGGTGCGCGGGGCGGACGGCAAGATCGATTTGGCGAAGCTCGCGCAGTTCCGGACCCGCATTTGCGCCATCGATCCGTCGATGATGGGCGGGGGTGCGCCGGGCGTTCCGGGACAGGCTGCACCGGGCGGGATGCCGCCCCAGTTCGCCGCCTTCCGCGAGCGGGCCTGCGGGCCGAACGGCACCGAGGCGATCGCCGCGCTGGTCGCCAAGATCGACCGCGGCGAGGACGTCTCGGCCGAGCTCCCCGGGGTCGACCCCGCCTTCATCAAGATGGCGCTCGACCGATCGCGCCTGCCCGACGGCACGATCCCGCCCGAGGCGATCGCCCAATTCCAGCAGCGCTTCTGCGCCGCGGCCCCCGACGGCGCGCCTGCGGGCGGCGCTCCCGCAGCCGGCGGTGGCGGCGCGCCCGCGGGGGGACCTGCGTTCAACCCGCTGGCAATGGGGCGCAACATGCAGGGGTGGCGCTACTTCTTCAACCTCACCCACACGCTCGAGCTCGCCAACGAGATCCTCATCGCCCCCGGCCTCCAGCCGCTCGACCAGCTCGACGGGCAGGCGACCAGCGCCTTCGGCCAGCCGCGCAACTCCGCGCGTCTCGAGGCCGGCCTGTTCGGCAAGGGCATGGGCGTGCGGCTCTCCGGAATCTACACCGGCACCACCCGGATCGACGGCTCGGGCCTGCCGGGGAGCACCGACATTGTCTTTGACGACATCGTCACGTTCAACCTTCGCGTGTTCACCAATCTCGGCGAGATCACCGGCAAGAACGAGGGCTTCCTCAAGGACTTCCGGGTGAGCCTCGTCGCCGACAACCTGTTCGACGCGCAGCGCCGGGTGCGGGATTCGAATGGCGACACGCCGATCAACTACCAGTCCTTCGTGATCGACCCGCTCGGGCTTTACGTGGGAATCGACCTGCGGAAGCTGTTCTAGGCGAACCTCTGGGCGAGTGCCTCCGCGCAGGCGTGGCCGCTCGCCCAGGCCCACTGGAAGTTGTAGCCGCCGAGCCAGCCGGTGACGTCGACCGCCTCGCCGATCGCGTAGAGGCCGGGGACCTTCGCCGCCTCCATCGTGCGGCTGGAGAGCTCCGCGGTGGCGATGCCCCCGGCGGTGACCTCGGCCTTGGCATAGCCCTCGGTGCCGTTGGGGATGAAGCGCCAGTCGGCGAGCCTCGTCTGCGCCGCGCGCAGGTCCTTGTCGGCCACATTGCCGAGCTCACGCTCGAGCCCGAGCCGGTCGGCGAGCGCGTCCGCCAGCCGGTCCGGCAACCGCTCGCGCAGCAGGGTGCGCAGGGATGCGCGCGGGCGGTCGCGCTTGGCGGCGATCAGCCAGTCTGTGGCGCCGTCGGGCAGGAAGGTGATCGCGACCGGCTCGCCATGCCGCCAGTAGCTCGACACCTGGAGGATCGCCGGGCCCGACAGCCCCTTGTGAGTGAACAGCGCCGCCTCGGCGAACTCCGCCTTCCCGGCGCGCGCCCGCACCGGCGCGGCGACCCCGGAGAGCTCGCGGAACAGCACGTCCTCGCCCCCCAGCGTCAGCGGCACGAGCGCGGGGCGGGGCTCGACCACCTTGAGGCCGAACTGCCGCGCCACCCGATAGGCGAAATCGCTCGCACCCATCTTGGGGATCGAGGGCCCGCCGGTGGCGATCACCAGCGCCGGGGCCTGCCAGCGACGTCCGTCGGCGGCGGTGACGGTGAAGCGACCGTCGTCGTCCCGCGACACCTCCGCGATCTCGACCCTGCTGGTGAGGCTCACCCGCTCCGGCGGGCACTCCGCAAGCAGCATGTCGACGATCTGCCGCGCCGAGCCGTCGCAGAACAGCTGGCCGAGGGTCTTCTCGTGCCACGTGATCCCGTGCTTCTCGACCAGCGCGACGAAGTCGGCGGGCGTGCAGCGGGCGAGCGCGCTCTTGGCGAAATGCGGGTTGGCCGAGAGGTAGTTCGCCGGACCTGCGCCCAGATTGGTGAAGTTGCAGCGCCCCCCGCCCGAGATCAGGATCTTCTTGCCCGGTGCCTCGGCCTTTTCGAGCAGCGCCACCCGCACCCCGCGCTGCCCCGCCTGCCCGGCGCAATAAAGCCCGGCCGCGCCCGCGCCGAGGATGATGACGTCAGCTCCCTGCATCGCGGCCACGCCTAGGCGCTTCTAGGCGACTTGTGCAGCCCTCATCGCACCCGCGCGGGCGAACAGGAACAGCACGGTGCCGAAGCCGAGCATCGCCGCCAGCATCACGAAGGCCTCGCGGCTCGCCTGCGCGGCGACCCACAGCGTCGCGGCGACCGCGAGCGCCGCCACCGGGATGTGCCACCACACCCGCGGCTCCCCGCTCCGGCCGGCGATCACCGGCAGCGACAGCGCGGTGAGCAGGTACATGACGAGGCGGGCGAGAGTGCTCGCCACCGCCAGCACGGTGAAGCCGCCGAGCAGGCTGACGCCAATCGCCGCTGCGCCGAAGAACAGGATCGAGACGTCGGGGGTCTTCAGCCGCGGCGAGACATGGGCGAAGATGCGCGGCAGGATGCCCTGCTCGGCCATAGCGAAGGTGAGGCGCGGCAGGCCCAGACCTCCGGCGAGCGTGTTCGCTCCGATCGAGACCGCGGCGGCAAGCGTCAGGACCAGAACGCCCGCGGCCCCCGCGAGCTTGCCCGCGGCTGTGGCGAGCGCATTGTCGCCCTCGGCATCGACCGGGCCGATCGCGAGGTAGCTCCAGATCACCAGCGCATAGAGCAGCGCGACCGCGCCGAGCGTCACCAGCACGGTGCGCGGCGCATCGCGCTTGGGATTGCGCATCTCGCCCGCGAGGATCGTCGCGTTTTCGAAGCTCATCAGCGCGTAGAAGGTGAGCAGGACGACGCCCTCGAGCTCGCCGAGCGGCGGCAGTGTCACGCCGATCGCAGGTTCGCCGAGCGCAAGGCCGGCGATGGCGAGGGCGGCGAGCGGCAGCAGCTTGATCGCGGTCAAGATCCCGAGCGTGCCGACCGAGGTGCGCATCCCGACCAGGTTGACGATCACCGTCGAAGCGAGGAACCCCGCCGCCGCCCATTGCCGCGCCTGTTCTCCGCCAAGCACCGGGAACAGCACCGCGAGATAGGCGATCGCGACGTGGGTGTTGGCCGCCATCGATACCACGCCCGAGGCATAGCGCGCCCATCCGGCCTGGAACCCGACGAAGCTGCCGAAGGCGGTCGTCGCGTAGAGCACCGGGCCGCCATGCGCCTCGAACCGGCCCGCGAGCGCGGCGAACACCAGCCCGAGCGGCAGGACCAGCGCGAGGCCGACCAGCATCATCCACGGCGCGAAGCTGCCCACCTGCGCTGCGAGGATCGCGGGCAGCGCGAAGACGCCCGCCCCGATCATGCCGTTGATCGGCAGGAGCGCGGCGCTCCAGAAGCCCATCGTCCTGGGCAGGGCTTGTGTGTCTGCGATGGTGGGCGCCCCCCTCGCGCTTGTGCCCACCTTAATGCGCTCCGGCGCGCGCGCAAGTTTTGCCATTTGCGCCGCCCGCTCCTATCTCCCGGCGCATGGCCCGAACCCCCGCAGGCAGTCCCCACGATCCGCGTGGGCAAGAGCGTTTCAACGAGGCGCGCGCCGTCCAGACGGTCGCGAACGCCCAGCCCGATCTCGAGGCCGGCGTGGCGGCGATCCGCGCCACGGTGAAGGTGCTCAAGCCCGTCCCCGGCGTCTACCGCATGGTCGATGCGCGCGGCGAGGTGCTCTATGTCGGCAAGGCGCGCTCGCTGAAGGCGCGGGTGGCGAACTACACCCAGATCGCGCAGCTCTCCGGGCGCTTGCAGCGGATGGTCAGCCAGACGCGCAGCATGGAGATCGTCGTCACGCGTTCCGAGGCCGAGGCGCTGTTGCTCGAGGCGCAGCTCATCAAGCGCTTCCGCCCCCCCTTCAACGTGCTGCTGCGCGACGACAAGAGCTTCCCCTTCATCCTGCTGCGCGCCGATCACGCCTACCCGCGCATCCAGAAGCACCGCGGCGCGCGGCGGGCGAAGGGCAACTACTACGGGCCGTTTGCCAGCGCCGGGAGCGTCAACACGACGCTCAACGCGCTCCAGAAGCTGTTCCTGCTGCGCTCGTGCACCGACAGCTTCTTCAACAATCGCGACCGGCCGTGCCTGCTCTATCAGATCAAGCGATGCTCGGCGCCCTGCGTCGGGCGGATCAGCGAGCCCGATTACGATGTGCTGGTGCGGCAGGCCAAGGACTTCCTCGCGGGCAAGTCGGGGGCGGTGCAGGCCGATCTGGAGCGGCAGATGGCCGAGGCCGCGGCGAACCTCGATTTCGAGACCGCCGCGATGCTGCGCGATCGGCTGCGCGCGGCGACCTTCATTCAGGGCTCGCAGGCGATTAACGCGCAGGGGCTCGGCGATGCCGATGTCTTCGCGCTCGCCGCCAAGAGCGGGCAGATGACCGTCCAGGCCTTCTTCATCCGCGGCGGGCAGAACTGGGGCCACCGCGCCTTCTTCCCGCGCCACACCGCCGACGTCGAGGAAGCGCAGGTGCTCGCCGACGTGATGCTGCAATTCTACGAAGAGGTGCCGCCCCCGCCGACGATCCTCGTCGACCGCGATCTGCCCGAATGCGAGCTGATCGCCGCCGCGCTCTCAGAGCTTGCGGGGCGCAAGGTCGGCATTTCGGTCCCCGAGCGCGGCGACCGGCGCAAGCTCATGGAGCAGGCGCAGCGCAATGCCGTCGAGGCGCTCGAGCGGCGGTTGGCGGAGAGCGGCACCAAGGCGCGGCTCAACCGCGAGCTTGCCGAGTTCCTCGAATTGGACAGCCCGCCGCAGCGCATCGAGGTCTACGACAACAGCCACACCCAGGGCACCAAGGCGGTCGGCGCGATGGTCGTCGCCGGACCCGAGGGCTTCGAGAAGTCGCAATACCGCAAGTTCAACATCCGCGAGGCGCAATCGAACGACGACTTCGCGATGATGCGCGAGGTGATGGCGCGGCGGTTCCGCAGCTTCGCCGAAGGGGAAGGCGAGCCGGCGCCGGACGCGAAGCCGGGCGGGCACGAGGCGGTGCTGCCCGATCTCATGCTGATCGACGGGGGCAAGGGCCAGCTGTCGAGCGTGATGCGCGTGCTCGAGGATTACGGGCTCGCGGAGGAGGTCGCGGTGGTCGGCATCGCCAAGGGGCCGGGGCACGGGCGCGAGGGGCGCGAGGTGTTCCACTTCCCCGACGGGCGCGAGAAGATGCTGCCGGCGGGCTCGCCGCTGCTGTTCCACTTGCAGAACCTGCGCGACGAGGTCCACCGCTTCGTGATCGGCGCGCACCGGGCCAAGCGCTCGAAGGCGATCACCGCCTCGCCCCTGGACGAGATCCCCGGCATCGGCCCGGCGAGGAAGCGCGCGCTGCTGCTGCATTTCGGCACGGCCTCGAAGGTGCGCGCCGCCGCGCTCGAGGACCTGCAACGCGCGCCCGGGGTCAGCGCGACCGTCGCGCGCAAGGTCTACGACTTCTACCACGCCGGCGGATAGCGAAAGGGCGGACCTTCCGGCCCGCCCCCTGCGTCACTCTGCCCCGGCGCTGCGCCTTACTGGCGTGCGACCTGCTGGGGTTCGTCGAGCGCCTTGCTCACCAGCACGTTGACCGAAACGCGGCGGTTCTGCGCGCGGCCCTCGGGCGTGGAGTTGTCCGCCGCCGGATCGGCGGTCGCCATGCCGGTCGGGGTGAGCATGCGGTAGGGCTTCCACTTGCAGACCTGCTGGAGGTGGTTGACCACCGCCGCGGCGCGCTTTTCCGAGAGCGTCTGGTTGAAGTCGGCCGAGCCGGTGATGTCGGCATAGCCGAGCACCAGCAGCAGCGAGTTCTCGTTCTGCTCGGCCTGTTGCGCCGCCTGGCAAAGCTGCGCCTTGTATTGCTCCGTGAGGTTCGCCTTGCCGGTCTGGAAATAGACGTTGGTCGAGTTCACGAGGTTGTACTTGTCGATGTCGCCGAGCCGACCGCGCAGCGCCTCGGTGGCTGCGGCGTTCTGCTTGATCGCCTCGCCCTGTTCGCCGAACTGCTGCTGGGTGCCGCCGCGGATCATCGCCGCGATCCGGCGGTCGTCGGTGGTGAAGCGCACCTCGTTGGCGACGAGCCCCTCGCCGTATTGCGAAGTCTTGATGGTGACTGGCATGCCGTTGCTGAGCGCGCTCTGGTCGAAGGTCTTGTTGCCGATCCCGAGGAAGCCGCCGCGGCTGCGGATCTCGGTCTCGGGGTGGAGGGTGACGAGGGTCACGGTGCCGTCATCGGCGGTGACCTGGAGACGCGCGCCCTTGCGCGCGGTGATCATGCCGGTGACCTTGGGGCCTTCCTGCATCTCGGCGAGCGAGGGCAGCTGGCCATAGACGGTGGTCAGCACCTCGCCGCCGGTGCCGGTCTGGGTGGTGTCCTGCGGCAGGCCCTGCGCCGAGAGGCCGGTCGAGGCGGCGGCGGCGAGAAGGCTCGCCAGGGCGATCTTTCGCATCGGGGTGGCAGTGGTGTTCACGTTCATGCTCCTGGGCTTGCGCGGGCCGCCATCGCGTGGGGCAACCCGTCCTTGGGGGTATGCCTTGCGGTGTTGGCGAGCGCCTTGCTGGCAGATGAACGGCGACGCTCCGGCGCCCGCGGGAGCGGGTCACCGGGGCGTCAAATGCGGCGGGCCGTGACCCGCGCGGCCGCGCCTGCGGCGCTCAGCGGGCCGCTTCGGCGGCGATCCAGCGGTCGATCTTCTGCTCCAGAACCGTGAGCGGCAGCCCCCCGGTGTCGAGCACCTGCGCGTGGAAGGCCTTGATGTCGAACTTGGCCCCGAGCTTCGTTTCGGCGCGCTTCCTGAGTTCCTGGATCTTGAGCGCGCCGATCTTGTAGGCGAGCGCCTGGCCGGGGATCGCGATGTAGCGGTCGACCTCGGCCACCACCTCGGTGCGGGTCATCCCGGAATTCGCCATCATGAAATCGATCGCCTGGTCGCGAGTCCAGCCCTTGGCGTGGATGCCGGTGTCGACCACCAGCCGCATCGCGCGCAGCTGTTCGTCCTGAAGCGTGCCGTAGCGGTTCCACGGGTCCTTGTAGAAGCCCATCTCGTTGCCGAGCGTCTCGGCATAGAGCGCCCAGCCTTCGACGAAGGCCGTGGTGCCGCCGAAGCGCATGAAGGCAGGGAGGGCCTCGTTCTCCTGCGCGAGGCTGAGCTGGAAGTGGTGCCCCGGCGCGCCCTCGTGGAGGTAGAGCGTCACGTTACCGGGCGTGAGGCGGCTCGGCAGGTCGTAGGCGTTGAAGTAGAAGACCCCCGGACGCTTCCCGTCGGGCGAGCCCTGCTGGTAGGAACCGCCCGCCTCGAACTTCTCGGTGGTGGGATCGTAGGGCCGGATCTCGAGCGGGGACTTGGGCACCAGCGAGAACAGCGCGCCGATCTTCGCGTCGACCTGCTTGCCGATGGCGTAGAAGTTCTGCGTCAGCGCCTCGCGGCTCTTGGGCTGGAACTTGGGATCGGTGCGCACATAATCGAAGAACTGCGTGAGCGTGCCCTTGAACTTCACTTCCTTCTGGAGCTTCTCGAGCTCGGACTTGATCCGCGCGACCTCGGAAAGGCCGAGCGCGTGGATCGTCTCGGCGTCAAGGGGAAGGGTCGTCGATTCCTCGATCAGCCGGGCGTAGAGCTTGTCGCCCCCCTTCATCTGCGAGAGGCCGACCGAGTCGCGGGCGATGGGGAGGTATTCGTTCTTGAGGAAGTCGCGCAGCCGGGTGTTGGCGGCGTAGATTTCTTTCGTCTTGGCCTCGTAGGCGGCGGTGAGGCGCGCCTTGTCCTCGGCCGAGAAGCTCTCGGGGAAGCTCTTGGTCGGCCCCATGTACTGGCTCTCGCCGATCGGCTGGGCGAGCTGCGTGTCGAGCTGGGTGACCATGATCCCCACCGTCAGCTTCGTCTCGAGCACCCCGCTTCTCATGCCCTCGCGGAACTTGGCGATCGCGCGGTCGACGAAGGCGATGTAGTCGTCATGGCGGCTGAGGTTGTCCTCGTAATTCGCCATGGTCTTGAACGGCGCGACCCCGGTGCCGCTGGCGAAGGTCGGGTAGAAGGTGTGCAGCCCGAAGAAGTGGTTCAATGGCCGCACCTCGGTGAGCGCGCGCATTGCGTCGGTGTAGCCCTCGAGATTGCGCTCCTGCGTGTACTTGAACACGTCGTAGGCGAGCTGGTCGGTCTCGTTCAGCTTGGAGCGGTCGATCTGCGCGAGCAGCGCGAGGTTGAGCTTGATGTCGGTGCGGCTGGCGAGGAAGGCCGAGTCGGTCAGGAGGTCGCCGAGGCGCCCGGCGTTCTCCTCGTCGCCGCGGAACAGGCGACTGAGGGGATTGAGTTCGAGCTCGCGCGCGTCGGCATCCTCGAACAGCGCGAACAGCCTGTCATGCTCGGACTGCGTGGCGGCAGTGGTGGCGGAGGGTGCGGAAGGCTGCTGGGCGAGGGCCGGGTGGGCCGCGAGCAGCAGCGCCGTCGAGGCGGCGAGGGCGAGGCGCAGGGTCATCGTCGGTGTCACTTTCGGTCGATCTGGCGTGTCGGGGCGGGGGCTAGGCGCCACGTCGGGTAGGCTCAACCGGGTGTGCGACGGGGGTAGGAGGAGCTTCGACCGGTGTCGAGCAGGGGTGGTTCACGCTGCGGCGAAGCGGCCCGCATGAAAGGCCGCGTCGGCGCGCAGCTGGTCGTGCTCGACCCAGACCGAATGCGTCCCCGAGCAGATCTTGTGCGGCAGCGCGAGGCGGCAGATCGGGCCTCTGGTCACGTCCGAGGCATCGAGGATCGCGCACTCGGAGGTGCCGGTGTTCTCGTCGATCAGAAAGGTGACGAGATAGCCCGAGTCTTCGGACGTCCCGCCCTTCCTCGGGATCATCGGGCTCTCGCTGGCATAGACCCCCTCGGGCAGGCGATAGACCTGTTCCTCGCCCGTCGCGGTGTCGTGGCGGACGTAGCCGTTGAACAGGAACCAGCCGGGCTTCGTGGTGGTCGACCAGACGTAGCGGCTCTTCCGCATCGCGAAGCGCGGGTTGATCATCCCGAATTCGACGATCCGCTCCGAGAGGCGCTCCTCGCGGGTCTCGCCGGTCGCGAGGTTGAAGCGCCAGCGGTGCAGGCGGCTCTGGAAGGAGTGCTCGTCGACATAGGCCATCATGTGGCTGTAGCGGCCCATCTCGTGGAGCGGATCGGGCATGGGCCTGGCCTGATGGTAGCCCTCGAGCACCACCTCGTCACCCTCTTCCCAGGCATTGGTCCAATGGAGGACGTAAGTGGGCGAGGCCTCGAACCAGCGGATATCCTCCGGCTGGCCGCGGCGCGGGATCAGGCCGAAGCGCGTCGGCATCCCCTTGTGCAGCCGCGCGGCGTGAATGTTGCGCCCGAGCAGCTCGGCGTCCCAGAACAGCGGCATGTCGTTGAGGATCGACCAGTTCGGCGTCACCGCCATGTCGTGCGGCAGGCGCGGTCCCGGCAGCGGAACGGGCACGTAGTGCACCAGTTGCCCCGTCCGGTCGACCACCCCGTAATGCATGAAAGGCGCGTGCTTGGAATAGTTGAAGAACATCAGCTCGCCCGTCCCCTCGTCGACCTTGGGGTGGGCCGAGATGCCGTCGAGCGGCACCCACGGCGCCTTGCCGCGCCCCGCCAGCGTGACCGGATCGAGCATCCACGCCTCGCCGCACTGGTAGAGCGTCGCATAGGCGGTCCCGGCATGGACGATGATGTCGGTCGAGCCGGTGTCCTTGAGGCCGCCATGCGCGCCGAAGCCGGGGCGGACGCTCGTCCCCCACGGGTCCATCAGCCCGCCCCACAGCGAGCGGCCCGCGATCTGCTCGGCCTCGAAGCAATGCGTGCGCACGAAGCGGTTGCGATAGCTCGCCCTGCCGCCCGAGATGTCGACCTGGTGGATCATCGCGTCCCCGTCGAAGGGATGGTGCCGGCCGAGCGGCTGATGCACCTGGTTCTCGGTGTTCCTGAGGTAGATGCCGTCGATGTCGTCCGGAATGGCGCCCGCGATCACCGGCAATTCGGCGACATCGACCTCCTCGTGCAGCGGCGTCCACGGCCCCGTCAGGTAGGGGTGGTTCGACGGCTCGAGGCTGGTCTTCACCGGCGGGTGGCGCATGATCTGCATCGTCTCTCTCCCTCGCCCGCGAGGATGCGTCAGCCTGCCCCGGCTGGCAAGGGGGAGGGGACCCCGCCCAATTTTGACCCGGATCAAGGTCTCGGGCGGCGAATGGGAGGATTTCCCGATGCGTCACCGGGAGATCCGCCATGAAATCGATTCTGCTGCACATCGACCAAGACGCCGCCTTCCCCGCCCGCCTCCAGGTCGCGCTCGACATCGCGCGCGAGACCAACGGCCACATCACCTGCCTCCAGGCGATCAGCTACGACATCTTCACCCCGGGCGACGTCTATGGTGCGGCAATGGCGGCGGCGCTCCCGGTCATCAGGGACAACGCCGAGGCGCAGCGCGCCGCGATCGAGCGCGAGCTTGCGCACGAGGGCGTGCCGTGGGACTGGCACTTCGTCTACGGCATGGCGGGCCAGCGCCTGATCGAGGCCTCGCCGCTCGCCGACCTCGTGATCCTCGGCCCGGCGGAGAACGGGATGGGCGGGCGGGGTCCCTCGTCGCTGGTCGGCGAGGTGGTGCTGAAGGCCCGTGCGCCGGTGCTGGTGGTGCCGGGCGAGGCGAAGAGCTTCGACATCGGCGCGCCGATGCTGGTCGCCTGGAACGGCTCGGCCGAGAGCGCCCATGCCCTGCGCGCCGCGCTGTCGCTGCTCGCCTGCTCGTGCAAGGTGACGCTCGCGAGCATCGCCGAGGGCGAGGGGCCGGGCGGCTTCGACCTCCCCTCGACCGAGGGCGCGCGCTACCTCAGCCGCCACGGGATCGACTGCGAGATGGTCGCAATCCCGCGCGGCGAGGGCGGGATCGCCGAGACGCTCGAGGCCGCGGCACGGATGCGCGAATGCTCGCTGATCGTGATGGGCGCCTATGGCCACGCGCGCCTCGCCGAGCTGCTGTTCGGCGGCGTCACCCGCAAGATGCTGAGCGCGCCGGAGCTGCCGATCCTGCTGGCGCATTAGGGGCGGAAGGCTCAGGCCTTCACCCGCCGCCGCATCATGCCTTCCTGCGCGACGCTCGCGACGAGTTCGCCGGCGCGGTTGAAGATCCGTCCGCGGTTGAAGCCGCGCCCGCCGCCCGACCATGGCGCGTCGGTGGCGTAGAGCAGCCACTCGTCGGCCCGCGCGTCGCGGTGGAACCAGATCGCGTGGTCGAGGCTCGCGCCGACCAGCTCGTTCCGCATCCAGCTGAGGCCGTGCGGCAGCGCGCTGGTGCCGAGCAGGGTGTAGTCGCTCGCATAGGTGATGATCGCGCGGTGGAGTTCGGGGGTGTCGGCTGTGCCGGAGATCGGCGCCGCGACCCGGAACCAGGTATGCGCGCGCGGCTCCCTCGGTTCGCGGCTCATCCAGTGGAGGCGGTCGATGGTGCGCATCTCGATCGGGCGCGGGCGCAGCATCATGCGGCGCTGGGTCTCGGAGAGCTTGTCGCCCCACTGGTCGGCGATCTCGCGGCGCAGTTCCATGTCGGGGCGCAGATCCTCCGGACGCGCGACCTCGGGCATCGGCGAATCGAGGTGCTCGAGGCCGTCCTCGGGCTGCTGGAAGCTGGCGGTGAGATTGAGGATGGGGACGGCGATCCCTTCCTCGTTCTCCTGCGAGGCGACCACCCGGCGGTTGGCGAAGCTCCGGCCGTCGAAGTCGCGTTCGATGCGGTATTCGATCGGCGCGCCCTCGCGCCCGCCGCGCAGGAAATAGGCGTGAAGCGAGTGCGCGCGCTTGCCGTCGGCGACGGTCGCCTGCGCCGCCTGGAGTGCCTGCGCGAGCACCTGCCCGCCGAACACCCGCCCGATCCCGTCGGCCTGCGGCGGGCCGGCAAAGACGTCGGCGGCGCGCTTCTCCACGGTGAGCAGGCGGACGAGGCCTGCGACCAGTTCGTCAGTGGTGGGCGTTTCGGTCATGGCACGCCGCCATGCGGCGGGTTTACGTTCCCGTCAATCCCAGCTTCCGCAGCACCCGGAAGACGTAAGCCTTCGCGTAGTTCTGCCGGGGGAAGCGCCCCGGGGCCTTGGGCGAGAACCCGCGCGCGCGCAGCATCGCATTGAGGATGCGCGCCTCGCTCTCGCGATAGGACCACTCGGAGCGCCAGGTGATCGAGAGCGAGACCGACGGCGCGGGGCCGTTCTTCACGAAGTGCGGGGCCATGACCGGCACGAACAGCGCCTCGCCCGGCGTGAGCGGGAATTCGGTGCCGTGGGGGAGGAAAGCCTCGTCCCACTGCAACTCGCGCGGGCCGCCCGAATGGTAGGTCTCGTGCGCTGCGTCGGGCACGAAGCGGGTGTCGCCTGCGGGGAACTGGGTCATCGTCTTGGTCCCGCGGATCTGGAGCAGGATGTTGTGCTCGGGATCGAAGTGGTAGGGCGTGACCGCGTTCGGCGAGGAGACGAAGACGAAGCCCTGCGGTGTCAGCATCGCGCCGGTCGCGGCCTCGATCTCGGGGCGGATCTCCTCGAGGAGGCCCAGCAGCAGGTCCCGGTATTCGGGCACCTGCTCGATGTTCTTGAGCACCGCCCAGCTCTCCGCCTCGGCGACCTGGCGGATCGTCTCGGCGATGGTCAGACCGTTGGAACCGGGCTTGCCGTCGACCCCGATCGGCAGATCGCCGCGGTTGTATTCGACCGAGGCGAGGGGCAGGCGCTCGGCGAGCCCGGCCAGCGCCTCGATCTCGAGCAGCGGGTGGTGGGTCAGGCCGTGGCGCAGGATGTGCGGCTGCTCGGGGTAATGCCGGGCGAACCGCGCGCGCGCGGCGGCGTCGAAGACCGGGTCCGACAGGGCATCGGCGAAGTTTGCGGGAGCGTTCATGAGGGTCTCCTCGGTCGGGTCTCGTAGGCCATCAGCAGGCGGAAGGCGGCGCGGCGGAGCGGCCCGCCGATGGCGATGTTGCGGCTCACCATGCGGCGGCCATCGCGCCACAGGCGCTCGATCATCGGGTGGCCCTCGGCAGCGCAGCTGTCGGCCCAGCGCACCCCGGGGCGCTCGATCAGCGCGAGGTTCTCGAGTTGCAGCAGCATCCCCGGCGAGAAGCGGGCATAGGCCTCGTCGAAGGCGGTCTTGAAGCTGAAGGCGCCGGGCGGGGTGATGAAGTTGACGAGCATCGCGACCGCCCGCCCGTCGAGCCGCAGCGCAAGCCGCTCGAGCCGTCCCGCGGCGGCGGCGCCTTCGAGGGTCTCGGCGAACAGCGCCTGCGTTGCGGGCGCGCAGGCGAGCGCGGAGCCCGCCTCGCCCTTCCACCCGGCGGCCTCCAGGGCGAGGAACTCGGCGGTCCATGCGGCGAGGTCCTCGTCGCCCTCGAGCCGCTCGATGGTAAGCGCCCCCTCCTCGGCGAGGCGGTTGCGCTGGCGGCGCAGCTCCTTGCGCTTCTTGGGCGACAGGGCGTGCGCGAGATAGTCGGCCGCGCCGCTTGTCCCCGCGAGCAGCGCGCGGGTCTCCTCGGCGCTGGCGTAGTGCGCGCGGCCCTCGGCGGCGAGCACCCGCAGCAGCGCGGCATGGGCGGGGCCCTCGGCGGGGAGCAGCGGGAAATGCGCGAAGAGCGCTGCGCCCGGATGACGGTCGCAATGGGCGAGGAGCGCGCGCCAGAAGGCCTCCTCGTGCCCCGCGGCGATCAACGGCACGCCGCCGAACGCATTGGGGTGGAGCCAGCCGCACAGGTGCGGCACGCGGTGGCCGTAATAGGCGGCGCTGCGCTGGAGCGGCAGAAGGCCGGCGAGCCTCCCGCCGTCGAACCAGGCCGCCACCCGCACCGCACCCGCCGCATCGAAGCCGCGCAGCGAGGGGAGCAGGAACCACGGCTCGAAGAAGGGATTGGGCTCCGAGGCGCGGGCGACGAGGCGCTCCCAACTGGCGAGGAACGCGGGCTCGGTAAGCTCGGCGAGGGTCAGCAGGCGCAGTTCGCCCGGAGCCGCCGCTGCCCGAGCGAAACTGCCCGCCGGTTGCATCTCCATCGCCGTTGACCCTGCCGTGCCGCGCCCCTCGGGGCTTTCCCGGGCGGTGATGGCACAGCGCGATTAAGAAAGCCTCAGCGCGTGCTGGCCGTGTCCGAAGCGGGGACAACGCCGCGGGCAAAGATAAACCCCGCCGGGATCGCTCCCGACGGGGTTTGAATGCTCAAGCCGAGGTCAGGGGATCAGGCGGCACCATGCGCCAGCGCCGCGAGCAGCAGCAGGGCGACGATGTTGGTGATCTTGATCATCGGGTTCACGGCCGGGCCGGCGGTGTCCTTGTAGGGGTCGCCGACCGTGTCGCCGGTCACCGCGGCCTTGTGGGCTTCCGAGCCCTTGCCGCCGTGGTTGCCGTCCTCGATGTACTTCTTGGCGTTGTCCCACGCCCCGCCGCCGGCGGTCATCGAGAGCGCGACGAACAGCCCGCCCACGATCACGCCGAGCAGCAGCGCGCCGAGCGCCGCGAAGCCGTTGTCCTGCCCGGCGATGGCGGTGATCACGAAATACACCACCACGGGCGCGAGCACCGGGAGCAGCGAGGGGATGATCATCTCCTTGATCGCCGCCTTGGTGACGAGATCGACGGTGCGGGCATAGTCGGGCTTCGAGGTGCCCGCCATGATCCCCGGGTTGGTGCGGAACTGCTCGCGCACGTCGACCACCACGTCGCCCGCCGCGCGGCCGACTGCGGTCATGCCCATCGCCCCGAAGAGGTAAGGCAGCAGCGCGCCGAGCAGCAGGCCGACGATCACGAAGGGGTTCTCGAGGCTGAAGTTCACGTCGGCATCGGGGAAGAAGGTCCGAAGGTCCGTCGTGTAGGCCGCGAACAGCACAAGCGCGCCGAGGCCCGCCGAACCGATCGCATAGCCCTTGGTCACCGCCTTGGTGGTGTTGCCCACCGCATCGAGCAGGTCGGTCTTCTCGCGCACGCTGTCGTCGAGCCCCGACATCTCGGCGATGCCGCCGGCGTTGTCGGTGACCGGGCCATAGGCGTCGAGCGCCACGACCATGCCGGCCAATGCCAGCATCGCGGTCGCCGCATAGGCGATCCCCATCAGGCCCGCGAGGCCATAGGCGATGATGATCCCCGCGACGATCACCAGCGTCGGCAGAGCGGTCGCCTCGAGGCTGATCGCGAGGCCCTGGATCACGTTGGTGCCGTGGCCGGTTTCCGAGGCCTTGGCGATCGAGCGCACCGGGCGGAACTTGGTGCCGGTGTAGTACTCGGTGATCCAGATGATGAGGCCGGTGATGGCAAGGCCGAGCAAGGCGCAAAGGAACAGGTCCATGCCGGTGAAGCCGAGCGTGGTGGCGGCCGCGACGACCGCCTCGCCCGTCACCGGATCGACCGCGGCCTCGACCGTCTCAGCGACGCCGTTGAGCGGGGTGTTCATGTCTCCCAGAGCGAACTGCATCACCGCGTAGATCGCCGGGATCGAGGTCACGGCGGTGACGATGAAGCCCTTGTACATGGCCCCCATCACGTTGGTCCCGCCGCCGAGGCGCACGAAGTAGGTGCCGAGGATCGAGGTGACGATGCACACGCCGCCGATCAGCAGCGGCAGCGCCATCATCGGCAGCAAGAGGTCGCCGAGGCCGGTCAGCAGCAGCGCGGTCAGCACCATGGTGGCGCCGACGGTGACGACGTAGGTTTCGAAGAGGTCCGCGGCCATCCCGGCGCAGTCGCCGACGTTGTCGCCGACGTTGTCCGCGATCACCGCCGGGTTGCGCGGATCGTCCTCGGGGATGCCCGCCTCGACCTTGCCGACGAGGTCGGCGCCGACGTCGGCCGCCTTGGTGAAGATCCCGCCGCCGAGGCGCGCGAAGATCGAGATCAGCGAGGCCCCGAAGGCGAGGCCGACGAGGCCGTCGATCACGGTGCGGCTCGAGGGGGTGAGGCCCATGGGCCCCACCATCACGTAGAAGAACACCGCGATGGCGAGCAGCGCGAGGCCGGCGACCAGCATCCCGGTGATCGCGCCCGCGCGGAAGGCGAGGGTGAGGCCGGCCTGGAGGCCCTGGCTGGCGGCTTCGGCGGTGCGCACGTTGGAGCGCACCGAGATGTTCATGCCGATATAGCCCGCGACGCCCGAGAGCACCGCGCCGGTGACGAAGCCGATCGCCGCCGTGCTCCCGAGCGCGAAGGCGACGATCGCGGCGACGACGACGCCGACGATCGCGATGGTGGTGTATTGACGGTTCAGGTAGGCCTGCGCGCCTTCCTGGATCGCGGCGGCGATTTCCTGCATCCGCGCGTTCCCGGCGCTGGCGCCGAGCACCTGCGAGCTGGTGACGATGCCGTAGACAATGGCAAGCACCCCCAGCCCAATCGAAATGAGCAATAGATTCACGAGCAATCCCCTCTCGTTATTATGATGCTACCCCCGCGGGGGTGCACGCGCCTCGTCTTGATCCCTCGGGCGCTGGGCGCACAGTCATAGGCGCTCGCCCAAGGCTGGCAAGCCTCTCGCGCAGGGCCAATCCCCGGAATGCGACGAATCCAGCAGTTTTGTGAGGAGGCGGCCGCCGGACGCGGGTCAGCCGTGGCGGTAGCCGAGGCTGTCCGGGCTGGAGAGCGGGGTCTCGCCCAGCAGCAGCGGGGCCCAGGCGCGCGGGGTGACGAGGCCGATCTTGTAGGCTCGGGTCGGCAGGCGGGCCGCGGGCGGCGCGGTGAAGAGCAGCTCGTAATCGTCGCCCCAGCGCATGCAGGCCTCGGCGCGCGCAGGATCGGCGCAGGGGATCGCCAACGGATCGAGCGCGAGCGTCACCCCGCTCGCCTCGGCCATGCGGAAGGCGTCGAGGAGGAGGCCGTCGGAGACGTCCATCATCGCGGTGACATATGGGGCGAGCACGCGGCCCTCGACGAGGCGCGGCACGGGGCGGTCGAAGGCTTGGCGGTGTTCGGGGCTGCCCTCGAAGCCGAGCATCGCCCGGCCGACGGGGCCGGTGAGCCACACGCCGTCGCCCGGCTGCGCACCGCTGCGGGAGGGAACGGGGGTGTGGGTCGCCCGCCCGATGGCCGTCAGGCCGAGGGCGCGCGTACCCGCGCCCGCCACGGTGTCGCCGCCGAGGAGCGGGGTGCCGAAGGCCGCGAGCGCCTCGTGCAACCCCTTGAGAAAGCGCGCGTCCTCCTGCCCCAGCATATGCCCGAGCAGCACCCCCACCGGCTCCGCGCCCTTGGCCGCGAGGTCGGAGAGGTTGGTCGCGATCAGCTTCCAGGCGACGTCGGCCATGTCCGCATCGGGGCGGAAATGGGTGCCCTCGACCATCATGTCGTGGGTGAGGACCAGCGTCTCGCCCCCGATCGCCAGCACCGCGCAGTCGTCCATGAGCCCGCGCGCCCCGGGGTGGAGCGGGAGGGACCGGAGAGCGGCGATGAAGTCGGCCTCGTTCATTTCCGGTCCGGCCTTAGCTGGTCGCTCAGGGCTTGTCGAAATCTCGATGTTTCACGTGAAACAGCGCCGCAAGGGGCACTCAAGAGGGGGGCTAAAGGGGGCTAGGAGGGGTCTAAGCGGGGCTGGAGAGGGTCTAGAACGGTGATCAGAGATCAGCCCCGCGCCGTCTTCGCCACCGCGTCGAGAATCCCGTTCACGAACTTCGCCTGCCCGTCGTCGAAGAAGGCTTTCGCGACCTCGACATATTCGTTGATCGCGACCGGCGCGGGAACGTCCGCCCGCGCGAGCAGCTCGTAGGTCCCGGCCCTCAGCACCTGGAGCATCGCCTTGTCGAGCCGCGCGAGGCTCCAGCCGCTCGCGAGCTTGCTCGCCACCAGCGCGTCGATCTCCTCGCGCCGCGCGTCGACGCCGCGCACCACGTCGTCGAAGAAGGGCACCTCGGCCTCGGCATATTCGGCGTCGCCAAAGGCGTCCTCGTCGATGCCGCGCCCGAGGCGGTGCTGGTGGAACTCGTCGAGCAGCCGGGCGAGCGCGGTGCCCTCCATGTGCTGCTGGTAGAGCGCCTGCACGGCGGCGAGACGCGCGGCCGAGCGGGCCTGCGAACGGGCGGGTGCGTTCATTTGATCCTCAGTTCCACGGACTTGGCGTGGGCGGGCAGCCCCTCGGCATGGGCGAGGGTCGCGGCGGCGGGACCGACCGCGGCGAAGGAGGCGGCATCGAGGCCGAGGAAGCTCGTGCGCTTCATGAAATCGAGCACCGAGAGCCCGCTCGCAAAGCGCGCGCGCCTGCCGGTGGGCAGCACGTGGTTCGGCCCCGCGACATAGTCGCCGACCGCCTCGGGGGTCATGCGGCCGAGGAAGATGCTCCCGGCGTGGCGGATCGCGCGCAGGTAGGGCTCGGGATCGTCGACCGCGATCTCGACATGCTCGGCGGCGAGCCGGTTGGCGAGGGCGGGGGCTTCGGCGAGGAGGTCGTTGACGACGATCATCACCCCGTGCGCGTCCCAGCTCGCCCGCGCCGTCTTCGCGGTCGCAAGCTGGGTGATCTGGAGGTCGATGCAGTCCTCGACCTGCCGCGCGAAGCCCGCATCGTCGGTGATGAGGATCGACTGCGAGGTGGGGTCGTGCTCGGCCTGCGAGAGGAGGTCGGCGGCGATCCAGTCGGGATCGTTCTGGCCGTCGGCGATGACGAGGATTTCCGAAGGCCCCGCGACCATGTCGATCCCGACCACGCCGTAGAGCTGGCGCTTGGCCTCGGCGACCCAGGCATTGCCGGGGCCGGTGATGACGTCGACGGGCTTGATCCGCTGCGTCCCGTAGGCGAGCGCGCCGACCGCCTGCGCCCCGCCGACGCGCCAGATCTCGTCGACCCCGGCGATATGCGCCGCGGCGAGCACCAGCGGGTTGGCGGTGCCCTTGGGCGTCGGGGTGACGACCACCAGCCGCTCGACCCCGGCGACGCGCGCAGGGATCGCGTTCATCAGCAGCGAGCTAGGGTATGCCGCGCGGCCCCCCGGCACGTAGAGCCCGGCGGCATCGACCGGCCGCCAGATCGCGCCGAGCCTGACCCCGGCGGCGTCCACGTAGTCGCGGTCCTGCGGCAGCTGCGCCTCGTGATAGGCGCGGATCCGCGCGGCGGCGAGTTCGAGCGCCTCGCGAAGCTCGGGGGCGAGCTCGCTGTAGGCCTGTTCGCAGCGCCCGCGGGTGATCGTCCAGTCGCTCTCGTCGGCGAGGGCATAGCCGTCGAAGCGGCGGGTGTAGTCGACGAGCGCCGCATCGCCGCGCTGCTTCACCTCGTTGAGGATGTCGGCGACCTGCCCGGCGACGTCGCTGTCGGCCTCGCGCCGCGCCTCGACGATGCGCGCGAAGCGGGCGGCGAAATCGGGCTGGAGGGTGGAGAGCAGCGTCGCGCTCATGCGGCGGCGCTCCGTTCCTCGCCATCGCGGCGGAAGGCGTCGACCAGCGCGGCGACCCGGCGGTCGGTCTTCAAGGCGGTGCGGTTGACGATCAGCCGCGCGGAGATCTCGAGGATCGTCGCGGTCTCGACCAGCCCGTTCTCGCGCAAGGTGGTGCCGGTTGAAACGAGGTCGACGATCTGCCGCGCGAGGCCCAAGGAGGGGGCAAGCTCCATCGCGCCGTTCAGTTTCACGCACTCGGCCTGCACGCCCGCGGCTTCGAAGTGGCGGCGGGTGAGGCTCGGGTACTTGGTGGCGACCCGCAGGTGGCTGGCGCTCCCCGCCTCCTCGGTGTCGGAGGCGAGGCGCGCGACCGACAGCCGGCACAGCCCGATGCCGAGGTCGACCGGCGCGTAGAGGTCGGCGTAGTCGAACTCCTCGATCACATCCGAGCCGACGATCCCGACTTGCGCCGCGCCGTGGGCGACGAAGGTCGCGACATCGAAGGCGCGCACCCGGATGATCCGCATGTCGGGGCGGAGGCAAGCGAAGGCGAGCGCGCGGCTTTTCGGATCGTGGAACGCGGCCTCGGGCTCGACCCCGGCGCGCGCCATGACCGGGAGCGCCTCGTCGAGGATGCGCCCCTTGGGGACAGCGAAGGTCAGCTGTCCGGGATTGTGCTGGAGGGTGTCGAGGCTCATGATCGGGCGCGCACTTAAGGCGGGCACGGGAAAAGGGCAATGGTGATGGGTGATACGGGGAAGCGGCCCGCTTACGAATTCGTCGACATGAACACCCGCGGGGCGGGGGCGGTGGCGACGGCCTTCGCGAACCAGGTCGCCTATTGCGAGGCCGGGGGCGCGCCGGTCACCGCGCGGGTGGTGGCGGGTATCGCCGCGGTGGTGGCGGGCGGCGCGGGCGGGGAGTTTGCGCGGCGCATCCGCGAGTGGGAGGGCGCGCCGCTCGCCGACGCGCTGCCCTTGCGGGTGGCGGGCGGGCTGCACGCGCTCCACCTTTCGGGGGCCGCGCCCGAACTCGCGCCGATCTATGCGGGGGAGGCGGCCGACGACGCGGCGGTGATCGCGCGTGTCTTCGCGGCGCACGAGGCGGCGCTGCTTCCCTGGCTCGACGGTCCGCCGCAGACCAACGAGGCGGGGCGCTCGGCCAATTTCATCGCGGCGATGCTGTGGCTGGCGGAGCGGGGGCTCCCGGCGCGGTTCGAATGCCTCGAGATCGGTTCGAGCGCGGGGATCAACCTGATGCTCGCGCGCTACCGCTACGACCTCGGCGGGGTGGTGGTGGGGCCGGAGGCGCCGGTGATGGACTTCGCGCCCGAGTGGCGGGGCGCGCCGCCGCCGCTGCGCGACATCGCAATCATCGCCGCAAGAGGCTGCGACGTCGCCCCGGTCGACCTCACCGACCCCGCGCAGGCCTTGCGGCTCAAGGCCTATATCTGGCCCGAACACCGCGTGCGGTTCGACCGGATGGACGCCGCGATCCGCGCCGCCTCGCAGCAGGCGCCCGACCTCGTCGCCGCCAACGCCGCCGACTTCGTCGAGGCCGAGCTCGCGAAGCCGCAAGAGGCTGGGACCGTCCGCCTCCTCATGCACTCGATCGTCTGGCAATACGTGCCCGAGGACCAGCAGGCGCGGGTGACCGCGGCGATGGAGGCGGCAGGCGCGAAGGCGTCAGCCGAGCGCCCGCTCGCGTGGGTCAAGGTCGAAGCCGACCGCACCGTCCACCGCCACGCGCTGACCGTGCGCTTCTGGCCGGGCGGCGCGGAGGAGGTGCAGCTCGCCTGGTCGCACCCGCATGGGGCGGATGTGGAGTGGCTGCCGTAGCAAACACCCGTTCGTGCCGAGCTTGTCGAGGCACTGCACTTTCTCGGGGCACTCGCCGGAACCGAAGAGAAGGACAGCTCTTCGACAAGCTCAGGGCGAACGGTTCTAGCCCGCCAGAAACGCCTCAATCGCCGCGTTCACCGCCTGCGGCGCCTCCCACGGCACGAAATGCCCGCAGTCGGGCACCTTCACGAGGGTCAGCGGCTCGATGATCGCCTCCAGCCCCTCAAGGTTCTCCGGCGGCAGGGCGAGGTCGTCGAGGGCCCAGATCACGAGGGTCGGGATCGTCAGCTTCGGCAGCGCCGGCGGCGTGTAGCCCGCGGGGATTTCGAAGGGCGCGTCCATCGGCGGCACGTCGATCGGGCTCGCGCGGTAGTAGTTGAGCATCCCGAAGGCCGCGTCGCGGTTCTGCCAGTCGCGGAGCAGCGCGTCGCGCTCCTCGGGCTCCATCGCGCTCGGGCGGTCCCACTTGACCTCCTTCAAGAGGAGGCCGGTCAGCCCGTGCTCCTTGACCAGCGCGTCGTTGGCGGGGTCGCGGAAGCCGCGGATGTACTGGCTCGCCTCGCGCTGGACCGGGTTGGTGTAGAGCAGCTTCTGGAAGATCGCCGGATGCGGGGCGTTGGCGATCACCGCGCGGCTCACCCGCGCATGCTGCCCGGCGAGCGCAACCCCCCAGGCGAGCGCGCCGCCCCAGTCGTGGCCGACGATAGTGAAGTTCGCGATCCCCAGCGTATCGGCGAGCAGGAACACGTCGCCGATCAGCTTGTCCGGGGTGTAGGCGGCGACCTCCTGCGGCTTCGACGAGCCGCGATAGCCGCGCTGGTCGGGGGCGATGCAGCGGAACCTGTCCTTGAAGTGCGCGATCTGGTGCCGCCAGGTGCGGTGGCTCTCGGGAAAGCCGTGGAGGAAGATCAGCGCAGGCGCCTCGGTCGGGCCTTCGTCCACGATGTCGAGGTGGATGCCGTTCGGCAGCGCCACCCGCTTCAGGTCGAAACTCATCAGGCTTCCTCCAGCTTGTCCATGTAGCCCCCCGCGACCCAGGCCGCGATCTGGTCGAACAGCGCATCGGGGGTGCGGCGCACGTCGCCGAGATGCGCCTCGACCCCCTCGGCGACGATGATCTCGCGCGTGCCCGCGGCGATGGCGTCGAGCATCGCCTTGGCGGCGACCGCCGGGGGAATGCCGTTGTCGATCGCCGCATCCGAGGCGCCGCGCGCCGTGCCGCCCGCGGTCAGTGCGTTGCGCGACACGTTGGTCGCGACCGATCCGGGGTAGATGGTGTGGACCGCAACGCCGCTCTGCGACAGCTCCGCCCTCAGCGCGTCGGCATAGCCCGCGAGCCCGAACTTGGCGGCGCAATAGGCGGTGCGCATCGGCACTCCGACCTTGCCGGCGATCGAGGAGATGAACCCCAGCGCCCCCGAGCCGCGCTCGCTCATGTGGCCGATCAGCCCCTGCGCGAAGGCGATCTGGGCGAGGAGGTCGACTTCGACGATGTCGCGATAGACCTGCATCGCCGTCTTCACCGCGCGGCTCCTCTGCGAGATGCCGGCATTGGCGAAGGCGATGTCGACGCCGCCCTTCCACGCGATGGCGTTCGCGGTGGCGTCGGCGAGCGCCGCCTCGTCGCGGACGTCGAAGGCGAGGATCAGGCTCTCGCCGCAATCCGCCGCGACTGCGGCGAGCCGCGCCACGTCCCTCCCCGAGAGCACCACGTGCGCGCCCCGCGCTGCCAGCTCCCGCGCGAGCGCCGCACCGATCCCCGAGGATGCGCCGGTGATCCAGGCGACCTTGCCCGTATAGTCCATCTGTCTCTCTCCCCTTTTCGCCGAGGGTTAGCGAGAGCCGGGGGCGAGGGCAATCAGGTAGGGTTCTGGCAAGTTGCGATACGGGACCGGATGATCGCGGCGAGGTTTGCGGGGAACACCGCCTCGGGCCAGCTTGCGAGCTCGGCGAGCGTGAACCAGCGGTGCTGCGTCATCACCCGCTGTTCGAGCGCGGTGTGGCCCGCGGTGTCGACCCGCGCCTCGGCGACGCGAACGAGGAAGAAGCGCTCGTCGGCCTGCACCGGCTCGCCCTCGACCGTGACGAATTCGGGGGTCATGCGCAGGATCTCGGGGCCGGGGTCGGCGGTGATGCCGGTCTCCTCGAAGAGCTCGCGCCGCGCGGCGTCCGCGAAGCTCTCGTCCGACTCGCATTCGCCGCCCGCGGTCACCCAGAAGGGCGCCCGGCCAGGCACGTCGAAGCGGAACATCAGCGCGCGCTCCTCGGCGTCGAGCACGATGATCCGCGCCGCGCGGCGCAGGCGCAGGGCGGGGTTGAGGCGCGGCTCGGGTGTCACGCCCCCGGCACGCTCGCCTTGATCGCGACCGCGTGGACCCGCCGGCCGACGATGTCGCCCAAAGCCGCGATCACCGCGCGCTGGCGGGCGAGGCGGTTCATGGGGGCGAAGGCCGCCGCCTCGATCTCGACGGTGAAGTGCGACTCCCCCGAGCCGTCGTCGCCCATGTGGCCCGAATGCTTCGCGCTGTCGTTGACGATCGCGAGGCGGGTGGGCGCGAAGGCCTCGGTCAGCAGCACACGCATTTCCTCGGCGACACTCATCACGGCTTTCCTTCTTTGCATCGGTTTGCGTCTCGAACGGGCTTGGAAGTCGCGCGCCCAATCGCCATTCTCAAGGTCCATGCCTTCACCACGATTCCACGGCCGCGTCGAGAGCCCCGGGCGACGCTGCGAAGCCCCCGGCTGCCGCGAGGCGGGCGAATTCCGCGCGCCCGGGCGGCGTCCGCACGGCTTCGACGGGCCGGGCGAGTGGCGCTGGTTCTGCCTTCAGCACGTGCGCGAGTTCAACGCCGGCTACGACTGGTTCGAGGGGATGAGCGCCGAGGAGATCCTGCGCGCGCAGTCGCCGATCGCAGGCTGGCAGACCGAAAGCCGGGTGTTCCGCCCGACCGCCGGGATCACCGACGGCCCGCGCTGGGCGGACTTCTCCGATCCCCTCGACGCGATCGGCGCGCGCGCCCGCGGCATTCGTCAGAAGGCCGAGGGGCGCGCGCGCTCCGCCGCGGCGGACAGGCGCTTCAGCCGCGAGGAGGCGCAGGCGCTGGAGGTGATGGGCCTCGGCTCGGACACCGACCGCACGCGGCTCAGGCGCCGCTATTCGGAACTGGTGCGCCGCTACCACCCCGACCGCAACGGCGGCGACCGCCAGCACGAGGCGCAGCTCACCGCGGTGGTCGACGCCTACCAGCTGCTCAGGAAGAGCGCGGCCTTCGCCTGATCAGTCGCGCTCGGCGAGTTCGGCGAGCTGCGCGGCAGCGGCCTCCCAGCCCTGCACGAAGCCCATCTCCTCGTGGCTCTTGCGAACCTCCTCGGACCAGTGGCGGGCGCGGGCGGTGTAGCGGGTGCCGTCGCCCTCGGGCTCCACCTCCCAGATCCCGATCATGAAGGGACCGGAGGGCTGGAGGTCGGCGGTGATCGCATCGGTGGCGGCGAAGCGACGACCCTCGTCCCAGGCGAGGAAGATGCCCTCCTGCGGCATTTCCTCGCCGTCGGGGCCATACATCACCATCGCGCTGCGCCCGCCCGGCCTGCGGTCCTGCTCCACCACCTCGGCACGCCACGGGCGGGGGCACCACCACTCGCCCATGCGGTTGACCATGACGTCCCAGACGCGGGCGGGCGGGGCGGCGATGAAGCGGGTAACGGAAAGGTCGTTCATTGTTCGTCTCCAGTGATGGCCGCCTCGAGAGCGGCGTGGTCGAGCTTCTGCATCGTCATCATCGCCCCGAAGGCGCGCCTTGCCACCGCGCCGCCCTCGGCCAGAGCCTCGGTGAGGATGCGCGGGGTGATCTGCCAGTTGACCCCCCACCTGTCCTTGCACCAGCCGCAGGCGCTCTCCGCCCCGCCGTTGCCGACGATCGCGTTCCAGTAGCGGTCGGTCTCCTCCTGGCTGTCGGTGGCGATCTGGAAGGAGAAGGCCTCGGTGTGGGGGAAGATCGGGCCGCCGTTGAGGCCGATGCAGGGGGTGCCGCAGATGGTGAATTCCACCACCATCACATCGCCCTCGGTGCCGCCGGGGCTGTCCATCGGCGCGCGGTGGACGCCGCCGACGTGGCTGTCGGGAAAGACGCTGGCGTAGAAGTTCGCGGCTTCCTCCGCGTCCTTGTCATACCACACGCAGATCGTGGTCTTGGCGGTCTTCGGGGCGGTCATGCGGCCGCTCCCTTGATGATCGCGGCGTCGATCGCGTTGGCCGCGGCGTAAGCGGGGCGCTGGGTGATGCGCTCGACATAGGCGCGGAACGCCGGGCGCTCGGGGATCGAGCCGAAGCGCAGGCCCCAGACGAACTGACTACCGACATAGGTGTCGGCCATGGTGAAGCGCTTGCCGGCGATGAAGTCGTTCCGCGACAGCCAGCCGTCGAGCGCGTCGATGGTGAGATCGTAGCTGCCGAAGCCCGCCTGGCCGCTCTTGCCCTCGGGCACCTCCCAGCCCAGCGACTTCGCGATGATCGCCTGCTCCAATGGCCCCGCGGCGAAGAACAGCCAGCGGAAATAGGCCGCGCGCTCGTGGGTGTCGGGGAGCAGGCCCTTCTCGGGGTGGGTCTCAGCGAGGTAGTGGTTGATCGCGGCGCATTCGGTGACGACGTGATCGTGGCCGCCATGATGATGGACGAGGGCGGGGACCTTGTTCATCGGGTTGATGTCCTTGAAGGTCGCAGGGCGCGTGGCCCAGTCGAACACCACGTGCTCGTAGTCCGCGCCCGCCTCGTGGAGGGCCCAGCGGCTGATCTGGCCGCGGCTCATCGCGACGGTGTAGAAGGTGAATTCGGCCATTATTCCTGCTCCAGCTGGACGACGGGGGCGAACCCGCCGAAGATCATGCGCTTACCGTCGAACGGCATCGGGTTCTTGGCGGGGTCGATGCGCGGGTCCATGTTGTCGGGAGCCATCATCCGCGCCATCCCGGCATCGCGGGTCGCCTTGTCGGGCCACTCGATCCAGCTGAACACCACGTCCTCCTCGTCGGTCGCCTGCACCGCCTTGCGGAAGTCGGTGTGCGTGCCGTCCGGCACCTCGTCGCCCCAGCACTCGATCACCCGGGTGGCGCCCATCTCGATGAAGATCGGATCGGCGTGTCCGGCGTGATCGATGAACTTCTGCCGGTTGGCCTTGGGCACGGCGATCACGAAGCCGTCTATGTACATTGTCTCTCTCCCTCTCTCCCGGTTCCGAATCGAACCTTGCCTTCTGTGACTTTCTGAGTTACATATAGCAACCATGAAGTCACAAAAGGAAACCGAAACGCGACGAACCGCGCATGGGCGCTGGTATGACGATGCCTGCGGCACCGCTTTCGCGATGGAGCTCGTCGGCGAACGCTGGGCGCTGCTGATCGTGCGCGAGCTGATGCTCGGGCCGCGCCGCTTCTCCGACCTGCGCGCGAGCCTGCCGGGCCTGTCGGCCAAGGTGCTGACCGAGCGGCTGGCGGGGCTGGAGGCCTCGGGCGTGCTCTCGCGACGGCTGCTCCCCCCGCCCGCCCGGGCACAGGTCTACGAACTCACCGCATGGGGCTATGCCGCCGAGCCGATCATGCAGGAGATGGGGCGCTGGGCCGCGCAGTCGCGCGCGCACGATCCCACGCTGCCGCTTTCGCCGGTTTCGCTGATGCTCTCGCTGCGGACGATGGCCGATTACGCGCGGGTGGGGTCGATCGCCGGGCGGATCGGCTTCGTCGTCGGCGAGGACAGCTTCCTTGCCGAGCCGCAGGAACGCGCCCTGCCGATCCGCCGCGGCGACGTGCAGGAGGCGGGCGCCGTCTTCCGCGCGCCGAGCGCGGCCGTCATCGCCGGCGGAATCTATGCCGGAGTGCCGTGGGAGACGCTCGAGGCCGAGGCGGGGCTCGTCATCGAAGGGGATCGCAATCTCGCCTTGCGCTTTGCGGGGCTGTTCGCGCTGCCCCCGCCGCTCGACTGACGCACCTAGGTCTGGCGGAATGCCCAGCGCAGGGTGCGGCCCATGCCCCAGGTCGCGGCGCGGGCGGGCAGGGCGGTGAGCATCGGGCGCTGGAGATTGAGCATCGCGCGCGCCCAGCCGGGCAGCATCGCGACCGCGTCGGCGGTGATCATCGTCTGCACCGCGAGCGGCGTTCCCGCGGGCCGCTGCGCGAGCACCAGCTGCGCCACCTCGCGCGCCTCCCGCGAGGTCGCAAGATCATGGCGCAGCTCGCGGAAGATGCGGTCCGCCTCGGCGCGGGTCTCGGGCACCGGGTCGGCGCCCAGCATCCGGGCGATGACGGCGAACTGGCGGTAGTATTCGTCCTGCTCGGCGACCGGCATCGAGGGGCGCACGTGCCGCAAGTAGCCCGCGAGGAAGCTCTGCGCTTCGGTGACGTGGACCCAGGCGAGGGTGCGCGGATCGGTCGCTTCGTAGCGCGTCCCGTCGGGGAGCGTGCCGCCGACCCTGGCATGGATGCGGTTCACGCGGAGGATCGCCTTCATCGCCTCGTCGCGGTGGCCGAAGGTCGTCACCGCGATGAAGCGCGCGGTGCGCCGCAGCCGCCCGTGCATGTCCGCGCGGAAATTGGAATGGTCGAGCACGCCCTGCAGCGCGTGGGGGTGGAGCATCTGGAGCAGCAGCGCGCGCACCCCGCCGGTCATCATGCCCACGATGTCGGCATGGACCAGCCGGATCGGCGTGTCGCGCGCGAACAGCGCCTGGTCTGAAGGCGGGGTGGGGGTCTGCCCGGCGCTCGCATCGTGAAACACGCCGCGCACCTGCGCAACGAGCGTCCGGCGCAAGGTTTCGAGTCCGTCAGCCATGAGGGGCATATAGGTGACCCCGGCGTCCCGTGCGAGGCCCGGCTCGCCAAATTTGCCAGCCGCCGCGGGCAAACCGGCGCTTGCAGGGCGGCCCCATGCCGTTTAACCGAACCGGCACAATGACCGCATCCACCCGCTCCACTGTCGCCGGCGCCAGCGCCATGCCCTCCCAGCCCGACACCACGATCGACGTGCGCGAGACCTTCGGCATCGATGTCGACTGGCAGGTCCCCGCCTTCAGCACCCGCGAAGAGCACGTGCCCGAACTGGACGGCGCCTATGTCTTCGATCCGGACACGACGCTGGCGATCCTCGCCGGCTTTGCGCACAACCGGCGGGTCATGGTGCAGGGCTACCACGGCACCGGCAAGTCGACCCATATCGAGCAGGTCGCCGCCCGCCTCAACTGGCCGAGCATCCGCGTCAACCTCGACGCGCACATCAGCCGCATCGACCTCGTCGGGCGCGATGCGATCGTGCTCAAGGACGGGCTGCAGGTCACCGAGTTCAAGGAGGGCATCCTCCCCTGGGCGCTCCAGCACCCGGTCGCGCTGACCTTCGACGAATATGACGCGGGCCGCCCCGACGTGATGTTCGTGATCCAGCGCGTGCTCGAGTTCGACGGGCGCCTGACGCTGCTCGACCAGAACCGCGTCATCACCCCCAACCCCTTCTTCCGCCTCTTCGCGACGACCAACACGGTCGGCCTCGGCGACACCTCCGGGCTCTACCACGGCACGCAGGCGATCAACCAGGCGCAGATGGACCGCTGGAACATCGTCGTCGCGCTCAATTACCTCAAGGCCGAGGTCGAGCAGCAGATCGTCAAGTCGAAGACGCCGCAGTCGGACGACAAGCTGATCGCCGACATGGTCAAGGTCGCCGAGCTGACCCGCCAGGGCTTCATGAACGGCGACATCTCGACCGTGATGAGCCCGCGCACCGTCATTACCTGGGCGCAGAACGCGGCGATCTTCGGCTCGACCGGCTTCGCCTTCCGCCTCAGCTTCCTCAACAAGTGCGACGAGGCGGAGCGCACGCTGGTGGCCGAATACTACCAGCGGGTCTTCGGCGAGGACCTGCCGGAAGGCGCGGCCAAGAAGCGTTGATGTCGCGCTTGCGGGGCAGTGTCCTAGGCTGGTAACACAGCCGCCGCCATGGCGTTCTTCGACCGATTCTGGAAAGGCTCGCGGGGCCGCGCCGACGAAGGGGCAGGGCCGCCTGCGGGGTTCTACGCGCTCTACGAGAGCCAGCGGCCTCTCGACGACGACGATGACGATCTCCCGCCCCGCCCGCGCCCCTCGGGCAAGCCCGCTTTCGACGAGTGGGACGCGAAGCTCGGCCTCGTCGACCAGGCGCTCGCTGTCGAGGAGCGGCGCCGCCTGCGGTGGTGGCAGCGCGACTACTGGCGGGGCCGCTCCAAGCTGTGGTGGACGGGGCGGAGCGTGCTCGCCTTCTTCGCGACCTTCGCGCTGCTGGTCGGCTGGCTGACCTTCACCGCGCCGCTCTCCAAAAGCCTCGAGCCCATCGCCCCGCCGCAGGTGACGCTGCTCGCCAGCGACGGCACGCCGATCGCGCGGCAGGGGGCGATCGTCGAGGCGCCGGTGAAGGTCAAGGACCTGCCGCCGCACGTGGTGCAGGCCTTCCTCGCGATCGAGGACCGGCGCTTCTACTCGCACTGGGGGATCGACCCGCGCGGCATCGCCCGGGCGGCGTGGACCGGCTACGGCGGCGGCTCGACGATCACCCAGCAGCTCGCCAAGTTCACCTTCCTCACCCCCGAGCAGAGCCTCACCCGCAAGGCCCGCGAGGCGCTGATCGCGCTGTGGCTGGAGAGCTGGCTGACCAAGGACGAGATCCTCGAGCGCTATCTCTCCAACGCCTATTTCGGCGACAACCAGTATGGCCTGCGCGCCGCGTCCCTGCACTACTTCTACCGCCAGCCCGAGAAGCTGCGGCCCGAGCAGGCGGCGATGCTCGCCGGGCTGCTCCAGGCGCCCTCGCGCTATGCGCCGACCAAGCACTACGACAAGGCGAGGAAGCGCATGGACCTCGTCATCCAGTCGATGGTCGAGGAGGGCTACCTCACCGCCGCCGAGGCAAAGCGCCTGCCCGACCCGCGCATCGACGTGCGCACCCGGGACGACAACCTCCCCACCGGCACCTATTTCGCCGACTGGGCGCTGCCGCTGGCGCGCGAGGGGATGGAGGCGGGCTATTCGCGCTCCGTGCTGACGACGACGTTGGATTCCCGGCTCCAGGCGCTCGCCAGCCGGATCGTCGCGCGTGCGCCGCTCGGGAAGGCACAGGTCGCGCTGGTGGCGATGCGGCGGAACGGCGAGGTGGTGGCGCTGGTCGGCGGGCGCGACTATGCCAAGTCGCCCTTCAACCGTGCCACGCAGGCGCGCCGCCAGCCGGGCTCGACCTTCAAGACCTTCGTCTATCTCACCGCGCTCGAGGAGGGCTGGGAGCCCGAGGACACCCTTCCCAACACCCCGATCACGCAAGGGTCCTACCGCCCCAAGAACGCGCGCGAGCAATATTCCGAGCAGATCACCCTCAAGGACGCCTTCGCCTCCTCGAGCAATGTCGCCGCGGTGCGCCTGCTCCAGGCGGTGGGGAGCGACAAGGTGATCCGCACCGCGCGCGCGCTCGGCATCACCGCGCCGATGGCCGAGGGCGACCCGAGCCTCGCGCTCGGCACCTCGGCGATGACGCTGATGGAATTGACCGCCGCCTATGCCGGGATCGCCGCCAACGCCTACCCGGTCGAGCCCCATGCGATCCCGCGCGGCGAGCGGGGGTGGTGGGAGTGGCTCACCGACCGCAAGGGCTCGCTGTCGGGCGGCGTTCACGAGGATCTCGAGGACCTGCTGCGCGGCGCGATCAACCGCGGCACCGGGCGCAATGCCGTGCTGCCCGTGGCGAACTACGGCAAGACCGGGACGACGCAGGATTACCGCGACGCGCTGTTCGTGGGCTATGCGGGCGACCTCGTGGTCGGGGTGTGGATCGGCAACGACGACAACTCGCCGCTGAACGGTGTCACCGGCGGGAGCCTGCCCGCGCGCATCTGGCGCGACTTCATGCGCGGCGCGCTCAGGATCGAGGCAGCGCCCGCGCCCAAATCCGACGACACGCCCGATCCCGAAGGCCCGGTGCAGCCGCTCGACGTACTCGAGGGGCAGGCGATCCCGGTCGGCGATGAGGGCGCCAAGCTGCGGATCGAGAACGGCGGTGTGACGATCAGCCAGCCCGGCATCGGC
Source organism: Erythrobacter sp. NE805 (assembly GCF_046452355.1). Taxonomy (NCBI): domain Bacteria; kingdom Pseudomonadati; phylum Pseudomonadota; class Alphaproteobacteria; order Sphingomonadales; family Erythrobacteraceae; genus Erythrobacter; species Erythrobacter sp. NE805. The sequence goes on along the minus strand of NZ_JBKFDI010000001.1, from coordinate 70,182 downwards.
GAGGTGCGCCTCGACGAGGGCGGGGTGGTGGTGGCACCCTCGGCCGCGCCGTCACCGGCACCGCCACCCTAGCCAGCTTCCCCGTTCGCCCTGAGCTTGTCGAAGGGCTGCACTTCTTCTCAGCCCTTGGTCCCGAAGGAAGCACAGAGCTTCGACAAGCTCGGCCCGAACGGAGGGAAGGGTCAAACCATCAGGATGTTCATCACCGCGGTCGCGATCGGGCGGTCGCGGTCGTCCTGCCAGGCCTCGACCGCGACATTGGCATTGCGCCGCCCGAGGCGGGTGATGCGCCCCACCGCGAAGCTCGCGCGCGATTTGCCCGCGGCGAGGTATTGCACGGTGATGTTGATCGGTTTCAATTGCGGATCGCGCCCCGCCGCGACGAGCGCGGTGCGCAGCGCGGCATAGCCCGCGTTCTCGAGCAGGCCCGCTGTCGCGCCGCCGTGGAAATGCTGCGGGCGGCCCTCGACGTTGCCGCCGAACTCGACGCTCAGCACCGGCATCCCGTGCTCCGCCTCGCCAGTCAGGGCGATGCCGAGCGAGCGGGCGTAGGCGGGGAGATCCACCGGTTCAGTCATCGCCCAGCGCCTCCCTCAGCACAGGGTTCTCCGTGCGCGGATCGGCGCCGATGGTCATGAAGCAGCCTGCCACGTGGGCGACCGGGTCCTCGAGGTCCTTGTCATAGGCGACCCCGCGCACGAAGGCCGCGGACCGCGTGATGCGGTAGCACTCGACCCTTCCGCGCACGCTTGCCCGCTCACGCGCGGGGCGCTGGTAGTCGACGCGCAGGTCGAGCGTCGCGACCGGCGCGAAGGAGCCGCGGGTCTGCCAGATCGCCATGCCGCTCGCCATGTCCATAAGGCTGATGATCGGGCCCGAGGCCAGAACGGGCCGGCTGCGGTCGCCGAGCAGGTCCTCGCGCCACGGCAGTTCGAGCTCGACCCAGTTGTCGCCCTGATCGGTGAACCTGAGGCCGAGCCAGCCGGTATGGCCGTGGCGGAAGAACCACTTCGAGGCCTCGCGCGCGTCGAACCGGGGGGAGGGGGTGTTCATGGGCCGCGGCATAGGGCGTGGGGCGGGGGCCGCGCAATGGCGGAAATGCGAGGGGCTACAGCACGCCCCCCGCCAGCCGGTCGATCGCGCCTTGCAGGATCACCGCGGCAGCGTGGGCGTCGATCGCGGCGGCGCGCTTGGCGCGGCTCATGTCCTGGCCAATCATCGCCGCCTCGGCCGCCTGGGTCGACCAGCGCTCGTCCCACAGCAGGAGGGGGAGGGCGAAGGCCTCGGCACAGTTGCGGGCATAGGCGCGGGAGGCCTGCGCGCGCGGGCCCTCGGTGCCGTCCATGTTGCGCGGCAGGCCGAGCACGATCCCGCGCACGCTGCGCTGCCGGATCAGCGCCGCAAGCGTCTCGCGGTCACGGCCCCACTTGCCGCGTTCGATGGTGGTGTTGTTGGTGGCAAAGCGCCATCCGGCGTCGCACAGCGCGGTGCCGATGGTCCTGGTGCCGAGGTCGAGCCCGAGCAGCACGCCCCCGTCGCCGAGCGCCTCGCCGAAGCCGCGCGCGTCCTCGAAGATCAGGCTTGCGGCTTCCATGCGCCCACCCGCCGGATCACGTCGTCCCGGGTGTTCGCCCAGAACAGCGGGATGTCGTAGACGTGGTAGTTGTTCCCCGGCAGCACGTAGGAGCCCATCTCCGGCGGCGGGCCGATCAGCAGGATGCCGGAGGGCGCGCAGCGCGCCGGGACGAGGCCGGGGACGAGCTCGCCCTTCTCCATCGAGTCCTCGGGCACCAGCGTGCCGAGATTGGCGCTCGCCGGTGCCGTGCCGCCGATCAGCCCGGTGAGCGGGTTCGAGCACAGCATCGGCTCCTTGCCCGGGGCCTTGCCGTCGAGCGCGGGGGTGGTGGCGAAGGCGTCGAGCACCAGCGAGGGGTCGGCGGGCTCGGCGAAGCTCGACCAGCTGACGACGCAGGCGGTCTGGTCGGGCGAGGCGCAGGCGGGGATGCCCATGGCGGGCAGGTCGTGGAGGGTCGAGACCGGCCAGCCGATCACATAGGCCGCGACCACCCGCGCCGCGACCGGCGTGCCCTTCACCTCCTCGGCGACGAGGCGCTTCAAGTGCAGCGCGCCCTGCGAATGGCCCGCGAGCACGATCGGGGTGTTCGGATCGACCGAGGCAAGGAAGAAGCGGAACGCCTCGCGCACGTCGGCATAGGCGGCGTCGATCGCCTGCCGGCCTTCGGGCGCATCGGTGAGGAAGGCGCCGAAGGTCGCCTGGCGGTAGCGCGGCGCCCAGATCTCGGTGGCCGGGTTGAAGGCGCTCGCCATGCCGCGCAGGTAAATGCGGGCGATGCGCTCGGCCTCGGGGTCGCCGCCGTTCGCGAGCGGGGCGTTCCAGGCGGTGCGGTTGATGTAGCTCGTCGGGTGGACGAAGAACACCGCGAAGGGGCGGCTCGCCTTGGCGGGGGTTGCCGCGCCGCTCCGGGTGGCGGGTTGCCAGCGCGCCGGGTCGCTGGTGCCGATGCCGGGGCGCGAGTACCACAGGCCCGCATCCTCGTAGGCATTCGCGTCGAGCGGCGCGACGGCCTCGAACTTCGCGGAAGGGACGAGCGCGATTGCGGCGAACTGTTTCTGGAACAGCTCGAAGGCGATCCGCCCGCCGATCACCAGCACGATCAGGACGGCGATCACATAGAGGAACTTCTTCGCCATCGCCGTGCCAGCCTACTTGGCCGCCGCGCCCTCTGCGAGCGGCGGGCGCAGCGTGGTCCAGGCGCGGCCGCCGCGCATCGAGGAGAACCACGTCGCCGGGTTCCAGGTGGTCGAGCCGTCGAGGCTGAAGGTGATGAACTCCGCGCGCCCGCCGATATTGGCGAGCGGCACCGCGCCGCCGAGCCCGTTCTCGATCGCCGGTGCCCGGCTGTCGGCGCTCTGGTCGCGGTTGTCGCCCATCACGAAGACCGAGTCCGCGGGGACCTTGTAGGGCCCGAAATCGTCGAGCTGCTGGTCCATGTAGTCGATGGTGAGGTAGGTCGCGCCGTTGGGCAGGGTCTCGCGCCAGGTCGGCGGGGCGAAGTAGTCCTTACCGTCGGGGCCGGTCCGGCGGTAGTCCTCGAAGGCGGCGAGGCAGGGGCTGCCCTTGCACAGGAGTTCCGGCTCGAAGGGCAGGCGCACCTCGGGGACCACCTCGCGCTCGATCGGCCTGCCGTTGAGGATGATCTGGCCGCGGCGCACCTCGATCGTGTCGCCGGGGAGCGCGACGACGCGCTTGATGTAGTCCTCGTCGCGCGTCGGGTGCACGGGGATGACGATGTCGCCGTATTCGGGGGTGTGCGGGAACACCCGCCAGTCGGAGCGCGGCAGGAGGTGGAAGCTCGCCGAGGCCCAGGACCAGCCGTAGGGATACTTGCTCACCACCAGCCGGTCGCCCACCCACAGGGTCGGCATCATCGAGGTCGAGGGGATGTAGAAGGGCTTGGCGACGAGGCTGTGGAAGGCGAGCACCGCGAGCAGCATCAGCGCCAGGCCGCGGATCTCGGCGAGCCAGTTGACCTTCTCTTGGGTCTCGGTCGCTTGCGTTGTCTGGGTCGATGCCATGCTTGGGGTGCGCCGCCTTAGAGGGGAAGGGCTTCGATGATCACGAAGGCCTGCGCCCAGGGGTGATCGTCGGTGAGGGTCAGGTGGATGCGGGCCTCATGGCCCTTTGGCGTCATTTCTTCAAGCCGCAAAGCCGCCCCGCCCGTCAGCGCGAGGGTCGGCGCGCCCGAAGGGGCGTTGACGACGCCGATGTCCTTCATGAAGACGCCGCGCTTGAAGCCGGTGCCGACCGCCTTGGAAAAGGCCTCCTTGGCGGCAAAGCGCTTGGCGTAGGTGCCCGCGATGGTGAAGGGGCGCTTGCGGGCCTTGGCGATCTCGGTGGCGGTGAAGACGCGGTTCTCGAAGCGCTCGCCATAGCGGGCGAGCGAGTTCGCGATCCGCTCGATGTTGCAGAGGTCGGAGCCCAAGCCGATGATCACGACGCACCCCCCGGTGCGTCGCCCCGGACTTGATCCGGGGTCCCGCCGATCTTCGCGCCGCTCATCCCTTCACCGCCCTGATGATCACCGCCGCGAGCAGGCCGAGCGCGACGACGTGGAGCATCACCTGCGCCTTGAACAGCGGATGCGCGAAGTCGCCCTTCGCGACGCGGCCAGCGCCGACGAAGCCGAAGATCATCAGCGCCACCCAGCCGACCGCGAAGACCCGCATCACGCCGGTGTTGAGCGCGAAGCCAAGGAAGCCCACCCCGAGCAGGAACAGCCCCGCCGCGCCGAAGGCCCAGCGCTTCTGCTCGCCGGTGAGCTGCGGGAGGTCGGGCTGGCTCACCGCGCCTCATCCATGAGTTCACGCATCCGGCGGATCGCGGTCTCGAGGCCGGTGAACACCGCCTCGCCGATGAGATAATGCCCGATGTTGAGCTCGGCGATCTGGGGAATCGCGGCGATCGGCTGGACGTTGTCGAAGGTGAGGCCGTGCCCGGCGTGGGGCTCGATCCCGTTCTTTGCGGCGAGCGCGGCCATGTCGGTGACGCGCTTCAACTCGCGCGCGACCTTCTCGCGGTCCCCGTCGAGGACGGCGTGGGCATAGTCGCCGGTGTGGAACTCGACCACCGGCACGCCGAGGCGCAGCGCGGCGTCGAGCTGTCGTTCCTCGGCGCCGATGAACAGCGAGACGCGGATGCCCGCGGCCTTCAGCTCCTCGACGATCGGCACGAGCGTGTTGTGCAGCCCCGCCGCATCGAGCCCGCCTTCGGTGGTGCGCTCCTCGCGCTTCTCGGGGACGATGCAGGCGGCGTGGGGCTTGTGGCGCAGGGCGATGGCGAGCATCTCGCGGGTCGCCGCCATCTCGAGGTTGAGCGGCAGGTCGGTCGCCGCCTGGATGCGCGCGAGGTCCTCGTCGCGGATGTGGCGGCGATCCTCGCGCAGGTGCGCGGTGATGCCGTCCCCGCCCACCGCGGCGACGATCTCGGCGGCGCGCACCGGATCGGGGTGGTCCCCGCCGCGCGCGTTGCGGATCGTCGCGACGTGATCGATGTTCACGCCGAGGCGTAGGTGGGAGGGGGAGTGGGTCTGGCTCATTCTTTCCGGCTTCCGGGCTTGGTCACGGGTACGCGCGCCAGCTCTTCCGGGATGTCGCTTTCGTCATAGGTCGGGAAGTCGATGGCGAGGAGCGGGTGGAAGGGCACGCCCAGATCGACCGACCCGCACGAGCGGTCGATGATCGCGCATTCGGCGATCACCTCGCCCCCCTCGCGCGCGACCGCGGCGATCGCCTCACGGCTGGAGAGGCCGGTGGTGACGACGTCCTCGACCATCAGCACCTTCGCGCCTTTCGCGAGCGCGAAGCCGCGGCGCAGGTGGAAGGTGCCCTCGGGCCGCTCGAGGAAGAGTGCGTCCTTGCCGAGCACCCGGCCGACCTCGTGGCCGATGATGATCCCGCCCATCGCCGGGGAGACCACGACGTCGACAGCCGCGCGCACCTCGGCGGGGACGGCGGCCACGACCGCCTCGGCGATGCGGGCGGCGCGCGCCGGGTTCATGAGCACCCGCGCGCATTGCAGGTAATGGCCGCTGTGCCGCCCCGAGGAGAGCTTGAAATGCCCCTCGAGCAGCGCGCCCGAGGCGCGGAACTCGGCCAGGACAGCCTCTTGATTCATGAAGCAACTCCTTAAGAAGGGTAGGGAACTTCGCCCTCTTGCGCCCCGGGCATGGAGCCTTGCATAATTTTCTCCCTAGAAGCGCTTGAGGCCCTCGGCAAGCATCGCTAAGGGCGGGGCTGACGCTGGCCCGAGGGCCGGCCAAACGCCGTGTCGTAGCGGGTCTCGAGGGGGCTTGCCGCCGCGCGGTATGGGATCAGATTCGAACCACTTGGACACATGCTCATGGGTCAGAGGGACACCCGTATGAAAAAGGCTATCCTGGCGGCGGTTGCTGCCGGGCTCGCGGCGTTCGCGCCGCTGAGCGTCGTCGCTGAGGCCGCTGCGCCCGCTGCTCCCGCCGTCGCGGCGCCCGCGACCACCGCCGCCGAGGCGGGCGAGGTCCCGGGCGCGCAGACCGCCCCGGGTGTCGAGGCCCTGCCGGGCAACAAGACCCCCGGCGAAGCGGCCGCGGCGCCCGCCGGCGAAGGCGTCTACACGCCGATGAAGCCGACCAAGGGCAAGGGCATGCCGACCTCCTACGAGGACAGCCCGCTCAAGAGCATGCACTTCCAGGACCAGTACTCGGCGACCGGCGACTACGCGCTGTGGATGCACGACATGATCCTGCTGCCGGTGATCACCGCGATCAGCCTGCTGGTGCTCGGCCTGCTGCTCTACGTCGTGGTGCGCTTCAACCGCCGCGCCAACCCGGCCGCCTCGAAGACCACCCACAACACGCTCATCGAGGTGGTCTGGACGATCGTCCCGGTGATCGTGCTCGTCATCATCGCGGTCCCCTCGATCACCCTGCTCGCGCGCCAGTACGAGAGCGCGCCCGCCAACGCGGTGACGATCAAGGCGACCGGCTACCAGTGGTACTGGGGCTATTCCTACCCCGACCACGGCGACTTCGAGGTCGTCTCGAACATGCTCGACAGGGCCGAGGCGCTGAAGCGCGGCGAGCCGGACCAGCTCGCGGTCGACAACCGCATGGTCGTGCCCGCGGGCGTGCCGCTGCGCATCCAGACCACCGCCTCCGACGTGATCCACGCCTTCGCGGTGCCCTCGCTGTGGTTCAAGATGGACGCGGTTCCGGGGCGGCTCAACGAACGCATGGTGACCATCAAGGAGCCGGGCGTGTACTACGGCCAGTGCTCCGAGCTGTGCGGCGCGCGCCACGCCTACATGCCGATCGTCGTCGAGGCGCTGCCCCCGGCGCAGTTCGCGGCGTGGGTGCGCGCGCAGGGCGGCACGATGCCGGGCGAGGGTGCTGCCCCGGCCGCGCCGACCGCCGCTCCGGCCGTCGGCGGCCCCGCGCAGGCCCCTGCCGATGCGCCCGAGACCCAGCCGGCCCCCGCCGCCTGATCCGACCGACAAGATTTACGCAAAAGAGTAGCTGACCATGGCAACCACCGCTGAAGGCTTCGACATCCACCACGATCATGCGCATGACGCGCATGATCACGCGGACCACAAGCCGGGCTTCTTCGCCCGCTGGTTCATGTCGACCAACCACAAGGACATCGGCACGATGTACCTGATCTTCGCCATTATCGCGGGGATCGTCGGCGGGGCCATCTCGGGGATCATGCGCGTCGAGTTGCAGGACCCGGACATTCAGTACCTGACCTGGTGGGCCCAGTTCATGGGCGGCGGCAATGATCTCAACACCGCGCTCCACATGTGGAACGTGTTCATCACCGCGCACGGGTTGATCATGGTGTTCTTCATGGTGATGCCGGCGATGATCGGCGGCTTCGGCAACTGGTTCGTGCCGCTGATGATCGGCGCGCCGGACATGGCCTTCCCGCGGATGAACAACATCTCCTTCTGGCTGACGGTGGCGGGCTTCTTCAGCCTGCTGTTCTCGCTCTTCGTCCCCGGCGGCACCGGGCCCGGCGCCGGCACCGGCTGGACGGTCTACGCCCCGCTCTCGACCAAGGGCTCGGTGGGGCCGGCGGTCGATTTCGCGATCTTCTCGCTGCACCTTGCGGGCGCGGGCTCGATCCTGGGCGCCACCAACTTCATCACCACCATCTTCAACATGCGCGCGCCGGGCATGACCCTGCACAAGATGCCGCTGTTCGTGTGGTCGGTGCTGGTCACCGCCTTCCTGCTGCTGCTCGCGCTCCCGGTGCTCGCCGCGGCGATCACCATGCTGCTGACCGACCGCAACTTCGGCACGACCTTCTTCGATCCGGCCGGCGGCGGTGACCCGGTGCTCTACCAGCACCTGTTCTGGTTCTTCGGCCACCCGGAAGTCTACATCATGATCCTGCCGGGCTTCGGCATGATCTCGCAGATCGTTGCGACCTTCAGCCGCAAGCCGGTGTTCGGCTACCTCGGCATGGCCTATGCGATGGTCGCGATCGGCGTCGTCGGCTTCATTGTCTGGGCGCACCACATGTACACCGTGGGCCTCGACGTGAACACGAAGATGTATTTCACCGCCGCGACGATGGTGATCGCGGTGCCGACCGGCGTGAAGATCTTCAGCTGGATCGCGACGATGTGGGGCGGCAGTCTTGAGTTCAAGTCGCCGATGGTCTGGTCGCTGGGCTTCATCTTCCTGTTCACCGTCGGCGGCGTGACCGGGGTGGTGCTCGCCAACGGCGGGATCGACGACAACCTTCATGACACCTACTATGTCGTGGCGCACTTCCACTACGTGCTGTCGATGGGCGCGGTGTTCTCGATGTTCGCCGGCTTCTACTACTGGTTCCCGAAGATGAGCGGCCGGATGCACTCCGAGCTCCTGTCGCACCTCCACTTCTGGACCTTCTTCGTCGGCGTGAACGTGATCTTCTTCCCGCAGCACTTCCTCGGGATGAACGGCATGCCGCGGCGCTACCCGGACTACACCGAGGCGTTCCACTTCTGGCACCAGATCAGCACCTACGGGTACTACATCATGGCCGGCTCGATGGTGTTCTTCTTCGTGAACATCCTCTACGCGCTCTTCGCGGGCAAGAAGGCCGAGGCGAACCCCTGGGGCGAAGGCGCGACCACGCTCGAGTGGACCCTGCCGAGCCCGCCGCCCTACCACCAGTTCGAGACGCTGCCGGTCATCACCGACGCCAACGACTACCACGATCACCGTCCCGCCACCGCGTAAGGCGGGGCGCGTGATCGGCTCCCTCGCCGGAGCGCAATGACACGAGGGGGAGCGCGGGTGATGGCCCGCGCTCCTTCGCAATGGAACCGAAGCGAGACATGGCCAGCACCGCACCCCAGACTGCCTCTCTCCCGCTGCCGACGGAGTGGCGCGACTTCTTCGCGCTCACCAAGCCGCGGGTGATGACGCTGGTGATCTTCACCGCGATCTGCGGCGTGCTCGCCGCGCCGGGCAGCATCCACCCGGTGATCGCCTTCACCGCGATCCTCGCGATCGCGATGGGCGCGGGCGGCTCGGCGGTGCTCAACCAGTGGTGGGAGGCCGACCTCGACGCCGGGATGAAGCGCACCATGAACCGTCCGCTCCCCGGCGGCCGGATGCGGCGCGAGGACGCGCGCGACTTCGGGATCTTCCTCTCGGCCGTGTCGATCGTGCTGATGGGCCTCGCGGTGGGCTGGCTCGCCGCCGCGCTGCTTCTCGCCGCGATCCTCTACTACGCGGTCGTCTACACCATGTGGTTGAAGCCGCGCACTCCGCAGAACATCGTCATCGGCGGCGGCGCGGGCGCCTTCCCGCCGCTGATCGGCTGGGTGGCGGTGACGGGCGACATCACCGCGATGCCGCTCCTCCTCTTCGCGATCATCTTCTTCTGGACCCCGCCGCACTTCTGGGCGCTCGCGCTGTTCGTGCAGTCGGACTACGCCAAGGTCGGCATTCCGATGCTGCCCGTCGTCGCCGGCGAGAAGGCGACGCGCCGCCAGATCATGCTCTACACGCTGCTGCTCGCGCCGATCACCGTCGCGCCGTGGTACATCGGCGGGACGAGCTGGATCTACGGCTCGGTCGCGGTGGTGCTCTCCGCGCTGTTCGTGGCGCTTGCCCTGCCGGTCTTCACCCGGATGCGCGCCGAGGTCGACGCGATGACGCCGGAGAAGACGCTCTTCAAGTTCTCGATCGTCTACCTCTTCGTGCTCTTCGCCGCGCTGGTGCTCGACCGCGTCGCGGCCTACCAGGGGTGGATCGCATGACGCCCGAGGAAGAGAAGGAATTCATCCGCCGCCGCAAGGCGCGGAACTGGGTGGTGCTCGGCACGCTCGTGTTCTTCGTGGTGCTGTTCTACGCGATCACCATCGTGCGCATCGGAGCGCAGCACTGATGGCCTCCGCAGCGCCCCTCTCGCCCGATACCGCGCGCAGCAACCTGCGCGTCGGCCTGATGGCGGCTGCCGGGGCGCTGGCGATGCTCGGCCTCGGCTATGCCTCGGTGCCGCTCTACCGCCTGTTCTGCCAGGTCACCGGCTTCGGCGGCACGACCATGGTCGCGAGCGAGAGCAAGGCTGCCGCGGCCGCCGCGGCCGCAACGGGCCAGAAAATCTCGATCCGCTTCGACGCCTCGACCGAGGCCGGGATGCCGTGGGTCTTCCACCCGTCGCAGCCGACCGACACGGTCGTCATCGGCGAGCGCGACATCGCCACCTTCGTCGCTCGCAACACCTCGGACCGGCCCGTCACCGGCACCGCCACCTTCAACGTCGTGCCCGAGCAGGCCGGCCAGTATTTCAACAAGATCCAGTGCTTCTGCTTCACCGAGCAGACCCTGAAGCCCGGCGAGGAGGTCACCATGCCGGTGCTCTACTTCGTCGACCCGGCGATGCTCAAGGACCCCAACATGAAGGGTGTCGAGCAGATCACGCTGAGCTACACTTTCCACCGCACGGAAGCTCCGCTAGCAGCGGCGGCAACGCGCACCAATTGATCCGCTAAACCCAGGGACGGGAACGACCACATGGCTGGCAAGGCAAACCACGATTACCACATCCTCGAACCCGACATCTGGCCGCTCGTCGGCTCGATCTCGGCGCTGACCTTCACCAGCGGGCTGGTGCTGCACATGCACCCCGACGTCTTCGGCCAGGCCGCGGGCATCGTGATGTATCTCGGCCTCGCCGGGCTGATCGCCACCTTCTTCATGTGGTTCCGCAACATCGTGATCGAGGCCCAGCGCGGCGACCACACCCCGGTGGTGCAGCTCCACATGCGCTACGGCATGATCCTGTTCATCGCTTCGGAGGTGATGTTCTTCGTCGGCTGGTTCTGGAGCTTCTTCGACTTCGCGCTCTTCCCGACCCCGCTGCAATTCGACGAGGCGACCGGCGCGACCACCAGCCTGTTCGGCACCGAGGGCGCGCTCGCCTCCTTCGTGCCCGAGGGCATGATGGTGCTTGATCCCTTCTCGCTGCCGCTGCTCAACACGCTGATCCTGCTGTGCTCGGGCACGACGGTGACCTGGGCGCACCACGCGCTGATCCACGGTGATCGCCAGGGCCTCAAGCAGGGCCTGTGGGCGACGATTGCATTGGGCGTGCTGTTCAGCGCGATCCAGGCCTACGAATATGCCGGCGCGCCCTTCGGCTTCGGCGGCAACACCTACTCCTCGGCCTTCTACATGGCGACCGGCTTCCACGGCTTCCACGTGATGATCGGGACGATCTTCCTCGCCGTGTGCCTCTACCGCGCCTATCTCGGCCACTTCACCCCGCGCCAGCACTTCGGCTTCGAAGCGGCGGCGTGGTACTGGCACTTCGTCGACGTGGTGTGGCTGTTCCTGTTCGTCGCCGTCTACGTCTGGGGCGGCTGGGGCGCGCACTACCACTGATGGCGCCGGACCGAGGTCCGAACGACACGAAAGGGCAGCCGGGACTCGTCTCGGCTGCCCTTTCCGGTTTGTGCCCTCGGTGCGGGGAGCGGACGCTGTTCGCCGCGCCTGCCGCGCTCGCCGAGGAGTGCCGGTCCTGCGGGCTCGATATTCTGGCGCTGGAGCGGGGCGGGCGCTTCGTCGGCGTGCTGACGATGGTGCTGGCGCTCGTGCTGATCCTCGCCGCGCTCGGCTTCGACGCGTGGCTGCGGCCGCCGCTGTGGCTGTCCTTCCTGCTCTGGGCGCCGGTGACGGTGGGGAGCGTCCTCTTCGCCCTGCGGTTCTACAAGACCATGTGGGTCTACCACCAATACGAGGAACGCCAGCCGTGACCCGTCGTATCCCGATATTCGCGACCATCGTCGTCATCGCCGCGGTCCTGACGATGATCGGCCTCGGCATCTGGCAGCTCCAGCGCAAGGCCGAGAAGGAGGCGCTGATCGCGCGCTACACGGCGGCGGCGGGGAACGATGCGCCCGTCACCTTCCCGCTCGCCGGCAAGGGCGAGGAGGCGCTTTTCCGGCGCAGCGAGGTCGCCTGCCGCAAGGTCGCCGGGATCGCGGCAGTGTCGGGCACCTCGGCAACGGGGCAGAAGGGCTGGGTCCAGCGAGCCGCCTGCGCCGTGAGCGAGGGTGTCCTGGTGCGCGTCGACATCGGCTACAGCCGCGACCTTGCCAAGCCCGACTGGCAGGGCGGCACGGTCACCGGGGTGATCGCCCCCGGTCCGCGCCTCATCGCCGACCCGCCGCTCGCCGGCTTGCAGGCGATGGCGAAGCCCGATCCCGGCGATCTCCCCAACAACCACCTCGCCTATGCCGTGCAGTGGTTCTTCTTCGCGCTGACGGCCCTCGTCATCTACGTGCTGGCATTGCGCCGCCGCCGGGGCGCCACCTGATGGTCGCGATTTCCGAGTCGGGAAATGTTCCATTTCCCTCGAAATCGCTCTAGGCCCTTCGCATATGCAATATGTATCGACCAGGGGGAGCGCTCCGGCGCTCGATTTCGAGGGGGTGACGCTGGCGGGCCTCGCCAGCGACGGGGGCCTTTATGTGCCCGCCGAGTGGCCGCGCTTCGGCGCCGACGAAATCCGGGCGATGCGCGGTCTTGCCTATCCCGACCTCGCCGCGCGCGTCATGGCACCCTTCGTCGCGGGGAGCCTCTCGGACGAGGAACTGCTGGCGATCTGCCACAAGGTCTATGGCGACTTCGGCCACGCCGCGGTCACCCCGCTGGTGCAGCTCGACCAGCAGCACTGGCTGCTCGAGCTGTTCCACGGCCCGACGCTCGCCTTCAAGGACGTCGCGCTGCAACTGCTCGGACGGCTGTTCGAGACCTTCCTCGCGAGGGCCGACGAACGCCTCACCATCGTCGGCGCGACCAGCGGCGACACCGGTTCGGCGGCGATCCAGGCGGTTGCGGGGCTCGAACGGGTCGAGATCTTCATGCTCCACCCGCGCGGTCGGGTGAGCGACGTCCAGCGCCGCCAGATGACCACCGTGCGCGCGCCCAACGTCCACAACCTCGCCATCGAGGGCAGCTTCGACGATGCGCAGGCGCACGTGAAGCGGATGTTCACCGACCGGCAAGTGATGGGCGTCCTCAACCTCGGCGCGGTCAACTCGATCAACTGGGCGCGGCTGATGGCGCAGGTGGTCTATTACTTCGCCAGCGCCCTGCAACTGGGCGCGCCCGAGCGGACCGTCGCCTATTCCGTGCCGACGGGAAACTTCGGCGACGTCTTCGCGGGCTATGTCGCAGCGAAGATGGGGCTGCCGATCGAGCGCCTGATCGTCGCCACCAACGTCAACGACATCCTCCACCGCGCGCTGTCCGCCGGGGACTATTCGGCGGGCGGGGTGACGCCGACGATCACGCCGTCGATGGACATCCAGGTCTCCTCGAACTTCGAGCGCCTGCTGTTCGACGCGGGCGGCCGCGACGGGGCGGCGCTGGCCGAGCAGATGCGGAGCTTCGAAGCCTCGAAGGCGATGCAGCTCACCAACGCGCAGGCCGGGGGTGCCTCCGCGCTCTTCGCCAGCGCGCGCGCCGACCAGGTCGAGACCGCGCGGGCGCTGCAATGGGCGTGGCGCGCCGCCGGACAGGTGCTCGATCCGCACACCGGCGTGGGCCTTTATGCCGCGCAGGCGCTCGCGGGGACGCTCCCCGCGGGCGTCCCGCTCGTGACGCTCGCCACCGCCCATCCCGCGAAGTTCCCCGACGCGGTCGAGCGCGCCATCGGCCTGAGGCCCGCGCTCCCGGCCCGCGTCGGCGACCTGTTCGGGCGCGCGGAGAGCTTCGCCGAGATCGGCGGGGACTACGCCGCGGCCCGCGACTACGTGCTCGGCCACGCCGGGCAGGCCTGATGGCGCGCCTCGTCCAGCAGCCGCTGGTGATGGAATGCGCCGGGTGGGACTCCTACCGCCTCCTCGACAGCGGGGCGGGGCGCAAGTGGGAAGCCTTCGGCCCGCGCTCCTTCATCCGCCCCGAGCCCCAGGCGCTGTGGCAGCCGCGCCGTCCCGACTGGCGCGCGGACGGCGAGTTCATCCCCGGATCGGACGAGGACGGCGGCGGACGCTGGCAGTTCGCCGGGCGCCTGCCGGACGAGGGCTGGGTGCTCCAATGGAACGAGGTGCGCTTCACCGTCCGCCCGACCCCCTTCCGCCACCTCCAGTTCTTCCCCGACATGGCCCCGGTGTGGGCATGGATGCGTGGGCGGCTCGAGGGGCTGAGCGCGGCCGAGACGTTGAACCTGTTCGGCTACACCGGCCTCGGCACGCTCGCCCTGTCGCAGCACGGGCGGGTGACCCATGTCGATGCCTCGAAGAAATCGGTCGCGCAGGCGCGCGAGAACGCAGGCCTCTCGGGGCTCGCCGAGCGCCCGATCCGCTGGCTTACCGACGATGCCGCCAAGTTCACCGCCCGCGAGGTGCGGCGCGCGCGGCGTTATGACGGGATCATCCTCGATCCCCCCAAGTTCGGCCGTGGGCCCGAGGGCGAGGTGTGGCGGCTGGAGGAGCACCTCCCCGGCCTCGTCGCCGATTGCGCGCGGCTGCTCGACGGGGACAGCCGCTTCCTGTTCCTCACCGTCTATGCCGTGCGCATGAGCAGCCTCGCCATCGCGGGATTGTTGGAGGAGGCGCTCGGCCACCTGCCGGGCGTCATCGAGCACGGCGACCTCGCGGTGCGCGAGGAGGGGGAGGGCGCTCGCCTCCTGCCGACCGCGATCTTTGCGCGGTGGTCGAACGGGTAGCCCGTGCCCACCCCTAACCCGTCCCGCTAGCGGGAGGGGGACTAGGACGCGATCGTCCCCTCCCGCTAGCGGGAGGGGTCGGGGGTGGGCCTGCGGCACGCGCCAACACTGGACTTGCGCCCTCCATCCTGCCAACGGGCCTCGCAATGGCCGATACCCTCACCCTCGAAGTCAACGATCTCGTCGTCGATGTCCTCACCGGTATCTATTCCGAGGAGACCGGCAAGCCCCAGCCGCTGCGCATCTCGGTTGCGGCGCGTTACACGGTCGCGGACCGCTACGAGCCCGACACCCCGCTCGAGGCCTCGAAGAACTACATGGACCTGAAGTTCGCCGCCTCCGAGGGGCTGCCTGCCGGCGTCCACTTCAAGCTCATCGAGGCGGTGGCGGACCACATCTGCGAGACGTTGTTCGTGCAGGACGCGAAGGTCGAGGCGGTGACGGTCAAGATCGTCAAGCTCGCCATCGCCGAGGCGGGCGAGCAGATCGGCATCACCCTCCACCGCACCCGTCGGCCCGAGCACGGGGGCTGACGGGGGTGCAGCGCGAGCTCGCGGTCGAAAGCCTGCCCGAGAGCGCGCTCTACGCGGCGGCCGCCTTCATGGCCCTCCACCTCGAAGGCGCCCGCGCGTTGCTGGCCGAGGCGGATACCACCGCGCTCGCCATTCTCCTGCCGCCCGCCGCGCACGACCACCGCGACTGGCGCCGCGCGCTCGCCCGCGACCTCGCCCGCGAGGTGGCGCCGAAGCGCGTCAACCTCGTCGCCGGCTCTCCCGGAGAGGCGCGCGATGCGACCTTGCGATTTTTGGGAGATGCGCCCGGGGTGACAGGGCAGTATCTGGTGTGTCATGTATGACCCCGTGTCGCCCCTCCCGAGCCCCCGCAAGCCCGACCTCATCCTGCTGAAGGACCCGGCCGAGGCGCGTCCGCTGGTCGATGCCTTCATGCGCCGCATCACCTATCTGCGCCTCTCGGTCACCGACCGCTGCGACCTGAGGTGCTCCTACTGCATGCCCGAGCGCATGACCTTCCTCCCCAAGAAGGAGGTCCTGAGCCTCGAGGAGCTCTACGACCTCGCCACCGGCTTCATCGCGCGCGGCGTCACCAAGATCCGCATCACTGGCGGGGAGCCGCTGGTGCGGCGCGACATCGTCGACCTGTTCAGCGCGCTCGGCCGCCGTCTCGGGCACGATCTTCAGGAGCTCACGCTCACCACCAACGGCACCCAGCTTGCCACCCATGCCGAGGCGCTGGCCAAGGCGGGGGTGCGGCGGGTCAATGTCTCGCTCGACACGCTCGACCGCGCAAAGTTCGCCGCGCTGACCCGGCGCGACAGCCTGCCGCAGGTGCTCGACGGGATAGCGGCAGCCAAGGCGGCGGGGCTCAGGGTCAAATTGAACGCCGTGGCGCTGAAGGGCGTCAACGAGGAGGAGCTCCCCGAGCTCATCGCCTGGGGGCACGCGCAGGGCCACGACGTGACCCTGATCGAGGTCATGCCGCTCGGCGATGTCGAGGAGGAGCGGCTCGACCAGTATCTCCCGCTCGACAGGGTCCGCGCCCGGCTCGCGGCGCGCTGGACGCTGACCGAGAGCCATTACCGCACCGGCGGTCCCTCGACCTATGTCGACATCGCCGAGACCGGCGGGCGGCTCGGCTTCATCACGCCGCACACCGGCAATTTCTGCTCGGGGTGCAACCGGCTGCGGGTGACCGCGACCGGCCAGCTCTACCCCTGCCTCGGCGGCGGCGAGCGCGTCGACCTGCGCGCGGCGCTGCGCTCGCAGGACCCCGAGACGGCGCTCGCCGCCGCGCTCGACGAGGCGCTCAGGATCAAGCCCGAGAAGCACCACTTCCGCATGGACCAGCGCGGCGCCGCCCCGGCGCTCGCGCGGCACATGTCGATGACGGGGGGCTAGAGCAATGCTTCGTCATTGCGAGCGCAGCGAAGCAATCCATGGACCGGGCCGCTCGTCCTGGCGCGCCGACAGTCCATGGATTGCCGGGTGGCGCTCCGCGCCGTCTTCGACTCCGCCTGCGGCTCCTCGCAATGACGAGAAAGGGAGAGGATGATCACCGTCGTCCCCCTCGGCAAGCTCGCCGACCTCGCGGGCGCGCCCTCGCTTGAGGTGGCGGGCCCGCTCGACTGGGCAGGACTCAAGGCGGCGCTCCCGGAGGCGCTCGCGGCGGTGCTCGACGATCCGAGGAACCGCGTGGCGGTGAACGGCGCGCTGATCGCCGACAAGGCGGCGCTCCGGGCGGGCGGGGGCGACGAAATCGCGCTGCTCCCGCCCGTGTCGGGTGGCTAGTCATATGACAAGCCGCACGCCGATGCGCGACATCCGCCTGCTCGACCAGCCCTTCCTGCCGGGCATGCTGATCGGGCCCTTCACCAATGCCAACCCCGGCCTCGGAGGCGTCTGCACCTTCGTCGGCGAGGTGCGGCCCGACGGCGGCGTCGAGGCGCTCGAGCTTACCCATTACGAGCCGCTGACCCTGCCCGGAATGCACGAACTCGCCGACCGGGCCTTCGCGCGCTTCGAGCTGATGGGCCTCCTGATGGTCCACCGCGTCGGGCTGATGCGCCCGGGCGAGCCGATCGTCTGCGTCTCGGCCGCCGCGCTCCACCGCCGCGACGCGATCGATGCGGTCGACTTCTGCATGGACCACCTCAAGAGCGCCGCATGGTTCTGGAAGCGCCAGAAAGAGGGCGGCCAATGGCGCTGGATCGAGCCGCGCGAGCAGGACCACACCGATCTTGCCCGCTGGCAGGGCTGATTTGATTCCCGTCAAAGCCGGTAGGAACTGCCCCGGCTAATCCTCCTTCCGACATCAAGGAGGACACCCATGAGCCACATCGTCCACGACCGCATCGCCGCCGGCGGCGCGCGGATCGTCGCGCAGCCCGCAGCCGCAGCGCCCGTCCGCCACCAGGTCGAGAGCGACCGCAATTTCGGCCTGCCCAAGGCGCTCTACGGGGCGACCGTTGCCTGCTACCTCGGCTTCCTGGCGGTGGTCGGCACCGCCTTCGCCAGCCCGACGCTGGCGATCCCGATGGCGATCTTCGTGTTCTTCATCGTCGCCGGTTTCGGCGTGCCGGCGATCTGGACGCGCCTCGCCGGCAACACCAGCGAGCCCGCGACTCTCGGCGAGTTCGGGCTCAAGGGCATCATGACCGCCACCGGCCGCCTCACCGCGCGCGACGCGACGATCCAGATGCTGATCCTGCCGGTGCTGCTGGTGGGTTGGGGGCTCACGGTCGCGGTGATCGCCGCGGTGGTCCGCTGAGACGTTCTCCCCTCGGGGCGGCGGCCCTCTCCCCTGCCGCCGCCCCGAAACCCCCTGCTTTGGGCTTCGCTGAAGCGAAGCACAGACCTCCTGCTCCGCCTCCCCACCCGGCCACCAAGTGTACCATGAGGGTATGGTGTCCGGGTGGGGAGTCGGAGCGGGAGGTCTGTTCAACTGAGAACAAAGTCCGTTCGCCCTGAGCTTGTCGAAGGGCCGTCCTTCTTCTCATCCTCGGTCGAAGAGAAGGACGGTGCTTCGACAAGCTCGGCACGAGCGGAACTGGTTTCGTTAGCGCCCCGAGATCTCGTGCAGCAGTTCGGGACTGCGCAGCGCGATGCCGCGCTTTCCCTCGCGCTTGATCGCGCCCATGTCCTCGAGCTCGCCGAGTTTGCGGCTGACGGTCTCGATGGTGAGGCCGAGCATGTTGGCGATCTCGCCGCGGGTCAGGGGCAGCTCGAAGAAGCGCGCGACGTGGCACGAGCTCTCGCTCGCGGCGGCCGCGAAGTCGTGGAGCAGCGCGGCGAGCCGCGCCTCGGCGCTGGCGTGGCCGGTCAGCTCGAGCAGGTTGCGCGTCGCGAGCAGGTCCGCCTGGCTGCGGCGCAGCAGCGCGCGGGCGAGGGCGGGGTAGTCCTCGATCGCCCGCTCGATGTCGGCGCGCGCGAAGGTGCACAGCCGCGAATCCGTCAGCGCGACCACGTCGTGATGCGCAAAAGGCGCGAACAGCTCGCCGATGAAGCCCGCCGGGTGGACGAGGGCGAGGATCTGCTCGTTGCCGTCGACATCGATCGCCGAGACCTTGAGCGCGCCGGTCAGCAGCGTCGCGCAGGCCGCCTCCTCGTCGCCCGCGGCGAACAGCATTTCGCCGCGCCTCAAGGTGCGGGTGCGGCCCGCGGCGGCCATCGCGTCGCGCTCCTCGGGGGTGAGCACGGCGCAGGCGGCGTTGTCCTTCACCGGGCAGGTGCTGCACGCAAGGTTCATGTCCCCATCACCTCCCAGAGCCGCGCGATCGCCGCATCCTGCCGGGCGAGCTGCGCCGCGAGGTCGCGCTGCGCGTCCTCGACCCCCGGATCGGGGCTGAGCGCCGTCGCGGCCTCGGCGGCAAGGCGGTCGAGCGCGGCGAGTGCGCTCGCGGTCGCGGCGCGCCGCGAATCGAGGTCGGCGATCGCCACCAGCGCCGCGGCGCGGGCCTCGCTCTCGAAGGGCTGGCCGGCGGCGGCCCGGGCGAGGCGCGCGGCCTCGTCCTCGCGCGCGGCGAAAGCCCGGGCGGCGGTGGCGCCCTGCTGGCGCAGCGCGGCGATGCGCCCCGGTGCAGTCGGGCTCCGAGTCGGCGCGGTGGGCGCGGGGGTGGCGGCGGGCACCGGTCCCCCCGTCTCGAAGGGCCGCAGCGCGAGCGAGGGATAGCTGTGCTCCCCTGAGGCGCACGCCGACAGCGCTGCCGGTAGCAGCGCCGCGAAAGCCAGTCCTCGTGTCCCGTTCCGTCGCATAAAGATCCCAAGTCCGCTTACCATGACACCCGGGAATGGCAAAGCATCGTGACACATCGGCGCGTCCGACTTTTTGCCAAGGGCGCACCCTGCGGGGCGTTGACTTGGCGGCGCCTTTCCCCTATCGGCCACCATCTTCCCGGGGCCTCGCACCTTCGCGGGCCTCGCATTGCCGTTCGGTTGGCGTGGCGTGATTGCCTCCTTGGCCGGACCAGCCAGAGTTGAGAGTAGAGAGCCATGTTCGCTGTAGTGCGCACGGGCGGCAAGCAATATCGGGTTGCCGCCGGAGACAAGATTGCCGTTGAAAAGCTCGCGGGCGAAGCCGGCGACACGATCACGCTGGGCGATGTCCTGCTGGCCGGTGAAGGCGACACCCTCGCCGATGCCGCTGCGGTGACCGTCTCGGCCGAGATCATCGCCCAGGCGAAGAGCGAGAAGGTGATCGTCTTCAAGAAGCGCCGCCGGCACAACTACCGCCGCAAGAACGGCCACCGCCAGCAGATGACCCTGCTGCGCATCACCGCCGTCGGCGCCGCCGAGGCCGCGAAGCCGGCCAAGAAGGCCGCCGCCAAGAAGACCAAGACCGAAGCCCCGGCTGAAGAAGCCGCCGCCTCGGCCGAATAAGGAGCACCCGGACCATGGCACACAAGAAAGCAGGCGGTTCGTCGCGCAACGGTCGTGATTCGGCCGGTCGTCGTCTCGGCGTGAAGAAGTTCGGCGGTCAGGAAGTGATCGGCGGCAACATCATCATCCGCCAGCGCGGGACCCGCGTCTATCCGGGCGTCAACGTGGGCATGGGCAAGGACCACACCCTCTATGCGCTCGAGGCAGGCGTGGTGCGCTTCCACGCGGGCAAGCTCGGCCGCAAATACGTCTCCGTAGACGCCATGGCCGAAGCCGCAGAGTAAGCGGACGATTCGATAAAGGGATCGTCCGGACAGGACGGTCCCGGCAGGTGCAAGACCTGCCATGCGAGGGAGACAGGACCGTCCTCAGCCGAGGGGGTCCGTCTCCCTTTTCGCATTCTCCCTCGAAAAAGCTGCGGAATCATAATGTTTCGCGGCCGCCAAACTGTCATGCGTCGATCCTAGAGGCGGCGCGGGGCGAGGAAGGGAGAAGGCACGTGTTCCATCGCAGTCAAAGATTGCTGCTGCGGCCGATCTGGCCCGAGGACTGGCAGGACCTCCTCGCCGGCATCGCCGACGAGGGCGTGGTCCGCAACCTCGCCACCGCCCCCTGGCCCTACCGCGAGGCCGACGCGCGCGCATTCGCCGCGCGTCCCGCCGATCCGCTGCACCCGCGCTTCCTCATCACCCGCGCCGCCGATGCGGCGGTGGTCGGCTGCATCGGCTTCGGGCCGATCAGCGATGCCGCCAACGATCCTGGCGCGCCGGAGCTCGGCTACTGGATCGCGCGCGATCACTGGGGGCAGGGCTATGCCACCGAGGCGGGCGCGGCGGTGCTGGCAATCGCCGCGATCCTCGGCCACCGCGAGCTCTCGGCGTCGCACTTCCTCGACAACCCGGCCTCGGGCAAGGTGCTGAGGAAGCTCGGCTTTGAGCCCACCGGGCTGGTGCAGGAGCGCTGGTCGTGCGGGCGCGGCGGCCATGCGCCGACCGCCCTCTACCGCAAGGTGCTCGCGGGGGCCGAGGGCGACCGGCAACGCGCGGCGTAAGGCGCGCGCGGCGGCTTGTTCGCGCCTGCGAAAGGGTTTAGGCGCTCGCCCATGGCCAGTCGCAAGAGGTTGACCCCGGAGGAATCGCGCGCCTCGGCGCTCGAGGCCGCGCGCGCGCTGCTGATCGAGGCCGGGCCGCAATCGGTGACGCTGAAGGCGGTCTCGGCGCGGATCGGGCGCACCCACGCCAACCTCCTGCACCACTTCGGCTCGGCCTCGGGCCTGCAGAAGGCGCTCGCCGAGCACCTCGCGCGCACCGTGTGCGAGACGATCATCGAGGCGGTCCACGCCAGCCGCGCCGGGCTCGGTAGCCCACGCGAGGTGGTCGACCTCGCCTTCGACGCCTTCGACCGCGAGGGCGCGGGCGCGCTCACCAGCTGGATGCTGCTGACCGGGAACGAGGACGCGCTCGACCCGATCATCGCGACGATCCACGACTTGATCGACGAGCTCGCCCCCACCGAGCCCCCCGCGCACGTCGCCGAGCGGCGGCTGCACCGCGAGACGCTGAGCCTCGTGCTGCTCGCGCTCGGGGACGCGCTGATCGGCGCGGCGCTGGCGAAGTCGCTCGGGCTGCCGCGCGATGCGGCGCGCGAGCGGGCGGCGGCGATGCTCGAGGCGAGCTTCGCCGAGCACCAGGAGGTCTAGCTCTCGTTCGCGAGCACCCCGGCGCGCTGCCAGGGGGGGAGGGTTGCGGGATCGAGGTTTTCGACCCGCAGGTGATCGACCGCGAGGCCGAGCGCGGGATATTCCGCCACCCGCCGCGCTTCGTCCGAGGCGGCGAGCGGCACCACCACCAGCCGGCGGTTGACCTTCTGCCGCCAGTTCATCCGCGCGGTGTTCTCCTGCCCGACATAGCAGCCCTTGGTGAAGCTCACGCCGTTCAGTTCGACGGCGTTGGTCTCGAGCCACAGGATGTCCCCCATCTCCGCGCGCCCCTCGGGCACGCCGAGCGACAGGCGGTGGGCGAGCCACGCGGCGTCGGCAGGTTCGCCCCCGGGCGCGGCGAGCCAGCGGTGGCCGAGTTCGGGGAGGCGGGGATCATGGGCGAGGCCCTCGTGGGGCAGGGGGCTCCAGTGGACGGCGAGGCTCTCGTCGCGGGTGATCGCGATTTGGCGGCGCAGGCGATACATCGAGAGGCGCTTCGCCAGCTCGTCGGCATGGGCGGCCTCGCAATCGAGCAGCAGGTCGGCTCCGTCGCCCCACACGAGGAAATCGAACATATGCTTGCCCTGCGCGGAGAGCAGCGCGGCGTAGCAGGGGAGCGGGCCGGTCACGTCATTGGTGACGAGGCCTTGCAGGAAGTCAGCGACATTCTCGCTCTCGTCCAGCGGGGAGAGGCGCACCACGGCGCGGGTGGTCAGCAGGGTTGCAGTCATGGGTGACAGATAGGCACGGGCACAGCTAAGGGGAAGCCATGAGCGACCGCATCACCATCCGCCGCCCCGACGACTGGCACCTTCACTTCCGCGATGGCGCGGTGATGCGGGAGGTGGTGCCTTACACCGCGCGCCAGTTCGCGCGGGCGATCGTGATGCCGAACCTCACCCCGCCGGTGACCACCACGCAGCTCGCGGCGGCCTATCGCGACCGCATCCGTGCGGCGGTGCCCGAGGGGGTGCGGTTCGAGCCGCTGATGACCTGCTACCTCACCGACACGACCGACCCCGACGACCTCGCCCGCGGCGCCACCGAGGGCGTGTTCACCGCGGCCAAGATGTATCCGGCCAACGCCACCACCAACTCGGCGGCGGGGGTGACCGATGTCGAGCGGATCTACCCGGTGCTTGCGCGGATGGAGGCCGAGGACATCGTGCTGTGCATCCACGGCGAGGTGACCGACCACTCGGTCGACGTCTTCGACCGCGAGAAAGAGTTCATCGACAGGCACTTGCGCGGGATTGTTGCCGCCTTCCCGAAGCTGCGCGTGGTGTTCGAGCACATTACCACCTCGGACGCGGTCGACTTCGTGCTGGAGGCGGGGCCGAATGTGGCCGCGACCATCACCCCGCAGCACCTCCACATCAACCGCAACGCGATGCTGGTCGGCGGCATCCAGCCGCACAATTACTGCCTCCCCGTCGCCAAGCGCGAGACGCACCGGCTGGCGCTCCGCCGCGCGGCGACGAGCGGCTCGCCGAAGTTCTTCCTCGGCACGGACTCGGCGCCGCACCTCAGGAGCGCCAAGGAGACCGCCTGCGGCTGCGCGGGCATCTTCGGCGCACCCTATGCGCTCGAGAGCTATGTCACGGTGTTCGACGAGGAGGGGGCGCTGGACAGGTTCGAGGGCTTCGCCTCGCTCCACGGGCCCGCCTTCTACAGGCTGCCGGTCAACGAGGAGACGGTGACGCTCGAACGCGCCGAGGTGGCGGTGCCGCCATATCTCCACGTCACCGGCGAGGAGATCGTGCCGTGGCACGGCGGACAGGTGCTGGGGTGGAAGTTCATCGGGTAACTGCCCGCTGCCCTTTCGCCTCGAGCGTCGTCGAGAGGCTTGGGTAAGGTGTCTCGACTTCGCTCGACACGAACGGGGTCGGGATCAGGCCGAAATCCCCCGCCGCTTCGCCCACAGGTCCCAGACGAACACCCCGACCGCCACCCAGATCAGCACGAAGCTCGCGAGCTTGGCGGGGGCGAGGGGCTGGTGGAAGACGAACAGGCCGAGGAAGAACACGATCGTCGGCGAGAGATACTGGATGAAGCCGAGGGTCGAGTAATCCATCCGCCGCGCGGCGAGCGCGAACATCAGCAGCGGCACGGCGGTGACCACGCCCGAGAAGATAATGAGCCCGCTCATCCACCAGTCCTGCCCGAAGGAGGAGCCCTGGGGGCTCGCCGCATACCACCAGGCGATGCTCCCTGCGACCGGCAGGAGGATCGCGCTCTCGATCGTCAGGCCCGGGAGCGAGCCGACCGCAACCTGTTTGCGGACAAGGCCATAGAGCGCGAAGCTGAAACCCAGTGAGAGGCTGATCCACAGGCTCGTCATCGTCTCGGCGCCGGTCGCCAGCAGCGCCACCGCGAGGGCGGCGATCGCGACCGCGAGCCATTGGCGCCGCGACAGCCGCTCGCCGAGCACCAGCGTGCCGAGCAGCACGTTGACCAGCGGGTTGAGGTAATAGCCGATCGAGGTCGCATAGACCTCGCCCGCCATGATCGCCCAGATGTAGACGAACCAGTTGATGCCGATCAGGACGCTGCTCGCGAGCAGCGCGAGCAGGCTGCGCGGCGACTTCAAGGCGGCGAGGAGCTCGGGGAACTGGCGGCGCGCCGCGACGATCAGCAGGCACAGCGGCAGGGTCCAGATGATCCGCCAGCCGACGAACTCGAAGGCGGGGACGCTCTTCACCAGCATCAGGTAGAGCGGGAGGAAACCCCAGATCAGGTAGGCGCCGAGCGCGGGTGCGAGCCCGGAGGCGAACAGGCCGTGAGGCGCAGGCGAGGGGGCGGGGCTCTTCATGTCGCGGGCGGGGTTAGGAGCGCGCGGGCCGGCGCGCAAGGGCGCGCCCGTCGCTGAACGACGGCTGTCGGTTGCGATGCCCGCCTGTTCAGATTCCAAGGTCTATAAATGAACAACATTCGAAAGCCCGCGAGTCGCACGAAGGCGCGATCCGCACGGCTTTCATCAACTTGCGGTCATGTCCCACCACATGGCCGCGGGCGCGGGGGCAATATGCCGCCGTGGGAAGCGCCTCCGGGGTCGGGCGACACCGGGGGCGCTTCCAAGCCGCGTGAGGCGGGTCTTAACCATCTTCGGGCATAGCGGCAGGGTGACCCGTCTCGCCGTCCTCCTCCTGTGCCTCGGCGCCGCCGCCTGCGGGCGGGGCGAGGGCGTGACGCCGGCCGACGACCCGGCGATCGCAGAGGACCCGGTGATCGCCCGCGCGCTCCACGATCCGCTGATGAGCGACCCCGATCTCGCCAGCCGCAACGAGGCCAATGCCGCGGTCGGCTTTCCCGACAGCCACGCCCTGCCGGTGCTGCGCGGCTCCTCGGAAGCCGCGCAGGCGGCGCGCGAGGCGCTGCGGCTCGAGCTTCTCGCGGGCGGGCCGATCCCCGAACTCCCCGATCCGCGCGAGGGCGAGGGTGGCCCGGCGCTGGGACCGATGGCGGGGCCGGCGACGCTGCTCGCCGCGGCCGGCGCGCCCGAGGCTTGCGCGGGGGCGCTGAAGGAAGATTTCGCGCTCGCCGCCAGCCTGCCGGGGCCCGCCGCGATCCCGCCGGGGGCGATGGTGCTCCAGGCGGGCGGCAGCGAGGCGCGGGGGTGCCGTGTCCGCATCATCCGCTACCGCAGCCCGGCGCCGGTCGAGGACCTGCTGCAATACCACCTCACCCGGGCCAGCCGGGCGGGGCTGGCGGCGAGGCGCTTCGCTGCGCCGGAGGACATCGTTCTCGCCAGAAGCAAGGCGGGCGAGGCGCTGGCGGTCCATGTGCGACCCGCGCCGCACGGGCTCAGCGGGGTCACCCTCGTCTACCGCGCGCCCTAGGGCCTGAGGCCCACATTGATGCTCGCGCGCGGCTGGTCCATCTCGGTGCTGGCGACCGGGTAAGCGCAGTAATCGGCGGCGTAATAGGCCGCCGGGCGGTGGTTGCCCGAGAGGCCCACCCCGCCGAAGGGCGCCTTCGAGGAGGCCCCGTTGGTCGGCCCGTTCCAGTTGATGATCCCCGCGCGCACATTCGCCCAGAACCGCCCGTAATCGTCGGGCGAGCCGCCGATCAGCGAGGCCGAGAGGCCGAAGCGGGTGTTGTTCGCCTCGGCGATGGCGCTGTCGAGATCGGGCACGCGGATCACCTGGAGCACCGGGCCGAACAGCTCCATGTCGGGCCGCTCGGGGATGTCGGTGACGTCGATGATCCCGGGGCTGAGGAAGGGCAGGTCGGGCACGGTGCGGCGCATGTGGAGCAGCGGGCGGCCGCCTGCGGTGATGAGCGCGAGGAAGCTCTCGGTGAGGCCGTCGGCGGTGTCGTTGTCGATCACCGGGCCCATGAAGGGCTGCGGCTCGCCGAGCGGGTCGCCGACGATCAGCTTGCGCGCCAGCGGCACGAGCTCGGCGAGCAGCGGCTCGGCGATGCTCTCGACCACGATCAGCCGCCGCGCCGCGGTGCAGCGCTGTCCGGCGGTGGCGAAGGCGCTCTGCACGATCAGCGCCGCGGCGTCGGCGAGCCTCGGGGTGTCGGTGACGACGATCGGGTTGTTGCCGCCCATCTCGAGCGCGACGATCTTGCCCGGGTTGGCGGCGAGCTTGCGGTTGATCGCAATGCCGACCTGCGCCGAGCCGGTGAACAGCACCCCGTCGACGCCGGGGTGGGCGACCAGCGCCTTGCCCTCCTCGGGTCCGCCGACGAGCAGCTGAACGACGCCCTCGGGAACGCCCGCGCGGTGGAGCGCCGCGACCAGCGCCTCGCCCACGGCGGGGGTCTTCTCGGAGGGCTTGAAGATCACCGCGTTGCCCGCGATCAGCGCAGGGACGATGTGGCCGTTGGGCAAGTGCGCGGGGAAGCTGTAGGGGCCGAGCACCGCCATCACCCCATGCGGCTTGTGGCGCAGCGCGGCGCTCGAGCCGACGCCCGCGTCGAGCTTCTTCTTGCCGGTGCGTTCGGCATAGGCCTGGACCGCGATGTCGACCTTGCCGACCACCGCGTCGACTTCGCTGCGCGCTTCCCACAGGGGCTTGCCCGCCTCGCGCGCGATCAGCTCGGCGAGCGCCTCCCCCTCGCGCCGCACGGCGTTGGCGAAGGCGCGCATGATCTCGATCCGCTCGGTGAGCGCCCGCGCCGCCCAGGGCGCCCAGGCGCGCCGCGCGCGGCTGACCGCCGCCTCGACATCGCCGTGCGGCCCGCGCCACAATTCCGCGCCCGTCGCGGGCTCGTGGGAGATCAGGATCTGGTCGGTTGCGTCACCGCTCATCGGTCCATTGCCGTTCGCTCTGCCCCGTTCCTTCGCGCCCGGCCCTAATCCCGATCGGGCTGAAAAGATAGGGGGATGGGCCTAGGTGTGACCCGCAGGCGCCGGGGCGGGGCCGTGCGCCTCTCCCATGCGGCGGAGCGCGGCGACCTTGGCGTGGAGCGGGGCCCAGTCGTCATCCGCGGCGATGGCGCTCCAGATCGCCTCGACCTCCTCGATCAGCATCGACTGCGGCGCGGCGTCGGACCAGTAGGGGTGATCGGAGGGGAACGCATCGTAGCGGGCGAGCGCCTCGCCGAGCGCGCCCGTCGCCCCGCCGCGCCCGCCCCGGTGGGCGAAGAAGAAGGCGTCGGGCTGGAGCTGGCCCTCACGCATCACCTTCTCGCAGGCAGCAACGAGCTGCGTGTCGGCTTCGACGCCTTGCGACACGACCCCCAGCCGCCAGCACCAGCGGCGCGCGACCGCCGCCATGTAGAGCGGCCCGAAGCGCTCGAGTGCGGCGACCAGCGGCGCGGTCTCGGCATGGAGCCTGAGGGCGACCGCGAGCTGCCCGCAGTTCCAGTGGAGCGCCTCGGGCTGGCGGCCGAAGGCGTAGAGCCCGGCGTGGTCGAAATAGGCGGCGGTGAAGCCCGGTTCCCACGCGGGCAGCCAGCGCCACGGACCGTAGTCGAAGCTCTCGCCGGTGACGTTCATGTTGTCGGTGTTGAGCACCCCGTGGACGAAGCCCGCCACCATGTAGCTCGCGGCGAGATCGGCCATGCGCTCGGTGACGAGGTGCATGAGGCGGATCGCGGGCTCCTCGCGCCCCGGCGCGTCCTCGGGCGGGGGCGGGCCGGGGAAGTGCACGAGGCAGTAGTCGATAAGCTCGGCCATCGCCTCCGCGTCCTCGATCGCGAGCAGCCGCTGGAAGGTGCCGATGCGGATGTGCGAGTGGCTGAGGCGCACCAGCACCGCCGAGCGCGTCGGCGAGGGCTCGTCGCCGCGCCACAGCGCCTCGCCGGTCTCGATCACGCTGAAGGTCTTCGAGGTGTTGACCCCGAGGGCCTCGAGCATCTCGGTGGCGAGGATCTCCCGCACCGCGCCCTTGAGCGTCAGCCGCCCGTCGCCCGCGCGGCTCCATGGCGTCTGGCCCGACCCCTTGGTGCCGAGGTCCATCAGCCGCCCCGCGCCGTCGCGCAGCTGCGCGAACAGGAACCCCCGCCCGTCGCCGATCTCGGGGTTGTAGACCCGGAACTGGTGCCCGTGATAGCGCAGCGCGAGCGGCTGGGGGAGGTTGCCCGCGAGCGGCTGGAACCGCCCGAAATGCGCCGTCCATCGCTCGTCCGAGAGCCACGCCAGCCCCACCGTCTCAGCCGCGCGGTCGTTGCGCCAGCGCAGCACCGTCTCGGGGAAGTCCGCCGCCGCGACCGGATCGCCGAGCCATCCGGCCAGCGGGAGGATCGCGGGATCGGGGCGATAGTGCGCGGACGCATCGGAGAGTTGCACAGGCTCGCTCATCCCGCGATAGTGGGCGGAAGGCTCCGGGCGCGCAAGTCGCCGAGGAGGGCAACACAGGGGAATATCGCCGCCGATGGCCGCATCGTACGAAGACCGCTTCTGGACCAGCAGCGACGGATTGAACCTCCATTACCGCAACTACGCGGGGCCCGAGGGCGGCACCAGGCTCCCGGTGCTGTGCCTCCACGGCCTCACCCGCAACGCCCGCGACTTCGGCCCCCTCGCCGAGGCGCTCGCCGCCACGCGCCGGGTGATCGTCCCCTCGATGCGCGGGCGCGGGCAGAGCGACTATGCGAAGGATTCGGACACCTATTCGCCTGTCACCTATGTCGCCGACGTCGAGAAGCTGCTCGCCGAGCAGGGGATCGAGCGCTGGGTCGCGATCGGCACCTCGATGGGCGGGCTGATGACCATGCTGATGGCGGCGATGAAGCCCGGGCGCCTCGCCGCGGTGGTGATGAACGACATCGGCCCCGAGGTCGATCCTTCGGGCGTCGCGCGCATCTCGGGCTATGTCGGGCAGGGGCGCAGCTACCCCACCTGGGTCCACGCCGCGCGCGGGCTCGCCGAGGCGCACGCGGCGGCCTTCCCCGACTACGACCTCGACCAGTGGCTTGACCTTGCCAAGCGCACGATGGTGGTGAGCCAGAACGGACGGATCGTGTTCGACTACGACATGGCGATCGCCGAACCCTTCGCCAAACCCGGCAACGCCGCGCCGCCGAACCTATGGCTCGCCTACGAGGCGCTGCGCGGCGTGCCGATGCTGCTGGTGCGCGGCGAGCTTTCGGACCTCCTCGGCCCGGACACGGTCAAGCAGATGAAGGCGCGGAACCCGGCGATGACCACCGTCACCGTCCCGCGCGTCGGCCATGCCCCGACCCTCGACGAGCCCGAGGTGCGCGCGGCGATCCTCGCGCTGCTGGACGGCGCGGAGTGAGCGACGCGCCGGCACCGGGCGTGCCGCGCATATTGCCCCGCATCCTCCATTGCCATTCGACCTTCTCGGCCGGGGGCAAGGAGGTGCGCGCGGTGCGGATGATGAACGCCTGGGGGCCGCGCGCCGAACACGGCATCGTCTCGGCCGAGCCCCAGGCCTTCGGCGCCGCCGCGCTGATCGACCGCGCGGTGACGACCCGCTTCCTCTCGACCTTCCCCGCGCTGAAGGGCAGCCCCACCCCCGGACGGCTGGCGAGCATCGCGCGGGCGATGCAGCCCTTCGACCTGGTGCTCACCTACAATTGGGGCGCGATGGACGCGGTGATGGCGCACCGGGTATTCGCGCGGCTCTACCGGCTCCCGCCGCTGATCCACCACGAGGACGGCTTCAACGAGGACGAGGCCGCCGGGCTCGACCCTAGGCGCAACCTCTACCGCCGCGCCGCGCTCGGCACGGCGGCGCGGGTGATCGTCCCCTCGACCCTGCTCGAGGAGGTCGCCCGCGAGGCCTGGCGCCAGCCGGACGAGCGGCTCCTGCGCATCCCCAACGGCATCGACACCGCCGCCTTCGCTGGCCCCCCGGACCCGTCCGCGCTGCCCTTCCGCAAGGCGCCGGGCGAATTCTGGGTCGGCACGCTCGCGGGGCTGCGCCCGGTCAAGCAGCTCCCCGGCCTCGTCGCGGCCTTCGCGCAGCTCCCGCCCGAATGGCGGCTCGTGATCTGCGGCGAGGGGCCGGAATATGCCGCGATCCTCGCCGCCGCCGCCGCGCACGGGGTGAGCGAACGCGTCCACCTCCCCGGCGCGGTCGATCCGGCGCGGGTGGTCGGCCTGTTCGACATCTTCGCGCTGTCCTCGGCCTCCGAGCAGTTCCCGCTCTCGGTGGTCGAGGCGATGGCGGCGGGCCTCCCGGTGGCCGCGCCCGCGGTGGGCGACATCGCCGCGATCCTCGCCGAGGACAACCGCGCGCTGGTCACCCCGCCGAGTGACATGGCGGCGCTCGGCGCGGCGCTCCGGGCCCTCGCCGCCGACCCCGCGCTGCGCGCCCGGCTCGGCGAAGCCAACGCCGCACGCGCGCGCGCCTCCTTCGACTTCGCCACGATGCTCGCCGCCTACGAGAGCGCCTATGGCGCGGCGCTCGGCCGGCCCTTCTGAGCCGGCCCGCGCTTCATCCCCCGTTCAATTCGCGCGCCCCATGCCCCGCCGAAACCGGACCTGCCATTGCGCGCGGGGCCGCACCTGCCTAAAGAGCGCGGCACAGGCCCCGGCCCGCCCGGGGCGCGACAGGACGACGACGAGGATCACTGGCCCATCATGGCGCGCACTCCCACCAACACTCCCGCGATTCCCGACCCCTCCGCCGAGGACCAGGTCCTGATCCGCGAGATCGACGAGGCGGTGCGCGAGGACGCGCTGTTCCAGTTCATGCGCGACCACGGCTTGAAGGTGCTGGGCGTCGTCACCCTCGGCGTCGCGGCGCTGGGCGGCTACCTCCTGTGGGACCACTTCGCCGAACAGAAGCTCGAACAGCAGTCCGAGACGCTGGTCTCGGCGCTCGACATGGCGAGCGCGCGCGACGTCAAGGGCGCCGCCGACAAGGTCGCCCCGCTGCTCGCCGAGGGCGGCTCAGACGGCGCCCGGGCCGCGGCGCGCTTCATCCAGGCCGCCGCGGCGCTCGAGGCGGGCGACACTGCGAAGGCGACCGGGCTCTACCGCGAGATCGCGGGCGACGCCGAGGCGCCCGCGGCGCTGCGCGACCTCGCGAAGATCCGCGACGTCACGCTCAACTACGACCGGATGAAGCCCGCCGACGTGATCGCGCAGCTCTCCCCGCTCGCCCAGCCGGGCAATGCCTGGTTCGGCAGTGCCGGCGAGCTCGTCGCGATGGCGCAGGCCGAGGCCGGCAATCGCGCCGCGGCGGGCAAGCTGTTCGCCGCGATCGCCAAGGACGAGAGCCAGCCCGAGACCCTGCGCAGCCGCGCGCGGCAGATGGCCGGACTGATGGGCGTCGACGCGGTGGTCGACGTGAAGAAACTTCTGAAGGACCAGGGGGTCACGTCCGAGGGGGACGCGGGGGCCACGCCAGCGGCGGCACCGGGCGAATAGGACGAGGGATGGGAAGCGAGAGAATGACCAAGACGAAACTGCTGCGCGCCGCGCTCATGGCGGGCGTGCTCGCGGCCGGGCTGACCGGCTGCAAGGGCGGCCTGTTCGGCGGCGGCAAGGACAAGACCACGCCCACCATCGGCAACCGCATGCCGATCCTCAGCCGCATCGAGAGCGGGGCCGAGGTCGATCCCGCGCTCGCCGGCGTGTCGGTGGTGCTGCCCCCGGCGCGCACCAATGCCGAGTGGGCGCAGCCCGGCGGTTCGGCCAGCAAGTCCTATGGGCACCTGTCCCTCGCCGAGACGCCCACGCGCGTGTGGACCGCGCAGATCGCAGGCTCGACCAATCGCCAGCGGCTCGCCGCTGCGCCCGTGATCGGCGGGGGCAAGGTGTTCGTCGAGGGCACCGACGGCGTGATCGTCGCCTTCGACAAGAACACCGGCGCGCGCCTGTGGGAGCGCGGCGATGGCGACATGACCAAGGACATGCGCCCCTCGGCCTTCGGCGGCGGGGTGAGCTTCGACGACGGCAAGCTCTACGCCACCAACGGCGTGGGCGAGGTCAAGGCGATGAATGCCGACACCGGCGAGGTGCTGTGGAAGGTCAAGCCCGCAGGCCCCCTGCGCGGCTCGCCGACCATCGCCTTCGGCCAGCTGTTCGTGATGACGCAGGACAATCAGCTCATCTCGCTGAACATCACCGACGGCTCGCTGGTTTGGGACGAGAGCGGCTCGAACACCCAGTCGGGCGTGTTCGGCGTCGCCGCGCCGGCCGCCGGGCAGGGCTCGATCGTCGCGGGCTATTCCTCCGGCGAGCTCTCCGCCTACCGCTACGAGAACGGCCGCACCCTGTGGTCGGACGCGCTCGCGCGCACCAACATCTCGACCACGGTCGGCACGATCACCGACATCGACGCCGATCCGATCATCGATTCGGGCCGCGTCTACGCGCTCGGGCAGGGCGGGCGCATGGCCGCCTACGAACTCGTCACCGGCCAGCGCATCTGGGAGTTGAACCTCGCCGGCATCTCGACCCCGGCGATCGCGGGCGAGTGGATCTTCACCCTCACCGACGACGCGCGCCTGCTCGCCATCGCCCGGTCCTCGGGCCGGGTGCGCTGGATCACCCAGCTCCAGCGCTACCGCGACGAGGAGGACAAGCAGGGCCCGATCTTCTGGACCGGCCCGGTGCTTGCCGGCGGCCAGCTGTGGGTCGCCAGCTCGCGCGGCGAGCTGTGGCGGGTGAGCGCGGGCGAGGGCTCGGCGGCGCTGTTCGCCGACATCGGCCAGCCGGTCAGCCTCGCGCCGGTGGTCGCCGACAGCATGCTCTACGTGTTGGACGACAGCGGCACGATCACCGCCTATAAGTGAGGTCCAACGGGGGTTTGGCGGCTGAGGCGCGCTTGCCCCCTCCGGACCCCCGCCAGACCCCCTCCAGACCCCCGCTTGCGCGCCTTGGACCCGCTCTTGCCGAGCTGTTAACCCTTGTCCTGTAGGGGTGGGGGCCATGTCCGCGCCCCTCTCGCCCGCTCCAACTCCGCGCCCTGCGCCCCCGGCGAGCGACGTCTCGACCGGGGTCGGGATTGCCGGGGTGGCGGGCCTGCTGGTGTGGATCGCCTTCTGCCGATCCTACCCGACGATCGCCGGAGCGCTCGGCCTCGGCGGGGCGTTGTCCGGAGAAAGGGGCGTCCTGTCAGGCCCTTACGCGGCACTCGCGGGGATCGTCTTCATCGCCGTCCCGATGGCCTTGTGGTCGGTGCTGTTGGACAAGGTGCACCTCAGGCCCTCGACCGGCATCGACTGGAGCCTCCGGCGACCGCTGCCCGAGGTGCTTCCGGTGTCGGTCGTCAAGCTCGTCGGCTTGTGGGCGACCTGGGCTCTGCTCGCCGCCTTCTACGCGCTCGCCCGCTGGTACTGGTCGGGCCCCTACCTGTTCGCGATGGAGGTGCTGAGCGGCGCCATCCTGCCGCTGGTAATGCTCTCAGTTCCTTACGTAATCTGGCTCGACCGCTTCCTCGTCGAACCGCGCGACGGGGCCTTCCACTTCGGCGCCTTCGTGGTCGGGGGCGGGGTATTCGGCCGCGAGCAATGGGAGGCCTCCGCGATCGCGAAGCACTGGCGCGCCTGGGCGATCAAGGGCTTCTTCGGGGCCTTCATGATCTCGATCCTGCCCCCGGGCTTCGCGCAGGTGGTGACGGCCGACCCGGTGCAACTCATTGACCGGCCTGTCGATTTCGTCATGCTGCTGGTGACGCTGCTGTTCCTCGTCGACGTGCAGATCGGCACCGTGGGCTACCTCGTCACCTTCCGCCCGCTCGATTCGCACATCCGATCGGGCAATCCCTTCCTCGCCGGGTGGCTCGCCGCGCTGCTGTGCTACCCGCCCTTCGTGTGGGGGATCATCGGCCCGGACAACCAGATCCTGAGCTACGAATACGCCGCCCCCGGCTGGGCGCACTGGCTCGCCGGGAACGACGCGCTGCTGTGGGCGTGGGGCGGGATTCTCGTCGTGCTGACAGGGATTTACGCCTGGGCGACGGTCGCCTTCGGGATCCGCTTTTCGAACCTCACCTACCGCGGCGTGCTCACCCACGGGCCCTATCGCCTCACCCGCCACCCCGCCTACCTGTCGAAAAACCTGTTCTGGTGGGCCTCGGTCATGCCCTTCATGCTGACCAGCGGCACCTGGCTCGAGGGGGTGCGGAATTGCGTTTTCCTACTGATCGTCAACGGCATATACTATTGGCGAGCGCGCACCGAGGAGGCGCACCTCTTGGCCGAAGACCCGAAATACCGCGAATATCACGCCTGGATGGAGCAGCACGGCGTCATCACCGCGCCGCTCGCGGGGCTGGCTCGGCGGCTCGGCGGGGGCAGGGCAGGCGGCGCCGAAGCCGCGCAGGGTGTCCCGGCGGAATAGGCCCGCCGAGTAGGATTACATCACCGGTGATCCTTCATCGGTGGGGAACTTGAGCGCCTCCACCACCTTGAAGTCGAGCCCCGCGATCGCTGCCCCGAAGGCCGCCATGTGGGGCGTCGCGAAGTGCGCCGCGAGCGCCGCCTCGTCCCGCCACTTCTCGACGATGTGCAGGGTGCCCGGCTCGAGCACGTCCTGCGTGAAGGCATAGGCGATGCAGCCTTCCTCGGCATTGGAGGCCGCCACCATCTCGGCAATCGCCGCCTTGGCGGCCTCGAGCGAGCCTTCGCCCACCTGCGCTTTCGCGAGCACGATCAGCATGTTGATTTCCCCTCCTCAGAAATGTTGTTCGTAGACGCGGGTGATATCCCCGTTCCATTCGCCGTGATAGAGGTCGAGCAGCCGCTGGGCGGGCACCTTGCCGCTGGCGACGATCTCGTCGAGCGTGTCGAGATAGCCGGTCTCGTTGTCCCCCGCCGCATTGAGCCGCCCGCGCGCGGCGAGGCCGCCGTGGGCGATCTTCAGGGCCTCGCGCCCGATGTCGCGCAGGGTGCCCCGGCCCGGCACCGGCGCGTCGAGCGCGAGCTTCGGCGCGGCGGAGCGCAGCGCCTCGCGCTCCTCCATCGTCCAGCCTTTCACCAGGTCCCAGGCGGCATCGAGCGCGGTCTGGTCATAGAGGAGCCCCACCCAGAAGGCGGGCAGCGCGCAGATCCGGCTCCAGGGGCCGCCGTCCGCCCCGCGCATCTCGAGGAAGGACTTGAGGCGCACCTCGGGGAAGGCGGTCGAGAGGTGGTCCCACCAGTCGCTCATCCTTGGGAGCTCGCCGGGGAGGACCGACAGCTTGCCCGCCAGGAAATCGCGGAACGAAAGCCCCGCCGCGTCGATGTACTTCCCGTCACGGAAGACGAAATACATCGGCACATCAAGCATGTAGTCGGCCCAGCGCTGATAGCCGAAACCCTCCTCGAAGACGAAGGGGAGCATCCCGGTGCGCAGCCGATCGGTGTCCGACCAGATGTGCGAGCGGTAGGAGAGAAAGCCGTTGGGCTTGCCTTCGGTGAAGGGCGAATTGGCGAAAAGCGCGGTCGCGAGCGGTTGCAGCGCGAGGCCGACGCGGAACTTCTTCACCATATCGGCTTCGGACTGGTAGTCGAGGTTAACCTGAATGGTACAGGTCCGCAGCATCATGTCGAGGCCCATTGAGCCTACCCGCGGCATGTGCCGCAGCATGATCGCGTAGCGGCCCTTGGGCATGATCGGCAGCGCGGCGCGGGTCTTGTCGGGCCACATCCCGAGGCCGAGATAGCCGACCCCGAAGCGCTCGCCGATCTCCTTGACCTGCGCGAGGTGGCGCCCGGTCTCGGCACAGGTCTGGTGGAGGTTCTCGAGCGGCGCGCCCGAAAGCTCGAGCTGGCCGGCGGGCTCGAGGCTCACCGCCCCGTCGGCGCCCTTGAGCGCGATGACGTTGCCGCCTTCCTCGACCGGGCTCCAGCCGAATTTCTCCATGCCTTTCAGAAGGTCGCGGATGCCGCCGGGCTCGTCATAGGAGGGCGCGCGGTGGTCCGCGGTGCGGAACACGAGCTTCTCGTGCTCGGTGCCGATCCGCCACCGCTCGGGCGGCTTCTCGCCGCCGATCATCGGCAGGACCAGCTGGTCGAGGCTTTCGATCACCGGATCGTCGGCGCTGGATGCTTCGCGTGTGCTCATTGCCCGTCAGGCCCCTCTCTGGCCGGTTGCCTTAGAAAACCGATTGTGCGGTGGGAAGGCAAATCTGTGTTTGGAAGGCCCAAGCCGAATTGTCTTGCCGCTTCGTGACGCGGGGCGCGCGGCGCTCACCAGTCCCCGGCGGCGGCCATCCACACGGCGAGCGCGGCGAGGGCGGCGGTCTCGCCCCTGAGGATGCGCGGGCCAAGGCCGATCGGGCGCGCGGCGGAGTTCGCGCGGATGCGGGCGCGCTCGGCCTCGTCGAAGCCGCCCTCGGGCCCGGTGAGGATCGCGGCAGGACCGGAATGCGCGGCGAAAGCGGCGGCGGCGGGCTCGCCCCCCTGCTCGTCGGCGAAGAACAGCGCGCGGTCCTCGGGCCAGCCTGCCAGCAGCGCGTCGAGTGACACCGGTGCGGCGAGTTCGGGGAGCGCGGTGCGCGCGCATTGCTCGGCCGCCTCGACCGTGATCGCCCGCGCGCGCTCGAGGTTGAGCTTGTCGGCGACGCAGCGCCGGGTGACGAGCGGCTGGATCCGCGCGGTGCCCAGTTCGGTCGCCTTCTCGAGCACGAGGTCGAAGCGGTCCTTCTTGAGGAGGGCAGGCACCAGCCACAGGTCGGGCACCGCCTCGCGAGGGCGCAGCCGCTCGGCGACCTCGAGCACCACGTCGCGCTTGCCGACCTCGGCGACGCGCGCGGCCCACTCGCCGGTGGCGTCGTCGCACAGGATCACCACGTCGCCCGCCTGCGCCCGCATCACGCGGGCGAGGTAGTGCGCCGCATTGCCCTCGATCCGCACGCGCGCGCCCGCCGCGAGCGGGGGCGGGACGAACAGGCGCGGGGCGCTCCTCGGGGGCCAGGCGGGGGTTGCGGGCATGACTTTGCACTAGGCGCCGAGGCGGCTAGGGAGCAAGCCATGACCGCGCGCCGCATCCCCTCCGGGGCACAATTGCTGATCGCCGCCGTGTTCCTGCTGCTCGGCGGCTGGGCGCTGCTCGCGCCGGGGCACGTCATCGCGCTGACGATCACCGAGGCCTATCGCGACGACGGCTTCTTCGCACGTTTCGCGGTCGCCTGCTTCGGCGCGCAGGCGGTGCTGTTCGGGCTGATGGCGCTGGCGGTGCGCTGGAGCGCGCGCGGGTTCCTCGTCTTCGCGGTGCTGCTGCTGCCCTTCTTCGTCTTCAACTACTGGTTTCATTACGAGGTGCGGGTGCTGACCAGCATCGGGATGCTCGACTTCGCGGGCAACGTCACGATGCTCGTGCTGGCGCTGGTCGGCTGGCGCGCGGCGGCGCGGGCGGAGGCGCGGGGGTGAGCGAGGGAATCGTTCCCGACACCGAGCACCGCGGGCTGGTGGCCCGCTTGCCCCAGCTTCCGCGCGACCTTGCGCTGCTCGCGCGGTTCGACCGGCCGATCGGCTGGTGGCTGCTGTTCTGGCCCTGCGTCTTCGCCGTCTGGCTCGCGGGAGCCGGCCCGCAATGGGCGCTGCTCGGCTGGCTGCTCCTCGGCAGCATCGCGATGCGCGGGGCGGGGTGCGTCTACAACGACATCGTCGATGCCGATCTCGACCGGCAGGTCGCGCGCACCGCGCTGCGCCCGGTCGCGAGCGGGCGGGTGTCGAAGCGCGTCGCGTGGAGCTGGCTCGTCGCGCTGTGCATGGTCGGCCTCGTCGTGCTGCTGCAACTGCGGCTGGAGGCGCAGCTCGTGGCGCTCGGCAGCCTCGCGCTCGTCGCCGCCTATCCCTTCATGAAGCGCATCACCTGGTGGCCGCAGGCGTGGCTCGGGATGGTGTTCAACTGGGGCTTGCTGGTCGGCTGGAGCGAGCTCCGGTGGGACAACTGGGACGCGCTCGCCTGCCTCTATGCCGGGTGCATCGCCTGGGTGATCGGCTACGACACGATCTACGCCCTTCAGGACCGCGAAGACGACGCGATGGTCGGCATCCGCTCCTCGGCGCTGGCGATGGGAACGCGGGTGCGGGCGGGGATCGGGGGCTTCTATGCGCTCGCGATCAAGCTCTGGGCGCTGGGCTTCTGGCTCTACCGCGCGGACTGGCTCGCGCTCCTCGCGCTGCTGCCGGTGGCGGGGCACCTCGCGTGGCAGGTCGCGACCCTCGACGCCGAGGACCCCGCGAACCCGCTCGCGCGCTTCCGCTCCAACCGCTGGGCGGGGGCGCTGATGGCGGCGGCGTGCTTCGTGGTCGGCAACGCCGGGGTCTAGGCCGCGATGTGCAACCTCTACCGCATGACGCAGAACGCGGCCGAGGTGGCGAAGTGGTTCGCGGCGGTCGATGCGGCGGCGGGGGCGAACTTCGGTGCGGAAGTCTATCCCGGCTATCCCGGGCTGGTGGTCGCCGGGGGCGAGGTGCGGGCGATGACCTGGGGCTTCCCGCTCGCCCTGACCGGGGCGAAGGGGCAGGCATTGAAGCCCCGGCCCGTCAACAACGCGCGCACCGACAAGCTCTCCGGCCCCTTCTGGCGCCATGCCTTCGAGACGCGCCGCTGCCTCATCCCGCTCGACGCCTGGGCCGAAGCCGAGGGGCCGAAGGGCCGGATGACCCGCACCTGGCTCTCGCTCCCGGGCGAGGACCTGTTCGCGGTCGCGGGCCTGTGGCGCCCCACGCCCGAGTGGGGCGCGGCCTATGCGATGGTGATGACCGACACCGCCGGCTGCGAGGCCGAGGCGGTGCACGACCGGATGCCGGTGGTGCTCGCGCCTGCGGACTACGGACGGTGGCTGGAGGGCTCGCCAGAGGAGGCTTTCGCGCTGTGCCGCACCTGGGACGGCCCCTTGGCGATCGACCGCACGCGCGAGCCCTGGGCCAAGGGTGCGGGTGTGCAGGCAAGCCTGTTCTAGGCGTAACTCACCACCTCGAACTCGATCCCGTCCCAGTCGAAGAAATAGAACCGCCGCCCGGGCTCGTAATCGGCGTGGTTGAAGGGGACGAGGCCCGCTTCCTTGACCACCGCCTCGGCGGCGTCGAGGTCGTCGACCTCGAGCCCGACATGGTTGAGCGGCTGGCCCTTGGCGAAGCGCGGCACGGGGCTCGAATGGGTGTAGACCGCGAGGTAATCGTGCTCCCCGCCGACGTGGATCGTCTCGCCGCCGAGCATCGAGGGCCCGCGCCAGCGGATGTGCCAGCCGCACAGCTTTTCCAGCAGGGCCGCGCTCCTCTCGATGTCGCTGACGGTGATGTTGACGTGTTCGAGGTGGCCTCGGGGCATGGGGCAGGTCCTTTCGCAAGTTGATGAAACACTCCCGAAGCCGGGTGCGAATCGGTGAACTTGCCGAGCTTGCGATCTCAACCTAACTTGAGGTCAAGCTTTTATCCGCGAGGACCCCGCCGCCATGCCCGCCGCCCGCCGCCTCCGGCCCACCGACCTCCTCCCCATCGGCGAGATCGCGCGCCGCACCGGGCTCTCGGTCTCGGCGATCCGCTTCTACGAGGAAAAGCGCCTCGTCGAGCCGGTGCGCACCAATGGCAACCAGCGGCGTTTCCTGCGCTCCGACATCCGGCGGCTCTCCTTCATCCTCATCGCCCAGCGCCTCGGCCTGTCATTGGGCGAGATCGAGGCGGAGCTCGCGAAGCTCCCGCAGGGGCGCACTCCGACGGCGAAGGACTGGGAGGCGATCAGCGCAAGGGTCCGCGCGGGCCTTGATGCGAAGATCGCCGAACTGGTGCGCACCCGCGAGCGGCTCGACGGCTGCATCGGCTGCGGCTGCCTGAGCCTTTCGCATTGTGCGATCTGGAACCCGCAGGATGCGTTGGCCGAGCAGGGACCCGGCCCACGCACGCTGCTCGCCTAGCCCTCCGGCCCCAGCTCCGGATCGAGGTCCCGCGGCCTCGCGAAGTGGACGAGCTCGGCGCAGTAGCGCTTCAGCTCGCTCCAGTGGGCGATGTCGCACTCGAGCACCGCATAGGCCGCGGTCGGGAACTTGACGACCGCCTCCTTGAAGAGGGCATTCTCCTTGCCGGGCGCGACCAGCTCGAGGAGCACGTCCTGGAGGCCCGGATTGTGGCCTGAGATGAGGATCGCCTTCGCCTCCTCCTCGCCCGAGCCGGCATGGGACTCGATCGTCTCGACGATGGTGTCGAAGCTCGCGAGGTAGAGCCGCTGGTCCCAGATCGGCGCGGCCTCGGGGAGCGCCGCCTCGAGCGTGAGCTTCACCCGCACCGCCGGCGAGGCGATCAGCCGGTCCCACTTCACCCCGTGCTCGCGGATGTGCCGCCCGATCAGCGCGGCGCCCTTCTTGCCCCGCGCGTTGAGCCCGCGGTCGAAATCGCGCTGGCTGGTGTCGTCCCAGTCGCTCTTGGCGTGGCGCAGGAGGCCGAGAATCTTCATGGGCGAAAGGTCTCTCCTGCTGGCTCCACCGCTGCGCCCCCAACACCAGACGACACGCGTTGTAAAGCCTCATCGAGCGTCACCCGCCGCACCGGGGTGCCCTTGGGGAAGGCACTGAGCAGGCGCGAGGGGAAGGCGGGGGATAGGACGATGAAGTGGCCCGCGTCATCCTTGCTGCGGATCAGCCGCCCGAAGGCCTGGGCGAGGCGCGCGCGGATGATGCGGTCGTCATAGGCCGAGCCCCCGCCCGCCAGCCTGCGCGCCTTGTGGAGGATGTCGGGGCGCGGCCAGGGCACCTGCTCCATGACGACGC
Organism: Erythrobacter sp. NE805; assembly: GCF_046452355.1. NCBI lineage: Bacteria > Pseudomonadati > Pseudomonadota > Alphaproteobacteria > Sphingomonadales > Erythrobacteraceae > Erythrobacter > Erythrobacter sp. NE805. Next base: position 29,287 of record NZ_JBKFDI010000001.1, on the reverse strand, counting down.
ACCTGAGCGAGTGGCCGGGCACATCCACCCCGTCCCGCAGCGCATCGGTGCCGATCAGGCTCGCGCGCGGATCGTCGCGGAAAATGTCGACGAGGGTGCCGGTGTCGATCGGGTCGACGTGCTGGGCATAGACGGGGAGCCCGGCGCGGGCGAGGCGGTCGGCGATGCGGCCGTGGACCGCGCGCAGCCGGCGGATCGCGGTGAAGAGGCCGAGCACGCCGCCCGCGCTCGCCTCGATGATCCGCGCATAGGCCCCGGCGAGCGCGGGGAGGTCGCCCTTCGCGATGTCGGTGACGATCAGCACCTCGGCGCGGGCGGCATAGTCGAACGGGCTCTCGGCGGCCGAGAGCAGCGGCGCGACCTCGACATGGGCGGCGCCGGAGCGCTGAATCGCGGAAGCCCACCGGTCGTCGTCCTCCGTCCGGTCGGTGAGCGTCGCGCTGGTCAGCATCACTCCGTGCGCGGGTTCGAGCACGACGCGGGCAAAGGGCTTCATCGGGTCGAGCCAGCGGCGGTGGATCGCGACGTCGAACTCGCGCGCGTCGGAGCGGTCGACCGCGAGCCAGTCGACGAACTCGGGGTCGGCGGGGCCGCCGAGCCGGTCGAGCAGCGCCTCCCAGGCGGCGATCAGCTCGATCCGCCAGGCGAGCGCAAAGCGCGCCCCCTCGATCCGCGCGCGCCCCTGCGCGTCGAGCCAGTCGGGCGGCTCGGCAAGGATCGCTTCCAGCCGCCCCCCGAGGCGGATCAGCGGCACGCGGATGCTCGCGAGCGCCTCGGCGGCGCGGCCCGCGGCCTCGATCACCTCGCCCGGCAAGCCCGCCGCCTCGGTCTCGATCCCGTAGCCCGCCTCCTGCCCGCCGCTCTCGTCGCGGGCATAGGTCGCGGTGCGCACCGCCGCGAGCAGCGCCTCCAGAGGTCCGAAGGGCTGGTTCTCGGCGAGGCGCTGGAGCCAGCCGTCGGAGGGGAGCAGCTGCCCCGCTTTCACCGCCGCGGCGATCGCCTCGGCGCCCGCGTCATCGAAGCTCGCGACATCGGCGAGCCGCGCCGACAGGCCCCGGCGGCGGCCGCGCGATTCCTTCTCCGGACCCATGATCCAGCGCCTGAGTTCGATCGCCTCCTGCCCCGATAGCGTCGCGGCGAAGGTCGAGTCGGCGGCGTCGAAGACGTGGTGCCCCTCGTCGAAGATCAGCCGCGTCGGGCGCTGGTTCGGGTCGCGGGCGCGGGCGGCGTTGACCATGACGAGCGCGTGATTGGCGATGACGAGGTCGGCCTGCGCCGAATCCCGCGCGGCGCGCTCGATGAAGCACTTCCGGTAATGCGGACAGCCCGCGTAGATGCACTCGCCGCGCTGGTCGGTGAGCGCGGCGATCCCGCGCTTCCTGAACAGCGTGCCGAGCCAGCCCGGCAGGTCGCCGCCGATCATGTCCCCGTCGCGGGTGTAGGCGCCCCAGCGCGCCACGAGATGCGCGAGGATCGCGGGGCGCCCGGCGAACCCGCCTTGCAGCGCGTCCTCGAGATTGAGGAGGCACAGGTAATTCTCGCGGCCCTTGCGCACCACCACCGGCGGGGTGCCGTCGGGGCGCTTGACCGGCCAGGCCCGCCTGCTCTCGGCGCGCAATTGGCGTTGCAGGTTCTTGGTGAAGGTCGAGACCCAGACGGTGCCGCCCGCCTCAGCGGCCCACAGCGAGGCGGGGGCGAGATAGCCCAATGTCTTGCCGATCCCCGTTCCCGCCTGCGCGAGCGCGAGGTGCGGGCGGCCGGGGGCCGAGCGCGGGGCGAAGATGCGCGAGGCGTCGGCCGCATAGGCGCGCTGCCCGTCGCGCTGTTCGGCGCCTGCGCCGGTGAGGCGGGCGAGCTGCTGCTGGACGGCCTCGGACGAGAGCTCGACCTGCCGGGGGGCGGGGCGCTCGCCCGCCTCCTCCCACTCGGGCAGGCGCGCGAAGAGCCAGCGCTCGGCCTTCTCGGGCTTGGCGATGTGCGGGCGGAGGACCTGCGCCCAGGGCCAGCGCAGGCGTTCCAGGGACTGCACCGCGCTCCACGCCCCCTCGCGCTCGAACCACTCGGGGTCCTTGCAGGTGGCGATCAAGGCCCCCGCCGCCTGCTGGAGCATCGCGGGGACTTCGGCATCGCTCGCGGGCACCGGCAGGCCGAGTGCCTCGGCGAGCCCGCGCGGGGTCGGCACGCAGAAACGCGCGGGGTGGATGAAGGCGAAGGCCTCGAGCAGGTCGAGCCCCGAGAGGTCGGGGTAGCCGAGGCGGCTCGCCACCAGCGGGGCGTTGACGATGAGGGCCGGGGTGTCGGCGGCGGCCATGATCGCATCGCCCTTGGAGACCGCCTGGGTGGCGCCGCCCGCGGGCCGCAGCCAGTGTCCGCCGTGGCTCGCATGGAGCGCCGGAAGGTTCACGGGATCGGGGAGGTTCGCCGGGGGACTCACGGGGCCGAGGATGGGGACTGGGCAACCCAAAGTAAACGATTGGCTGGCATCTTCCCCAGCGAATTCCGGGAGTTCGGGCAAGGGGAAGGGCGGCGATGAGTTTCGGCAGGAAGGGCGTCGCACCCGGCGCCGGTGGAGGCGTGGCGGCCCCGGCGGGCGGCGCGGCGCTGCGGACGCGGCCCGCGATGCCGGCGGGCGCTCCGGTGCGGCCCGCAGCCCCTCTTGCAGAGGATCCCTACGCCGCCCAGCGCGAGGCCTTCCTCACTGCCGAGCGCGCCCGCCGTGCCGCCGAAGGGTCCGGGCGCGACCACGACAAGGAGGTGGTTATCCCCTATCCCCGCCGCGGCCGCGCGCCGGGGCAGTGGGGCACCTTCGGCGACCCGGCCAAGCGCTCGCTGCTGCTCGCCTATGTGCTGTGGAACTTCTGCTCGCCGCTCGGGATGCACCGCTTCTATTGCGGCGCGAGCGAGAGCGCGTGGTATCAACTCGCGCTGTTCTACGGCGGGATGGTGGTGCTGCTGATCTTCCCGCCCTTCGGGGTGGCGATGCTCGGGGTGTGGGCCGTGTGGATCTTTGCCGACCTGTTCCTGATGCCGGGAATGATGCGCCGCTTCAAGGCCGCGCACCGGGCCGACTTTGCCGAGGTCTTCGCCTGAGGGTTGCCAGACCCGGCGAAGGTGGCGCCAGACCCCTGCCAGACTCCCCTTAGCCCCCTCTAGACCCCCTCGAGACCCCCTCTCGGGCGGCATTTCTGCGATGTTTCACGTAAAGCATCGGCTTTCGGGGAAAGCGGGCTCCGGCGATCGCGCTTGCAAGCCGCGCCGGCTTCGCGCAATGCCCGCCCGCCATGACGATCTCTCCGCAAGACCTCCTCGCCGCAGCATCGCACTCCAAGGCCTGGCCCTTCCAGGAGGCGCAGCGCCTCGCCAAGCGCCTGCCGGAGGGCAAGCCCGGCGGGGTGCTGTTCGAGACCGGCTACGGCCCCTCGGGCCTGCCGCATATCGGGACTTTTCAGGAGGTTCTGCGCACCTCGCTGGTCCGCCGCGCCTACGAGGTGCTGACCGGAGGCGTGGCGACGCGGCTGGTCGCCTTCTCGGACGATCTCGACGGCCTGAGGAAGGTGCCGGGCAACGTCCCCAACCAGGCGATGCTCGCCGAGCACCTCGGCAAGCCCCTTTCGCGCATCCCTGATCCCTTTGAAAAGTACGAGAGTTTCGCCGCTCACAACAATGCGATGCTGCGCGACTTCCTCGACCGCTTCGGCTTCGACTACGAGTTCGTGAGCTCGTCCGACTGCTACAATTCGGGCCGGTTCGACGACGCGCTGCGGGCGGTGCTGGCGAATTTCCAGGCGATCCTCGACATCATGCTCCCGACGCTGGGCGAGGAGCGGCGCCGGACCTATTCGCCGATCATGCCGATCAGCCCGACCACCGGCGCCGTGCTCCAGGTGCCGGTCGAGGTGGTCGACGCCGCGCAAGGGATCATCCGCTTCACCGACGCGGACGGGAGCGTCGTCCAACAATCGGCGCTGGGCGGCATGGCCAAGTGCCAGTGGAAGGTCGACTGGGCGATGCGCTGGGTCGCGCTCGGCGTCGACTACGAGATGTACGGCAAGGACCTCACCGACAGCGGCATCCAGTCGGGCAAGATCGCCCGGGTGCTTGGCGGGAACAAGCCCGAGGGGCTGATCTACGAGCTGTTCCTCGATGCCAAGGGCGAGAAGATTTCCAAGACCAAGGGCAACGGGCTGTCGATCGAGCAGTGGCTCACCTACGGCAGCGAGGAGAGCCTCGGGTTCTACATATTCGCAAATCCCAAGAGCGCCAAGCAGTTGCACGCGGGCGTGATCCCCAAGGCGGTCGACGACTACTGGCAGTTCCGCGCCGCGATCCCCGGCCAGGACGTCGACAAGCGGCTCGGCAACCCGGTCTGGCACCTCCTGCGCGCCAATGCGCGGCACGAGGGGGCCGATGCGCCCGGGCAGGGCGAGACGCTCCCGGTGCCCTTCAGCCTGCTGCTCAATCTTGTAGGCGTGCTCGGCGCGAGTGCGACGCGCGAGGCGGTGTGGTCCTACCTCGGCAATTATGTCGCGGATGCCGACCCCGCCGCGCACCCGGCGCTCGACGCGCTGGTCGACAAGGCGCTCGCCTACAACCGCGATTTTGTCGCGCCCACCCTGGCGAAGCGCGCCCCCGCAGGCGGCGAGGTCGCGGCGCTGCGGGCGCTCGACGCGGCGCTCGCGGCGGCGGACCCGGCCACCTCGGCGGAGGACCTCCAGACCATCGTGTACGAGATCGGCAAGCAGCCCGAGTTCGGCTTCGAGTCCTTGCGCGACTGGTTCAAGGCGCTCTACGAGACCCTGCTCGGCTCCGAGCAGGGCCCGCGCATGGGGAGCTTCATCGCGCTCTATGGCATTGAGCCGACGCGCCGATTGATTGCCGAGGCGCTCGCAAGGGCCTAAGTCTCGGCGTCATGACCCTGGCAGCCGATCCCCGCCACCTCGCCCGCGACCTGCTCGGGCGCGACTATGACGAACTCGACGTCGAGGAACAGCGGGTGCTGGACCGCATCGCGTCGGGCACCCTCACCGGACGCGACGCCGACGAGCTCGCACAGGCCCACGCCACCTGGGCCGATCGCCTCGCCGACCGGGTCGCGGCGGTGGGGGGAAGCTGGGGCTTCATCATCGGCTTCGGCGTGGTGCTGGTCGCCTGGGCGGCGATCAACACGGGGCTCCTGCCGGACCTCGGGCTCAAGGCCTTCGACGCCTATCCCTACATCTTCCTGAACCTGATGCTCTCGATGCTCGCCGCGGTGCAGGCGCCGATCATCCTGATGAGCCAGAACCGCCAGTCGATGAAGGACCGCATCACCGCGCGGCACGATTACGAGGTCAACCTGCGCACCCAGCTCGAGATCATCCGCCTCGCGCGGCGGCTCGACGGGCTCGCGCAGGAGGTGGCGGAGATTGGCCGCCACCTCGGGTCGGAGCCGCCGAAGGACTAGGGCTCAGCGTGCCTCGAGGCCGAAGGCGCGGGTGCGGTACCACTTGGTGATGATGTGCTTGACCCCGCGCTCGACCGGGAGCCCGGCATGGAGCGTGCCCTCGTTGGGGCGCCCGTCGGGAAGGGCATTGTTCCACAGCAGCAACACGCCGGGGGTCGGCGCGATAGCGATTTGCGCGCGCACGAAGAAGGTCGCGCCGCCTTCCTCGACCGCATTGAGATAGGCCATCGCCGTCCAGCTGCGCTGCCCGCCGCGCGCCGCCTCCTGCGGCCAGTAGCTCTCGGTGGTGTAGAACCAGTCGTTGTGCGGCTTGAACTCCTGCCCCTCGCGGTAGCGCTGGCCCTGCACCGGTTCGCCGATCTCCGCCGCGATCCCGAGCACCTCGTCGATGCGTCGCGAGACCGCAGCGACGAGCGGGTCGGCGGGGTCGAGATCGCCGGAAAAGGAGGTGCGAAAGCCGCTCGCATAATCGATCTCGTGGAGCGCCGAGGGCCTCGCGACGGCGTCGATCCGGGCGCGGAGCCCTTCCTGTTCCTCCGCGCAAAGGAAGCCGCCGATGGCGAAAAGCTCCATCCCCTCGACATCGACCCGATAGACAGCGGGGTTGGCGGCAAGCCGCGCGCGCACCTGCTCGCCGAGCCGGGCGAGGGCGGCTTGATCGGGAACAAGGTCGGACGCGCGCATCGCCGCCACAGCTAGCAAGCCCGCTCGCTGGCGCAAGCTTGCGCGATGCGCCCGGAGTGATAGGCTTGGACCCGGTCAAATCGGGGAAAGGGACGATCCGATGAATTCGCAAGCCAGGTATTCGGGCCTTGCCATGCTGCTCCACTGGACGATCGCGGTGCTGGTGATCGCCACCTGGCGGATCGCCGAAGCGGCCGAGGGCGCCGCGACGCGCGAGGCCAAGGGCGCGATCATGAGCAACCACTTCGCGCTCGGCGTGGTGATCTTCGCGCTCGTCGCGGCGCGGCTGGTGTGGCGGCAGGTGAGCCCGCCGCCGGCGCCGGTGGCGGGTCACCGGGGCTGGGAGCGCACCCTCGCGCGGCTCGTCCATTTCGCCTTCTACGCGCTGCTGCTGGTGATGCCGATCGCCGGCTGGGTGGCGCTGTCGAGCTTCGGCGGGCCGATCAGCGTCTTCGGCCTGTTCGAGCTCCCGCCGCTCCCCGTGGGGATCGACGAGGCGCGCGGCGAGGCGATCTTCGAGATCCACGGTGCGGCCGGCATCACGCTGCTCGTGCTGATCGCGATCCACGCGCTCGCCGCGCTCAAGCACACGCTGGTCGACAAGGACGGCACGCTGTTCCGGATGCTGCCCTTCGGCAGGGTCAAGGGCTGAGCGCCGCGCGCCGCGCACGGGAAAGCCCCGCCGGATCGCTCCGGCGGGGCTTCGCGCATCTGGCGGGAACTCACCAGAAGAAGTCGTAGATCACGTCGACCACCTCGCCCGAGTAGATGTCGACGAGCAGCACGTCGTCGTAATAGCGGACCCACTGGTAGGGGCCGTAGGCCGGGGGCAGGCGATAGGCCCAGGGGTCGTTGATGAAGAAGCGCGGCTGGAAGAACAGGCTGTCGAGGAACAGCCCGATCGAGAGCCGGCTGTAGCGGTGGCTCCGGAACGGCGCGTAGTAGGGGCCGGGGCGGAACAGCAGCCGGTTGTCGTTGCGCCAGCCGTACCAGTTGTAGTTGCGGTTGGAGCGCCAGCGGTTGTCCCAGCGGCGGAAGTCGCGGTTGTCCCAGCCGGGGCGGCCGTTCCAGCCCCAGCGCCAATCGTCGCGCCGCCAGTCGCGCCGGTCCGCGCGCCAATCGCCGCGGCGACCGCCCTGCCAGCCGTCCCGCCGACCGTCACGGTCGCCGCGCCAGTCGCCCTGGCGCCCATCGCGCCAATCGTCGCGGCGCCCGTCGCGCCAGTCGCCCTGGCGGGTGTCGCGGCCGGTGCCGAGCCACCCGGCATCGCCGCGCCCGCGACGATCCTCGACGCGGTCGGCGCGGCGCTCGGTGCGGTCCTCGATCCGGTCGGCGCGCGCGTCGCCGCGGTCCTCGATGCGGTCCGCGCGGCGATCCCCGCGGTCCTCGATGCGGTCGGCGCGCCACTCGGTGCGGCGGTCGACCCGCTCCGCGGCGCCGTCGCGGCCGCGCCATTCGAGCCGGTCGGCGCGCGCGTCGCCGCGCTGCTCGACCGCGTCAGCACGACGTTCGCTGCGGCGATCGACCTGCTCGGCGCGCCATTCGCTGCGGCGGTCGACCCGTTCCGCCCGCTCCTCGCCGCGGCGCTCGATGCGCTCGGGGCGCGCGGCCGGACCCGCGCCGAAACCGCCGCGATCACGCCTTCCGGCGCCGCGCCCCTCGCGGGGGCCGAAGCCCGCGCCGGCCGCGACATCGGGGTCGATGCGGGTCGGCGGGGTGTAGGTCGCCGCAGCGGCAGGGGGCGGAGCATAGGCGGGGGCCGGCGCGGCGGCCGAGCGCTCGAAGCGTGCGGGCCGCTCGGCACGTGGGCCGCGCTCCGGGCGGACCACCTCGGCTCGCACCGGGGCAGGCCGCTCCGCACGCATCGGCCTCGAACCCGGAGCACGGGGCGCAGGCTCGGCGCGGATTTCGGCCGCGTCCTGCGCGGCGGCGGGGACGGCGGGGAGAGCGACGGCGAGCGCCGCGGCGAGCGCCGCCAGCGATCCGCTCTTCGCAAAGAGGGTCATCATCGGATAGTGCCTCCACTTGCGCCCGCCCACCACAAGCGGCTGGTTGTGATGCGGCTTTCCTATCGCGAGCGATCTGTCGCAGGGATGAACCGGGCGGCCGATGTTCAGAAAAAATGCGCGTAAAGTGAATAGGCGCGCCCATGCTTGACCTGCGCGGCGTTGCGGCCGAAGGCTCGCGCCATGTTCGAGAGCCTCGAAGACTGCCTCGCCGACTGCCGCAACCGGCTCGTCCGCGCGCCGCGCGACCGGCGCTCGCTCATGCATACGCCGGTGGTGGTGAGCGGCGATGTCGACGCGCGGGTGATGGTGCTGCGCGCCTTCGATGCGGAAGGCTGGCACCTGCGCTTCCACACCGATGCCCGCGCCCCCAAGGCCGCGGTCTTCGCCGCCGATCCCCGCGCGGCGGTGCTGTTCTACGACAAGGGCGCCAAGGTGCAGATACGCGCGCGCGGGCTTGCAGAGATCCTCGCGGACGGCCCCGAGGTCGAGGCCGCGTGGGCGGCGAGCACCAACTTCGCGCGGCGCTGCTATCTCGGCGACGGCCCCGGCACGGCGAGCGATGCGCCCACCTCCGGCCTGCCGCCGGAGTTCGAGGGGGTCGAGCCGGACGATGCGCAGCTGGTTCCCGCCCGCGACAACTTCGCGCTGCTCCGGATCACGCTGACCGCGCTCGACTGGTTCTATCTCGCCCACACCGGGCACGTGCGCGCACAGTTCGCGCGCGAAGGCGCCGCGGCGGCCTGGGAGGGGCGCTGGGTCTCGCCCTGAGCGTTCAGGCCGCGCTGGCGGCCTGACAGACCGAAGGGCGCGCCGGCAGGAGGGGCCAAAGAGCCCCTCATGACCCCCTCAGCGTCGTGCGGCAACCGCGAAGCCGGCCGCGAGCGGCCACTGGCCTGCCCGCCGCGCAATGCTCGTCAGCGCGTCAACTTCTTGTAGGCGAGGCGCGTCGGGCGGTCGGCGGCGTCGCCGAGGCGGCGGCGCTTGTCTTCCTCGTAGGCCTCGAAGTTGCCCTCGAACCATTCGACGTGGCTGTTGCCCTCGAAGGCGAGGATGTGGGTGGCGAGGCGGTCGAGGAAGAAGCGGTCGTGGCTGATGACCACGGCGCAGCCCGCGAAGTTCTCGATCGCGTCCTCGAGCGCGGCGAGCGTCTCGACGTCGAGGTCGTTGGTCGGCTCGTCGAGCAGCAGCACATTGCCGCCCTGCTTGAGCATCTTCGCCATGTGCACGCGGTTACGCTCGCCGCCCGAGAGCTTGCCGACGTTCTTCTGCTGGTCGGCGCCCTTGAAGTTGAACGCGCCGACATAGGCGCGCGTGCTCATGTCCTGGCCGTTGACCTTCATGTAGTCGAGCCCGTCGCTGATCTCGGCCCACACGTTGTTGGCGGGGTTGAGGTGATCGCGGCTCTGGTCGACATAGCCGAGGTGCACGGTCGAGCCGATCTCGATCGTCCCGCTGTCGGGCTGTTCCTTGCCGGTGAGGATCTTGAACAGCGTCGACTTGCCCGCGCCGTTGGGGCCGATCACGCCGACGATCCCGCCCGGGGGCAGGATGAAGCTGAGGTTCTCGAACAGCAGCTTGTCGCCATAGGCCTTGGAGATGTTCTTCGCCTCGATCACCTTGCCGCCGAGGCGCTCGGGCACCTGGATGACGATCTGCGCCTTGCCGACCTGACGGTTGTCCTGGCTGTTCTGGAGCTCCTCGAACTTGCGGATGCGCGCCTTGGACTTGGTCTGGCGCGCGGCCGGGGTCTGGCGGATCCACTCGAGCTCGCGGGCGAGCGCCTTCTGCTTGCCGCTTTCCTCGCGGCTTTCCTGCTCGAGCCGCTTGGCCTTTTTCTCGAGATAGGTCGAGTAGTTGCCCTCGTAGGGATAGTAGGACCCGCGGTCGAGTTCGAGGATCCACTCCACCACGTTGTCGAGGAAGTAGCGGTCGTGGGTGATCATCAGCACCGCGCCGGCATATTCCTTGAGGTGGTTCTCGAGCCACTGGACGCTCTCGGCGTCGAGGTGGTTGGTGGGCTCGTCGAGCAGCAGGATCGAGGGCTTCTGGATCAGCAGGCGGGTCAGCGCGACGCGGCGCTTCTCGCCGCCCGAGAGGCTTTCGACGCTCCAGTCGCCGGGCGGGCAGCGCAGGGCCTCCATCGCGACCTCGAGCTGGTTGTCGAGCGTCCAGCCGTCAACCGCGTCGATCTTGTCCTGAAGCTCGCCCATCTCCGCGCCGAGGGTCTCGAAGTCGGCGTCGGGCTCGCACATCAGCGCGCTGATCTCGTTGAAGCGGTCGACCATGTCGGCGATCCCGCGCGCGCCGTCCTTGACGTTCTCGAGCACGGTCTTGGTGGGATCGAGCTCGGGCTCCTGCTCGAGATAGCCGACGGTGATGTTCTCGCCCGGCCAGGCCTCGCCGGTGAAGTCCTTGTCGATGCCGGCCATGATCTTGATGAGCGTCGACTTGCCCGCGCCGTTGGGGCCGACGATGCCGATCTTGGCGCCCTGGTAGAACTGCAGGTTGATGTTGCTGAGCACCGGCTTCTGGGCGCCGGGGAAGGTCTTGGTCATGCCCTTCATGACATAGGCATATTGCGCGGCCATCGGTTCGTCCTTCGGGATCGAGAGAAATCGCAGAGCGGGGAGGTTCGGGCGTGCAGATAGGGAAGGGCAGGGGCGAGGGCAAGCGGCTAGACAGGCTGGCGAGGGCGGCCTAGCACCCGGGGCCATGAACCGTATCACACCTGTGCTCGCCGCGCTCTCGCTCGCCGTTCCCGCCGCCGCCAAGACTCCGCCCGCCGCACCCCCGCCGCCGCCGAACCTCGAGCAGGTGGCCGACGAGGCGCTCGTCCGCGACGAGCGCGCCTGGGACTTCGTCGAGGGGATCACCACCGAGGTCGGCCAGCGCCAGGCCGGGACCGAGGCGGAGGCGCGCGGGCGCGCCTGGGCGGCGGCGTGGCTCAAGCAGAACGGCTTCCGCAACGTCGCGGACGAGCACTACATGATGCCAACCTGGGTGCCGGGCGAGCCGGGCCGCGCCGAGATCCTTGGCCCCTTCCCGCAGAGCCTCGCGGTCGCCCCGCTCGGCGACAGCGCCTCGACCGGTCCCGAGGGCATCACCGCAGAGGTGCTGATGTTCAGGACCGTCGCCGACCTGCAAGCCGCGCCGGCGGGGAGCCTTGCGGGCAGGATCGCCTATGTGAGCAACGCCATGACCCGCACACAAGACGGCAGCCAGTACGGCTTCGCCGGACCGACGCGCTGGGTCGCCGCCGGGATCGCCGCGAGCAAGGGCGCGGTCGCGACGGTCATCAAGTCGGTCGGCACCGACAGTCATCGCAACCCCCACACCGGCGGCACGAGCTTCCCCGCGGGCGTGAAGCCCACGCCCGCGGGCGCGCTCAGCAACCCCGATGCGGCGAACCTCGAGCGGATGTTCAAGCGGGCGGGCGGCAAGCCGATCACCATGAAGCTGGTGCTGACCCCGCGCGACTTGGGCGAGACGCAAAGCGGCAACGTCGTCGGCGAGATCGTCGGGCGCAATCCCTCGCTTCCGCCGGTGCTGCTCGCCTGCCACCTCGACAGCTGGTGGCTCGGCACGGGCGCGGTCGACGACGGGGCGGGCTGCGCGATCATCGCCGCCGCGGCGCTCAACGTCGCCAAGGCGGGCCAGCCCTTGCGGACAGTGCGCGTGCTCTTCGCGGGCGCCGAGGAAACCGGCCTGTGGGGCAGCAAGGCCTATAGCGCCGCTCACCTCGGCGAGCCGATCGCGGTCGGGATCGAGAGCGATTTCGGCGCGGACCGGATCTGGCGCTTCGATTCGAACTTCCGGACCACCAACCCCGACCTCCACAAGCGCATCGCGGCCGCCGTGGCGCGCTTCGGCGTGTCGGCGGGGAGCGAGGTCGCGGGCGGGGGCGCGGACCTCAACATCGTACGCGACCAGAACGGCGCGCTGGTCGACCTCCAGCAGGACGGCACCCGCTATTTCGACCTCCACCACACGCCCGACGACACGCTCGACAAGATCGATCCCGCGCAGCTGCGCCAGAACGTCGCGGTGTGGACTCAGGTGGTGGGGATCCTCGCCAACGAGGGGACGGCGATCCTGACCGGGTCGCCGATGCCCTCGGCCCCGCCGATCATGGACGGCAAGAAGTAGGCCTCAAGCCAGCGCCGCGGCCGCGCCTTGCGTGCCGATCAGGGCCCGGTCAGTGGGCATCGGCCCGGTCGAGCGCGAGCCGCAGGTCGCCGAGGCGGATCCCGGCGACCGCCGCCTGCGGATCGGGCGCGGCGAGCACGTCCGCCATCTCGCGCAGCGACTGGGCGAGGCGGTCGATCTGCTGGAGCTGGACAAGGTAGCTTCCCGCGACCACCGCATCGCTGCACAGCACGGTGCCGAACTGCTCGGACTCCGCGGCAAGGCTCGCGAGCTGCGCGGCGATCCCCGCGAGCAGCGCGGGCGAATGCGGCGCGGGCGCGGACAGGGATGGTGCAGGGCCGCTCATGCTCAGGCCGCCATCTCGATCGGCTCGTCGGACATGAGCCGGGCGAGGTCGAGGACCATCACCATGTCCTCGCCGAGCGGAGCGATGCCCTCGAGGAAATGGGTGATGGTCTCGTGGCCCATCGCGTCGGGCTGCTGGAGCGTGCCCGCCTCGATCGAGACGATGTCGGCGACGTCATGGACGATCAGGCCGCGCATCTGGCCCTGGTGCTCGATGACGATGATCGGGTTGCGCGGGGTCGCGTCGGTCGGCTGCCAGCCGAGCCGCGCGGCAAGGTCGATCACCGGCAGCACCGCGCCGCGCAGGTTGACGACGCCCGCGACATAGTCGGGCACGCGCGGCAGGCGCGTCACCGGCGACCAGGCGCGGATCTCGCGCACCGTCATGATGTCGATGCCGAAGCGCTGGTTGGCGATGCCGAAGGTGATGAGTTCGTGGCGCATGGGACGGCTCCTCGCGGGAAAGTCAGGCGGATCAGTGGATCACGCGGCGCAGCGCGGCGGTGAGCTTGTCGGCGTCGAAGGGCTTGACGATCCACCCCGTCGCCCCGGCGTTGCGCGCGCGCTGCTTCTTCTCGTCCGAGCTCTCGGTGGTGAGCACGAGGATCGGGCGCTCGGCATGGAGCGCGCTGGTGCGCAGCTTCTCGATCAGGCCGAAGCCGTCGAGGCGCGGCATGTTGATGTCGGTGATGATGACGTCGACCTCGTTCGAGGCCAGCCACTCGAGCGCCTCCTGGCCGTCCACGCATTGTTCGACCGCGAACCCGCGCGAGGTCAGCGCGCCGAGCAACAGCGCGCGCATCGAGGCGCTGTCGTCGACCGTGAGGACACGGATGGGGGCAGTGTTGCTCGCTTGCATGATAGGCTCCGTTTGGGCTCAGAATAGTTCGACCGTGCCAAGCGCCGATTGCGGCCGCCCCAGTGGTTTCTGCGTAGGGGCGGTCTCGGCCGGGACCAGCCGGGCGCGGACCTGGCCGCTCGCCGGGCGGAACTGGATACGCCGCGCCTGGGTGCCCTCGAGGTCCTCGAAGACCTTGGGGATGCCCTCGCGCTCGAGGAACTGGCGGGCGAAGGCGGCGTTGGCGGTGCCGATCGGGGAGAGATCGGGGTTGAGGTTCGCCCCCCCGTAGAGCCGCGCGCGCATCCGGCTCTTGTGCGCGCCAAGGGAGAGCATCTCGTTGATCAGCAGCTCCATCAGGAACAACCCGTAGTCGCTGTCGAAGGCGGCGCTGCGCATGTGCGCGGGCGGTTCGGCGAGCAGGAAGTGGTTCATGCCGCCGACCCGCGCGACGGGATCGAACAGGCAGGTCGCGACGCAGCTGCCGAGGATGGTGCTCATCTCGACGCGCGGGTCGGTGCTCGCCTTGGCCTCGCCCTGGACGATTGTCATCCGCAGGATGTCGGGCGACGCTCCGGCGAGGAGGGGGGGGAAGGGGGTCATGTCGCTCATGACAGGGCCGCCGTGGCCGGAGCGAAGATCGCAGATGCGATCCGCTGGAGCGGCAGCACCTCGCGCGCCGCGCCCATCTCGATCGCGGCGCGAGGCATGCCGAAGACGACGCAGCTCGCCTGGTCCTGGGCGATGGTGCGCGCGCCGATGCTGGCGAGCTGGACCATGCCCTGCGCGCCGTCCTGGCCCATGCCGGTAAGCAGCACCCCGAGCCCGCGCCCGCCGCGCGCCGCGCCGAGCGTGGCGGCCAGCGAGGCGAACAGGCGGTCGACGCTCGGGCGGTGGCCGGCGGCGGGCTCGCCCTCGCGCAGCACGCAGCGCATGCCCCGCGAGCCTGCCGAGGCGACCTGGAGGTGGCGGTCGTTGCCCGGGGCGAGCAGCACCATGCCGCGCTCCAGCGGCATGTCGCTCTCGGCGAGCATCACCCTGGGGCGCACCGCGCGGTCGAAGGACTGGGCGATCGCCCCGGCGAAGCAGCCGTTGATGTGCTGGACGACGAGGGTCGGCGGGCAATCGGCGGGAAAGCCCGAGAGCACGGTGTGGAGCGCCTCGACCCCGCCGGTCGAGGCGCCGATCACGATCACCTCGGGGAGGTTTGCTCCGCCGCCGCCCCCGGCCGCGGCGGGCGGCGGCGTAGCGGCGGTCGGAGCTGGCGATGCCGCGGCGCGCGGCGCGGCGCGCGCGGGCGCCCGCACGAAGCGCACCCGCGCGGCCTCGCGCACCATCTCGACCAGCGCGCCGTCGTCCGCCTCGGAGGGGTTCATCTTGAGCTGCGACTTGGGGATGCAGCCGATCGCGCCAAGCCTGAGGCCGCGCACCGTCGCGCTCGCCCCGGCCTCGGTCGCGCCCGAGACGAGGATCACCGGGGTCGGTCGCAGCTCCATGATCTTCTCGAGGAAGGACAGCCCGTCCATCCCCGGCATCTCGATGTCGAGCGTCACCACGTCGGGATCGAGCGACTTGATGAGCTGGCGCGCCTCGGCGGCGTTGGCGGCGGTGCCGGCGATGATGATGTCGCTCTCGCGCTCGAGACGGCGCTGGAGCAGCGCGCGCATCAGCGGGCTGTCGTCGACGATCAGGACCCTGATGCTCATGCCGCGCCGCTCCTGCGGTAGATGGTGGGGCCGACCGGCTCGAGCAGCGCGCTCGCCGGGCCGCTGACCCGCTCGGAATGGCCGATGTAGAGATAGCCGCCGGGTATCAGCTGGCGGGCGAAGCGCTCGACGAGCCGCTCCTTGGTGGGGAGGTCGAAATAGATCATCACGTTGCGGCAGAAGATCACGTCGAAGGCGCGGCTCATCGGCCATTCGCCCATCAGGTTGAGGACGCGGAAGCGGACCATCGCCACCAGCGCCGGGTCGATCGCGAGGCGCTGCTCGCCGCCGACGGTGACGGGGGTGCACCACAGCCGCCGCAGCTCCTCGGGCAGGGCGTCGAGCGCGCCCGCCGGGTAGCTCGCCGCCCGCGCGCCGGCGAGCGCATTGACCGAGATGTCGCTCGCGAGCGCGAGAATGCGGCCGCGCGCGATCCTCAGGCCCTCCTCGCGGGACGGGCCGGCGAGCACCATCAGCAGGGTGAAGATCTCCTCCCCCGTCGAACAGCCCGCCGACCAGATGCGCACCGGCGCGCCCCCTTGCTCGCGGGCGAGCAGGGCGGGGCGCACCACGTTCTCGAAGTGGTCGAAGTGGTGCGGCTCGCGGTGGAAATAGGTGTGGTTGGTGGTGAGCGCGGCGACCACCTCGGTGAAGGTCGTCGGGTCGTGCCCAAGCGCATCGAGGAAGGCGCCGAAGCTCGTCAGCCCGCTGCGCCGCACCAGCGGGGCGAGGCGCGAATAGGCGAGCATCTTCTTGCGCTCGGAGAGCACGATGCCGGTCTCGGCGTGGATCAGGTCGGCGATGCGGCGGAAGTCCTCCTCGCCGTAGATCGCCGGGCTGACGCCGGGAACCATGCTGCCGGATGCCGCCTCGGCGGATGCGCCCTCCATCGTCAGGCCGCGACCGCGAGCGCAGGGCCGGCGACGCTGCGCGCGGCGGTGCTGGCGATGAAGTCGACGTCGACGATCAGCGCCACCTGCCCGTTGCCGAGGATCGTCGCCCCCGCCACGCTGTCGATCTGGCGGTAGTGCGCGTCCAATGCCTTGATGACGAACTGGCGCTGGTCGGTGATCGTGTCGACGAGCAGCGCGGCGCGGCCGTGGCCCTCGGTCTCGACCAGCACCAGCACGCCCTCGCAGGGGTTGGTGGTGGCCTCGTAGGCCCCGGTCAGCACGCCCAGCGGGATGATCGGCACGAAGCTCCCGCGCGCGTTGAGCACCTGCGCCGAAGTGCCCATGCCCTTGACGTCGGCAGGGGTCGGACGGAGGCTCTCGATCACGTGGGTGAGCGGGATCACCAGCGACTGGTCGCCGACCTGCACGATCATCCCGTCCGATATGGCCAGCGTCAGCGGCAGGGCGAGGCTGAAGGTGGTGCCCTTGCCCGGCACGCTCTCGATGGTGATGCGCCCGCCCAGCTCCTTCACGTTCTGCTTGACCACGTCCATGCCGACGCCGCGCCCCGAGATGTTCGAGACCTGCGCGGCGGTCGAGAAGCCGGGGGCGAAGATCAGCTGGTGGATATCGTCGTCGGAAAGCTGCGCCTCGGGGGCGACGAGGCCATTGGCGATCGCCTTCGCCAGCACCCGATCGCGGTCGATCCCGCGCCCGTCGTCGGCGATGCGGATGATGATGCGGCCCGCCTTCTGCTCGGCCGAAAGGGTGAGCGTGCCTTCCGGGTCCTTGCCCGCGGCGCGGCGTTCCTCGGGGCTCTCGATCCCGTGGTCGACGGCGTTGCGGATGAGGTGGGTCATCGGCTCGGAAAGGCGCTCGATCACGGTCTTGTCGAGCTCGGTGGTCTCGCCCGCGACCTCGAGCTTGACGTGCTTGCCGGTCGAGGCGCCGAGCTCGCGCAGCAGGCGGGGGACGCGCCCGAACACCGAGCTGATCGGCTGGGCGCGGAAGGCCATCGCGTGCTCCTGGATGTCGCGCACGAGGGTCTCGATCAGGGCGAGCTCCTCGATATGGGCGAGGTCCTCGTTGGTGAGGCGCTGGGCGAGCATCGCCTGGGCGATGACCAGCTCGCCGACGCCGTCGATCAGCATGTCGAGCTTGCGGAGGTCGATGCGTACCGACTGGTTGGCGGGGGCGGGAGCTGCGGCGGCGCCGGCGACGGGGGCCGGGGCGCCGGCCTCGTTGGGGCTCGCGGCGAGCGGCGCGGGGGCGCTGACCGGGCCGGGGGCGGGCTCGGCGTGGGGCGTGGCAGCGGGTGCGGCCGCCGGGGCGCCGATCCGCGGCGGCGGCAGGGTGCCCTCGGGTCCATAGGCGAGCGCGACCTCGTCGCCGACGAAGTCGAAGATCTCGGCGACCGCCTCGCGGGTGACGTGGCCGGGCATCCGGAAGCTCCAGCCGAGGTAGCCCTGCTCGACCAGCAGGCGCTCGAAGGTCGGCACCGCGGCGATGTCGCACAGTTCGCAAGTGCCGCCGAGATCGGTGAGCTCGCGCAGCCACAGCAGCGGCTCGCTGCCCTTGGTCATGGCTCCGGCGTGGGGGCGGACGTGGACGAGCCAGCTCTCGGGCTCTTCGGGTGCGGGCGCGGGTGCGGCGAGCTCGTTGAGGAGATCGTCGAGGTCGTCGAAGGCGGGCGAGGGCGGTGCGGGCGGGGCCGGGGGAGCCTCGGCGGCGACGGGGATCGGGGCGGGCGCTGCGCCCGCATTGCAGGCGAGCGCAGCCTCGAGCCGGGCGATGAGGTCCGCGTCGTCGGGCGGGGTGCCGCCGCCGCGCGCGGTCTCGACATGGTCGCGCAGGCAGTCGAGCGACAGCAGCAGCAGATCGACCAGCCCCGGCTCGAGCGGCACCTTGCCCTCGCGCACGTCGGCGAGGAGGGTCTCGAAATGGTGGGTGAAGGTCTGGAGCGGGATATAGCCGAAAGCCCCCGCGCCGCCCTTGATCGAATGGACCCCGCGGAAGATCGCGTTGATGGTTTCCCCGTCGTGGGTTCCTTCACGGCAGGCGGCGAGGCCCGTCTCGGCGGCTTCGAGGGCTTCGTCACATTCGACGAAGAAGATCTGCTGGATTTCGTCTTCGGTCATGCCGCGATCCCCCCTTCCAAGATGACGAGCTCGAGCCCGGTCAGCGCGAGCGCCGCGGTGAAGGCGGCGCTGGGGTTGTGGACCGTGATCCCGCCCTCACTTCTCGCTGCCGAAACAAGCAGTTGCAGCATCGCCTGGCCGATCTTCTCGACCCGCCCGGCGTCCACGCCGAGGGCGCTCGTGCCGAGGCTCTCGGCGATTTCCGGGTAGAGCGCGGCGGCGGCGCTGCGGTCGCAGACGGGGGGAAGGGCGATCATTTTTGCCACCTCATGCGCATTTTAGGGGGGTCTGAAGGGGGTGAAGGGGGGTCGAAGGGGGGCGAGCGGGGTGTGGAGGGGCCTGGAGGAGGTCTGGGAGGGGTCTCAATCCGCCTAGAATTCGCTCCAGTCGTCCTCGTCGGGGAGGCTGGCGGGGCCCGGGGTGGGGGCGGGTGCGGGTGCGGGTGCCGGGGCGGGCTTGCGGGCGAGGTTGCCGGTGACGGGAAGCGGAGCGGGCGGCGGCGGCGGGGGCGACGCGGCGGGCTTGCGCGGCGCAGGGGCCTTGCGCGCCGCCTGGGCTGCACGCGGGGGCGGGGGCGCGCTGGCGACGCCCGCGCCTGCGCCCGCGCCGATCCCGCTCACCCGGAACTGCGCGACCAGTTCGCCCAGTCGCTGCGCCTCGGAGGAGAGGCTGCGGGTCGCCGCGGTCGACTGCTCGACCATCGCCGCGTTCTGCTGGGTCATGCGGTCGATCGTGCCGACCGCGACATTGACCTGCTCGAGGTTGCTCGCCTGCGCGGCGGTGGTCTCGGCGATCTCGTTGACCTGCGCGGTGACCGCGCCGACCTGCGCGACGATCTCGGCGAGCAGCGTGCCCGTCTCGCCGACCAGCGCCACGCCGTCGCCGACATGGGCGGTCGACTTGCCGATCAGCGCCTTGATGTCGCGCGCCGCGTCGGCCGAGCGCTGGGCGAGGGCGCGCACCTCGTTGGCGACCACCGCGAAGCCCTTGCCGGCCTCGCCCGCACGCGCCGCCTCGACGCCCGCGTTCAAGGCGAGGAGGTTGGTCTGGAAGGCGATCCCGTCGATCACGTCGATGATCTGGGTGATCTCCTTCGCCGACTGCTCGATCGCGTCCATCGCCGCGACCGCCTTGCCGACCACCGCGCCGCCTTCGGTGGCGCGCGCATGGGTATGGGCGATGGCGGAGCGGGCCTGGACCGCGTTCTCGGCCGACTGGCGGGTGAGGGCGACCGTCGATCCGACCGAGGCGGCGGTCTCCTCGAGGCTCGCGGCCTGCTGCCCGTTGCGCAGCGCCAGATCCTCCGAAGCGGCGCGGATCTCGTCCGAGCTGGTCTGGACACCCACCGCCGTCGCCCGCACCTTGCTCAGCATGTCTTCGAGCCGCGCGATCGAGGTGTTGTACATCTCGCGCAGATTGGGCCGCGGCTGTGCCCGGCGTTCGACCTCGACGACCACTTCGGGCAGATAGTCGATCCGGTAGGTCAGATCGCCGTTCGCCAGCCGGTCGAGCGCGGTCGACATGGTCTCGACGATCTCGGTCTGGGCGGCAGCGCGCGAGGTGTTGGACTTCAGCGCGGCGCGGAAGGTCTCGATCGCGCGGGTCATGGTGCCGAATTCGTCGCTGCGGTGCTGGGTGGTGACCCCCGCATCGTGGTTGCCGTCGGCCATGGCGCGCATGGTGGTGCCGATCGCCTCGACCGGCGCGAGCATGGAGCGCCGCACCCACAAATAGGCCCCGGCGAGCGCCGCGAACAGCAGCAGCGCGCCGACGAGCGCGCCGCCCATGATCAGCATGGTGGTCGAGGCGATCTGGTCTTGGGTCTCCTGACGCAGCTCGGCGATCTGCCCGCGCAGGGCGTCATTGGCCTTGCGCTGCGCCCGGTAGATTTCCAGCAGGCGGCTGTGCGAGGCCTTGATCGCCGCCTCGTCCCCGCGCTGCACCGCCGGCTTGAGGCGCTGGTTGACCTCTTCCCAGAAGGCCTTGCCGTTGGTTTCGACATTGGCCGCAATGTCGGCCTTGAGCTTTTCGGAAACCGGCTTTTCCGCCCAGCTGCGCGCAGCCGCATCGAACTCCTGCTCCAGCACCTTGAGGCGCTGATCATTGACCGCGTAGGAATCGCGGTGGATGGTCATGATGCTGGCATTGGCGAAGGCTTCGACCAGGAACAGCGAGGGCGGCATGAAGTCGGCGCTGAAATCGGCGACAGCCTCTTCCTGCTTGTCGAGCGCACCGCCCACCCGCAGGTGGTTCACCGACAGTCCGATCGCGAGGATGATGATCGCCATCACTGCGCCCAGCGCGAGCGCCCCGAGGCGCGAAATCTTTTCGATCGTCATGACTGCCTTGGTCCTGTGCTGGCCTGACCCGCAAGGAATGCGGGCGGGTTCACATCGCTGATTTTGCAGGACCTGCGATAAGGCGGGCTTGTGCCTCGCCTATGCGCAAGCCCCTAGTTCGGGCACCTCACGCCGCGTGGCGCCGCGCGGGTGGGGGAAGCTGGGCCTGCGACCAGCCGGCGGGCTCCCCGTAGCCTGCGCCCGGGCTTGCATCGCCGATGCGGAACGCGGCGAAGGTCTGGGCGAGCTGGCGCGCCTCGTGGTTGAGGTTCTTGGTCGCGGCGTTGGTCTCCTCGACCATCGCGGCGTTCTGCTGGGTCATCTTGTCCATCGCCCCGATCGTCTCGGAGACGCGGCGCAGCTGCATGCTCTGCTCGCTCACCGCCTCGGCGATGCGCGAGACCGCCTCGGTGACCTCGGCGACGCGCGCGTTGATGGTCTGGAGCGCGGTGCCGGTCTCGTTGACGAGGCTGACCCCGGTCTGGACGTGCGCGCCGACCGCCTCGATGCGCTTCTTGATCTCGTTCGCGGCCTCGGTGGCGCGCATCGAGAGCGCGCGCACCTCGGAGGCGACCACCGAGAAGCCCTTGCCCGCCTCGCCCGCGCGCGCCGCCTCGACCCCGGCGTTCAAGGCCAGCAGGTTGGTCTGGAAGGCGATGTTGTCGATCATCGCGGTGATCTCGGAAATCTCGACCGTCGCGGTCTCGATCTTGCCCATCGCCTGGATCGCGCGGCCGACCACCTCGCCGCCGCTCTCGGCCTCCTCGCGCGCGGTGCGCATCGAGCCGCTGACGCCGACCGCGAGGTGGGCGTTCTCCTCGATATTGGCGGTGAGGCTCGCCATGGTGGTGGAGGAAAGCTGGAGGCGGCTCGCCTGGTCTTCCGAGCGGCTCGCGAGGTCGGTCATCGCGTGCTCGATCTCGCCGCTGGTGAGGTTGATCGCGCCGATGCTCTCGTTGACCGTGCCCATCGCCTCGCACAGCCGCGCCATCGCGTCGTTGAAGTCGTTGGCGAGCGACTGGAAGGCGGGCGGCATGTCGGTGAGGCGCACGGTGAGGTCCGAATGGGCGACCGCGGCGAGGTTGCGGCCGAGCCGGGCGACCGCCTCCTCGCGCTCGGCGACAGCGCGCTGGCGCTCGACCGCGGCGTCGCGGAAGACGAGCATCGCCTCGGCCATCGCGCCGAGCTCGTCGCTGCGCTCGGTGCCGGGGATGTCGATCGCGTTCTGCCCGCGCGACAGGTCGGTGACGGCGCGGGTGAGCGCGGCGATCGGCTTGGCGATCGAGTTGGCGAGGCTGCGCGAGAGGACCAGCGCGAGGCCCATCAGGATCGCGGCGCCCGCGCCGAGCGCGATCCAGGCCCAGGTGATGACCGTCTCCTGCCGCTCGCTCTGCTCCGCGATCGCGGCGTGCTGGGCGTCGCGGATGTCGCGCAGGGGATTGACCGCGGCGCTGATCAGCACCTTCTTGCCCGCCTGCCGGATCGCCTCCTGCGCGCCGTCGCGGTTGCCGGCCTTGACCACCGCGACATACTTGTCGCCCCAGTCCGCGCGCCACTTGAGGGTCTCGGCGCGCGACTGCTTGACGAGGTCGACGAGGCGCGGGTCGGCGAGCTGCTTCTCGAGCGCGGCCGAGGCCTTGTCGTAATCGTCGCGGCCCTCGTAGTAGGACTTGAGGTAGCTCGTGTCGGCGGTGACGAGGAAGCCGCGCAGCTGGCTGTTCTGGCGCAGCAGCGCGGTCTCCAGCGCCAGGACATCGGCGAGGATGTCCTGGCTCTCGGAATTGCGCGCCGTGACCGAGGAGATCATCGCCAGGCTTACGCCGCAGGCCACCATCACCGCCGCGGCGACCACGTTGAGCGCCACGAAGGCAAAGCCGAGGCGGCGCGGGATGTTGAGACGATCAAGCATGGCTCACGGGTTCCTCTCGTCCGGGGTGGGCAGGGCCTGCGTCAGAAGGCGTAGCGCAGCGACGCGGTGACGGTGCGGCCGTTCATGACCTGCGCATTGACGATCCCCGAGGCCGGGATCGTCGGCGCGCCGAGGCTCACCACCGCCAGTTCGTCGAAGACGTTGAAGGCGTTGACGGCGACCGTCAGGCTGTCCGTCGGGCGATACTGCACGAAGGGGCTGACCAGCACGTAACCGGGCTGGACGAGCTGGTTGGAGTCCTGCGCGAAGCTCTCGGTGGTGCCGTTGACCGCGGCGCCGAGGGTGAACCGGCCGAGCTCCACCGAGGGCCTCGCGAAGAAGGCGAGGTCGGGGATGTGGCGCGGGGTCTTGCCGTTGAAGGCGGGGTCGAGCACGTCCTTGTCGATCTTGGCGTCGGTGTAGGTCGCCCCGACCACCAGGGTGAAGGGGCCCTTCTTCCATTCGCCCTCGAATTCGAGACCCTTGGCGCTGTAGGTGCGCTTGATCTGGGCGACGAAGGCCTGTCCCGTCGCATCGGCGGTGATCTGCGCGTTGCGCTCGTCGGTCGAGGCCCAGAAGCCGGTCAGGAACAGCGAGAGGCCGTTCTTGCGGTACTTCACGCCCGCCTCGGCCTGCTTGACCACCGAGACGAGGATTTCCGGATTGGCCGGGCGCCCGGCGATCGGATCGAGCGTCTCGGTGCCGATCGCGTTCTCCGCCGTCGCGCGGCCGCCGCGACTGTAACGGGCGAAGGCCGAGAGGCTGTCGGCGAAGCGGTAGTTCACCCCCGCCGACCAGGAGACATAGTCGTAGCCGTAGTCGACCGCCGCGGGCCGGGAGAGCGGGAGCACCGGGACCCGGCCCTCGGGAATCGAGACCTGACCGTCGCCGTTGACGTCGAAGGCGACGAACTGCGGACGGCCGCCGCCGAAGCCGGGGGAGAAGACCTGGCCCTGCACGTCGCCCTTGTCCCAGCGCAGGCTCGCGCCGATCGCCAGCCGGCCGATCTGGTAGTTGATCGAGCCATAGGGGGCGAGCACGTCGAAGGTGACGTCGTAGCGGTTGTGGTAGATGCTGAACGGCAGGCCCACCGCAAAGCCGTAGGCGAGCAGGCCCGCGTCGGTGACCGGCACACCGCCGGCGGTGGCGATGTTGACCGGCGCGTTGCGGCTGCCGCCGGCGAGGTCCTGCAGGGTGCTGGCGAAGTTCCAGAACATCCGCATGTCCTGCTGCGAATTGTAGATGCCGAGGGTCGTGGTCAGCTTGCCCTTGCCCGCATTCCACACGCGGGTGGCGCGCAGGTCGTTGGTGACGTTGTCGAGGCTCTCGAGATCGGCATAGATCCGCGCCGACAGCGCCAGCAGCCGCGCATCGGTGATCGCCTGTCCGGCGCGCGGACCTCCCGCGTAGCTGAGCCGTCCGCCCGGCCCGCCGAACTGCGCGAAGAAGGGCGCGGGCGCGGTCACGAAGGGTACGTTGTCGTTGTACTCGCCGCTCACGTCGGAGAAGCGGAAGCGGTTGGTGAAGGTCCACCCGGCGACGTCGAACTGCGCCTCGAATCCGAGCGACTTGACCTTCGCGGCGAGCCCGTCCCTGGTGTCGATGAGGGTGCGGTTGTTGTTGCGGTCGACCTCCGGGATGCTCGCGGTGAGCCCGGACAGGTAGGCGCGATTGCGCGGATCGAAGCCGTTCACGAAGCCGATCGTCGGGTCGGCGTTGGTGCCGGTCACAATCACCGGGACGGTGCCGTAGTTGGGCTGCCGGTCGTCGAGATACTTGGCGTAGAAGCGGATGTAGCCGCCGCCGTCGAATTCCTTGGTGAGGTTGGCCTTGATCTGGCCGCCCTTGAACCCGGTGTAGCCGATGTCGCGCGGGCCCTCGCCGCTGCGGTAGAAGCCGCCGGCGTGGAAGCGCCAGCCGCCCCCGAGCGGGCCGCCATAGGCGAAGTCGACGCGCTTCAGGTCGAAGCCGACGCCGCTCGAAACCTGCATCACCCCGCCCGCGGTCTCGCCGGTCTTCGAGATGAAGTTGATGAGCCCGCCCGGCGAGTTCGAGGCGAAGGTCGAGGCCGAGCCGCCGCGGATCGCCTGCACCTGGGAAAGCGTGAGGTCGGCGCGCAGGAACTGGTCGATCCCGGCGAACTGGATGTCGCCGAACTCGAGCACCGGCAGGCCGTCCTCCTGGAGCTGGAGGAACTTCGAGCCCTCGGCGGCGAGCGGCAGGCCGCGGATGGTGATCGCCGAGAAGCCGTCGATGTCCGAGGTCTCGGAGCGGATGCCGGGGATGTTCTGCATGATCGCGGCGATCGAGCTCACCGAAAGCTGGGCGAGATCGTGATCGTCGAGGACGCTCGCCGAGATCGCGGTGTCGAGGAGGTCGCGGCCCTTGGCGACGCCGGTCGTGAAGGCCTTGGGCGCGGGGGCGCTTGCGCCGGAGCTGTCCTGCGCGCCCTCCGCGCCGCCATCCGCGCCGCTGTCGTCGGCTGCCCCTTTCTCTGCGGCGAAGGCGGTCGCGGGGACGAGGGCGCTGCTGGCGAGCAGCATTCCGGCGAGGAGAGGCAGGTGACGCATGAGAGGGCTGGCTCCTTGAGCTCTTGTGGGGGTTTCAGCCTGCCGGATAGCCCGCGCCCTTTAACCCGGCGCGGGCGCGGGGCTCGGTATTGCTACGATGGCGGCGCCTGGGTGCGGGCTGCGCGCTTTCCCCTAGGCGCCGGTGGCAAGCTGTTGGGGCGCGGGGGCTAATGGCCGGGACGACACCCCATCTCGCGAAAGTGCCCCGCTCTTGATTCTTCCCCCCGCCGCCCGCACGCCGCTCGCGCCCGCATTGCGCGGGCCCCGCGCGGCCGAGGGCGAGGTTCGCGTCGCGCGCCAGCTGCTTGTCGAGGCCGCCAAGGCCGATGCCTTCGGCAAGCCGCGCGCGGCGCTGCTGATGCGCGCCCTCGCGCGGACCGTGCCGCGCTCGGGCGCCATCGGCCGGCTGCTTGCCGCCTGGCCGGGCGACCTTGCGCAGGACGCGATCACCTTCCGCCTGTCTGCCGGGCTCCATGCGCTCGCCCGCACCGGCCGCGCGCCGGGGCTCGCTGCTCTCTTTGCCGACGAGGCGCAGGAGGAGGGTGCGGCGGCGCTCCCCGATCCGCTCGCGCTCGAGGCCGCGGTGCTCGCCGCGCTGACCGAGCACGCGGTGGCGCTCGGGGCGTGGATCGCCCATCCCACCCAGACCAACGAGGTCGCCCGCGTCGCCGGGCTCGTCGCGGTGCTGATGGCGCTCGATGCCGCCGGGGAAGCGATGCCCTGCGAGGTGCTCGAGCTGGGCGCGAGCGCCGGGCTCAACCTCAACTTCCCGCACTATGCCTGCCGCATCGGCGAGCAAATCGCGGGCACGCCGGGGAGCGCGGTCGAACTCGCGCCCGAATGGCGCGGAAGCCTGCCGCCGGTCGGCCCGGTCGAGGTCGTGCGCGCGCAGGGGGTCGATCTCCATCCGCTCGATCCGGCGAGCCCGGCGGACTGCGCGCGGCTCGAGGCCTATGTCTGGCCCGGCGAGCGCGCCCGCAGCCGGCGCCTAACCGCGGCGCTCGATCTGGCGCGCCGGCATCCGCCCGCGGTCGCGCAGGGCCATGCGGGCGAGTGGCTCGAGCGGGCGCTCGCTGCTCCGCAGCTCGCGGGGCTGAGGCGGGTCGTGTTCCACTCGATGGTGATGCAATATGCCGATCCCCACGAGCGCGCGCGGCTCGATGCGGCGCTCGCCGCCGCCGGGGCGCGGGCGACGCGCGAGCGCCCGCTCGTCAGGGTCGGGATGGAATGGCGCGGCGATCGCGCCGCGGTCGAGCTCAGGGTCACGCTGTGGGACGGCGGCCCGCGCGCGGGCGAAGTGCGGCTCGCGGCGCTGTGCCACCCCTATGGCGAGTGGATCGAATGGCGCGGGCTCGACTGACCATGACGGCCTCGCCGCGCCCTCGGGCGAACCCCTAGCCCCCATCCCCTAGCCGCACCTTTCGCTTCCGCCAACCGGCGGCGGACTATCGGCAGGGTGCACTCGAGGAAGCCGGGCCGGTGTCGGCACCGGCAGGACAGGGGGAGCACAAGCCCATGAGACTGAGGACCACTCTGCTACTCTTCGCCGCCACCGGAGCGCTCGCCGCGCCGGCTGTCGCCGCCAAGGCCGGCGAGCGCGAGACCGCTGCCGACAGCACGGAGGAAAGCGCCGAGGAAGCCGCCGCCCCGCAGGCCGGGGATGCCTCCGCCGCCAAGCCGCCGGTCGAGATCTTCTCCACCGGCATGGCCAAGGGCCGCGACCGGCTCGACAGCGCGACCTCGACCAGCGCCCTGAAGGGCGACGACATCCAGCGCTTCGGCCCGCGCCCGCTCTCCGAGGTGCTGCGCACGATGGCGGGCCTGCGCGTCGCGAGCGGCATCGGCGAGGGCAACAACAACTACACCGTGCGCGGGCTGCCGCTCGCGGCGGGCGGCTCGAAATACATGCAGTTCCAGGAGGACGGCCTGCCGGTCCTCGAGTTCGGCGACATCTTCAACGTCTCGACCGACGTGTTCCTGCGGAACGACTTCACCGTGAGCGCGATCGAGACGATCCGCGGCGGCTCGGCCTCGACCTTCGCCTCGAACTCGCCGGGGGGGATCGTCAACGTGATCTCGCGCACCGGGACCGAGACCGGCTTTCGCGCCCAGCTCACCGCCGGGCTCGACTTCGACAGCAAGCGGCTCGATTTCGACTACGGCGCCAAGCTCGGCGAGAACACGCGCTTCTACGTCGGCGGCTTCTACCGCTCGGGCGAGGGTCCGCGCGACATCGGGATCACCGGCTGGCAGGGCGGCCAGATCAAGGCCAACATCACCCGCGAGTTCGCGGGCGGCTACGTGCGCGCCTATCTCAAGTATCTCGACGACCGCTCGCCGACCTATGCGCCCTACTTCGTCAACATCACCGGGACCGACGACAAGCCGGTCTACCGCAACTTTCCGGGCTTCGACCTGAGGGACGATGCGGTGCTCTCGCCGAACCTCGGCCCGATCATCACGCTCGACCGCAACAACAATCCCGCCGCCTACCCCATCAACACCGGGCAGAGCGTCAAGTCGAAGTCGCTCGGCATCGAGGCGCAGTTCGACGTCGCCGGCTGGACGATCACCGAGAAGGCGCGCTACGCGGTCAACGGCGGGGACTTCAGCCGCACCTTCCCGAACCGCGCCGACACGGTGGCAAACTTCGCCGCCTCGATCGGCGGGGCGGGGGCGACGGCGCGCTATGCGAGCGGACCGCTGACCGGCCAGCTCGTGCCGACGGACGCCAACGGCAACGGGCTGCTCGCGCTCTACTTCACCTCGTTCAACCGCGCCTCCTCGCTCGACAACTTCACCAACGACCTGCGCGCGACGCGGGTGTGGAACGTCGGCGGCGGCAAGCTCACCACCACCGCCGGGCTCTACTACGCGGCGCAGGACATCTCCTCGACCTGGCTGCACACCTCGCAGGTCATCGACGTGGCGGGCGGCGGGCGGACCGCGATGGTCGACATCTTCAATTCGGCCGGGGTCGCGCAGACGCAGAATGGCTATTTCGCCTACGGGCGCGGCAATTCCGGTCAGTTCCGGCGCATCTTCGACGTCGGCTACGACGTGCTCGCGCCCTATGGCTCGATCAACTGGCACGTCGGCAAGCTCGCGATCGGCGGCTCCTTGCGCTACGATACCGGCAAGGTGCGCGGCCAGCTGTTCGGCGCCGATCTCGGCGGGGGCCGGGTCGGCCTCGGCAGCTTCGACATCGACCGCAACGGCACGATCAGCCGCGCCGAGCAGCGCGTCGCCTTCCTCCCGCTCGATCGCCCCGCGCCGGTCGATTACGACTACAGCTACCTCAGCTACTCGGTCGGGGTGAACTACCGCTTCGCCGAGCCCTTCTCGGTCTTCGCCCGCTACAGCCGCGGGCACCGCGCGGCGGCCGACAAGGTGCTGTTCACCCCGGCGGTGAGCAGCGTCACCGGGGCGGTCGTCAACCCGGGCGACAAGGACGACACGGTCATCCAGTACGAAGGCGGGTTCAAGTTCCGCAAGAACGGGGTGACGGTCAACGCGACGGCCTTCCACGTCGAGGCCGAGGACCAGAACGTGCTCAACGGCGCGGCCGCCTCGACCAACCGCGTCTACGAGGCCGACGGTGTCGAGCTCGAGGGGACCTTCACCCGCGGGGTCTTCAGCCTCACCGCCTCGGCGACCTACACCCAGGCCAAGATCACCGAGGACCGGATCGGCGGGGTGTTCACCGGCAAGGAACCGCGCCACCAGCCCGACTGGGTGCTGGTCGCAGTGCCGCAGCTCGATTTCGGCAAGGTCGCGCTGGGGGCGAACATCGTCACCATCACCGGCAGCTATGCGCAGGACGTGAACCAGCTCAGGATGCCCGGCTTCACCCAGGTCGGAGCCTTCCTCGAGGTCCAGCCGGCCGAGCACCTGCGCCTCACGGTGAGCGCGCAGAACCTGTTCGACACGCTCGGCATCTACGAGGTCAACCAGGCCACCGTCCCCGCCAACGGCATCGGTTTCGCCCGCGCGGCGAACGGCCGCACGGTGCAGGCTTCGCTCGCGCTGTCGTTCTGATCTCCTGTCGACGGCGCGAACGAAGAAGGGGCCGGCGAGGGATCGCCGGCCCCTTTCGCTTGTCCGCGCGCGAGGAGGCGAGGTTCTCCCGCTGCGCGCGTGCCGAGGCTCCCGCCGACGAGGAGAGGGTCCGCTGGGGCTGAAGCGAGGGGGCTGAAGCGAGGGGGCTGAAGCGAGGGGGCTGAAGCGAGGGGGCTGAAGCGAGGGGGCTGAAGCGCGCCCGAACGCG